>NZ_CVRN01000006.1:0-503362 GCF_001050095.1 Enterococcus massiliensis | reverse complement strand
TGCATGTTTCTGTTGCTTCTACTAAAAGAAGCACCTTACACATTTTGGTTCGTTTGCTTGCTTTGTTCAGTTTTCAAAGGTCTACTGCGTTGTTTCAGCAACTTTTAAATCATATCAGATTGACAAGCGATTGTCAATGATTTTCTTTAAAAGTTGAAGATTTTTGTTAATCGGCAAAGCTACCGAAGAACTCAACACAACTCTGTAAGTTTATCGTATTAATTGTTATTTGTCAACAACATTTTAAATAATTTTTGCTGTTAAATCAGCATTGAGAACTATTTAATTAAAACGACTTTGTTATATTACCACGGATATTTTTGATAGTCAACAACTATTTTTAAAATAAGTGGTAATTCTTTTTCGCCCCGCTCACATCGGAACATTTAATAATATAGCAAGTATAATCACAAAAATCAACTGAAAACTGCGAAGAATTTTGTTTTTTTTATAAAACGAATTATCTTTTGATATATCTAGTAAATACACTGGTTTTGCGTATAATTATCAAACGATAACTGTCTTAAAAATATTATCATTCGTATTTTTTTCAATTGATTTTATCTAAAAAGAGTGAGCTTTTTGTA
This sequence comes from Enterococcus massiliensis, assembly GCF_001050095.1. NCBI lineage: Bacteria > Bacillati > Bacillota > Bacilli > Lactobacillales > Enterococcaceae > Enterococcus > Enterococcus massiliensis. Next base: position 502,775 of record NZ_CVRN01000006.1, on the reverse strand, counting down.
TCCAACAAAAAAACAGCCAGTTGGGAGACTCTCATTTGAAGAGGAGCCATCCGTTTTTGACTGTTTCTTTTTTATTTTTTGTGTTGAATTGGGATATAAATTCTAAAAATGGTCCCTTGACCTACGACGCTTTCGGCTGCGATTCGCCCTTTATAGCTGGCAAGAAGTTGTTTCGCTATTGATAGGCCTAAGCCATTGCCGCCTTTGGTTCGGGCACGAGCTTTATCAACCCGATAGAATCGATTAAATATCTTATTCAAATCTTCCTCAGAAACACCTTCGCCAAAGTCCTGGATGGCTAATTCAAATTCATTCCCCTGTCTAGAAATCGAAATATGGACTTCTTTTCGTTCTGTGGAATATTTCACAGCATTATCCAGAATAATGATGATGATTTGTTCAAAGTGATTGCGGTAGATGCTTAAAATGGCTTCATCCGTTAAATCGTCATCTAAGGTAAATGTAAATTCCGGATAGAGCATTTTAAAATTATTGAATACTTGATAAGTGACTTCTTTTGCATTGGTTGTTTCATGAGTATATTGGATATCCACTTGTTCTGCACGAGATAGGTCGAGCATTTCCTGAACAAGGCTCTTCATACGTCTCAGTTCTTGAACGCTTGCTGCAATTGATTCATCCAAAACTTCCGGATCATCTTTGCCCCAGCGTTGCAACATACTCAGATGACCTTCCATGATTGCCACTGGTGTTCGCAACTCGTGGGAAACATCTTCGACAAATTGTTTTTGCTGTTCGATATAGGTGCGCATTCGATCCAGCATCTCATTAAAAATTTCAGCTAAATCGGCTAACTCGTCATTCGTATTGATCTCCGGCATGTGGGCGTCTGATTCTGGATCTTTTCGGATGGTATCCATTGTATCCCGCAAAACTTTCAAAGGTTTGAGGAAATAGGCCGAAAGGAAGAAACCCAATATGCTGCTCAAAATGAGCGAAATTACTTCAAGAACAATCAGAGTAAACAAAAGCTTACTGCGAATCTCATAAAAAGAGGATAGTTCATAGAAAGTTTGTGCATAGCCGATTTTATGGGTGGTATCTTTTGAATAAATCGGTTGAATTGATAAAAATCCGGTGATTCCATTAAGCGTAATTATGGTAGGATCTTTTCTTTTTTCCTGAAATAAGTTCAGACTCTCCGAATGGGTTTTGAAAACCAGCTTTTCTTCAAGGTTATAGACATATAAACTCAAAGCATCTTGTCCCAACTCAGAAATGAAGGGATCAATTTTCATTAGGTTTCCTTCAACCGTCGATGTTCGATCATAAAGACTGCTTTCATCTGAAGAATTATTGGTCAAATTTCGATAGGTATTCAGCAAAGTCAGCTCACTGTCTGCATTGGCTAGACGTGAGGCAACACCAGAGATTGTTTGTTCCACATTTTTCCGTTCTTTCGCCACGATCAGATTGACAGAAGATTTATAGGTAATCACGGCAAAAATCGTAAAAACGACAAATATAAAGAAAGAACTAGCAAAAGCCCATTTGATAGTCAAAGATGGGCCTTTTAGTCCTTTCGAAGAGATCTTTTCTTTAAATTTGATCACGAACGCATCACATAACCAGTTCCGCGGACTGTTTGGATGTAGCTTTCTTCTCCGGGAACATCGATTTTGTTACGTAGGTAACGAATATAAACATCAACGACATTCGTTTCCACTTCTGTCTCGTAACCCCAAACTTTGTTAAGCAATACATCACGTGCCAATACGACATTGACATTTTCCATCAATGTTAAAAGCAGTTCGTATTCGCGTTTTGTCAATTCAATAACTTCATTGCCGCGGCGGACCACCCGATTTTCTTTTTCAATCGTTAAATCCCGGTAGGTAATTGTAGTTTGTTTTGCGACATTCTTATCGCCTTCAATATCAATTCGGCGCAACAATGCACGCAAACGTGCCAATAATTCTTCAATGGCAAATGGTTTGACGATATAATCATCTGCACCATGGTCTAAGCCAGAAACTCGGTCGATTACTGAATCCCGTGCTGTCATCATGATAATCGGTGTGTTTTTTACTTGGCGGACACGGCGGCAAACTTCCAAGCCGTTTAATTCCGGCAACATCAAGTCTAGTAAAATGGCATCCCAATCATTATTTAATGCAGCATCTAACCCTGTTCGTCCATTGTAGTGGACTTCTGCATTATACCCCTCATGTTTCAATTCCAATTCTACAAAACGCGCCAAGTTCTTTTCATCTTCAATGATTAGAATATTACTCATTTGTATTTTAATCCTTCTCTCTTTTTATTCTAAAAAAATTGTCCAATTTTTATTTAGTTATTAAAATGCTATAGCCATTTTATCATGAAAGAAACGATTAAAAAAGAGGTACGCGAAAACTTATCAGTTTTCGGTACCTCTTGTCTGTTTTTGATTGATTATTCTTCGTGATACCAGCTGTAGTGGAAAATGCCTTCACGATCCGTCCGTTCGTAGGTATGTGCACCAAAATAATCCCGTTGTGCTTGGATCATATTCGCTGGCAAACGATCGGAACGATACGAATCAAAATATGCAATCGCTGATGAGAAGGTTGGTACTGGTACGCCCGCCTGAACAGCTAACGCAACAACTTCCCGTACGGCTTGTTGGTATTTCTTCGTGATTTCAACAAAGTAATCATCTAACAACAAGTTTTCAAGATCCGGTGTCTTTTCATAGGCATCCGTAATCTTTTGCAAAAATTGTGCTCGAATGATACAACCAGCCCGCCAAATTTTAGCAATTTCACCAAATGGCAGTTCCCAGTCAAATTCTTTTGAAGCAACCCGTAATTGAGCAAATCCTTGAGCATAACTCATGATTTTGCTGAAATACAATGCTTCACGAATTTTTTCAATCAATTCCTTTTTGTCGCCAGAAAATTCATAAACAGGTTTTGGTAGAATTTTGCTTGCATTCACCCGTTCTTCTTTATAGGCAGAAATGTAGCGGGCAAAGACTGATTCAGTAATCAATGGGAGTGGTACACCTAGGTCTAATGCACTTTGGCTAGTCCACTTTCCGGTTCCTTTGTTTCCAGCTGCATCTAAAATGACATCTACGATTGGTTGGCCGGTGCCAAGATCGTCTTTTCTAGTCAAAATATCTGCTGTGATTTCAATCAAATAGCTGTCTAGTTCGCCTTGGTTCCATTCTTTGAAAATTTCTGCCATTTCATCAACACTTAACCCAAGAATATTTTTCATCAAATCATAGGATTCAGCAATCAACTGCATGTCTCCATATTCAATACCGTTATGCACCATTTTTACATAGTGCCCGGCGCCGTTTGGTCCAATATAAGTCACACATGGCGCACCATCTTCTGCTTTAGCCGAGATTTGTTCTAAGATTGGTGCTACTAAATCGTAGGCTTCCTTTTGCCCGCCAGGCATGATGGATGGCCCTTTTAACGCACCTTCTTCTCCACCAGAAACACCAGTTCCGATAAAGTTGATTCCTGAGTTTGCCAATTCTTCATTTCTTCTCATGGTATCCTTGAAGAAAGTATTCCCACCGTCAATCAAAACATCGCCTTTGTCTAAATGAGGCAATAATTCTTGAATTGTCGCATCTGTTGCTGCTCCGGCTTTTACCATCAGCAAAATTCTGCGAGGTTTTTCGATTGAATCAACAAATTCTTCTATTGTATAGGTCGCTTTAAAATTTTTATCTGGATGTTCCTTTACGACAGCTTCTGTTTTTGAACCTGTACGATTGAACAATGCGACAGAATAACCGCGGCTTTCAATATTCAGCGCCAAGTTTTTTCCCATGACGGCCATGCCGACAACACCGATTTGCTGTTTTGTCATTTCCATTCCTCCTAATTCCTTGAAGCATTTTATCTTTTTTATTATAGCCTAAAACAAAAATCAATTAAACCAATCACTACTAGAAATATGAAAAAAGATCAAAAACCCCCAAGACTCCATGGTTAGTCTTGGGGGTTGGGTTCTCTTTTCTGAAAAAAAGAGAATTATGCTTCTTTTGTTGCTACATCCTTACCATCGTAGTAACCGCAGTTTGCACATACGTGATGGCTCTTCTTCAATTCACCACAGTTTGGACATTCGTTCAAACCGTTGATCGTCAATTTGTAATGTGTACGACGTTTTGCTTTTTTCGCTTTTGACGTTCTTCTAGCTGGTACTGCCATTGTGTTACACCTCCTTGTTTAGTCAAAACAGCAAATTTGCTGTTCATTTATTCCAATCTTACTTTTCGTCATCTTCTGGATGATCCAATAATTCAGATAACTTGGCAAGACGAGGATCAATTTTAGGTTCTGTCGCCTCTTTCTGACGCAAATATTCTTCTTCAGAAAGAACGACCCAGTCACTGCCTTTCGGAAGTTCGGTGGCCTGTTGTTCCTCTTCAGATAAAACCTGCAACGGAATAGCTAACAGAATATTGTCCATAACTGATTCAAAAAGATCTAATGTCTGAGTTTCTAAAATCAGGACATCTTCTTCTGGAAACGCTTCTGAACGATGTTGGTACTGCTCTGGTGTCATGAAGATTTCGTCAACAGTCAAATCCATTGGGAAAGCAACAGGTTCCAGACTTCTGGAAGAAGGTACTGTGAGCACCGTACGTATCGAATAGTGTACTAAATATTCAGACGAGCTGACTGTCAGCAAACCATCAACCGCAATAGGAGCAACATCAAGTATTTGATTATCTCTTTCCATCAATTCGCTTTTTAGTTCCAGCGTATCGGAAAAAAGAAGGGGTGTCTCTTGGTGTTTTTTTAATTCCAATAAAGACCATTTCATTTCTTCATCACCTCTAAGCAACAAAAGCTATTATACAGGGCATATTTTTCTTTGTCAATGAAATTTTCTTGACACCCTGTTTCGTTCTTTTGCTAAGCGTTTTCTCCATTAAATCCAAGCTTTTTTGTTTGAACCATCCAATAAAGAAAGCGAAACAACTGTCTAAAAGACAACTGTTTCGCTACATTCAACAAAACGGTTCTAAGCACAGTTTTTCCTGCACTAAAGCCCTACTATTTTGTTATTAGATAGCTGTTGTTTCGCCACGATAAACGATTCCACGACGAGAATCAACGGTAATCAATTCGCCATCTTCAATCGTTGCTGTTGCTTCTTTTGCACCAACAATAACTGGGATGTCTTTTGCGATCCCAACAACGGCTGCATGAGAAGTCAAACCGCCTTCTTCAACGATAACTGCAGCTGCTTTTTCAAAAGCAGGCATGTATTCTTTATCTGTTGTTGGAACAACAAGAACCATTCCGTCTTTTGCTTTTGCATTTGCTTCTTCAGCTGAATGAGCAACAACGGCATTCGCAACAACTGATTTTTGGCCTACGCCTTGTGCTTCAAGAAGTTTTGAACCGATCATTTGAATTTTCATAACGTTTGTTGTTCCACGTTCACCAACTGGAACACCAGCAGTAATCAAAATCAAGTCGCCTTCTTTAGCAAAACCTAGTTCAACAGCTTTTTTAGCAGCTAGATCGAACATTTCGTCTGTTGTTGATGGTTTTTCAGCAACTGTTGGATAAACACCCCAGTTCATCATCAAACCGCGTTTTGTGCGTTCGTCAAATGTAACAGCCAAGATATCAGCGTCTGGACGGTATTTAGAAATCATTTTTGCTGTGTAACCTGATTCAGTTGCAGCAACGATTGTTTTCACGCCTAAGTTTTTCGCAGCGCGAGCAACAGACAAACCAATTGTTTCTGTTACGTCTGTTTTATCAAATTCGTTGATTTGGAATGAACCAAGTTCTGACAAAGCTTTTTCTGCTTCTTGGTCGATACGAGCCATTGTAGCAACAGATTGAACTGGGTAATCACCATTTGCTGATTCACCAGAAAGCATTGTAGCATCAGTTCCGTCAAATACGGCATTGGCAACGTCAGATGCTTCTGCGCGTGTTGGACGAGGATTTTTTTGCATGGATTCTAACATTTGAGTTGCTGTAATAACTGCTTTACCGGCAGCATTACATTTTTGGATGATTCGTTTTTGAACCATAGGAACCAATTCAGGCGCAATTTCAACACCCATGTCCCCACGAGCAATCATGATACCGTCAGAAACTTTGATGATTTCGTCGATATTGTCGATTCCTTCTTGTGATTCAATTTTAGGGAAGATTTGAACATGCGTCATGTCTTTTTCTTCTAAAATTTGACGAATATCTAAAACGTCTTGTGCTTTACGAACAAAGCTTGCAGCGATAAAGTTGATATCGTTATCTAAACCAAAACGAATATCGTCCGCATCTTTTTCAGTGATACCAGGTAGGCTGATAGATACGCCAGGAGCGTTAACCCCTTTACGAGAACCTAAGATACCAGCATTTTGTACTTCAGTAACGATTTCATTTGTTGCTTCATCTTTTTCGATGATTTTCATGTCGATCAAGCCGTCATCGAACAATACGTGTCCGCCAACGTGTACATCGTGGAACAAACCAGGGTAAGTTACCGCAATTTTTTCTTTTGATCCAACATGTTCGCCATCCATTGAAATACGAACAACATCGCCGATTTCAAATTTGATTTTTCCGTCAGGTGTTCCTTGAACGGTTGTACGGATTTCTGCACCCTTTGTATCTAAAAGAAGGGCTACATCTTTACCTGTTTTTTGAACGGCTTCACGAACAAGAGTCATACGACCTAATTGTTCTTCATGATCTCCATGAGAGAAGTTGAAACGAAATACATTAGCTCCTGATTCGATAAGTTGAGAAATAATCTCTACGCTATTACTTGCTGGTCCTAAAGTACTAACGATTTTAGTTTTTTTCATTACTGAACGCTCCTATTCTTTATTTAAAATAGCTGTTAAGCTTTTTTACGGGGTTAGGCTGCAAATTAGAATGACAATTTCTTATTCAAATCATACAGTGAAACATCTGGTTTGTGTTTATTGTTTTCCAAGGTATCGATAATATCGGCAGCAACCATTTTGTTGTCTTCAATACCGATACATAGACCGCCCTTGCCTTCTTTTAACAAATCAACGGCAAAAGCACCAAACTTGCTGGCTAAAACACGATCACGGGCACTTGGTGAACCCCCACGAACAACGTGTCCCAAAATAGAAACCCGTGTATGGAAATCGCCATATTCTGAAAGTTTTTCAGCAAATTCATTACCGCCCATGACACCTTCAGCTAAAACGATCAAGCAGTGTTTCTTGCCGCGGTCGCGACCTTCTTGAATTCGTTTGGCAACAGTTGCCATATCAAATTCGTGTTCTGGAATGATGATTTCATCAGCACCGCCGGCAACACCAGACCATAACGCAATATCTCCAGCTCCGCGTCCCATTACTTCGATCACGAATGTCCGAACATGGGAAGTCGCTGTATCGCGAATGCGGTCAAGTGATTCCAAAACTGTGTTGATTGCTGTATCAAAACCGATAGTAAAATCAGTTCCTGGAATATCATTATCGATTGTTCCTGGGATACCTACTGCTGGAAATCCACGTTTTGTCAGTGCCATTGCGCCATGATAAGAACCATCGCCGCCAATAACAACTAATCCTTCAATACCGAATTTTTTCAATTGTTCGATACCTTTCAATTGTCCTTCTTCAAATTCAAATTCTGGATAACGCGCAGAATATAAGAAGGTTCCTCCTCGTTGGATCTTATCACCAACATCAGCCACGTCTAAACGACGAATGTCTCCGGCAACCAATCCGGCAAAACCGTAATTGATTCCGTATACTTCAAGGCCATCAAAAATGGCTTTGCGGGTCACAGCGCGAATGGCTGCGTTCATACCTGGGGCATCTCCACCACTAGTCAAGATTCCGATGCGCTTCATTTACACATTCACCTCATTAATTATACTTTTCTTAGGTCGCCCTAAGTAATACCATTTTGGCATTAATCACGAGTTACATTTTAACATTAAATTTGGTCCTTGTCTTGAATTACGTGTAATTAATCGCAAAAAATGAAAACAAGATTAATTTTTTGCTGAAAATTACTTGAAAACAACATTTTCTGTTCCCAATAATTCCCCTAACTGCTTTTTAAACAAGGGCTTATCGGTAACCCAATACTCTTCATTTAGTATCCGTTTTTTTTCACTTGCTGCATAGTACAATACCACAGGAATCGGTCCAATATTTTCTTGAATCAACCGATACAGTTGGTTCAAACGATCCGGCTCCTCTTTTTCGTCCGTGATTCGCAAGTAACAAGTTACTTGAGGAATCGCCGCTTCGATTGTCGCTGCTAATTCTACCTTGTCAGCAATCACCTGTATTTCGCCGTTATATTTGCTGACCTCCGCTTTTCCTTCGACATACACTACCGCATTTTCTGAAATAATTCCGCGAATCTGGCGATACAACTCTGGAAAAATCGTTACCGAGACTTCCCCACTGGCATCGTTTCCTTCAATAAAAGCCATCTGCTCGCCTCTTTTTGTTCGAATCTCTCGAATTTCCCGCAAGTAAAGCAATAGATGAATTTTTTGATTTGGCAGAATCTCGGTTACGTTACGAACTCCTTTTGCCCGTTGCACACGGGTAAATTGTTCTGCCGGATGCCCGGATAGATAGACGCCTAGATACTTTTCTTCCAACGCCAATTTTTCTTCCAGTTGATATTCCTGAACCTCATGTGCTTTCAACGTCATCACATCCAGCAAATCAAGACTGCCGCCGCTGTACTGAACATTTTGGATTTTCCCTGTTATTTCTGATGCCAATTGCCGGCGATGAGGTTCCAATTCATCAAATGCACCGATTTCAATCAACGGGCGCAAGACTTCTTCCTTCAACCACTTCCGATCAATGCGGGTCAAAAATTGATCAAAAGAAGTGAAGGGCCCATTTTTCTTGCGCTCCTGCAAAATCTCCGTCACAAAATCCCGGCGACTCCCTTTCAAACTGCTTAATCCAAACCGGATAACCGTTAAAGACTGCAATTGAAAACTATAGCTGCTGTGATTGATGGACGGCGGCAAAATCTGAATCTTGCGTTTCTTCGCCTCATTCAAATATTCCTTAACCTTGGTGGGATTATGACGAACCGAATGTAGCAAGGCGGCAAAGAATGGACCAGGATAATGAACTTTCAAATATGCCATTTGAAACCCAACAAAGGAATACGCAAATGCATGGGAACGATTGAAGCCATAATTTGCAAAACGTTCGATATAATCGTAAACATTATCAGCTGTTTTTTTATCATGACCGTTTTTCATAGCACCATCAACGAAATGTCGCCGTTCTTCATCAAGAATCGTTTTTTTCTTTTTACTGATCGCCCGTCGCAAAATATCTGCTTGCCCAAGGGTAAATCCAGCCAGCTTTGAAGCGACCTGCATGATTTGTTCTTGATAAACCATGATACCATAAGTATTTGCTAAAATCGGGCGCAAACTCTCATCTGGGTAATAAACCTTCTCCAAACCTTTTTTGCGTTTAATAAATGTATCGATGTTTTGCATTGGTCCTGGTCGATAAAGCGCATTGACAGCAGCAATATCTTCAATACTTTCAGGTTCTAACCGTCGCAATACATTTCGAATCCCTGCTGATTCAAACTGGAACACTCCGGCTGTATCTCCCCTCTGGAATAAATGCAGCGTTGCCATATCATCTAAAGGAATGTTTTTTTGCGAAAATTGTTTGCCGGTGATTCGCTGAATTCCCTGCAAGGTATTGTCGATAATTGATAAATTCCGCAGTCCCAGAAAGTCCATTTTAAGTAAACCCACGGCTTCGACATCATTCATCGTAAACTGCGTCAGTAAAATTCCTTCCGAACCTTCCTGCAAAGGAATGAAGTTCAGCAGATTTTGATCGCTAATGACTACTCCGGCAGCATGGGTTGACACATGTCGCGGCAATCCCTCTAAAAGTTGTGCAATCTGAAACATCCGGAAATTTTTTTCACTACTCTCGACTAATTCCCGCAGTTTCGCAGATTCTTGATATGCCCGATTTAGCGTCATTTTTAAGGCATTCGGTACTGCTTTTGACCAACGATTGGCTTCACTTTGCGATAAACCAAAAACTCGCCCGACATCCCGTAACACCATTTTTGCCGCCATTGTTCCGAAAGTCGCAATTTGTGCTACTTGAAATTTTCCGTATTTTTCCTGAACATAATGTAATACCTCTTCACGGCGATTATCGGGAATATCCAGATCAATATCCGGCATGGTGTAGCGTTCCGGATTTAAAAAACGCTCAAAAAGCAATTGATAGCGGATCGGATCCACATCAGTAATGCCGAGAACGTACGCCACCAACGAACCGGCGGCCGATCCCCGACCAGCACCAGTGACGATTTTTTGCTGATGGGCAAAATCCATTACATCCCAAACAATTAGAAAATAATCATCAAACCCCATTTGATGGATAACAGATAATTCATAGGTCAAACGTTGCTGATAGCGATCATCGGGTGTCTCTACTCGTTGAGGCAGTCGCTCCCAACAGAGTTCTTTCAGAAATTCCCCGCTGGGTTGCTCCACAGGGTAATGTGGCAAAAGTGTTTGATGCAGTGGAAATGTCCATTGGCAGGCTTCACCGACGCGAATTGCATTTTCCACAGCTTCTTCTGAGAAACGAGCGGTCAACTCAGCGACTGGTTGTAAGCAGGAATTCTGGGAAGCGACAGTGATTTGTTGGAAATCTTCCAACTGTGTGCCGTTTTTAATGTGCTCCATTACGGTAATGGCCGGAAGCTCATCCTCCTCAGCTGTATTTACCCGATAAATACCACAAGGAGGAATACCATTTTCCTGCCACCAATCAACCAATTCTTCCTCAAGAGGAAATTGAGGAGAAACCCCATAGTAAAGATTCCCTGCTTCAAAAAGTTCTTTAATTTCTTTTAACCGTTCCTCAGCAATCTCTTGGCTTTCCTTCAAGTAGATTGGCTCATTTCTTTCAGGAAAAATCCCGATTAAGTCAGTTAACTTGCCAAATTTTTCAAGCGTAACTTGTCCTGTGATCATCTTTTCACTGGAAAGCTGGATTAATTTTTGATACCCAGCTAAATTTTTTGCAAATAATAAGAGTTCGTTTTCATTTCCCTGTACATCTGAAAAATAGTCCAAATGCAACCCGATGATTGCCTGCATGCCCTCTTTTTGACAGACTTGATAAAATTCAGCCGCTCCTGCCAACACATTCCGGTCACAAAGCCCGATTGTCTGATATCCCTGCTTTTTTGCTTCCTGAACAAGTCGGGGAATCTGCAACGTACTTTGCAGTAATGAATAAGAAGAAATCGTATATAATTGAGGAAAATCCATTATTTACTGCCCCCAAGAAAAATTTTTTTGAAAATGCTTGAAATGTTTACAACTTGAAAAAATATGGTACACTATAGTCGAGAAATCACTATGCACTTGGAAAAGAGGTGTCTTGATGCGTTATCTTGTCACATTATTTTGGACCTTTATTTTAGGACAGGTTGTCGGCTATATCGGAAGCTCCCTAGCTAGTGGAACGTATGATTTTATGCTGACCACAATCATTTCAATGATTGCCGGTGTGTTTATCCTCTTGATTGGCACAATCGCAACGCCCAAAAAAGCGGCCCGCTAATTTGTTTAAAAGAGAAAGGAAGTAACATTCCTTTCTCTTTTTTTATAGCCCAAAATACTGCTTTAGATTTTGACTCGCAAAATTTTACGAAAATTAAATGTTGATAAAACGATATTGACTAACACAAAACCACTGGTCACCCAAAATACTGCACGATAGCCAAAACCATGGGCAACTGTTGAACCAACCATTGGTCCTAAGACTTGACCAAAGTTGGAAAACATTTGGTTGTAACTGTAGATCCGACTAACTCCTTCTGGTGGAGTGATTTTACTGATCAATGTGTTGATGGAAGGCATCAGCGCCCCAGTTGAAAAGCCTAAAAGAAACCTTAAGGCGCCCAATTGAAATGGTGTTTTGACAAATCCCATGGGAATGAAACAAAAGAAGGACAGTACCAACCCACCCAGCAAAACTTTATGATTACCGATTTTGTCACCAATTTTTCCTAAAGTTGGCGAAGAAATAATCGCCGAAACACCAGCGATGGAAACAATTAGTCCACTAACAAATAAGATATTGGTGGTATTTCCACTCAGTTGCCGTATGTATAACGTCAAAATCGGGCTGATGCTGGTCACTCCTACTTGTAAGATCAATGACGTAACAAACAGTCCTACTAAAACTTGCACGTTGTCGACTCGATCAAAAATTTCTCTGACCGTCAGCATGCTATGTTTTTCAATCGGTACAAAGTTTTCTTTTACTAATAGTACCGTTAAAATCGTTGTAATCAACAAAACAACACCCGTAATAATAAAAACATTTTCCATCCCAAAACCTTGTGCCAACGCACCGCCCATTGATGGACCAATCAGATTTCCCGCAATCGCTCCTGTCGCCAAAGTTCCCAGTGCCCAGCCGCTTTTCTCTTTTGGTGCTTGTGATGCGATTAATGCTGTCGCATTTGGAATATAGCCGGATAAAATCCCCGTCATAAATCGCATAATCAGCAACCAGTACACATTTGGTACAAACGCTAACGATCCCATACTAAAGGTCATCCCTGCCGCTGCTCGAATCATCATCAGACGACGCCCTTTACGATCCGCTAAATTCCCCCAAATTGGTGCAACGATCGCAGATGCAAATGCAGTCACGGAGATTGCCAATCCGGAAAATAATTCTACTTGATTTTTTGGCGTGCCAAGTTGTTCAATATATAATGGAATAAATGGCATGACCAAACTGAAACTTGCCCCCGTGAAAAAACAGCCGATCCACGAGATCATCAAATTTCGTTTCCAATCTACTTTCATTACACTACCTTCTTTCCTACTAATCTATCTTATCCTATTTTTGAAAAGAGTGAAACTGCCAAACGCTAAATCTCGTCAAAAGCCAAAAAACAAGCGCAGAATTTCCATAAAGGAAAAATCCACGCTTGTAGAAATGGGCTATTTTTTATAAAATCGCAAGAATAATAAAATTAAGAATAAACAGGATGTCTACTACCCATAAAATTGGCGAGACTTCAGAAAATTTCCCTTTGATTACTTTTACAATCGTATAGAAAATGAAGCCTGCTGCAATCCCGTAAGAGATACTGTAACAAAGTCCCATGAAAATCGAAGCAAAGAAAGCAGGCACTGCATCCTCTAAATTGCTCCAATCAATATCTTTGAAGGAAGCCATCATCATCACACCAACTAAAATTAAAGCAGGTGCCGTTGCTTGTGCTGGTACAACTGAAACTAACGGCGAGAAGAAACTGCTGATTGCAAACAAGGCTGCCACGACAACCGAAGTCAGTCCAGTCCGTCCACCCGCACCAATTCCGGCGGCTGATTCCACATAGGTCGTTGTATTGGATGTTCCAAAAATCGCCCCAATGGATGTTGCAATCGCATCAGCAAACAATGCCCGATCCATTTTAGTATTCATTCCTTGACTGTCTTCCAATGCTGCTTCATCTGATTGAGAAAAGATTCCAGTCCGTCGACCAGTTCCGATAAATGTACCAATCGTATCGAAGGTATCGGATAAACTAAAAGCAATAATGGTCATCAATACTTGAGGAATTTTTGATGAATCGCTAAACAAAGATTGCATCCCTTCTGAACCAAAGGCCGCCCCAAACGTTGTGCCTAATTCTTTAATCGAGTTTCCTAATGAATTGGTTTGCCAATCAATTGCACTCAGATCGACAACACCCATAAAGATCCCGATTATTGTGGTTCCCACGATTCCGATCAAAATGCCGCCTCGCACGTTTTTTACAACTAAAATCGTTGTCAAAACCAATCCGATTACCGCTAAAATCACTGGTGCATTGTTGAAATTTGCCAATGCTGGAACAACGCCCCCGTTCATCGTTACATTAACGGCTTTTTTTCCTTCAACAGCACTGCTGGTAATAACTGCTGAATCAGCAGAAAAGCTCAAGAGATTGGCATTTTTTAAACCAACATAAGCAACGAAGATCCCAATTCCGCCGCCAATCGCATGTTGCATGCTTTCAGGAATCGCATGAATGATCAGTTTTCTGATTTTTGTTACAGTAATAAAAATATTAATAAGTCCACAAATGAAAACCATTGCTAATGCTTGTTGCCAACTATAACCTAACCCAAAGACTACAGTAAAAGTAAAGAAGGCATTCAGCCCCATACCGGGAGCTTGCGCGTAAGGTACGTTGGCAAAAAGTCCCATAACCAGTGTTCCAATAACGGAGGCAATGATGGTTGCCAAAAAGACAGCCTGAAAGGGCATTCCTGATGCCGATAAAATTGACGGATTAACGAAAAGAATGTAACTCATCGCAAAGAAGGTCGTCAGCCCTGCTACGATTTCAGTTGAAACAGTTGTGTTGTTTTCCTTTAATTTGAAAAACTTGTCCATGAAAATTTTTCCCCCACTCTATTTTTAGCGAATCAACAAAAAAGTTCGGAAATAACTTGCTGATTCTCTTAACAATTACAAATTATAGGAATCTCCCAGACTTTTTACAATGTTTTATTGATTTATTTCTTAACTTTTTTATAAAACGTTCGTGTTTTGCTCTTTAACTAAGAAAATCGTAAGTCTTAGCGCTTTTCTTTTACAAGATTTTGTCCTCTTCGGCAAATGTGATACACTTAAGCGACATATGGAAAAGAAATGGATTCTTCCCTCTTCTCAATTTTTTAGAAAAATAATAGGCAGGTCCCGTGAATTTTTCTTCCAGAAAAGTTCGTTTTCCAAAATGAATAAGGAGTGTTTATATGAATACAAAATTGATCGCTATCGATTTAGACGGTACGACATTAAACGGGGACTCACAAATTACCCCTCGAACCCAAGAGGTTTTGGCAAAAGCCACAAAAGCTGGTCACGTTGTCAGTATTGCCACTGGACGACCTTTCAGAATGAGCGAAGGTTTTTATAAACAGCTGGCTTTAAAAACACCCATGGTCAACTTCAATGGTGCATTGGTCCATTTGCCTTACCACCAATGGGCACAGGAATCAGAAACCTTGATCAACCGAGAGATTGTATTTGAGATTTTAGCGCAAAAACAACGCCTGAATTTAGACTTTGTAGCCGCTGAAAATCGTGATACGTTTTATATTGACGACTTGAATTTTTTCAGCCCTAAATTTTTCGCCTCTGCGAAGGCTACGGAAAATAATTTGCTGCAAAATTTGAAAACAAACCCAACCTCCATGCTGATTCAAACAAAAAATGAGTTTGCAGCTGAAGTGTCTCAAAAATTAAATGAGCAATTCGCAGATTTCGTGGACGTGCGTACATGGGGCGGGCCCAACGCAATTTTAGAAGTCGTGGCAAAAGGAATTCAAAAAGCTCATGGCGTATCGATTATCGCCAACTCCCTACATATCGACCGAAAAGACATCATTGCATTTGGGGATGAACACAATGACTTGGAAATGTTGGAATACGCCGGTTTAGGTGTGGCGATGGCAAATGGAACTACCGATGCCAAAGCTGCTGCAAATGATATTACAGAAAAAACCAATGATGAAGATGGGCTTGCTGAGTATTTAGAAACCCATTTAGCCATTTAATTCACGCGCCAAACAACTTTTGATTGTGTTTGATGACCGACCCACGGGAGTATACCTTCTGTGGGTCGGTTTTTTTCTTTTAGATATCTCGTATTTTTTTAGGAGCAAATAAATTTTTACTGAACTTAAGCTGCAGTTTAGGTTGACTTCATACAATCATCTCAACAAGAAAGGAATGATTCGTATGTTGCTCAATCTTTTACAAATTGGTTTTGCTTTAGGTTTATGTACATTTCTTCTGATTCGTTTTTTGAAAAAAGAAGAACCTCAGCCACTGGTGGATTCAGATGATCAGGAACACAATCTTTAAGCAAGACGTTTAGCTGATTCCCAAAGGTATGGGAACATGCTGTGGAGGAAGGTTGGTACTTCTCATCCGAAATTTTTGGGTATGCAGGTTCGATTCCTGCCTTCCACGTTTGACGAAAGATTTCGTCAAAACAATTGCAACGATAAATGTTGGCAATCTTTCCACCTCGAAACTTCGACGGCAATCACCTTCAGTTCCTCATTTGGATCGCTGAACAGTGATTGCCGTTGAAGTTTTTCTTGACAAAAGGCTGAAAATGTAGAAAATAAAGAAGGACCCGGAGAGTTGGCAGAGTGGTAATGCAACGGACTCGAAATCCGTCGAACCGGCTAATACCGGCGCGCAGGTTCAAATCCTGTACTCTCCTTCATTTAAAGTTAGAAATACTTATCCATCAAGGATTTCAAGTATTTCTAACTTCTTTTTTTATTTTTGACAAGGTTTTGACAAGGTTTCTAATGTTTAACAACTTTAGAGAAGGTATTTGGTGCTTTTCCCTCCCTTTTTTCATTAAAAATACATGGATCAAGTGGAAATCTCTGCAAATTAATTTTTCGTTCAAAAAAATAATCCACAACCTCTAATTGGAGATTGCGGATTATTTTTATTTGTCATACAAATGGCTGGGATTTTTGATTGTCAAAATGCTGTCGATGGATTGTTGGATCAATCGCGCAATTTGCTCTTCGGTTGGGTGAATGATGCCAGAAGACATCAATGAAGCGATTCCAGTAACGACAATCCATGTTCCGTCATGCAGGGCCTCGATATAGTCTTCGGACAAATCGGCGTATTCTGGATCTTTTTTCACCAAGTCTTTGAAGTATTCATAAGAGAATTTGTGCATTAATTGTCCGCCGCCGTATTCATCAACAAAGAGCGCTACATACAGATTGTGATTTTCCTGCGCAAATTTTACATAGTTGATTCCCAAATCCACCAGTTTATTCCCGGTATGCTCCACTGGAAATACATTTTCTTGCAAATCTTTCATCACGGTCTCAACCAGTGTATTTTTCAGGTCCTGCATGTTCTTGAATTCTAAGTAAATCGGCTGGGTTGAAATCCCCATTTTTTTGGCGATATTCCGAGCAGTAAACTTATTAAATCCTTCTTTAGAGATAACTTCATAGGCAGCTTTCAAAATATGTTCTTTGGTATATACTTTGCGTCGCATGAGAAAACTCCTTTCCTTTCCATAACAATAGTGTTTCTCTTCTCTATTTTATACAAAAATAATCGTTTTGGGAAATAATATACTCAAATTTACGTTATCTTTCTATTTAAAAAGAAAATGATAAACAACAAATGCTTTCTTTTAAGGACTGTAAGGTCAATGGCTTAGATATTTAAAAAAATGAAATTTAGCTAAGAATATTGACACATAGCAAAAAATCAAGTTATAGTAAAAGAAAAAGGGAGCAAACTATGGAAGAAAATAATGTCCTCGCTTTTCACCGGGTAAAAAAAACAGATCCGCTTCAAAAACAGAAATATTTTCTACTATTTGCTTTCAGCATATTGTTGATTCTCATCGGCCTTTCTCAAAATTCTTTTTATGCTATTCTTCAAGGGCTTTATCGCATCATGACCTCCCCTAGTAATCTAATTACAGATTATGTTGCATTGGGTAATCTTGGTAGCGCATTCGTAAATAGCGGTTTACTGACTTTTTTAAGTATCCTCTTATTGCGCCTTTATCGCGTTCAAATGAATGGCCCGCTAATCGCCGCTATTTTCACTGTTGCCGGTTATTCTTTCTTTGGAAAGAATCTCTACAACTCTATTCCGATTATTCTGGGCGTCCAGCTTTATGCCCGCTTTATGAAACGTCCGTATTCCCAATTTGCAATGATTAGCCTGTTCGGTAGTTCCCTTTCCCCGGTTGTCAGTTATGTGACGTTCGGGATGGATATTCCTTTGTGGCTGGGCTTTTTTCTCAGCTATCTTTCCGGTATCGCAATCGGTTTTGTTTTACCACCAATTGCTGCTCACATGTTGAATTTCCACCATGGATTTTCTCTTTACAATGTCGGCTTTAGTTCTGGTTTGATTGCCATGATTTTAACTGGAATTTTGCGGATGTTCAATTACATTATTAAGGAACGAACCATCATCGCAACGTCGGCTCATGATAAATTGTTGCTTTTTTTGCTGGGGCTCTTTTCCCTGTTTCTTTGCGTCGGCTGGCTTTGGAATCAGCGGACCTTTCATGGATTGCAAAAAATCTTTAAAACTAGTGGAAAACTGATTACTGATTTTGTTATGATAGCAGGTGTCGGAGCTACAGTCATTAACATGGCTTTGATGGGATTTATGCTGACTGGTTATTGTTTACTAATTCAAGCTCAGCTAAACGGACCAATCGTTGGGGCAATTTTATCTGCTGTCGGCTTTAGTGCATTTGGTAATCATTTAAAAAATAGTTTCCCTGTTTTATTGGGTGTCTATTTAGCGACGTTGATTGCACCTTTTCACGATGTTCAGCAAACAGCTGCTGTGGTGGCTGCCATTTTCGGTACCAGTTTGGCACCAATCAGCGGATACTACGGAAGTGTCTATGGCATTCTCGCAGGAATTTTACATATGTCTCTAGTCAACAACGTATCCTACCTTCACGGGGGCTTAAATCTCTACAACAACGGATTTTCCAGTGGTTTTGTTGCCGGATTTCTCGTGCCGTTGCTAGATAATTTTACAAAGATCGGAGAAAAAAATGATCGAACAAGAAATCTCAAAAAAGATCATTGATGAATTGCTTAATTTTTTTTATGGCAATGAGATTCAGGAAATTCGGATTGGAATTGAATTCACCGCAGAAGGCTTTTATATCGAAATTCAAGGAAAAACGCCGGAAGTGCCCGAAGATTTGAAAGACTTCACAGAAGCCTTGAACATTTCCCGTGATCTAAATTATGAAGAATACTCCCACGAATTACTTGGTGG
Organism: Enterococcus massiliensis; assembly: GCF_001050095.1. Lineage (NCBI taxonomy): Bacteria > Bacillati > Bacillota > Bacilli > Lactobacillales > Enterococcaceae > Enterococcus > Enterococcus massiliensis. The sequence goes on along the minus strand of NZ_CVRN01000006.1, from coordinate 483,925 downwards.
CATCCATCCCGAAAAAGAGGATTTTCACTTGTTGGGGGCGTTGATCGATGATGTGGAAGTATTATACGACGCGCCAATTTTAGATGTTAAAATTTTTCGCAAAGCAATTTAGCCGATTTTGTTTTGCTTTTTAAGAAACGAGTGGAGAAATGGAAAAACAAGATTTGATTTTAGAAACCTGTCTGTTGGCTGGACGAATCATGATGGAAAATGGCTCAGAGGTTTATCGGGTTGAAGACACCATGAATCGAATTGCTGCCAACGCCGGCGAACCGAACAGTATCAGCTATGTGACTGCGACCGGGTTGTTTATGGGGCTGCGTAAAAGTCATTATGCGCAAGTAGAAGATGTTCATGATAGAACCATCAATTTAGAAAAAATTGTGGCAGTCAATCAGCTGTCCCGCAAATTTGCCGCTCAGGAAATTTCTTTGGAAGAATTGCATCAGGCTTTGTCGCTGGTGAATACCACAACACCTTTCTTTCCCTTTTACCTGCAGATTTTGAGTGCTGGACTAGTCAGTTGTCTATTGATGTACATCTTTGGCGGAGACTGGGCGGATTTTTTTGCGACTTTTTTTGTAGGAATGATTGGTTTCGTTACCAGTTATTATGTAAAAAAATGGTCGCAACTGCGCTTTTTCGATATGTATGCGGCAGCTTTTTTGATTGGTCTGTTGGCGATTGTCTGTGTAAGAATTGGGGTAGCGCAAAATGTCGACAATATTATCATCGGTGCAGTGATGCCACTGGTTCCCGGTGTTGCCATCACAAATTCTTTTCGAGACATTCTTGCAGGGGATCTAATCAGCGGAACCGCTCGTGGAATTGAAGCCCTGTTTACAGCAGCAGCGATTGCGGTAGGAATCGCAACGATCTTTTCAATTTTTGGAGGGGGAATTTAAATGGAAATACTCCTTCAATTTGTTTTCAGTTTTATCAGCACCGTCACGTTTGGCGTAATCACAAATAATCCCAGACGTTCCTTAGTTGCCTGTGGCTTCACGGGAGGACTTGGTTGGATGATCTTTTGGTTCCTCCGAGAAAATCATTGGGGTCTGGGAGTTGCCAATTTTTTAGCCGCCTTTGCGGTAGGTTGTGCCAGTATTTTTTTCTCCCGGAAGAAAAAAATGCCGATGATTATTTTTAATATTCCAAGCTTGGTTCCGCTCGTACCCGGTGGTCCGGCCTACAAAGCTGTGCGGGAATTTGTATTAGGAACTTCTTCTCTTGGTTTTGATAATATGAAAATTGTCATCGTCACAGCGGGTGCGATTGCCGGTGGTTTCATGATGACTGGGTTAGTCGAAACAATTCTTAGAAATATGCTCAAAAAGAGAAAACAGCCGGAAAGCTAAACTTTCCGACTGTTTTTTTAGCGTATGATCATGACAGAACATGGTGCACCTTTGGCCAACAAGGCTGCTTGACTGCCTAAAATCAAAGGTGATTTATTGGGCTTGCCTTTGGAACCGCAAACCAATAAGTCTGGCTGAACTGATGGCAGGATTTTTTCAATGATTGCATCAGCCGGTGTCCCTTCTTCCATCGCTACCTCTACAGAAATCAACCCTTCTCTCAAAGCTTCTTGGCGATAGTTTTCTGCAATCTGCATCGCATGCTGTTTCTTCTTTTCCAGAGTTTCAGGAGTCAGGTATTCATAAACATTTAGCTGGTTAATTTCAAAAATTGTTGCGATTACGAATACCGAATGATTTTCCTGTGCTAATTTTACTGCCGCAGAAAACGCCTTTTGAGAATCCTTTGACTCATCCACAGCCACTAAAATTTTTTTGAACATTTTGTTTCCTCCTACCCATTTGCACCGGTTAATGTGCCGTAAACCAAGAATAAATTAAGTATGGTCAACAAAATCGCAATAATCCACGCTAACACTTTGACCCATGTTGGATTTGCAAATTTTCCCATCATTTTTTTATCACTGGTATAAAGTGTTAACGGAATGATCGAGATCGGTAAAGCAATACTTAGAAAAACTTGGGTATATAGCAGCAGATCTTCCACTGCCGATTCCTTTCCACCGTATAAAATCACACAGATAATAACTGGAATAATCGCCAATAATCGTGTAACTACCCGCCGCATCCACAGAGGCATTTTCAAGTGGATGAAGCCCTCCATCACGATTTGTCCGGAAAGTGTCCCAGTAATTGTAGAATTCTGACCTGAAGCCAACAGAGCAACAGCAAACAGAGTACTTAGAATTGGACTGGCAATCCCGCCAACGATATCCGGATTTTTCAACGCATCGTACAGATCTACGAATTTTCCTAAATCACTGTTTGTACCGTAAAACAGTGCACCACCCAAAATCAGCAACAGACAATTGACGATAAAAGCTACCGATAATTGAATATTTGAATCCCATGTGGTGAAACGAATTGCTTTAGCCTTTTCTTCATCGTTACTGCGATCAAACTTTCGTGCCTGAGCAATTGATGAGTGCAAATACAAATTGTGGGGCATCACGGTTGCACCAACAATTCCCAATGCCAACAACAGCATGGATTTGTCTGACGTAATTTGTGGATCAGGAATAAACCCTCGCAACACTTCACCAATTACTGGATCAGAAAGTGCCACCTCATACGCAAAAACAAAGAAAATAACGGAAATCAACACAGTAACGATTGCTTCGATCTTACGAAATCCCAATTTCGTCAATAATAGCAGCAGCAAAACATCAAAAGTCGTGATTAACACACCAATCAATAGGGGAAAGCCAAATAATAATTGCAGCGCAACTGCGCCACCGATTACTTCTGCAATATCCGTTGCCATGATGGCTAGTTCAGTAATAATCCACAAAATAAAACCCGTTTGTTTGTTGGTATGCTCTCTTGTTGCCTGTGCCAAATCTCTACCGGTTACGATTCCTAATTTGGCTGCCATACTTTGCAGCAACATCGCAATCAGACTTGAAAGCAGGATCACACTAAGTAATGCGTATTTGTATTCAGCTCCTCCGGCAATCGACGTAATCCAATTTCCCGGGTCCATATACCCCACAGCCACCAAAGCCCCAGGTCCGCTATATGCCAACAGTGTTCGAAAAAAACTGGCATTTTTTGGAACATCAACCGTATTGTTGATTTCTGATAGACTCGGACCATTCGCATACTCAATCATCTTTTCTTTTTTGCTCATCTAACCACTCTTTCTATGTGTAACTGGATATTTTTTTAGGTACACCGAAATATCTTTCGTACCGAGTATACTCCTTCCCTCCTTTTCTGTAAACTGAAAAAACATTTTCGATACTTCCGTCTAAATAAGGAGAGATTATCAGACTTTAGTTGGATAGTATTCTCAGGAAAAATTTTCTATAATAAGCATGTAAACAACAAACTTACAAAATTGTTTGTTTGCTGTCATCTCATTCGATAGCTGACATTCCAACTTTCAGCTAATATAATCAATAGAATGAAACAAGGAGATGAGTTCATGAGTCTAGCTGCATCACGAAAATTAGTCAATACGATCTCTATTTTAGGAATCTGCGCTTCCATTGCGCTAACGATTTATTTTATCAACCTTGGTGTTTTCAAGGATATCAATGCTTTGCATGGACTCGTTGGCGATTCCTTGATTTTAGGTCCAGCGATCTTTATCCTTTTACAAATTTTACAAGTGGTGATTCCCATCATCCCCGGAGGTATCTCCAGCGCGGCCGGCGTTTTGATTTTTGGTCCTTTTGCTGGTTTCTTATACAATTACATTGGAATCACCATCGGCTCCCTCATCATTTTTTTATTGGGTCGCAGATATGGGAAGCCCTTTATCCTAAGTTTGATCAGTGACAAAACCTATAATAAATACGCAAATTGGCTGAATAATCAGGAACGTTTTGATAAACTCTTTGCTTTAGCGATTTTTTTACCGGTTGCTCCTGACGATGCTCTTTGTTTAATGGCTGGCTTGACCAACATTTCGGTAAAAAAATTCACGATGATCATCCTCTTGGCAAAACCCTTGTCAATTTTCTTATACAGCATGCTGTTGGTTCACGGCGGTTCGTTTCTTGCCAATCTAGTCGGTTGATTACGTCCTCTTGTCCGCAAGAGGATTTTTTATGCCCAAATTTTGCAATTATTTCTGAAATAGAGCAAAGTAGTTTACAATAAAGACAGGTGATTAAAATGAATTATTTAAAAAATAGTCTGATCAATGTTGGGGAATTTCTAGTTGCGACCCAAGCATACTTTCGTGACGTCTTAGTCATGCATGGAGTGATTTTGTTCATCATTATTCCTTTACTCAGCAATTCGACACAATTTATCTTAAAAAGAGGGCATATCCATTATCTATCCTACGATAACTTGGGAGATATCCTGGTGAATCATCCAGCGGTCGCCCTTTCTTTGGTGCTGATTCTGCTGATTATTTTATTAGTGGTCTTCTTTGAATTCACTTTTCTTTTACTCAGCGTGTACTTTATCAAGAAAAAACAGCCGGTTTCTCTGCGTCAGCTACTACGAATGACCTTGCTGCAAATCAAAAAATTGCGCCCCAGCGTGTTTCTCTTTTTCTTATTTTACTTTTTCTTGATTTTACCTTTAGGGGGACTGAGTTTTAATTCTGATTTATTGTCAAAAATCAAAATCCCCGCTTTTATCCAGGAATTTATTTTCAGCAATCGGGTATGGGTCGTTAGCAGTTTTGTTTTATTCTATCTTGCCCTTTTGTATGTTGGTATTCGGGTCATTTTTGCGCTACCGGAAATGATTTTAAGCGACCTACCCTTTCGAGAAGCTATTCGGGAAAGTCTCCGGTCCACAAAGCGACGGTTTTTTGCCATTGTCGGGCAATTTATTGCGATTGGCGTCAGCATTTTAGCTGTCGTAGCGGTTGGTTTTGGTATCGTTTTGCTGTTGCAGCTTTTGATTGAAAATTATTTCCCTGATCTTTCTTTAAGCAGCGCGGTTTTTGCCATGACCTTTTTACAATTTTTTCTCTTACTGAATATTATTTTCTCTACAGTAGGTATTTTTTACATCATCATTGACTTTATGGACGATGAAAACTTTCTACCGGAAATTCCAGAATGGTTCTATCAAGAACCATTAGGTAAAAAACGCCATAAAAAAACGTGGGATACTTTGCTAATCGTTCTTGCCATCTTTTTTGGTATCGGGGTCGCTCTTTATAATATGAATTATCTGACCTCTTCCTCACCAACGATTCCACTTACCTTTTCCCATCGTGGAGTCAGCGACCGTAATGGTGTCCAAAATTCACTGACTGCCTTAGAAAAAACCAGTAAGTTTAAACCGGATTATGTGGAAATGGATGTGCAGTTGACAAAAGATAAACAATTTATTGTGGTGCATGATTTCAATTTGAGAAATCTGACCGGTGTAAATAAAAAACCTGGTGACTTGACCTTAGCCCAGCTAGAGAAACTGACTGTTAAAGAAAATGGACAACACGCCCCTTTAGTTAGCTTTGATGCTTACTTAGAAAAAGCACAGGAACTCGATCAAAAACTGCTGATTGAGATTAAAACTCAGGAAAAAGATGTGACACCCACCGTTGATACATTTCTCGAAAAATATGCTACTGTAATCCACGAGAATCAGTATATGGTCCAAAGTCTTTCTTACCCCGTCGTTGAAGAAATCAAAACCAAAGAGCCCACGATTCAAACCGGCTATATCCTGCCCTTTAATCTTGTCGGTTCGCCAATTACCAAAGCGGACTTCTTAACAATGGAATACAGCACCATCAATCGTAATTTCATTAACGCAGCCAAAGCCGATGGGAAAAAAGTAATCGTCTGGACGCCAAATAGCGAAGAAGGGATGAGTCGAATGATTTTTTACGGCGTAGACGGCATCATCACCGACCAAATGCCCGCATTGAACCAAGCCGTCAAAAATGCAAAAAAACCGATGACCTATTCTGATAAACTGATCAATTTTGTCATTGGCGTCGGCTGATTATCTGCTTAAAACCCTCGGCTCTTAAAAAAAATAACCCAAACAATCACCAGAAAAAACACTTAGGACCAATGGGACCGTATAAGGAATTTCTTGATTGTTTGGGCTATTTTTATCATTTATACTTCAGCCTAGATTTCAATTCTCTTTTTTCGCTTCACGGATGGCATGAACAACGGACAAAATGGCGGGGATAGCTGAGACGATTGCCAAAAAGACACCCAATCTGCCATGATTGGTTCCTGTTTTTCGTTTTTTTGTCATCTTCTTCACCTCATCTTTTTTCGTTATCTATATTTTATCGAAAAAAGAACATTCCGCCAATTAATTTAAACCGCCTGTGGAATGGTTGCCTCTTCAAAGACTTTTTCATATTTTACCAGCATCCGATTTTGACACTCGATTACCTTTGCCCGATCTTGCGGTTGACAGCTTTCTACCGTAATTAAGACCGTATTGGTATATGTATGTTCCACAAACCCAATCACTTCATTTTCAATACCGATGGGTTGACATAAGTACGATTTTCCTATTTTTACTTCGTTCATCCTTATCACCTCCAAACCAGTTATTTATCTCAGGTATATAATAACAGAAAAAGATTATTTTGAAAACGCTATTATAGATATTTTTTCAATTTTTTTCGCTGATTTATCAACTACAAGTAATTAATAAGTGTTTTTTATTAAAAACTATAAAAATATTTTTTTCAAACTTATTATAGTTATCAAGAGCTTATTGTTTTCCTTCTCTTTCTCCCTGGAGCGGTTTAATGAAAAAAGGGTTCTCCTTTTCTCTTCAGAATGTTGATTGGTCTAAGTGAAAATAATTGAGAAAATCTTTCTTACATTTTCATAAAGATAAGTCGTATGTTTTGTTGCTTTGTTAAAAACATGCTATTCTTATAAAGGTAGGTTGTGAACAAGCAAACTTACAAGAATTTTTTGAAAGGAGCAAAGAAAGTGACATTTACAAAAACCAATATGGAATACCGAATTGCATTTGATTCAGCTTCCAACCGTTTCATGGCCATTGATGCAAAAAATGAAACAAATATCGCTTATGGTATCACGATTGAAGAAGCTATTCGTAATCTCCACAGATAATTAAAAGAAGGGAATCCTTTGAAATGACATGTGATAATTCGGATAATCAGTGAGGTCGTCTGTAGTAGAATCTACTAACAGACGACCTCTTTTTTTGTACCTTCAGCACTTGCCAATCGGATTTCTTTACCTAAAAATAATTAATCTCTATACTAAAAGATGAAAGGAGTGAAAGTAATGGAAGATTTAAGACAATATCTCAGTGAATTTATTGGAACATTTATGCTCGTCTTTGTTGGGACCGCTGTTGTGGTGATCGCTCAAGTTGATCCGTTGACGATCGGCTTGGCATTTGGTTTGACGGTAACGATGATGGCATATGCGGTAGGGAAAATTTCTGGAGGACACTTTAACCCGGCGGTCACAATCGCCATGGTGATCAATGATCGGCTGCCAATTCGTGATGGACTTTTTTATATTTTATCGCAGTTTATCGGTGCAACAGTTGCTTCGGCATTCCTTTCCCTGCTGATTCAAGCCAATAAGCTTCCAAAAGATGGCTACGGACAAACCGATTTCTCAACGATCAGTGCAGGAATGGCTTTTACAGTTGAAGCGGTCATCACCTTTTTATTCGTGTTCGTTATTTTGATGGTCACCAGTAAAAAGTTTGGCACTGCCACAATGGCATCTTTTGCGATTGGTTTAACCTTAAGTTTCTTGATTATCGTCGCACTGAATTTAACAGGCGGGTCACTAAACCCTGCACGAAGTTTTGGTCCGGCATTATTTGCAGGCGGCTCCGCGCTTTCTCACTATTGGGTTTATCTGCTGGCACCCATCGTCGGTGCAGTATTAGCGGCCTTTGCTGCTCGCTTCATGGGTAGTGAGGAATAAAAAAACCACGGATTTCCCAGAAATAATCTGGAAAATCCGTGGTTTTTTTGACTCAATTTTCTCGTCGAATTACAGGCGTGCGTTCAATTCTTTTGCTAAATCTTCAAAACCAGGTTTACCTAAAAGGGCAAACATGTTCTTTTTGTAAGCTTCTACTCCTGGTTGGTCAAATGGATTTACACCATTTAAGTAACCAGAAATTCCTACAGCAATTTCAAAGAAGTACATAACATAGCCTAATGTGTAAGCATCCATTGAAGGGATTTTTACCAATAAGTTTGGTACATCTCCATCAGTATGTGCCAATAAAGTACCTTCAAAGGCTTTGGTGTTTACAAAATCAACTTCTTTTCCTTGTAGATAACCTAATCCGTCAAGATCTGTTTCTTGAACTGGGATTTCGATTGACTTACGAGGTTTTTCAACTTTTACTACCGTTTCAAAAATATTACGACGGCCTTCTTGGATGTATTGACCAAGGGAATGTAAATCAGTTGAGAAGTTTGCGCTGGAAGGATAAATGCCTTTTTGGTCTTTTCCTTCTGATTCACCGAATAATTGTTTCCACCACTCAGAGAAATATTGCATTCCTGGTTCGTAGTTAATCAATAATTCAGTTACTTTGCCTTTACGGTACAAAATGTTACGCATTGCTGCGTATTGATAGGCTTCGTTTTCTTCCAATTTGTCGCTGGAATATTCTTTTGATGCATCTGCTGCACCTTGCATCAGTGCATCAATATCTGCACCGCTTGCTGCGATTGGTAACAAACCAACGGCTGTTAAAACAGAATAACGTCCGCCGACATCATCAGGAATCACGAAAGTTTCCCAATTTTCAGCATCTGCCTCAACTTTAACCGCACCTTTTGCTTTATCCGTTGTCGCATAGATCCGTTTGTTTGCTTCTGCTTGACCATATTTTTTCACTAATAATTCTTTGAATACACGGAAAGCAATCGCAGGTTCTGTCGTTGTTCCGGATTTAGAGATTACATTGACAGAAAAATCACGGTCGCCAATCACTTCGATCAAATCAGAAAGATACGTAGAAGAAATTGAATTTCCGGCAAAGAAAATTTGTGGTGCTTGACGTTTTTCTTTATCTAATAGGTTAAAGAAGGTATGATTCAAGAAATCGATCGCTGCACGGGCACCTAAATAAGAACCGCCGATTCCGATAACGACTAATACTTCTGAATCAGATTGGATTTTTTCCGCTGCTTTTTTGATGCGGGCAAATTCGTCTTTGTCATACTCTGTTGGCAAGTTGACCCAACCCAAGAAGTCGTTGCCGGCTCCTGTTCCGTTTCTTAATAAATCGTGTGCTGCAGTGACTTGACTTTGCATGTAGCCTAATTCGTAATCATTGACGAAAGGAGCTACTTTGGAATAGTCAAATTTAATGTGTGACATGTTTTGTCCTCCTTGAAAAATTTTTCAAACCATTACTTTACTACTTTACGTTTTTTGTCGTTTTTTTTCAAGTAAAGTTGCGTTGCATTGCTTATCCGCTCTTGCTAGACAAGTCCTTGTGCAAGCATCGCTGTTGCGACCTTTTCGAATCCGGCAATGTTGGCACCCAACATGAAATTATTTTCCTTGCCATAGGTTTTTGATGTATCTCGGCAAGCTTCGTAAATATTTTTCATAATTGTATCCAATTGTTGGTCAACTTCTTCCGTTTCCCATTGCAAGCGTTGAGAGTTTTGACTCATTTCCAATGCAGAAACAGCAACGCCCCCGGCATTCGCAGCTTTTCCTGGACAATAATATACACCATTATCAATGAAATATTCTGCTGCTTCCAAGGTACTTGGCATATTTGCGCCTTCTGCGATTACTCGAACACCATTTTTAACCGCCAATTTGGCTTGTTCAATAGTGATTTCATTTTGTGTCGCACAAGGAAAGGCCAATTCTGCAGAAGTTTCAAAATCCCAAACAGATTGTTGGTCGTAATACTGCGCAGACGTTCGTTTTTCCGCATAGACCGTCAGACGTTCCCGTTTGACTTCTTTGATTTCTTTCAAGAGCGCCACATCAATGCCTTCTTCATCGTAAATAAAGCCGCTAGAATCAGAAACTGTAACAACTTTTGCCCCTAATTCCTGTAATTTTTCAACCGCATAGATAGCTACATTGCCGCTGCCAGAAACGATTGCTTTTTTTCCTTCAAAGGTTTCATTTAAATCCTTCAATAAATATTTGACAAAATAAACGGCTCCGTAGCCGGTTGCTTCGGTCCGTCCTTTGCTCCCCCAGAAATCTAAAGGTTTGCCTGTCAGTACTCCTGCATCATATTGTTTCAAGCGTTTATAGGCGCCAAATAAATAGCCGATTTCACGTCCGCCCACACCGATATCCCCTGCCGGTACATCAAGATTTGGTCCGATATGCCGTGCAAGCTCTGTCATGAAGCTTTGACAAAAGCGCATGATTTCATTGTCTGACTTGCCTTTAGGATCAAAATCACTGCCGCCTTTTCCGCCGCCAATCGGCAGACCTGTCAAACTATTTTTGAAGATTTGTTCAAAAGCCAAAAATTTCAGTATGCTGAGATTCACGCTGGGATGAAACCGCAATCCGCCTTTATAAGGTCCGATTGCCGAATTAAACTGAATCCGATAGCCGCGATTGACTTGCCAATTGCCCTTGTCATCTTGCCAAGGAACTCTAAATTGGATCAAACGTTCCGGCTCAGTCACCAAAGCCAATAAATTTGCTGCTTCAATTTCTGGATGTTCTTCTAAATAAGGCACGATGGTTGATAAAAATTCATCGATTGCCTGCAGAAATTCTTTTTGATTGGGATCTTTTTGGTGAAGTTGGTCTTGAATCGCTTTTACATATTTTTTCGCATCAGTCATAGTATCATCCTCCTTTTGATTACTGTATATTGTATCAAAAAAAGTGTTGTTTTTTGCATGTTATTTAAAATTTTCTGAATTTTTTTATGATTTATGGTAAACTTTTTCAAGAGGTGAATAGAATGGGAAAATCTTTCGATGTAATCGTTGTCGGTGCGGGACCAAGCGGAATGATGGCCGCTATTTCAGCAGCAGAAAACGGTGCTAAGGTGTTATTAATTGAAAAAAACAAAAAATTAGGCCGCAAACTGCTGTTGACTGGTGGTGGTCGCTGCAATGTAACGAATAATCGCGATGTGGCAGATTTGATTACGCATATTCCTGGAAACGGCAAATTTTTATATAGTACATTTTCACAGTGGAATAATTTAGACATCATGAATTTTTTCGAAAGCAACGGTGTTCACTTGAAAGAAGAAGACCACGGAAGGATGTTCCCTGTCACAGATCGTTCAAAAACCATCGTAGATGCCCTTGCAACAAAAATGCAGGAATTGGGTGTGACGATCGTAACGAATACGGCAGCTAAAAAGCTTCTTCATGACGGAAAACAAATTACCGGTTTGCGAACAGAATACGAAGATTTTCAAAGTTCCTGTGTCATTTTAACGACTGGGGGCAGAACCTATCCTTCCACTGGCGCTACCGGAGACGGGTATCAACTGGCAAAAAAAGTTGGGCATACTATCACGCCCTTATTTCCAACAGAGTCTCCTTTGATTTCAGAGGATTCATTTATCCAAGAAAAACGATTGCAGGGACTTTCCTTACAGGACATCGAGTGCTCCATTGTAGATGAACAGCAAAAACTAATCGTTACCCACAAAATGGATCTGTTGTTCACTCATTTTGGTCTTTCCGGTCCGGCGGCTTTACGTTGTTCCTTTTTCGTTAATCAATTATTAAAAAAACAGGATTCGGTCACTGCCGTCATAGATTGTTTGCCAGACGTGACAAAAGATGAATTGACTGCTGAAATGCAAAAGCTAACCACCGGCTCAAAAAAATCTTTAAAAAATGCACTGCAGAATTTTCTTCCCGAACGTTTGCTGCAATTTTTCTTAGAACAAACAGAATTGGAGCAAATAACGGCAGGAAAAGCGACATTGGAACAATTATCCCATCTAGCTGAACAAATCAAACACTTTTCTGTTCAAATCACAAAGACCTTTCCTCTTGAAAAATCTTTTGTGACTGGTGGTGGTGTTCAACTGACTGAAGTGAATCCCAAAACATTGGAAAGCAAACAGATTGAAGGGTTGTTTTTTGCAGGAGAATTATTGGATGTCAACGGTTATACCGGCGGTTTCAACATTACCGCTGCATTTTGCACAGGACACGTTGCCGGTGCCCACGCGGCAGAAATCGCTGCTTACAGCTATTAAATGCTATTAAAAAAAGACGCAGATTTCCGCGTCTTTTTTTATTAAAGAGATTCTGTGATATCTACGAAGATTCCTTTGACTAGACCGGCAAGAGCAGCCGGTGCTAATTCCATTTGAAGGCCTCGCTGGCCGGCGGAAACAATGATTGTTTCAAATTGATTTGCCGATTCATCAAAATAAGTGGGAAATAATTTTTTCATACCTACAGGAGAACACCCTCCCCGAATGTATCCGGTGGTTGTCTCTAACTCTTTCAGATGAAGCATTTCGACCTTTTTATTCCCACTGGCTTTTGCCAGTTTTTTTAAATCCAATGTGCGGTTTCCAGGAATTACAGCTACGAGGGTTCCGGTTTTATTTCCAACTGCTACCAAAGTTTTGAAGACTTGATTTTCATTTTGTCCCAGCTGTTGTGCTACTGTCTCAGCCCCTAAATGGTCTTCCGTCCATTCATAGATGTGCTCTTGGTAAGCAATCTTTTTTTGCTCGACAGCACGGATGGCATTGGTTTTAGGCAACTTTTTCTTAGCCATTTTGCTCACTTCCAGTTGTTTCGATAGTCATCCAATTTAAAATTTCCGCTAATTTTTCCACTGGTAATTGTCCGGGAGCAGATCCTTTTTCCAATGCACCAAAGGTAAGAACTGAATCCATTAAAGCTCCGCTGATACGAGATATTTTTCCTTGATCCCCCATTGAAATCAGCGCCAAAGGCAAGGAACCAAAGGCGTGGACTTTGACTGCCAGCCCCATCAATCGCAAAACATCTTGACTGGATTGCGGCATGACAGCGATTTTTCCGATATCGGCACCAAATTGATCCATCATTCCAATTTTCATGACAAGAATTCCATCTGCAGGCGTTTTTTCAAAATCATGACTGCTCATGATAAGGGCGGCATGATCTTTGATTTTTTGAACAAACTGGCGACCTAAAAATTCTGCCCGTGCCAATTCAATATCCATGATATCCACCAATCCACTTTCAGCGACGGTTTCATAAAGTTTCTGATAATTTTTTAAAGATAACTCATGATTGCCGCCTTCTGCAGAAGAACGAAAAGTAAACAAGAGCAGTTTTCCCTTTAATGCCGTTCGCAAATGAGACAAGGTCTCTAAAACCGCCTCGCTCGAATCTACTGCTTGAAATAAATCTACCCGCCATTCCACCACTTCTGCTGGAGACTGGCTTGCTTGTTCTGCTTGTTGAATCAGTGCCTCATTGCTGCTTTCAGTCAACGGAACACAAATCTTCGGCTTGCCATCGCCGAATAAGACATTTTTTATTTGTACTGCCATCCTGCTTCCTCCTACGGGTATTTTCCGTTAATTTACTTGATAAAAAAAGACCTTCAGATAATTGCCTTCTTGAAATTGTGGTGCGACAACAAAATCAGCTGGTAGCCGATAGGTATCGACTAATTGGTAGCTTACGTCCTTTTCAGCGAAAACTGTTTCAATCATGTGCTTGAATTTTTTTTCTGATAGATTGGCAGCATTCGTTGAAGCAATCAACAACCCGCCTTTTGTTAAAATCGGTAGACTATCCTCAATCAATTCCCCATAATTTTTAGCGACATTAAATACTTTTTTCTTATTGCGGGCAAAACTGGGTGGATCAAGAACGATCACGTCAAATTGCAGGTCTTTCTTACGGGCATATTTGAAATAACTGAAGACATCCATCACATGGATCGTCTGGGTTTGAGGATCAATACCATTCACGGCAAATTGTTCTTGTGTTTTTGCCAAGCTGCGTTTTGCCAAATCCACGCTGGTGGTATGGCTTGCTCCTCCCATCAGCGCTGCAACTGAAAAGGCGCCGGTATAGCTGAACATATTCAAAACTTTTTTCCCGCTTGCCAAGCCCCCCACGAAACGTCCGCGGACATCTTTTTGATCCAAAAAAATACCAGTCATCAGACCTTCATTCAAATAGGTGGCAAAAGTCACGAAATTTTCCTGTACCAGCAACGGTTCCGGTGCCTGACTGCCTGTCACAAATCGGCTTTCCGGCAAAGTTGCTGTCTCAAAACGAATTTTCTCGTAAATTCCCTGAATATCTGGATAAACGTGTTGAAAAGCAGTCATGAGCTCTGCTTGTTTTTCATAAAGTGTCTCATTGTACCAAGAAAAAACGGCAAAAGATTCATATCGCTCAATCGTAACGCCGCCTAATCCGTCTCCTTCGCCATTAAATATGCGGTAAGCAGTCGTGCCTTCCTGATTTTCAAAAAAAATCCTTTTTTCTCGAGCAATCCGAAACAGGCTGACGAAAAAATCATTGTCGATGGCTCGCTCTTCACGGCAAAGAACCCAGCCAATGCCTTTATTTTGTTTGCCTAAATAGCCTTTTGCTAAAAAATTTTCTTTATTATCAACAAAATCAACCCAGCCTGTTTCAGTCAATTCCTGCAATAGATCTTCTTTTTGAATCAACGGATTTCCTGCACGGATTTTTTTCTTTGCTTGTTCGGTTACTTTTATTTTCATTTTGCCTTCTCCTGCTCTGTCTTATCAAGGGTAAGTATAGCAAAATTAGGAATATTTGTCTTTGTCTAATGAAAGTAAAGAATTATTTAATTAATTCATATCTTAAGGTTTTCCTAGGGTTTTCGATTGACACCGCATTTTCCTATTAGTAAAATGTAAAGGAAATGTAATAAATAGAAAACATGAAAATGATTTACAATCAATTGATTTTCGGAAAAGGAAGGACACACATTGAAAAAAATCAAAACGCCTGAATTTTTAAATTCAAGAATGGGGTTCTTTTCACTCTTAGCCGGTTTGCTTTGGCTAAAAAATATTTTTGCCTACATGGTGGATTTCAATCTAGGAATTGAAAGTCCAATTCAATACTTTATTTTATTCATCAATCCAATTGCAACAACGATTTTTTTACTGTCCATCGCTCTTTATGTACGGCGTCCGCGGGCTTCTTACATCACGATGATGGTCATTTATTTCTTGGTGACTTTGTTACTATTTTCCAATGTAACCTACTACCGTGAATTCACAGACTTTATCACGATCAACACGATGCTGGGTGCCGGAAAAGTTGCCTCCGGTTTAGGAGAAAGTGCCTTGCGTTTGTTCCGACCTTATGATGTCATCTACTTTATTGATATCATCGTTCTTGCAGCACTTTTGTTCACGAAAAAAATCAAAATGGAAAAGCGTCCGGTTCGGGCTCGAATGGCTTTTGCTATTTCAACCTTAGCTGTAATGATTTTCTCAGGAAATTTATTTCTTGCTGAAGCAGATCGTCCAGAATTATTGACTCGGACTTTCTCACGGGATTATTTAGTGAAGTATTTGGGAATCAATGCCTTTACTGTTTACGATGGCTTTCAGACTTATCAAGCGTCGCAAGTTCGGGCACAAGCAAGTCCCAATGATATGAACGAGGTAGAAACCTATGTGAAAAATCATTATGCAGAACCAAACGATGACACCTTTGGTATTGCTAAAGGCAAAAATGTGATTTACGTTCATTTGGAAAGCACACAACAATTTCTGATCGATTACAAATTGAAAGACGAAAATGGCGTGGAGCATGAAGTCATGCCGTTTATCAATAGTTTGTATCACAACAACAGTACTTTCAGTTTTGATAATTTCTTCCATCAAGTCAAAGCCGGGAAAACCAGCGATGCTGAAACTCTTCTGGAAAATTCCTTGTTTGGATTAAATCAAGGGGCATTATTCACTCAGTTAGGTGGCAAAAATACCTTTGAAGCTGCTCCAGCAATTTTAGATCAAACGGCAGGTTATTCCAGTGCGGTTTTCCATGGAAATGCCGGAAACTTCTGGAATCGTAACGAAACTTACAAACGCTTAGGCTATCAAAATTTCTTTGACGCAGAGTATTACGATGTCAACGATGAAAATTCGTTCCAATACGGCTTGCATGACAAACCATTTTTCCAACAATCCGTTCAATATCTGGAACACTTGCAACAACCTTTTTATACGAAATTTGTAGCAGTATCCAACCACTATCCATACTCACAATTTACTAATGATGAAGCCGGATTTCCAATGGCAAACACTTCTGATGAAACCATCAATGGATACTTTGCCACTGCCAACTACCTTGACAAAGCTGTAGAAGAATTCTTCAACTATTTGAAGGCAAGCGGACTTTATGAAAACTCTGTGATCGTGTTATATGGTGACCATTACGGTATTTCTAATTCACGAAACAAAAATCTTGCAGAATTGGTTGGTAAAACCAAAGAATCTTGGACCGATTATGACAATGCGCAAATGCAACGGGTACCGTTCATGATTCATGTTCCGGGACAAGATGATGGCGGAATCAATCATACGTACGGTGGGCAAGTAGATGCTTTACCTACTCTGCTTCATCTACTAGGAATCGACACAAAAAATTATATCCAACTGGGACAAGATTTGTTCTCTGACGGACATGAACAACTGGTTTCCTTCCGAGACGGTGATTTTGTCACACCAAACTACACGTATTACAACAGTACCTTATACGACAACAAGACCGGCATGCCGATTCCATCTCCATCCGAATCCTTGAAAACGCAGGTAGAAAAATGGAAAGAGGAAGTTGCACAGCAATTAGCCACCTCGGATCAAATCAATAACGGGGATCTCTTACGTTTTTATTCCAACAGCGGCTTAGATCCAGTTGATCCGGAAAATTACGACTATAAAGATTCACTTTCCCGCTTAAAGGATATCGAAAGCGAGTTGGGGGATAAATCAACAAGTGTCTTTTCACAAAATGGGAATCAATCTACTGTAGATCTTTATAAAACGGAGACCTATCAACAGTATGAAAGTGAAAACAAATAGTTTTTAACTAAGAGCAAGACCTTTCACGGTTTTGCTCTTTTTCTGTCTATGATTTTCTTCATTTCTAACAAACTTATTCATATTTTTTTCAAAGTCTTTCTCTATACTGAATACTGAGGTGAAGAGAATGAACACGATTAGATTTGCACTTGCCAGTTTACAGTACCATAGACGTTCAATCACGCCTTACTGGCTAACCGCACTGTTTTTTTTCTTTGCTCTCAGTTTTTTTGTTTGTTTAAAAATGTCCTTTGATGTTTTTTGCCAGCAAATCACTACCCTGTTTTCACCGGAAGAACGTTCTCTTATCAACACGGAGCTTTTTGCCGCAGATTTAAAAAGCTACACAGAAAAAATCGATACTTTTTACCGTTTAGGTTTTTTCCTTGTCGGAGGACTGTTCATTCTCGTTACGCTGCTCTTTCTTTATTTTTATCTAAAAAAAAGACCGGATCTAACTGTGTTCAGAAAATCCGGTGTGGCGAATCATCGTTGGCTTGGGCAACTGTTGGCGGAGTTTTTGCTCCCTGCTTTCCTTTTATTTCTAGTAGTGATGGTCACGTTGCTGATATTTCAGCCACTCCTACAAACTACCATTGAAAACAGTCATCGGGCATTGATTCAGCATTATGGAATGGACCAGCTGCAAATCGAATTGATTAACGGCGATGATTTGACCCGCTGGTTAGTCAAGCTGCCGGCTAATGGCACCTCTTTATTCAACTCGATTCAATTACCGGCACGAACTTGGACACTCCTATTCGTCCAATCTGCTTTAAAAACTTTGGCCTTTTTTACTGCTTGCTATTTTGTCTTGATTCCCTTGATTATCAGTTTCTTTCTAAGGAGGAAAGCCCATGATGACCGACATACCTCATCCAATTAATGCTGCTTTTTCTATTGTTTTTCTGACAACACCCCTTCCTCTGCCAGAAAACAGCAAGGAACAACGAATCACACTAGAATGGCGGTTGATTCCCTACCTTTCCCTTCAAGAAAATATTCTGCTGGGAGTAGAAAAAAAGAACAGCAAAAATACGGAGTTGCTGCAACAACTTACTCAACAATTCAATCTGGAAAAAACCTTTCTAAAAACGCAAGAGCAACTGACTTCGTTTGAACGAGTCAAGCTACAATTTTTACATAGTCTCCTGCTTCAAAAACAAAAAATTTATTTTGATAATGTGTGTAGTGCCTTTTCCATTCGTGAAACACAGGAATTTTTGCATCTTTGTCAAAAAATCGCCAAAACACACAATCTAGCGATTTTGCTAACAACAACTGATCCTTCGCTGATCAAAACAAAGTTAGATACACACTAAAAAACGTTGATGACTTTTAGCGGTCATCAACGTTTTTGGCTTATTCTGTTTCTGAAATTTCAACATCTGGAAAGCTGATTCGAAAAGTCGTTCCTTTTCCTAATTCACTTTCAATCTCTATTTTTCCTTTATGGAGGCGGACTAGCTGCTGAACGATTGGTAGACCCAAACCAGATTCGCCAAATTTTTTATTTTTCCGAGAAGGATCAACTTTGTAATACCGTTCCCAAATATTTTTTTGCTGTTCTTCTGTCATACCGATTCCCGTGTCTTGAATCTCAATGATGGTTTCTAGGTACCCTTTTTCAATTCTAACGTGAATCTCTCCATCTTCGGTAAATTGAATCGCATTTTGAAGGATATTAACCATGATCTGGACAAAGCGATCATAGTCCGCATAGACGGTCACAGGAGCGGTCGTATCCAAAATTAATCGGTCATTGGCAGCTTCGGCTTTTCCTTCTAGTTGGATCAATAATGTGCGCAATGTTTCTGTTCCATCAAATTTCTTCACAACAATTGAGATTTGATTGGTACGAATTTTTTCATAGTCGAGATTTTCATTAATCAGACGGATCAGTCGTTCTGTTTCATTCTTCATTAAACGCACGGCATTTTCCCGTTGATTTTCAGGAATGGCATGATACTGCAGCCCTTCTAACAACCCATTGATGGTCGTCAACGGCGTGCGCATCTCGTGAGAAGCATCCGCCATAAATTGTTTACGGCGTTCTTCCTGTCGCTGGATTTCTTCATTGGATTCTTTCAACGAACGCGTCATTTTATTGAAATCATCCGCCAATTCATCAAACTCATCCTTGTTATGCACCGGTAATTGAATATCAAAGTTCCCATTGGCTACTTCTTGTGTCGCGGTTTTCATTCGATTGATTCGCCGAACTTGGAAGCTAGCATAAAAATAGCTGATAATCAGTGCAAAAATACTAGAGATAATGAAACCTTTGAACAAATTGACGGTCATCGCTTGAACACTGTCTTCAATATTTTTGGCAGGCTGAGTGACAACTAATGCTCCATAGAACTCTCCTCGCAAATTAAAAGGAACCATGGCATAAGAAGTCGCTTCATTTTCGCCAAAAACATTGGTGGGAGCAGTGACTTGCTGGCGCTCCCCATTTTTTAAAGCTTGCCATTGCTCCGCAGAAATCGTAAACTTCAGTCCTCTATTGGTTGATTGCGGATATAATACTTGCTCTTGCCGATCGACAAAAACGAAATTAACTCCCTGCTGATTCAAAATCTGCTCTGTTGCGTTCAAGGAACGCTGTAACTGAACTTTTTCATTGGCATTTGTAATTTCACTGAAAATTTCAGTTGTCTCTTCTACTGACTCTGCATAACCAAAAAGTTGTTTATAGTTGCTTTCCTCAATGGTTTGCTTTGTCATTTGAGTAAAAGAAATACCCACCGTCAGTAGAATAACCGCAATCACTGCCCAAAAAGCCATGAGCTGCTGATAAAGGTAACGCATTAGGCAACACCTGAATCGTCAAATTTATACCCCACGCCCCAAACGGTTTGAATCACTTGCGGACCGACCTTCTCAATTTTTTGCCGCAATTTTTTGATATGGGCATCCACGGTACGCTCATCACCAAAGTATTGATAATCCCAAACCAGCTCCAATAATTTTTCACGCGAAAAAACTTGTCGTGGTTTTTTTGCCAACGTATACAATAAATCAAATTCCTTCGGTGTTAGTCCTTCGATCGGTTGATCATCCAGATAGGCTTCTCTGGTTTTTGTATTCATTTTGAAGTGCTGAGTTTGAATATCAAAGGTCAAGTCGCTGTCATTTCCTGTTGGAGCAACAATCTTCTCCGCCAGCTCACTGCGGCGATGCAAAGCTTTCATTCGGGCAATCAAAGTCAGAGGACTAAAGGGTTTCGTCACATAATCGTCCGCGCCCATTTCCAAGCCAATAACTTGATCACTTTCTGAATCTCGAGCTGTCAGCATAATGATCGGGACAGTATCTGATACCTTGCGGATTTCCCGTGCAACCGCCATGCCATCCATTCCCGGAAGATTAAGATCCAGCGTAATCATATCCCATTTTTTTGGATCCGCTAAAAAAGCATCTAAGCCCTCTTTGCCATCATACTGAAAATTAGCTTCCCATCCTTCATTCAGAAAAAACATCTGCATCATTTCAGAAACAGATTCATTATCTTCAATCATCAAGATATTCATTTTCTTCACCTCTATTATTTTTGTCGAATTCTCTTAATTTATCCTCCGTCAAACCAAAAGCCAAAACGATTGGTATTGGAATCAGCAACATTTCAATAATAAAAAAATTCGTATAACCGGTCATTTTCAACAATAAACCGATTGCTGTCATCAATCCCCCAAAAAGTAAAAAATGGCGGCCGCTGATTTTCTGGGCAAATTGCCAGTTTGTTTGATTCATCCGGGCATAGTAGGAGCGATAGCCATATAGCAGACTATCATATTTTGCGGGAAAAATGCGAAAAAGCCCACCAATCACCAACAGGAAAATACCAATCACTAAAAAGATCATACCTTCGCTCCTTGTTCTTCTACTGAAATTTTTTTGTTTCACTTCTTCTCACCCGTTTTGAAAAAGACGAGAGAAGGACAGTTGTTTCTTTTCTTAGTATACTCGAAAACCAAGGCTATCACCAACAACTTCACGTTTTCTTCAAAATCCTTTCTTGTTTTTTCAACATTTGGTATGATAAATAAAACAACCTTCTCTTTTGCCAGATAATCATGGATAAAAAGAAAGAGGATTGGATGACTAAGGAGATGTATTATGGCTTATCGTGCCTTAACTTTTTTTGATTTAGATGGAACCTTATTGGATGCCCACTCCCAAGTGACACCAGAAGTTGCTGATGCAATGCAACAGCTAAAACAAAATGATATATTACCCATTATTGCAACCGGCAGAACCGAACCGGAAGTTCAACACATAATGGAGGCTGCAAAAATTGAATCTGATATCGTGATGAATGGTGCGTTTATTCGCGTGAATGGCACCGAAATCCATTCTGATCGACTTGATCCTGAATTATGCCGCAACGTTTATGAAGCTGTGCTGGAAAATGGTGACCAACTTTCCTACTACAATGAAAATAATATCTGGTGTACAGGCTATAACGATGAATTGATCAATGCCTATCAATTCATTCATAGTCAAATTCCGCCAATTGATCCTCTTGCTTTTGAAAAATATCCCGTGAATATGCTGCTGGTTCTTGGAAAAAATAATGAGGGCTTTTATGAAGAACGGTTTCCAGAATTAAATTTTTTCCGAAATACCCCTTATTCTCTTGATACCGTTAAGAAATCCGTTTCAAAAGGGAACGCTGTAACTATTTTGAAACAGGCGATGAATCTGGAAAATGTGCCAACATACGGCTTTGGAGATGGACCAAATGATTTGGCTCTTTTACAAGCATGTGATACGAAAATCGCAATGGCGAATGGTGCTCCGGTTTTAAAAGAGATTGCCGACTTCGTTACCAAGAAAAATACTGAAGGTGGCATTCTTCATGCCCTGTGTCATTTTGATCTCTTATAAATTGTAAGCAAACAGCTTTTAATCTCGCCAAAAGCATGGTATACTTGCTTCTGTAAGACTCCCTATTTTAGGGGGCTGTTACGGATTCGACAGGCATAGGTCGAGCCTGAATTGCGCTTCGTAGGTTACGGCTACGTTAAAACGTTACAGTTAAATATAACTGCTAAAAACAACAATAACTCTTACGCTTTAGCTGCCTAAAAACAGTTAGCGTAGATCCTCCCGGTATCGCCCATGTGCTCGGGTAAGGGTCCTATTCTAAGTGGGATACGCTAAAACTTTCCGTCTGTAAGTTTTAGAAGAGCTCATCAGACTAGCAACGTAAATCGCCTGTCGTTCGGCAGTTTATCAAGCGAAACTTCAATAGAACCGACTATGAGCGTAGACTTTTAGGTATCGATGTGTTTGGACGCGGGTTCGACTCCCGCCAGCTCCATTTGTACCTTCCAGTACTTTTCACTAAGAGTAGAAATCCTTTGATTTAAAAGGATTTCTACTCTTTTTGTTTTCAGTAGTTTTCAGGAAATAGATATATCTCAAGGTCAATATCAAGGTCAAAAACACATGGAATATTGAACTCTCAGAACGCAAAAAAGCCCTCCGCTAAAAATTAGCAGAGGGCTTTTTTTTTACAACTTATTTTTGTTCAATCGTCTTTGCATTTCCTTTATGCAATCTGATACGGGACTAATGACACCATCCGCAGTTGTTCCCAAGCGTTTTTGTAAAGCAATAACTGTCGCCTTTCCAAACAAACCATCAACTTCCACTTTGAGCCATTTTTGTAAAGCTACAATCACATTCGAACCAATCAGTGTCTTGTCAAACTGTGCCGCATAGATATTTTGATTGTATTTTTGCTTGTATTGATGGCTAATGATGCCGTCCGCTGTCGTCTTAAGATACTGTTGCAGGCGTTTAGCGGTCGCATTGCCAAATTGTCCGTCAACCTTCAACTGGGCTACTGTTGGTTTGACGGGAGCAGGTTTAGGCTTAGTTACTGGTTTACTGACAACAGTCCCACCAACCTTGCCACTCTCTACGTCCTTTTTAAACTGTGCTTTGCTGATTCCCCATTTTGCAAGATATGGGTATGGGTCAACGTGATCACTACCATTATTCGGCTGATGAGCTGTGCAGTAAGCGTGACTTAAAATACCAACATTACCACTATCCACTTTGATCGGTATTTTTGCGGCTTTTGCCAAATCACGCAACAGCTCGACGTAAATTTTGTAGTCTTTCAAAAATTCCGCTTTCGTTTTGTGGCTTTCAATCAGCTCTACTTGTGCATAGCCCCAAGCGTTCCATCCGCCACCAACATCATAAGCGCCACGATTAACGGGAGCGGTTTGAATCACTCGACCATTTCCGACCACATGACTAAAAAAGCCGCTGTTGATTGGTCTGCGCATGTGGTAGTCTGCTTCATTTTGGGCAGTCGAGGACGGATTTCCAGTGCTATGTGCGTGGACTTGTCCGTAAGGTAGCACACCAACTTGTGGCAAGCCTTGGCGGATTTGTTTCTCAACTTTGTAAGTCATATTTACACCCCTAAATTATTTTCTTGGTCGTCTTTGTCCACCACAGGATCTTTTCGCGGCTCTGTATACGTTAAAGCCTGCTGACTGTCTGATACACCGCTAGTTGTTGGATCATTAACAATCCCGATGATGACTAAAACTGCAAATACTGTATTTACCACAACAATCAGCTTATTCACCAAAATGCCAAAATCATATTCAAACCCAAATACCGACATAATTGCCTGTACTGCTAGAGCAACCGCTGGAATCACTGCCAGCCAAAACGTCTTGCTTTTAATACGTACTTCCCAATTAATATTTTTCATCGCATTTTCTCCTATTTCAAAATATAATTCATAACCACATAGCCAATCACTGTTGCCAGTAGGCCCATCAACCAGTTCTTATTAGCTTTCTGCGCTTCCTTCAGCTCCTTGATATCCTCCTTGTTGGTAACGGACATCGCATGAGCTTCATTTGCTTTTTTAGAAAGCTCGTCTAATCCTTTAGTGTTACTCTCAATCTTAGTAAGTCGTTGAAGTACCTCCCGCCACAATTTTTCCTCTCCACTTCCGTTTGCCATAACTCACCAACTTTCCAAAAAGAAAGAACCCGCATTATACGGATTCTTTCTCGCTTAAAATCAATCCTGCAATCGTCGCAAACCAACCCGCCCACGTTGCTAACTCCCCAACGTTTAACATATGCCACCTACTTTCCAAAATAAAAAGACAATCGATTTGTTTATCGACTGCCTTTACTAGCTATTCTTTTTGATCGCTTAATGCACTGTCAATCAAATCCCAGATAGATTTCTCTATTTTGTTAAAGTAATCTTCGAACGGTATGACTAACATTTCCTGCTTTTCACCCTCACTTGAAATGTTTATATACCGAATAGTTACGTTATCATTTTCTGTAATAACAATATCTCGTAACTCTCGACGATTGAATATAACACTTTTCTTTACTTGAGTTGAGATTTCTCCTGCTTGATTAATATCTTGACCCATGTTTTCCCTCCTTATACCGTTGCTCCAGAAGCATCAACCCAAATTTTTGATGCAGGATATCTGCACCAAATAGGCTTTCCTATCGTGGTATCAAAATATTGTTGGCCTGCATATAAATTCGACGTTGGTCTATTCGCAGTAGAACCAGCTGAAACGATTGGTATTGTAGCAAACTCATTATTTCCCACGTAAGTGCCAGTCTTTTCTGTAACAACATAGCCTAACGCATTTTTTCCTTTAGGATCATTCTCCAACAATAAATCACCAACATTATAGGCTAATTCATTCTGTGTAGAAGTGCCATCACCTAATGTTCTTGGTCCGGCTGAATCAAAATAGATTGCTTTATCAGGTGCTGCAATCCCCAAATCGCTAAGAGCGGTTCTTGTCCCAATAAACGGCATAAATTGGTTTCTTCTCATTGAAACACTTTGCCCATTTTGATCTATGCGTGAACTTGGAATAGGTGAAGTTGTCTTAGATTTAGAGTATTTCATATTAGCGTTTGAGAACCCTTGCCGTGTATACTTTACAATACCCAGTTTTACTGAATTCTCAGTTGAACTCCCTGTATTATCAATAAGATATCCAGTTTTTCCACTTGGCAATGTAGCCGTTTCTAAAATGTGTAACTGCTCAATGATTGTAGGACCGTTTACCCGAATCACATACGTGTCATCAATATCTAGACCAGTATCACCTTGCTGTCTATGCATCGATAAAGAAGTAATATTCACACCAAATAGATCTGTTTGAACAATATGCTTCGCCTTTGGTGATTCTGTACCAATATTAGCAACCATACCCCGACCGCCAATATTGAAAATTGTTCCGGTCCCTTTATCGCAACAAACTGTGTCTAGCGTACTATACGCGCAATGGATATTGTACGGGTCCTGACAAGATGGTGCATAGATAAATCCAAAGGTATTTGATGTCCCGCTGTTAACGTTCAAAGCGTTTTTCTTACATCTGATAACAAGATTTATAAAAGAACTTGAATAGCAAACGTCAAAGATTAATCCTCGACCAACGAGGTTTATCCCATTGATATGTTCGATATTCATTCGCTCGCATGCTTCGCCGGTAACCAACATCGATTCTGGATTGGTCGATTGATTCTCAATCCATAAATTACTCAGCTGAATTCCCGTCGATTCAGTTCCTGGGCTGAGTGCATTTTCTCGTTCTTGTGTATGCAAAATCAGAACGCTATCGATACCGTTTATATTGGGACTATCAGAAACTATTGTGCTATTACCTATTTTAATTAACCTTGATTCGTGCATGTGAGTTCCACGAATATTTATTCCTTGACCAAACCACCAATGATCATTATTCTCAACCCTCGTTTTCAAAATCAGAGGTTTCGAAAAGACAAATCGCCCTTTAGGAAGTACAACATTATGCAATCTATTTTCAAAAGCAAAATCCAACCAATCTTGTAACGCTTGATAATCGTCTGTGGTTCCATCTCCTTTTGCCCCAAACCAATAAGGATTAGCGCCACGTTCCAAAAATTCGTTGTGCGTCCTAAGAACAAATGATTTATCGTTTTCAAACGGACGGAACTCAGAGCTTAAGCCGATTTGTTGGTCGAGCCTAGTGGGCAAGTCGGGATAAGGGGCTTCAGCATCCGCAGGTTTTCTCGAACGAATCAATTCACTTAACACAACTCCACCTGGATCAACTGATTCGATTATTTCTTTATTTTGCTCTACAAATTCTTCCCAATCCGTTTTTCCACTAGCGATATATTCCTGATAAAGCCGCTTTAAATCTTCAATGGTCCATACATAGGTAGAGCCATCTTTTTTAACTTCTGTCACACCATCAGAAAAAACATTTCGTGTAACATTAAAGTAAAAATCTTTCGTAGAAAACTGCTCTATGAATTCATAATCATCTTTCATTTTTCGAAAGCTGAAATACCCGACTTGCTGACCTAATGTTTGCCAGTCCTCTTTTCGTATGGTGTATTCTAGCTGACCCGTTTTTGGATTGGTTAATTCACTAGCATTCAGCTTTTGCTCAATGATTCCTAGTCCGGCAGATTGACCAAGCTTTGCACAGAAGAACGGCTGCAAGCCTTCGTATGATCTCGGCACACCATTTTCCGTGATTTGAACGATTAGCGTTTGTGTTTGTTCATCTGCTTGTCGAATTTTGATCAAGCCGACATCGTTATTCGGTTCAGTCGTCGATAGCGTGATTGGATATTTAATTGCCAATTTTCATCACCTCATTTTAAAATTTCATTTTCGTGCGTGGATTAATAAAATCAGTCGTTGTTGGCCATGGACCATTCGTGAAAAATTGAAAATGTAAATGTTCCCCCGTTGACGGTCCAGTGGTTCCCATGTTTCCGATTTGCTGACCTTTCGTAACAGTTTGACCGACTGAAACTTTCAGGCTGCTTTGGTGAGCATATCCGGTATAAAGTCCACCAGCATGTTTGATTACCACATAATTCCCATACCATGCCTCGTACATACCCGCAATCACAACTTCCCCAGCATCAGCAGCATATATCGGCGTATTTGGATTGCCATTCACGAGATCAATACCGTTGTGCAGCTCTTGCTCACCAGTGATAGGTGACGTGCGCCAGCCAAATTCAGACGTTACTGTAATCGGTTTGGCGATTGGCATAAAGTAATCACCCGAACCACCTTCTGTCACTTTGACATATTGGCGAATCATAGCTGCATAGTGGAAATTACCACCATTGAGATACAAGTATGTGCGCCCATCCGCTTGTGATACAGCATTGACATACGAATAGGTAGCGCCTGTTGTATTTCCGAGTGATGGAGCGACTACATCACGTGAGTATTGCTCTGCAAGATCAGTTGTGTTTTTCCCACCCTTGCCTGCTAACCAACCAACGTATGCCGTACCGAAATTATAAGACTGCATAGCACCCCAGACATCTACACCTTTTGCAAATGATGATTTTAGAACATCCGCAAGGTGTTTACATCCCTGCTTAACAGAAGCCTCACCAGTCAAGTAGCCTGGTCCCGGATAACCAGCCGATTCCGACGATTGCATGATGTCGTCGGTGCCGTCCGTGCTGCCGTTTTCGACCATAATCAAGGCGTAAGCTAGACCGATGTATTCGCTAATACCGTACTCAGCTGTGTATTTTTTGAGCCATGCGACGATATTTGCGTTGCCGGTGATATTTGATGATATGTTGATTGGCGAATAAGTGCTGCCATCGCCACCAGTACCACCGCCAGATCCGCCACCGTTTGTATCAATTTTTACGCCAGCAACATAAAGCTCATCTACTGACAAGGTATTTCTGATTTGTGTCTTAGCCATAATATTCAAAATTGGTTTACCATCTTGACCTGACGGAACAATAAACACAACACGTTCATTGCTACCGTTGTCTCTCTGAACTATGAAATTAAGCGGATATGGTTCATTTTGAATGATATTCAATCCAGCCTCTGTACCATCCTCATTTGCAATGCGTAGGGCATTTGCTTGGACTGAACCAATCTTTTTATTTTTCACTTCATCAATGAAATCCATTACTCCATTATGTTGATAAATATCATAATTTTCATTCTTAGAATGGATATCAATTCCTTCTAAGACACCAGTTTTTATAAAGTTTGCGTTAAACACACTATCAATTGTCCATGCACTGTTAAAAGGTCCATTCCATCCAGATTTAGAAAAGGCAATTCCATTCTTGTTCAGACGAATGACATGCTGCGCCGTATTCACATCATCCGTATCCATAATCAAAATATTGGAAGGCTGCACTTTTGGCCAAAGCACCACATGACCGCCTGCCTGACCATTGCCCGTAATCATGGATGATACATAATCAGTAAAGCCGCTCATGTAAGTATTTGTAGCATACTCTTTCAATTTTTCTTGAAAACTATTGGCTTGTTGCTGATAAAAAGCAACTTGCGTATCACCGGCTTCTAAGGACTCTGTTTTTTCAGCTAAAGAATCATAAACAACACTGCTGACTTTTGACTCTAAATAAATATCGTATTTACGATGGTAGACTTGAAAAGTATCAAAAAGTCCATAGTTCCTAATTTTTGCGAACTCTTTTGCCTCTTCGCTGTCGGTTAGTTTATCAAACTCAATTGTGATTGATATTTTAGGCTTGTCGCATCCGGGATTGAAAAGCTTGAAATAATTTTTTGCAACATTATTCAAGCTTTTCAAATCCTTTGCCCCCTGGTCTTCTGTAAATTGAATGTGTTCAGTATAAACGTCAGGATAGTTATTGATAAATTCACTGTCAACTGAAGTACCATAAATACGATTCGTCGTTCCATCTGCCGACTGCGCATCCACATAAGGAATAATTCGAGTTTTCATCCCTGACCAATCTAATTTCATTTTCAGCCCTGCTAAATCTTTACCATACCGAATAGTTCCAACATGATCGCGACCACGGCGTTTTAGAAGAGATAGCTTAAATGGTTCACGCTTAATCTCGCCACCCCAATATTGAAGCAAAGAGCCCTGTTCGCCAGCGACACAATTCAAAACATTCCGAGCTTCGAAGGTGGTACTAGAAACTGTGGTAATATCAGAATACAATTCGATATCAGATTTTTTATCTATGCCATTTTCAATCAAGCGCATCGCTTCTTGAGCCGTTTTTGAATCGACACCTACAGTAGTAACAACACGTCTCCCAAGTCGATAGGTTCGTGATTTGGCATAAATTGTCACAGAATCCATAAAGGTATCTACTGCCTTATCGTCAATATAGAAAATATGATATTCTTCTTGATCGTTCGATTTAATTTTAATTTGGTAATCATTCTCAAAATATTCATCAAATCTAGTACCTAATGGATAATCTAACTCCAATTCATATTTACCATTTGAAACTTCCGATACTTTACAACGAGCACAATCAACGAGTACGCCCAATCCGTTACTGGAGAAATCTGTTTCATCGGGTTTGTAAATTCGAGGCTTCATACTTTTCTCCACCACCTAGGCGTTATTTCGAAACTTTTAATATTAGTTGACCAGCGAAAATCGTTTTGACCTGGTAATAATTCAGGAAAATCTAAGAACAGCGTTACCTGGTCTTGATGCTCTAATACCCCATCAAGAGATCGATAGGATTCTTCCAATTTAGAATCGATAACCAATTCTCGATCGAGTCCTTTCAGTTTGAATTCTTTATCGTTGATATAAAAAGAAGCATCCCCAGATCCCGATAATTTTATTAGGGGCTTCGAAGGATACTTCTCAGTGTTTATTAAAGAAAATGAACCGCTGCGATTGACTGCTATTTTACCAGTACGCCTTTCTTTGAACGGTCTCAAACTCACTGTGAATTCAAAGGGGACAATCGTTCCTGTTTTTCGCGTCCCTTTGAATTCTGGAGCTTCTGTAACAATCACTTGATAGATATACTGCAGATCATAATACGCGATAAAATCACTATATGATCCCATATCAAGCCAAGCCGTTATTCTGTCCTCGTATTCTTGCACGTCGTCAATTGTTGGCGCTTTGTAATAGCACTCAATTTTCCGTGTAGTATTTTTGTAATACGCCTTATCAATAACTATAGAATCATTGCCTTCACGTTCTCTCAGTTCAACTACGCGAGGGGCAGAAGTTGAAATGGGACGACTTCGCATAAAAACATTAAACTCCTCAGAATGTTGTCCGTTGATCACAAATTGTCCTCGCTTAAATTGCATTACATCGCTCCTCCCACTGCATCAGCATCACCCTGCATCTGTTTTGTTAATTCAACTTTCAATTTTTTAGCCATTTGACGAATAACAGAATCTGGCATTTCACCATAAACAGTTAAATGGACATGAACCTCAGAATTACCGGTGCCAATCGGTGCCGTTTTGTTCTTTAAATTGTCGGCTTTTTCATTAATTTCTGTCGTGCGTTTTAGATTTATTGATGGCAACTCAGGACTATCAAAAGGAAGGTTCTGCATTGATTTTTCAAGCTTAGGGCTTGTTTGTTCAATCCCATCTACAATTCCAAGAACAACATTCTTACCAATCAGATCACGCATAATTCTTGATGGGGAATTGATGTCAAGTAAGCCTTTTAAACCATTGGTAATCGTTCCAGCAATATCGGTGATTTTCCCCTTTAAATCGTTCCATTTTTCCTGAATACCGTTTAACAAACCATCAATGATATTTTTCCCAATTTCAAACAAATTGATATCTTTCAATTTATCAAAAGTATCTCTGACTTTTTGTATCGCATCAGAAACGCCCTTTTTCAAATTGCCCCAAGCGTTCTGAGCACCACTTACAATATTATCTACTGTATTTTTAAAAGTTTGCTTGATACTGTTCCAAACATTTGCTGTAGTCGTTTTAATGTTATTCCACGCATTTGAAAAACCATTTTTAATTGCCGTCCATGTGTTTGAAGCGACTGTCTTGATATTATTCCACGTATTCGAGAAAAAGATTTTGATACTGTTCCAGATATTCGAAGCAGTATTTTTGATACCATTCCAGGTATTCGTAAAAAACATTTTAAGATTACTCCAAATATTTTCTGCTGTACCTTTAATCCCGTTCCAAATTGCAAGGAAGTTATCTTTAATCATCGTTAAATAATTAAAGAAGATATCTTTAATAGCACCCCAGATTGTAGAAGCAGCTTCGGTTATGTTGTTCCATACCGCGATCATGTTGTTTTTCGCCTCTTCCCAACCGCCAGAGATTAAGGACGTAACAAACAATATTGGTGCCAAAATGACATTCTTAATTATTTCCCATGCTGCCCCCGCAATTTCTTGGATAGATGTCCAAGTTTCGCTAAAAAATGTTTTTAGGTTGGTAAAAACTTCTTTTATTGCTTCAATAAATGGGGAATACGTTTCTGTGATTCGATTAAATACCGCACTTACTTTTTCTGTAACGGTATCCCAAACGCTTTTTACTTTTTCGACTGCACCAGTTACGCCTTCAACGATACCATCCCAAGCGCCTGCGGAAGTTTCTTTGACACCTGACCAAAGATTTAAAAACCATTCTTTAATGCCATTCCATGCGTTTCTAACACCTTCTACTGCATTTGAAGCGGTTTCCTTGATGGATTCCCAAAGATCGCCAAACCATTCCTTTGCCCCGCTCCAAGCATCTTGAATTGCCTTCCACGCATTAACAAATGTCTTTTTAATTGACTCCCAAATACCAATCACGGCATCTCGAAAATCTTCATTTGTAGCCCATAAATAAGCAATTACACCAATCAACGCTCCAATTGCTGCAACGATGATCGTCACTGGACCACCTGCTGCCGCAACAGCAAATTTTAGCACTCCAAAAGCGGTTTTTAATCCTTTTACTACAGTGATGGCTTTTTTGACACTTGTAACAATCACAGTAATTGTTTTCAACGCTTTCAATGCGAGAAGTGCCCCCGCAATTCCAGAAATGGCTGGTGCAAATTCTTTTACTGTTTTAATTACTGATTCGACTTTTCCAATGATCGCGTCCATATCCATTTTGCCAACTGCATCAACAAGCTTATTAATACCATCAATAGCTTTCTGGGTTACTTTGTCATAAGCAGGCTGTAATTTACCTACCAATGTTTCTTTAAGCCCGTCCATAGCTTGATCGACTGTTTTGTATTCAGTCGCCATTTTGGTAAAAGTGTCATTCGTGCCAGTTTCAGTGATTGCATCAAAAAAGTCTTGTGTTTTGATGGTGCCATCTTGCACGTTTTTTACCATATCAGCCGTGGACATGCCCATAGTCTTCGCTACTGCGGCAACACCAGCCGGAGTTTGTTCAAGCATCAACTTAAAATCTTGCCATTGAACCATTGGCTTAGCTGCCATTTGAGTCGCTTGTTGGCTGAGTGTGGTCATAGCTTGTGCTGGATCAGAAGCCGCAGCGGCTAGTCCACCAAACCCCTTCACTAATTGATTTGAGCTCTTTATACCAACGGCTTCTAATTGGCTATAAGTGGTGGCCATGTCGGATGCTGAGTAAATTGTCTGTGTGGCAAAGTCTTGCAGTTCTTTCTTAACTGAAGCAATTTCCCCACTGCCTTTACCGAGATTTTCCATATTGCCATTGAAAGTTTTCCACGTAGCAGATCCCGCTGACAGCTCCCTGCCTAAATCGGCAATTCCACCAGTAACTGCACTGACCACTTTCATGGCACCACTTGCCGCAAAGTTACCGACAAAAGATGTCCATATACTGCCCATTTTGCTGCTACCTTTGCTGCTTGAGTTGGTAATATTACCATCAAAATCGCCAAGTTTTCGTGTTGCTTTATTCAAACCCGCTGAAAATCCGGACTCGTCGAGGATCATTTTTAACAGATATGCATCTTCGTTCAAAAATACCCCCTCCTCTTAAAACATCGTATAATCATCGTAGTATTTCAAATCTTCTCGCTCTTTGACCGCATCACGGAACGCAAAAAGCTTCATCAACTCATCAAGATCAGTCCGCTCTATTTCATAAAGGGACCACCCATTTTCGAGCAGTTGAAGCTTTAAACTCATTTCACGATATTTAGGCGTTCGTTCAAAGTTTGAATTTCCGAGGAGTTCTGTTACTTTTTTTTCGTATCTACATAAGTGTTGTCATACCCTTGTGTTACCGATCGCAAGAACTTACCTGTCAGCGGTGCAATTTCGCGAGCATCGATACCATCACGATACTGTTCAGCAGTAAACTGACCTTCAAAAATCACATTTGCGACAAAAGTGTAGCACTCTTGTAGAGCTGCTTTAACTTCTTTTCTGTCTTCAGCATCCTCAAGCGTTGACATGATATCAAGAGCATCATCCATGGCGTCTGCTTCTAACCATTCCGCTGATTTAAAACGCTGTGGTTTACGTTTTCCTTCGTCGTCTTTTAGCATTAGGGTAATTTGTACTTGTAATTTAGACGCCATTATTCATTTCCTCCAGTTTCTGGTTCTGTCTCTGCAAGTGGGTTTGCTGGTGTTGTAAACCAATTTTCAATCATGGTTGTATCTACACCCTCATCATCTTCATCTACGGAATACATATATCCCACGCCTGGAACATCAACGAAAGTCCCTTTCCATGTTGGGTGCGTAAAAGTAACTTTGTTTCCTTCTAATGTAGATGTTTCATCAGAATCCAAGATAAATTGACCTTTATAAAAAATGGTGTAGCGATATTTACCATTTGATTTTTTTCGACGATAAGCAAATGCGCCATCTTGAGCAATATCTTCACCAGAACGCAAAGCGCCACCTTTTAAAATCTTACCGCCTGTAATTGTCGTCAAAACTTTATGTGTATAGCCGTTAGCTTCCAACTCAACTTCTGCTCCGCCAAAAGCAGTAAACTGATCCTGAACGACTGAATCACCAAAATCTTGAGCCGTTTCATAGTTTGCAGAAGGTTTAACGCTTACTGCCGTTCCCATAACCACCGCTTTATCGTAGGTTGGAAAATCCGTTGATTCATCCATTAATGGGAACCATGTTGGTTTTTCTACGGAGATAATTCCTGTTTTACTTTTCTTTTCCGCCATTAAATTTCACTCCATTCTATATATTGTGGAAATGCAACTGTAAATTGAATGTGTTGCACGCCGTCTACCTTATCCGGTAAATAATCTTCCGGAAAAATCTGATTGCCATCAATTTCGAGAACATTAAAAAAAGCCTCACATTGAGAGACTAGATTTTGAACTAAATTTTTATCGCTTTTATTGTCAACTAAAGCTATATCGACATAAAAGGCTTTATTTTGAATATTGATACCTACGTTTTCAGCACCAGCGTGCACCACTGAAAGGACAAAATAAAAATCTTTTTTTGATTGCATAACTGAATCTCCATAGACAGTCGCTCCGGGATAAACCTGTTTTAAGATTTTAGTTATTGTGCTGACAATCTTAGATCTCATTTTTTCGCTCCCTTCAGCACTTTAATGGCCATGGATTTCCAACGTCGAGGAATGTAGGTCATATTAGCTAAATTAGTAGCACGTTGCAGCATGAAACGACCTTTGACGAAGCCGCCGTTTCTAGTTCTATGACCATCATTCACATACTTAAAGTATTTTTCGTTATTAATTAATACACCGACAATTCGACCGGTTGAAAGTTTTCGGGCGTTCATAACCCGATACCCGCGCCTTAAATCACCAGATTTTATTGGCGTAATCGGCACGATTGTTTCCCAAACTTTATTGAGAGAATCGTTAACAAATGCTACCCCTTCACGTTCAGTCAGCTTAGTCATTTGTTTGAATTGGTTCATTACTTCTTTCGCATTGCTTTCAAATCGTGTGTCACCCATTCGGTTCACGCCCTGTCAATCCAACTTCACAATGGCTTGGATAATAAAAAGGTTTGTTCGCATATAAATCTAACTCGATGTGGCTAATCGCTTGTGTCACTCGAATTAAGTCACCTTTCAGTATTTCGACAGTAGGACGAACAAAAAGTTTGTATTCATCTTTAGTGACGTTTAGCATATCCCCATTTTCGATCACAGCAAGTCCATCCATATTGCCTTGGGACAAAGCACAAGATATCGGTTTTTCCGTAGTTGGAGCATAATCCTGTTTGGTTAATCCTGTTTCTAGATCCTCAACGTCCTGCATTCGCATAATTTGGCAAGTATCTAGATAGGTTGCAGCTAAAATATTTGCTTCATCCATCAGAAAAACTCCAATCCGTCAGAACATCCAAGAATACGATTGATTAAGTCATGGTAACCAGCGATTAACGATTGAGAGCTAGCTGTGGTAGATTGATAAGAAATGCTGGTGTCACCACGTTTGACAGCAGTAATACCAGCATCCATTTCACCATTAACCTTTTGATATAAAATCTCAGATACTATATCGCCTAGCTTTTCCCAATCAATTTCAGCAGCACACGAATTTGATGCATCAATTTCAATCAAAATCAGATTAAGTAAAACTTCAATCCTGCTTTCCTCGGATTCTGGTAATTGATATTTTATCGTTTCGATGATTTTTTCCTTTTGATCGTCGGTCATATTATCACCTATTTCAAAGCGCTAGTGATATCTGTTACATCAGCAGCAGAGTTCAGAATTGCAATTGCTTTAGTATCATTTACATCTATTTTGATTACACCATTTTTTTGAGTAATGAATTTTCGAGTTTCAGGATGTAAAAAGCCATTGAAGTTTTTCCCCTCAATGACCTTAAATGTTTTATATTCTTTTGCAGCTTCTTTGACCATATTATTCACCAGCCTTCAAAGTTAAAATAGCCCCTGAGTTAGAAGCGTTGTACTCGATAGAATATTCACCGGCTAAACCAATGCGGCGAGAATCAGTAGTTTTCGCTAACTCCTCAGCTCTCCATTCGCGCAGTGGACGTAACCGAACATAATTAGTATCTAAAGCAGCAACAGTTCCGGCTGGCAAAGCAGGTTCAATTAACGCGATACCAGTTCCGTAATTTGAAACGATTTTACCAAGTTGTAATCCAAACGCCACCGTTTCACCAAATTGAGCAATTTTAGTAGATTTGTTATCCACTTCATCAGTCATCAAATCTTGCATGTCAGGAGAGATCAGGCAAAGCTTTTCGCCCATAAATCCTTTGTCATACATCAAGCGGAACATTGCATCAATATCTTTACGAACGACTGCGCCGGCTGTAGTAGTCTCTACCTTATTAGCCGCATTGATCAGATTCAAAATACCGTTCATTTTACGACCGATTTCTCCGACTTCATCTGCTTTGACACCAGTGATCAATTTGCGGTTCAAATCGATTTTCATTTCCATACCACGCAACGCGACTTGATTAGTTAATTCGTTCCCCACTCCGTCCACATTAATGGCATCCAAAGTTCCAGAAACAGAAGTAGACTTACGGAAAATTTCTTCATAGTTATTGAACCACGTACGACCAGATTCAGCTTCTTTATATTCGCCACCTTCTAATTGTTCAGAAGAGTCGTCGCCATTAATATCATACTCACGCCATTTGATCTCTGTCGAATTGGCTGGTGCAGTTTTACCAGCACCTAACAAGTAACTCAAGAAAGGTGTATTTGGCACTTGCATCGCATTAATTGCTGGTGAAATATCTAAATACTCAAGATTATTTAATGTTGTTTTTTTCATAATAATTATTCCTCCGTTTAGTTAAAATTTTGCATCATTTGGGCTAATAAAGCATTCGGATCTTTCGGCTGTTCGTTTTGTTGACCGTTGTCTTTTGATCGTTGCTGATTGCCATAAGCTTTGTCCATTTGAAGATTTTTAATTGTCTCCTGATGATTTTCATTGACCTTCGCCAAAACACCTGTGAAGGCTTCTACTGCTTGTTTGGTGAAATCAGTATTATCGGTTACTAGATTGTTCAACATGAACTGAGAAACGGTGTCCTTTACCTCACCTTCAAGATTCAATCCGGTGATTTGTTCAGCAACAAACGCTTTATTGTCACTGGTAACCCGCAAAGCTTTTTCCGCTTCAAACTCAGCTTGCAGTTTTTCAAGTTGCTGTTGCTCCGGTGATTTATTTTTCTTTGAATCCTCGTATTGCTTGATGGTATCCTGTTTAATCTTGTCTAAATTATTTTGTTTCCAAGACTCTAGCTGCTTGTCAGCAGCAGACTGTGATTGCGATTGAAGAAACTTCTGTGCATCCTCATTTGATTCAGCAAAAGATTTAAAGTCGTCCATCGTGAATTGAGGCGTCTGTTCTCCACCGCCCTCGCCAGGATCAGCAAAAAATTGTAACTTCATCGGCATAAATGGTTTCATTGTTTTCTCCTTCCGCCCCACGATTCGTTTTTAAACGCCCCGTATTGCTTTGAGTAGTATTTTTTTGCGCCCCACCATTCAATTAAGCCCAGCATTGCGCTAGTTTAGTGTCGTTGCGGACAAAATAAAAAGCCCTATTGCTAGGACTGTACTTCCAGTTTTTCAAAAATATTAATTAGCTTAGGTGTTTGAATCGCAATCCAATCAACTATTTCTTCGTTCCTTGCCCATTTTGTGTTGTGATCTAATCCAGACTCAAAAAGAATTGCATGAACGATTTCGTGACGAATAGTTCTATCCTCGTAGACACGCATGTTTTGCATGTTCATAGGGTCGCCATCATCTAAAACAGCGATGAAAATCTCTTTGGTTGTAAAGTCTGTCACCCCATCGTTGTCTTTCATAAACGGCTTTTCATGCTCGCTGACATTGGTAAAGATTGTGTATTCTGTACCTAGAATATTGATTTTTGCTTTCTCTTCCGTAATAATCCCTCCTATCTTTTAAACAGCCTTCACCCCGGCTAGGACTTATTTTCTTTATAATCTGTTCTAACCACAGTACAGCCAACTCGCTCATACCAATCGACAACCTGTTTTAAGCTCTTGGCGGTGTGGGATAAAAGCTGGATAGTAAGTTCCACATCTTCAACTTCAACAACAGCATCGCCATAGCTGTAAACAGTCGTTCCCGGACTGATAGTCACGCTTGCATACACGCCGTTCCAAACAGGTTCCAATCCATTTGATACGATATTGCCCTTGCTATCTGTGACAGTATTTCTGCGCCAACTGGTGTCCGAATTTTCAGCTTCAATCGCTTTTTTATAAACATCGGCCACGTTGGACTTTACTTTGAGTGTTAAAACAGCTTCGCAAAAGTCTTTCATTGTCTACTTCCCTACCTTTCGTTTTCCCATCCGACTTTCCAAGGCCACAGTGATGATGATTTTTTCATTGGCTAGTTCCGGTAAGTCGATTTCTTCCAAGGCCTTCTGAATGGCTTCGCGTTTGTTTCTGCACGTGACGAAGGTAAAGTCATGCCATCTATCCCACGCATGGCTGAAACTCACTTTAAATACGTTCATGGGTTTTCTCCTTTCTGTCTGGAGGTTTCTTTAAGGGTAACGCAAAAAGACCGACAACTTCGCATAGAGTCATCGGCTGCCAACGGCTACTCTGTTTTTTCATTAAGATTCCTCCTTACCTTTTCCGTGGATGGGAAAGCTTAACTCCCCAATCGCTTTTTGCAAATTCATCCAATAGATTTCCAAACAATGCTTCGTATTCGGCGTCAATAGCTTCATCCAATTCAGGCATCTTCGGCATTAATGTACAACGACAACGCCCATGATAAGGCGGTCCTGATTCGTTTTCCTTGACTACCTTGCCATGCATGCCACCGCCTGTTCCGCAAATAGAACAGACCCGCTCATCTTCTGCAGACCAACTAACTAACTGGGGAACACCGGCAGCGGCTGCAGATTTTCTAATTCCTTCTGTGGCAAAATGGGAATACTCGGTGCGCACTAAGTTTTCAATTGCATTATTAAATTTGCTAGCTTCAAGCTTAAACATATCTGATATTTCAGAATTACCACGCATAGAATTTAAAGCTTCTAAGATACCTTCGCCACTTGCAATTGATGTTGAAATGGCACTAGAGAGGCGTTGCTCTAATTTCGATACATTACCCCACAGACGACTAGAAAAAGTTTTTCCGGACCAGGGATAATTCATGATTGAATTTATTTCAGATTTGGGCAGCGGTGAAACTTCTCCACCGAGTAAAAAACCTAGAGCATTAACATTTGAATTGTATGTCCGATTCAAAATATCATCCAAGCGATCATTAAATTTTTGATTGGCATCTTTCTTGATCATTGTTGAAGCTAACTCGCTAAAAATATCCGCACGAATCTGTAGCAGACGATTAACTTTTGCATAATCGTAAGACGGAAAATATTCATCAACAAACTCTTGATACTTTTCATCAGAATTCATTAACTCATTGTAATTCTTGTCGATATATTTCCGATACTTCTGCTGATCCTGCTTACTAAAATCAGCCAAAAGTTCGGCTTGGGTCATTTTGTGCAAATCTGATTGGGATAAAAGTTTCTTTTGGATCTTTTTTAGTGCCTCCGGAAAAATATCTTGTAGCATTTTAGTTGTATCATTTTCCATTTTGAGACGGGCTAAATCTTCCAACTGTCGACGTTTTTCCCAATACCTCACAGACCATTTACTCATCCTCACCACCTACTTTTTTAGTAAGATACTCACTATCGGAATAAGTTTGGTTTGATTCAACGTCCATCATCTCGTTTTCGTAGTCAACATCTGACACAAATGGGATTTGACTTTGAATCGTTCGTTTGGATACATACGGAGCCAATTTAGGTAATGCCTCGGCCAGATACCCTAAATCAGTTGGTAGTGAACGGGAGAATGTAAAAATAATTTTCTCAGGATCAATATCTGTTTTATCCGCAAACTTCATGAATGCCGCTATCGTGTCCGCACATTCTTTCAACCCCTCCCGGAAATATTGCTCCTTTGTGTTGGTTTTGGCTTCTAAACTAATAATTTGCCATTTACGCGCTTCACCGGAACTATTTGACTTAAACACTTCATCGTTAAAATCAATTGCCTTACAAATTGTATAGAATTGTTTTTTCAGAAGGTTCAAATGATACTCATTGAAATCCTTCAGCAATTCTTTGGTGACATATCCCGCTTTCGCGCTAGGGTCCCGCAGATTAATGATACCCAACTGTTCCATCATATGTTTAGCTTTGTCCTCGTTCAAATCAGTACCAGTAATAAGCATATAGGCAAGTTTGAACTGCTCAATTTCATTTTGCTGATCGGATAATACACGATCAATGGCATCACTAATTTCTTCGGCTACTTCAAAATCACAATAACGATTCGTATTATTTTTGAATTCAGTAAGATTGATCGTTCCAAGCGGGTTAGAAACCTCACCTAAATATTTAAATCTACCAAAATTTTGAGTCACACCATCAATATATCTTGCATAGGTGTAAATGTTTTTTTGGGTGATGACTTTCATTTCTTCATAGTATTTTTTCTGGTAACTATCATATTTCTCACGGATATAGATTGCGCCATTTTCATATTTTTCGGCTTTCCACGGCTCGATATTCGATGCCCAAAGTTCCCAGCCATTTGCTGTCTGTTTGGGTTCCAACAAACGAAAGGCGACGCCACAAGCTCCTTGGAACGTAGCTGTATCCGGATCAAGCATCGAGAAACGCATCTGACTGATTTGGCTAACCAACTTATCAAACTCCTTGGGAACTGCAGGAGCAGATACTTGGTTACCTGTGAATTTATCACGCATCTTTTGTATCAGGGTTCTTTTTTGCTCCGACACGTCATAATCCCATTTAATTGGAATGCCAACAAAATGGTTAACCGCTTGATCTACTACGATGTTATACATCCCACCATGAATTTTATTATTAACTTTAATAATTTTCGTATCAGGCTTTTGACGATCATCAATTTCATTTTTTTCGCTGGTGTAAGCCAAATATTTTCGTTCGCGATCATCAAAAAATGGTCTCATATCTTCCATAAAAGAATTCGAATCAAACATATCGTCTGCAATCTGTGTCGCATATTTAGTTCTTAATCGTTTATATTTTTTTAACGATATTTCTGTATTAATCAAAAACTCACCTCCTAGTATTGAATGAATTCAAAGCTGCTACTTTCCATATCCTCCGCAAATGCGTACCGTGAAGCATCGATTGTATGATTATCTTTATCCTCCAAACGGGCTTTAGGATTTCCATCTTTGTCAGTTTGATAATCAATACTCTCAAACTCTCGTGCTATATTCGGTGTACGTTCTGGATTAATACAAATAAAATCAAGGTCATCCAGCCATTTTTCACCATATTCCACAGAATCAGGACCTTTCTT
This sequence comes from Enterococcus massiliensis, assembly GCF_001050095.1. Classification (NCBI taxonomy): domain Bacteria; kingdom Bacillati; phylum Bacillota; class Bacilli; order Lactobacillales; family Enterococcaceae; genus Enterococcus; species Enterococcus massiliensis. The sequence continues at coordinate 442,794 of NZ_CVRN01000006.1, read as the reverse complement.
CACTCCGTAAATGCCCTGCATATATTGTTCATCACGTAATTCTGCGATAGATTTAGGTTCTGCGGAATCCGCAGCAATTCTTTCTGACTGGTAACCTTTCGCTTTTGTAGCTTTAGCAAACTCACGGTTACTGATTTTCACGCCGTATATTTCATCTATGGCGTAAATGCCATTTTTCTTTTTGTCGTAGTGCCAACGAACAAATGCCAGCGGATCAGTAGCATAACCGAAGTCCAAACCGTTTCGAATATTGTCAAAATTTGCTACCATTTCATCCGTGATTGAGCCGGGTTCAATTTGTAAATTATTGAACGGAACGACACCAGAACCGATTGCTTCACCGAGATATTCCCAGCGATATTTCAAGGGCTTATTTTTTTTGACGTTTTCAGCTTCTTCAACAAATTTCTTTGATAGATATGGATTACCAAGATATGTTGAGTGATGAACAAAAGTATTTGAATCGACAAAACTAGATTCATATTTTTTATTCACCCAAGACTGGCGCCGTTTGGGCGGGTTGTATGAATAATAAAAGCTATAATCAAACGGATATACTTTTTTACGTTGACTATCAGAAGTAAATTTACCTTCCAACTCCTCACGAAGAATAGAGTTTTCAATCGTGGTGACCTCTTCTTCCGTTTTGAATTCTGCCAATTCTTCCCACCAGCCAATAGCTAGAGGAAAGTCTGCATCTTTGATTGATTTTATTTTTTCAGGATCATCTGCACCAGCAAAGTAAATCTTGTTTCCCCTTGGTTTGTAGGTGATTTCCAGTTTTGAATCAACAAAACGAAAAAGATGCCGAACGCCCAAAACGTTCGCAGCACCTTTAAAGTTTGCATATGATGATTTAAGAATTGTATTTTGCACTTTACGAATACCGATAGCGGAAACAGGATATTCCATGATATCCATCAAAATACGCATTGGGATATGAAACGACTTGCCAGAGCCGCGCCCACCTTTTAGAACATACCGCAGATGGCATTTTTTCTTTGATGCAATCCAAAAAGGTACAAACTGTTCTAAGACGATTTCAGAAAGTTTAACTGTCGTCTGTGTCGTCGATATCATCAACAATCACCACTTTCTGTGCTGCATTAATATCTAACTTATCGTTAAACATACCTAGATGTCGGCCTAACATTTCTAAAGCCCGTGTTTTATCTGCGAGTTTTATTTCTCTTTCAACACTTGCTCCTTTATCAGACCACGACTCTTTTACCTTGATTGATTGAATTACAGCTAAATCATCATCAGTAGCGCCTTCCAAAACGGAGGCATCCTTTGGGTCAATAAGATCAGAAGCTATGATAAAACCAATTTTTGCTAATTCTTGTAGCACACGATCCTGACTAATTCCTGTTCGCCGGGACCGTTCTGCCATTTTTTTATCTATATACGCGCGAACCTTGACATTTTTCAACATTCTAGACCCTTGCTGATCAGCCGTCTTATTGCTATAACCAGCACGAATTGCAGCTTGTGTGGCATTCAAGTCAATGAGATATTCATCAGCAAATAGTTGTTGCTTAGGACTAAGTTTGGCCATGAAATGCCACACTCCTTTCAAAAAATAAAAAGACCTCACACTAGAGGTCAGGTCAAATAGTCATTTATAGGCGGCTTGAACAATCGTTTTAAAAGAGTGATCTCACACTCCTGTTCTAGATTACCGCCTAATAAAATCGATAAGCAGCTAGCAAATAAGAAGGAAGAATGAAAAGGTGTTTTGTTGGTTGCTGCTTATCGGTCTCATTTCACGCTATCATAATACCACATAAAGTATGGCATATTTGTGCAGATTTTTCGCACGGACTACATCATTGAAAATCTATCGCATCTATTCCAAAAAGTAGAATGGACATATCTTTTACCGCCTGCTTTGTATCACGATAAACAGTACTTTGATCAATATTGTGAAGTTCGACAATTTCTTTTACCGTCAAATGATCCTCAGACAGATACCGTATTTTCAAAACTTTATAGCGTCTCTGCTCCTCAATTGATCCTTTGCGACAATTCCACTCATATGCAACAAGCATTTTATCAACGTGATTCATCATTAAGAATGTCTTTTTCCGATAAATACTAAGACTTTCCAGGGTCAATGACTCCAAACTAAACTCTGGATAATCAGCCGGAATTGATTCCTGAATAGTTTCATCACATAATTCTTTTAGCTTGATATAATTTTTCAGCAGCAGTTCAGTATTTCGTAAATTTCTAGATTTTTCCTCTTTTTTCTTTTTCCCGTCCTGTTTACGATATTCTTTTAGAACAGTTTCCGTAATAATTTCTAGCTGATGCTTCGTTAATTCCGCTTTTCCCAAATGTGTTACCTCCCCGCAATACGCTTGTAATTCTCATCTTGATACTCAATCACCGCACATAAGATTCCGACTGCTAATGGATGATTGTCATATTTATTACCTAACTCACCAATTGAACGGATTAACCATGTCCAATATTCATCTGAAAGAATCGAATGACTTCTTAAAAGCACATTTGCTTGCCCCATCCATTCCTGCAAATCGGCAAAAAATAAATCCCATCTCAATCAAATCGCCTCGATTCTGATATAGATACCTGGTATCTTTGCCCAAAATTTTTCGGTAATTAAACTGACCACGTAAGAATCATCTTTCCAAAATCCTAATTTTGTCATGCAATCTTGCAGTAGCTTATTGCTATTATCCAAATCCGGCTTCGTATACTTATACTCTCCATCAGTATGATCTGCTGTGATCGGAAAACACCATTTCACCAACAAACGGACATTGCCGGAAAACTTTTCTTCCGGAGCATGTTTTGCTAAGTGAGCCATCAATTTTTCTCGTGCCGCTTTCAAATCATCCGGCTCGTAAAAATGCGGTTTTCCCTTTACGACATGGACCTGTTTCTGTTGATGGGTAGTTTCAGGCGGGATGATGTTCATGAAAAATTCAACCATCTAGTGGCACCTCTATTTCATACTTAACAGTTCTTTTGCCGTTGATTGTTTGACTTTTGCTCTTAGTAACTTCAACACCTGTTTTATTTTTGGATTCGAAAGCAATAAAGATGTAAATCAATATTTCGGCGAAGATTTTATTCTTGGATCCTAATTTTCGATACTTTTCTAAAATTTCATCCATCGAAATCCTCCTCGTAATCTACACCTTGCCAAGTCCTAGATACGGAATCATAGATAATCATTCCACGTTGGGCGGCATTTTGTCTGATCCAGTTTAATATTTCTGGTTGTCTTGAAATGAATTGTAATACTTCGCTACTATCATCAGTGTATTCTTTATCTGGCAATTTATGATAAAGTGGAGGCATAAATCTTAAAGAGTCCCACGTTTTACTTCTTAGCTGTTTTCTCTTCATCGTAATTTCTCCTGTGTGTTTTTTATTTTTATTTTTCGCGCTAAGTCTTGGTAGTAGGTGACAGGGTTACAGGGGGCAGAGCTCAAGCCCCCCTGTTCCTGTTCCTACAGACCAACCCAGGGACACCGCTTATTTATCCCTTAAAAAGGGTAATAGATGTCCGTCCCTAGAGACACAACATTTTTTCACAAGCAAGGTTCAACCCTTGCTACCATTGAATCAGGACAGGGACGTTTAATGTTTTTGTCCCTTGTCTTGTGAATTATTTTGAGGGACAGACAAAAACATATAAATGTCTTTTTGTCCCTGAGAGACAGACAGACAAAAACATGTTATTGTCCCTAGAGACATTTATTTTTGTCCCTGTTTTTGTCTCTGTCCCTCATTCTTCTTTTTTATCTATATAACCATCATTTATTGAGTAGCCGCCATGTTCTTTTATTCGACGTCTTACCGTTTTTTCAGTAATCCCCATATACTCAGCTAAATCTGTCAAAGTAACTTTTGAGCCCTCATCGAAAGAACTAAAAGCTGTATCTACAGCATCGACTCTCTCTTTCTTCTTTTCTTCAGGAGTTTTTCTTCCTTTGATTGCCTTTTTCCAAGGTGCCTGCTGATCCTCAGGTTGAATATCTTTGAGAATGCCGGTCTTATCGATATCGTGTGTGGGATAATTGAACCACATATTAACTGGCGAAAACTTAGGAAACTCCCGTAATGTCCCCTCTACACGCCAAGCAGTCTTGTTTCGAACAGCTAGACCAGCTTCTTTACACTGACGAAAGACTTCATCATTGACACGCTTTGGCATGCCGTATTTTGCATGGCTTTCCATTTGAAAACGACTCAACAAGTCATCATCAGAAATATTTTCATCTAGATAATTAGGATTATATTTTCTAAATGCTTCCAGTAATACTTTGCAAATCGCTTCGTTCTCTTGCTGCATATAAACATCTTCAGTTAATTCAAGCTCAACTAAATCGAGTAATGCATCGGGATCTCGGGCAAATACTCCGGAACCACTAGCACGGTCCATTGACTTCTTGCCACCTTGCGACCCTTTCGAATGGTGGTGACAATAAACGACGGCACAACCTAATTCGGTAGCCACCTTATCAAACTGATTGGTAAAATGCGCCATTTGGTCTGCACTGTTTTCGTCACCAGTCAAGACTTTATAAATCGGGTCAATGATGACTGCAATGTATTCTTTCTTCTGTGCTCTGCGGATTAGCTTCGGTGCCAATTTATCCATAGGAACAGATTTTCCACGCAAATTCCAGATATCAATATTAATGAGATTTTCTGGTTGCCATCCTAAAGCGGTATAAACGTCCTTGAATCGATGAAGCGCACTTGATCGGTCGAGTTCCAAGTTGACGTACAAAACTTTACCTTTTGTACAATTCCAGCCTAGCCACGTTTTGCCTTCAGCAATCCCGATAGATAGCTCAATTAGTGCAAAGGATTTACCAGCTTTTGAGGGACCCGCCATCAACATTTTATGTCCCTGACGTAAAACGCCATCGATTAAAGTTGGAGCCAATGGAGGCAAATTATCCCAGTAATCAGCTAACCCTTCTGGATCTGGTAAATCATCATTGACTCCCTCAATCCATTCGTGCCATTCTTCCCAGCTGGCTTTTCCGATGTTGGTATCGATAATAAACTGCTTTTTGTCACCACGAACGACGCCAGGCATTCGACTTAAACGGGAAGGATTTCTGTTTTGGTTATCATTAGTCAATCCATTTTTCTTACAGACATCGTAAAGGTAATCTACCCGCTTCCGATATTCCGCGTAGTTATCGGCATCGACTCGTACGATAGCATGAATAGATTTCTTACCACTATAAAGCAATGCGGCAATCGGCAATTCTAATTCCCGCATAATCGCATTTTGTTTTTCAAGACTCATGTTGTCCGATTCAACTAATGCATAGCGAAACTCTGTGACATTATCATTTTTTACACCTTTGCCATCCATGGGATTGAAACGAATCCATGCACCAGCTTCTGGATTATAATCGCCCAAAACGGCACCGATATCGTCTCCACAATTTGTTAATTCTTGAATCAATTGCCCAGCGGTTCGGTCAAAAGATCCTTTGTTTGATGGTTTCCATTTCCCATCCTCGTCCTGCCAAGCGCTCACATTGTAGGCAACTGTTTCTGATGGCTCAAATAATGTTTCCAAATAACGGACAATCTGTTTTGCCGGGTCCCACTTTACCGGTTCATCGATTTCTTTCCCCTCAATCCAGTTGCGGTCAATAATCACTAAATCATCACGTTGCAAAGTATCGTTCCAATCCAACTCATGTCCACCCTCCCCATCCTTAAATGGAGAAGTCCAACCGTTATCTTTTGCCAGTTGGGTAATAGTTGCACCAGTCACCGGCTGATTATTTCCTTCGAAGCTATCCCATTTTTTAAAGCATTCACCAGAATGGTATCGATTAGAATCAACTTGACTCCAACGATCCCAATCAACGGCAGTATAACCTTCATGCTTTAGAGCCATGCCTACGTTAATCCATTCTTGATAGGAAAGCATCGCTGGATCAACGTAAGCAAGTAGCTCTACTAAATCTAATTTATTTTCCACATGCCTTTGTTCCTTTCATTATTTATGTCTATTTCTTATAGCCTCAATTTTACTTGCAGACAATAATGCACAAATAGAAAATCCGAGGATAACACCAACTACGATACTAATAAATTCACTCATTCAATCACTCCTTTATTTTTGTGGTTAGTGGACTAGCATTGCGACATTACAATCTCCTTAAAATTCCAAATTGCGAAATTGAGAGTATCGACCTTTATACGCCAAACATTCGCCAAACTGTAATACAGCTCTTGATTTTCATCATCTTCATAAGACATAGCTTCTTGTTCTAGCTCTTTTATTTTTGTTATGCATTCTGACTTTCTGTTTTTTAACACTTCTAAATACTCCTGATAGTATTTTTCAATTTCCAATGTCAAAACCTCCTAAGTTAATAATTTCTGTCGTTACCTGACTAATTTACTTCATAAAAACAGTCCGACGTGTTTTAGCCCTTTTATCTCCAAATAGTGGCTTGTAATCAATGCTATTTAACACTTTTCGGAAGCTGATCTGTTCTTCATTCCATTTAAATACGAGAGTGCCGTTAGGTTTTAGAACTCTCATACATTCCTCAAAACCATCATGAATCAACGTTGGCCAATATTGATTTAATTTCCCGTACTTTTTGACCAGCCATGAGTTGTCACCAGCATGGATTAAATGCGGAGGATCAAAAACCACTAAATCAAATTCGCCGTCAGGAAATGGCATGTCAGTGAAATCAGCTACAACATCAGGATTCACATTTATTATGTGCCCAGTTTTCAATTCTTCATAATGCTGCCTAATATCCATGAAAGTTACATCAGGATTTGATTTGTCATACCAAAACATTCTGCTGCCACAGCAGGCGTCTAAAATTTTAGGCATTAGCTTCCTCCTTTATTTCTTCCGTTAGTGGACTACAACATTGTAATTTTGAACATCGATAGCAGTTGGAACCCGCCAGCCATTTGCTGCAATTCGATTGATTAACCCTTTGGCAGTATCAAACTCCCATGTCCCGACTTTTTGAAATCCATACCGTTCAAGCAAACGAATTTGTTTCGGTGTAGTGAGTCCCTCCTCACGGCGTTTTCCTAACCGATCAAGGAGTTTAGCTGCTTTACCTGCGTTATCGATTTCATCGGGCATAATACCCAATTTCTCTAAAGCGGACACTTGATTTTCAGATGGCGGACTCATTTCCCAACCAAAAGCAGGAACATAACTTGATAGGTCCTCTGCTTGGATAGACATTTCAAATTGTAATGGATCAACAAGTTTCCTTTTTCGTCGACGCATTTCTGCTAATTTTTTCGCAAGAGCCTCTTCACGTTCTGCAACGACATCTTCGGAAGCTTTTTGTTCGGCTGTCTCAAGATCAATAGCTACTCCGGCTTGTTCAATATTTTCGGTCATCTTTTTGGCCACTGCTTCATTTTCGGCAATCAAGTGGGCTGGATGACAAAGCTCATGACGTTCCGTATGCCAAAGAAAATCTAACAACAGCAACTCCTCTTTCCCTGGATATAAACGGGTGCCTCGCCCGACCATTTGGCTATAAAGACTTCGTACCTTAGTTGGGCGAAGAACCACGATGCAATCCACGGCCGGACTGTCCCAACCCTCTGTTAACAGCATCGAATTACATAGCACATTGTATTTATTATTTTCAAAGTCTTCCAAAATTTCCGTACGATCTTTTGATTCGCCGTTTACTTCGGCAGCATGGAAGCCTTTTTCGTTCAAAATATCTCTGAATTTTTTTGATGTTTTGACTAATGGTAGAAATACCACTGTTTTTCTATTTGCACAGTGCTTGACCATTTCATCAGCGATTTGATAAAGATAGGGATCCAGTGCGGTGCCTAAATCTCTTGAAGAAAAATCACCGGCTTGTTGTTTCACTGCAGTCAAATCTAATTTCAAGGGAATAGTTAATGCTTTGATTGGTGACAAAAACCCTTCTTTGATTGCTGCTGGTAATGTGTATTCATAAGCCAAAGATTCGAAATATGTACCGAGGTTTCGCATATCGCCACGATCCGGCGTAGCTGTAACCCCTAGTACATTTGAATCCTCGAAATGGCTCAGTACTCTTTGATAACCATCACTAATACAATGATGGGCTTCATCGATGATAATCGTATCAAAGTAATTAGGCGGAAACTGACTTAGTCGCTTCTCACGTTGCATACTCTGAATGGATCCCACCACGACCCGGAAAAAACTTCCGAGGCTTGTTTTTTCTGCTTTTTCAACTGCTGTTTTTAGTCCAGTGGACTTTTCTAATTTATCAGAAGCTTGATCCAGTAATTCTCCCCGATGGGCAAGGACGAGCACACGCTCGCCCATTCTTACCCTATCTTCGATGACCTTACTGAATACAATTGTTTTTCCGCAGCCAGTAGGCAGAACTAGCAACGTACGTTTCTTACCTTCCTGCCATTCTTTTTGGATAGAACTGCGTGCTTCTTGCTGGTAAGGTCTTAATTTCATAGTACTTTCCTTTCTTTGTTGGTATAATTTAAAATAAAAAGGAGGTAAATATATATGAACAAAAAGATTTCTATTTCTTTTCCTGCTAGTCAAAACAATACTGTTGACGGTGTTTTCGACCTAAACGAATATTGTCCCCATTGTGCTTATCCTATAGAACCTATTATCCGTGGATGTTACGCTCAAGAATTATTCAATAAACTTCAAAACACTGCAGCGGTTGTATTACAGTGTCCTCGAAACGAGTGCAGAAGATTTCATATCCAAGCTTTCAATTTCACAAAAACAGGATCAGAGCACCATTCAATTGATAAGGTTGGAGGTTTAATTGCTTATTCTTACAAACCTCTTTTAAAAAATGATCTTCCAACAGAAATTAGGGAGACATTTCCAGATTTTGATACAATATATAACCAAGCTCTCGAAGCTGAATCTGTCGGATTAGATCAAATAGCTGGATTGGGATTTCGGAAATCATTAGAATTTCTTATAAAGTCATTCGCAATAAAAAGAGATGCTGAATCTGAAGAAAAAATCAAAACGGAAACACTGAACAACACCATCCGAAATCGATATAATGATTTACCTCGAATTCAAAATTTACTTGAACTTTCAGCATGGATTGGAAATGATGAAGCTCATTTTGTCAGGAAACATAGTTCTCTTGATATTCAGACAATGAAACGTTTTATTCGATCAGCCTCAATGTTCATATCTGGTGAACTTGATTACGAATTTTCTGATGCGTACGTGGCCGCAGAAAAAGAACGAGTCAAGCAAGAAAAGTTAGCTAAACAAAATCAAGATCAATAATTTTATAAAACTCATTCTCTTTATTGCCGTTGGTAGTAAATCCTTTTTGAATTAGGATTTTCTTTCCTTCGGCTTTTGTTGTTTCATCAGAAGCAATAATTTTTCCTATGACACGAATTTTCCATTTCCCAAACTCGTATGCGGGGGGCTGTGGAACAAAAAGTTCCACATAGCCACCGTTAAAATTAATTTTTTTCGATTTATCCATAATTAGTTCTCCTATGCTAAAATCGTGATCCGCTGAGATTCGACTTCTTCTGAAAGCTGTTCTTTCAAGTATTCACGGATATTTACAATTGCTTGGTTACGCCAAGCGCCTCCATCTGCTTCGAAAATTGCTGCACGTGGACCATCTTTCATCCGGAATACGAACTGACTAACTGGCTGTTCTACTTCAAGGAATGTCCGATAAGGTGCCAGGTTGACCGGATTCGGTACTTTCACATCCGCTTTACTAGCAAGCCCTTGTTTGATCGCGACTGCTTGGCTTACACCATCGTCGCCAGTCGTTTTTACGTTGTCTTCGGTCACATTGCCAACTACTTGCAATAAAATCGCACGATCATCAAGATCCGTTTTCGTTTTTAGATCCACAAATTTAGACTGAAGCGCAATGTTGAAAGATTCCATATCATAGAATTGTCCAAAGTCGAATCGAGGAACAATTGCTCCCACAGTAGCCAATACTTCCCGTCGGCCATCAACTTCTAGCGTCCCCATCAATTGAATGCTTGATTCATCTTCAATGTGCAAAATTAATTTTTCTCCTTCACGCTCGATGTTCGATTTCACATAATTCACTAATCCACTAAGTGTATTGATATGGATGTGATTTTTAGCCAATACTGCACGAGGAAAAATTTCTTCCACAGTACCTGCAGTATTTACAGAAAATAAACGTCCATCATCCATTTCAACAATTCTTTCATGCGGTTTTGTTTCTAATTCACTAATAAATTTGATCGCATCTTTTGTTAAGTCCATCTATTTATCCTCTTTTCTTTTGTAGGTCGATTACTTGCTGGCGTTTGGCCTCTTCTTTTTCAATGACATCAATCGGCTCACCAATATCGGTTTTGGGTTGGCCGTCTTCTGGATCCAAATACGTTTGACCAGGAACTGCCGATCGCAACTCATGTGCTTCTACTTTTCCAGTCGAGAGATCCTTTCCTGTGAGAACTGTTGTCGATACACCTTCCACTGGTGCCAATCTCGTTGTGAAGTCACTGCTCACTGCAATTACTTGCCGTGTGCCGTCTGGTTTAAATTCAAGCTTGATCGTGACAACTCGTTTGGCTTCTGCTGGTGTATTCGGATCATGGATATTTTGAAAAACTTTTTGAAGTTCACCATCCAATTTTTCTTGGATGGCGCCTTCCGCTAATTCTGACAGCTGCAAATCAATTTCTTTTGACATAGGTGATTCCTCCTAAAATGCCCCTGGTTGGTAGCTTTGTTGTGGTTGTTGATTAAATCCTTGTTGCGGTTGGTTCTTTACGGGTGATTGAGTATAGTTTTGTGCTGGTTGTTGATAGTTGTTCGCTGCTAGTTGACCTTGATAATTTGATTGTGGCTGTTGTAACTGCTGAACGATTGCAGGCATTTCTTTGGTCGTGTAGTAACTTGCGTCACTTGGATAGAACCGATCGACATCATTGTAGGTGTTATCTTTGTAAGTCCGATTCTTGATTTTTACCGTACCTTTAGCCCCAGATACGAGGTTCCAATTCATTTGCAATGGGGCATCTTTTTTCTTTTGACCGATTGCTGCAAAAAATGCTGAAAGCAATCCTTCAGTAGAGCTATGCAAATACAAATTATTGAAAACAATCGCTGTACCTTGATCGGATACAATTTTCAACTCTAATTTTGCCATGTTGCATGCGGGAATTTTAGATGTTGGCCCCGGTGTATAACGTGCCCGTTCGAACTTCTGAACTTCAAAAAGGTAGTCACCTGGTGTAAGAATGATTCCACCTTCACTATCTTTCGTGATTGTGTCATCCCATCCTAATTCGTGATCTTGTTGATAATTTTGTGCCATTATTTTTTCCTCCTAAAATTTTTGTTGTGTTCGTAATTCTTGAATCATGACAAAGACTTGTTCCCAAGCACCAACTAAAACGCCATTAATGTAGCCAGGATCATAATTTGCGATTGGTGTACCTTCTGGATAGTATCCCTTGCTTGATGTAGCCATCATGATTTCTTGTGGCAAAACATTATTTGCCTTCATCAAATCAACTAGATTTTGAGGAATTCCAGAATAATCCACCGTATCACGCTCAAAAGTCGGCTCGGCTGGTGACTGGGTCGGTTGATTTAGTTCTACCGGTATAGTTGGTTGAGTCGGTTCGTTGACTGGCAATGATTGTGATGTGGCTTTTTGAATAACTGGTGACGATACGAAAATGTGTGCAATGCTAGCGAAATTCATATCCAATTCATCTGGTAAGCCAAAACGATTCTTGGCATCCCAAGCTGGATGATGGGTGGTGTACATCACACGTTTTCCACCCTGCCCCTTGAATTTTTTCCCTTTGTCATCGGTAGCCACTGACAAAGTTTTATAGTTGCAGAAAAGTACCATGTCTGCCCATTCTTTTGTGAGTGGAGCTGTTTTTGCTGTAGTCTTATTTCCAAGCTTCAACTCCCAGCGATCATAAGCACCCATTTCATCAGGTTGCTCAAATTTGGTGATTTTGGCATGAGCGGTTAATACAACATTGATGCCAATCTCTACCAAATCAGACAGCTTATTTAGGAATCGTCCGTATTCTTCCTCTAATTTGATAAAGCCTTCACCGTAGCCGAATTCCGTAATACTTTTTTTATTCGCATTACTGGTGATGAATTCTATGCATAAACGTTCTGCCCAATCCACCGTGTCAATAATGAGTGTTTTGCATGGCATAGTTTGTTTTACATATTCAATTTGGCTCAAAAGCATTGTCCAACTTGACGGTTTGTCCATTCGTATTACATCCATGTTGCTGGTACTACCTTCTGTATCGATAAATAATGGTTCCGGAAATTGCGAAGCCAATGAAGTTTTACCAATACCTTCTGGACCATAAACGACCGCTTTTTGAGCTTTGGCGATAACGCCTTTGGTAATATTCATTAAAATGTCCCTTCCTTCCATTTAGGTTGCTGAGGTTGTGGTCCGCCCTCAGTTGCTGCTTGCGGCAATCTATTTTCGACGACATAACCATCCTCGATAATTATTTCGCATTCGTCACCAGTACTTACTCGTGTTGCAATAGCTTGTAGTCCTTCTTGTTCAAGCCATTCCCCGAATTCTTCCAATGATTTCATATCCATTTGTTCCAATTTATCTAACAAAATGAAACCGCAATCTGGTTTCAGCTTTCGAACGATTGCCGTAGAAACTTTGAGTTGATCTGATCCAGACATGTTGTCCCATTTTTGTCCGTTGTAAATTAAATCACCTTCCTCAACAGATAATCCTGGTAACGGCAAAGGAGCATTGTTTAGCAGAGAAGCTTTCGATTCACGAACGTTATCTAATTCTTTTGTCAAATTGTCATATTGATTCTTGTACTCTTTCGCATCATCTTCAGCTTTATCTTTATCAAGATTAGTGCGTACCTTGCGATTGATTTCATCAACTTCGGCAATATTTCGTTGCAATTCTTCTGTTGATTCATCCTGTAATATCGCTGCAGTTTTTTGCGCTGTTGCTAAATCTTGCGATAACTGGTTAAATGAAACTTGCTCTTTTTGAAGTTGTGCTTGCAGTTCTTCCATCCGAAGTGTGAGAGTTTTAATAGATTCTTCGGATTGCGATAGCTGAAAACTAATCTGCTTGACTTGGTCACGCTTCCGTTGATTTTCACCGTTTCTAGCTAAGATTACTTGTTGCTGATTCACTAAATCAGAAACAGAAATCAATTCTTTTGGAGCATCTGGAAAATAGATTTGTTCATCAGCAAATTTCTTCTTTTGATCAGCAATTTGACCAATCGTGCGCCGACGATTATAAATCTCCTGTTCTGCACGTTCTAATTCAAATAGCTGATCGCCTACGCCGATAATTTGCAAAAGAATATCTGCTTTTTCTTTAGATGAGGATTCGATAAATTTCGGTAAATTAATGGCCAACTCTTCCACAAAACTATTTAACAGCGTTTGCCCACCCTTTTCGCCATTTGGATCAATAACTTTTAGATCAGAATTTTTCCCGTCACGTTTTACGACGAGACCATTGTTCATGGTGATATTCAGATTAGGTGGTGTCATAGAGCCTTCTCGGTATGCCTGACTAGGCTTAAATTTATTACCACCTAACCCCCAAGCAATAGCATCCAATACGCTAGTCTTACCTTGATTATTATTGCCGCCTACAATCGTTAAGCCATTTTGTGTAGGTTCGATTTTTACCGCTTTGACCCGTTTTACATTTTCAATTTCAAGCTTATTGATTTTTACTGACATTTCTTAACCTCCTACTTTTTGATAAAACTGAATCAAATCGTTTCTTAGTGGCATGCCGATTTTGATATAGCAGCTAGTGCAACAAAATAAATCGTGTGTTGGACTGTAAGTCCCTTCCTCATAACGGACGGCTTCCACTGCTGATCCATATTCATTCGCAACAGCTACCTCGTTATATTCTTGAATTTCTTCTGGTTTACGACTACAAATTGCACATTTCATGTGTTACACTCTCCTTATACAAATCATTTTTTTATCGGCTTACTTCGTTGGCAGACGAGGTAGGCTCTTTTTTTACTGCAATTAATTGACCATTTGGCAGAAAATATTGATCTGTCCGTTTTCCATCGATGATGATAGAAGTCAAAATTACAGTCACTTGCTTCGATTGGATATCTACGCTCTTTTCCCTTTCTAACGTGGTCCCCGTTATAACTGGTGTCACATTCATAATCGGTTCCTCCTTCCTTGGATATGCTGCAAATCTAGCATCGTTAAAACGGTTCATAGACTTTTTAGCATTTATACTTGTTGTTCCAGTTTTAGGCGAAGTGCTAATCGTTCTATCTCTTCTTAACCGATTAATTTTTCCAGCTACCTGTTTATAAGTTCTATTGCACAACCGCCCCAACTCTGTGTGGTTGCAACAATATCCATTTTCATCAAATTGAATATTCGATAGTAAAATATCAACTTCATTTTGAGTCCAATTTTTCTGAACAGCAGTTTGTTTCAACTTTCCTATTTTTTTGAGGCGTGTAATTCGACCGGCTATTGATTGCCTCGACCTATCAAGACTGTTACCAATGTCTTCGTAGCTTTCACCTTTTTTGTACATAGAAATGATTCTCTTATCTTCACTATCAGTAAATTTTCTTCCTTTAGGATCAAAGGCCTTACTAAAATCAGTCTGTGGAAATTGATTATCTCTTCGTAGTTTGTAGATTTTTGCATCTATTGACTTTGGGGACCGGCCTAGCTTCTTTGCTAACTCTTCAGCATTAAGAACAACGTTTGTCTCTGCAAGCAACGCATTTTTCTTCAGATATTGAATTTCTTTAGTTGTCCAGTTTTTCATCTATTCTCACCTTCTTCTCACGTCATTTTTGTGTGCAAAAAAGCCAATCGTGTATGCTATGCAGATAGCTGCCATGAAACCTATGATTAGCAATGCCAGCCCCAGATTGTAGTTGCCAATAAAAGCGAATGTGACTGCCAGAACTACAACCGTCATAATTAGTGCTACCGTGGAAAATGAATCGCTCATTTTTTAACCTCCCATCTAAATTTTATGTTTTTCCATCCATTCGTCTAAATCTTTAACGTCATATTTCCATCTGCCTTCATCCGTTAATTGAACGACTTTAAGGCCTTCTTTCACCCAGCTATTGATCGTCGTTGGTGATGTTCCGGTATATCGGACGGCTTGCTTCTGAGTCAGATAGCGCCGCGGAACGAAAGTAGCCAAAATGGAAGTCAATTTTTGATCGAGATATTCGTTGACAATATTTCTTACTGCAGCAATGTTCATTTCGCTTCCCTCCTTCAATTACAAGCCGTACATGGTAATAATCGAATCAATAATTTTGTTAGCATCTGCTGTCGTCTTTTTCCCATTAATGATTAAAGACAACTCACTTTTGCTGATGCCAAATCTGTCTGCGAGCATTTTGTAAGTCAAAAACTTCGAGCTTTCAACATAATTTTTGATTTTTTCTCTATCTCGTAGTGTGATTTCAGCGACTTCTGTCATCTTGTCTCCCCCTTCCCATTTAATGCAAACAAATTTAACAACTATTTTCTAGACTTATTGACAAAATTAGATTAATAATCTATACTGAATCCATAGTTAAATAAGACGTTAAAACTGTGATTTAAAAGCTTTCTTGGCGGTTGGCATTTAATAATCAGTCGTGTTTTTTGTTGTCTTTTTAGTTGTTAAATTTGTTTACAAAACATAGTATAGATTATTAATGTATATATGTCAAACGTTTTTACATTATTTATCTAAACTTTTTTTGTAAGTAATCAGAAAGGTTGCTATATCAATGAATACTTATGAAATAATAAAAGACCTAGCAAAGGAAAAGGGACTATCAATTAGGCAATTAGAAATGAATTTTGGTTATTCCAATGGTTATATAGGAAGTTGGAAGAGACAGACTCCTAATTCAAAAGAACTTGCACGGTTAGCCGATTATTTTGGAGTAACTGTTGATTATCTTTTAGGAAGAACCGAGAATTCCGCTTCTCAACCTAATAATTTAACTGACATGGAAAAAGAATTACTTATGCGGTTTCGCAAAGGAGAAAAAGAGGTACCAGAGGATAAAAAGGCCTTATATCAAAAGCAAACAATGGATTTAATGGATTTTATTACAAAAACTATGAATGAGTTAGACGAAAAGAACAAATAAGTGGGTGATGTTGGTGGATCAGTTGGTACGGGATCGTATTATGTTGACAAATTTAATCGTTAATCAATTTATGTTAAAAAAAGGTATTGATCCAGAAGAATATACGCATGAAATATTTTTTGAGGATTATGTAACGAGAAATAGTATTGCGGTGGTGGATCGCATTCCTATGATAGAAGCTGAATTTTTTTTAGGGGTTACGGTTCGCAGTCAACGAAGCACCGCTATATTTTTAAATCAAAATGCAACAATTAACCGAATACGTTTCAGCAAATGCCATGAATTGAGTCATTGCCTATTTGACATGAATTACAGATTACCTACACAGCAATTTTTTAATGCAGGGCGAAAAGACAATTTCTATACTGAGGACGAAAAAGTTACAGAATCATTAGCTAATGCAGCAGCTGGTATCATAATGACTCCTGATATCAAGATAGTGAAATTTTTACATACAGAAATTTCCTTTTATCGATTCGCCGAAATGTGCAGAATGAGTCAAGCTGCTCTATACTATCGACTTATTGAGTTTTGTGTTTACAGTGCAGATATGGATGAAATTTCAGCAGTACGATGTGTTAAAAAATTACAAGACACGAAGGACCGTTACCACATTAGGTCTTACCTATCTGGTTGGGGATCAACTAAAGAAAAAGAAATCGTATCTGATTTTGAAAATGCTTTAGGCTAGTGACATATCAAAAAAAGCCGATGCTGTGAACATCGACTATCTACCTATATTTCTCAGGCAAATATATTATATCAGAAGTAGGTAGAATTTGATGAAAAATAAATCATTAATCTATGAAACCAGCATCATCGTATTAGCAGTTATTTCCATCACTTTGGTTGTTTTAGATTTCGCATCAATTATAAGAATTTCTGAGGCACCCTATTTTTATATTGATAATGTGATTTTAATCATATTTGCTGCGGATTATTTCTATCGTTTTTATAAAGCTGATAAGAAATCCAGTTTTTTCTTCAGAAATATTTTTGATTTAATAGCCATCATTCCGTTTGATTCAGTATTCTCTTTTTTCAGAATAGCTCGGATATTTCGTATTGCTCGTATTAGTCGATTAGCAAGATTGAGCCGTTTAGTAGGAATTACAGGAAAATTAACCAAATATTTGAAGAAATTTCTTTCTACAAATGGATTTATAAATGTTCTTTATGCAAGTGTGGTATTAATTTTGTTGTCATCAGCAATTTATTCTTACTCGGAAAATGTGCCATTCACGGATGCTCTGTGGTGGGCATTGGTCACAACGACAACCGTTGGATACGGAGATATTTCACCGTCCACACCATTTGGGAGAATATCAGCAGTTATTTTGATGTTCGTGGGAATCGGATTCATTGGATTTCTAACTTCGACATTGACAGAATTCTTTAATAAGAAAAATGAAGCAGAAGAAACAACCATCGAGAATAAGATTGACTTACTACTTAGAAAAATTGATGATTTAGAAAATGAAATAAAAGAGTTGAAAAAATAAAAAAAGCCCATGCGGTAACATGGACTCCCTACCTCATAATTCTAGGCAAAAAAATTATAACATAGAATTGGGGTTATAAAAATGGATATTTTTTTGTTGTTGGTTGGTATGTTTGGTTTTGTTGGTTTCTTCATTAATTTAATCATCAGATTATTTAAGAGACGACCAAAGAAAATTGCTTTATACGGAATGCTTGCTACTTTTATCTTGTTTGTTGCCGGTGGCATGATGTTGCCTCCTTCTGAGAATTCTACGACTGCTGAAAGTAGTAGCGCGGTTACTGAAAATTCAGACAGTGCTGACAAAGAAAAAGCCGAGAAAGAAAAAGCTAAGAAAAAAAAGTTGGCTAAGGAAAAGGCAGATAAAGAGAAAAAAGAAGCTGAACAAAAAGCAGCTGCTGAAAAGGAAGCTAAGGAAGCTGAAGCTAAAAAGAAAGCTGAAGCGGAGAAAGCCAAAGTTGTTGCTGCTGAAAAAGAGAGAGCTCAAGAAAAAGCACAAACAAATAAAGAACTTGCTTCTACAGAATTCTCCGGTACCCAGACGATAGATGTTAACGATGGCAATCCGACTTTTACCGAAAGTGATTTATCTACCAAAGAGGGTGCTTGGGAAGAATACAGTAATCTCGATAATCTAAATAGAGCTACGGATGCTGAGGCATTATTAAATCTTGATATGCAACCAACTGAAAAAAGAGAATCATTAACATTCGATCCTACCGGCTGGCATAATAAAAAATTAAAAAGCGGCTATTTGTATAACCGGTCTCATCTCATTGGCTTCCAGCTAAGTGGTGAAAATAATAATCCGAAGAACTTAATTACCGGGACCCGACAATTAAACTCTCCCGAGATGTTGCGTTTTGAATCTGATATCAATTACTACCTAGAACAAAATCCTAGTGCCTTTGTACGCTACTCGGTAGTTCCCGTTTTCAATGGTAATGAATTAGTTGCGAGAGGTGTACATCTACAAGCACAATCCATCGGGAGCGATGCGATAAAATTTAATGTATATATCCATAATATTCAAGATGGGGTAACTATCAATTATGCTGACGGAACCAGTCAAGTAAGTGCAGCAGCTCAACCTGTCGAGGAAAAAGAGCAAGCTCAAGCTGAAGAAAAATCTACACCCGAATCTGAATCACAACAAGCGGCGGCTCCTGAAACTGGAGAAATGGTTTATATTACGCCTACAGGTAAGAGATACCATAGCCATCCCCACGGTAACGGAAACTTTACTGAATCTACTCTTGATGCAGCAAAGGCACAAGGTCTTACTCCGTGTGAAGTTTGTTATTAAATTTATGACCAAAAAAGTTCATCCTACCAGCTAAAGTCTGGTGTTGGCTGAAAAATATATTAAAAGGGAAAGAGGAATATACCATGCCAAAATATGTCGTGTTACAAGTTGTTTTGAAGGAAAAATTCATTGGAAAAGACTCGAAAAATCTTTCAGAGCTTGAAGATACAATCAACAAGCAATGTGCTAAAGGTTTCAGATTACACACCATTTCCACAACAAATGGCGGAAGTAAAGGCTTCGGTGGTGGAGACAGAATACAGGCAACTTTGGTGTTTGAAAGCCTATAAACAAAAATAGCACATCCCCCACCTTCGAAAGTTAAGGATGTGCTAATAAATCAACCTGCAATAGGTCTTGCCTATTGTATCAAAAACATGGAGATGATTCAAATGGCTACTTTCAAAGAATACACACTAAAAGATGGCACAAAGAAATGGATGTTTAAAACATATTTAGGTATTGATCCCCTAACGGGAAAACAGATACAAACGACTGGACGCGGTTTTAAAACACAACGTCTAGCCAGATTAGCAGCAGCACGTGTACAAACAGAATTCGAAACAGATATCAAGAAAAAAGAAGTACCAAAAACGTATCGTGATGTTTATCATTCTTGGATGAAAGAATATGAAAAAACAGTTGTCGGCTCTACTCTGCTAAAGACTGAACGGATTTTCAAAAATCACATTCTTGATGAATTTGGTGATATTTATATCAGCGAGATTACACCGATTAAAATACAAGAGGTTATGGATGCCTGGTCAAAGAAATATTCAACCGCTTCAAAAATGATTAACTATACCGGTCTAGTTTTTAAATACGCGATTCGGTTTGGCTATATCGATCGTAATCCAGTTGATGCTATCATTAAGCCTAAAGCAAAAAAACATAAGCGAGACACAGAATTATTTTATGATAAAAAAGAATTAAAGCTATTTTTTTCCGAATTAGAAAAATCACCTAATCTGAGAGCTAAAACATTTTTCCGGTTATTAGCTATGACTGGAATGCGTAAACAAGAAGCTGCTGCTCTCCAGTGGAATGATATCAATTTCAGAGCTAAGACGATCAACATTGACAAAGCCATCACACGAACGGCAGCCGGCCTGGAAGTTGGAAAAACTAAAACAGTTGGGTCTAATCGAATTATTTCAATCGATAATAAAACACTTGTTGCCTTAATTTTATGGATTGTCGAACAAAATCCTACTAATGACAGTGATCTAATTTTTGGTACCGAATCAAACTCCATCATGGGATTAGATACCCCTCGCAAATGGCTGTTAGCTATTCAAAACAGAATGGATGAAACTGCTGGTAAAAAGTTACCACGGATCACCACGCATGGTTTTCGTCACACACATGTTAGTTTGCTAGTTGAAATGGGTGCAACCTTGAAACAGGTCCAAGATAGATTGGGGCATGATGATGCTCAAACGACCATGAACATCTATGCTCACGTCTCCAAATCGTCACGAGAACAGCTTGCTGATACGTTCAACAAATTCATTGATTTTTGACACGTTCAAGGTCACTCTCAAGGTCAAATTAAAAACTGTATTTGTATATCAGCGTTCTTGCAACTCCCGCCAGCTCCATTTGTACCTTCCAGTACTTTTCACTAAGAGTAGAAATCCTTTGATTTAAAAGGATTTCTACTCTTTTTGTTTTCAGTAGATTTCGGGAAATAGATAAAGATGGCATTCAAAAGGGCATTCATTTTCGTTGGAAATTTAGCTTACTTTTTCGGTGGGTTATTTTTTTGCAAAAACAAAAAAAGCAATCGATTTTATACAATTTGGAATATATAATAAAAACATTGAGGAGCATGAATATTATGAAAATGAAATATATTTACATTGTCGCTTTAGTATTAGTTATCGCTACCATGGTTTTAACATTGATGGATATTCATATGCCGCTGCTTTCTTCCATTGTCAACTTATTTATTGTCGCTTTACTTATTAATGACATATCAAAGGAGAATAAAAATGACGAGTAATAAGACACCTGAATCACAATTAAGAGCAAACAGAGAATATCGTAAACGAGTAGGTTCTGATGAAGAAAAGCGAGAACATCGTAACTATATGACCGGACGACGGAGTGCTCGGTCTTTTATCAACAATAGAGCTACAATCGATGATTTAGAAGAATTGGAGCAACTAATCGCAGAACGTAAAAAAGCCCTCCGCTAAAAATCAGGGCATTCTACCATAGGACTCTTTCACATTTTTAATTATATAAAATAAACGTTGAAGAGGTAAAAAATGAAAAAAAGAAATTGAGTTGTTGGGCGTCCTGCACAAATAAAAAATTGATATGGCAGATGCGATATTTGTCGTAAACATTAATGGTTACATCGGTCCGAGCACACAACGTGAAATAGAATATGCCAAGCAAAATCAGAAACAAATACTCTATTTAGAATCATAAAAAATCTGTTCCCCATTTGCTTCCCCACAAAAAAACAGAACTGAAAATCGGTTTACTCACCGATCTCAGTTCTGTTTTTTCATAATTCTATTCTGCTCGTAATGCGATGGCTGCATCTTTTTTTGCTGCCATTCTAGCTGGGAGATGTCCGCCAAGCATGGTTAAAACGGTTGATACAATAATTAGAATGAGCCCATGGACGGGATTTAATTGTGCCACATTTTTTAAATCTGTCATATTGTACAAGAGTGCATTAATTGGGAACGTCGTCAACCAAGCAATCACCACACCCAATGTACCAGAACCGATTCCCAAGATAAAGGTCTCTGCATCAAATACCCGTGTGATATCCTTCTTGCGGGCACCTAACGCTTTTAGCACGCCGATTTCTTTCGTCCGTTCGATAACGGAGGTATAGGTGATGATTCCGATCATAATCATACTTGTCACCAACGAAATACCAGCAAAAGCAACCAATACATAGGTGATGGCATCCATCAATCCACCGGTCAAATCCGTCATAGTGCCAGCTAAATCAGAATAAATAATCTTATCTTCTTTGCTTTTTCCTTTGTTGTAATCATCCAGATATTCCAAAACCTGATCTTTGTCTTTATAGTTATTAGGATAGATCATAATACTATTTGGAATACTGCTGCCGCCAAGATACGCAATCGTGCTTTCTTTGGTGCTGTTATCTAGTTTTTCATTGGACATAACATTGACATCACTTTGTTTTTGCGCTTCAACGATTGCTGAGCTTTCGTTTTCTTCAACGATTTGAGAAGTCAATTCATTGCTATAGGCGATTCCCGGTGCCAATAGATTCATCGTCGAGGAAGATTTCACCCGCAGGATGCCGGAAATTTTTAAAGTGTCATTGTTTTCACTGTCATACATTGTTTCGTAGTCTGTATTAGGAATGAAATTTCCTGTTGGCAACTCTTGGTAGTAATCATTGTTGTCGACTAATTTAAATTCGGTTCCCACAATCGCATCAAAATCTAATTTTTCACCGTCTTTAACATCAAAGCCCAGATTTTTCAAGGAATTGATATTGGTGTTATTGTTGCCATCCACAATCAATACTACATCAGTTGCTGATTTAGGGTAAGCTCCTGAAAGTAATTTATAGTTTTCTTCTAAAAAGCTGCCGGAATTTTCATCGAGCTGTGTTGGAAAAGAAGATACTCCGACACCGGTCATGCTAGCCATTGCGTTTGTCATGCTAAGTCCAGTTCCTTCAGAAGCATCATTGGATAGTTTCACCGGTTGGATTTTTCCATCAACTTCCCGCAATAAATTCATTCCTACCAATCGCGTGTAGCCAATATTATTACTCAGTTCTGGATTAATTGCTTCGATATAATCCACGTAGTCCTGATCAATTTTGTTGGTGTGCTGTGCCCGATCTTCGTCACTGATTTTTACCGTAATCGTATCAGAATCAGGAAAACTTCCTTTATCTGTTCCTAGTGCTTCGTCACGATTTGTTGTTTGATCTGTTGTCACCTTTGAAATCGTAATTGGAAATTTTGACAGCGTTTCTGACTGGGTTTTATCAATTTGATTTTGGAAACCGCTGGATAATGCCAAAACAATCCCAATACTGATAATCCCGATACTAGAAGCAAAAGCAGTCAAAAAGGTTCGACCCTTTTTGGTTCGCAAGTTGTTAAAGGATAATTTCAATGCTGTAACAAAACGCATTTTGGTCCGTTTTAGTTGAAATTCTTCTCCCTTCTTGCCTTCTTTATGGGGGTGAGAATCAGCCAAAATTTTCCCGTCAGAAAATTCAATGATTCGATCTGCGTACTGATGTGCCAATTCAGGATTGTGGGTCACCATAATAACTAATTTTTCTTTTGAAAGTTCTTGGATCAAATTCATGATTTGCAAACTTGTCTCGGTGTCCAAAGCCCCAGTTGGTTCGTCACACAGTAAAATATCCGGATCATTTGCCAATGCCCGCGCAATGGCTACCCGCTGCATTTGTCCCCCGGAAAGTTGATTGGGTTTTTTATGCATGTGGTCTTCCAAACCGACTCTGCGCAACGCATTTTCTGCTCGTTTCGTTTTTTCTTCTTTAGATACACCGCTCAACGTCATGCCCAACTCAACATTGGCAATGATTCCTAAATGACTGATCAAATTATAGCTTTGAAAAACAAAGCCGATGGAATTGTTCCGATAGGCATCCCAATCTGCATCTTTAAAGGTTTTCGTCGATTTTCCATCAATCACCATATCTCCGGAATCGTAATTGTCCAGTCCACCGATTACGTTTAGCATGGTTGTTTTCCCAGAGCCGCTTGCTCCTAAAATCGCCACGAATTCTTGCCGACGAAAAGCAACGGAAACACCGTCCAACGCTTTTGTTGTCGTGTCACCAACGTGGTAATATTTTTTTATCTCTTTTAATTCTAGCATCGTTTCATCCCTTTTTTCGCTTATTTACTTTGTGAGGATAGCATGGCATTATTAACTCAAAATGAACAAAATTCATACTTGGTTCACAAGAATCTGGTACTATTATCATGCAAAAAGGAGGGTAAAGCAAATGAGTCGGATTTTAATCGTGGAAGACGATGAAAACTTAGCATTACTTTATCAAGTGGCGTTAAAAAACGCACAATTTGAGGTCTTCAGTGCCAATAACGGACTGACAGCACTAGATATTATGGACAAACAATACATCGATTTGATCATCAGCGATATTATGATGCCGGATATGGACGGCTATGAATTGGCAAAAAGTTTGCGGGAAGCCGGTTATGAATTGCCGATTCTACTGATTACCGCTAAAGACACTTTTGAAGACAAGAAAAAAGGCTTTAAGCTCGGTGCAGATGATTATATGGTTAAGCCAATCGATGTCAACGAAATGCTTTTACGAGTCGATGCTTTGCTGCGACGGGCACAGATTGTTCATACAAAAGAATTGACCGTCGGAACGACAACTTTAAGCCAAGAAACCTATCAAATAAAAACGCCGGAACAGACAGAAACGCTCCCGCAAAAAGAATTTCTATTATTGTATAAATTACTAGCTTACCCTAATAAAATTTTTACCCGTCAGCAATTGATGGATGAAATCTGGGGCTTAGATTCAGATACCGATGAACGAACCATTGATGTACACATTAAGCGTCTGCGGACCAGATTGATTGATAACCAGGACTTTTCAATTGAAACGATTCGCGGGCTTGGCTACAAGGCGGTGATTTTGTGAGAAAGAAACTCCATTCCCAACTGTGGATCTATTTTGCCACCATCATTTTTTTGATGATGATTCTGGTATTGGCAATTTTTGTTTCTCTGCTGTTTTTAATCAATCATTTCGAACTGCTAGCGCCGGAAAAAGAAAATCATATTCTTCCATTTGCCTTTATTATTTTTTTAAGCTCCGTGATTGGTCTAGTGATTTCCTTTTTTGTGGGAAAACGTATTTTACAGCCGATTGGGGATTTGCGCCAAGCAATGAGTGAAGTAGCTAAGGGAGATTTTTCGATTCAACTAAAAGATACTGAGCCTAAACTAGAGGACGTGGCCCAGCTCTATCATGATTTTAACGTGATGGTTGAGGAGCTTAACAGCATTGAGACCTTGCGAAATGATTTTGTTTCTACTGTTTCTCATGAATTCAAAACACCGATTGCAACCATCAAAGGCTATGTACAGCTTTTACAAAACGAGGGGATTTCCTCCACCGATCGACAAATATATCTCGAACGAATGTCAGAAGGCACGCAACAACTCACTCAATTGACAGACAATATTTTAAAACTGACAAAATTGGAAAATCAAGGCTTGGGCTTGGATCTGCAACTTTTCCGGTTAGACGAGCAGATTCGCGAGGTCATTTTATTTTTACAACCAAAATGGGAACAACTGAACTTGGCTCTTGATCTAGATTTGCCCCGCACCAATTATTTTGGCAACGAAGAATTCCTCTACCAAGTGTGGTTGAATCTTATGGACAATGCCATCAAATATAGTCAACAAGGTGGAAAAATCAAAATTTCACTGAAAAAGGAAGCTCGAGGTCAACGAATTACCATTACCGATGAGGGAATCGGTATCCCAGTAGATGCCGCTCCACGAATTTTTGACAAATTTTATCAGACAGACTCCAGCCGCAAAGCAAAAGGTAATGGACTTGGGTTGGCACTAGTCAAACAAATCATCGCCTTGCATCATGGCAGTATTGAAGTCGACAGCAAGCCAAATCACGGCAGCAGCTTTCGTATTTTTTTGCCAAATAAAGCAGTCCCCCGTTGAAAGAAAGATTTCAGCGGGATTTTTTTTCAACAGAGTAGTGCTTTTGTTTCTTGACCTCCCTCTTTTTTCTTCGTATTCTTAAAAGTGAGGTGACCGCTTATGTATTCCATGCTGAAAAAAATCATCACGGAAAAAGATATCTATCGTCAAGTCCTGCTTCTGGAAAATTTAGTGAATCATCCACAACTGACAGCAAAAGAATTAGCTGCAGAAATCAAAACTACTGAACGAACGGTTTTTTCTGATCTTCAGTTGATTCGTGAACAACTGCCTCAAGATTGGCAGATTGAAACCGATAGTTCAGGCATTCGCTTGATTAATAAGCAAAATTTATTAGCCAATGAATTATGGGAATTATTTTTGCCCCAATCAATCAGCGTTCGCTTAATCAAAGAACTCTTTTTTGCAAAAGAGCTCCCTACGCCCGATTTTTTGCAAACGACAGGAATCTCCTATGAAACGTTGAGACGACACACCAGCAAAATCAATCAGCAGTTAACCGCCTATCACATCCGGATCAAACTGAGCCCCACCACGATTCATCTGTCGGGCACAGAAAGTGGCATTCGGATTTTTTATCATCGTCTGTTGGTGCCCTTCACCCATAATAATTATTTTTTTGATGACTATGCCATTCATGAAAGTCATTATTTTCACTTTCTAAAAAAACTCAATCAATCCAATTTAGCGGTTGAAACCGAGCAGATTTTTGGTGCTTGCTGGTTTTTCATCAATACGATTCGCATCAAAGCCAACTGTCGAATCGACTCGTTTCCTTTTGACGAAAAAAATCCCTTGTTTCAATTGTATCGTCCTGCCTTAAAAAAACTTTACCGTCAGGAAGGTATTTATTTAAAAGGAGAAGAAGTTTTCTTTGCCTTCTTTTGCTTCTTAGAGAGCTGGAACTACAACAACCCTTATGGAACAAAACTAATGGAAATTTTGCAGCAAGACTACTCCTCTTTACTACAGGAAATACAAAAATTCATCGTAACATTTGCCGATGAAATCAAGCGTCCGGCATTAACTGAGACATCTTTAGCAATCAATTTGCTGGTACTTTTACTGAAATATGTGGAATCACCGGTTCTTTCAGAACAATTTCAATTGGAGTATCAGGAATTACTCAGCGAACGGTATGATCGTTATATGAATTTGCAGGAGAAAAATATGCTGCTGCTGAAAAATTTACACCCATTGATTGAGATCACTCCTTCTACCTACCTGCTAAATATGGTTGCACTGCTGATGCAGCAAGCCATTTTTTCGATTGCGCCGCAAGTGATGACCGTTTACTTTGTCTTCCAAGGAGAACCGGCTTGGAAAGCTTTTTTACAGCAGGAACTTGCTGATCTTTTAGGAAAACGGGTACTTTTGAAGCCGGTGGAAGTAACCGAACTGGAGGAGCTGACTTTTTCTCCAACCGATATCCTCGTCTCCAATTTTCCATTAGAAAAATTACCGATCCCGATTATTTATATTTCCACCAATCCCACAAAAAATGAGCTTGATCAATTGACCAAGCTCACCTTAAAACCTTATCTTTGACTAGCGGGTAAAATCGCTGGTCGTTTTTTCTCTTCTGCGAAATACTTGTTTACTGATTCCTTTTTCGACCTCAACCGCTAAGAATAGTAGCAAGGCATTGCCAAGAATTACTAGCTGTTGGGATAAGGACAAGCTCGTAGTTCCAATCAGTTGCTGACCGAGGGGAAGGAAAATCACAGCTGCCTGTAGGAAAAATAAAATTCCCAAAGAGCCAAACAAGACTTTATTTTGAAATAATCCGCGATTTAAGGATGGATTCATTAATTCCCGACAGTTGATCATGTAAACGGCTTGCGCGACAACAATATTTTGTAATAAAATCGTCTGTTGCAATGCTTGTCCATCAAATTGTGAAGCTAGGAAATAGGCAGGAACCATAATCAATAAAGAGACATAGCCGATTCGAAACACACTGTATCCTGATAAAATGCCCTCGTTTGGTTTCCTCGGTGGTCGCTTCATGGTGTCTTCGCTGGCTTTTTCAAATCCCAATGCATAAGACAACGTAATTGTCGTCACCATATTGACCCACAAAATTTGAATCGGTGTCAACGGCAGCGGTCGATTGATTAATAGTGCCCAAATGACAATCAGACCTTGCGCTAAGGCTGTTGGTAAAAAGAAGTTGATGGTTTTTTTCAAGTTATCAAAAATCCGACGTCCTTCTTTGACTGCTTTAGCAATTGTATGGAAATTATCGTCTGCCAAAACCATATCAGCTGCTTGTTTGCTGACCTCGCTGCCTTTGATGCCCATTGCAATGCCAATATCCGCTTTTTTTAATGCTGGAGCATCATTGACGCCATCTCCGGTCATTCCGACGATTTCCCCGTTTGTCTGCAAAGCAGTGACGATCCGTAATTTATGCTCAGGCGTCGTTCGTGCATAAACATCTACTTTACTGACTTGCGATGCCAGTTCTTGATCAGAGAGCTGATCAATTTCCTTTCCTTCCAAAACCTTGGCTGTATGCCTCAAACCGATTTCGATACCGATGGCTTTTGCAGTTTCTTTGTGGTCGCCTGTAATCATTTTCACCGCAATTCCAGCTTGTTGCGCCTCTGCTACTGCTTGAATGGCACTTTCTTTTGGCGGATCAATAATCCCTGCCAACCCGGCAAAGGTTAAATCCGTTAACATTTCATGGGTAACGGTTTGAGCATTTGTTCCTTTTTTATAGGCAAAGCCCAATACGCGCTGCCCTTTTTTTGCCAATCGTGAGGCTTCCTCTTGCCATTTTTTCCGTTCGTCCATGGTCAGTGCAGTTTTTGTCATCACTACTTCCGGTGCACCTTTGACAAAAATCACTTGCCCGCCATTTTCTTCATGCATGGTCGCCATATATTTATAGCTGGAGCTGAAAGGAATTTTATCGATTACTTTTTTTAGCGGCAAATCCGCTGATTCAGTATATTGAAGCAACGCCAACTCAGTCGGATTGCCTCGCAAATCAGCAACAGACTGATTTTCCTGCAATTTCAACTCCTGACAGTTGTTCATGATTTCCATGATTCGATCAGATTCTTTTGTCACAACATCCATTACAGTCATTTCATTTTTAGTCAAGGTACCGGTTTTATCTGAACAAATCACCGTCATTGCCCCCAAAGTTTCGACGGAAGGCATTCCTTTGATGATTGCATTTTCTTGCGCCATTTCCTTTACGCCCATCGAAAGAATCATGGTTAACACTGCCGGTAACCCTTCTGGAATCATGGCAACGATCAGGGCGATCATCGCCGAAAACAGAATATTCATCTCTAGACCATAACGAAATGTTGTAAAGAAAAGTAGAAACAAAATCAGTAACAAAATTCCACGAAAGATTTGCTTGTTTAATTGATGCATTTTCCGAACCAAGGGTGTTGTTTGTTTTTGAACGGATTGTAGTGCTTGATTGATTTTACCTATTTCTGTGGTGTCACCCGTTTCAACTACGATTCCAACAGCAGTTCCCGCTTGAACCAACGTCCCGGAAAAACCCATGTTGCTTTGATCTCCCGGTGAAGCATCTGTTTTGATTCTTTCCGTATTTTTTTCTACCGCTTCGGACTCACCGGTCAAAATTGATTCTTCGATTACCAGATCATGGACCTCCACTAAACGAAGATCTGCCGGAACAACATCCCCCGCCTGTAAAACAACCAGATCTCCCGCGACTACTTCTTCAACCTCAATACTTTTTTTCATTCCGTCTGACAAAATAACGGCTTCTTGTCCCATCATTTGTTTCAATCCGTCTAATGATTCCTCTGCCTTACGTTCCTGCCAATAGCTGACAAAGCCGTTGACGATCACTACTAGAAAAATAATGCCGCCTTCTACAAATTCCCCTGTCGCAAATTTCAGTAGCGCAGCAAACAACAAAACAATCATCAGCAAATCAGTAAAATGCTTTAAGAATTTTTGCCACGGTTTTAATTGCTGCTTTTCTTCTATTTTATTCTCGCCATTTTCTCTCACCCTTCTTGTCCGCTCACTTTGCGGCAAGCCGTCGAATGATGTGCGTAGTTTTTTCATCACTTGTTTTTCTGAAAGCTGGTACCATTTCATTCGCAATTCCTCCTGTTTCTTTGATACTTTAAGTATACGTAGAAAAATTGGGAACAACGGTCGATAATTTCAGGGAAAGCTGAAAAAAATGTGGCTTCTCTGTTCTTTAGTGCATATAATCCATTCATTGGTTTTCCGATAGTCTTCTTATATAATAGAACCAGCAAGTACTAGATGGAGGAATATTATGGAAAATGAATTGACAGCGATTCTGACCTTTTTAGAAAAAAGCGAGAAATTGAAGGGAACCTTGCGAACAGCGTGGGATAGTGAGGGAAAACAGGAATCCACTGCCGAGCACTCTTGGCGCTTAGCATTGATGACCGCTTGTCTCTTGCCCTATTTTTCAGAAATAAATGCTGCGGAAGCACTGGAGATGGCGCTACTGCATGATCTTGCAGAAAGTGTGACCGGTGATATTTCTGCTTTTTTAACTCCTGATGCAACTGCAAAATCTCAGCAAGAAACAGCGGTCTTTTTCCAGTTGACCGAAGATTTACCGTTGAACCAAAAAAATCACTTTCAAGAATTATTTATCGCGTATGAACAAAATACGACAACTACTGCTCATTTTATTAAAGCATTGGATAAGGCAGAGACAATCTTGCAGCATAACCAAGGAAAAAATCCCGCAGATTTCCATTACGAATTTAATTTGGATTATGGAAAAAAATACTTCACAGGTGAGGTATTAACAACTTTGAGAGCATTGCTAGATGCTGAAACAAAGAAAAATCTCCAAAAAAATACCGGTGAGAAACACTAACTGTGCATTCTCCTAGAAGGAGTAACGATATGTCGAATGAAATCAAACTAATTATTAGTGATATTGACGGAACTTTACTGACCTCGCAACATCTTCTTACAAAAAATTTAGTGCAAACTCTGCAAGAAATCCAAGCCCTTTCGATTCCGTTTATCGCCGCTTCTGCCCGTTCACCTCGTGGTATTCTGCCGATTGCACAGAAACTGGGTATTCAAAATAATCCCCTTGCTGCTTACAACGGTGCTTTGATAACGACTGATGGAAATCTGCCACTTTTTAGTCATCCTTTGCCTGCTGCTGGCAAAAAACTGCTGAAGCTTATCAAAAAATTTTTTCCGACCATTTCATTGAATGTTTATTCCAATGCAGACTGGTATACCGATTCTCATAACAAATGGATCGAAATCGAAGCAACTATCACAAAAATGCAACCGATTTTTCTTTCATTTGCGGATCTTTTGCGGCAAGACCCCATCCATAAATTATTATTGATTGGCGATGCAGTAGAAATTACAACATTAATGAATTTTTTAAACACCCAGGAACTGACAGACTGTGCCTTTTATCTTTCTAAAGAAAATTACCTTGAAATCACCCACAAACAGGTTTCCAAAGAAACTGTCCTTCACGAAATAGCAAATTTTTATGCTGTTCCATTACAAAACGTCTTAACAATAGGAGACAACTATAATGATCTTCCAATGTTAAAAGCCGCCGGTCTGGGAATTGCCATGGGAAATGCCCCCGCACCGGTAAAAGAAAGTGCCGATAAAGTTACTGCCACAAACGACCAAGACGGTGTCGCCAAAGCCTTGAAGAAATATGTTCTTGATTCCCCGTGAAGAAATCAAACAAAAAAAATCCGCACTCTCCAATCGAAAGCAGCTGCCTTCAAGAGAGTGCGGATTTTTTTACCAAAGTTCCTGTTTTTCTCTGGTAATTTATTATCGGAAAAAGCTATCGGCCATTGTTTTACCATATACTTCGGAGTATTTCACGACTACTTTACCAAATCGATCCTCAACTTCTTCATGATCGACCATGTCATAGTGTTCCACGCTTAGTACAAGGCAATTTTCTAATTTTTTTACTGCTTCACCAATCACCCGACGCTGTAATCCTACTGGCTGGCACTCATAGGTGTGTCCCAGCAAAATATTCTCTTTGTCCATACTAACTCCTTTGTAATCGTATTTTAACTTTTCGATCTAAAAGTAATATAGCATTAATTCTCCACAAAGAAAAGAGAAAAGTTCTAATAAATATAAAAAAATAAAAACAAAAATTGTTTATAACACCTATTAAATGGATATAAAGAGATGATAAAATTATGTGAATATTATGGATTTACCAATAAAAAAATAAGAATGCCTTTTGGAATAAATGGGTGAAGGTGTTTCCAATCCTATTTAAAATCAACACTCACACATTATATATCATTGTTTTTTCATCTTATTTCATTTAAAAAAACATTTTTTTTATCAGAATAAAGACAAAAAAGGAACGGTTATCAACCGTTCCTTCCTATCTATTCTTTTCTTTTGTCTAATCGAGCTTGTAGTACCTTTAATTCCCGAAGCTCCACCAAATTTCGATTGATCTTAGCAAAAGCTCGCGCATCTGCAATATGCTCCTGGACGACTTCTATTTCTTTATTCTGAGCCAATGCATTTTTTGCCAGTTGAAACATTAGTCGCGCAAGATAATAGGTTACGTGATTGTCGGAACAAATCGTTACCCCATGTTCCAATAAGGCATCACTGACACTATAATCTTTGATGCTCGCATAAAAGGTTCCGCAATAGAATAAGATATTCAAGACTCGCCAAATATCTGAAGAAGTCTCAATTGGGTAGTGATAAACATCACTGACCGCCTTATCAAAAAAGTATTCTGCTTTTTCTTTGTCGGCTTCATTCGCATAAGCCAAACCCAAACCCGTATACGCTAGTAAAACAAAAATATACGATTTTTCTTTGGGATTTTCTGATAAAATCTGGTTCAAATAAAAGAAACTCTCAGTGATTGGGCCATTTTGCAAGGCGCTCAAATATCCCTTTAAATATAAATAGTGCCATTTTTGTGCGGGATTCTGCAATTCTTCTTGGGGAATTTGATCCAAAATTTTTGATGCGTCGCTATATTCGCTGGTGACTAGATAAAATTCCGATTGTTCCAATTGCTTGTTGACTTTCGAATCCTGAATCCCAACATTTGGAAACAAGTCTCCCAGATTCAGTTGCAGACGATTGCACAATTGAATCAAAATCTTGATGGTTGGGATTTGTCCATTGTTTTCAAAGCGACTCAAAGTTGCTTGAGTACAAATTCCTTCACTTAATTCTTTTTGAGAAAAGCCCAATGCTTTGCGGGTAGTGATAAATCGTTGTATGTCCATTGTCTGATGGCTCCTAGCATGTAATCTGCTATTATTGTATCACATCATTTTACTGCATGGCTAAGTTCTGTTAAAAAGGTTTTTGCATCGCCGACAAAACAATAATCCGATACCTTAAAAATCGGTGCCTGCTTGTCAGTATTGACTGAAACGATGACTTCTGTATTTTCGATTCCCGTAACATACTGAACAGCACCGGAAATTCCTAAATTGATCAAAAAGCTTGGTGCAATCGTATTGCCGCTTTGCCCGATTTGATCGTCTACATTAAATTGCGGCTTATCCGTCAAAGGACGAGAAACCCCCACTTTTGCTCCTAGTTTCCCAGCAAGCGTCTCTGCTAATTGAATACTTTGATCGTCAGCAGCACCACGACCTAAAGCAATCACCCGTTTGGCATTGGCAATATTGTCGCTGTTTGATAAGATTACATGCTCTGCTTCAATTGTAATTCCCGTCGAAGCATGAAATTCCAAATCTTCTACTACTTCAACTTCAACATTTCCTGTGACTTTTTTTGCAGTAAAAGTATTAGGACGAACCGTTGCCATTTGTGGACGACGATCCGGACAAAGAATTTCACACATGATGTTATCTCCATAAGATGGCTTTACTTGTACCAGTTGTTCTTCCTCAAAATATAAATCCAAACAATCTGCGGTCAATCCCGTTTGAAGTTTTGCCTGCAAACGAGGGGCAATGGAACGACCTGTGATCGTTGCGCCAAATAAGAAACTGTTTGGTTGCTCCCGTCGTGCAAGTTGCGCCAATAAATCTGCCTGTTCAGAATCTGCTGGCTGATTTAAACGAGCATCCTTAATAACCAGAATCTTATCCGGACCATATTCCTTTAAGCTTTCTTCTAAGTTTTCTTCCGGTGTCTCCAACAAAACTGCGACAGTTTTAAAATTCGGCGCAATTTCTTTCGCTTTGGTAATCAATTGAAACGTCGTTGGTTCGATTGCAGCTAAACGTTTTTCTGCAAAAATCCAGATTTCAGGTGTTTTTTCCATTTTTTTCGTCCCCACTAGATTAAATTTTTGGCTTTCAAAGCGGTCAGTAATTCATTGACAGCTTCTTTAGGCTGCTCTGACAAATAAACGGTTTCTTTGGCTTTCCGTTCAGGCGTGGTAATACTTTTAACAATCGTTGGTGAGCCACTGATACCAATACGGGCCTCCTCCAATTCAAGATCCGCTTCCGTCCAAACATCGATTTCCTTTTTGAAACTTTGTTGGATATTTCTTGGTGTTTCATACCGTGGTTGATTCAGTTCACTACGCGCAGTCACGATGGCCGGTAATTGAACACGAACGACTTGCTCAGTATTTTCTAATTGGCGGGTACCAACGATGCTGCCGTCACCAGCAAGTTCCAATTCACTGGCAAAAGTAATTTGTGGCCAATTCAAAAATTCTGCCACGATTGGTCCCACTTGCCCTGTGTCCGCATCGACTGCCTGACGACCAAAGAATACCAAATCAACATCTCCCAGCTTCTTGATTGCCTGACTTAAAACATAACCCGTTGCTAAAGTGTCCGAGCCGGCAAATTTGCGAGAACTCAATAAAATGCCACGGTCTGCGCCCATTGCCATTCCTTCACGTAAGGAAACCTCATTGTCTTGTGGTCCCATCGACATCAAAATGACTTCTGCATTGATTTGATCTTTTAGATGCAAGGCGGCTTCGATAGCATTTTTATCATAAGGATTGATGATTCCTGCAATTCCTGATCGTACTAAATTATGAGTGATTGGATCAATTTGTACGTTATTGCTTTCAGGTACTTGTTTCACACATACTAAAATTTTCATTTTCTGCTCCTCTTTAGATTGAAATTTTTCCGTTCT
Source organism: Enterococcus massiliensis (assembly GCF_001050095.1). Classification (NCBI taxonomy): domain Bacteria; kingdom Bacillati; phylum Bacillota; class Bacilli; order Lactobacillales; family Enterococcaceae; genus Enterococcus; species Enterococcus massiliensis. The sequence goes on along the minus strand of NZ_CVRN01000006.1, from coordinate 407,986 downwards.
ATTTTTAAAACATAAAATAGAATTTTTATCGTGCGGCGGCTTCAGCCAATGCGATTTCTGTTCTCATTTTCTCAACGGTACCTTCAGCGATTTCCAATGCTCGGGCATCACGGATCAAATGCTCGATTGGGTATTCCAAACTATACCCGTATCCGCCCAGAACTTGCAACGCATCATCTCCAGCAGCAACGGCACTACGACTGCCATAAGCTTTTGCCATTGCAGCAACTTTTCCATAAGGTTTGCACTCAAATTTCAATCGTGCCGCTTCTTGGTAAAGCAGAGTCGTATTTTCTTTGGCGATTGCAATATCAGCGATTTTTCGTTGAATAGCTTGTAGTTGAATGATTGGCTTGTCAATTGCAAGGCGTTGTTTCGCATAAGTTGTTGCAATTTCCAGCTCATGTTCCAAAATTCCAGCAAGAACTGCTCCCATTAAAATTCGGGCATCATCATGGGCACGTTCTCCAATCAAATGACCCTCCCCTAGTTTCCCCAACAAATGATCCTCAGAAACGACAATATTTTCCATAAAAATTTCTGCCACTGGTGTTCCTCTCAAGCCAAGAAAACTTTCTTGTTTGCCAAATTTAAAGCCGGGCATATCTTTATCAACAACGAATACAGATAGTTCCTCTGGTGCTGTTTTTACCAACACTGCGTAAACTTCGGCTAATCCTCCGTTTGTAATCATGATTTTATTTCCGTTCAAAATCCAATGATCGTCGTGTTTAACAGCCGTAGCACCAATTCCCATTGGATTTGACCCGCCAGTAGATTCCGTCATTCCAAAAGCAAAAATGCGTTTGCTTCCGCTAGGTAAATATTTTTCTTTTAAAGCAGGTGTTCCGAAATTCACAAATTGATCAATCGTTTTGTAGTGCCCTTCTAAAGTGACTGCGACACTAGCATTGGCTGTTGCCAAATCATAGATGACTTGAGCGGTACTGATAGGATCAAACCCGGCTCCACCGTATTCTTCTGGCAAAGTCAAACCGAGAAAACCAGTTTCCACTAGCTTTTCAAATAGTCCTTCTGTGAAGTCTCCTTTTTTATCGATTGCCATATCAAAAGGTTTGATTTCTTTTTCAGCAAATTCTACTGCCATATGATGCAGCATTAATTGTGGTTGCGTTAAATTGACACTCATTGTGGGCCTCCATTGTTTTTATTTTCACAAGTTAGAAGTCTTGCTTCTGACAAAAATAATACCTACGTTAAAAATGAATGTCAACCAAAATATATAAAAAATTATATAGAATAACGTTGTGACTAATTTTATGAAGAACCTTCTTTTTTTGAAAAAATAGCCCTATTTTCACTAAAATTGAAAAAAACCTAGAATAAAACAAAATAACCGTGTAAAAACTTCTTTTTTTGAAAACACATAATATATAAAATATTATATAACCGAATAAAAATAACTATAAAATTTTATTTACTTGCACAAAAAAATTCTATCTGCGAAGAAACAGATAGAATCTTTTTGTTTATTCAGTTGAATAACTTTCGTCCCAGACAATAACTGTTTATATGGAAAAGTCCATACAAACGTGGTCGCAGAATCCTTTGTTCTACGAAATATCACTGGAGGCAAGCAGCAGTTCTACATACTTTTCAAGAAATTCCTGATCGATCGTATCATAAGTATCTACTGTTCCGCTATCGATGTCTAAAACTCCCAGTAATTTTCCCTCTTTGACCATCGGAACAACAATTTCCGACATTGCAGCTGAGTCACAGGAAATATAATTTTTATGGGTCTTAACGTTGCCAACAATCATCGTTTCTTGTTTCTCGGCACTTTCTCCGCAGACCCCTTTTCCCATTTTAATACGGGTGCAGGAAACCTTCCCTTGAAACGGACCTAAAACCAGTTCTTCACCATTAAACAAATAGTAGCCGGCAAAAACAGTATCTTTCAAGGTTGTAGTTAATAATGCAGAAGAATTTGCCAAAGTAGCGATCCAATTCTTTTCTGCATCTAGTAATCCTGCTTGTTGCAATAACAACAATTCATAGGCTTCTTTCTTTTGATTCACATTCTTCACCTCTTGGTTGGCATTATAACGCACTTTTTTCTTCAAAACTAGCAAAAATCTTTCTTATTTCGCTAGATTCCGAGCATTAACAAAAAAGGTTGTTACCTGTTCCATCGTTGCAACTTTTACCAAATGTCCTTCTTCCTCTTGTATGAAGGTAATCAGCTTTTCAGGATGGTGGTCCACGAAATTTGTTACCTGCTCAATGGGAATTTTTTGATCTGTTGTCCCATGCCAAAAGAATAAAGGACGCTCCCCCAACGTTTCAGGATGGAGGGAAAGATCATAGGCTTCAATCCAAGAAAGCAATGTTTGATAATCCTTTGGCAAATAAAAACCGGCAGCTGTCGCATGCATGGTGATTCTTTGCCGATAAGTTACCGGCGCAGGAGAGCCCATTACACAGGCAGCCGCCTTGATGGTTGGATGTTGCGTCAACAATGCACAGGTGGTCATCCCACCCATTGAAACGCCCCCAACATACAGTTCGCCATTTGACAGTCCAAGATTTTCAAAATAATCTACCAAATACCCAAATTCAAATAAATTTGTTTGGATACTATTCCAAAAGGTCAAAGAAGGAATCTCTGATACTTGCGCTTTGCGCTCCCCATGATTGGCGGCATCTGGCAAAATCACCCGAAAACCAGCCCGCGCCAGCTTTCGTCCCTGTGTAAGAACCAATTCTTTCGCCGTTTGCCATCCATGGTAATAAACCAATAGCGGTAAAGGTTCGTAAATCGCATTTTCTTCCACGACTTCCAACAAAGGAATATTTCCTACTCGCCGTTTACGAATGGTTAGCTTCATTCTTTTCACTCCTTATTCTATAGAAAAAAATCCCTTGATTTCTCAAGGACTTCGCGTTATCCAATAACGGACAATTAACGACGGATTTCTTTGATACTTGTGAAAAGTCGTTAAAGTATTGATATAAAAGGATTTTTATTACTTCTGACTACATATTGACTACTTTGTTAAAAAATCGTTTTTCAAGAATCCTGTAATACCAGTGCTTTCACCGTTTTTTTAACTCTCTAAAGAACTAAAAGCAATCAGAGGTTTTACCTTTTCATTTGACGTTAAGTGGCGATAAATTTTCGAAGTTGTTTGGTCAGTATGGCCTAAGCGATCTTTCAAGACTTCCCAGCTACAGTGTTCTGCTACTAAGCTTGCCATTGTATGACGAGCTAAATGAGTATGAAATGGCTTATTAATTCCTGAACGATTCACGCACCGTTTAACGTGATCATTTACATACTCTCGACGATAGGGAACACCACGCTTACTAGAATCAAGATACACAAACAAATATGTTTCTTCTATAGTAAACCTGTAATGTTGCCTCATCTCATCCAAAGCCTTAATCAACTGTTGTAGCTTTTCCATAACTAGAGGAGTTACTAGAACTCGTCTAGCAGAACTAACTGTCTTAGTAGTTTCAATTCGAAAGTCCTTGCTTTTACCTTTGACTGCTGTTTGCTTATAGAATAGAATTTCATTTCTTTTGAAATCCATATCTTCAGGTTGTAGGGCAAGAGCCTCGCTGACACGGCAACCAGTGTAAAATAGAACATGGAATAGTACAGACATTGGTAACTCCTCATGAACAATGCCATAATTCAAAAAAGTTCTCAATTCATCGACAGTAAGAAACTTGTCCTCAATATTATTCACGGCTTCTTTTAAATCAGTTACCGTTAACTGATATTTTGGCATTCTCACAGACTTCATTGGGTTTTCACTTATCAAATTCTTTCTTTGGCAGTATTTGAAAACCATATTCAGAACTTGAATAAGTGATTGTAAACTATTTTTGGCATAGCCAACATTTGTTCCATTAACGCCACATTCCTTTAAGGTAAAAAGTAGTTCTTGAAGGCAGTCAGGTGATAAATCAGATAACTTTTTATCACCAATCCATCGAACAATAATTCTTAATTGTTCTTCTCGCTTATCATAGGTTGTTTCCTTTTGCTCATTTAACGAACGGTAATATTGGAACCATTGCTCACCTACAGCACTAAACTTGTCATTGCTTGCAACAATTTTTTTCTTAAGCCTTTGTTGTTTCTCCATTTCAAGATAAGCGAGTTGTGCCTCACGTTTTGACTTAAAGCCACGTCTTGTTGTCCGGTACGCTTGGAAATACCATGTGATTCTACCTGTGGAACTGATTTGCTTCTTGAAACGATCTTTTTTTTCCATTTACAGATTCCTCCCTTGAGAGAAGAACCCCTTAAGCGGAAAAATATAAAATCTCTTATTCTCTATATACTTATTGTACCGCAAGTATAGAAGAAATGAAATATTATAAGGAACGCAATATACGAAGCTGTTCACAATAGTCATCTGAATCACTCTTTCTCATCCATTCTAAAACATCATCACGAAAATAGTGTCCCCGAATCCCATACCAACAGGGAGGAAACTCACCAAGTTTTACTAAACGGTTCAGTGTACTATCACTTATCTGAAACAGTCGCTTTAAATCAGCGTTTGTTAAAACCAGAGGTAAATGACTAACTGCAAGCAATTTTTCCGTGTAATCTTCCAGTTTTTTTTGTAAAATTGAATAGAACTCTATTTCCAAAGAATTAACATTTGTTTTAACTTCCAACTCCATCACCCTTCTCTATCAAATTCAAAACGACCACCACGGTACCCCCTTGAAATTGTAAAAAACCACTCCAGTACCCCATTAAAACGGACTAGAAAAGAGGAATTTTTAATATGAAACAAGGAATCGCAGACATAAGAATAATTAAAGAAATTCTTGAAAAATCTACGGCTAATGCGATAGCATCCGGAACAGGAATCAATTTGAGTACAGTAAAAAAACTTAAAAGTGGAGAAAGAGCTGTAGAAAAATTAAATCTTGCCGATGCTATTAAAATCACAGAATTTGGCATGAAAAATATGCCGACCAAAATCGAAATATGGAAGTAGTAGTTTTTCTGATCTATCAGCTGCTTTACCAAAGCACATAGGAATTTCACCTCCCCCCAGTAATGGCGGGCCAATTTGGTTACGGAAGTATCATTATCGTAGCCGCGATTCTCATATTTAAATTTGTCGCTCAAAGAATAACTTTGTCATGGCGTAACTAGAAAATCGTAATCTATTTGTACTGATAGATTTACTATTCACTTGTCAAAGAGCGTTAGGCTATTTTCAGCCTATGGAAATCCTTTATTTTAAACTTATAAAAAACTTCCATAGAATGAAAAGGAAAGGGAAAAAATACTTTAACGAGTTGTGTCAAATTCAAGTATCTTCTCAATCAATTTCGTTTCCAGTTGTCTACGCATATATTCATCTACGTACATAACCACTCCTTTTTCTTCTTCATAGATAGGTTTCATGGCTAATCGTGAAATATAATTTTGATATTTTGACAGAATGATGGACATGGCGATTGAATCACCAGAGACTGCGGCTTCAATAGTAGTTACTGGTATAAACGGTATATATCGCTTATTTTACTTCATAGTTGCCACCCAAATACTTTCCTAACTCTTCCAAGGCCACTTGTCGTTGGTACCAAACACTGCCAAGACTTTTCCCAATAATATCGCCAATTTCGCGATCATTGAGTCCAATGAAGAAGGACATCAAAATGATTTCTTGTCTTAGACTAGGTAATGCAGTAATTGCATTTGCCAACTCCCCATTAGAAATAAAGATTTTCATACCTAGGACAGTAAAACTTCCACTACTATTCAAATTTGGTTCTGAATAATAGAACTCTGTACCCAATCCTCTTTGTTCCAATATTTCCATTGAGATCTGACGTTGACGAAATCTAGCGTATTTCTTTTGAATGTTTAATGCCTCATTGCGGACTACTTTCTTACAAAAACTGTCAAACACATGTCGAATGTGGGTTTCTTCTGAGTCGCCCATAAAATTCTCCTCCTAAAAATTCATTCAACTCGTTTTACTTCTATCCCTTTCCATTATTACTACAATCTGGGAGCGAGCATTTTTCGAAAAAACTAAAATTTTTTCCAAAAAAAAAGCGCACAGACAAATTTGTCTATACGCCTCACAAAAACGCTCATGATAAATCATTAAATTTAATTGGCAACAATAAGTAGATTGAGAAGATTATCTAGCTAATTTTTCTGTAATATGTGTTCAAGTATTGCCGCTGCTTTTCCTTCAAATACACATTCTTGGTAACTACCCGTTAGGTGATTTTGATTTAATAGAATGGTAACAATCGAATCATCCTCGCGGATTCCCTCGTCTTCTTTATTGAAAGCTGTGATCTGTCTTTCCGAAAGTCCCAAGTCTTCAAGCTTCGTCCCCGACCACTTACCATCATCACTTTTCCCATAGTTATCTTCTAACATCGCCAAAGTCTTCACAGCTTCCTCCTCCGTCGGGAGATAATGCAGCGTCACTCCAACCAAGCCAAAGCCCGGTTCAAAGATAAAATCTGGAGATGCCATGCCGGCTTCTGTATCCATAGCAGTAGCAAAAGACAACACCGTCTGTTTGTCATTATTTTGCTTACGCTGGGCATCCACCTCATACAAATCCAATTTTTCCAGGACCTCATCTCCCCCCATACTCCAATGAACCTCTTCAAAAGGTGGCGTCCAGTCATAGGTCACCTCCTTGGGCTCTTCCTTGGTGGAACAGCCACCTAAAAAGCATAACGCCAACAGACCTAATAAAACCTTTTTCATGTTCACCTCTCCGTTTAAAATAGTGTCAAAATAAATTGAAAAAATACACAGTAAACGATTATCAATAAGCAATTAATCAGAATAATTTTTTTATTATGAAATAGATGTCCCTTTTCATGTGTGATTTTCCATCTAGAATCTCCCCACGAAAGTTTCGTGGGGAAATCAATACCATAAAAATAAATATTCCCCAGTTTCATTGAAAAAACATTGGCAGCTCGTTCATTCACAAGTGTGATTTTTGAAAGAGTGAATTTCCCGGCTTTGCCTTTTAACTGATAAACAACGAAACCATCTTGAATTTGAAATGTAGGAAATGGTTCACTAAAAGCTGGTGACCCGAGTAATGCATCACGTCTCCTCTTATTCGACAGTGAAAGGAACCAACTGTATCCACCATTAATTACCAAAAGTAATAAGATAAATACTTTTTGACCAGCTGGTAATAAGACTGGCAAAAACAAAGCAACTAAAGCAATCCAATAGATAGTTTCGTTTCGCCCTAGTCGTTCCAAAGATTCGATGACAAAAATATCCTTCTTCCTTAAAAAATGATGTTCTTTTTGCAATTATTCTCGTGAGGTCTTCTTTTAACTACATAAAATTGTAACCACTGGTTTTAAGAGTAGTGTATCATCCCAAATCATATAATTAATTGACTGCGATTGTTATAAAACTCACGGTAAGCCATATAACTAGCAATAAATGAAGAAATCGCAGTAACTGAAATCAACATAAACATCACAACAATTTGGTAACGAATCGCTTGAACAGGATCAATTCCCGCAAAAATCAACCCTGACATCATACCTGGTAGGCTGACAAGTCCAACCGTTTTTGTTCGGTCAATAGAAGGAGCCATGCCCGTTTTGACGCTTTCTCTTACAATACTCATGGACGCTTGTTTTTTATTGGCTCCCAATGCCAATTTTTCCAATACCTGTTGGCGTTGGTCCGTAAATTTTGAATTCAAAGACCGATAGGTCACTCCAATCGCAGTCATGGCGTTGCTGGCAATCATGCCTGTAATTGGAACGATTTGGGAAGGGGTCCAGTCAATGACTCCTGAAAAAACAAGAATGAGTAAGGACAAGGCTGTTCCTACTCCAATAGCCGTCGTTGAAATTTTAAAAGAGCGGTTGATCCCCTCACTGCGTGTATGGGCGTTATAAGAAGCGTTGAACACAATGAACAAAACCATCGCTAAAGTGAGAAAGTTGTTATCCACTCGTAATACGTAGCTCAATACATATCCAATAAGGAATAATTGAACGACAGCGCGAATTCCCGCAATAAAAATGTCGTTTCCTAATCCCAATTTCTCTTTGTAATCAATCAACAAGGCAACTATCAAGAGGACAGAGGATAAAAGCAAAGAAAGATTACTGATTTCCAAATTGTTTGTCATTTCGATTCCTCCATTTTTCCACCTTTGATAGTAATCAGACGAGAAGCTTGGTCGATTTCTTCCTGGTTGTGAGTGACGGCCAACACCGTAGTTTGTTGGTCTTTCATCATGTCTCGGACTAAATCAAGGACAATCGCTCTGTTTTCTTGGTCCAATGAACTGGTAACTTCATCCAGGAGCAACACTTTCGGTTGATACATCAAATTTCGGACCAATGCAACCCGTTGTTTTTCCCCTCCTGATAGTTCCTTGACCTCTTTCGATAAGTAAGTTTCAGGTATTTGAACTCGTTCTAACAATTTTTTTGCACGTTCCCGATCAAATCCTTCTTCTCTTATGCGGGCAGGAAAAGACAAGTTCTCTTGAACTGTCTCATCGAATAGAGAAGCGTTTTGAAAGAAATAAGAGACTTCTTTTCTATACTCCACAGGATCGATTTTTTGCAGATCCGTACCTCGATAATAAATTTTTCCGGAAGTTGGGGAAAGCAGCGTACCAATTAATTTCAAAAGGGTACTTTTTCCACTTCCAGAAGGACCAGAAAAAACAATCACTTCCCCTTTGTTTACTGTAAAAGAGATATCTTGAAGGATTTGGTTTCCGTTTGCCTGAAAACCAACCTTCTCTAATTGAAACAATGAATCACTCATACCACTTCTCTCCTTTATAAAAAAGCCCTGCACCAGTGGACCATCCATACGGGTGCAGGGCTTTTGTTTCATCCTAGTGTACCTCAGTGTTCGTTTGGATCGTTTTTGGCGTCTTCATGAGTAGGGTGAACCGTTCCTTCAAGGTGATCTGGACCAGCATAAATGGTATACAGTCTGAGCGGCTTATCACCGGTGTTTTCGATGTTGTGCCACATGTCCGCCGGAACAAATACGGCGTCATCATCCATCACTTTTTGTTGAACATGTAAGTTATCTTTAGAAGGCCCCATTTTACACACGCCTTCTCCTTCTTCAATACGGATAAATTGGTCAATGCCTTCGTGCACTTCCAAACCGATGTCATCGCCCGGTTAAATGGACATTACGGTGACTTGCAGTTTACTGCCTGTCCAAATGGTCGTCCGGTAATTATCATTTCCTGTGGTGGCGTCTTCAATATTAATGATATACGGCTTCTTCCCATGATCCTTGTAGTCTATTTCCATCTTCCATTCCTCCTAGTCTTTGTACTGAAACAATGATACCTACTTTTTATTTATAATAATTCTAATTAATGGTACCACATCTAAAATTCTATGCAAAAAAATTAGCTTTTTGGAGAGCGATTCTAAACAAAGACCATATAACGCGCAATTACAATTGGTACCCCTTAATCCTCAGCACATAAAGGAAAAAATATGGAATCAAAAAATAACCGATATGTACTCTGGTTATGACTTGAATCAGGGAGAATTTCAGAGACGACACATCATACTTTTTTAGTTTGCACTTATAAAATAACTAGCGTACATTAAGTTTATGCTCACTATCAAGCGTTGTCAATCCTTTAGACTCTTATCAATTTCGAAAGAAAGTAGCAAGGTTATTGATTGTGACTGTAAAAGTGGGGTGTTCCTATAAGCACATTAAACTATCTTCTCTAATTTATCATGCTATTTAAATTCTGTTTTTTCATGAGAATTTTTGTCCAAAACTTGTTAAAATGATTTTAAAAAATACTTACATACACAATCCCCAAAAGACACTAATGTCATTTCAGTCAAAAAAGATACCGCAGAAAATTTCCACCTGAGATTCAATACGATATTACTTTCTTGACAGCCAGCTTAATTCCTTAGTTGAATAGATTATTAAAGTGCACAAAAAAACAATGCGGCGTTTGTTATATTTTCTGGTATAAGCGACGGTGCTATAAACTTTTTTGCAGATTAAAAATCATATGAATTTAACTCCAGTAATAAGAGTTTAAGTGCCAATGCATGCATGATTCTTTCAATTTCCGTTTTATGAGTAGACAGAGCGATTCCTTCATTGCATTGGAAAATGAGTTTGTTTCTCGTAATATGTATGCTCTCATTTTTGGTTGCATAGTATTCTCTCCATTCGTCTTCATACATAAGAACGCCTCCTTTGATCATCCTATATTTAAGTCCTTCGTTATTAATATACGTAAAAAGTTGGTATTTTATTTTTATTTTCTCTCTCTTTAAAAAAACTGAAAAAAGAGCGGTTTACAGGCATTTTCATGGATAGTTACCCATAGATCAATCTGAAATGAGCGTAGAACTTCCCTCTCAAACACTGGTTTTTTAGAGAAATACGAAATATTAGGGTTATTTGCAGAATAGCTACTTATTCTTACAAAGCAACAAGCGAGCAAAAGAAAAATTCCTTTCAAGCGTTTTTTGGCGGTACACTATTTTAGCGACAGGCAAGATAGCAAATATTTTTTACAACTGGTTTGACTGTCGGCGATGACAGCCCACAGCCAAAAATAAAGAAGTCAAGGACTGTGAGGGTGGAGATTTTTGGGTGGTCTGCCAAAAAATACTTACCCGTTCCTTGACTTATTTAAGTGTTATTCAGTTTTAGGCTATTACAACTGGGTGACTGAGACGATTTTGGGGGCTTGCCTCTTTTTTCCAAAAGGGGCAAGGTCTAGATCTTGTGTTTTTATTTTTTTGGAAATTCAAAAGCTAATTTCATTTCGTCATTCAGTGTTAACTTTGCCGAGAAATTGCTTCCTTTTTTACTTTTGAACACTTTGATTAAACTCGTTTCTCTTTTGCTTAATAAATCTTGGACATTTTTCTTTGTGAGTGCTTTTTGGCTCCATCTTTTAGGAAGCGTAAATTTGCAACCGTCTTTGTAGCCCGAACAGCCATAAAATTTTCCTTTGTCTACTACGCTGTTTTGACATTTCGGACACGTACCCATCACATTTTCTTGTTCCATATGACCGGCTACATCTGCAATGTTTTCTTTTTTGTCTTGGAAGTTTTGTGGCACTTTTTCAATGAGGTGCTGCACAAACCGCTCGATACTGCCTAAAAAAGCTTCTTGTGTGCCTTGTTGGCTTCGGATCTTTTTCAAATAGCGTTCCCATTGGGCAGTCATGCCGGCATTGGCGATTTCGTCCTCTGCAATTATGCGGCACAACAATTCGCCTTTTTCTGTCACATAGATTTTACTCTTACTGATCGTGATGTAGTCCTGTTTCTTCAAGGTTTCAATGATACTGGCTCTAGTGGCCTCGGTTCCAATCCCTTCGGTTTCTTTAAGAATGTCTTTGCTGTCTTTATCGTTCATTGCCCGTCCGACATGTTTCATGGCGGTTAGCAGTGTGCCCTCTGTATAGTAATTGGGTGGTTGGGTTTTCCCTTCCTTTGTTTCAAGGGCGAAAGCCACTGAATCATTGACGGTTACTTCTGGTAAAAGTGGGTCGTCCTTGTCTTTTTCTTCCTGTTTATATAGTCGTTTCCATCCACGCTCTTTTTCTGTCTTCCCTTTTGATTGGAACAGAACCTGATTGATCGCTGTATCAATGGTGGTTTCGTCATAGATATACGGCTTTTCAAAAATTGCGAGGGTACGATACAAGACCAGAAGATAAATGTTTTTTTCGTCTTTCGTTACATCACTGAGCTTCGGCAATGTCTTCGTTGGAATAATCGCATAGTGTTCTTGTACTTTGCTTCCATCTACATACCGTTTATTTTCGTTTAGCTGCGGTTCGGAAATGCCCACTCCTGCTAGTTCGAGATACCGACTGAGGTTGCTTTTCAGGTAGTCAAATTCGGGGCTACCAATATAATTGGTATCGCTTCTTGGATAAGAAAGCACCTTTTTTTCATAGAGTTTTTGAGCGATCGAAAGCGTTTTGTCGGCACTGTACTTAAGCAAGCTATCATCCGAATTGTAAGTTAAAATCTCTGTCAAATCATAATAAAATGAAGCATATCCTGAAGGTCTCATCCCCATATGATAGCCATTGATCCAAACCCGAGCGTTTTTATAAACACCTTCAAAATGAATTTTTACGACTTTATTCGTAAGGTCACCCAACTCTTGCAGCGACTGTTTGGTTCGATACCAACCTATCCCTCCGGGTAGATACCCTGTTCCGCTTGAAAAGTGTTTTTCAAAGGGATAAGAGACACCCCAATCATGAGGAATCGTTACCTTTTCCCAAGTAGAATCATCAAAATCTTTTTTCCATGCTTCTTTTTCTTCTTGTTTTGAGAATCGCCATTCATTCAAAAAACGTTTTTCCATTTAATCCCTAACCTCCCTTTTACCAATACTCAAGTAAAGAAATCGCTTTCTTTCACTTAATTTTACTAAAACATTTAATGAAGAACATACTCTATCCGATTCATTTTCATGTATTATATGATATGAAGAAAAAAAGCGCCTACCTTTTCGTAGGTAATAGGAGGGAACTATGTACCACATCCATTCGAATATATTTAATCCTGAAATTATTTATGTCGTTGACTTTTGGAATAAAAAGAAAAATCTTCGAGACTACCACCATCATGATTTCATTGAGATCAGCATCGTATTAGAAGGAACCGTTGATTACGAATTTAATGAGACCCGCACAAGGTTATTTACTGGAGATGCCCTCCTTTTTAACCCTGGTCTTCCTCATACCGAAATCCATCCGGCTGAGATGGAATCCCATGAACTTCATAACGGCCTTTCCAATATTTTGATCGAAGGACTTCCTTTTAATACCTTTCCAAATGAAAATCCCCTACTAGACTTGGGAATTTATCAAGAAGCGTTTTTCAAAAAAGCTTGGCAGCTGACCCAGGAGTTCAATAGCCATAACCTTCATCACGATTTGATGGGCAAAGGAATCATTCTCGAAATGCTAGCTTTGATTTTAAGAAGTTTGACGCCCTCCGATCCAAACAATTGCCTGGCAGTGATCTCTGAAAAAGATAAACAAAAACAAACGCTAGTGAACCATACGATTTATTATTTGGAGAATCATCACCAAGAAGACATCACATTGGAAATGCTAGCAGACATGCTTTATATTAGTCCTGCCCAACTTTCAAAAGTCTTTCGGAAAATCACTGGTCGTAGTCCGATTAAATATTTGATCGAGATTCGGCTCAAACACGCCTATGAGCTGTTGCTTCATACCAATTTGACCATCAAAGAAATCGCAGAAAAAGTAGGTTATCATGATCCTTTTTATTTTAGTAAACTATTTAAAAAGCATTATCATCTTGCTCCTTCTAACGTTCGTAAAAGAAACTAACTGAATTTGCAGACAAAAAAGGATGCATCGCTGCACCCTTTTTCTTATACGATTACTTGCTTCATATAGCCTGCTTCGTCAAAATCTAATGGGGAAATGCGAACCTGTCGATGAAATCCGCGGGCTTCTTCTGGATACTTACTAAGTGGAACAGCAAAGCTGTGATAAGCAATATAATACCTATCAGAATGCTCTAAAATACTGTGATGACCGGTTCCTAAAATGCCTTTTTCAACATTTTTTTGTAAGACAGGATAATGATAGTGAATCGGTCCATACAATGAAGAGGAGGTACCATAATTCACATGATAGTCTTCGCTGCGGGTATCTTCTCCTGACCAAGTAAAATGATACAAATCATCTTTTTTCAAAACGGTAATGGCTTCTCGAAAATCTTCCAGCCCTTGATATTCTGCTAGCGTATCAAGTTTGACTGTTCGCATGTCATCTCCCAACGCTACGATCGCAGCCGTTCCTCCCGCAGAATTGCCAAACAACAGATAGTACTTTCTAGCTTCTACGTAAACAGATGGATCAATGACTTGACTCATGTTTAACCCATAGTCATCGATAAGGTCAGGACTCAAAAGCGGCTTCTCATCTGCAATAAAGGGACCTGTTGGATGATCCGCATAAGCGACACCGATTCCTGAGCGTCCATCCGCCATTTTTCCAGTAAAGTAAAAATAAAACGTTCCTTCTTTTTCTGCTGTACAAGGTGCCCACGCACCACCGATCGTCCATTTCACTTGCGAGGATGCTAGATCAAGGATCGTTCCTTTATTTGTCCACTGAGTAAGATCTTCCGATTCAAATACCGAAAAGCTTGTCCCAGACCAATCGGTAAAACCATCTGATGTTGGATATAAGTAAAATTTCCCGTTAAATGACACCAAATCAGGGTCTGCATAAAGACCATCTAAAACCGGGTTTTTCTGTTGATAATAGGTCAGTAATCGTTGATACTCATCATCTGTGATCGTGATCACTCCACCATGGCGCTTGATAGATTGACCGAAGTCAAAGGCAGAAACAGGTTCGAAAACGCCTGTTGCGAGATCATCACTTACTGCGATCCCATATCCGGTGCCTTTTTTAAAGTGATCTACGATCAGCGCCCATTTGCCATCAGGTAATTGGTACAATTGCGGTCCTTCAACCCCTTCTAATTGAGCGAGATATTCAGAAGCTACTTCCTGATAGTCTCCTGTCAGCTGTTGACTGCGATCTAAAAAAATGCGACTATTTTCTTCGTTTTTTGTAAAACGATAATAATACCCCTGACTAAAAACAATCGTTGTATCGATCACATCCATCGTTTTTTCAATAAATAGCACTGGCTCAGTAAACGTCTGAAAATCCTTGGTAGAAACAGAATAAATCTTATGTTTTCCACTGACATTTGCAGCAAAATAGACAAAAAATGTCTCTTTTTCTGCGTCATAAATTGCCTCTGGCGCCCACAAATTCCCGGCATCTTCTGGAGCGATCGTTGCGGTCCATGGTTTTGTCCAATACACAAGATCCGTTGATGACCAGATAACCATCTGGCGGCTACCATTGGTTTGAGCCTGTGCCCAGCCAAGTCCCTTTTCAATACGCAAATCTGTCGCAATGAGATAATACGTGTCCTTCCCCTTAACCAGAAAAGGATCCCTAACTCCTTTTTCCCCAAGATCACTTTTCAAAACGGGATGTCCTTGATTTAAATCCGTAAAAGTCAACCCATCCTTGCTCACACTAAAGTATACTTGTTCACCATTTTTTTGCTCGCCAGTGAAATGACAAAATAAATAAGCCGTCATCCAATCCCTCCTAATTCCTTCTCTATGCACTCGACTTCCTTCTCTCTCATTTTATAGAAGTCCCCGTGAATTTGTATAAGTTGATGAACGAACTTTTATAAGATTTTGAAACACTTGCTTTTCTATTTTCTTACACGAGCGACTCCATTGACTAGCCATTCTTTGCTATTTCTTGTCAAAAATCATCGGTCATTGTTCACTCATTTTCTTCATACCTGAAGTTTGAGCAGCAAATAAACGATCAAAAAAAGCACACATCCGAAGGTGGATGCGTGCTTTCTCAACATTAAAATCGATTGAAGATTTTATACATTTATTTGAAAGAAGTTAGTTCGTCCAAGCAGCAACTTCTTCTGGGTGATTGGCTACCCAATCTTTGGCTGCATCTTCGGCTGACGTTCCGTCATTGATTGCTAACATGACTTCTTCCATGTCTTCTTGTGTCCAGTTGAAACGATCAAGTACTTCGTAGACTTCTGGCATGTCATCTGCTAATCCTTGGCGTACAACAGTGTTGATGCTTTCTGCTTCACCCATTGTTCCTTCTGGATCATCCAGATATTTCAGATCATATTTCGCAAACATCCAATGTGGAGACCAGCCAGTAATAACGATCTCATCTTGGTTCTTGATGGCTTGGCCTAATGCCACTGTCATCGCTCCTGAAGAAGAGGTAGCGACATTCCAATCGGAAAGGTTGTCATAAGTTGCAACCGTATTTTCCGCTGCATTTACGACACCAGCGCCTGGTTCGATACCAGTGATGGTTTTTCCAGCTTCGTCAGAAAGGTCTGCGATGGAATCTACATCCATATAACTTGGTACAACGATCCCCAGTTTTGCCCCCTCTAAGTTAGGACCTAAGTTTTCAACTTGGTCTTGGTACTGTTCATACTGGGATTGATGCGTAGATGGCAGCCAAGCAGCAACCATCCCGTCAACTTCCCCTTTTGCCACCGATTCCCACATGATGGCATTATCCAAAGGCGTCGTATTGACTTCGTAGCCCATTTGCGACAAAACTTCTGCCACCACATGGGTAGATGCAACTTCCGTATCCCATTCGACATACGCCAAGTTCACCGTGCCTTTGCTGTCAGAAACATTTCCAAAGGCAAACGATGCTCCAATCAAAGCAACGACTGCCGCTGCAGCAATCCCGCCAAAAAGACGTTTTTGTTTGCGACTTGTCTTGCTGGCTGCTTTTTGATGTGCCGAACGATTCAAATTCTGGGTAAAGCGATCCATGATGATCGCCAAAATAACTAAGGATACCCCACTGACAAATCCGTTACCGACTTGTGCTCGTTGCAAGGCGGACAAGACGCCGCGCCCTAACCCAGGAGCACCGATCATTGACGCGATCACGACCATTGATAATGCCAGCATCGTGGTTTGGTTGACCCCAGCCAAAATAGTGCTTTTGGCTAGTGGCAATTCTAATTTGATCAGTTTTTGCCAGCCAGTCCCACCGAAAGAATCAGAGGCTTCCACCAATTCACGAGAAATTTGGCGAATCCCTAAGTTCGTCATCCGAACGGTTGGTGGTAGAGCAAAGATCACTGAGGCGAAGACCCCAGGAACCATCCCGATCCCAAAGAAAGCAACCGCAGGAATCAAATAAACGAAACCAGGCATCGTTTGCATAAAGTCTAAGATCGGCGTCACGATACTTTGCGCTTTTTCGCTTTTCGCCATTAAGATCCCTAGTGGAATCCCAATGATGATCGAAACCAAACTCGACAACAAGACCAACGTCACGGTGTTCATCAAGTCTGTCCATAACCCTTGGTTATAGATGAACAGCAACCCGACAAAAGTAAAAGCTGGCAAGCCGAATTTTTTGCGTGAAACGAAAAAGGCAGCAGCCGTCAATAAGACGATCATTAATAACGGTGGTACAAACAGTAATACATTTGTAATAGCGTCCATAATAAATTGTCCGAAAGACTGTAAGGCTGAAAACAATCCACTGAAAGTTCCTGTTAGCCAATCAGTAAAGTTTTCGACCCAATCAGCCACCGGAATCGTATGTTGTAAGAAATTATCCATTTGTCACTACCCCTTCCTCTGCTTGAGCGGCTGAATCAGTCTCAGCCAATGCTTCAATCACACTTCCGCGGATCACGACTCCGATCAAACGATCGTTTTCTACCACGGCTAAAGGTGTAGGCGAATCATAGATCAAATTGAAGATATCCGTTACCAGCATATCTTTATCGATCTTTTTAACATTTTTATCAATAACTTCCTTCAAGGTCAGATTGTTTTTCCGTGCCTCACGAGCAGACTCGGCTGTCAGGCTTCCTTTTAGGTGACGACGTTTGTCGACGGCTAACAGCATGCTGACTTCTTCTTTCCGCATCCGGTTCAATGCTACGCTTGGTCCATCAATCTCGATGTTCGTCGTCAATGCTGGGACCATGATGTTTTGCGCAGTCAAGACTTTGGAACGATCGACATCTTCCACGAAATCACGCACGTATTGATTGGCAGGATTCGTCAAAATATCTTCCCCTGTACCGATCTGCATGATCTGACCATCTTTCATTAAAGCGATCCGGTCACCGATCCGCAAGGCCTCGTTCAAATCATGGGTGATAAAGATAATCGTTTTTTGAACATTGGCTTGCAATTCTAAAAGTTCATCTTGCATTTCACGGCGAATCAGCGGATCTAATGCTGAAAAGGCCTCATCCATCAAGAGGATCTCTGGATCATTGGCTAACGCACGGGCAAGTCCCACACGCTGTTGCATCCCTCCAGACAGCTGGTCAGGGTATTGGTCTTTAAAAGAAAGCAATCCTGAGTTTTCTAACGCTTTTTCCGCTTTCGCTGTTCGTTCTTCTTTCGAGACCCCACGGACTTCTAGTCCGTATTCTGTGTTCTCTAAAATTGTCCGATGAGGGAAAAGGCCAAAGCTTTGGAAAACCATGTTGATTTTGTGACGGCGAACTTCTCGTAGTTCCTCTTTACTCATTTTGGCAACATCCACGCCATCTATGTAAATATCTCCGCCAGACGGCTCGATCAATCGATTCAATAGTCGAATCAATGTTGACTTCCCGCTTCCTGAAAGGCCCATGATGACGAAAATCTCGCCTTCGTTGACTTCAAAGTTCACATCATAGACCCCAACGGTGGCACCCGTTTTTTCTAAAATCTCGTTTTTGCTGCGTTGTTCTTTGACCATGGCAAGAGCTTGCTGCTTTTTCTTACCGAAGATTTTGGTTAAGTGTTCCACTTTAACTTTACTCAAATGATTAATACTCCTTTTTCTGAAAAATTTCACCAAAGTGACCATACTATCTTAACAAGATGTGGTCACTTTGTCAAAAAAATTTCCCAATGCTTTTTCTTTTGCAAAAAAAGCATGGGAATCAGGAAAAAGAATTACGCTGAATGGTCCGTTGGATAGAAGAAATTGGTCATGCGCTGCAACGCCAATTCATTCCCGACAAAATAAATCGTATTGCCTGCACTGAATTTCGCATAAGGTCCCGGTGACAACAACAATCCTTCGGTTGTTTGGATCGCGATGATCGTCGCCCCTGTTGCCTGCCAAACATTCAATTCGTTGATACTTTTTTCCAAATGCTGCGCCTGTTCCGTCAGCTGAAGCTCAAAGGGCACAAACGGACTCATGTGGTGTACCTTTTTGGTTTGCTGCACTAGCGTGTTCAACAAGTCAGAAAAATTATCCAGCTCTTGCTGCTGCCGCTCCACACTGTCTAAAATATCTTGTCTAATTTCTTGGATCGACTGCACATCTTGGTATTGTTCCACAAAGGCCTGTGCTTTTTCCTTTGAAGCAATATAGGCGCCGCTGCCATGACGGACGTCCATGATTTCTAAATCAACTAATACATTGATCGCTTTGCGGGCTGTTTCAGGAGAGACATTGAAATTGCTGGCTAACGTTGAGCGTGCATGGATCTTTTGCCCAACTTGGTAGCGATTTTCAACGATTCGTTCCGCGATCGCTACGGCAATCTGCTGATAACGAGGCAAAGCGACCTTCTTTTTATCTTGAAACTTATTCGTCATGATGAACTTCCTTTACTTTTTTTTCATCATAACAAGAAACATTGTTGGTGGCAACTATTCACTGGTTCGCGAATTTTTGATCAAGCGGGCACGAATGATCGCTGTTTCTTGCTGTATCTGCTGCTGTAGATCTTGCAGCAGTGTTTCATTTGTCTCATCAAGATCAATCAAAGTATAGGCAACTCCGGCTTTTCTCTCACTCGCCAAATTATCGATATCCACGCCTGCTTCAGAAATGATCCGCAATAATGGGGCAAAAGCACCAGGCTTGTCGTGATAAAACAGCGCCAAGCGATACGGTGCCAAAAAAGGCAACTCTGCATGGGGGAAATTGACCGATTCTTGAATCGTCCCAGCGCGTAAATAGGCATGCATGCGATCAAAAACTACGTGGTCCCCCTTTTCCAAGGCATTGGTAGTACTGCCGCCGATATGCGGATAACACAACACTTTCGGTTGTCCGATCAAGCCCGCACTAGGAAAATCAGTGATGTATTGTTTGAGCTGATTTTTGGCTAATGCTTCTAAGACGGCTGCTTCTTCCACGATTTCCCCGCGACCAAAATTCATCAGCACTGCATTTTTTTTCATCTGCTGAATCGTTTGTCGATTCAGCATGCCTTTGGTCTCTTGACTTAAAGGGAGCAAGACCACCACAAAATCTGATTCGGTCAACAGCATTTGCAGGTCACTGACTTGCTCGGGTTCTGTTGCAAAGTTTTAAATAAAGAATAAAATCCCTTACGGTATCTATGATTTAAGCTGGGATTCCCAATAATACCTTGATTTCAGTACAGACCGAAAACTCGAAGAGAGTGCCTTCTTTTCGGGTTTTCTTATATAATCCTCGAATGGCTTCCATGCCTTTAATCGTGGTAGAGGCAGTGCGTAAACTTCGATAGAATTTATTGCGTCTCTTTACTGGACGATGGTCTTGTTCAATCAAATTATTCAGGTATTTAATGGTACGATGTTCTGTCCCTTGATAAAAGCCGTATTCTTTTAGTTTCTTAAAGGCACTTGTAATAGAGGGGGCTTTATCTGTGACTACAACCTTCGGTTCATCAAACTGCTTCACTAACCGCTTAAGAAAAGCATAGGCTGCTTGTGTGTCCCGTTTTTTACGTAACCAAATATCCAAGGTTAAACCATCTGCATCGATGGCTCGATACAAATAATGCCATTTTCCTTTAATTTTGATGTACGTTTCATCCATTTTCCATGAATAAAAGGATTTTTTATTTTTCTTTTTCCAAATTTGATAGAGTAGTTTGCCATATTCTTGCACCCAATGATAAATCGTCGTATGAGAAACGTTAATGCCACGATCATATAAGATTTCTTGAACTTCACGATAGCTAAGGTTATAACGAAGATAGTAGCCCACGGCTACAATAATCACATCCTGCTGAAATTGCTTTCCTTTAAAATGATTCATCGTCATTCCTCCTGCTATCTTTTTCTATTATTCTACCTTATTTGATAGTAGATTTAAAACTTTGCAACAGAACCCTTTTTATCACCAAAGTATATGTTTTGCCTTTTTTTGAAAACTGGTACCTTTTTATCTTAAGGGGTTAAAAATATGATAAATTCTGTAAATGTTTTGGTATTTTTCGTATTAAATTTGTCGTCAGACTGACTACTAAATTTTGCCCTATTTTGACGACACTGTTAGTCAATATCGGACAATCTAGGACATTCTAGGGGAATATGAGTAAAAAAAGGTCCAAAACAGCCAATTCAGGCTTAAAACTGTGATAGAGAAAAAAGAAAAAGCCCTTGATATACAAGGACTTTTCACAGATTTTAGAGATTTTAGGATTTTTTCCGTTATTATCTTCTAATTTCTTTGATACGAGCTGCTTTTCCGTGTAATGCACGTAAGTAATAAAGTTTCGCACGACGAACTTTACCATAACGAACAACTTCGATTTGAGCAACACGTGGTGTGTGTACAGGGAAAGTACGTTCTACACCGACACCGTTAGAAACTTTACGGACAGTGTAAGTTTCGCTGATACCTGCACCGCGGCGTTTGATAACAACACCTTCAAATAACTGGATACGTTCCCGCGTACCTTCGACAACTTTTGCGTGAACACGAACGGTGTCCCCTGGGCGAAAAGCTGGAATGTCTGTACGCAATTGTTCTTGTGTTAGTTCTTGAATCAATGGATTCATCTTTATCATTCTCCTTATTCCCAAATATTCTTAAGACCCAGTCCCAGCGGAATATTGTAATAGATGAGCAGTACACTCACCAAAATATACTAACACATCCAAACCATAACTGTAAAGTTAAATTTCTTGTCAATCAGATTTCCTTTTCAGTTTCTTCTTTTTGGATTGCCGCCAACATTTTTTTCATCTCATCCGTCAGGGGATAATTTTCTAAAAGATCTGGACGTCGTAGGTAGGTACGCCGCAGAGATTCTTTCAATTGCCATTCCTCGATCAGTCGATGATTGCCGTTTGTTAATACTTCTGGAACGGTCATTCCAGCAAATTCTGCTGGTCGAGTATATTGGGGATGCTCCAATAGTCCTGTTGAATAAGAATCCGTTTGTGCAGATGTCTGATTGCCCAGTACCTCAGGCAGCAAACGAACAGTCGCATCAATCATCACCATTGCGCCTAATTCACCACCAGTCAAAACATAATCCCCAAGAGAAACTTCATCCGTCACCAGACTGCGAATCCGTTCATCATACCCTTCATAATGCCCACAAATAAAAATCAAATGCTCTTCTTGCGAAAATTCTTCTGCCATTTTTTGATCAAAAGGTTTTCCTGCCGGGTCAAGCAAAATAATTCTTTTTTGTGTGTCCGTCGCGGCTTCGATGGCTTTTAGATTATCATAAATTGGTTGAACCTTCAGCAGCATTCCTGCGCCACCACCATAAGGATAGTCATCAACCGTTTGATGTTTGTTATCGGAATACTCACGGAAATTTTCAATATTGATCTCTAATAAATTTTTGTCTCGGGCCTTTCCGATGATAGATTCTCCCATCGGCCCTTCAAACATTCGTGGAAATAAAGTCAGTACATCAATTCTCATCGTCCAACAGCCCTTCTGGTAGATCAACGGTGACAATACCTTTTTCTAAATCAATAGTTTTGACCACCGATTCGATATAAGGAATCAGCGCATCTTTTTTCCCTTTGCGTTGAACGACCCAAACATCATTGGCGCCAGGAGAAAGAATTTCTTTGATTTTACCAAGAGACTTTCCGTCTTCATCGACAACATTCAATCCAATGATTTCGTAGTAATAATAGGCATCTTCTTCTAAATCAGAAAGCTGATCCATTGCAACCTTTAATATCCCATCACGAAATTTCTCCACTTCATTGATCGTTGGATAGCCTTCAAAGGATAATAAATCAAAATTTTTATGCTTTCGATGACTCGCTATCGTTAAAATCAGTGGTTGTTGATTTTCCCGAAAAAGCGTCAGTTTAGCACCTTTTTGATACCGTTCTTCTGGAAAATCCGTTTGAGAAATCACTCGAACTTCTCCACGAATTCCCTGAGTATTGACGATTTTTCCTACATTTAAATATTCAGTCACACTATGTCCTCACTTTTGTTTAGTTTCTTGCTTATTTTAGCATGCTTACTTAGCGAATTCTACCGGATTCCAGAAATGCGTTGTTTTTGTCTCTACCAAAAAAGCTTTCTGCCCCTTATCCATAAAATAGGAAAGCTGCAAAAAGCTTTTGCTTATTTTTCCATCGAAACGGCCATGGCTAATGCAGACAAAGCATCCTCATGGGTTACTGTATAAACGATCGTGTCTTCCTGCCAGATAACTTGATTTGCTTGATAACCTTGTGCGCTTTGATCGACCGAGATTTGACCGGTTTCTTTAGGTGCTGGTAAAAAAGCTTTTTCCAGATAGGTCACAATTTTTTTTGCTGTAGCATCGGGAGATTGTCCTTCTACATTGCTTGCTCGCACAACAAGCGCCCAATTTCCCTCCCGCCAATTTAGATAGGTAGAACCTGCCGCGCCTTGTTTATAACCGGTGATACCATATCCCAAGTCTATCTTTTGTCCCCCAGTATCATAAATCGCATTGACGGCTTCTTTTGCCATTTGCGAAGTTTTAAAAATTTCTTTGCGATAGCTGGCAAAAGGTGTTTCTTGATTTAATTGACGATGATTTAAAATCAATGGCTGATCCATACTATAATAAAGGACAGAAATTTTTTGATTGTTGCCATCACTAGCAATATTTAGCGCTTGACCGTCGTAAGAAATGTCAGAAGGAAAATTTGTTTGGGGAAATTGTGCCATCAATTCCTTACTGGCATCTGCTTGTGCCTCACTGTTGGTGGTGGAAGACACCGGTTCAGATTCTTTCGTTGTCTCTGTCGATGATTCTGTACTTGTACTACGAATTGAAGACGTGCTTGCATTCGCTGAATTTGTTGTAGATACTGCTGTTTCTGAACTTGATTCCTCTGTTTTTTGACCACTGCAACCTGCTAAGACAATAAGTAATGCTAAACCAATCCAACTCTTTTTCATCGTGATCCCTCCTCACTTCAAGGGTACCGTTTCCGTAAAAAAAAGACAATCAATCTGACTGGTTTTTTGTAAGAGTATTTCAATCCACATGTCTAGACATGACAGCTAACGAATTAGAACCATTCGTAGAATCTTATTCTATTGTAAAAAATATTGAAATGCAAATTCTCAAAAAAATTTATACAAAAAATGAACCCAGTCTTATCTAGGGTTCGTTTCCAACTTATCCTATCGCTCGTTTCACGTAAACTACTTCGTCATTTTCATCCAGTACAGTCGCTTCAAATCCATTTTGTTGCCAAAAACGACGATTATTTTTATTGCTGGCATTTAACGCAACATACTTGCCGCCTTCCAAATGTAACAGTTCTTCCAGTTTTTTAAAAACTAATTTTCCAATGCCTTTATTTCGAAATGATGGGGCAATACAGTAATCAAGAATAAACGCTTTTCCATCTTCCTGTATGTAAATTTTGTACATCGTAAATCCTAAATAGTTTTGTTTTTCATCATAGAAAAAAACAAATTGCAATGGATCGCCACCACCTTTTGCTTCATTAGATAACTCCATGATGATGTCATAATATTTTTGTGAGTTAAACCAGTTGATAATTTTCTGAAGTTCTTCTCCAGATTCTTCTAAATTTGAAAAAACATCTTTCCGCTCATACTCCCGTTTCTTCTTCCAGAACTGTTTAATTTCTTCAGCTGTTGACAGCTTTTTAATACGAACTTCCATCTTCGTCTCCTTTAAATCACCTATTTGTCGGTTGATTCGGTTAGAGACACAAAGACCTATCCGATAATTAAGTCCTCATTGTCTTTTGTCATCATTTTTTTCATGATACATCACATCCTCATGATTTATTACTTTTAGTTTAACAAGCATTGCTCTAGGAAGCAATCGTAGTCAATTTCCTATTCAAATCAAAACACAAAAAAGCTGAACCCTTATCCATCAAGGGTTCAGCTAGCGTTTAAATCTTATTCTTCTTCTTCAGTCATGAACGTGTTAAAGACTTCTTCAATCATGTCCCATTCTGCTTCTGTTTCGATTTGTTCCAATTCGCCTTCTGTGCCGTCGCCGTTTTCGATATATGCGTAGGCTTGCAGTTCAACGTCTTCTTCTTCCGGTACGCCGGCTGGGTAAAGCAGCACGTAATTACGGCCGAATTCTTCTTGTCCGTCAACGGTTAAAAGAATTTCATATAGGGTTTCATTTCCTTGGTCATCCACAAGTGTGATATGTTCATGTCCTTCATGATCATGGTCGTGGTTATGATCGTGTGTGTGTTCAGTCATTATAAATTCCTCTTTCCTTTCACATTTACAACAGTTTGTTGGCTGCGCCATCCAGATAATTTTGCAAAATCATGACTGCTGCTAATTTATCGATTACTTTTTTTCGTTTGGCTCTTGACGTGTTGGCTTGTTCCACCAACATTCGCTCCGCCTGAACCGTTGTTAAACGCTCATCTTGGTACGTGACGGGAAGATTGAACAACTCGGCAATCTGATTACCATAAGCCATAGAAGCTTCGGCTCTTGGACCAATCGAATTATTCATATTTTTCGGCAGACCAACGACAAACTTAGTCACTTCATATTCCGTCACTAATTCCCGCAAACGGTCGAAACCAAATTCACCCTTCACTTCATCGATTCGGATAATCTCAATTCCTTGTGCAGTCCAACCCATTGGATCGCTGACCGCAATGCCTACCGTTTTGGAACCAACATCCAATCCCATGACTCTCATTATAACTTGATCCCGTGATCGCCTAAATAATAACGAATCAAAACTTCCAATATTTCATCGCGTTCGTGACGGCGGATCAAATTACGGGCATCCCGATAACGAGGAATGTAGGCCGGGTCTCCAGAAAGCAAGTAGCCAACAATTTGATTGATTGGATTGTAACCTTTTTCTTCCAAAGCGCGATAAACGATCGCCAATGTTTCGCTGACTTCTTTTTTCCGACTGTCATCAAAGTCAAAACGGACTGTTTCGTCTGTATAACCCAATTTTCTACACCTCTTTCTATGTGCATTTATCCAAAAGCTATTTTACTAAATCTGGATAAAAACTACAAACAAATGATTTTCTTCACTATCATGGTAACATAAATGAGTAACTTTTTTGTGAAAAAATCTTGAAAAATCAATTTGATAACACTTTTTTTAGTTTTTCGATACCTTCATCGATTTCCTCCAATGAAATCGTTAACGGTGGCAATAAGCGTAACACATTTTGTCCCGCTTTTAAAGTCAGCAAGCCTTCTTTTTCCAAATCTTTCATAATCTTTTGGAGGGAATGATTCTCTTGCAGTTCAATTCCAATCATCAAGCCCCGTCCGCGAACCTCTTTGATATTTTTTGATGAAATTTCCTGTAATCGATCAAACAAATAGGCCCCTTTTTTTCGAACTTCCGCTAAAAATTCCGGTTGATCAATTTGACGAACGACTTCTGCTGCTACGGCCATTGCCATTTTATTCCCACCAAAAGTAGAACCATGACTTCCGGGACCAAAGGCAGAGGCCAATTCCCGTTTTCCCAACATTGCTCCTACCGGAAAGCCATTCCCCAATCCTTTTGCCAATGTAAAAATATCCGGTGCAATTCCTAGTTGTTCAAAGCCGTACAAACTGCCGGTACGCCCCATCCCTGTTTGGATCTCATCAATAATCAACAGACTGTTATTTTTTTGACAAAGACGGGCGACTTCCTGCAACCACTCCTTTGATCCAAGAATAACCCCTCCTTCTCCTTGAATCACTTCCAGAATAACTGCTGCGGTATTTTCGTCAAGCTGTTCCTCCAGACCTTCCAGAGCGTTGTATTCCACATAAACGAAATCCGGTACTAAAGGCGCAAATCCTTGTTGGACGATTGCTTGTCCGGTGGCGCTCATGGCTCCGTAGGTCCTTCCATGAAAGGATTGAATAAAACTGATGATTTTTGTACGCTGCGTTGCTTTACGAGCTAATTTGATTGCAGCTTCCACGGCTTCTGCCCCGCTATTACAAAAATACGCCAAATAATCTGTTTTTCCTAAACTAGCGGCAACTTGTTCTTGCAGATGATTTTCATAAAGGTTAGGTGTGTGCATAAGCAGTTGCATTTGCCGAATCAGGGCTTCTTCGCTTGCTACATTGCTGTAACCAAGATTGGCCACTCCAATACCACTGGTAAAATCCAAATAACGATTTCCTTGATGATCTGTCAGGTAACAACCAGTTCCTGAAACAAGTTCAAAAGGTTTACGGGCATAGTTGGGAAATAGATGGCTCATGATTTTTCTCCTTTCTTAGGTACGATACGCCGCATTAATCTCCACATACTTTTCACTTAGGTCACAGCCCCACGCTGTCGCTTGCTCTCTTCCTCCATGGAGATTAACTTCAATCAGAATTTCTTCCTGTTTCAATTTTTCCAACAATTCTGCTTCATTAAAAGCCGCTGGGATCCCTTGCTGTAAAACAGTTTCCCAGCAGACGGCAACATCAATCGTTGTGATATCCAACCTATCATTACTGTCACCAATTGCCGACAAGATGCGTCCCCAATTGGGATCTTCTCCAAACATGGCGGTTTTTACTAACATTGATTGAGCAATTCGTTTAGAAATTTTACGAGCAGCTCTGACCGTTTCAGCCCCCACCACACGGACCTCAAGCAATTTGGTTGCTCCTTCGCCATCCCGCGCAATTTTTTTCGTTAAATCGATCAAGAGCTGTTCCAATCCCTCAGCAAAATCCGCTTCTGCTTTTGAATCTAGCTGTACTTTTTTTCGAGAAGCTCCGTTTGCCAATAAAAAACAACTATCGTTGGTTGATGACTCTCCATCAATCGTTAATTGATTCAAACTGTTATCAGCAGCTTTTTTTAAAAGACGTTGCAATTGTTCTGACGTTAAATCTGCATCGGTCAAGAGAAAAACTAAAACAGTTGCTAACTTGGGATGAACCATGCCAGCACCTTTGGCGATGCCTGTAAGACGAATTGTGGTTTTATCCAACAGGAATTCCCGGCTGATGATTTTTTCTTGTGTATCAGTGGTGGCGATGGCTTCTTGAAAGGCAATCAAATTTTGTTCTTTCAAATCAATTTTACTGACAGCTCTTTTAATCTTTTCCATGGGCAAAAATTCACCAATTTTTCCGGTGGAGGCGATGGCGACCAAATCTTGAGAAAGATCGGCTTTTTGTGCAAATAACTGCTGCATCTTTTTTGCATCCTGAACGCCTCGTTCACCAGTAATGGCATTGGCTCCGCCAGAATTCACTAAAATCCCTTGAAGTTTTCCTGCTTGCAATACTTTGCGGGAAAGTGCCACTGGTGCCGCTGGAAATTGATTGTTGGTAAATAATCCGGCAGCTTGACAAACATTTTGAGAATAAATAAATCCGATGTCGCATTTGTTTTCTTTCAGCCCGCCAGAAACTCCGCCGGCAAAAAAACCTTTTGGTAGTCGTTGTTCCATCTTTTTGCCCCCTCTCACCTTCATTAAACCATAATTGCCTCAAAAAGAGGAAAATAAAAAGCCTGCCGAAGCAGACCTTTTCGTTTTCTTATGCAGTTAATTCAACGACCGCTGGTTTGCTGCCGTCATTGATGAAGTAAACAGTATACCAAGTTAAGAAAGTAAAAATCGTCCAAATTTTCCGACGGGCATCATTTTTTCCTGCGTAATTGTCGTCCAACATTTGGATAATGGCCTCTTGTTGGAAAAATTCAGCGACAAATTCTTGTTGGAAAAGTTCCCGTACCAATCGGTAATATTTTTCTTCCCGCAACCAATCCTTGATCGGTACTGGGAAACCAAGTTTTTCCCGGTTGTACCATTCTTCCGGTAAATGACGAGCCGCCGCTTGACGAAAAGCATATTTGGTATTTTTCGAATTGATCAAATATTTTGTTGGGACTTGTTCTGAAACCTTCATCAATTCTTTATCCAATAAAGGTACCCGCAATTCCAAGGAGCTTGCCATCGACAATTTATCAGCTTTCAACAAAATATCTTTTGGCATCCATTGGTGCATATCTAAATATTGCATCTTTTTGATTTCAGACATATCTTGGACTTTATCGTAATGAACATCAACGATTTCTCTGATGGAATGGCTCTTTTGATAAGTCGGTTGTAAAAAGTGATCCGCTTCACTTTCTTCAAAAACTTTTGCCTGTCCGATAAAGAATTCTTCGGCTGGTGCTAAAGACGTGTACAAATGCAGTGCACCATGGAAAGATTTTCCTTTAAAGCCTTTTGCCAGTTTATAGCGCAGACCTTTTGGTAATTTCTTCAATCCTTCTGCTACTACCTTGACTGCTTTAGAACGGGTGTTCATTCCGTAGGCTTGATAACCGGCAAATAGTTCATCCGCACCTTCGCCACTCAGCACCACCCGCACATCTCGACTGGCTAATTCTGCCAAGAAATATAGCGGCACACAAGAAGGATTTGAATCTGGTTCATCCAGATGGTATTGGATGATTGGAAAATATTCAAAAGCTTCTTCTCCGGTAACCACCCGGGATGTATTGTTCAAATCAATCAAATCTGTCAGTTTTTTTGCTTCCACGGATTCATTGTAGGATTTATCGCCAAACCCGATGGAGTACGAATGTTCTGGACGTAAAACCGCAGTAACATAGCTGGAATCCACTCCAGAAGAAAGAAATGAGCCAACTTCAACATCTGCAATGCGATGGGCTGCGATGGAATCAACAACGGTCTTGTCGATCAAATCAACCGTTTCCGTCAGAGACAAATTTGTTTCCTTTTCCTGCACATCCCAATACTGATTAACGGTTAGTTCTCCTTCTTTATAAAGGAAATAATGGCCTTCTTTGATGCGGTACACATTTTTGAAGAATGTTTCGTCTAACGCAGAATATTGGAAGGTCATGTAAGGTTTCAATGCTTCCTTATTCAATTCTTTGACAAAATCAGGATGTTTCAAAAAGCTTTTGATTTCAGAGCCGTACATAAACGTTCCGTTCATTTGTGTGTAATATAGTGGTTTGATCCCAAAATGGTCCCGTGCGCCAAACAATTCTTGCTTGTTGCTATCCCAGATTACAAAAGCAAACATGCCGCGAATTTTTTGCAGCAGATCGATACCATATTCTTCGTACCCGTGAAGCAAAACTTCCGTGTCGGCATGGGTCGTAAAAATATGTCCTTTTGCGATCAAATCCTCACGAATGCTTTGGTAATTGTAAATTTCTCCATTAAATGTGATGACTAAACTGCCATCTTCGTTATAAATCGGCTGTGTGCCGCCTTCTAAATCAATAATACTTAATCGACGAAAACCAAGAGCAGCGCCTTCGTCCACATGTTGTCCTGAGCTATTTGGACCTCGATGAACGATTGTATCCATCATTTTTTTGATTGTTTCTGTTTTTTGTTTCTTCTCTGCATGATTGATAAACCCTACGATTCCGCACATAGTTCTCCCTCACTTAACTAAACATTTCATTTATTTTCACAACTTTTTTCAGTATAGCATACTTCTTTTTGAGTTTCAGCCCTCCCCGTTTTTCTACTAAAAAGAACGATAAACATATTGATTTTCCGGAGTAGCAATCGTCACCGTGTTTTCTGCCTGAACCAACGGAAGTTCCCGTTTTAATGGCTGATAAAATTCTGTTGTCAGTGTTCCTTCAATATGGACCCACTCATCATTTTTATACGCGGTTTCCTCCGGCATCCGTACCCGCAAGCCAAAAACGCCTGAATCGGCGACACAATGGATAATTCCAAAACGAAAAACAAAGTCATCCTGCGAAGCGTCTTGCTTTGCGTGATAAATAAAACCTTCAAAAATAATTTTCCGACCGATAAACTCGCTGGGATAGTTATAAATCAGTTCCATGACTTCCAAATAATTGGCATCAGTGATTTTTAATACCCCGTTTTCGCCATATTTTTTCATCAATTTGTTCATTTGTTTTTGGTAGTCGGATTTATTGAAATAGATGCTGGTGTTCGGCTGCAAATATTGTGTCTGCATCTCCGGATCACCTACGGATTCTTTACTGACAGGAAATTGAAATCCTTTTGCTTCAACGATCGTTGTATCCAAACTTACTGTTGGGAAAAAAGTTCCTACAAGAATTGGCAATGCCAACAATAGGTACGCAATTACCCGTTGATATCTTTTTTGCAATCCATGGTCATGGTCGTGAAATGCGTGTTCCTGCGTTCTATCGGTTTTCGGATCACTTTTCACCCATTGAATCAATTGAACCATTGCCAATAAGAAAGATAAAATCATAGATAAAATAGCTAAATAGCGGTAATGAATATTGATAAATTGATCGAGTTTTCCAGAAACCTGCAGATACATCATTAATTCAAAATAGCCTGCTAAAATTAAAAATCGAACCATTTTTTTCTCCTCAATGTTTGAAATAGAAATTTTCTCTCTTTATTATTTCTAAAGAAATTGTTTGCCTAAACAATCAAAGCATAGCCGGTCACACAAAGTAAAATGAGCCCCACCATCGAAGCAATGAATTTCTTATTGAAATACCGGTTCATCATTAACAAATTTTTGATATCCACCATTGGGCCAAATACCAAAAAGCCAACTACCGGACCGGTTCCAAATAAACTGAGCAACGAAGAACCGATAAATGCGTCTGCTTCGGAGCATAACGACATCACTACTGCCAAAAACAGCATCACTAAAACGGCTAATAATTTATTTGAACCTAACGTCAGCATAACGCCTGTTGGCAAGTAGGTTTGCATTGCCGCTGCTAACAGTCCGCCGATCATCAAGTAACGTCCTGTATCAAAAAATTCATCGATGCTATGGTGCAATACCCGCTGAATTTGTTGCCAGAAAGTTGGTTTTTCCTGTGTGTCAGAAGAATGTTGGGCTTCTCTTACGACAACCTGTTTTAAAATCGGTTTTTTATTGACATAAGCTAACCAAGTGCCAATTACGATTGCTACAAATAAACTACCCAGCACCCGCAAAATCGCATACTGCGCTGAATTTCCGAAAGCAATAAAGGTGGAAAAAATCACAATTGGATTTACGATCGGAGCTGTCAGCATAAATGCAAAAGCTGTGTGTTCTGGAACATCCTTTTTGACGAACTGATTCACGATAGGCACAATCCCGCACTCACAGGAGGAGAAGAATACACCCAATAGGCAACCCACCAAAATTGACGCAAATTTATTTTTCGGTAAAAAAGCATTGACACGTTCCGGAGTCAAAAATACATACAACGCTCCGGAGATAATACATCCCAACAAGACGAAGGGAAAGGCTTCGATGACGATTGAAAGAAAAATCATACTCATCTGCAGCACAGAATTAGGAAGCTGATTGAACATTGGTTTCTCCTATTCACATATTTGATGAAATTTTGAAAAAATTTCTACAGATTTTCATTACGTATACCATTCCACTAGGCTTCTTAGTTAAAGTGGAACTGCATCCTTGCTATTTTAAAATAACTTCTCTTTTGAAAAGTTCATTTATTTTCGCGCTTTACTATACTGCCGAATGGAACTGGAAACAAGGGGCCACAAAAAATTTTAGAATCTCCTTAACAAAAAACAGAACGCCATTTAATTAAAAACAGAAAAATTGACATTTGTTTAAATAGCTCTTATCGTTACTTTTAGTAGGAGGTGAACGCATGTTTCATGCCACCACGATCAAAGAAATCAACGAACAACTAGCTGCGGCTCCATTAGCATTGGTCTATCTCTCCATGCCAAATTGTAGCGTTTGTGTGTCCGTCAAACCACAGCTTCTTCAACATTTTGAAGGAAAAGTACCCATTATACATGGCGATGCCGCTGAAATTCCAGAAATAGCCGGTGAATTTCAAGTGCTGACTGCTCCTGCCGTATTGCTTTTTGCCCATCAAAAGGAAGTTGCCCGTCAGGCTCGCTTCATTGATTTTCATAAACTGGAAATGTTGATTGAAAATTATTTAGCCGCACCGGAATCTGTTGATTATGAGCAATTATTCCATTAAAAATACCGCGACTTCACCAGACGCGGTATTTTTTTCTATTCAAAAAATTATTCTTCGTTGCCAATAACATTTCCAGAATGCAGGAAATAAATCAAGGTTTGCAACTCATTTGTCAAGTCAACATTTTGAATCAAGACTTCTTTGGGTGCGTTCAAACGAACTGGCGTGAAGTTCAAGATTCCCTTGATTCCAAATTCCACCAATTTATTCACGATATCTTGAGAGTGTTGAGAAGGCACGGTTAGAATCGCCACTTCGATTTGTTGGATCTTAATTTGTTCCTTCATATCCTCCATTGGATAAACAGGAATGCCATCAACGATTCGCCCAACAATATCTTTATTGACATCAAAAGCTGCACTGACACGAATGCTATTGCTTTGATGAAATTTGTATTTCAATAATGCACTACCGAGATTCCCCACCCCGACCAGCGCCACATTTGTCATGTGATCATCATTTAATGTACGGGCAAAAAAGTTCATTAAGTCTTGGACATCATAGCCATAGCCGCGCTTGCCTAATTCACCAAAATAGGAAAAATCTCTGCGAATCGTTGCGCTATCTACTTGAACGGCCTCACTCAACTCTGTGGATGAGACTTTTTTCTTGCCAGCATTATGTAAGATTCGTAAGTAGCGATAATATAAGGGTAAACGTTTGGCTGTAGCTTTAGGAATAACATGTTCTTTCACGATATAACCTCCATTTGTGAAGTTTTCACTTTTAACGAATATCATCATAACAGGAATACCACTATAAATGCAATCTACATGCTTACAATTTGTGAACTTTTATCTGACGAATGGGATAGGAATCCCTCGCACCGCTCTTTAAAATGTGATAGACTAACACATGATGAAAAAATAGATGACGAAAAAAACTTTCACAAGGTTTTGCTGGAGAATTTTCAGCAACGAACTTTTTAACAATAAAGAAACGTCAGGAAAGAGGAAATGATGATTTTACTGCAAGCAAATCAAATTGCCCGTCTGTTTGGTGCAGAGGTTTTATTTGAAAATATTCATCTGGAAATCAGTTCTCACGCTCGAATTGCACTAGTAGGTAGAAATGGTGCTGGCAAATCAACGCTATTAAAAATTCTGGCAGGAATCGAAGCGCCCGATCAAGGAACGATTGCCAAAAATAAAACGGCAACCTTGGGCTATCTTGCACAGGATACCGGTTTAGTCTCAGAAGAAACTGTTTGGAATGAAATGCTGAAGGCCTTCACGACACTAAGACAAATGGAAAACCGAATGCGGGATTTGGAGCTTGCTATCAGTGAAGCTGCCCCTGATTCTGCCAATTATCAAGCAATTTTAAAAGAATACGACACCTTACAGCATGATTTTTCTGATCAAAATGGTTATGGTTATGAAAACGAAATTCGTTCAGTGCTCCATGGGTTTCAATTTGATGAAAGTTTTTATGAGCAGTCGATTGCAACCCTTTCTGGCGGACAAAAAACTCGGTTGGCATTAGCGCGAATGTTGCTGCAAAAGCCTGATATCCTCATTCTGGATGAACCGACGAATCATTTGGATATTGATACCCTTTCATGGCTCGAAACCTATTTGCAGGGTTATTCCGGCGCTTTATTGATTGTTTCCCATGACCGCTACTTTTTAGATAAAGTAGCAAATGAGGTCTACGAACTTTCAAGACAAAAAATGCGCCATTACAAAGGAAATTACAGTCGCTATTTGGATTTAAAAGCTGGTCAACTAGCCAGCGATTGGAAAGCCTACGAAAAGCAGCAACAGGAAATCAATAAGTTAGAAGATTTTGTGGCAAAAAATCTGGTGCGGGCTTCTACCACCAAACGCGCACAAAGCCGCCGTAAACAGTTAGAAAAAATGGAACGGTTGGATCGACCTCAAGGCAAAGAAAAGTCAGCTCATTTTTTATTTGCCATTGACAAGCCCTCGGGAAATGTCGTTTTGCAGGTGGAAGATGCCGCAATCGGCTACCAAGACAGCGAGGTATTGTCGCAACCGATTGACTTGGATATTCGCCGCAAAGATGCCATTGCACTGGTAGGTCCTAACGGTATCGGCAAATCAACTTTGCTAAAATCTTTGATTGGTACCCTGCCTTTTCTAAAAGGAGAAACCCATCTTGGCGCAAACGTAACGATTGGGTATTACGATCAAGGGCAAGCCGAATTGAATACCAACAAAACTATTTTGAAAGAACTTTGGGATGAACACCCCACCACACCTGAAGTGGAAATTCGTAGTGTGCTTGGCGGCTTTTTATTTTCTGGTGAAGACGTTGAAAAGCCGATTGGTCTGCTTAGCGGTGGCGAAAAAGCCCGCGTGGCATTGGCGAAGCTTGCCATGAATCGGGAAAACTTTTTGATTTTAGATGAACCGACGAACCATTTGGACATCGACAACAAAGAAGTGTTGGAAAATGCGCTGATTGATTATGAAGGCACCCTGCTTTTTGTTTCCCATGACCGCTATTTCATTAATCGAATCGCCACCAAAGTCGTTGAATTATCTCATGATGGCAGCCGATTATTTTTAGGAGATTATGATTATTATCTAGAAAAGAAAAAAGAAGAAGCCGAAATTGCTGCATTATTGGCAGAGGAAGCTCCAGAAAAAACTATATCGACTGGAAAAAAATCATTCCAGCAAACGAAAGAAAGCCAAAAACTTCTTCGAACTCTTCAACGAAAGGTCACTGAAGTGGAAGAAAAACTGGCCACTCTCGATGAAACCATCGCAGAACTAGAAACTGCCATGACTGCACCGGAAGTTTTGGAGGACCACCTGCACCTCAATGAGTTGAACACCCAACTTGAAGAAAACCACGCAGCTCAAGAAGAACTATTGGCTCAATGGGAAGAATTAAGTTTGGAGTTAGAAGAAATGGAAGAATAGCGAACACCTCTTTTTCAGTTAATTTGCTGAGAAGGAGGTTTTTTATTTCTTATTGTCCTTCATACTATTTTATAAAATTTTTCTAATTCAACCTTTAGACGGATGTTCTTCCTCTGGTTTTTCGTTACAGTAGGACAAAAGCACATGAGGTGAAAAAAATGGCGAAAAAAAACCGTCGCAAGCAGCGGCATCCTCTTCTTCTATTTATTGGACTCTTTCTGGTTCTCAGCGGTGTCTATTTTGTTTCTCGAACGGAACCCACTTTTTCCTCCCAACCTTCTCAAGAAAAATTCAGCAAAAATGCCAATCAGCAATTAACCGCTGAGTCACTGGGCACACCTTTACTTTTGCAGACGGATGAACGTTGGGCACAGCGAATCTATGGTACCGGAGAGAACAATGATATTGCCAATAACGGTTGTGCCTTGCTTTCTTTAAGCATGGTTTTGTCTCATTGGCGGGAAACAACCGTCGATCCTAATGAAGTCTTTGACTGGGCACAGAATACTTATTTTGTGGCGGATGCCGGCACTGCTTGGAGTATTTTTCCAGATTTTGCTCAGCATTATCAACTGAACTTTCATGATCTGGGCAACGACTTTACACAGGCAGAAGCCTATTTACAGCAAAATATTCCGGTTATTATTTCAGTCACTGCCGGTGATTTTACCGATGGCGGACATATTCTCGTATTAGCTGGCACCAATGACGACCAATCCGTTCGGGTTTTAGATCCCAATGATGATTCGCAAAAATTACATTATCAACGCAATTTCAAGGAAGATGAAATTAAAAGTCAAACGATCCACTACTGGACCTTTACGGCTTGATAAAAAACGTTTTTTCAAAAGAAACCAACTACTGGTCCTTTTGAAGTAGACTTTTTTTATTTTCGGAGAAAATTATCCCTTTCTTCTTTTCTTCGGTATAATAAAAGAAAAGCTTATTGGAGTGAAGAAAATGAAGATTGGTATCCCTAAAGAACGTAAGAACAATGAAAATCGAGTGGCGTTACCCCCAACAGGAGTAGATGAATTGATTCGTGAAGGGCATCAGGTCTTCGTAGAATACGGAGCAGGTTTGGGTTCAGGCATTCCAGATGAGAGGTATCAGGTAGTCGGTGGTGTGCTTGCGGACCAGCAAACAGTTTGGCAGGCGGATTTGATTCTCAAAGTAAAAGAACCGCTGCCGGAAGAATATTCTTTCTTTCGTTCCGGACAACTACTCTTCACTTATTTACATTTGGCTGCCAATAAAGAGTTGGCACAAGTTCTCATGGAAAAAAATGTCTCTGCACTTGCCTATGAGAATGTTCAATTGGCGGATGGCAGTTTGCCCCTTTTAGCACCAATGAGTGAAATTGCCGGACGGATGGCGGCACAAATTGGCGGACAATTTTTGGAACGTCCGAATGGTGGCAAAGGGATTTTATTAGGCAGTGTGCCGGGTGTTAAACAAGGAAATGTCGTTATTATCGGCGGTGGTGTTGCCGGAACGAATGCCGCAACGATTGCACTAGGACTGGGAGCACGTGTCACAATTCTAGACGTTGACCTTGCCCGCTTAAAAAAATTAGATGCCCAATTTCAAGGGCAAGTTCAAACGCTTTTTTCAAACACAATGAATCTGGAAGAAGTTTTAAAAACAGCTGATTTAGTGATTGGTGCGGTTTTACTGCCCGGCCACAAAGCACCTACTTTGGTTACAAAGGAAATGGTCAAAAACATGCCGAAAGATTCAGTGATCGTAGATATTGCTATTGATCAAGGCGGGATTTTTGAAACCGAGGATCGTGTAACGACCCATGATAATCCTACGTATCGAAAAGAAGAAGTAATCCACTACGCTGTCGCAAATATGCCCGGTGCCGTACCGCAAACCGCCACTTACGCACTGAGTAACGCAACGATCAGCTACATCCGATTATTGGCAAATCACCCATTCTCCGAGATACTCAAAACCAACTCGGTGCTTGCTAACGCGGTCAACACCCATCAAGGAAAATTGACGCTACAAGCAGTTGCCGAAGATCTCAGCCTACCTTTTACTCCACTATCCTCTGGTAAATAAAAAATTGGCGAATCATCCCCTATTGATGACTCGCCAATTTTTTGGTTCTACACTATCCGTTAACGCTGCTGTTTACTTCGGCAACAAATACGTATCGATTTTTAACAGTGCAATGATTTTTTGCAAATCTTTTACTTGAACAACCATCGTTTGATCTGGACGACCAGGAGCGAAAACCCATTTTTCAGATGAAAGCAGTTCTTCGTCAATGATGACCGGCACCGGTTCTTCATACCCAAAAGGGGCAACAGCGCCCGGTTTTTGTCCTGTTTGTGTTTCCATTGCTTCTGGTGAAACCACCGAAAGACGTTTGCCCACAAGTTTGCTCAAGGCTTTAAAATCACTTCATTTGGTGGTGAAGGTCAAAAAAATATAATTAATTCCTTTTTTATCCTTTAGATACAGGCTTTTGGTCTCCGTTCCGCTAAAGCCCTGCTCCTTTTTGATGACTAACGCATCCTCGTTGGTATAAATCGCCCGATGATGGTACAGTTCAAAAGGAATTCCAGCGCCAGAAAATAGTTTGTCTAATTGAATCACAAGCAGCCCTCTTTTCAAAATTAGTAACGATTCATAATCGGTTCTACCTTTTATCTTAGCAGTTGACTATTGGAAAACCAATCCTATTTTTTACTTTAACTAATTCTTTAGCGAGGAGCCTCACATTTGTTCTTTTAAAAAGGACTTATCCATTCTTTTGCTTTCCCTGAATCTCAAGAATTGATTCAATTGTTTTCAATACGCCGTTCTCATCATTTGATTTTGTAACAAATGCTGCGACCTCTTTTATTTGGTCAAATGCATTACTCATTGCAAAACTATATTTTGCTGACTCCATCAATTCAATATCATTTAACCCATCACCAAACGCCATTGTTTCTTCCTTTGTTACCCCCAGTATTTTTTGCAATTCTTGAACAGTGGTCCCTTTATGAACACCGTGATTGGAGATATCGATCCATGCGGCTTCTGATGCAACCATGTAAGCACGATCAGTAAATTGATCTAGTTTCTTAACATTTTCCAAACATCTTAATTTTGGATCATACACCGTAATTTTTACAAAATCTTCTTTAATCTCTTGAAATGTTTCTACGGTTTTTACAACAGCATAGGACCTACGAATTTTTTTCGCTTCTTCTTCGGGAACCGTGGATTGAATCATTGCGGCTGTTGGGGTACAGGCGATAATCACATGATCAGAGGCAATTTTTTCTAACTCTTTAATGATCAATGCCCCCACATCATTAGGCAACAAAGATTCATAGATATAGTCGCCATCATGCTTGATTCGTGTTGCACTGTCACCTAAAATCCAAATATTTCTAAAGCCATCGTTTTCAAATAATTCTTCTACTCTTTCGCATTGTTTTACTGTACAAGGTGCAAAAAATACATTTTCTTTTTTCATTAGATCTCGAACTTTCCGATAATATTCATGATCAAAATCTCCTTTGCTGTTTAAAAACGTACCATCTAAATCAGTAAGAACTAACTTTATCATTTTCTTTAGCCTCTTTCTTTTTTAATTAGTTTCATTAATTAAGTATATTAATTATATCCGGAATGTCAATTTGTTTTTAATGATTACGAAGAAATCGCTTATCTAATTTTACTTTTCTTTTTTTGTGTATTATAGTTATCCTAGATTTTATTAACTTATTTAATTAAAGATGAGGATATAATGAATACAAATAAAAACATGATCAGAGATAGAAATTTACAGGTACTAAAAAATTTTTTGTTTATCCAAGGAACAGCCTTAAAAGCGGAGATGGCAAGGGAGACAGGAATCAGTGTCGTAACAATCAACTCTTTAGTAAAACAACTAGTTGATGAAAAAGTTTTTATTGACGATGGACTTAAACAGCTCCCTTTAGGACGACCTGCTACCGCCTACCGATTCAATTACGACCAGAATCACTTCTTGCTGCTGAGTATTCAAGAAAAGAAGGTGTCCAATCATAGAAAGCTTATTATCATCGGAAAGATCGTTAACTTATCAGGTGAAATAAAACACGAAAATACGATTGATTTTAGCGAGATCAATTTGGATTTTTTAATTTCCTTTATCACTTCTTTTCTAGACTTATCTTATATGATAGATAAAATTGGACTATCTCTTCCGGGTAAGGTCTACAACGGGGTCGTTCTTTCAAGTTGGGGAAATTTATTTAATCAATGGAACATCGAACAGGCATTGGCTACACGAACATCTATTCCTTTGATTATCCAAAATGATGCTCATTTATTGACGATTGGCTATACTATTTCGCAAAAATTAAATAAATCAAAAACGATTGTAGGTATTTTCTATCCTGAAAATAGTATGCCTGGTATCACCATCTACTCAAACGGAGTCATTTTAGAAGGGAAGAACCATCTAGCTGGTGAAGCAAAATATCTTCCACACTTGATTGATTCCTTCGGTCCTTCAAATGAAATGGAACTTATCACTAATCTTATCGAAATATTAGCCATATACAACACCGTAATAGCACCGAATTCTTTTATTATTTCTGCCGAATCGATAGATAGAAATGTTCTGTTTAAAGAAATTGAACAATCTTCTATTCTTCCAAAGCAAGTCAATCAACCAGATATCCTATTTGTGGAAAATTTTCAAGATTCCTTGATGGTCGGTCTAAGATGGCTAGTCACCCAAGATAGCCCCTATCACCTATAATTCTTTGGGTCACTGGAATCAAAGAACCGGATAATAGCAAAAAAAGCGGCTTCTTTAGCCGCTTTTCCTTCTTTAAAAATAATTCAAAAAAATTATGATTCTTTTTTTACATCTTTGCCATTATTTCCTGTACATCTTCCATTCCAAGAAAATATCATTGTAGTACTCCAAATAGTCTGATCCTAGATTTTCATATACTTCCAGATGGGACAATAATTCGTCGGAAGGATAGAATTGCGGATCTTCGCTGATTTCTTTTGGCAATAACGCCTTCGCTTCTTTATTCGGGGTAGAATAACCGATGTATTCCGCATTCTGTGCTGCATTTTCAGGAACTAACATGAAATTGATAAAATCGTATGCTCCTTGAACATTTTGAGCTGTTTTAGGAATAACGATATTATCAAACCAAAGATTCGATCCTTCTGACGGAATCACGTAATGAAGATGTTCATTTTCCCACATCATATCCGCCGCTTCTCCAGAAAAGGTCACAGCAACTGCACTTTCTTCATTTGCCATATACATTTTAATTTCATCCGCCACGATTGCTTTGATATTTGGTGTCATTTTTTTCAATTTTTCAAAAGCTTCCTGCAATTCATCGTCTTTCTTGCTGTTCAATGAATAGCCTAACGAATTCAGACCCAAACCGATAACTTCCCGAGCGCCATCAATGACCATCAACTTATCCTTTAATTCAGGACGCCACAAATCATCCCAAGAAGTGATTTGATCGGCGTTGACGAACTTGTCGTTATAAACAATCCCCAAAGTACCCCAGAAATACGGAATTGAATACTGATTACCGGGATCAAAACTCAAATCTAAGAAACGGGGATCGATTGCAGATAGACCAGTTATTTTTTGATGATCGATTGGCAGCAGCAATTTTTCTACCATCATTTTTTCAATCATGTATTCACTGGGTACTGCAATATCATAAGCCGTCCCACCCTGTTGGATTTTTGTGAACATGGCCTCATTGGAATCGAAGGTGTCATAATTGACCTTGTAGCCGGATTCTTTTTCAAATTTTTTAATCAAAGCGGGATCGATATAATCCCCCCAGTTGTAAATGTTCAGCACTTTTGCGCCGGCCATTCCTGTCGATTTTTCTAATTGATGAACAGAAAAAAGCAACACTAGAATAATCGCAAGAATACCGATAATTAGTGATTGAAGTTTTTTCATCGAATATCCGGCACCTCCAACTTGCGGTTTCTCCGCCCTTTTCGTGGTTGGTTTTCTTTACTGATAAAATAATAACCTACAACTAAAATCAGAGAGAAAAGAAAAACCAACGTACTTAATGCATTGATTTCTAAACTGATGCCTTGTCTTGCACGAGAATAAATTTCTACGGATAAGGTACTAAAGCCATTGCCGGTCACGAAAAAGGTCACTGCAAAATCGTCCAGTGAATAGGTAAACGCCATGAAATACCCGGCGATGATTCCCGGAGAAAGAAAAGGCAGAATAATGCTTTTGATAACTTGCAGATTATTGGCACCCAAATCTCGTGCCGCATCAATGGTAGAATCATTCATTTCCTGCAACTTAGGCAAAACCATCAGTACAACAATAGGAATACTAAAGGCGATATGACTCAATAAAACACTGCCAAATCCTAAATTAATGCCTCTAAAAACATTGCCAATCATAGTAAAGAAAATCAGAAAACTCGCACCGATAATAACATCTGGTGAAACCAATAAAATATTATTCGCACTTAACAACGCTGTTCGCAGATAGCGTTTTTTTGTGTAATAAATTCCCATCGCACCAAACGTTCCGATGAGTGTGGCGAACAATGCCGATAAAAATGCCAGCATAAAAGTATTCAAAACAATGATGATCAAACGAGTATCTTCAAAAACCGCCTGATAATGTTCCCAAGTAAAACCGGTGAAGGCATTCATCGTTCCGCCCTTATTGAAGGAATAAGCAATTAGATAAAAAATGGGAATGTACAAAAGCAAAAATACAACCGCTAAATAAAGGTGGGACCATTTAAATTTTTTCATTTTTTATGTCCTCCTTTACCTTTACGTTTTTCATCCGTTAAAATCATAACTAAGAACATCGCCAAAATCAGGACCACACCAATCGTTGAACCCATTCCCCAGTTTTGTGTCACTAAGAAATGCTGTTCAATCGCCGTCCCTAAGGTAATCACCCGATTGCCCCCGATTAATCGAGTCAACATGAACAATGAAAGAGAGGGAATAAATACTGCTTGCACACCACTTTTGACCCCATTCAAGGACAAAGGAAAAATCACCCGCCGAAAAGTTTCAAAACTATTTGCTCCCAGATCCCGACTAGCGCTGATTAAGGAAGGATTCAATTCTTCCAATGCATTGAAAATCGGCATAATCATAAAGGGCAGTTCAATATACATAGCAACAATCAAAAAACTGACATCTGTAAATAAAATCTGATGGGGTGCCAGACCGAACAATCCGATAAACTGATTGATACCGCCATGAATCCCAAAGATTCCGATAAAAGCATAGGCTTTTAGCAATAAATTGACCCACGTGGGCAAAATAATCAACAGCAACCAAAGATCTTTATGCTTTAATTTTGTTAAAAAATACGCTGTTGGATAACTGATCAACAGTGTCAATGCTGTAATCAAAAAAGCATACCAAATTGAATTCAAGGTCATGGTCAGATACTTTCCTGAACCAAGATAATTTTGATAATTTGCCAGCGTAAAGGCACCACTAGTATCAAAAAAGGATTGATACACGATCAGCAAGACCGGTGCAATCACAAACAACAACAACCAGATAAAATAAGGGATTGAATAAAAGCGTCGCATTTTTGTCATTTTCGCTTCCCCCTATTCTTCGTAGCTTTCCAGCCGCGCATCAAAATCTTCTTCTGATTCATTGAAACGCATGACGTGGATATCTTCCGGTTCGAATGCCAAACCGATTTGACTGCCCTCCACTGCTTTACGAGTCGAATGGACCATCCATTCGTTTCCCTGTTCATCGTAACAAATGATTTCATAATGCACGCCCCGAAACAGTTGCGTGTCTACTCGCACGACCAGTTTTCCTTTTTCAGCAGTGGTCAAAGACAAATCTTCCGGACGCAAGACGACTTCCACGGGTTCATTGGGTCGCATCCCCCCATCCACACACTCAAAACGTTTACCGACAAATTCCACCAAATTATCTTCGATCATCGTACCGTTGACGATGTTGCTTTCTCCCACAAAATCGGCAACAAAATGATTGATTGGCTCATCGTAAATATCAACTGGCGTCCCACTTTGAATGATTTTTCCTTTATTCATGACAAAAATCTCATCACTCATCGCCAAGGCTTCCTCTTGGTCATGGGTCACAAAAATAAACGTAATTCCTAAACGCTGCTGCAATTCCCGTAACTCATATTGCATATCTGTGCGCAATTTCAAATCCAACGCAGACAAAGGTTCGTCCAGCAGTAAAACTTTTGGTTCATTGACGATTGCTCGAGCAATCGCTACCCGTTGTCGTTGCCCGCCTGACATTTCACCGATTTCTCGTTTTTCATAGCCTTTTAATTGCACCATTCGCAAAGCTTGAAGCACTTTTTCTTCAATTTGTTTTTTCGGCATTTTTTTAATTCGTAAACCAAACGCTACATTTTCAAACACATTCATATGCGGAAACAGTGCGTAATCTTGAAAAACTGTATTTACTTGACGCTTGTTTGCCGGAACATCATTGATCCGTTCCCCATCAAAAAAAACATCCCCGTCTGTCGCTTCGGTGAAGCCGGCAATAATTCTTAAAATTGTCGTTTTGCCGCAGCCGGAAGGACCTAACAATGTATAAAACTTTCCTTCTTCGATCTCGAAACTGACTTTTTTCAAAACAGTATCTTCATCGTACTGTTTCACAACTTCATTAAATG
Organism: Enterococcus massiliensis; assembly: GCF_001050095.1. Classification (NCBI taxonomy): domain Bacteria; kingdom Bacillati; phylum Bacillota; class Bacilli; order Lactobacillales; family Enterococcaceae; genus Enterococcus; species Enterococcus massiliensis. Next base: position 363,638 of record NZ_CVRN01000006.1, on the reverse strand, counting down.
AAATGATTGGTTTCACTTTTCACACTCCTAAACTATAAATACGAATCCGTCGCAATAATCAGCAGGCGACTTTTTCCGTTGGCTTGATTTTTTAATTGGTGGGGTTCAGTGGCTTGGTAATAAATCGACTGTCCTTTTTTGGCGGGATACATCGTTTCTCCCAAGGTCAACGTGACCCGGCCCTCCAGCACATAAATAAACGTTTCTGACAGAGAAGGCTCGAAGGTTTTGTACTCACCGGCCTTATCAAAGGTCAACAGCACCGGTTCCATTTCTTTTTCATTAGAACCAGGAATCAGCCATTTCAACTCATAACCGTTTTCCTCATCATAATAAATCGTGCTGTCTTCCTTGGTGTACACGATTTGTTGATCCACAAGGTCCTGACGGAAAAATTCTTCCGGCGTAACCCCCAATGCTTCTAAAATCGAAAAAAAGGTTTCCATTGACGGTGAACTTAAGTCTCGTTCCAATTGTGAAAGATACCCTTTTGATAAATCTGTTCGTTCCCCTAATTCTTCCTGCGTCAAATTTTTCTGTACCCGCAAATTGCGCAGTTTCTCGCCGATTTCCACAGCGTCACCTCCGATAAGCTTCAAAAGTTTGCTAATAGTAAACTCGATGTTTACTATTACCCTTTTCAAGTATACGAACTTTGGCAAAAAAGACAAGTATTTTTTGAAAACTTTTTTCTTCAAAAGAAATATTCTTTGCATTTTATGATTGATAAAACCAAAGCTCTTCTTCAAAAAACAGGCGGATAAAAAAGTAAGAATCTCCCAAGAAATCACGGAGTTGTGGTATGATTAAAGAAAATTTTGAAAGGAGTTTTTACTCTTGAAAAAATATACGGCACTGGTCGTTACTGATCAGCCAAACTTTCAAACTAGTATCCAGTCTCAGACTTTTTCTGAGCTTTTAGAAAATCAGGTTTTAGTCAAGATTGCCTATTCTGATATCAATTTTAAAGATGCATTGGCGACCCAACAAAAAGGCGGTGTGATTCGAAGCTATCCTATGATTCCCGGTATCGATCTTGCTGGCGAAGTCGTTGAAAGCAAACACCAAAATTTTGCTTCCGGAGATAAAGTCGTCGTGACCGGTTATGGTCTAGGAGTATCTCATCCCGGCGGTTTTAGCGACTATCAACAAGTTCCTGGGGATTGGCTCGTTTCTTTACCTAAAGAACTTTCCGAAAAACAGGCGATGCAATTTGGCACGGCCGGTTTTACAGCTGGCTTGGCAGTAGCCGCGCTTGAAGCAGGCGGTGTCAAAAAAGAAGAACCGATTTTTGTGACGGGAGCAAGTGGTGGCGTCGGTAGTTGTGCCATTGCTATGTTAAAAAAATTAGGTTACCAGCAAATCATTGCCGTTTCCCGCAAAGAAGAAGCTCAAGACTGGTTAAAAGAACTTGGAGCTTCTGACATTGTTCCACCAGAATCTTTGATACCAGAAAAAATCCGTTCCTTAGCCAAACAGCAATTAAGCGGGCTGATTGATACGGTCGGTGGCGAATTATTAACGGCACTTTTGCCTCAGCTGAGTTATGGTGGCACGGCAGCATTATGCGGAAATGCTGCCGGCATCGGCTTAGAAACCACCGTCCTCCCCTTTATCTTACGAGGAATTCGCGTCATCGGTATTGATTCCGTCAACGTTCCGATGCCTGCCAGAAAAAAACTTTGGCAGCGTTTAGCAACGGATTTAAACGTGGCGGATCAGTTAAAAACCAATGAAATCACTTTGGTAGAAGCACCGGCAACCATTCAATCCTTACTTGCCGGAACCCACCAAGGACGAACAATAATTAAAATGTAGGTGAAAAAATGAGAATCTTACTTACGGCAGGCGGAACGTCTGAGCCGATTGATCAAGTGCGGGCCATTACAAATCATTCCAGCGGCCGCTTGGGCATTGAACTTGCTATGCGGTTGCTTGCTGACGGCGCTATCGTTGATTATGTAACGACTGCAACCGCCTTGCAACCACTGGAAACAGATAATCTGACTCGACATATTATTTCTTCGACAAACGACTTATCCCAAACGCTTGGCAAGTTGCTGCAAAAGAATGTTTATGATGCTGTGATTCACAGCATGGCAGTCAGTGATTTCACTCCAGAACTTAGCCTTTCCCAAGAAGAATTTCTTGCAGCGATTAATGCAGAGGTTGCTAAAAATCCTCATCAACCACTGGACGAACAGCGGCTGCAAAAGCTGGTGGAGAAGTTGCAACAACCAACGGAGAAAAAAATCTCCTCCCAAACCAGTCATTTATTCTTAGTATTGAAACAAACGCCTAAAGTTATTCAACAAATCAAACAACTGCAACCAGACACTCTCCTTGTAGGCTTCAAACTACTCGTAGGTGTTTCCAAAGAAGAATTGATTCACATGGCTCAAGAAAATCTGAAAAAAAATCAGGCGGATTTTATTTTGGCAAATGATTTGGAAAGCATTAGCGGGGAACAGCACCTGGGCTATCTAGTAGATTCAGCGGGCATTCTTGCCCAAGCACAGACCAAACCAGCTATTGCCGATATGATCGTCACGGCTTTGACAAAGCGATTGGAGGAGAAAAAATGAGACAAAAGCATATTTTGCTTGGCATTTCCGGCAGTATATCTGCCTACAAAGCGGCGGATATTACGAATGAATTAACAAAACGCGGATATGCGGTGGATGTTTTGATGACCCAAAGCAGTACAAAATTTATTACCCCATTGACATTGCAATCGTTATCCAAACGGATGGTGCATACAGATGTCATGCAGGAACGAATTCCTGATTCCATCAATCATATCGATTTAGCCAAAGGTGCCGACCTCTTTTTAGTCGCTCCGGCAACAGCTAATATTATCGGTAAACTGACAAATGGCATCGCCGATGACATGCTTTCTACAGTTGCCATGGCATTGAAACCAGAAGTACCGAAGTTGATTGCTCCAGCAATGAATACCAATATGTACCAACAACCAATTCTTCAACGCAATCTTGCCACGCTAAAAGAATTTGGCTACCAAGAAATCGAACCTCGGGAAGCTTTGTTGGCCTGCGGTGATTTTGGTCGCGGCGCACTCGCAACCTTAGATGAAATCATTAAACAGGCAGAAGCTGCATTGGCATCAAAGGAGTAAGCAAATGAAAAAGAAAACCAGTACCTTTGATTTAGTTCTTACTGCCATTTTTTTGGGGATTATGATCTTAATGGCATTAGTTCCTTTTTTGGGATTTATTCCCATTGGTCCAATCAAAGCAACCACCATGCATATTCCGGTAATCATTGCGTCGATTCTTTTGGGACCTAGACTAGGTGGGTTTTTAGGAGGTTCCTTTGGGGTCATCAGCATCATTAATTCGACCTTCAATCCTACTCCGTTATCCTTTGTATTCTCCCCTTTTATTCCAATTATCGGAACGAATCAGGGGAGTTGGAAAGCCCTGATTGTAGCGTTGATTCCCCGCATCTTGATTGGTGTGGTGCCTTACTTTGTTTTTAAAGGATTCCAAAAATTAACCAGAAATAAAACACCGATTTCGTTATTTATCGCCGGTGTCGCCGGTTCGTTAACAAATACGATTTTAGTCATGAATCTGATTTATTTCTTATTTCAATCAGATTATGCACAAGTTATCAAGCAAGCTGGTTCTGCTATCTACGGGGCAATTTTAGGTGTGATTTTTACCAGTGGCATTCCTGAAGCAATTGTTGCCGGAATTGCAACTGCGGCAGTTTCTGCCGTATTACTTCGCTTAATGAAAAAAAATCAAATCGACAGCTATTAAAAAAACTTCTTCTATGTAAAGAGAAACTGCAAAAAGCAGGTCTCTTACACAGAAGAAGTTTTTTAATTACACTTCCTCACCAATAATCCGGACTTCCGTTTCTAAGGTGACATTAAATTTTTCTTTGATTACTTGTTGGATATGGGCAATCAATTCTAAATAATCCGTAGCAGTGGCGTGATCGATATTCACGATAAAGCCTGCATGCTTTTCAGAGATTTGCGCACCGCCCCATTTCAAGCCTTGCAAACCGGCTTCTTGAATCAATTGACCCGTGAAATGACCCTCAGGACGTTTGAAGACACTGCCGCAAGAAGGATATTCCAACGGTTGTTTTGATTGGCGCATTTCCGTTAATTCAGCCATTCGCTCGCTGATTTTTTTCGGGTTGCCCACTGCTAATCGAAAACGAGCCCGCAAGATAATAGCATGTAATTCCTGTACTTGGCTGTGACGATAAGAAAAATCCATTTCTTCGTTGGTAAAGGTTTTGACTTGACCATCCTCCAGTAACACATCACAGGATTCAAAAACATCTTTGATTTCTCCCCCGTATGCTCCGGCATTCATGAAAACTGCACCGCCCACACTCCCAGGAATACCACAGGCAAATTCAAAACCTGTTAATGATTCCTGCAAAGCGGCATAAGTGGTATCAATCAGTTTTGCGCCGGCTTCCACTTCCACCAAGACTTCTTTCACGGTAATTTTGTTCATTCCTGACAACATGATTACTAGTCCGCGAATGCCACCATCACGCACGATCAAATTGCTGGCATTTCCCAAAACCATCCAAGGGATTGCTTCTTCCCGACAATAATTGACCAACTGCTCTACTTCTTCCGCAGATTCAGGAAAAGCCAAAATATCTGCCGGTCCACCGGTTTTAGTAAACGTATAATTCATCAATGGTTCATCAATTAAAAGTGTGCTTTCTGGAAACACACGAACGATTTTTTCTTTCACTAAATTTTTCCCTTCTTTACAGATATCTCACTCATTTTAGCATGAGAAGGGAAAACTGACCACCCCTACAGCAGATGACGCTCATGCTCCTGCAGCATTTGTTGACACAATTCATGACTGAGAAAAACATTTTCTTGTCGCATGATTGCAAAATTAGTGGTTTTTATTCCTTCGATAAAGCTTTCCACTAATTGTTCAAAGCCTCGCTTATACAGCGTCGTCTCCCAATCGCCAAAAGTTGTGAGGGTTTGTTGAGTGCTAAATGTTTGCAGATTAGTCAGATCCGTCAATAGATGGGTGGCTTGCGGACTGGTCACTTGATACAGTTCTGTATTGGCGCCGCTTCGTAAATCCATTATCAACAAAGCCGTCGAATCTGCCGTTTCCAGTTGCAGCGTTGCTGTTTCTAAAAAACCGTCCGTTTCCCGAATGCGGCTGCTTACTTGATGGATAGGACCATCCAACAAATACACCGCAGTATCGACGACGTGTAGGAATAAATCATAAATAACAAAAGCAGTTGATTCCTTTGCTGAAACCCGATTTTTCTGTAATAAAATCAAGCGCTTATCAGGAATTTCTTTTAATTTTTGAACCATCGGCGCAAATCGCCGATTAAAACCAATCATCAAGAAACATTTTTTATCTGCTGCGATTTGTTGCAATTCAGCGACCTCGGTTACCCGTTCACTAGCAGGTTTATCCATAAAAACATGGATGCCTTTTTCCAAACATTTTTTTGCAATAGCATAATGGCTGCTTGTGGCAGTGTGGATAAAAATCGCTTCGATTCCGACTGCCAACAGCTCTTCCAATGTTCCAACCATATTTGCTAAATGATATTTTTCTTTGATTTCCTTTTGTACCTGAGGGTTACGGGTAGCAAAATAAAACTCCCCTTGATTTTGTACTTTAACATAGGTGGGCAAATAGGCTTTCTGTGCAATATTCCCTAGCCCAATGACACCAATTTTCATAAAACTCACTTCCTTCGATTCTGATACTTTCATCTTACCCCATTTTTGGTTAAAATAGGGGACAGAATGACTGGAGGGTTTATGGTGAAATTTATTTCTTGGAACGTCAATGGTTTACGAGCAATCGTCAAAAAGAATTTTATGGAGGCATTTGACGAGTTAGAGGCGGATTTTTTTTGCCTGCAGGAAACGAAATTACAAGCAGGACAAATTGAGCTGGATTTACCCGGTTATCATCAATATTGGAATTACGCCGAGAAAAAAGGTTATTCCGGCACTGCAATTTTTGCAAAGGAGCCTGCCTTGAGCGCAACTTACGGCATTGGAATTCCTGAGCATGATACAGAAGGTCGGGTCATTACCTTGGAGTATCCTGAATTTTATTTAGTTACCTGCTACACGCCAAATTCTCAAAATGAATTGCGGCGCTTGCCTTATCGCATGACTTGGGAAGATGCATTTCGCAACTATTTGAACCAGCTAAAAGAAAAAAAATCAGTGATTCTCTGCGGTGATTTGAACGTTGCCCACGAACCAATCGACTTGAAAAATTGGAAGACCAATCAAAAAAATGCTGGGTTTACACCAGAAGAACGAGAAAAATTCTCTACTTTGCTGGACAACGGCTATATTGACAGCTTCCGTTATTTTTATCCAGAACTGGAAGGCGTCTATTCTTGGTGGAGCTACCGTTTCAACGCTCGCAAAAACAATGCCGGATGGCGAATTGATTATTTTGTTACCTCTGCTGACCTAAAAGAAAAGCTGACCGACGCAAAAATCCACACAGAGATCTTTGGCAGTGATCATTGTCCAGTGGAGTTGGATGTTCGCTTTCAATAATTCCTTAAGTTTTATAAAAAAATCTTTTGCCGACAAGGAAATTATGCTAGATTACAGTCGGAGGTGACCGTGATGAATTTTATCGCAATGGACTTTGAGACAGCCAATCATCAGCCTTACAGTGCCTGTTCGTTGGCGCTGGTCATGGTCCGCAACAGTCAAATCGTCGGAGAATACTATTCCCTGATCCAGCCGGAAACCCCTTTTTTCTGGCGCAATATTCAAATTCATGGGATTCATCCCGAAGACGTGGCGACTGCCCCAAAATTTCCAGAAGTTTGGCAGCAAATCCAACAATACTATAATTTAAACAGCTTAATCGTTGCCCATAACGCCGGGTTTGATACTGGTGTGTTGGCGGGCTGTCTTGATTATTATCATTTGGAACAACCGAGTTATCTTTCCTTATGCACTGTCCGGACAAGCCGAAAATTGTATCCGGAATTTCCAAATCACCGCTTGAATACAATGTGCCAACAATTACACATTCCATTGGAACATCATCATGATGCGTTGGAAGACAGCCGTGCATGCGCAAAAATTCTTTTGCATCAGGAAGAACAATTTGGAACAGCTCCGCTAAAAAAATTGGTATTAGTAAAATAAGCCAAAAAGCACAAAAATTACCAAAATTGGTAACTTTTGTGCTTTTTTTACTTTTCTGTTAGTCGATCAATCGACTCATTAAATAAACATCGAGGAATTCTCCCTCACGGCTGCGGGCACCTCTTGGCAGCGTGCCTTCAATAGTAAACTCAAACCGTTGATAAAGGCGCACTGCTCGCTGATTACGCACCTGCACGGTTAATTCCAGCCGACGAATAATCTGAGTCTCCTGTGCCCACGCCAAAAGTTCTTCCATCATGACACTTCCCAAACCCATTCCCCAGAATTCTTTTGAAATGGAGATTCCTAATTCACCAATATGTCCCACTCGCTCATTGCTTTCTGCAAGAACCGAAGCCAAGCCAACAATCTTTCCGTCCACCAAAGCAACCAGTGACACATTATTGGGACTTTCTTGAAAAGCGGTCAATTGCAGTGCCAGTTGTTCTGTCGTTAGCTGCATACCTGTTTCATCCATAATCAAAAAATCTGTTTCTCCACCGATGCGTCTAGTAACTGCTAATAATTCTGCCGCATCTTCCGGCTGGCTTTCGCGAATAACCACGTCAACTTCTTCACGCATCTTCTTTGGTCCATTCTGCTAAAATCCGAGTTTTAAAAGCTTCTGCCTGTGGGCCGAAAGTTTTTAACTGGAAGGTACGCTTTTCGAGATCCTGCTGATCCTTAAGTAAAATCAACTCCAGATAATCTTGCGGCAATGCCTCCTTCAGCATATTGCCCCATTCAATGACGGAAAGTCCATCTCCTTCAAAATATTCATCCAATCCTAAATCCTCTGCGCCATATTCTACCCGATAAACATCCATATGGTACAGTGGCAGTCGCCCATCTGGATATTCTCTGATAATCGTATAGGTAGGACTTTTAATCATTTGGGTGATTCCAAGACCTTTGGCAATCCCTTTTGTCAGTGTCGTTTTTCCAGCGCCTAAATCACCAGTCAAAACCAAATTATCTCCGGCTTGAGCGACTCTACCGATTACTTCTGCCAATGTTTCCGTTTCTATCGGATTTTTTAATGTCATCATGAGCAAGATTCCTTTCTGCATTTCTGTTTTAGAGTATAGCTTGCTAGGAAAAAGAAAGCAAAAAAAACGCCAAAACCGCGACGAGCGATTCTGGCGCTTCAATGATTTGTTTTAGTTTTCCATCAAGGTTTGTGCAGCTGTAATGATCGAAAGTTTGTAAACATCTTCTTCATTGGCACCACGAGACAAGTCAGAAACAGGTTTGTTCAAGCCTTGTAAGATTGGTCCAATCGCTTCAAAATTACCGAAACGTTGAGCAATTTTATAGCCAATGTTTCCTGATTGCAATTCCGGGAAGACAAAGACTGTTGCTTCACCAGCAACTTCTGATTCAGGTGCTTTTAATTGTGCAACTGCCGAAATGTAAGCTGCATCAAATTGCAATTCGCCATCGATTTGATAATCAGGAGCTAATTTACGAGCGATCTGAGTCGCTTCAGCTACTTTATCCACTTCAGGTGCTTTGGCTGAACCTTTTGTTGAGAAACTTAATAAGGCAACTTTTGGTTCAATGCCGAATAATTCAGCTGTTTTTGCAGAGTCAACAGCGATTTCAGCTAATTCTTGTGCAGTTGGATTCACGTTGATCGCACAATCTGAGAAAAGATATTTTTCTTGGTCACGACCACGAACCATCAAGAAAGCGCCACTTGTACGACTTACGCCAGGTTTTGTTTTGATGATTTGCAATGCTGGGCGAACTGTGTCACCAGTTGAGTGAACGGCACCGGAAACCATACCATCTGTAATGCCCATATAAGTCAACATCGTACCGAAATAGTTTACGTCTTGCAGGATTTTTTCGGCTTGTTCTTTGGTTGCTTTGCCTTTACGACGTTCAACAAAAGATTCCACCATTTCATCCCAACGATCAAAGTTTGCTGGATCGATAATTTCAAAATTATCAGTAGTAATTCCACGAGCAGAAGCTGCTTTCGCAATTTCTTCTTTTGAACCGATCAATACTGGTTCCACAAGTTCTTCTGCTTTTAGACGTGCAGCTGCACCTAGGATACGGGGATCTGTTGCTTCTGGGAAAACGATTTTAATAGTACGACGAACGATCTTAAATTTTAAACTGTCAAATAATTCCACGAGTATATACCCTCCTGATTTTTTTCTTCCAATCCATCATACACCATCTTGAAAAGAAAGGACAGTTATTTTAGCTGTACTACTAAAAAACCTTGAAATTCGTTACTTTTTTCACGTTCCGATGGTTTTATTATATAACAGAAAACGCTATCCTATTACACTGTATCAGGCAATTGCCAATCGATTGGTGTTTCGCCAAATTTTTTCAGTCCTTCATTGGTTTGAGAAAAAGGGCGGGAACCAAAGAAGCCGCGATGAGCAGATAACGGACTTGGATGTGGTGATTTAATGATCAAATGTTTTGATGTATCAATCATTTTTTCTTTTTCCTGTGCCGGTCTTCCCCACAAAATAAAAACGATGGGTTGTTCCCGCTCGTTTAGTTTTTGAATGATGGCATCTGTCAATCGTTCCCACCCCTGTCCACGATGAGAATAAGCTTGTCCCTCTCGAACCGTCAAAACAGTGTTCAACAATAAGACCCCTTGTTTCGCCCAACTGGTCAGGTAACCGTGATTAACAGGTTTAACACCGACATCCGTTTGCAATTCTTTGTAAATATTTTGTAACGAAGGAGGAACTTTGACCCCCGGCTGAACGGAAAAAGAAAGTCCGTGGGCTTGATTAACACCGTGATAAGGGTCCTGCCCTAAAATGACCACCTTCACTTTTTCATAGGGAGTCAATTCCAGTGCTTCAAAAATGTGAAACATATCTGGATAGATCTTTTGTGTTTGGTATTCTTGTTTTAAAAATTGATGCAGTGCCCGATAATAAGGCTGGTCAAATTCACTTTGTAAAATATCTTGCCAACTATTGTGAAGAATCGTTTTCATGGAGCGCTCCTCCTTATTTGTTTTCTTAACTCTAGCGCAACTTTTTTCGAGAAACAAGTCCTGATTCGCCACTCATTTTAAAATATTTTGTGGTAAACTAGAATTGATAACAAAAGAGGACGGTGCAACAAGAATGATCAAATTAATCGCTTCTGATATGGATGGCACATTATTGGATTCGCAAATGCAAATTTCAAAAGAAAATGCGGCGGCTATTCAATATGCCGCCTCAAAAGGAATTGAATTTATGGTAGCTACGGGACGAAACCGACCGGAGGCATTGCCTGCACTGGAAGCTGCCGGCATCAAGTGTGCCATGATCAATTTGAACGGCGCACAGGTTTTTGATAACGAAGGAACTTCCCTTTTCACAGTTCCGATTGCAAAAAATAAAGTCCAAACGATTTTGGAATTACTGAAGGAACACCATATTTACTTTGAAGTAGCCACAACTAAAGGCTTATTTTCGGAAAATCAGGCACAACGAATCGAAAATTTTGCTTTCCATATTGCAGAATTAATGCCTCATTTGACCCATAAAATGGCGATTGCCATGACTTCTGCTCGCTTGGAATTTTTACCAATCACTTACGTTGAAAGTATTACTTCCTTATTGGATCAGGAAGATCTTGATGTACTGAAAATTATCTGCATCCATTCTGAAGGCCCCGCCGTGTTAGGTCCAGTGGCTGCTTTAATCGATGGCTTCGGTGAAGTGGTGGTCACTTCTTCCGGCCAAAATAATATTGAAATCAACCATCGGGATGCGCAAAAAGGAATCGCTGTTGCTCATGTCGCAAAAGAACGGGGCATTGATTTGTCAGAAGTTATGACTATTGGTGACAATTTGAACGATGTCAGCATGATTCAAATGGCTGGTGTCAGCTTTGCGATGGGAAATGCCGCTCTTGAATTGAAGGAATACGCCCGCTACCTGACGGACACAAATCTAGAATCTGGTGTCGGCAGCGCGATTCGCCGAGCGATTGATGAAAACCTGTAGACCCTTTTTGAAGGAGGAACAGCTATGTCTGAATTTTTTATTCAGGACAAACAACTAAGCCAAGTGACCCGAACGATCGTCAAGGACGAAAAAGGGAAATCTCTTTTCTTGATGGTCGGCCGCTGGGGAACAAAAGGCGATGCCTTGTCTTTGTATGCTATGAATGGAGAATTAGTTGCCAGCATCAAACAGATCAGCTTTACCTTTGGCACCCGCTTTGAATTGTATAGTGATTTTCAAAAAGTTGGGACGCTGCAAAAAATATTTAATTGGCCGGGAGATTTTTATTACATCCAACAGTTACATTGGACGGTCCAAGGAGATATTTACAATCATCAATATGCGATCCACCATTTTAATCATCAAATTATGACCATGGATAAAGCCAGCTTTCTAACGGGAGATTATTATGTCTTGAATGTCACAGAAGATGCCGATGCACCGGTTTGCATTTGTATCGCTGCGGTCATGGATTATTGGCTTTACAATCGTAAAAAAAACAAAAAGCGCTCTTCTTTTTTGAATTACTCACCAACCAATTAAAAAATGGCTGCTCCTCACGGGAAGCAAGCCATTTTTTTAGATTTCTGAAATTTTCTTTTGCATGTGATCGTATAGATGACCACTGATCATTTTTTGACCAACGACTTGGAATCCTTTACGTTCATACAAGCGTTTGGCATTTGGATTGCCGCGATCAACACTCAGCCCAATCGTTTTCTTCTGGTCGCGAAGTGCCAATTTGGGTAACGCATCGAGTAATTGTGAGCCGATTCCCTTGCCGCGAAATTCTTCTGCTACACTGATTGAATCCAAGTACCATTCATCAGGAAAGGTTTCCGGATCAACGAATAATTTTATTTCTTCTTTGATGCCATACTTTTTCAATAATGGTCGCAAGGGTTCATCAATCAACGGCTCTTCCTTGTCGGGATAGCCGAACGCCACACCGGCAATTTTCCCATCAATTTCATTGACTAATCCATGGGTAAAACCGTAACGATAATCCGGCAACGTCACCGCCTCTGCCAACGCCTTTGTCGTCAGTTCTTCTCCGTATTCCTTCACAAAAGGCAATTCCATATCCTTTAAAATCACGAGAATCAGCGGTGCAATCGCTGCACCATCTTCTTTTCTAGCAAAACGAATCATAAATAACAAGCTCCTAACAAATTATTAGTTGTTTAATAATAAAATAGTAACATATTATAACGCTTTTTTCAAAGTGTCCGAGGGCGTGGGTTTTTCATTTACCCGATTGCCAAGATCCCTGTCGCAAACAAGGCGAAAGAAATAAACCCGATCGCAGAAACAAAAATAATCGCCAGATGCTCCAGCTTTTGTTCAGCTAACTTTAATTCTTGCTGCTTTCCGGCGTAGAGGAAAAATAAAACACCGGGAATATACAAAACAGAGACAATCAGCACTTCTTTGAATGCAACGAAAAAGATCGCCCACAGCAAGAAAAGGCTGACTGCTGCCCCAATCATGAATTGGCGTTTTTCTTTTCGCTGATAGGACAGTTTCATTTGATACAATCCAAGAAACAGCCATGTGAAAAATATGGACGCCGTACCAAGGGTATAGGCAAAATTATACGCTTCATCTGTCACTAAAAGAGATAAGAGAAACAGGTTCGTGCAGATTGTCGTCACTACGATGGCAAATGTCGGCGCCCCTTTTTGATTGACCTTCTGCCAGCTTTTTGGCAACAATCCATCTCTTGACATGTTGCGCATTGTTTCCACCGGCAAAATCGTCCAAGAGAGCCAAACACCAATCAAAGAAACAATTAAGCCACCATTGATCAAAATCGCTCCCCATCTACCAACCATTAATTCAAATAAATACCCCATCGCTGGTTGAGTTTGAATCGACGCCAATTCTTCCGTAGTTAAAATTCCATAGGGCAAAAGAGAAATCAGCATATAAACAACCAGTAAACCGATTAGACCTAAGACCGTCGCTTTTCCGACATCTGTTTTTTTTCGTGCTCGTGAACCAACAGCAGATGCTCCTTCAATTCCAACAAAGACCCATAGCATAACCATCACACAGCCCATCACCTGATGCTCAAAAGGAAGCGATAATCCCGCAGGCCCAAGAATATTGCGGCTTGAAAAATTTTCCAAAAAAAGGGTGAGATCAAAACGAAATAGGGCAATAAAGGCAAAGATTGCTAAAGGAATCAACTTACATAGTGTTACGATGGCGTTGACGATACTGGCATTTTCCACACCACGATTGACCAACCACGCATACAGCCATAACAACACCGTACTTAAAATAACTGACGCTTTGTTTTGTCCTCCTTGAAATATCGGAAAGAAATAACCTAACGCACTCATCAGCAATGTGGCAAACGCTACATTGCCCAGCCAACAGGTCAACCAATATCCCCAGCCACTGATCAAGCCGGCAAAACGACCAAAACCTGCTTCAGCATAGCTGTAAATTCCGCCATTTAAATCCGGACGCTTTTTATTCAAATTATTGATAGCTAAGGAAAGCAATAACATCGACCCACCTACCAACAGCCAGCCCATCAGTGCCGGTCCACCAGCAGCCCCCGACAAATCAGTCATGATTCCAAAAATTCCACCGCCGATTGCTGAACCGATCACTAATCCGATTAAAGGAATCAAGCTGATTCCCGTCACTTTCTTGTTGCTTATTTCTTTCATATAAAAAACATCCTCTCGTCACTCTTTTTTGTAACGCTTACATTTATTATAACAAACCCAGATTTTTTTGTGTTATAAAAATGAAATTAATTTAAAAAAATTCACGAAATAGTTTATCCAAAGTTTTTTTCGATTCCGACATGCTATAATGGCTCAGAGGGAGGATGTTTTTATGACACTTACGATTTTATATATCTCTATTTCAGGAAATACCCGTTCATTTGCACAACGATTGCAAAAATATGCCCAAGAACACACAGCAGACGAAGCGCCTGTAATCCAATTAAAAGAAATTCACGAAAATTCTGTTTTGGCCGCTGAAACGGCTCCTTTTTTTGTTTTCGTTCCTACTTATTTAGAAGGTGGCAATGGCGTAGACAACGGCGACCACGAAATTTTGACAGAAAGCATGCGGGACTACCTTGCATTTCAAGAAAATTACCGCTACTGTCTCGGCGTCGTCGGCAGCGGCAATAAAAATTTCAATCGACAATATTGTCTGACTGCTAAACAATATGCCCAGCAGTTTCAGATTCCTTTTTTAGCAGATTATGAACTTCGAGGAACAAACGAAGACCTTAAAACCATCTATAAGGTTTTGACAGAAGCTGCAGCAAACAAAAATACGCTAGAAAATTCTTAAATTTAATGGTATAAATACATATCGTTAACTGATTTGTAGGAGGTCGTTGGTATGTTTCAGCTATTGCAAACCTTTGTGTCTGTGTATGAAACAAAAAATTTTACTCAAAGTGCAGAACGTCTTTTTCTTTCACAGCCGACGGTTTCAGCACAGATAAAAAAATTGGAAGATCAACTTGGTGTGATCCTTTTTTTACGCAATGGCAAACAGGAAATTGTGCCGACAGTGGAAGCCGCCTTTTTGTATCCCCGCGTCTTACAGATTTTGGAAGAATGGCAGGATACGGAAAAACGTTTGATTGATCATGAAAATTTCCGTGAACGCTGTGTAATCGCCTGTTCTCATACCTGTGCCATCTATTTTCTGCCAAAATTTTTGCCGGAATTAGTCGAACGCTTTCCATTGATTGATTTTAGTCTGCTGATGATGAATTCAGATGATGTCGTCCATCAAATGGAACAGAATAAAGTAGATATTGGTTTTATTGAAAAAGCAGAACGCAGTGAGGTTTTAGTCCAAGCTCCGATTTATAAAGATGAATTGGTCTTGGCCGGTAAAGCCGACTCCAAGTATTGGCTGTTGCGAGAAAATGATTCTGCCCTGCGCTTTTACAATGAGGTCTATCTGAAACAGCACAATTTGACGCCAAACATGATCTATGTAAACAATTCCGAAGCCATCCTAGCTCTTTTACGGGAAGGAATCGGGAAAGCAATCATTTCAAAATTATCTGTTGATTCCGGGATTACTTGGGAACCTTTGAAAGAAAACAATATACGTGATTTTTTCCTATTAACTCATAAAGTGATTTTCCGCAAAATACTGATTGAAGTTGCAGAAGCAATTGAAGAAATTGTTGCAAAAATGAATAAAGAAAGCTTGGAATGACATGTCACAACTAACTTTTATCCTTAGTGCTCTTTTACTGGTGATTGCAGTAATCATCGGACTAACCATTCACAACCGTTTGAAATTAAGACAGCAGGTACAACGAAATTGGGGCAAGCAGCCTCACCAGACCCGCTTAGATAAAGAAGAAAGTTTGAAAAAAGCCTGGCA
Organism: Enterococcus massiliensis; assembly: GCF_001050095.1. Lineage (NCBI taxonomy): Bacteria > Bacillati > Bacillota > Bacilli > Lactobacillales > Enterococcaceae > Enterococcus > Enterococcus massiliensis. The sequence goes on along the minus strand of NZ_CVRN01000006.1, from coordinate 348,092 downwards.
GATTGAAAAAAATTTCCATCAATGGGAAAGTGAAATCGATGATATTACTTGGTATGATCTTGATTTATACATGATTTTTGATTTAATCAATGCCACTTATTCCAGCGTTGGCTCCGAGGCCCTTTATCAACGCCTGCGAAATTTTGATTTTCAACAGGACGATTTGGAGAGCATCATTACTTTTTACAAAGAACAGCCAAAAGTCAGAGAAGAAATCCAATATCTGTTTGCCCAATTGGGAAAGCAAGACAATAATTTTACCAAACAGTATTTAGCAGATGGCAATCACAAAAAAATGGGGCAGCCTTGGCTTTATTTGTCGCTTGGATTCCTGCCTATCGCCAGCCTACTTCTTGCTCTTTTTCAGCCTTTTTTAGGTATTATGCTGCTGATTGGTTCTGTACTTTTTAATACTTGTTTTTATTTGGTGAAAAAAAATCAATTGGATACCGAACTGAATAGTATGCGGTATCTGGTTCAAACAATTGCAACGGCTGAAAAACTCAGCAAACTAAAAGGACCTTGGCAAAGCGAACTACAAACATTGGTGCGCCCCTTGAAAGCCATTGCTCATTGGGGATTTTCATTTCGTTCAAAAGAAGCCAGCGAAGCCGATTTATTGTTTGATTATCTTAATATGATATTTATGATTCCGTTCATTGCTTACAATGTGGTAATCAGCCGCATCAGCAGTCATTCCGATAAAGCAATCAAGCTATGGAATCTCCTTGGAAAATTAGAAGTTGCCGCTGCAATTTTAAATTTCCGAACCTTTATGCCATTAACCTGTCAACCTCAGTTTAAAGAAGGCGGCGTGTCAGCCGAGAATAGTTACCATCCGTTAATCAATGGTGCGGTCGCTAATCCTGTCAATTGGCAAAAAAATACGCTGGTCACCGGTTCCAACGCTTCTGGAAAATCTACCTACGTGAAAAGTATCGCCCTTAACTGCATTCTTGCACAAACCATCAATACAGCGATTGCCGAGAGCTTTATGTTGCAACGGGGACATGTTTTGACCTCAATGGCCGTAGAAGACAATTTATTCGAAGGTGACAGCTATTTTGTGGCGGAAATCAAATCTATCAAGCGCCTCTTGTCTCAGGTCGAAAAAGGCACCCGTTGCTACTGCTTCGTAGACGAAATTCTAAAAGGAACCAACACCGTTGAACGAATCGCCGCCTCTTCTAGCGTTGTCAGTTGGCTGGATAAATACCCAAGTCTTGCATTTGTGGCCACACACGATATCGAATTAACAGAAATTTTGAAAAACAAATGTGAAAATCTACATTTTGAAGAACAGGTTACAGAAGAAAGTGGCATCGCTTTTGATTATCTTCTCAAATATGGTCCAGCCACCAGCCGCAATGCCATCAATTTATTGAAAGTTCTCCATTATCCAACATCTCTTGTCAGCCAAGCTATGGAGGAAGCCCATTATTTTGATGACCATCGAACATGGCAGATTATCGAATAAAAAGCACCAGACCAACGATCCACTTATGATCGAGGTCTGGTGCCTTTTTCTATTCAAAAAATGTTTGCTGCAGGCTGTATTGTTTTCCTGCTAAAATATCGTATTGAATCATTTGATAAGCCTGATAAATTTCTTCCTGCTGCTTGTTTAGCTGCATTTCTTTTTTCCACGTACCTTTTTGCTGATACATTCCCTTTTCAAAAGCGGGCAATTCTTTTTCCAATGCTAACAGCAATTCATAAAAACCAGTTGTTGGCTGTTGGGTCTGTTCCATCAATGTAGGAGCAAAATAAAAAGGACTGGTGATACTATCTTGGTCTTTTGTTAATTCATCTTTTGAATCATACATCAAAAATTGGGTTTCATGAAGGGTTGCACCAGCATTTTTCTCTTGAATCGCCTCCGAGTAGATGCCCGGCAGATGATCTCCCCAAAAAACTACCACCGTTCGTCGAGAAAGACTATCCAATTGTTGCAAGAATCCCTTTAATGCCTCACTACTGTAAGCAACATCTTGCAAATAGTTTTCCAATGATGCCGTGTTGTCATTGCCGGTTGCAGTGTATGGGATATTCTCATATTTGCCGTTATAAGGCATATGGGTTTGCATCGTGACTAAATGGACAAACTGCGGATCATCACTGTCTAATAGCGAAAGCACTTCTTTATAGGCGGATTCATCCGAAATGTAAGGATTTTTTTGAATTTTATCTGTATAAGTCATCGTGTCTTGATCCAAGAAAGAATCAAATCCTAATACATTGTACACATCTTTTCGTTTATACATTGAGGTATCGTAGGGATGGATCGCCGTTGCCTGATAATCCTTTTGTTTTAAAAAGGAAACCAGTGAAGGCAATTTTTCCAGCTTGGGAACCAATAATGTATAGGGCGTCGTCATTTGCGGATTGAACAATTCCATCGAAAAACTGGTCAATGCTTCAAATTCAATGTTAGCTGTTCCCCCACCATAATTTTGAGACAACATTTTTCCACTATAGGTTTTGTCAGCAACTTCGTAATAATCCTTCAACGGATCACCAGTAATCGTTAATCCCTTTAAATGACTAGGATCAGAAAAACTTTCACTCATCACGTAAACGATATTCGGCTTTTCCTCTGTACGATTTGTATTTTTGGTTTCTGCTTGTGCTTGGTACGTCTTCGTGATTTCTTTAATCGTTGCTTTTGAATAATTTTCCGGCTGATCCATAGGTACTACCCGCAAATTATAAAGAAAGCCACCAATAAAACCAGTATTGTAATAATTCATTTTCTGTGAATAGGGAATCCATAGTGCGGTTCGATTGTATGCCTTACGCAGTAGATTACTGGAACTGTTGAAATGACTGATATAAAACAAAGACAGCATTGACACTAACAGCACTGATCCTCGCCAAAACTGTGCTTTTTTTGACAAATGGCGGCTGCGGTAAATGCTCCAAATCAACGCGGCAATCGCCAAGGCTGCTAGAAGCAATACAAATACAAAAGCGCCAGTTCCGACCATTTCTCGTAATAAGCCCAATTGAGTCACCATTTTTAAGTCATCGGGATAAATTGGTTCTTGACGATAAATCATTTTTAAATGATCCGCATAGCCCAGCACACCAATCAATACCGTATAAAATAAAGCTGCAAAGCCTAACGACCCCGCCACACTTGCCAAAAAGCCATAAAAAATCAGCAGCACCAAACTGCCTAAGAAAAATTTTTCTGTATGCCAAGAAAAAGCAAATTTCAGCGCCAGCGTAAGAGAATGATTGTTTTGACTCCATTGCAAATAAAGATTGCTGAGGATTACCAATGCCAGAATTGCTACTGCCAATAGAATTTTTTTTGTTAAATGATATTTTTTCATGCCTCATGTCCTAACTTTTTTTTCATTACTTTATGTATTTTAGTCGTTCCTATTTTGAAAGTAAAGGCAGAGAGCTGAACCCCCAATAAATTTTAAAAAAGGACGAGATAAAATCCACCGATTTTATCTCGTCCTTTTGTCGCTGTTGACGGAGTCTTCCCCAAAACTCCTATCTTTATTATAAAATAGGAGTTGTTATTAAGCAAAGTTTTTACTCAGAGACCTTATTTCTTCCAAAAATCATCCAGCAAACTGATAGGTAAATGACGTTTATGTTGCGTTTTTTGCCACCAATTTTCGATGATGCGCTGCGCATCCGGTGCTATTGTTTTTCCTTCAAGATAATCGTCAATCTCTTCATAGGTCACACCCAATGCCGCTTCATCTGCCAACAATGGCTTGTCCTCTTCCAAATCAGCAGTAGGGATTTTTAAATACAACGCTTCTGGTGCTCCCAATGTTTGCAAAAGCTTCCTTCCTTGACGTTTATTCAACCGAAACAGAGGCAAAATATCTGCACCGCCATCACCAAATTTTGTGAAAAAGCCAGTGATATTTTCTGCCGCATGGTCGGTACCAATCACGGCGCCATTTCTGGCACCGGCAATTCCATACTGAGTAATCATACGTTGCCGAGCTTTGATATTGCCTTTGTTAAAATCTGAGATTGAAATATTTTCCGCTTCTAAAGCAGCAACTTGTGCATCCACGGCTTCTTTGATATTTACTCGCAATTCATTATCCGCATGAATAAAAGCCAACGCTGCCATAGCATCCGCTTCATCCACCTGTTCACCATAAGGCAGACGGACTGCGATAAATTGATAGCTGTCATCCCCGGTCTCCGCTCGCATCTCCTCCATTGCAAGCTGCGCTAAACGACCGGCTAAAGTTGAATCCTGTCCACCGCTGATTCCTAAGACAAAGGTTTTCAAGAACGGATACGCACGTAAATATTCTTTCAAAAATTCCACACTCTTGCGAATTTCTTCTTCTGGATTGATTTGTGGTTGAACGCCTAATTGCTGGATGATTTCTTGTTGCAAAGTCATTCAAATACCCCTTTCTCCTGAGAAATTTTTGCCACTTGCTTGCGGACTTTATCCATCGTTGCCATTTTATGATTCCAACAATCTGTTGAAAGATCCACTGGATATTTTTGCGGATTCAAATCACGCTTATATTCTTCCCATAAGGAATCCAAGCAATCTTGCGCATAATTTTTGATATGTTCCAAATCAGGTAACGAATAGATTAATTTTCCATCAACAAAAATGTCCTGTAAAACAGGTCGTGCCACAAAATCCCGCACCGTTTTATTGATATAAGTATGCACAGGATGGAACATAAAAATCTCGCTTTCTTCCCGTGGATCTTCATCCCAAAGAGTGATGTAATCCCCTTCTGACTTGCCGTCTTTTTTGCGGGTGATTCGCCAGATTTGTTTCTTACCCGGAGTCGTTACTTTTTCCGTGTTGCTGGATAGCTTGATGGTATCGATCATTTGTCCATGCTCATCTTCAATTGAAACCAGTTTATACACGGCGCCTAAAGCTGGCTGGTCGTATGCAGTAATCAGTTTGGTTCCTACTCCCCAGACATCAATTTTAGCTTTTTGCATTTTTAAGCTTAAAATCGTCGTTTCATCCAAATCATTTGATGCATAAATTTTAGCTTCTGTGAAACCTGCGTCATCCAACTGCTCCCGCACTTTTTTTGAAATATACGCCATGTCGCCACTATCGATTCGAACACCTAGAAAATTGATTTTATCTCCCATTTCCTTTGCAACCTTGATGGCCATCGGTACGCCCATCTTCAAGGTGTCGTAGGTATCCACAAGAAAAACACAATCTTTGTGGGTTTTGGCATAAGCCATGAAGGCATCGTAATCATTGCCATAGGATTGAACTAGCGAATGGGCATGGGTTCCACTGGCTGGGATACCGAAAATTTTTCCTGCCCGCACATTGCTGGTTGCATCGGCTCCGCCAATATACGCTGCCCGGGTTCCCCAAATTGCTGCATCAACCTCTTGCGCCCGTCGTGAACCAAATTCCAATAAAGGCTGCTCACCAATCACAGATTTGATTCGTGCAGCTTTCGTCGCAATCAACGTCTGGAAATTCACCATGTTCAAAATCGCGGTTTCCACCAATTGCGCTTGTGCCAAAGGTCCTTCTACTTGCAGAATAGGTTCGTTGCTGAAAACCAAATCTCCTTCTAAAGCAGAACGAACCGTACAAGTAAATTTAAATTCCTTTAAATAAGTCAGAAAGCCTTCCGGATAACCACCGACTTCCCGTAAATAATCAATATCTGATGAAGAAAAACGCAAATTTTCCAAATAATGGACCAGTCGTTCCAAACCGGCAAAAATCGCATAGCCGTGATTAAAAGGCATGTCACGGAAATAGCATTCAAAAACAGCATGACGCTCTGCTCTTCCCAACTCCCAATAAGTTTGCATCATGTTGATTTGGTATAGATCTGTGTGCAGTGTTAAACTATCGTCTTGATAAAGTTTTTGCATTGTTCTACTCCCTTGTTTATATTCTTGTGTCCTATTATAACAAAAAAAATTTATTTTCCTTCTTTTTATGTCTAAATGGTGGAAATTCCTTGAGAAGCGCTGAAATTTTTCTGAAAAAATGCGCAAATAAAAAATCGACCACCCAAATCGGGGCCGATTTCTATGTAAGTTTTTTACTCGTTGTTAGGTTCCTTCTGATCCATTTCAATCAAAATAATGTCCTTACGAGGTTTGGAAAAGGAAAAGCCTGCTGCTTCCATTTCCTGTTTCACGTTGACCTTGATTTTTACATCCTTGCGATCTGCTTTTAGCAGCCGATGAATCACAGTATCGACCTCTTCTCGTTTGATCTTTTTCTTGCTATCGATCAAAACGATACGAATCTTATCAAAAGTATCTGCGTAAATAACATGGATACGATCTAATGTATATAGTTTATAATACTTGAAAGCTAAATCGTTGAAAATAAATTTCGTGATATTCGGATATAGATTCTCAAGATTCAGGTTTTTGTTGATTGGTGTTTCAATTAATTTCATAAATCATTTCCTTTCTTTGATTCTTGTACAACTGACAGCAGTTTTCACTTCCGTTTGTTCTGTCCTTAGTATAACATAAAAAAAAAAGAAAATTTTTTTCTTGACCTTCTCGTTACGTCAAGGTTTATGCTATGTATGTCAGGAGGAATTCACATGGAATACACCATCAATCATTTAGCAAAACTTTCCGGGGTCAGCAGTCGTACCCTGCGATATTATGATGAGATCGATTTGCTGAAACCGAAACGAATCAACTCATCAAATTATCGAATCTACGGAAAAGAAGAAGTCGATCGTCTGCAACAGATTTTATTTCTAAGAAAATTCGGTATCCGTCTGGAGGTCATCAAAGACCTGCTGCAGCAGCCAGATTACGATGTCACCGTTTTATTAGACGACCAGTACCAACGCCTGCTTGCACAAAAAAATGAATTGGAAAACCTTCTGAACACCTTAGAAAAAACCATTGATTATTACAAAGGAGAACACACCATGACAGACAAAGAAAAATTTGACGCTTTTAAACAAGAAAAACTACAAGAAAACGAAACGACCTATGGTGAGGAAATTCGTGAAAAATACGGTGAAGAAGTCGTTGCCCAATCCAACAAAAAATGGGCAGCTATGACCGAAGACCAATATGCTGCATTGCAAGAAGCAGAACAAACGATGATCGCTGCTTTAAATGAATTGCTGTCACAAGATGCAGTTGATTTAGATAGCCAAGAAGCAAAAACTGTTTTTGAAGCCCACAAAAAATGGCTGACGATTGCTGCTCCATATTATAATGCAGAATACCATCGAAATTTAGCAGACATGTATGTTGCCGATGAACGCTTCGCCAAATACTATAACGACCAAACCAGTCAAAAATCAGTCGATTTGATTCGCGACATCATTTATCACTACACCGCAAAATAGGAATTAGATGCCACTACTTTACATTAAACTAGCAAAAAATACTCCGAAGCCTGTACCGCCTCGGGGTATTTTTTTTGCGATATCATCATGTTCGTGGAATAAAAGTATAAGGAATGCGAATCTGCTCCTGTCGATTTTCATAAAACAATCGAAAAGCGGCAGCACCACAAGCTGGTAAATGATGATCAATCGTAGAAAAATTCATAACCTGACTGATTAGAAGATTCTCTCTCCCGACTACCAGAGGCGAGGCTTCCTTCTCGTAACTCTTTTTTATGACCGCCGCAATTTCATCTCCATTAGTAAAAATTCCGTCCACTTTTCCACGGAAAAATTCTGCTGCTTGTAACCCATCTTCGGCAATCACACAATCCCAAAAAACTAACGAATCATCGAAAGCAAAAATCTCCTTACACAATTCTATGGTTATTTGGGAGTTGAAACTCATTTTGCCACTGCGTCCCAGCGTGACACCTAAACGTTGAACTCCTTGTGCTTTCATAAAAAGCAACGCTTTTTTAATAGAAGGTTTGCGATCAATAAACGCACTGGAAACGTTCGATCCAGGCAATTCTTCACAAAAAATAATTTTTCCATACTGTTGATAATGCAACACTTTTTCGAGCAAATTAGCACGAGAGGTAATGATCAGTCCGTCAAAGCCTTTCGCCGCGAACTCATCCAGATACCCCAACTCAACATCAGGATCATAATTTGTGGGCAACAAAGTCACCTTGTACCCTTCTTTAAAAGCCGCTTGAATAATCCCGCTAACCAATTGATCAAAGTACGGATGGTCGGTAAATGGCACGATGACCCCGATATTTTTCGTTTTGCCGTAGCTCAAATTTCGAGCCGTTCGGTTAGGAGTATACTGAAGCTCCTTCATGACCGCCAAAACTTTTTGTCGTTTCTCTTCATTGACGTAGGGATAATCATTGATTACTCGAGAAATCGTTGAAACAGAATAGCCGGTTAGTTTTGCGATGTCGCGAATATTTGCCATAGCTTTTCACCTATCCATAAATACTTGTTTGTAAATAGTCTATCACACCTTTGCCACATTCAAAAAAGCGATACTCTTCGTTTTCATACGTGAAACACAACCGCTCAGAGCCAAAAAATTGTTCCATCCGCAATTCTTTGATTTCAGACAACTTGATTCGTTTGTGAATTGGCTTGATCAACCCTTGCGGACTCGTTAATTGTAAAACCTCATCCTTGATTGTCAGATAAACAAAATAGTAATCCACACCTAGCTGATCGTTGACTTCAATATACGTGTTCATTCCTCTCATCCTCCTTTTTCTTGAGTATAGAGTATGAAACGCGTATCAGAACAAGCAGTTTCTTTTAGAATCCACAAAAAAAGCAACTCGCTGGAATATGTTGTGTTCCTAGATTTATGCTATATCTGCTAAATAAACAATTAAACCATATGTTTCTTTATATTTTTAGGTATCATTACAACTTCAGTAGTTAAGTCTACTGGTATAAATGTGGTATCAATACACTCTTTCCAGTACGCTAAATGTTTTTTATCTATCCAATCCTCAGATTCTTCAACTTCTTGACCGCCTTTTCCCTGTACAGAATACCAGTACAGATATTCTTCTCCATCTACTACCTCTCTAAATATCGTTTCTATAAACATTTTTTCTTTTTCAAGAGTAATCAGCGTCTCTTCCATGTTCTCATTTAAAAATAGTAACCATTCGTCTACTATTTTTGATTTTCCAGTTTTCACTTTAAAACGTGTCAGTTCAATATTTGGCATACTAAAACTCCCAAGATAAATAAATTTTTGATATTGCCACTATATCATGTTACATCTTTCAGAATCCACAAAAAAAGCCGCAAATTTTTCATTTGCGACTTTCCTGATTTCTTAGAAAATTACATCATACCGCCCATGCCAGTTGGGTCCATAGCTGGAGCAGCAGGTGCTGCTGGTTCTGGTTTGTCGGCAACGACTGCTTCAGTAGTTAATAATAAAGCAGCAACAGATGCAGCATTTTGTAGCGCTGAACGGGCAACTTTCGTTGGGTCAACGATTCCTGCTTCGACCATGTTTACCCATTCACCGGTTGCAGCATTGAAGCCCATGCCCAATTCTGCATGTTTTAATTTGTCGATGATTACGGAACCTTCGTAACCAGCATTTTCAGCGATTTGACGAACGGGTTCTTCTAAAGCACGAACCACGATTTTCACGCCAGTTTCAACGTCACCTGAAGCTTCAATTTGTGAAACTTTATTGATGACATTTACTAAAGCTGTTCCCCCACCGGAAACCATGCCTTCTTCTACTGCAGCACGAGTTGCATTTAATGCATCTTCAATTCGCAATTTCATTTCTTTTAATTCTGTTTCAGTTGGCGCACCAACTTTAATAACTGCTACACCGCCAGCTAATTTAGCCAAGCGTTCTTGTAATTTTTCACGATCAAAATCTGATGTCGTGTCAGCAATTTGATTTTTGATTAATTGTACTCGAGAAGCTACGGCATCTTTTCCACCGGCACCTTCAACGATTGTTGTATTGTCTTTGTCTACAACAACTTTGCTTGCTTGACCAAGATTTTCGATTGTTGCATCTTTCAATTCAAGACCAAGATCTTCCGTAATTACTGTTCCACCAGTTAAAACAGCGATATCTTCTAACATTGCTTTACGGCGGTCCCCAAAACCTGGTGCTTTTACAGCAACTACATTAAAGGTTCCACGAATTTTGTTCAAGACCAAGGTTGGTAAAGCTTCACCGTCTACATCATCGGCAATAATCAACAATGGTTTTGATTGTTGTAGGATTTGTTCTAACAATGGTAATACATCTTGAATGTTTGAGATTTTTTTATCTGTAATCAAAATGTAAGGATTATCCAAAACAGCTTCCATTTTATCGTTGTCCGTTACCATGTATTGAGAAAGGTAGCCGCGATCAAACTGCATTCCTTCAACAACATCTAATTCTGTTTCGATTCCTTTTGATTCTTCAATAGTAATGACACCGTCGTTGCCAACTTTTTCCATCGCATCTGCAATGTAGTTACCAACTAATTCACTGCCAGAAGAAACAGCACCTACTTGTGCGATGGCTTCTTTTGAATCAACGATGGCAGAAATACTGTGCAATTCTTCAACTGCTGCTTTTGTTGCCAATTCAATCCCACGTCGAATGCCTAAAGGATTAGCACCGGCAGTAACGTTTTTCAATCCTTCACGAACGATTGCTTGCGTCAACACAGTAGCAGTAGTTGTTCCGTCACCAGCGATGTCGTTGGTTTTTGAAGCAACTTCAGAAACTAATTTTGCACCCATATTTTCGAAATGATCTTCCAATTCGATTTCTTTGGCGATCGTCACGCCATCATTTGTAATCAATGGTGAACCGTAAGATTTTTCTAAAACAACATTCCGTCCTTTTGGTCCTAAGGTCACTTTTACTGTATTTGCTAATTTATCTACCCCGCGAAGCATTGCTGCACGAGCGTCTTCTGAGAATTTGATATCTTTTGCCATTTTTATTTCACCTCAAGTTTTTTTATTCTACGATTGCGATAATATCTTTTCCTGCCACAATCAAATATTCTTTGCCTTCAAATTTTACTTCAGTACCAGCATATTTTTCAAACATGACTTGGTCGCCGACTTTTACGGACACAGGATCTTTTTCGCCGTTATCTAACGTACGTCCTTCACCAACCGCAACAACAGCACCGGTTTGTGGTTTTTCTTTAGCAGCGGATGCTAATACGATCCCGCCAACTGTTTTTTCTTCCTCTTTTGCGACTTCAATGATAACACGATCGCCTAATGGTTTTAACACGATAAATCCCTCCATTAAATCTATACTTAATCTTTGATTAGCACTCTCGATTATCGAGTGCTAACCTACAAGATTTATATTACTCATTTTGTTTGAACATTGCAAGTTTTTTTGTCTACTTTTTAGCGCTTTCTCCTTTAAAGGGAGTTTCATTGTTTCCTCTATCTCCTTACGTTATAATAATGAATAATTATCTGACACAACTTATTACTTTACTAAGAGGGAGAATTCTATGTCATTAAATAAATACACTTTTTTTACGATTTTCTGTTATGGTCTGGCTTTCTTTATTCCCGCTTTTTTTCCTACACCGGATCAGGCGATTCTAGCGACTACGGTGACCTATCTTACCGGCGCTTTGCTGATGATTTTTCTTTACCAAAAACAAACAGAACCCCTTCTTCATGAAAAAAAAGTCTCTTCAAAACTTGCCATTTTACTTTGGGGACTCGGCGGAATTTTTATTGCTCTGTTATTGCAAGCTGTCGCTACATCCATTGAAGGAATGTTTGGACAAACCACTCCTTCAGAAAATACGCAAAACATTATTAGTATCATCATCCAACGACCTATTTTTGCTATTGCCGTGACGATTGGCGGACCAATCATGGAAGAATTCGTTTTTCGCCGGGCAATCTTAGGCTTTGTCTCTAAGCACTTTTCTTTTTGGATCGGTGTGGTGGTCAGTTCCTTAGCGTTTGCCTTTGCTCATAACGATGGCCATTTGCTGGTTTATTTCCTGCTAGGTAGTTTTTTTGCTTGGCTGTACGCACATACCGGAAAAATTTGGACTTCGATCATTACTCATGTTGGAATGAATGCTTTGGTGGTACTTGTTCAGCTCGCCGTAACGATTCAAAAATAAAGTTTGGTTTAAAAAAATAGAAAGCAAAATATCCCTTTTCTTCGTTCTTACAGAGCGGGAAAAGGGATATTTTTATGTCATTCTAAAATTAATCTAGAGACTTTCACCATTTGTTGCAATTACTTTTTTGTACCAATCAAAGGAGCTTTTTTTACTTCGCGATAATGTTCCGCTGCCGTCATTGTTTTTATCCACATAGATAAAGCCATAACGTTTTTTCATTTCTCCTGTTCCGGCAGATACTAAATCGATGAAGCCCCATGGTGTGTACCCAATCAAATCAATCCCGTCATATTCCACAGCCTCTTTCATTGATTGAATATGCGCCTTCAAATAACTGATTCTATAAGGATCATTAATCGTGCCGTCTTCTTTTACTTCATCCACCGCACCAAAACCATTTTCAACGATGAAAAGTGGCAAATCATAACGCTCATTGAACCAGTTCATAGAGTACCGCAACCCAACCGGATCAATCTGCCATCCCCACTCAGATGCAGGCACATATGGATTCTTTACAAGATCATTTTTCTCGTCATAATCATATTGAGGTGATTTTTCATTGTCTTTTACGGTGAAAGACATATAGTAACTAAAACCAATATAATCGACACACCCACGTTTTAGTAATTCTAAATCTTCTTCAGTAATGTCTAGATTAAATTGTTTTCGTTCAAAATAAGTTTTAATATAACTTGGATATCTTCCTCTACAATGCACATCGGTAAACCAATAACGTCGTTGCATTGCAACAGTTGCGGCCATCATATCTTCTGGTTTGCAGGAGTAGGGATAGATTGGACACATCGCAATCATGCAACCAATTTGAAAATTGCTATTGATCTTGTGTCCAATTTCAACAGCTCGGGCACTGGCGACTAATTCATAATGAGCTGCTTGATACATCAATGCTTCACGATCATCTGCTGAAGAAAATTTTAAGCCCGAATTTGTAAATGGTGCAAAATCTTCTTGGTAATTCGTTTGGTTATTTATTTCATTAAAGGTCATCCAATAGGTTACTTTATTCTTATATCGCTTAAAACAGGTTTCCGCAAAATGGACAAAGAAGTCTATTACTTTACGATTTCGCCAACCACCATATTCTGTGACTAAATGATAAGGCATTTCAAAATGAGACAAGGTAATCACAGGTTCAATGCCATATTTCAAACACTCGTCGAATAAATCATCATAAAACTGCAAACCCGCTTCGTTTGGCTCCGTTTCATCTCCATTAGGAAAAATCCGAGTCCAAGCAATAGAAGTACGAAAGCAATTTAATCCTAATTCCGCAAAAAGCTTTACATCTTCTTTGTATCGATGATAAAAATCAATCGCTTCATGGTTTGGATAATTTTCTGAGGCTAAAACGCCGTCGGTAATCTTTCTTGGCACATTGTTTGCTCCGGCAGTCATCACATCAGCCACGCTGACACCTTTACCACCTTCTTGCCAGCCCCCCTCAAGTTGATGAGCAGCAACTGCACCGCCCCACAAAAAATTTTCTTTTAATATACTCATTGTCATCCTCACATTCTATTTCTAAGCAGGCGCTTTTTCGTCTACTTCTGTTTCAAGTTGTTTTTCGATTTCTGCTAAGGTTTCCCCTTGTTCCTGCGCATAGTTCAAACTATCTACTTTCTTAACAAATGGTAAATAAATGAAAAATCCGATTGTTAGAACGACTGTTTGTAAAATTGCTGCTTGCCAACCACCCACTAGAAAACCTGAAATAATTGGTGGGGTTGTCCAAGGTACTTGAACAGCCGTAAATAGCGGTACGATTCCCGTATAAAGCGCAAAGTAAGTAATCAATCCTGAAACAACCGGCGTTAAAATAAATGGAATTGCCATGATGGGGTTCATTACAACTGGTGTAGCAAAAATAATTGGTTCATTAATATTAAAGACTGCGGGAATCAAAGAAAGTTTCCCTAATTGCTTAAATTGTGCCGATCGTGAGAAAACAAGCATAAACATAACAATCCCAATCGTCATTCCGGCACCAGTTACCGTCATAAACTGATCCAAAAATTGTTGCGTTACGATATGACCACCATTTGCAATCGTCAATTCTTTTCCAGAATCAAGAATATCCGTGTTCGCTAAAGAATTGGCTTGTAAAATCGGTCCCATGATTCCTCCGACAATCGTTGAACCGTGAACACCAAAGAACCAAAGAAACGGCACTAAGAAACCTAACATCAATGCTCCACCCAATGAATCCGTTACACCTTGCATTGGACTTTGAATCACTTTATAAATCCATTCTACCAATGTCGTTTTGAAAACTTTATCAAAGAAGACGTAAACAAGCAGTGCAACAGTGGTCAATACAGCAGCCGGGATCAGCGCTGTAAAAGAATTGGCAACATTTGTAGGAACCTGTTCAGGCAATTTGATCCGGATATCCCGTTTCAAAAACCAAGTATAGCCCCAACCGACAAATAAACCAACCAAAATGGCACTGATCATTCCTTGACCGCCAGTCCATGTTTTATCAATGACATTTCCAATCGTGATACCAGATTCAGCATCTGTTGCAGAAGCATTCATCGTCAGCAAGAAAATGACAAGAGCAATCATTCCAGCAGGAAGTCCTTCAAAATCTTCTCCTTTTACATATGAATAAGCAATACCCATCACAGCAAAAAAGGACATGATTGCAAATGAAGCCCCATAAGCTTGATTAAAATAAACAGCTAACCCACTGTCATTAACAAAATCAGAAACAGCTTTAATCGGGAAATTTGCTAATAATAGAAAAATAGAGCCAACAATTGAAAAAGGCATGGTATAAAGCATCCCATTACGAAGTGCAGTAATCGCTTTTGTATTCACAAATTTTAAAACGGGGGGTAAAAGTTTTTCATTAATCCATTGATTCATCTTTATCTCTCCTTTTTATCATTCACGTACTCTTACGGTGGCCACCTTCGGGTTGAATACGCTTGCATAATCATCATACTGGCTTTTTCTGAACAAATAAACCGTTTTCCTACTAGAAAAAACAAGTTCCAAAGAAAAAAACAAATAGGAGCTTTTCCTATTTGTTTTCACCCAAATATCTTCTAAAAACTTGCTGTGCTAAAATTTCAATCAATGCGACGACTGGAACCTGGGTCGTTAAGTTCAAATATTTTTCGTTGGGACTCCCTACATCCGGCATATAATAAGAAATATTATGATCAGACAGTTTGGCGATTGTCGATTTTTCATTATTCGTAATACTCAAAACCTTGGCACCATAACGCTTAAAATCTGTTGTTTGTTCAATCATTTCAGTCGTTTCACCAGATACTGATAAAATGATTGCCAGCGTGTTCTCTAAGCCCCTAGGTGGCACAGGTGCAAAAGGATCAGCAATACTGTAAGCATTGATTCCGACATTTGAAAAATAACGACTGCCATAAGCGCCTAACAAACCGCTTGTCCCGATTCCTGAAAAAGCGACATGACGGGCATCGACGATAAGCTGAATCGCCGGTTCTAAAACTCGACGGTAGCTGTCATTATTTACTTTTTTCAAAAAAGTATCTACCTGCACATTTGCATCATAAAACGAATCAAAGGACTGATTCGCTTGTGCAATGATCTGCTTTTTTTGAACGTATTTAAATTCTGCATATCCATCGTAGCCCAACTTGTTCAAGGTTCGCAAAATTGTCGAGGTAGAAACGTGACAACTGTCTGCAAGTTCTCTAATCGTTAAATCCTTAATTTTAGAAAGATTCGCGTTAATGTAATTGTAGACAACTATTTCCAGATCGTTTAAAAACTGAACTTTTTCTGAATCAAACATTGGCTTTTCCCCTCAATATCTTTTCTACGAAACGTAACTTTTGACGTGTGAATTTTCTACATCTAGAATAAGGTTACCATATTTTTAGGAGGAATAACCATGAAAATCGCAATTATCGGCGCAACCGGTCATGCCGGTTCATTTATTTTACAAGAAGCAGTAAACCGTGGAATAGAAGTTACAGCAATCGTACGTCATCCAGAAAAACTCGCTACTAGGATTCCTTATCTACAAAAAAATTTATTTGATTTAACCACGGAAGATTTACAAAAATTTGATGTCGTTGTGGATGCCTTCAATGCACCTCAAGGCAAAGAAGAACTGCATCAAACCAGTATCAATCACCTGTTAAGTATTTTGGCACCTACTACCACGCGTCTACTAGTCGTTGGTGGGGCTTCTTCTTTGTTTATCGATGAAGAAAAAACACAACGCATGATTGATGGTGTACCAACGGATGCGCCTTTTTATCCAACTGCCCACAACATGTACCTTGCATTATTGGAATTGAAGAAGGATACAAAAGTTAACTGGACGTATCTCAGCCCAGCCGCCTTTTTTAACCCAGATGGTCAACGTACCGGCACCTACCAATTGAATGATGATCGCCTGATTAAAAATGCAGCCGGAAAAAGTGAAATCAGCATGGCGGATTACGCGATCGCTTTGTTAGATGAAATAGAAAATCAACAACACGTGAAAGAGCATATCAGCGTTGTTAGCCGATAAGCGCAAAAAAAAAAGCACTGAAATTTTTAAATTTCAGTGCTTTTTTTATACGGCAAATAAATCCGTTGCTTTATCTGGATCTGTATCATAGACTTCAAAGATTTCTCCGACACCTAAATCATGTTCCTTGAGTGTGGTTTCCATCGTCATATGTGCCAATTCTTTGATATTGTTTTCTTTACTTAAATGACCTAGATAGATTCGCTTTGTGTGATCACCAATAATATCGGTCATCACCAACGCCCCATCTTCATTGGACAAATGTCCACGATCACCAAGTATTCGCTGCTTCAAACTCCAAGGATAAGGCCCCATCCGTAGCATTTCTAAATCATGGTTGCTTTCAACCAGATAAGCATCTGCATCACGGATGATTCCACGAACATGATCGCTGCAATAGCCGGTATCCGTTAGCATCACAAAGGACCGACCATCTTTATAAAAACGGTAAAATTGGGGTGCTGCGGCATCGTGAGAAACCCCAAAACTTTCAATATCCATATCCCCAAAGGTCAACACTTTGCCCATTTCAAAGATATGCTTTTGTTCTGTTGCAATATTCCCAATCATCCCGTCCATTGCTTGCCAAGTTTGTTCATTGGCATAAACATCTAACTTATATTTTCGAGCCATGACTCCAACTCCGTGAATATGGTCACGGTGCTCATGAGTCACTAGCAACGCGTCTAAATCTTCCGGTTTTTTTCCCACTTCAGCGAGTAACGAAGTGATTTTTTTCCCGCTCAGACCAGCATCGACTAATATTTTTTTTTGATTGCTTTCAATATACAGTGAATTACCAGAACTGCCGCTGGCTAAAATACTGATTTGAAAAGCACTACTTTCTGACATGCGGCTGACTCCCTCTCTTTAACAACTTGCTCCATTATACATAGCTTTTTAAGAATTTTCTACCTTCTGCAATGTATTATTTGTGATGATGCGGTTACTAAAGGCATTCACCATTTCTACTTGAACCAAATCATCACCGGTTTTTATCGCAACAAACCAAGCTGGCACGTACACATTTTTTTCCCGTACCTTCAAAATTCGCGTATAGGCCAGTTGCCGCCAAACAATTCGTGATTTGCTGGGAATTTTATTATTGATATACAGCGTATTTATTGCATCTTTTTCTGTATACAAGGTCATCTTTTCCCGTAACTTTTCAATTTGTGAAAGGTGTGTCTGAGTGTATCGGGCAATTTTTAACAAATCATCCACTTTCTCCAGCGAAATCGTTACACGACTTGTAGGATCGTTGAAGGGAATCGTTTCAAAAGTTTGTGCTGCCACGACTTCTGGGTATTCCTCATCTGTCAGGGAATAATTTGGCAGATACTCGTACTCGGTTCCAAATAGAATCTGACTTTCTTTACTTAAAAAGTTTTTCAGTGCGGATTCGGTTTTCTTGTCATCGCTGATATAATAGTTCTCACTAGTAACATGTGTCAACTCATCGTCCTCGACCGTCGTTCCATTTTGCAACGACTGATTCCCCGCATCCTCTTCCAATATTTGTGCCAAATCCGTTTGCTCACCACTCAAATAATAGCCTTCAAGCTTTTCATTTGATAATTCGCCGCTATATTTTATTTTATCCGAAGCTAATCGCTGTTCAATATCGATTTTTTGGTTAGACATAGAGACATTGTTTTCATCACTTTGAGCATCATGATAGAGACTGAAAAGGAAAATATTTAAACCCAGAAACGCGAGAAAAAAGATCCATTCGATTTTCTTAAAATCCAATTACTCCGCCTCCGTTTCACTTAATTGGGTCACTAATTTTTTATAAGGATACCAAGTTTCATCGTATTTGATGTACCAGGTTGGTACCAGATCTACCACGCCATTTGTATCCTTGATATCCTGCCATTGATAACCAATGATCATAGAGCGGATTTGTTCCCGATTGCCCCCAGCAGCAAGAATCTGATCAATGATCGTTTCATTATTTGCCAATTCGATTTCTTCTTCTGAAGGAATCGGCACTTGAATCGTATTCAAACTAGTCTGAATATGCACCGGCAATCCATCGCCGCTCTTATCTTCAGAGATCGTCAAATTGATCTCTCCGCGAATATCTTCACTAAACACCGGAAAGCCTTCCACAAAAATTCGATAATTTGCCGTATCCTTACTGCGGTCAAAAAAGCGGACATTACCTAAATTAGTTCCTAATCGGCTGATAAAATGAAAGCTTTGGGAATAAATATCCGTGCTGTCTTCATCCGGCAACAATTCTCCACGAAAATCCACTAATTGTTGTTCCTGCTGAATCGTCATATTTTCCGAACCGTCATACAATACGACATCTTGACTGTCCTCATTACTTTTTACATCTGCAGCGTCCTTAAAAAAGGCATCGCGAAAAACAGTATAGGCCTGTGAAGAAGAGATATAGCTGTACATCTTCATTTTCACCGGTTCTTTTAAATTAAACTGCAGATTTTGCAGACGATTTTCCTTTGTCATCGCTGTCCAAGTTGTTTTCGCTTGTTCAAGTACCTCTTGAAAATCGGTTTGATCAAACGCCATCGCCGCTTTCGTGATTTGATACCGTTTCACATTGATGAAGCGAATTTCCTTTTGTTCAAAATCAAGCTGCACTTTCGTAAAATACCCATCTGCACTTTTTTCACTGCTGTTTAAATCAAACATCGTGAGATATTCCTGCAGAGAAAACGGACCGACATAATCCAGCTCAATTCCCCGTTGAATATCCGCCTGTTCTTGAAATTCATCAAAACTATCATAGGTAGTAGTCGCTAATTTTTCAATCTTTGCAGAAGTAATCAGCGGTTGTAGTTCAGAAATCAAGGTTTCTGATGTCGTTTGCTGAATGTCTTCTCCATCGATCCAAGAAACACTCAAGGGCATAAATACATCCGAAGCCTTGCGATAGTTTTGTGTGGCGATAACTTGATTCATGGTTTGTTCGTGAACCGTTCGATTGGAAGGACTCAGCCAAATCACATAAGAAAAGTACAAACTCAACGCAATCAGCAAAATCAGACCGAGACGAATAAATTTTTCAGATAATTTCATTCCCACCAGTCCCCCTCATACGGTTCATACGGTAACGTAATGTAAAATGTCGAGCCTTTTCCTTCCTTACTATCCGCCCAAATAGCGCCACCATGCGCTTTCATCACTTCACGCGAAATAGCTAATCCCAGACCAGTCCCCCCTTGTCGGCGGGCCCGTGCTTTATCCACACGGTAAAAACGGTCAAAGACACGAAACAGATCTTTTTTCGGAATTCCCAATCCTTGGTCACTGATACTTAACATGATGTTGTTGTGGGTTTCTACTAGACGAACTTTAATGATTCCACCATCTGGAGAATATTTGATGGCATTATTCATGATATTGTCGATCACTTGGATCATTTTATCCGGATCAATTTCCACCCATAATTCTCGTTGTGTAAATTCCCGTTGAATCACGTATTTTTTCTCTTGATTCGTTACCATCATGTCAAAACGATCCAACACAAAACTCAGCAATTCATTGAAATTCACATATTCCAATTGTAGCTGGGCATTGCCACTATCCATGCGAGACAAACTCAGCAAATCATTGATCATCCGGATCATCCGATCGGTTTCATCCAAGGTTACTTTAAGAAAATTAGGAGCGATTTCTTCATCTTTCCACGCGCCTTCACTCAAAGCTTCAATGTAACTGCGCATGCTGGTCAGCGGTGTCCGCAATTCGTGGGAAACATTAGAAACAAATTCTCGACGTTCCTGCTCCGTTTTTTCTTGCTCCGTTACATCATGCATTACAGCAACTAAACCACTAATAAACCCTGATTCTCGACGAATCATCGAAAAATCGGTGCGCAAAATAATCGTACCCCGATCAGCGGTTTCTCGTTCAATCAAAATTTCGTCAGGATTTTCAAGGATTTTTCGCAAAGTATATTCTTCTTCAATATCCAATAATTCCAGCATTGATTGACCAATCACATCTTCGCTTTGAACATTTAAAAGCATCAATGCCATCTCGTTGATCGTAATAATTTTTCCCCGACGATCTGCGGCAATTACACCATCCGTCATGTGAGACAACACACTGTCTAATCGGTTACGTTCCGACTCCATTGCATCCTGTGTTTCTTCAATCCGCTCAGCCAGCTGATTGAAGGTTTCAGCCAATTGTCCTAATTCATCTTTTCCATGAACAGCAACTTTTCGACTATAATCTCCCCGGGCAATCCGCAACGCTTGCTCTCGCATTTCACCGATTGGCTGCGTAATCGAGCGAGAGACCAATACCGCAACAATCATTGAAATTGCCGCAGCAATCAACGAAGCCGTGACAAAAATCAATGCTGTATCATAAATTTCCTGATATTTTTTTTCTATATCACTTTTCACGTACAAAACGCCGATTGCAGCATCCCCCGTGGGTGACTGAATCGGTTGTACAATAATGTACACTCTTTTTCCTGTGGCTTCATCAATCGCCCGTTTGGCAGTAAAATCGGTGGTATCTTGGTAATCATTTTTTTTGCCAATCGTACTTTTGTCGGCAGCATTAGTCGTCGCACGGACAATTCCTTTTTCATCCACCACCCGCATTTCGATCATGTCAGAAGACATTGTATTGTCCAAAATACGTTGGATTGTAGCGTCTGCCACTGTGGTATCAGAAGCATCTTTTTTACTCAACTCCGAACCAACCGTTCCGGCAAGGCTGGAAACCTGCTGATTCATATTCTTCGTAAAATTATCGATCGTTGAGTTTTCCAATCCGCGAATAAAATACGCCCCGATAATCTCGATTGAAATTAACAAAATCAAGATAAATGCGAGGGCGATTTTAAAGTTCACTGATTGAAAAAAGCGAACTTTTTTCTTCATAAATTGTCTACTCCTGTTCCGGGCTTCTTAAATAATAACCAACTCCGCGGCGAGTAACTAGGTAATTAGGATAGCTGGGTCTGTCTTCGATTTTTTCCCGTAATCGGCGAACCGTTACGTCTACTGTCCGTACATCCCCAAAATAATCATAGCCCCAAACCGTTTGCAGCAAATGTTCTCGTGTCATCACTTGACCGATATGTTTGGCAAGATAATGCAGCAATTCGAATTCTCGGTGTGTCAATTCAATGGCTTCTCCATTTTTTGTCACCATATAAGCATCTGGATGAATCGTTAAATCTCCGATAGTCAAATCAGAATTTGGTGCTTCCTCGGCTTCTTTTGCCGCAGAGGAGCCTCGACGCAGATTTGCTTTTACTCGGGCAACCAATTCACGATTTGAAAATGGTTTGGTTACATAATCGTCTGCCCCTAATTCAAGTCCCAAAACTTTATCGATTTCTGAATCTTTTGCCGTCACCATGATGATCGGCATATCATAATTTTTTCGAACTTCACGAGCAACTTCCAAGCCATCGATTTTTGGCAACATCAAATCCAGCAAAATTAAATCTGGTTCTACTTCTTTTACTTGTTCTAAAGCCTCTTCGCCGTCATAGGCAGTATAGACCTCGTATCCTTCTTTTGTGAGATTGAACTTGACGATATCTGAAATTGGCTTTTCATCGTCAACAACTAATATTTTTTTCACAAAAAGTCACCTCTCGATCTTTTTTGTCTTACTCATTATACCTTATTTTCAATGGGTTTTCATTAATACATCCGTTATTTACCATTTTCCTAAGAAACGGACCTATTCTGATTCTCTTCTTTTTTCTTGCTATAAAGTTCCTTCTCTATCTATTATAACTTAAAAGTTGGGGAAAAAGAAAAACCAGCCACAGATGAGTGACTGGTCAAGGGAAGAAAATGAAAAGAAAAGTTTGGGTTATTGGGTATGAATAGAATATACCCTCGTTGACTTAACTGAAGCTTAAAGACAAAAAATTTTTTATTTAAAATGCCTTGCTTTTACGAATTGGCAATGCTAAAATATCTAAGTGTTAAACAGATGGGCTGTTAGCTCAGTTGGTAGAGCAGCTGACTCTTAATCAGCGGGTCGTGGGTTCGAGCCCCCCACAGCCCATTGGGTGCCAAACCCATGGATAGACAAACGCCGGTGCGAAAGCATTTTGAAGACGTTTGTGCTATCCTCTTTTTTTATTGATTATTTCTGTTGACCTAAAAACCACTCTGAAAAATCAGAGTGGTTTTTTTCTTCTATTTTAAACCTTGCTAATCTTTGTCATTGCAGGAATATCTTCAATTACTTGATAAACCTCCGCATTAATTGAATCCATGTGTTCTTTAGACAAGAAGGGAATTAACGCATCATTCACATTTATCTTCGTTTTCTTTAGATAGTTACTGGTATAAAGTAATATCGCCGCATTTAATCCTAGTATGAAGAATCTGTAAATTTTACCATCCGCCATACAAATATTGAGATAAAACCCAATTCCCGGTTCTTCGATATAATCACTCGATTTGCCAATAAGAAAATCCAGACTCATGATTCTTTTCATATTTAATCTGTAAAGAACTTTATTCGTCCTTTTTAAAAATACACCGACAATTCTCCCGTTCTGTACAATGTCAATATATCCGTCTTTAATCATAATGGTGCAGTTGGTAGTCATTGCAAAATGTTTAAAAGAACTGATTGGATAGGAGCATCCATCAATATTGATCAATGCCGAAACTCTCTGATCATTTTCAAAAAAAGACTTCAAGTCATTGGTCAAAAGACTCAATGTCCAAGAATTATCCCTAAATTGCTGACTATAAACGACACTACCCTTTTTCCCAGAACTATTCATATGAAATCAGCCTTTCTTTTTTACCATGGTTATATTTTTTAACTATCTTAAAATAATCATGCCCAAGAAGAAATTCCATCGTTCACTACATATCAGGATTAATCAGCTAGATTATACCATTTAAGGTGGGAAAAACATAGGAAATGTCTCGCTTTTTTCCTGCTTATTTCAACACTACTCTTTCATTATTATCTTGTAAAAAATCTAATTTAAAGCTCTCTACATACAAAAAAAGAATTTACTGATAGGATAAAAGAAACTAGTTTAAATAGCATGAGCAATCTAAAATCAGCTAAATGAACAAAGGAGAATTTAAAATGGATGTAAAAGAACTAATTGAACGAAGCAATAAAATAAGAGAACGTTACCACGAATTAGAAGTAAAAAACCATGATCGTCCATGGACTGTCGAAGAAGATTTACTAGCACTTTCAAACGATATCGGAAACTTAAACCGGTTGGTTATGACAAAATTTGGCAGATACTATGATGAAACACCCTATAATTTGGAACATAAATTAGCTGAAACTATCTGGTGGTTAATTGAACTATCAAACCGATTAGATGTCGATATCGAATCAGAGCTAGAAAAATTTTTATCCGAAAAAGAAAAGCTGTAAAACCATTTAAAAGAATAGCTATCGCTTGTAGTGAGTATCCTTTTTTCTAAATTATATTACTAGGGAGGTAGTCGTATGTCGTCGTATTTGGGAAAGAAAGTGACAGTAAAAATGGATCGACCTCTAGGATCTAAACATCCAGAGCATAATTTTATCTATCCTTTAAATTACGGTTTTATTCCTGATACGCTTTCGGGTGACGGAGAAGAAATCGATGCCTATATTATCGGAGAATTCGAACCATTGGAGGTATACGAGGGATATGTTGTAGCAATAATAGAACGACTCAATGACACCGAAGATAAGTTGGTCGTTTGTAAAGAGTTAAACAAATACAGCAAGGAACAAATCCAAGCACTCGTAGAATTTCAAGAGCGCTTTTTTGACACTACAATACTTACTTATTGATGTAAGTAAAATACAGATTGTGGCATTCACACCTAAGAAAATATTTTCATAACCAAAATTTTCAACCAACTAGTGCGGCAGAATTCGGCTGCACTATTTTTATACAAAAAAAACCAGTCGCAGGAAACGACTGGTTAGGGAGAAAATGAAAAGAAAAGTTTGGGTTATTGGGTATGGATAAAGAATACCCTGCTTTGCTTAACCGAACCTTAACCTACGTGAATTAATTAAAATTTCCCCCAATAAGTTGTCCAAGTCTTTTCAATCCTTCCTGCGTATGTTATCATTTATCTAGTTTCGAAAACTAGATAAACTTATAAATAACTTCCATTAGATAATTTTAACAAACGGAGCTGATACAATGAACACGATTAAAACCGATTTGGCTAGTTGGGGATCGGAATTGGAAAAATTTCACTTGCCTCGTTGGGAAGCATTGCCTGATTTTAATTTGTATATGGATCAAGTGATTCAGTTGATTGATCAATACCTTTCCCAAGTCATTCAACCAGAAAAACACACCTTGTTGACCCCTTCGATGGTTAACAATTATGTAAAACTCGGTCTGATCCCAGCACCACAAAAAAAACGCTATACCCGAAAGCATGTCGCTTTTTTAATAGCAATCACCATGCTTAAACAAATCCTGACGATTCCTGAAATCAAAGATGGGATCATTTTCCAAGGAAAAACTAGCGGCATTCAAGAAGCCTACAATATTTTTTGCCAAGAACAAGAACAAGCGATCTATCGTATCGGCGCCCATGCCCAAAGCCAAAATTACAATGAATCTACAGAAACAGCTGTTGAATTCATTGCCGTTCGGGCGGCTACTTCCGCCTTTGCCATGAAAATGCTCGCAGAAAAAACAATTGCATTAGAAACAACCTATTTGAAGGAGGCACCTCATGAATAAAGAAAAAATTGCTCTTTTAGTGGATTCAGGTACCGATGTTCCCGCAGAAATCATGTTGGAAAATCATATGTACATGATTCCTTTAAAAATCATTTATAGCGATCGTGAATACATCGATAAAGTTGAAATCAGCGCAGAAGAAATTTACCAACGGCTTCCGCAAGAAATCCCCAGCACCTCATTACCATCCGGAGATGCCATCAATCAAATTTTTGATCAAATCAAAGCGGATGGCTACGAAAAAGTTTTGGGCGTGACAATCTCTGCAGGTTTAAGCGGCACCCATAACATCGTGCGGCTTTTAGGTGAACAGTATGATGGATTAGAAGTCTACGTCTTAGATACTAAAAATATTGGGATTGCTGCCGGTCTTCAGGCGATTCGTGCCAATGAACTGCTGGAAGCCGAGTTATCCTTCAAGGAAATAATCTCTAAACTAGAAGCAGAGGTCAGCAAAAATACTGTTTATTTTAATGTGGCGACACTTGAATATCTACAAAAAGGTGGACGAATCGGTTTGGTCGCTTCCCTTTTAGGAACTGCTTTAAAATTAAATCCCATCATCTCTTGCAATGACGAAGGTGTCTACTACACCGTTGCCAAAGCACGTGGACGCAAAAAAAGTTTAGAAAAAACGATTGCCTTGATTCATAAATTTGTCGGTGAACATAAAAATGTCCGACTTGCTGTTGCTCATGGCGGTGCTTATGAAGAAGCATTAGCTGTCAAAAAACAATTGCAACAGGATTTTCCTTGGGTAAAAGAATTTTACTTTGGTGAAATCTCTCCTGCGCTCGTTGTGCATACTGGTCCAGGCTTATTGGGTGTAGGTGCCCAGTTACTGGACTAAAGAATTTATTATGAAAAAAAACGAAGTCTCCTTTTGGGAAACTTCGCTTTTTTTATTTCACTTGTTCTTGTTTAACCGGACAACTTGACGTGCAGTCTTTGCAGCTGCCACCACTTTTTTTCTGACGATAAACGATCCAGCCGGCACTACCAAAAATCAGAACACTCAACAAAAAAGTCGCCATCATCTTTCACTTCCTTTTACAATCTGCACAAATGGCAGTTTTTGTTCTTTTGGTTTACGAAGAATGGCAAACAGCATTCCTCCGGCGATGACAACTGCCAAAAACGTCCCCATCGTCCATGCACCGCCTTCAAAAAATACGTGACCAAATTGATACAATAGAAAACTGACGCCATAAGCTAACCCACATTGATAACCGATTGCCAACCATGTCCATTTCAAGCTTGCCATTTCCCGATGAATAGCACCGATTGCCGCAAAACACGGTGCACACAGTAAATTAAATGCTAAAAATGAATACGCAGCAGCAGGTGTAAAGTTCATTTGCATTTGTCCCCAAATTTCCGTGCCGTTTTCAGAGATTTCCGATAAATGGCCGTATAGTACGCCAAAGGTGCCAATAACATTTTCTTTTGCGACCAATCCTGTCAGTGTTGCAACGGTCCCTTGCCATTGCCCCCATCCCAATGGTGCGAATAGTGGCGCAATCAGACGCCCCAATTGTGCAAGAATACTTTGATTTTCTGCCACTGGTTGCAGCAAAAAATTATAATTTGAAGCAAACCAAATGACGATACTGGAAACAAAGATAATCGTACCGGCTTTTTTAACAAATGCCCATGCACGGTCAGTCGTTTGATGAAAAACATTGTGCATCTGCGGCAAATGATACGCCGGCAGTTCCATAATAAAGGGTGCCGGATCACTAGAAAACAACCGTGTTTTTTTCAAAGCAATCCCAGACAAAACGATGGCGGTAATTCCTAAGAAATATGCAGAAGGTGCTACCCAACTACTGTGAGGAAAGAAAGCTCCTGCGATCAGGGCAATGATTGGTAGCTTTGCCGAGCAAGGCATGAAGGTCGTCACCATAACCGTCAACCGCCGATCTTTTTCATTTTCAATAGTACGGCTGGCCATTACTCCCGGCACACCGCATCCAGTCGCAATCAGCATAGGAATAAATGACTTTCCCGATAAACCAAATTTTCGAAACAGGCGATCCATGACGAAGGCAATGCGCGCCATGTAGCCGCAGTCCTCTAACAATGACAAACAGAAAAACAAGACGATGATTTGCGGTAGAAACCCTAAAACTGCGCCAACACCTGCTAAAATTCCATTTAAAATCAACTGTTGCATCCAATCAGCAACTTGCCAACTCACCAACGTTTTTTCCACCCATTGAGGAAGCACCGAACCAAATAACACATCGTTAATCCAGTCTGTACCGATCGTGCCGATGGTTTGAATTGACAGATAGTAGATTCCCCACATCATCAAAGCAAAAATAGGCAAAGCCAAAAAGCGGTTCGTTACCACTTGATCGATTTTATCACTAACGGTCTCCACAAAATTACTTTCTTGGTTTGCACACAACGCCACTAATCGGGCGATAAATTCATAGCGCTCATTGATTAGGATTGCTTCGCTGGTATCGTTAAAGATTTTCTCCGTAATTTTTATGATTTCATTGATTTCTTTTTGTTGAATTTTTGACAAATTTACTTGTTGACAAACGACCAGATCTTGTTCGAATAATTTGACAGCATACCAACGCGCCTGTTTTTCCGGTACCGTATTGCCTAACACATCATTGATTTCACTCAAAGCGGCTTCCAATTTTGGATCATACGTCGGATAATGGATTTCTGGCGGAAAAATTTCTGCCGCCTGCAAGCTTTTATGAATTAATTCATCCAGACCTTGTTTTTTCAACGCACTCATTCCGACAACGGGGGTTTGCAGTCCGTAGGCAAGTTTTTCCAGATTGATTTTTTTGCCGCTTTTTTTCACGACATCCATCATATTAACTCCTACAACCACCGGTATGCCGGTTTCTAAAAGCTGTGTTGTTAAATAAAGGTTACGTTCTAAATTGCTGCCGTCAATGATGTTAACGATGACGTCTGGACGATCCTGCAACAAATAATCCCGAGCCACAATTTCTTCTGGTGTATATGGAGAAAGGGAATAGATTCCCGGAAGGTCTTGAATGATAACTTCTTTATTTTTTCGTAAGTTTCCGGCTTTGCGTTCTACTGTTACACCGGGCCAATTCCCAACAGACTGGGTTGCACCTGTCAATTGATTGAAGGTACTGGTTTTTCCGCTGTTCGGATTTCCTGCTAATGCTAGATAGGTTTCTCGCATTTTTACTGCTCCTTTTCTACTAAGATATAGGCAGCTTCATTTTTTCGAAGAGTCAATTCATAGCCGCGAACGGTAATTTCAATCGGATCACCTAAAGGAGCCCGTTTCCGAACTTGTACTCGAACATTTTTAGTCAGGCCCATATCCATCAACCGCCGTTTGACAGCTCCTTCACCATGAACACCCACAACAGTTGCTGTATCTCCGATCGCCAATTGATCTAATGACACCCACTCACCGGTTTCTTTGGCTTCCTCGATCATGATTTTTTCTAAAATTTGCTGATCCAATGCCAAGCGGCTATTGTGCAGCAGAACAATACCGTTTTCTCCTACCGTTTGCAGCAAGACAACTTTACTACCGGGAATCAAACCAAGATGATTCAAATGAAGCTGAATTTCTGCCGTCGTCTGAATCTCTTTTACCTGATAGACTTTATGGGTTTTCGCTTCACTTAATTTTCTCATCCCGCCGGCTCCATTCTTGTGTAGTTATTTACAATCGCAAATGATAATTATTCTCAGTTAAAGAGTACGTTCTTTACCCCAAAAAGTCAATCCAATTTCGAAAATTGCTATCTCTTTCACATAGAAAAATTTATTTGCTTTTTTTTACTCGTTTTATTTATACAACCTCCTGTTTATTTTCTTCTTAATCAAGAAACGGTGAGATTTCCAGCACATTCATTTTTGTATAAAAACACAAAATTTAGTACCCTTCGATTTCACAAACACAAGATGTAGTGTTTCTTTGTTGACTTTTTTCTGTCCTGACTTATACTTAGTTTATAATAATTTTTCCCAAAACAGGAACAAGGAGGGGCGCGTAATGACTATTACCGTATTTTCAAAAAATAATTGTATGCAATGTAAAATGACAAAACGCTTTTTAACGGAAAACAATATTGCCTTTCAAGAAGTGAATATCGACGAACAACCAGAAATGATCGATCAATTAAAGGAACAAGGCTTCCAGAGCGTTCCCGTCGTAACTTCCGACGCACAACCAATCATCGGATTTCGACCAGATCAACTACGTCAACTAGCGTCTTGATTTTTTCTTCGCTAACTTTGTAAACCTCGGATTTGTCAGCCTTGTAAGCCAGCAAATCCTTTTTTATCGCTTAAAAAACTTGAACGAAAGAAGGGTCTTCCCATGAGTTTAAAAAATATTTCCGACGTTAGTTATTTCAAGTTGAATAATGAAATCAACCGACCTGTCGATGGACAAATCCCTTTGAACAAGGATAAAGAAGCACTAGCTGCTTTTTTTGCTGAAAATGTCGAACCAAATACTAAGACATTTGCTTCTATTAAAGAAAAAATTGATTACTTGGTAGTCAATGATTATTTGGAAAAAGAATTTCTAGCCAATTATTCCGATGCCTTCATTGAAAAATTGTATCAATTTCTTGATGAGCAAAATTTTCAATTCAAATCCTTTATGGCAGCCTACAAATTTTATTCTCAATATGCGCTAAAAACCAATGATGGTACTGCTTATCTTGAATCCTATGAAGATCGTGTGGCGTTCAATGCGTTGTATTTTGCCAATGGCGACGAAGCTTTGGCTTTAGCATTAGCTGATGATATGATTCATCAGCGTTACCAACCAGCGACTCCTTCTTTCTTGAATGCTGGACGGAAACGTCGTGGAGAATTGGTTTCTTGTTTCTTAATCCAAATCACCGATGATATGAATGCTATTGGGCGTGGAATCAATTCTGCCTTGCAGCTGTCACGAATCGGCGGCGGCGTTGGAATCACCTTGTCTAATTTACGAGAAGCCGGCGCACCCATCAAAGGGTATGAAGGAGCTGCCAGCGGTGTGATGCCTGTCATGAAATTATTCGAAGACAGCTTCAGCTATTCCAACCAATTGGGACAACGACAAGGTGCCGGTGTCGTTTATCTGAATGTTTTTCATCCAGATATCATCAGCTTTTTATCCGCAAAAAAAGAAAATGCCGATGAAAAAATCCGCGTAAAAACCTTGTCTCTTGGAGTCATCGTACCGGATAAATTTTATGAACTGACTCGAAAAAATGAAGACATGTATTTGTTCAGCCCTTATAGCGTTGAAAAAGAATACGGCGTGCCTTTTTCTTATGTCGACATCACCAAAGAATACGATAAATTGGTAGCAAATCCCAAGATTCGTAAAACAAAAATCAAAGCCCGTGATTTAGAAAACGAAATTTCTAAATTACAACAAGAATCTGGTTATCCTTATGTGATAAATATCGATACAGCCAACCGAACCAACCCGATTGACGGTAAGATCATTATGAGTAATCTTTGTTCTGAGATCCTGCAAGTACAACAACCTTCACTAATCAATGGCAAGCAAGAATACGAAGTGATGGGAACGGATATTTCTTGTAATCTTGGCTCAACCAATATTGTAAACTTGATGGAAAGCCCTGATTTTGGTAAATCTGTCCGAACCATGACACGAGCATTGACTTTTGTTACAGATGCCTCAGATATTGACGTGGTTCCATCGATCCAACATGGCAATAACTTAGCGCATACGATTGGTCTTGGCGGGATGGGCTTGCATACGTTCTTTGCAAAGCATCATATGGAATACGGCTCACCAGAATCCCTTGAATTCACAGATCTTTATTTCATGCTGTTGAACTATTGGACCTTAGTTGAAAGCAACGCCATCGCTCGTGAACGGCAAATCGTTTTCCATAATTTTGAAAAATCCGCTTATGCAGACGGCAGCTACTTTGATAAATACACGACGGGGAACTTCCAACCAAAATCAGAAAAAATCAAAGAAATCTTTGCAGATATCTTTTTACCAGGTGGAGAAGATTGGCAAAAATTACAAGCAGCCGTTAAAAAAGATGGTTTGTATCATCAAAACCGGCTTGCAGTCGCACCAAACGGCTCGATTTCTTACATCAACGATACTAGTGCTAGCCTGCACCCAATTACTCGAATGATTGAAGAACGGCAAGAAAAGAAAATCGGTAAAATTTACTATCCAGCGGCTTACTTGTCCAACGACACGATTCCTTTTTACAAATCCGCTTACGATATGGATATGCGTAAAGTAATTGACGTGTATGCCACTGCCCAACAGCATATCGACCAAGGAATGAGCCTGACACTTTTCATGCGTTCAGAAATTCCTGAAGGTTTGTATGAATGGAAAACAACCAATAAACAAACCACGCGGGATTTGAATATCTTGCGTCACTATGCCTTTAATAAAGGCATCAAGTCTATTTATTATGTACGAACATTTACCGATGATGCAGAAGAAATCGGCAGCAACCAATGCGAAAGCTGTGTCATTTGATGCAACTAAACGACAACACAAATTTTCTTGTAGAAAATTTATTACCAAAATAGGAACTAGGATGTCACTTCCACTTTTTTAAGTATTTCTAGTGGAATGATATTCGTTGTGAATATCAGACTAAATTTTCTTGCAGAAAATTTATTACCAAAATAGGAACTAGGATGTCACTTCCACTTTTTTAAGTATTTCTAGTGGAATGATATTCGTTGTGAACATCAGACTAAATTTTCTTGCAGAAAATTTATTACCAAAATAGGAACTAGGAGCGAAATCAGATGGCAACCTATTATGAAGCAATCAACTGGAATGAAATTGAAGACATCATCGATAAGTCCACATGGGAAAAATTGACAGAACAATTTTGGCTGGATACTCGGATTCCCCTATCCAACGATTTGGACGACTGGCGAACACTTTCTGATCTTGAAAAAACCACCGTTGGGTACGTCTTTGGCGGCTTGACTTTATTAGACACGGTTCAATCAGAAAGTGGAATGGATCAGCTACGCAAAGATGTTCGGACACCCCATGAGGAAGCTGTTTTAAATAATATTCAATTCATGGAATCAGTGCATGCTAAAAGCTATTCTTCCATTTTCAGCACTTTGAATACTAAAGCCGAGATTGATGATATTTTTGAGTGGACCAATACAAATCCCTACCTGCAAAAAAAAGCAGAGCGAATTAATGAAATCTATAAAACCGGCACACCTTTGGAAAAGAAAATCGCTAGTGTTTTTCTAGAAACTTTCCTTTTCTACTCAGGATTTTATACGCCCTTGTACTACCTTGGAAATAATAAATTAGCCAATGTTGCTGAAATCATTAAATTGATTATCCGTGATGAATCAGTGCATGGAACCTATATCGGCTACAAATTCCAACTTGGTTTTAATGAATTACCTGAAGCGGAACAAGACAAACTGAAGGAATGGATGTATGACCTCCTGTATGAATTGTATGAAAACGAAGAACGATACACAGAAGAATTGTACGACGAAATTGGTTGGACGGAAGAAGTAAAAACTTTCCTCCGTTACAACGCCAACAAAGCCTTGATGAACTTAGGACAAGACCCACTCTTTCCGGATACCGCTAATGACGTCAATCCAATCGTCATGAACGGCATTTCCACTGGAACGAGCAATCATGACTTTTTCTCCCAAGTTGGTAACGGCTATTTATTAGGAACCGTCGAAGCAATGAACGATGATGACTACCTGATTGGCTTGGATAATGAATAAATTTGAACCGCGACTTTTCTAGTTGCGGTTTTTTTCTATTTTACAGCCCACTCCTTTTGGTGCCTTCTCAATTGTATGCTACAATTTTAGTAACAACGGAGGTGGGCAAATGATTGTTTTTTATTCCTTTTGTATCGGCTTATTAGGCAGTGGCTTTGTGGCTTTTCTTGCTTATATTTCTAATGCACTCACATTATCCGGCAGCCTAGCTTTGCTGCTGGTAGGGGCGACAGCATTTGCTTTTGCACCCAGCGGAACTTGGTTGCTGCTTCTCTTCTTTTTCGGCAGCTCATTGCTGATTCATTTTTTCCGCCGAATTGTTCAAAAACAATCAAAAATTCCAATTGAAACCCTTCGTCAGGCCACTCAGGTTTTTGCAAATAGCCTGCCCTTTCTGATTGCCTCCCTTGCGTATTTTGTGACAGGGGAATTTTACTGGCTGATTGCTTGTGGGAGTACGATTACTGGCGCCACCGCAGATACTTGGTCGTCGGAAATTGGAGTACTTTCCCGTAAAGCACCCAGAAATATTTTGGACTTCCGGCAAGAAACAACTGGTTCATCCGGTGCAATTTCTATCTTAGGACTACTTGCAGCAATTATCGCAAGTTTTTTAACAGCCAGTGTTTTCTATCTCTTATTGACCCTCTTTCATGATCCGATCACACCGGGTTATTTTCTCGTTCCTTTTTTTAGCGGAATCGTTGCCACACTGTTCGATAGTTTTTTAGGCGCCGCACTTCAGGGAAAATTTTTATGCCAAATCTGTGGAAAAAAAATAGAAAAACGAAGCCATCACGATCAGCCGACTATACTGATTCATGGACTCCGTTTTCTCGATAATGATGGTGTAAACTTTTTAAGTGGTTTATTGACTTTGCTTTTGTCTATCAGCTTGTCACTCTGGTTTATCCGTTGATAAATTTAATTGGTTTGAATCGTCACCAAGCGCAGCTTGGTGATGTTTTTATACGTTGAAAGTTCTTCAATCACATCGGTGTAAGTTAAATGTTTCGGAAGATTGATCGTGTAGATATTGGTGTACAAGCGATGTTCCTCCGCAAATTTCATATCAAAATTCACATCTTCAATTTCAATCCGATTTTTTTCAAAGTATTCACTTAAAAATTCTTTGGATTCTTCTCTGTGAATAAACTGAATTTCTAATTTTTTCGTGGTTGGTACATGAATCACTTGTTTGACCATCGTCAAAGCAATAAAAATTCCTACGAAACTGGTGATTGCAATCGCATAATAGCCCATACCGATGGCAATACCTAATCCAGCAATCGCCCAAAGAGAAGCGGCTGTCGTCAAACCAGTGACAGAGCGTTTTGTTACGATGATCGTTCCGGCTCCCAAAAATCCAACACCACTCACGACTTGGGCAATCAAACGGCCCTGATCCGAGCGTATGACTCCCATGATCTCTGGATGAGCGAGGGCTTCCCGAAGCGCTTCGCTAGCAATCTCAACTTGAATCAAAGCGATCACGCAAGCACCCATACAAACTAAAATGTGGGTTCGTAAACCGGCCGGACGATTTTTATACTGTCGCTCAAAACCGATTACTCCACCAAACAGCATCGCTAACCCTAAACGTAAAAGTATTTCTGGTATTGTCAAAACAATATCCGCCATCCGAACACCCCCCTTTTCACTATACCATGTTTTCCAAATCCGATAGAAATCTAAAGCCTAAAATTGGGGTTATAAGCTTAAATGAAAAAATCATCTTCAAGAGTGGACGGCAATGGTCCTTTATCTTGAAGATGATTTTTCTTGTGTTCAACTGTTTTGATAATCTGCTATTGATTACAGTTTGCTGCCAGCCGCTTCGTCAATAATCACAACTACATCTGAATGATTTTGCAGTGCGGATGCTGGCAAGTGGGTTGTAACCGCACCATCGATCATTCCTTTGATTGCATCGGCTTTTGCTTCACCATACGCCATTAAAATCATTTTTTTACCTTTTAGTATTGATCCGATACCCATGGAAATAGCTTTTGTAGGAACGTCTTCAACTTTATCAAAGAAACGTTTGTTTGCGTTGATTGTTGATTCTGTCAAATCAACAACTGAAGTCAAGCCGTCAAGTGGTGCACCTGGTTCGTTAAAACCAATATGTCCATTTTGACCAATTCCTAAAATTTGGATATCAACAGGGTGCTTCTCAATGATTTCATCGTAATGTTTGCATTCTGCTGCTAAATCTTCTGCTTTGCCGTTTGGAACGAAGGTTTCTTTGAATGGTTTTTTGTCAAATAATTGAGTATTCATAAAATGACGGTAGCTTTGCGCGTCGTTACCGCCCAAGCCCACATATTCATCCAAGTTTACAGAGGTCAATTCTGAAAAGTCCAAGTCACTTTCTGTCATTTCTTTGTATAAAGTAACCGGTGTGCTTCCCGTTGCAAGTCCTAAGGTTTTGATTCCGTTTTCCATTGCTTCTTTAATTATTTCAAAGGCTTTTTTTCCGCCTTCTTCAGCATTTTTCACGCGAATAATTTCCATCTTCGAGTCCCTCAGCTTTCTTTTTTGGTATAGCCCAATTATAGCACTTCTTTTTTCGAGATGCAATAATCGTCTAGACCAGATGGAAAAATTAGGATTTCCTTATCATTAACCAAAAAACTGCCTCTCAAGCAAATGAGGGGCAGTTTTTGATTTTAAACGTTTTTATCTCTATCTAAATGATCATTTATTTTTTTAGCGGCATCATCGGTTTTTTTGTCGGCTTCTTCTTTTGCGTCCCCAACTTTTTGTTGGATTTTCCCTTTTAGTTCTTCCGACTCATCATCCGTGATTTTACCTTTGATTTCGTTAAATTTCCCTTTGATTTTGTCTTCATTTACCATAGAATATCCACTCCTTTATTTTTTATTACATAAATAGCGTAACATTCATACAGAAAAATAACCAATAATATGATTTTATTTGAAGATAAATGAATTATAGAATCGATAAAGCTTGAGCTAGATCTGCAATCAGATCATCTGCGGATTCAATTCCGATGGACAGTCGTAGCAAATCTTCTGTCAACCCGTAGGAATCGCGCAGCTCTTTTGGGATATCTGCATGCGTCTGGGTTACTGGATAAGTGATTAGACTTTCAACCCCACCCAAGCTTTCTGCAAAGGTGAAAACAGATAACCGGCTGAGAAATTCTGGAATTTTAGCTTCGTTTTTTACACGAATACTGATCATTCCACCAATTTCCGGATAAAGGACTTCTTTGACTGCACCATTATTTCGCAGAGCTTCAGCAATTTTTTGTGCATTTTCTTCTTGGCGATCCAGACGAATTGCCAATGTTTTTAAGCTGCGGATAAATAACCAAGAGTCAAAAGAATCCAGAGTAGGACCCGTTGTATTTGCCAACCAAACCAACTGTTCTCCTATTTTTTCCTCCTTTGCCACCACGACGCCTGCCAATAAATCATTGTGTCCTGCTAAATATTTCGTTCCTGAGTGAATCACGATATCCGCACCCAAATCCAAAGGCTTTTGTCGCAATGGGGTTAAAAAGGTGTTGTCGACAATGAGCGTTGCTTGATTTGCCTGCGCTTTTTTTGCCACTGCCGCAATATCAAAGACGTGCATCAATGGATTGGTGGGTGTTTCCAAAAAGACCGCATCTACCTGCTCATCAAGTTGCGCCAGTAATTCGTCAAAATCATTAAAATAGCGAAAAGTAGCAATTTTTTGTTTTTCCAAATAATCAAAATAACGGTAGCTGCCGCCGTAAATATCCCGTCCTACTAAAAATGTGGCTCCCTGCGGAAAGAGACCAAAAACCAACTGAATCGCGCTCATACCTGAACTTGTCACAACTGCCCGTTTCCCATTTTCCAGCTTTGCCAATGCCTCTTCTACAATTGTACGGGTAGGATTTTTCGTTCGGGTATAATCATAGCCAGTACTTTGCCCAAGTTTTGGGTGTGCATAGGTGGTTGAAAGATGGATTGGCGCGCTGATTGCACCGGTTTGTTGATCGCTGTGATTTCCAATTTGTGCTAAAAATGTTTCATTTGCTTGTTCTGTCATTTAAAAGTCTCCTTTATTTTTGATTCCCGCTAAAATTTGTTGAACAGCCTGCTGAATATTTTCCGGTGTCGTCGCTAAATTTAAACGAATAAATTGTTTCGTTTCTTCAGAGAACCAGCCGCCAAAATCTACTGCTAGTCCACAGGTATCTTTAATGAATGGTTCAATTTCTTCTGGTAAAAGCACTTGACTAAAGTCCAGCCAGAGTAGATAGGTTCCCTGCAAATCCGCTACTTTTACGGCTGGAAGCTCTTGTTCAAAGGACTTGCGAACAAACTCATAGTTGCTTAAAATGACTTCTCGAAGACCGGCAAACCAGTCATCTCCGGTTTCGTAAGCAGTTGCTCCTGCCAGTTGTCCCAACAAACTATTTTCCGATTGACTGTATCGTTTGATTTTTTGATCAAATATTTGTCGCAACTTTTCATCCGGAATCAAAATGTGTCCATTTAGCAAGCTGGCTAAATTAAAGGTCTTTGAGGGCGCATTGACGACGATCAGCTGATTCTGAAAAGCACCTTTTGAGACTTGCAACGCTGAAATAAATTGATGGGGGGGATAAATAAAATCCTGATGAATCTCATCAGCAAGTATTAAGACATTGTATCGTTCACAAATCTCAAACATTCTAGCAAGCTCTTCTTCCTGCCAAACCCGTCCTACAGGATTATGTGGGGAACAAAGGATAAAGAGTTTAACATCATTCTCCCGAATTTTTTCTTCAAAATCCGTAAAATCAACCGTGTATTTTCCCTCTTTTTGAACCAGATGATTTAAGATTTCGTGGCGATTGGTGTCACGAATAGCATTGAAAAACGGATAGTAAACCGGTGGCTGAATCAATACATTATCGCCTTCTTCGGTGAAAATTTGAATCAGATGATAGAGTGATTCCACCACTCCCTTTGAAAAACGCAACCATTCTTTCTGTAAGTGAATACCATGGTGCCGTTCCTGCCATTCTGCAAAGGCTGTAAAATAGTTTTCCGGTACTTGAGAATAACCAAAAATTCCGTGGGTGATTCGGTCAGACAACACATCCTTTACTGATTCCGGCACGCTAAATTCCATATCCGCAACCCATAAAGGCAACAATTGTTCATTTCCAAAACGTTCCTTCAACGCATCCCATTTTAGAGAAGTCGTTTGTTTGCGTTCTTGGGCATATTTTTTTATAAAAATTTCTTTTTCCATTTTCTGCTCCTAACTTGCACTTTTTCGACGAATATCTGCCAAACGATATGGGGTGATTTGATACACATCATTCAACCAATTGTGATAAAACAAATGGGCATGACTTCGCCAGCGATTGATAATTTCATCCTCTAAATGATTGTAGTGAAAATAATTTTCTGGAATATCCGTATCTAGCCCACGCTCATGATCCCGTAGATATTCTTTTTTTAAGGTTTCCGTATCGTATTCAAAATGTCCTAAAACAAAAACGTTTCGCTCATCAGCAGAGACCAGAATCGTTGCACCAATCTCTGAATTACGGGCAACAATCCGCAATTTTTCAGGATCAATCTGTCCTTCTGCCAACCCAGTATATCTAGATTGGGGGGTATAAAAAAGATCGTCAAAGCCGCGGGTCAAACGATGCTCATCTACAAGTTTATTTGCATAAATACCAAAAAGTTTGCGGGGATAGAGAGTTTTACCCACTCCGTAATGATGATAAAGTGCTGCTTGTGCTCCCCAACAAATGTGCAGTGTTGAGGTCACATTTGTTTGGCTCCAATTCAAAATCTCCTTTAACTCCTCCCAATAATTTACTTCCTCAAAAGGCAGCTTTTCAATCGGCGCTCCAGTAATAATCAACCCATCGTAGGTGTTTTCTCGAATTTCACCAAAGGTTTGATAAAACTTATTCAAATGAGTGATACTGGTATTTTTATATTCATGACTGGAGATACGAATAAAATCGATATCGATTTGCAGCGGACTTTGGGAAATCAAACGCAACAACTGGATCTCGCTGTCGATTTTATTTGGCATTAAGTTTAAAATCGCAATTTTTAGCGGACGAATGTCTTGATGAATCGCCCGATCATGATCAATCGCAAAAATATCCTCTTTTTCTAAAACAAATTTTGCCGGAAAATCTTCAGCAACATTAATTGGCATATAACATTCTTCCTCTCATTCATTTTGGGTATAAAAAAAACGCCCCTTCAAAAATGAAAGGACGAAATCATCGTGTTACCACCTAACTTTGTTGTTTTCTCACAAAAACAACCTCCCCAGGTACTGCGCAAAACGCAAGACCGTGGTGCTGTAACGGGCACACCCGAAAAGCGCTAATCCTGCGACTCACACTTTCCCACTCAAAGACCATCTTCCCGATACTTCCTCTTACCTCTTTTCACCAACCGAGGCTCTCTTTGAAAAATCCGTTATCGGTACTCTTCTTTTCGACGTATTTATGACTATTGTTATTGTTGATTATCATAGTAGAAAATTCTGAAAATGTCAAAGAGTTTTTAGTGATGGGAGAGAAAAAAAGCCCTAGAAACCTTGAATAATCAAGATTTCTAGGACTAAAATAATTAATTAAAATTATTTAACTGTTACAGTTGCGCCTACTTCTTCCAAAGCAGCTTTCAATGCTTCTGCTTCATCTTTAGCGATTCCTTCTTTAACTGCTGAAGGTGCGCTGTCAACTACTGCTTTAGCTTCTTTCAAGCCTAAGCCAGTTGCTTCACGAACTGCTTTGATAACTTTAACTTTTTGGTCTCCAGCTGCAGTTAATTCTACAGTGAATTCTGTTTGTTCTTCTTCAGCGGCAGCAGGACCAGCAGCAGCAGCTACAGGAGCAGCAGCGGATACGCCAAATTCTTCTTCGATAGCTTTAACTAAGTCGTTTAATTCTAAGATTGTCGCGCCTTTTAGCTCTTCGACAATGTTTTCAATGTTCAATGCCATTTTTGGTTTCCTCCATTTAAATAAAAATTATAAGATTTTTTTGATTCGGTTATGCGGCAATTAAGCTGCATCTCCTTCTTTGCTTTCTACTACTGCGTTGACAGCGTAAGCCACGTTGCGGACTGGCGCTTGAAGAACAGATAGTAGCATAGAAAGAAGACCTTCGCGGTTTGGCAATTTTGCCAATGCAGTAATTTCTTCCAATGAAGAAACTTTGCCTTCAATGATACCGCCTTTGATTTCTAATGCTTTAGCGTCTTTAGAGAATTCATCGATAATTTTTGCAGGGGCAACCACGTCTTCGTTGCTGAAAGCAACAGCGGTAGGACCAGCAAATACTTCGTCTAAACCATCTAAACCAGCTTTTTTGGCAGCACGAGAAAGGATCGAGTTTTTGATTACTCGCATTTCTACGCCTGCATCACGTAATTGTTTACGCAAGTTGGTTACTTGATCAACAGTCAGTCCACGGTAATCAACGATTACAACAGATGCTGCTTGTTGAAATTTTTCCGTTACTTCATCAACAATTGCGGATTTTTTTGCGATAGCTGCTTCACTCACTTGAATTTCACCTCCTGATTTTGATGGTAGAGTTTTCCTTAAGAATCTCTGTTCAAAGAACAAGAAAATTCACAATAAAAAACTCTATGCCACCGTAGACATAGAGGGACTATTGAAGTATCTCAATAAACGTCCTCGGTAGGAGTTTAAGACTTGCGTCACCTACTGTCTTCGGTACAGTTACTATTAACCTCGACTACCTTATCATAAATAAGATAGCCGAGTCAATACTTACACTGATTTTTCTAATTAAAAATTAGAAAGAAGCTTGGTCTACATGGATACCAGGTCCGAAAGTTGTTGTTACGGTGATATTTTTCATGTATTGACCTTTTGCTGCAGATGGTTTAGCTTTCACTAACACATCATTGATAGTTTTGAAGTTTTCAATCAATTTGTCAGCACTGAATGATACTTTACCGATTGGAACATGAACGTTTCCGGCTTTATCAACGCGGTAAGTTACTTTACCAGCTTTTACTTCGTTGACTGCTTTTGTTACGTCCATCGTTACTGTACCGGTTTTAGGGTTTGGCATTAAGCCTTTAGGCCCTAAAACACGACCCAATTTACCAACTGTAGCCATCATATCAGGAGTAGCTACAACGACATCAAAATCAAACCAGCCGCCTTGGATTTTTTGAACCATGTCATCGTCACCGACAAAGTCTGCACCAGCTGCTTCAGCTTCTTTTGCTTTTTCGCCTTTTGCGAAAACTAAAACAGTTTGTGTTTTACCAGTTCCGTTTGGCAGTACAACTGCGCCACGGATTTGTTGGTCAGCCTTTTTAGGGTCAACGTTCAATTTGTAAGCAACTTCGACTGTTGCGTCGAATTTTGCAATATTTGTTTCTTGTGCTAATGCTACAGCTTCTTCAACTGAATAAGCTTTTGTCGTATCAACTTTTTTCAATGCATCTTGCATTTTTTTGCTTTTTTTAGCCATTTTGTTTCCTCCTTGATGTGGTTATAACGGTAGAACCTCCCACGTGTTCCGTGTCTTTCAACACAGAGCCAACTGAGAAGCTACTTCCTTAGGGTCTGCGCTCTTATTCGACAGTAATCCCCATGCTTCGTGCAGTTCCTTCAACCATGCGCATTGCTGCTTCAACATCAGCTGCGTTTAGGTCTGGCAATTTCAATTCAGCGATTTCTTTTACTTGATCGCGTGAAACTTTAGCAACTTTCGTTTTGTTTGGTTCGCCTGAACCTTTTTCCACTTTAGCCGCTTTTTTCAACAATACTGCAGCTGGTGGTGTTTTTGTGATAAATGTAAATGAACGGTCTTCATATACTGAGATCACAACTGGAATAATCAAACCTGCTTGATCAGCAGTACGAGCATTGAATTCTTTTGTGAATCCCATGATGTTGATACCCGCTTGACCTAGCGCAGGACCTACTGGCGGAGCTGGTGTTGCTTTACCTGCAGGAATTTGCAATTTAACGATTTTTTCTACTTTCTTTGCCACGAGACATACCTCCTTGAGTCCGTGATGTGGTTAATTGGAGATCAATATTTCTCCTCCCACTTTTACCCGTGGTGTCCACACCAAAATAACCATGCGCTGACACACACTGTGATATTTTAGCATATCCAAAGAAAATTGCAAGCAATTTCCTCTTTCTCTTTCGTCTTTCATCACTGAAAAAGCCTTAAAATTTCTTTTACCTGCTATGATTTTCTGCCGTTTCATTGTTTTCTTGTGGTACACTACAATCAGAAGTTAGTAGAAAATTTCAGAGGTGCAAAAAATGGAACAAGTACGGTTTCGCAGTGTTTTTGACATTATTGGCCCAATCATGGTTGGGCCCAGCAGTTCTCATACTGCCGGTGCTGCGCGGATTGGCAAAGTCGTCCGCAATATTTTTGGCGAACAGCCGGATAGTGTCGATATTTATTTATATGAATCCTTTGCTAAAACTTATCGAGGACATGGAACGGATGTCGCCCTGGTCGGTGGTTTACTAGGGATGGACCCAGATGATCCCCGCCTAGCAGACTCTTTAAAGATCGCCCATGAGTCGGGAATGGAAGTCCTGTTCGTTCCCAAAAACGAAAAAGCCGAGCATCCAAATTCCGTAAAAATGGTCGTGACAAAAGGCAAACGAAAATTATCTGTGACCGGAATTTCCATCGGTGGCGGAAACATTCAGATTTCCGAATTAAACGGGTTCAAGATTTCTCTAACAATGGGAACACCAACCTTTATCACTGTCCACCAGGACGTACCAGGCATGATTGCTAAAGTCACCAATATTTTGTCAGAGGCGAATGCCAATATCGGTACCATGACTGTTACGAGAGAATCAAAAGGTGAAAAAGCGATTATGATCATTGAAGTAGATGAACCACAACCAGGAATTTGTGAAAAATTAAAAGCGTTGGATTATATGGACAACGTAACTTATTTTGATTAGGGTGAAAAAAATGTTTTATTCAATTGAAGATTTAGTCAGTCAAGCACAAAATTATTCTTCTGTTGCCGAGTTGATGATTCAAACAGAAATCGAAATGACTGGACGTGACCGGGAACAAATTTTTCATTTGATGGAAAAAAATCTTGCGGTCATGGAACGTTCAATCGATGAAGGAATTCAAGGAGTCACCTCCGTTACAGGAATAACCGGTGGCGATGCCAAAAAATTAAATACCTATTTACAAACAGATCGGTTTTTAAGCGGAGAAACAATTTTGACCGCCGTCAGAAATGCGATTGCCGTGAATGAAGTAAATGCAAAAATGGGACTAATCTGTGCTACCCCAACTGCCGGCAGTGCTGGTGTCGTTGCAGGGGTATTAACTGCAGTGAAGGATCGTTTGCAGCTTTCCCATGAAGAACAGGTCCATTTCTTATTTACTGCCGGAGCATTCGGATTGGTTATCGCCAACAACGCATCAATTTCTGGTGCTGAAGGCGGCTGTCAGGCAGAAATCGGCTCCGCCAGCGCAATGGCAGCGGCGGCTCTGGTCTGTGCAAATGGGGGAACTCCTCATCAAGCGGCACAAGCTGTAGCAATCACTCTTAAAAATATGATGGGCTTGATTTGTGATCCGGTAGCTGGTCTGGTGGAAGTTCCTTGTGTTAAGCGAAATGCGCTGGGTTCCTCACAGGCATTCATTTCTGCCGACATGGCATTAGCAGGAATCGAAAGTGTGATTCCTCCTGATGAAGTGGTCGCTGCAATGTATCAAGTTGGCCGACAAATGCCGGCGATTTTCAAAGAAACAGCAGAAGGCGGCTTGGCAGTCACGCCAACTGCCCAACGTCTCCAAAAAGAGCTTCTCGAGAAACAGCACAATTAAAAAAGCTTAGAAAATTGAAGTGGCCGGCAAGAATTCATTTTTTGCGGTCACTTCAATTTTTTCCAAGCTTTTTGGGAACAATTCATTTTTAGTTAAATCAATAGGAAAATAGTTTTGTATTTTTTACTTCTTCGATTGTTTTTGTTCCTGCCAACTGCATCGTGATGGACAATTCTTTATTCAAATGATCAAAGACTGATTTTACTCCCTCTGCTCCACCAAGGTTAAGGCCATAGATAACTGGACGGCCAATTGCCACCAAATCTGCCCCGCTTGCCAAAGCCTTAAAGACGTGTTCGCCACGACGGACACCAGAATCAAATACGATTGGTACGCGTTTATTTACGACTGCAGCAATTTCCGGTAATACAT
The DNA here is from genome assembly GCF_001050095.1 of Enterococcus massiliensis. NCBI lineage: Bacteria > Bacillati > Bacillota > Bacilli > Lactobacillales > Enterococcaceae > Enterococcus > Enterococcus massiliensis. Next base: position 303,868 of record NZ_CVRN01000006.1, on the reverse strand, counting down.
CAAAGGAAGCTGGTCCACCATCTAATTGACGCCCCCCATGGTTAGAAACCCAGATACCGTCTGCACCAGCAGCAATCGCTACTTCTGCATCTTCTGGTGATTGGATTCCTTTGACCACGACAGGTAAATTGGTCAAGGTTTTGATTTTTTGGATATCCTCCGGCTCAATTGCTTGTTTAGCCGCAGCATAAATTTCTGCAATTCCTTTTCCTGCACCGTCGCCGCTTTCGCTTTGTTCACTATAAGCAGCCAAATTCGGCATAGGTAGTGGGAATTGAAAATGATTGATGACATCTTCTTCTCGATAGCCCCCAAGTGTTGAATCAACGGTCAAAACGATTGCTTTTGCGCCGGCTTTTACTGCTTTGTCTAAAATAAATTTGTTAAAACCATCGTCTTTGCTCATATATAATTGGAAAAATTGCGGTGCATTTGGTGCTGCTGCAGCGGCATCTTCAATGGTTGTGTTGGCATAGGTGCTGATTGAAAAAATTGATCCAGCAGCGGCAACTCCTTTTGCGGTGTCGGCTTCGCCATTTGTATGTGCTAACCCTTGAGCGGCTGATGGCGCTTGAATGATTGGTGTTTCCAATTGAATATCCCATAATTTCGTGTGTAAATCAGCTGAATCGATACCTCGTAGTACCCGAGGCATAATCGTTTTTTTATTAAAGGAACTGGTGTTTTCTGCCATCGTCCATTCATCTTCTGAACCACCACGGATATACCCGAATGCACCGGCTTCCATCGTTTCTTGTGCTCGTTTTTCTAATGAAGCGATATTGACGATTTCGATTGGATGTTCTTCTTTGCTTGCTTGATAAGTCATGAGAGATTCCTTCTTTCAAAAAATGAGTTCTATACACTTATTATATTCACTTATTAAAAGTAAGCAATTATTTTGACTCTGCCCATAAAAATTTTTCAATCAGTTGATCAACTTGTTTATTTTCATGCAGTTGGCTGTGTTGGACATTGTTTCCTGTCACTATTTCTGTCTGGACATTATTTCCATGAGCCGTCACTAGCCCACTGATTGCTAACGCACTGGTCAGCGGTACCGTTCCATCTGTCAGCTCTTCTTCACTGAGTTGTCCACCCATCACTAAAAAGTCAATCGTTGTCGGAAGTTGTTGGATCATTCCTTGGTAATCTTGGTAACGTACCGAAATTTCAGATGGGCCGTTTTCCATTAGATCCTCAATGGATTGACTTGTGCTTGTATCCAAAAAATCATTGAACGGGGCGCCGATTGCAACAAATTTTTGAACTTCCGGCAAATCCGCGGTTTCCCCTAATTCCAGATAGCGCAAACTACTGACACCACCCATGGAATGCCCCACTAAATTCACTTTAGCAATTCCATAAGTGGTGGAGAGATACGTTAAGCAGCTTTTGATCCACTCCGTCTGCTGCCATTCATTATTTTTATTGTCTTCAAAGAGAACTTGAATCAAAGGATTCTCTTTTTCTCCTGTCCATGTACCTTTTTCTGTAATTTTTCCTGATGGCGAAACCCGCAATTGCAGCACTTGTTCTGCGATGTCGGCTTTTTCAAAGCGAGCAATCATTCCGCCAAAGGAGCTGGGACCACCGGAATAACCATGAAAGAAAATCGTTGGAATGGCGGTTTTCGTTTGTGTGGGAACCTTTTCTTTTACGGCTTGTACGTTGGTTATTTCTGGCTCAGTTGTATTTTTGCTGAGGGCTTTATAGCCAAACCAGCCGCCAATCAAAAGCACCAAAAATAAACCGACACCAATTTTTTTCATCCTAATTCCTCCATAGTTTGTCTTCTTCATTTATAAAAAAAATAGACTCTCCCTTCTTGTAGGAAGAGAGAGCTTTCTGGTCATTAAATTTTGTCTACTTGTTCAAAATCTAGTTCCGTACTGGTTTCCCGACCGAACATATCGATATTGACTTTCAATTTTTGTTTTTCTTCATCAACTTCAGTCACTTGACCTTCCAGTCCAGCAAATGCTCCTTCGATGATCTTCACAGTTTCTCCCACTTCAACCTCAAGATCAGATTGACGCGTACTCATACCTAATGAACGAAGAATGTGATTGATTTCTTCTGCCAATAATGGTGCTGGCTTACTGCCGGCGCCATGGGAACCTACAAAACCGGTCACGCCCGGTGTATTCCGCACAACGTACCAAGATTCGTCGGTCATCGTCATTTCGACTAAAACATATCCAGGAAAAGTTTTATGCACGATTTCTTTCGATTTGCCGTTTTTGACTTCCGTTTCTGTTTCTTCAGGAACAACAACACGGAAAATAAAATCTCCCATTCCCATGCTTTGCGCGCGAGATTCGATGTTTGCCTTTACCTTGTTTTCATAGCCGGAATAAGTGTGCAGTACGTACCAGTTTCTTTCAAAAGTTTCCATTCTGATGGCTCCTTATCTGATTGTAAAATAAAAAAACCTCAGTTCCCCGAAGTTTTTCTTCTCAAACAGTATAGCACCGTTTTGATGATCACGCTAGCGAATTATTTTAAAATCCAACTAAACACGGACCGGATAACCGTATCCATCACAAAGAACATTACAGCAAAAATAACCGATGTCTCGATAACCACTAAGGTATCTTTACGCAATTGTTTTTTGTTTGGCCAGGTGACCTGTTTCATTTCAGCAATGACACTGCGGATGAATTTCATTTTTCTGCCCCCTACTTCGTTTCTCTGTGAAGCGTGTATTTATTGCAATATTTACAAAACTTATTGATTTCTAAACGTTCGCCCCGTTTACCTTCACTAACTGATTTTGAGTAGTTGCGTGAACCGCAAACAGAACAGGCTAAGGCTGCTTTTTTCGTTGCCATTTTCGTGCCTCCTCGTCATACACAATCGTACAATTTAACTTATCACGTTTCTTTTTTTCTGTCAATCGCAGGAATAATTTAGTCATTATTTTTAATTTATGCTATTATTAAGTTGTTAAAATGGAACAATTGGAGGGGTCTTTATGCTTTTAAAAACAATGGTATATAAGAAAAAAGATTTAACCACAGTCAAAGAAACTGCCACACTGGAAGAAGCGCTGAAGATTCTTGAAGATTCCGGCTACCGCTGTGTACCGATTCTTGATGAAACCGGCAAAATCTTCCGCGGAAATATTTATAAAATGCACATCTATCGTCACAAATCAAATGGCGGCGATATGACATTGCCAGTAACGCATCTTTTAAAAAATGCGACGAAATTTATTTATGTGAATTCTTCTTTCTTCAAAGTTTTCTTCACTATCAAAGAATTGCCTTACATCGCTGTTTTAGATGAAGACAATCACTTCTATGGAATTTTGACCCACAGTTCCCTGCTGACGATGCTTTCTCAATCTTGGAACATCGAACAAGGAAGCTATGTATTGACGATTGCTTCCACCGGAAAACAAGGCGATTTAGCGATGATTTCAAAAATCATTTCCAAATACAGCAGCATCGCCAGCTGTATCACCTTAGATATCGGTAAAGATGAATTTATTCGTCGTACCTTGATTACGCTGCCGGCAAAAACCAGCAAAGAGACTTGCGACACGATTATCAACCAACTGGAACACAAAAATTTCAAAGTTGTTGAATTGGAAGATTTAACTGCAGGTGAATAAAAAAATGGCATCCTCTCTTTGGTGTATGTACCGAGAAAGGATGCTTTTTTTATAGTCTTTTTTCAAAATGAAGTGATTTATCCAAAAGATACATCACAGGTGCCGAAACGGCCATAACAATCAATTCGCTCAAGGCTAACGTGCCATAGGTTGTCCAAAATGCTTTGCCGCCTTCTGGTACTAGCATGATTGCGATCAAAAACATGCTTGCCGTAAAGAACAGCGTGTTCAATGCCAAACGCCAATAGACGTTGGGAACTTTTTTCTGCAATAACGCGGTTAAGCCCAGTGCTAAAAAGGTTTGTCCTCCGCCAAAAATCACATCTGCGATTCCAAAGCCGAAAAACCAATTATAAACAATGACGCCTCCTAAAACACCCCACATTAATTTACGATTGAATACCACCAGATGATTTAAACTTTCTGAGATACGAAACTGAATGGGACCAGATGAGACTGGTGCCACAAGAACCGTCAACGCAATGTAAAGCGCCATAATGATTCCATTAGTCACCACGACCATTAAACGAGACCGGGTTTGATTGGTTGATAATTGCATGTTTCTTTCCTTCTTTCTCCTAGTTTTGTTGACGCGGGATGGTTGATGAACCGCGAATGATCAGCGCCGCTTACTCAGCTGGCTTTACGCAGGGACTGCTTTTGCTCTTTTTTTAATGGAACAACTTTTTTTGAAGCAGACTTTTTAGGCGATACTTTTCGCAAAATAAAACTATAGAAAAGCGTCAACCCACCATACGTCACCAATAATATTCCTTGTGCAATCAAAAAAATCCATTTCACCGTTAGGGAAAGTGGCAAATGCAGTAAATTTTGTAAAAGAAACTGCAGGGCAAACAAGCCACCTGAGATTCCGATCAAATGATAGTATTTCATACTCTCTCCTTAAAATCAATAAAAAATCAACAGAGATAAGTATACCAAACTTTCTCATCAAATAAAAACAATAGTTATTCAGCGAAATCGTTTTTATTCTTTTGGGATAAAAAGCTCCTTTTTCATAACTCTTAAGAAAGTACTAAGACGGTAATGTAAACGCTTGCTAAAATGTAGGGAGTATGGTATAAAATAAGTGTAAGGGGTCATAAGGGTTCCCAGTAAAGCAGATGCAATAGGATCTGCAGGAACAGAATTGTTATGAAACTTAACAAAGAGACAAAGGACGTGGGAATTTGAGTTACTCCTTACTTACTGAACAGGGTCTAGTGAGTATTTTCTAGTATTTCTTGAGTGGACATCAGAACCTTGAGAAAATACGAAATGGAAGATAACTTACTAGATCTTTTTTTGTGTTTTGCTTTCCATTCCTGCATTCCTCTGTTAAAATGTTCCCACTGAGTTTTTACTAAACAGATGGAGTTAAAAAAAATGAAAATTCATTATCATTTATTAATAAATCAAGCTTCTGGAAGTGGTCACGGCAAAAAAACCGGAGATCGAATCACAAAACTTCTTACCGATAAACAGTTCCATTATTCAACCTATTTAACTGAATACGCCGGACATGAGCATAAAATCGTCGAAGAATTAGTAACGACGACCTTGCAACCTTGGCCGAAAGATCCTCAGACATTGGAGGATAGCGAATTTCCACTGCTGATTGTCATCGGTGGGGACGGCACACTGCATCAAGTATTAAATCAATTTTTTCAAATGAAAGTCGATCTGCCGATTGGTTATATTCCTGCCGGTTCAGGGAATGATTTTGCTCGAGGAATCGGGTTGCCCCGAGAACCAGAAAAAGCCTTTTGGCAAATTGTTAAAGCACAACAGCCGCAAGAGGTAAACATCCTAGCTTATGACGAGAAAATCCAACAAGAAACGGGTATCTTCGTAAATAATGTCGGAATCGGTCTGGATGCAGCCATCGTTCATGCCACCAATGATTCAGCAACAAAAGAGCAGTTGAACAAATACAACCTTGGCTCACTTGCTTATATCACCTCCATTTTGAAAGTTCTTTTCACACAACCGGGATTTCCTATTTTAGTGGAGATTAACGGGCAGGAATTTTCTTTTGACAAAGCCTTTTTATGCACAACGACCAATCATCCCTATTTTGGTGGTGGCGTAGCGATTGCTCCTTCTGCTGATGTGAAAAAAAACAATCTTGATCTAGTGGTGGTTGAACGGATTCCAATGATTAAAATTTTTGGGCTCATTCTAAAATTGATTCGAAAAAAACAAGGAACCTCGAAACATTTCCATCAATTTACTGGTACCCGCCTGCGAATCGTCTCCACCATGCCCCAATATGGTCAAGCGGATGGTGAAGTGTTAGGAAAACGCTCCTTCGATATCACCTTCACAACTAAGAAACAACAAATTTGGTATTGATATTATCCTTCCCTTGATCCAACTTAAAAAAATCCGAAGAACCGCACGTGTTTCTGTCTTGTTTCTACAGATGAACTTGCTGTTCTTCGGATTTTTTATTTATTAAACAATTGCGGTGTGATGCCTTCCATTCCGATCAAAGGATCAATCTCATCGGCAAGGATCAGCTCAATCGTCAATCGAGGTTCCTGCACGTCCTGTGTTTTTATTTCCGATAATTCCTCATTAAACGGCTCATTTGTTTCAGAAACAGTGAAAAGATCCGTTTCCTTTTTTGCGGCTTTTGTTGCTGATCCGGTTTCTGTTGGAGGCGAAGGAAATTCGCTATACGCATCCCCGGTGGTTTGTTCTTCATAAGCAACAATTTTTTGTTGTAGGCCAGGAGAAACGGTATCCGCGGCTATGATTCGCTCCTTTAAGGTCGTTAGGCGAACCGCTGACTCTTGCGTTACGCAAGCTTGGTAGGCTTGCGTTTCCCCTAATAAAATCAACAGTTCTTTGCTGCGGGTAACCGCGGTGTACAATAAGTTTCGCTGCAGCATCCGTTGGTATTGATGAACCATCGGCAAAATCACCATTTTAAATTCACTGCCCTGTGCTTTATGGATTGAGCAACAATAAGACAACGTAATTTTATTCCATTCATTTCGCCGATAAGTGACTTCGGTAGCATCAAATTGAATCACCAATTCATCCACTTTATCTTCCGAATCTTTTGCCAATGTAATGCCGACGATTTGTCCCATATCCCCATTAAACACATTTTCCTCTGGTGAATTGACTAACTGCAATACTTTGTCGCCGATTCGATAGACTGTGTCATTCCAATGGACTTCTTTTTTCGAGCCGGTATTGGGATTGAAGATTTCTTGCATCATTTTATTCAATGCATCAATTCCTGCCGCGCCGCGATACATGGGTGCTAATACTTGGATATCTTGTGGTGTGAACCCTTTTGCTTTGGCTTTGGTCACGATATTTGCGATCAACGGTTCAATTTGATAGGCATCACAACGAAAATACGAACGGTCTTTTTGATTCACGGTAAAATCTGCCGGCAGTTGTCCATTTTTTATTTCATGGGCCAAAGGAATGATACTGGAATCATCTCCTTGCCGGTAAATTTCCGTCAGTTCCCGCTTAGGTAACGCATCAATTTGTAAGAGATCATGAAGAACCTGTCCCGGTCCCACCGATGGTAACTGATCTTTATCCCCAACAAAAATCACCTGCATATTGGTTGGAATCGATTTGAACAATGTGTTTGCCAACCATGTATCCACCATCGACATTTCATCAACAATCAACAAACCACCCTCCAACTCTTTTGCAGAGACAGAAGGGGATTTTTCCCGACCAGTCAGCCCTAATAGGCGGTGAATCGTTCCACTAGGCAGCCCGGTGGTTTCATTCATCCGCTTGGCTGCTCGTCCAGTTGGTGCCGCCAAAAGAATCGGAAACATTTCCTGGGTATACTTTCCGGGATCAAGCTCCAGATCATTTAATTCTGCAAATAATTGCACGATTCCATTGATAACGGTAGTTTTTCCGGTGCCCGGCCCACCAGTTAAAATGAATAATGGTGAACGGATTGCTTCTTTGATTGCTTCTTCTTGAGAACTGCCATAACTGATCTGCAATCTTTTTTCAATGATCCGCAATTTTTTTGCAATTTCCTTTTCTGAATAAGGTAATTTCTTGCGTTTCATCAATCGTTGGATGGAACTGGCAATTCCCCATTCGGCAAAGTATAAACTATTTTCGTAAAGATTGGTTTCCTCTTGCTGAATCTTGCCTTCTTCTACTAACTGAATAATGCTGTTGGCTACTTGCTCCGGATGAATTTCTATAGGTCGGGCGTTTTCCAAAACGCGAATCGTTTGCTCCAACAATTGTTCCGCCGGAGAAAATGTGTTACCGGTCTGCAAGGATTGCTGATTAATTTGATGCAGCACCGCCGCCCGCAACCGTTGCGGTGAAGTCGCCTCGATACCTAGTTGTTCTGCCAAAACATCTGCCTTCTTGAAGCCGATTCCTTCGATGTCTTCCACCAAACGATAAGGATTCTCCTGAAGAACCGTCAATGCTTCATTTTTGTAGGCCTGATAAATCGCAAAGGAAAGCTGACTACCAAAGCCGTACTTTCCTAAGCCAACAATGACTTGATCCATTCCGTGATTCAAGCGAACAGTCTCTAAAATCATTTGGCGCTTCTTCTCCGGTAATCCGCTGACTTGTTCCAGCAAATCTGGCTCTTTAAGCAACCGATCAATGGCTTCTTCTCCTAAAACCGCCACGATTTTTTCTGCAGTCTTCTTACCGATTCCAGGAAATTTCTCACTGGAAAAATAATGGATCAACCCGTTTTCTGAAGTAGGCTGCTCCTGTTGGTAGCTGTTGACTTGCAGTTGTAGCCCATAACGGGGGTGATTGATCAACTCGCCAAAAAAACGGTAGCTTTCCTCTTCTTGAATATCGCCAAAGGTACCGGTAGCAACAATTTCCTTTTCCCGATAATCCGCATTCGTTTCTTGCACGTGAATCAAAAGAACTTTATAAAAATTGCTTGGATTTTGAAAAAAAATAGCGGCAACTGTGCCGACAAAGTATTGTCGTTCGTCTGTCAAGCTGTTGCTCCTTTCTATAATAAAGCATCTCTTCCTGATGCATCACCGAGAAAACTCGAATCATTCCAAACCTCTAACCGATAAGGTAACGCCTTTCGTTCAGAAGTTGTCATGAGAGTCACACTATTATTGACCAGTCCACCCATCTCACGCAGCTGCGCCAATTCTTTTCCAGCCAGCCATTGGATTGCAGCCGTTAACGAAGCCCCGTGTCCCACAAACAACAGCGGTCCTTTTTCCGCGGTAGCTACCGCTTGTGTTACTACTTTTTCGATGCGGTCCAAGGCATGCTGGATTGGTTCACCCTGAAAAATCGTTGGATCATATTTTTCCAAATGAAACCGCAGATTTTTTAATTCATGAGGGTATTTTTCATACATGTCATCAATACGTTGCCCTTCCAGCTGGCCTAACCCTAATTCTTTCAGCCCCTCTGTAGAAATGATTTCGACCGTGTGATCCAGCTGTGCAGCGATGCCTTCTGCTGTCTTTTGTGCCCGCAATGCAGAGCTGGTATATATTTTTTCAAAGGGAACTTCCTTTAAATGCTGCCCTAATAATTTAATTTCTTCGTAGCTGCTTTCAAGCAAAGGAGAATCCCCCATCATCCCTTGAAAACGCCGTTCATTGTTCCATTCTGTTTTTCCGTGACGGGTAAAATATAGCTCCATTTTGCAGCTCCCTCTAATCTAATTTGTCGTTTTCATAATGATGGCTGCGTTCCAACTGAGGGAACCCTTGCTGCCGTAATGCTTCATAAATGACCAACGCCGCGGTATTAGACAAATTCAATGAACGAACATGTTGATCGTTCATGGGAATCCGCAAACATTTTTCTGGATTTTCCCGCATAAATTCTTCTGGTAATCCGGTTGTTTCTTTCCCAAACAAAAAAAAGTGTTCTTGTTGATCAGCAAAATCAACCTCACTATAAACGTGATTGGCAAATTTAGTAATCAAATGTAACGGACGATCTCCGAGAAATGCCAGAAATGCAGGTAAACTTTCATGATAGGTGATGGCAACATCCTGCCAATAATCTAAGCCGGCTCTTTTTAAATGCTTATCATCTGTAGAAAAGCCCAACGGTTCGATCAAATGCAGCGGCGTATTGGTTGCTGCGCAAGTTCTGGCAATATTTCCCGTATTTGCGGGAATTTGCGGTTCAAATAAAACAATATGGTTCATGTCACTGACTCCCTTTCTAGCAAAAACATCTAGTTCTTACTATACCACTAATCCCTATTCTTGGGCACAAAAAAAAACGTATCGGCTCGGTGTAATCACTGCGAGTCGCTACGTTAGTGAAGCTCTTTTCACTAACTTTTATCAGAACAGGAACCTGATAAAAACCAATGAAAAAATGACTTGACGTAAATATATCATTCAAATGGAAATTATGCAACACTTAGATCATAAAAAATTCAAAAAATTTTCATGAATTTGTTCCAATTAACAGATCCACATCAATTGTAATTTTATTTAATGGATTTCTTAGCAACTGCTCCTTGACTTCCGGAGAAACGCCCCATTCCAATGGCGACATTTCCAAAATATCCGCTTGTCTTGCTTCTGGAATCTCAAAGGTATATGTTATTTGTTTTTGTTGGCTCTCAGGAAAAATTTGTTGAAATTTCGCAACAACCTTTTCATTGGAGTAATTTTGTTTCCTCACATCATCAGGATAAAAAGCTTGGCGCAGTTCCCGCAAATAATTTGCTCTGGGAACAATTTTGATCAGTCGCCCATCTGCCTTCATGATTCGTTGAAATTCCTGATAATTTGAGGGAGAAAAAATATTCAACACGGTTGAAAAGCTCTGGTCCGCAAAAGGTAAATTCGTCAGATCTGCAACACACCAAAAAGCCGAATTTGGTTGTTCCGTTGCTAAATAAATCCCCTCTTTGACGATATCAAAACCAATTGCTGTTCGCGGCTGAAGAGCCAGCAGTGCATTTAAAAAGCTTCCTTCCCCGCAACCGACATCCAACAGGGTTTCTCCTTGTAATTGGCGCTGGATTTCTTCCAACATCGGCTGATACATTCCGCTTTTGATCATTCGCTGCCGTGCTTGAAACATGGGTGCATCGTAATCCGATTTGATTTGATGGGTTAGGAAAAAGAGGGTTCCTTTTTTTGACACATCAAAACGATGCTGATTCTCGCAAATCATTCCCGTTTGATTTGGTTGGACTGCCGTTTGGCATAAAGGACAGCGAAACAGGGCGCTGTGGTTTTGGATAAATTGTTTTCCTCGGTCGATTTTCTTTAACATCTTTGCCACCTCAGCTCTACTTTAGCACAGCTCTATGGTAAAATGCTACTGAATACGAAGGAGGTTTTTGCTCAATGTTAAAAGAATTTTGTGGGGAAAATTATACCCTAATCCCGGCAGCAATCGCCGCTGGTGCCCGCCGCATCGAATTGTGTGATAATCTGGCAGTCGGCGGTACAACTCCCAGCACAGGTGTGATTGAAGAGGTTTTAAGCTATGCAGGAGAAAAACAGGTCACTGTTATGACGATGATTCGACCTCGTGGGGGAGATTTTATTTACAACGATACTGAATTAAAAATCATGCACACGGATTTGATTGAAGCCAAAAAATTAGGAACTGACGGCGTGGTTTTCGGCTGTTTGACGCCTAGTGGCTGGTTAGATGAAGAAGCGTTAGAAATGCTAATTGAAAATGCGGAAGGCTTACAGATTACTTTCCATATGGCCTTTGATGAAATTCCAACAGAGCGGCAATTTGAAGCCATTGATTGGTTGGCAGATCATGGCGTGGATCGTATTTTGACGCACGGAGGAAAAGCCGGTACTCCGATTGAAGAAAACTTTTCCCGCTTGCAGGAATTGATTGCTTATGCTGGCGATCGACTGATTATTTTACCCGGAGCAGGAATCACCCATCAAAATCTCCAACAAGTCATAGAAGCTTTAGGTGTCCAAGAAGCCCACGGCACAAAAATTGTTCCAATAGAAATTTGACACACATGCAAAAACAGCCCTTGATCGAAAATCTTCCAATCAAGGGCTGTTTGCTGTTAAATAGCCTGCAATAAATCATATTGGGATTGATACAAGTGGTAATACAAGCCTTTTTCTTCCATCAACTCGTCATGAGTTCCTGCCTCGGCAATTCTCCCGCCAGCGACATAGAAAATTCGGTCAGAATTTTTAATCGTTGATAAGCGATGGGCAATGATAAAGGAGGTTCGACCTTTCAGCAGTTCTGCCAAGCCTGCCTGCAATAGTTCTTCTGTTTTCGTGTCGATACTGGATGTCGCTTCATCCAAAATCAAGATTTTAGGATCTGCCAACAATGCTCGAGCAAAAGAAATCAATTGCCGCTGACCGGCAGAAAGAGTACTTCCTCGTTCTTCCACAACAGTTTGGTAGCCATCTTTTAATTCCTTGATAAATTCGTGTGCCCGCACGATTTTTGCCGCCGCGATGACTTCTTCTTCTGTCGCATCCAGTTTTCCGTATTGAATGTTCTCCAAAATCGTTCCAGAAAAGATAAAGGTATCCTGCAACATGACCCCCATCTGACTGCGCAACGACTGCAAGGTCACCTCCCGAACATCGTAGTCGTCGATTTTGACGCTACCTTCATTGATGTCATAAAAACGGCTAAGCAGATTAATAATCGTTGTTTTGCCCGCACCCGTTGGCCCCACCAAAGCAATGCTTTGTCCTTCAGCAATGTGAAAAGAAACATCCGATAAAATATTTTTACCTTCTTCATAGCGGAAGGTCACATGCTCAAAATCTACCACTCCATGAATTGACGGCAATTGTTTGGCAGTGGGTGCATCTTGAATATCCGGTACTTCATCCATCGTTTCAAAGATTCGTTCCAAATAAGCGGTTGCAGTAATCAAAGAATTATAGAAATTCCCAATATTAATGACTGGATTCCAAAAATTATTGATATAACTGATAAATGCAATCAACGTTCCCGTGCTGACATCGACACCTATATTGCGGATACCAACAAAATAAATCAAACACATAGTCAAAACTGAAATATTTTGAACGCCCGGCCACATCAGGAATTGAATTTTGACTGCCTTCATCCACGAACTACGATAATCATTACTGACTTCTTGAAAAATCGCCATATTTTCTTTTTCCCGCGCGAAGGACTGCGTGATTTTGATTCCGGCAATACTTTCATGGATATACGCATTCATGTTGGACTGCTTGTTGCTCAATATTTGATAGGCTTTACGCTGCCGATTTTTGATGAACATCACCATCAAGAATAAAAACGGCAACAGTACCAGACTATACAGCGTCAGCTTTGCATCGATAGCAAACATGAAAATCAATGTGATGATGACATTAAAGACATCCGAAATCAAGTTGATCAGTCCGTTACTCAACAAATCGCTTAATGTGTTGATATAATTGACCACCCGAATCAAAATTTTTCCATGAGGACGATTATCAAAGTAAGCAAACGGCAACCGTTGCAAGTGTTCAAAAATATCAAAGCGCATATCCTTCAACACATCTTGACCAATCTCCGTGATTTTAAAAATCCGATACCGCATACAAATCCCGATAATCACCAACATCACAAGAAAGGCAACGCCAAGCATAAGCAACTCGGTAACCCGTTTTTGCGGAATCGTTGTGTCGATGGCAATTTTTATAAACAAAGGTGCCAGCATTCCGGCAACATTCGCTAATAAAATCGTTACTAAAACTTTGGTAATACTGCGTTTGTAAGGGGTAATATAATGAGCCAGCCGTTTAAAATCCTGCCAACTGAATTCCTGTTCTAATTCCTCATCGACATCAAACTTATTGCGCGCCATGGGGATCACCACTTTCTAATCCAAGTTGTTTTTGGTACACTTCGTAATATTTTCCTTTTTTATTGACCAGCTCATGGTGGGTTCCCTGCTCCACGACACGGCCTTTTTCCATCATTAAGATCAAATCGGCCTCTCGGACGGAAGAAATTCGATGAGCAATGATAAAGGTGGTTTTTTCACCGGTGATTTTGGTCAATTCCTGCTGAATCTTGGATTCTGTTTCCATATCCACCGCAGAAGTTGTATCATCCAAAATCAAAATTGCCGGATCTTTTGCCAACGCCCGTGCCAAAGAAATCCGCTGCTTTTGTCCCCCAGACAAACCGACACCCCGCTCACCGACGATCGTTTCGTATCCTTGAGGCATACGGGAAATAAAAGCATCCGCATCAGCGATCACCGCCATTTGCTGTACGAATTGGCTATCAGCAAACGGGTTCCCAAAGGCAATGTTATCTGCAATCGTATTGGAAAAAAGAAACACGTCTTGCATCACCATCGAAATATTTTCCCGTAATTGGCGTACCGGATAACTTTTGGCATCCTTGCCGTCAATCAAAACGGTGCCTTCTGTGGGATCATAAAACCGGCCGACTAAATTTACTAGCGTGGTTTTTCCTGAACCCGTCTCTCCTAAAATACCAATCGTTTGTCCTGGTGCGATTTTAAAGCTAACGTCGTCCAGCACCTTGTGAGATGGATCATCCGAAAAATGAAAGGAAACATCTTTAAATTCTACGATTCCCTTAATCGGTTTTGTCAAATATTCCGAACGAACATCAATTTTTGCTTGAGTTTTCAACATTTGCCGTATTTTGATACAGGCTGCTGAAAAACGCTGAACATCATTAATCAACCAGCTGCTCATCCGCATGGGGTTGTTCAGCATCCATAGATAGCCGTTGAACGCCACCAATTCCCCTAGCGTCATTTTCCCCTGAATAACGAACCAGCCACCTAAAATCAAGGCAATGGCTCCCAGACTCCCCGCCATTCCATCCAACCAAGGCAGATAGGTTTGAGAAACTTTAGCGGAGGCTAAGTTTCTTTGCTTGAAATCATCGTTAAAGTGATTAAATTTCTCAATTTCAAAATTTTCCCGAGCAAAAGCTTTAACTACTCGATTGCCACCGATATTTTCTTCCACCATCGAATTTAACCGCGAAAAACTTTCACGAATCTCAAAAAACAACGGTTGGGCTTTTTTTGCCATCCGGTTGGTCAAAATAAAGATGACCGGGGTGATTGCCACCAAAGCCAGCATGAGCTGCCAATTGATGAAGCCCATCACAATAATCGCTGAAACAAACCATACAACACATTCCAAAATATTATAGACAACCCATGAAACAAAATGCCGAATCGCATCCGTATCCCCAGTCATCCGTGCCATGATATCCCCAACACGAGTATGGTTGAAAAAATCAAAATCCAATTCCTGTAGTTTTTTGTACATGTCTTCTCTTAATTCAAAAAGTGTATTTTGTCCGATCCGTTCGCAAATCAACTGGTAGGAATAGCGGACAATCGTTCGAATCACTGTTGTACCGATCATTAACGCTAATAATGGCAATAATAAGTTTGTTTTCTTCTGGGTGATGACATCATCAATCACCATGCCGCCTAAATAAGGATTGACGACGATCAGTAACGCGTTGATCAATAAAAAAATACTGGCTAAAATAATTTTGCGGCGATACTTTTTGGCGTACTGCCAGATCCATTGTGCATTATTCATTTTTTCCCTCCTCGTATGATAAGATTACTCATTTATTTTTATTATGAAATGGTTTTTCTTCTTCATTTTGATGTAAAATGTTCTTAGTAAGAATTATCAATCGGAGAAAACAATGGATTATTTTAATGCACGCACCTTCAACCCTGAACTTTTATATATTTTCGACCCTTGGAACGAACCAGGGGCAGCTTCTAAGATGCATCACCATGATTTTTTAGAAATCAGTTTGGTTTTGGAAGGGGAGGCCCATTATCAATTTGAGAAAATGAATCCCCTTACCTTGCATGCCGGCAATATTCTGCTCTTTAATCCCGGCTATCGTCATGCCGAACGCCAAACAGAGGGAACTTGTTCCCATCAGTTGCACATCGGTATCCGCAATATTTCCTTAGAGGGGTTATCCCGCAATCATTTTCCCAACCAGCGTCCCTTATTGGATTTAGGAAAATACCAGCATCAAGTCATGGAAAAAGCGTGGCTCCTGACGCGGGAAATTGCTGAAAAGCAAAATGAATTTCAAGTCATGCAAAAAGCGCTGGTCATGGAGATGCTGGTGCTGATTTTGCGAGGACTGGAAGAAAAACATAACAATTTAACCTCGTATCTTTCAAAAAAAGAAAAACGCCAACAGCAAATCGTCAATTACACGATTTACTTTTTGGAAAATCATTATGAAGAAGAGATTACTTTAGAAAAGCTCGCCCAAGACCAGTACATCAGCGCGACTTATTTATCAAAAATATTTAAAGAAGCCACCGGCATGAGTCCCATCAATTATTTGATTACAATCCGCCTGAGTCGGGCAAAGGAATTGCTGAAAAATGATAAGCTGTCCATCAAAGAAGTCGCAACCACCGTTGGTTATCAAGACGCCTTTCATTTCAGCAAATCCTTCAAGAAACAATTTGGTACCGCTCCATCCAATGTGGTGCAAGAAAAAAACGAGGAAATCCCCAACTGAAAGGTTGGATTTCCTCGTTTTATTTTTTTAAAATTAACTGCCAATAAAATAACTCATAAATAGACTGGCAATATTAAAATAAATCAATACGCTGGTCAAATCGCTGAGGGTCGTAATAAACGGTCCGCTGGCAACCGCCGGATCAAAACCCAGCCGGTCCATCAGCATGGGAATCAAACTACCTGCCAAATTGGCAACGGTGATGGCAAACATCATGGCGATTCCGATTACAAATCCCAAAATAAAATTTTGCCGCCAGATGCCCACGATAATGAAAATCGTCAAACCAGTGATGGCTCCGGTGACTAAGCCGGTTAAAATTTCGCTGACTACCGTCCGAAAAAAGGAACTGTCCTTTTCATCGTTAATCGCTAAGCGGCGAACCGCCACAGCCAGTGATTGTGTGCCGGCATTTCCGGCAGTACCGGTGATTAAGGAAATAAAGACTGCTAAAATACTCGCTTCACTGACCAAGTCTTCATAGCGACTGATCAGAGTCGCAGTCGCCATTCCTAAAAAGAGCAGCGTAATCAACCAAGGGAGCCGACGGGCAGCTGCCTTAACTGGATTTTCACTGACTTCTTCAACGTTGACCCCCGCCAAACCAGAGTAGTCACTGGCGGCTTCATCATCGATAACGTCGATAATATCATCAACTGTCACGATCCCTAACAAATGGTCGTCGTAATCGGTGACCGGCAACGCAAGAAAGTCATAATCCCGAAACGTTTGTGCAACATCTTCTTGGTCATCGCCCACAGATACCGAAATAACCCGTTCACTCATAATGTCCGAAATCATTGTGTCATCTTCATTGATAATCAAATCTCTCAACGAAATAACGCCCACCAGCTGATTGTCTTGATCGACAACATAGATATAGTAAATCGTTTCAGCAACATCTGCCTCGTTTTTCAACACGTACATGGCAGAACGCACGGTTTGATTGGCAACGATAGAAACAAATTCCGTTGTCATGATTGATCCGGCAGTATCATCTTCATAGTGAAGCAGTTCTTTAATTTCACTGGCATCTTCGGAAGTCATCAAACTCAAGTACTTGGCGACTTGTTTTTTATCCAGCGTATTCAGCAAATCCACGGCGTTATCTGTATACATTTCAGATAACATGTCTGCGGCATAACGAGGACGCATTTCCGATAAATAATCCTTCATGTTTTCGTCATCTTCTTCAATGACGTCAAACATGTCCGCTAATTCTTTAGGTGATAAATAAGCATAGACTAAATGACGTTGCGTTTCATCGAGAGACTGGTAGAATTGTCCCTGCTCATAGATATGCATCTCCAAAAAATTATCACGAAATCCTTGAATTTCATTTGCTTGAAGCGCTTGTCGCAATTCTTCAAAACGTTCTTCCAGTTCTTCTGTTTCGTCCAATCTCTCTCACCACACTTAGTCGTTTAATTTCGTTGCCAACTGCTGCATATCCTGCGGCAGTTCCTGATAAAATTCTAGTAATTCATTTGTGAAGGGATGATAAAAATGCAGCTCATAACAGTGCAATGCTTGCCGCATAATCCCAAGATCCAATCGCCCCTCGTACAATTCATCTCCCAATAATGGACAACCAATTGCTGCAAAATGGACACGAATTTGATGGGTCCGCCCTGTATGAAGCTGGATGTCCACCAACGCCATGGATTCATTCCTTTTTTCAAGCCAATATTCTGTTTTGGCGTACCGCCCGGTTTCGTCAACCTTTCGTTTTAAAAGAGAGGTATAATCCCGTGCAATTGGCAAAATGATTTCATCGTGGGCTTTTAAGGTCGACAGCTCGCCACTGACAAGCGCCTGGTATTTCTTAAAAAACTTTTTTTCTCTTAATTGATTATCTAATTTTGCATGGGCAAAGCCATGTTTTGCAAATACCATTAAACCAGATGTATCGCGATCCAAACGAGTAACGACATGGATCACCTGATCTGGATAGTTCTGTTTTTGATAATAGGCTTTGACACGATTTGCCATCGTTTGATTGGGATGATATTGCGCTGGAATCGAAGAGATTCCGGCTGGTTTATTGACAATCAATAAGTGTTCATCCTCAAAAACAATGTCAATCGGTGTCGGGTCTACCAACATGGTCTCATGTTCCCCTTCGTCAGGAATCACAATAGTTACCGTATCATTTGCCGTCAAAGAATACAAGACATTTTCTATTTGATCGTTGACGAAAATCTGTCCGCCACGAAATTTTATTTTTGCCAATAATCCTTTTGAAATTCCCTGTTCCTTCAAAAAAAATTTTACTTTTTGCGGTTGATCTTTTTGGAATGTATAGGTAAATTTCATTCGTCTTCTCCGATAAAGGCATCCTTGACCCGATGCCAGAAGTGCATATGGCGATAAGATGCAAACTGAATTCGTTCGTCTGCAATGCGGTAATAGATTCTATCAATCTCATCTTGTTGGATGTCCAACGAATCTACCGTAATCAAATAATCATTACTGTCTTGCAGCTTAATTTCCAGCCATTCTGAATCTGCGATCACAATCGGTGAACCCAATGTTCGGAAAACACGATTGTTTAATGAAGCAATCTCCGCCAGTTGAATTGCATTAATGCTGGGATGCAATACCGCACCGCCAACGCTTTTATTGTAGGCAGTAGAGCCAGTGGGGGTCGACACCGACAAACCATCTCCCCGGAAGCGCTCAAATAACTCATCTTTGATGTAAACATCAGCGACCATCGTTCGACTGCCCCGTTTGATTGTAGATTCATTCAATGCCAAGAAATGTTTATCCGGTTTTCCATTCGAGTAGCGAATCACAACATCCAATAGCGGATAACTGACACTTTGTCCCCGATTGCTTTTCAAACTATCCACTAATTCTTCTAACTCATAATCCCGCCAATCAGTATAAAAACCCAGATGTCCGGTATGGATGCCCAAAAAGCTAACCTCTTTCAAGCGGTGGTTGTAGCGATGAAAAGCCGACAGCAACGTTCCGTCGCCCCCAACAGAAAGAACCAACTCCGGTTCATGTTCATCAAGCGTGATGTCTGCTTTTTTTAATAAGTCGATCAGTCGTTGGACAACTTCAATCGTTTGTTTTTGCTGATTATACACCACCGCTACTCGCAACCTGCTCATTCCTCCTCCTGATCGATGGACGCACGATAATACACATCATCGGATTTTCCTCGCCCATGGGAAAATAATCGCTGGGCTTCTTGGATTTCTTCTCGAATACTGGACATTTCTTCATCCAATTGATAGGCAGCTTCTGCCGCACGTTTCAACCGTTCACTCATCTCTTCTGGAAAAGCACCTTGGTATTTATAATTTAACGAATGTTCAATCGTCGCCCAAAAATTCATTGCCAAAGTCCGAATTTGAATCTCCGCCAAAATTTTCTTCTCTCCGCTGATCAATTGGACTGGATACTCAATCACCAAATGGTACGAACGATAGCCACTGGCTTTTTTATTGGTGATGTAATCCCGTTCGATGATGACTTTCATGTCTTTACGATTTCGCAATATTTGGACAACTTGATGGATATCTTCAACAAATTGACACATAATTCGCAAGCCGGCGATGTCGGACATTTCTTCTTCCAGACGTTCCATCGGGATATGCCGAATCTGACTTTTTGTGATGATGCTGTCTACCGGTTTCACACGACCGGTTACAAATTCAATTGGTACATGTCGATTCTGTTCGCGAAATTGTTTGCGGATTCCCCGCAATTTCACTTTTAATTCTGAAACTGTTTGTTCATAAGGAGCTAAAAAGCCTTCCCAATCTCGTTCCATATTGATCCCTCGATTTTCTTATAGCATTCAATCTACATTTTACCATAAAGGAAGCAAAATCTTTAGTACCCAATCGCTGACAGAAAATGATTCTATTTTTTCGGCCGATAATGAAAAAACATCGTTTATTAAAAAAGCGCAAATTTTTGTCAAAAATACCTCTTTTCATTGACGTTTCCTGCCATTTTATGACAAAATATAAAAATACGGAAAAGAGTGAAAAGAATGAAATCAGTTGAAATCGAATTCAAAACAATGATTACTGAAAAAGATTTTCTCCGACTGCAAACGTATTTTCAATTTCAAACGTCTGATTTTCATCTACAGGAAAATCATTATTACGACACCGAAGATGCCCACTTACGGAAAATGCATTGGGGTTTACGGATTCGTCTGCTAGCGGATCACGCTGAACTGACATTGAAAACACCTCTTACAGAAGGATTATTGGAAACTACAGATCGTTTGTCTCTTGATGAAGCACACAACTATGTAAAAAAACAACAGCTTCCGACAACTGGCACAGTCGCAGATTACTTGATTGCTCACGGGCTTTCACCAGAAGATTTACGGGAAACGGCCTGCTTAAAAACCAGTAGAGCGGAAGGTAGGATCCTTGAAGGTCTTTTGGCGTTGGATGAAAGCTGGTATGGAGAACACCATGATTTTGAATTAGAGTTGGAAGTGGTGAATGCCCAAAATGGGGCAGAAGCATTTCAACAATTATTGAAAAAATTGGAGATTCCCTACATTCCGGCACAAAACAAAATTTTACGGGCACTGTCTGCCAACTAACAAGCGCTTTATTTTTCTTTTTTTATTTTTTCTGTTAAGTTAACCATAAGAATATTACTGTGTAGGATCTAAATTTGGGGGAGATTCAGTTGATCGAGATTTATCTATTTGTCAATCCGTTGGGGCCAGTTTGTCTACAGTCAGAATTAGATATGCTGAAATACATAGAAAAAAGCAAGAAAAAGATCCAATTTCGTGTCTTGCCACTCGTTAACATGACAACGATTAGCGATATCATGACACGACGAGGAATTGAAAAACATGATATCCTTGCTCGAAACACTTTATTTGAAGATACATACGCTGCGGCATTGGATTGCAAAACGATTCAGCTGCAAGGCAGAAAACGTGCCAGAGATTTTCTGATGAAGCTGCAACATGCAGTCGGCTGCCTTAAAAGAAACTATTCTTCTGAATTAGTGGAAGAATTGGTTTTAGAAAGTGGCGGCGATTTGTTGATGTTCCAAGAAGACCGTTCAACCCAACTTGTACGTGACCTGTTCCAAGCCGATCAAATGATTGCTCATGAAATGGGAATCGTCAAACATCCTTCCTGTGTCGTCTACAACTATGCTTGTGAAAGAGATTATGGGGTTTTGTTGGAAGGCGCAGAAGCGTTAAAAGATCTGCCAAAACTTTGTCAGACTACAGATGAAAATTATCAAATTTTTCATATTGAAGGCTACTTAACTCGTGAAAATGAGCGGCGAATCGCTCACTTAAAACTCGTTTAAAAAGGATAAGACAACTGATCATAACGACCAGCTGCCTTATCCTTTTTCTATTATTCGAGTTCAGCTACTACTTTTTCAAGTTCATTTAAGCGTTGTTCAAAGACTTTCATCGCATCTTCGATATATGCGGCTTGAGTCATATCTACCCCTGCTTTTTTCATTACTTCGATTGGGTAATCGCTGTTGCCAGATTTCAGATAGGTTAAATAGTTTTCCAATGCGTGAGGCTCTTGATCTAAAATCTTTTTCGCCAAAGCAGAAGCTGCAGAAAACCCAGTTGAATATTGGTATACATAATAATTGTAATAAAAATGAGGAATTCGAGACCATTCTAGTTTGATTTCCGGATCTTTTTCTACACTTGGACCGTAATATTTTGCGTTCAATTCACCATAATAATCACTTAAATATTCGCTGGTCAATGGCACCCCTTTAGCATCTTCTGTATGAATAAAATGCTCAAATTCCGCAAATTGTGTTTGACGGAAAATCGTTCCCTTGAATCCGTCTAAATAGTGATTCAATACATACGCTTTAACCCGAGGATCTGTTTCGGTTTTTAATAAATATTCGGTTAAAATATTTTCGTTAGTGGTTGAAGCAATCTCTGCCAAGAAAATGGAATAATCCCCATAAACGTAAGGTTGATTGTTTCTAGTAAAGTAGCTATGGACACTATGACCCATTTCATGAACTAGCGTAAATAATTGGTCCAAGGTATCATGCCAATTCAATAAAATATAAGGCGCTGTATCGTAAGCACCGGAAGAATAAGCGCCGCTGCGTTTGCCTTTATTTTCGACTACATCGATCCAACGGCTGGCAAAGGCTTCTTCTACCACCTTCAAATATTCTTCTCCCATTGGTTGCAAAGCTTCGAGTGCTTTTTTCTTTGCATCGTCAAAATTATAAGAAATTGGTGCTTCCCCTAGAACTGGTGTGTACATATCATACATATGCAATTCGTCGACCTTCAATAATCGTTTTCGCAAAGCAACATAGCGATGTAGCAATGGCAAATGCTTATTCACCACATTTACTAATGTATCATACACACTTTCTGGGATATGATTAGCCGCTAAAGATGCCGCCCGAGCAGAATCATAGTTGCGGACTTTTGCTTTAAAATTGTGTCCCTTAACGTGGGCGCTCAAGGTAGAAGCAAACGTATTGCGGAATTGTTCATAGACACTATACAATCCTTTGAAAGCTGCTGCACGAACTTCACGATCTGTATTTTCCATTAATTGACCGTAAACTCCATGAGAAAGTTGGATTTTTTCGCCTTTTTCATCAGTGATCGTTGGAAACACTAAATCGGCGTTGTTCAAAATAGCAAACGTATTGCTGGACGCACCAAAGACTTCACTTGCCCCTGCCAACAATGATTCTTGTTCTGCTGGCAAAACATGAGGACGGTTGTCAACGATTTGCTTCACATAATGACGATAGTCACTTAATTTTGGTTCTTCTTCAAAGTAATGCCAAATTTTTTCATCACTTAATTTTAAAACTTCTGGTTCAAACCAGGAAATCGCTTCGCTGGCTTGTGCTAATAAACTGCTGGCACGAGCATAAATTGCTTGATAGGTGGTATTAGCTGTATCTTGGTCATTTTTCAGATGTGAATACACATATAAGGTTTCCAAATTTCGGGAAACTTCAAGAACATATTCCAAAGCCGCTAGGAAAGCCGCTGCACCATCAGCTAAAGTTCCTTGATATTTTTCTGAACGCTTCAATTCTTCTGTCAAAGAAGTAAAAGCTGAATCGAAGGCCGCATCATCAGCAAAAATTTTGGTTAAATCCCATGTAACTTCTTCTGATAACGCGTCTCTTGTTGGCAATTGTTTTGTTTCTGACATCTTATCCACTCCTTGTTCTTTTTAATGTATTAAATTTTCTTAATAGAAAATTTAGTCTGATTTTCACGCCGTATATCATTCCACTAGTCATCTTGATAAAAGGGGAACTGATATCCTTGTTCTTTTTAATGTATTAAATTTTCTTAATAGAAAATTTAGTCGCATTCTCTCGCCCTATCCTCATTCCACTAGTCATCTTGGCAAAAGAGGAACTGATATCCTTGTTCTTTTTAATGTATTAAATTTTCTTAATAGAAAATTTAGTCGCATTCTCTCGCCCTATCCTCATTCCACTAGTCATCTTGGCAAAAGGGGAACTGATATCCTTGTTCTTTTTAATGTATTAAATTTTCTTAATAGAAAATTTAGTCACGTTCTCTCGCCCTATCCTCATTCCACTAGTCATCTTGATAAAAGAGGAACTAAACTCCTTGTGCAACTGATTCTATCTTATCATATTATTTTCAAAAAAATGTGTAAAAAGTCTGAATTTTCTTTTTTATCTTTGCGTAAGCACTTGGCATTCAAGGTAGCACTTTTGTAAAACGATTTCCTGAGAAATCATAGGAAAGGACCAGTCCCAGTTAAGTTGTTGAATTTTTTCTTTCCATTCCTCAAAAGGCAAGCCTGCTTCAAAAAAACTCCGTAACAGCAGCATACGATCTGCAAAAAAGAAATACCCCAAGCTCGGCTGATAACACCAATCGGGCAGTGTATTTAAGGATTGATGTCGAAAATAAAGTTGTTCTTGTAGTAACAAAGTAGGTTTATGGCAACGTTGCAATTTGCGGGTAAGATGGTCTCGATAGTGACGGGCTTGCCATGCAGTAGGAGCTACCCTTTGTTGGCGACTCATTTGCCACTTCTTTTTCAGGTTCCAGCTTTTGATGTCAAATGAAATTCCTTGTTGATAATGCCATGAGGAAAGCGAAACCTTTTGAAGGCGTTGGGCTGCAACATCCAGACACCAAAAATGAATACCTGATTGAGAAAGTCTGCAACAAGCTTTTTGAAATTGGCTCAACTGAGTCGTGGGAAAAAAACGGCTCCCCAAAATCCACCATGGATGATACCCATGGCGCTGATAATTTTCTGTCCGTTCCAAAAATCGAACAAAAGGCAAAGAAGAGCACTGAAACTCAATCGCACGCTTTTCCCACAAGACATCCGGACGCTGTTTTAAATTTGGCAGATAAGCTTCGAGTTTTGCCTGCTTCATGGGGAAAGTTTCCATAATCATGCGTTTTCCCTCTACATGTTCCCAAGTTTCTCCTTCACTAAATGATTGGCAATCCGCTTTAACATGAGCAAAGTGGGGAATTTTTCGACTACCTTGTTTAAAGCGAACCGGTTTTCCACAACTTGGGCAAACCAAACGATCTTGAATTTTTTTCTGATAATCAAAGCTTGCAATCAATTCTTCTTGATTTCGTGCAACTAACATAAAAATCACCTCAAGAAAAAATACGCAAGTTTGATTTTTTTCCACAAAAAAACACTTGCTTGAAACGAAGCAAGTGTTCGGGTTTAATGAAAATAATGACGGGTCAATGCTAATGCATCATGTTCCATCAACTGTTTCCCATGTTCTGCCAAAACTTCCGGCGTCACATGGCTTTTTCGAGCAAATTCAGATAAGTGAGATAAAATATCTTTGACCTCGCTGTCAAGAATCAACTCATCAAGAAATTGGATTTCCAAAAAGTAGAAATCGTTCATTTCATAAAGGTCAGTGATTGCACAATCTAATTGGACCTCATTAGCCAATTGGATCATCTGTTCAAAATCCACCATCTCTAAAACAAAATGACGTTTGACTTCCTCTGGTTTGGTATTTTCTTCCAGTTGATCTGCCACGTGTTTTTTCAAAAAGTCAGTGATTTCTTCTGGTGAACCGCTACCCATTTCTTCAAATTGGGACAGGTCTTCTGGTTGAAGATTTTTGCTGATAAATAATTCTAATCCGTCACCCTTCGGAAGAACTTGAAAAGTAACTGCATCGCTGCCTTTGAATTCTTCATCAATATCGACCTCTTCTAAAATGCTGTAGAAAAAGTTTTCAATTTCATTTTGGTTGCCCAGCAAGTCCAGAAAAGTGATTCCTCGAGCAGCTAAATCTTCACCCTTGATCATCACACGAATCGTATTTTCATTGATATGTTCCATTTCCATCTTAGCTACACCTCACTTTTGTACTCGCATTATAGCTACATTGTAACGGAAGAAAAGGAAAAGTAAAGCAAAAACTACAATTCCTAATAGAAAGAAAATAATTTTTTGGCTGCGCTTTTCTTCCTAGTACTTCCCTGCTTAGACGAGAAGTTGTTCTCCTTTGTCAAAAAAAGGAAGCAGATCGTTTTCAACCTGCTTCCCTTCGTTTTTTCTTCTATAATCCAGCCATGAGCTGTGCATGCCGTAATTCTAATTGTCGTACTTCTCTTGGTAAGAAGCGACGAATCTCGTCTTCGTTGAAACCAACTTGCAGACGTTTTTCATCGATCATAATCGGACGGCGCAAAAGTCCAGGATTTTTTTGGACAAGATCCAATAACTCTGGCAATGGCAACTCATCTAAATCGATATTCAATTTTTGAAAAACTTTCGAGCGGGTAGAAATAATTTCTTCTGTTCCGTCTTCAGTCATTTGCAAAATGGCCTTTAACTCAGAGATATTCAACGGTTCGGAAAAAATATTTCTTTCAACGAACGGAATTTCGTGCTCTTGCAACCACGCACGAGCTTTTCTGCATGACGTACAGCTTGGGGAAGTATAAAGTGTCAACAACGGTATCACTCCTTTTTATTATATAAAGGATTCTGTAACAGCAATCTCTTTATCTTTAATATGATTATATTATATCGAATACTCACTTAAATATCCAGTACTTTTTTAACTTTTTTTAATAAAAGTAATCGATTCAAAATAATATAACCGTTATAAACATACGCTTTCATGCTTTTTCATTTTTCTAAAATGAGTATTTTCACATTTATTTCCAATAAAACTTCTCTTATACAACAGTTCTTTCAAACTGTATTATTTATAACATAGAAAAGTGAAGAAACATTGTTATTTCTATAAAAAATGTTTTTTAATTTTTTTCTATTAAGAATTATTCTTGTCTGGAATCATCTGAAAAACTTGCCATTATGAGAAAATCGACCACAAGTCTCTTTCGAACAAATGACCGAAATAACAGTGATGCTGATTACAAAACATATTTTTAGTTATTTGTTAAGAAAAGGATGCGCAAAATCTGTATTATCTTTTTGAAAGAAAGCTTCTTTATTTTAAAAAAAACACTTCTTTTTATTCTTTCCGTTTTTTTAGTTCTTTCATAAGAACTTTCACAAAGAAGAATGTATTAAAAAACATAAAAAAAACCCTAAAAAAGCTGATTTTATTCTAAAATCAGCTTTTTTTTATGAATATTTGACTATTTTCTGAATTGCGCATCATACAATCCCCGATAATGTCCATGTTTAGTCATCAATTCTTCGTGGGTTCCTTGTTCTAAAATTCCTTGATCACTGACCACGATAATTCGGGTAGCATGCTTGATGGTTGCCAAACGATGGGCAATAATCATCGTTGTTCGTCCTTTCGCAAGGGAATTCAGTGATTCTTGGATAACTTGTTCTGTTTCTGTGTCCAAAGCCGAGGTTGCTTCATCCAAAATCAAGATAGGCGGATTCTTCAAAAACATCCGTGCAATCGCGACCCGCTGCTTTTGTCCTCCGGAAAGTTTAACGCCCCGTTCTCCAATCACGGTATCCAATCCATCCTTCATTTGCTGAATCACACCGTCTAAATGTGCCAATGACACCGCCTGCAAAATCTCTGCTTCACTAGCTTCCAATTTTCCATACGCAATATTTTCCCGAATCGTTCCTGGGAACAAAAAGACATCCTGTTGAACAATCCCGATTTGATCTCGTAAAGATTCTAACGTCATGGATCGGATATCTCGACCATCGATAGTAATCTTGCCTTCCGTCACCTCATAAAATCGGGGCAACAGATTACACAATGTCGTTTTCCCAGAACCGCTTTGACCGACGAAAGCCACCGTTTCTCCCGGGTGAATCTCTAAATTAATATGATTCAAAACTTTTTGAGAATCCATATAGGAAAAGGAAACATCCTCATAAATAATATGCCCGTTCAAATGATCCACCGCAACTGCATCTGGACGATCAACAATCAGCGATTTTTTGTCCAATTCTTCCGTCAGCCGTTTGAAACCGGCGATACCTTTTGGGTAACTTTCGATCATGGTGTTGACCTTTTCGATAGGACGAACAAAAACATTGGATAAAAGAATAAAGCCGACAAAATCTCCATACGTGATTTCTTGGCGAATCGTATAATAAGCACCGAATATCAAGGCAAACAAATTGATTAGACGGATCAAAAAGTAATTATAAGAAGAACTTAACGCCATCACTTTATAGAAAGTAATCTTTGATTGTCGATAAGCTTCGCTCAATCCATCAAAACGCTTTGCCTCAAACGATTCATTCGCAAAGGATTGGGTGACACGGATACCACTGACTGAAGCTTCTACTCCCGCATTGAATTCCCCAAGATTTTCATAAATTTTCGTGTTGACCTTGGTCATTTTTTTATTGAAAAAGACCAATGCAATTGTAATCAACGGCAACAACGCAAACGTCGCAATTGCCAACTGCACATGGGTATGCAGCATCAATAAAAAAGCACCAATCAACGTCATGATCGTGATAAAAACATCTTCCGGTCCATGATGGGCAACCTCCGAAATTTCAAAAAGATCTGTGGTCAGGCGACTAATCAGCTTCCCGGTCTTTTGATTGTCATAGTATTCAAAAGATTGCTTTTGCAAATGCCGGAACAATTCCCGACGCATATCCGTTTCAATGTTGACCCCCAGCTTATGACCGAAAAAGACAACGATATATTGTAAGACAGTGTTCAAAAGATAAAAAACCAGCAACGCCAAACAAGCCAGTAGAATAATCCGAAAATTTTTCATCGGCATGATCTTGTCAATCACTTGATTGACCGCAACTGGAAAAGCCAGCTCCAGCAGACCAGCCAAAACAGCGCAGGAAAAATCTAAAATAAATAATTTCTTATAGGGACGATAATAACTAAAAAAACGTTTTAACAATGGGTATCCTCCTTCATTTTCAGGTAGAAAATTTTTGTCAGCATTCTACCAATCTTCTTTTCGAGCTAATCCTTCCAATAAACAACAGCTTTAAGGTACTTCATCCATTATAATCAAACTTTCACTGGTTGCAAAATCATTTTTCGGTCAAAAAAACTGAAAATCGATAAACCTTGTCCTTATCGTAAAATACGAAATTAAGTAGATAAAACCTTTATTTATCGGGCTTTATCGTCTTTCTTTTCCGCTTAAATTCCGCTAGAATGAATCAGGAATCTTTTTTGAAAACTTACAGAAATTGAAAGGCGTGGCAATTTTTTTGATTGAATCAGTAGTTTTTGACGTAGATGATACGATTTATGACCAGCAACAACCCTTTAGAAATGCAGTGACCCGTTTATTCCCTTTAGTGACTCCGGAAGACATGAGTGACTTGTATTTGCGTTTTCGTGTCCATAGCGATGAAAATTTTGGCAAAGTAATCACGGAGGAATGGACGCTAAGTTACATGCGAACCTTCCGTATCAGCCAATCTTTGAAGGATCTCGATTATCCCCACATCACCGAAGCAGAAGCCTTGCAGTTCCAACAGATTTACGAAGAAGAACTGGATGCCATCACGATGCATAAAGAAATCAAAAAGACGTTGGATTTTTTGAAGAAAAAACAAATTCCGATTGGTATCATCACCAACGGCCCCACCGACCATCAGTACAAAAAGGTGTTGCAATTAGATTTATTGGACTGGGTCAACAAAGAACATGTCCTTATTTCCCAAGCGACTGGATTTCAAAAACCGGATGCAGAAATTTTTCATTTAGCTGAAAGAAATTTTGAAATGCAACGGAAAAACACTCTGTACATCGGTGACAGTTTTGAAAATGATGTCGTAGGCTCAAAAAAAGCCGGCTGGAAATCCCTGTGGTTCAATCATCGTAATCGTAAAGTGCCAACAGGTGAACAGCACATCCATGACATCGAATTGACTTCTTTTGATCAAATTTTCCCTACGATTCAAGCTATTTTTATCTAGGCTTCGTTCTATCCCTGGACTAGGTTATTCACCCGTTTGCTAAGAAATAGAAAAATCTATTCTAAAATGAACCACCCCCAAAAAGTTAGACCAAAAATCGAACTTTTGTGGGTGGTATTTTTATGACTAACTATAGGGTCAAATTCAAATGAACGATTTTTCAATGCTCTTATTACATGAAAAAAGGAGGGGATTTCTCCACTCCTTGAATGCCTAACTTTTTGAGATCACTCTAAAAAAGGATAGATTTTTTTTGCTTCGGCTAAGGATTTTTGAATAATTGCATCTGACAACAATTCTAAATCCTCAAAATTTGGGTCCTTTTCAATCACAACATCAAGCATCGTATACTTGGGCATCGCTTGCTTTTCTTGATTCCAACTGAGATTTTTCAGTTTCTCCCACTGGCGTATTTGTTCTTCTGCATTTTGTGCCATTACCCACAACTCAAATCGGAGCTGATGATGGTTTAAAACAAGTCCAAATCTAAGTTTCTTCTCCCTGAGAAATTCGTCAAAAAATGGAAAATAGGTATAATCCATGTACCCCAGCGAGATACTCCCTACTTTATACTCCGTCGTTGCTTTGGAAAAATCAGTCCGTAGTTTTTGAACAAAAAAAATCAAGTTACTATAGGCATTGCAAATCGGGCTGCCTTCATAAACCTGTTGCCTGTAAAACTCAATCTCTTCACTAAGCTTTCGCGTCATGTCGTTCCCTCCCATATGTGAACTTACCCTTTTTTTGCCGTTGAATGTCTAAAAACACGCCCGAGAAAATTTACCAGATTTCACCTTTCCAGCATCTTCCTCGCACGTGTCTCACAGACATTCTTCGAACTTTTCTATTCTACTTCTTCACCAATACTCAAAATCATTCGAATATCCTCTTCGGTCATTTGTTGCAGTTGGGTTTCGTTTCCTTGGATCACTTTTTGGAACAGCTCTCGTTTTTCATTTTGTAATGAATCCATGCGTTCCTCGATTGTTCCTTCTGCAATCAGTCGCCACACCTCAACGACTTTTTTCTGCCCAATTCGGTGTGCCCGTGCTGCTGCTTGTTCTTCCACTGCAGGATTCCACCACAAATCGTAGAGAATCACGGTGTCGGCACCGGTCAAGTTCAAGCCGGTTCCTCCAGCTTTCAAGGAAATCAAAAAGACATCTCTTTCTCCTCGATTGAAGGCTTCCACCATTTTGATTCGTTCCTTTGGTGGCGTACTGCCTCGTAAATAAAAGCACTCCAATCCCATTTCCTGCAATTCTTCTTCAATGATTGACAGCATGCTGGTAAATTGAGAGAACAATAAAATTCGCCGGTTATTATCCTTTGCCGCCACAATCAAATCTTTGGCTTGTTCTAATTTTCCAGAGGTACCTTCGTAATCATCCAAAAAGAGTTTGGGATCACAACAGATTTGCCGCAAACGGGTAAGTCCCGCAAGAATACTAATCCGGTTTTTCTTGAAGGTCGCCGCATCCATTTGAGTAATTTCCTCTTGCATTTGTCGCAGATACGCCAGATAAATTCGTTTTTGATCCTCTGTCAGTACACTATAATAATTGGTTTCGATTTTTTCCGGCAGGTCTTGAAGAACGGTTTTCTTGTCTCGTCGTAAAATAAACGGCTTAATCATTTTAGCAATTTCTTCGGCCGCCATTTCCCGAAAAGAATACTTATTTGGGAAAAAGCCCGGCATAATCATTTGGAACAAGGACCACAGCTCCGTCAAATTATTTTCAATTGGTGTTCCGCTCAAAGCAAACCGATGTAAAATTTGCAAAGAACGCAAGGCTTGCGCAGTTTTTGTGCTGCTGTTTTTTACCATCTGAGCCTCATCCAAAATCAAATAATTCAAGTGCATTTCCTGATAACGATCGATGTCTTGCCGCAAACTTGCATAAGAAGTAATAAAAATATCCGCTTCTTCCGTCAGCAAAGATTCTCGTTCTTGACGATTACCAGTCACCACTTGCGCCTTAAGATTAGGGGCAAAGCGTTTGATTTCCTGTTGCCAGTTATAGGTTAGACTGGCGGGTGCCACGATCAGAGCTTGGATTGCACCGATTTCTTGTTTTTCTGAAAGCAGGTAAGCAATCGTCTGCAAGGTTTTCCCAAGACCCATTTCATCTGCCAAAATACCACCAAATTGATAATGACTCAACATTTTCAGCCATTGGAATCCCGTGACTTGGTATTCCCGCAAATTTGCCTCTAATCCTGTTGGCAAGGTTGCCAGGTATTTTTCCGGATGAGTTAAATCAGTCGCCATTTGTTCAAAACTAGCACTAAATGTTGCCGAAGTGTCGGCTAATTGTTTTTGCAGCTGTAACCCTTGGTGCCGAGGAATCTGTACCACCCCTTTTTTGGCATGGATTACTTCCCGGAATTTTTTCAAAATCTCACTGGTTTGTTGAAACTCCTCGGATTCAAGGGACAGCACTTGCCCATTTTCCAACGTGTAAAATTGATCCTGCCGCAATAACCCTGCCAAAATTGCATCGATTTCCTGCTCATCGATTCCGGAAATGTCAAATCGCACATCCAGCCACGAGCCTTCTTCGGAAACCGCAATTTGTGGGCGATGTTGACCGGCATCAAGATACATTTCCCGCAGTTTCTTTCCAATTCGTACGGTTCCTAATCGCCGCATGAGGGGAATTTCAGTGGTAAAGAATCGGAAAAGATCTCCACCCGTCGGCAATGGTTTGATCCATCCTTCCTCTGTTTGAGAGAAATTCAGCTGTTGTAGTAAATGCCGACTCCGTTGTTCATTTTTGATATCACGCAAAATTTCCGGATGATTTTTGGGAAGAACCGTATGTTTTTTATCACTTGAAAAAATAACTTCTCCATACTGAAAATCCAACTGCAAAGCAATCTGTCCTTTTTTCTTCCGCAAGGTAAAGGCCACCGATAATGGCGCATCACTGATTTCTTCTGAAACCGCCGGATCAATAGTAACCATACCAATTTTTCTCAAAAGTGGCAGCACCTGAGTAAATAAAGCCGATAATTCTGCTTTACGGTACTCAATCGTTGGTTGTTCCAAGCGTTTCAACAATTGATCTAAAGTACCATAAACCGCCATTTGTTCCGCAGTTAGTTGGTAAATTTGGTTCTCCATAATTCCCCAATTGTAGTGAGACAAAACTTTTTGGAAATTTTTCGTAATTGTCAAATAGAACTGCTCTTGGTCTTTCGTCAGTTGAAAGGCCAGCGGATGACTTTCTTTTGCAAACTGCAATTTAGAAAGTTTCTTTTCCCCAACGATCAAGGTTGTGGGCACCGCTTGCATTTCTTGAAGCAATTCTTTTCCAAAAGCCACCGGCAACAGTAAATATTTTTTGTCCAATTTTCCCTTCACTTGAATGCCGGCTTGTCCAATCAGTTGTTGTGTCTGGGCGATACCCGCCAATTTCCGCAACAAATCATTGACTACCGGGGAAAAAGCCGTCTCTGATAATTGGAAAGGATATTGCTTATTGATCAAAATCTTTTTTTGCTCTTGACTCGCTTGCAAAAATTTATAAATATTTTTAATGACATACGTCCGCTTAGTTTCTTGATAGCCTAAGCGAGCAGAAATACCGATCACTGAAAGTTCTTCATGGTAAGGATTGGTCTCCAAAATATCCAGTTGAAATTCTACAGTCAATGGAGCCGTTTCTTTGTCTTCTTCTTTTTGCAATCGAGAAAAACCATTCGTAAACATCTCTGATGCAGAAAAAATCGTTTTTTGCGGAATATCCTCCGCTTGGATACTTCGTGATTTTCCCTGTTGCCGTAAATACAGCTCAACAGCTACCGTGTGTTTGCAATAGTGATGTTCTTCCCAGTAAGGACATTGACAAAAATCTTCCTCTTTCGCCGTTGCATCCAACTCGATACGATATAATTCACTACCTAAAACCTCTGCATGCCAAACTTTATTCGCTGGATCCGGGGTCACCGAAAGAACGCGGCCTTCTTTGACGTATGTACGCCCTCGTTCAATTACTTTTTCTGGTATACTCCACTTCACATGGGTTCCTCCTTGTCGGTTTGTTTTCCCGTAACTTTTTTAACGATTTAGAAACTCACGACCGATAAGCAATCGTGCTTTGTCCGCTGCCATTGGTTTGCACCAACAATTGTTGGGTGACACGTTCTTTCAATTCCCTCACATGGCTGATAATGCCGATCATCCGTCCTTCATTTTCAATCATTTCCAAGGCTTCCATCGCCATTTCCAACGATTCCTCGTCTAAAGAACCAAAGCCTTCATCGATGAAAAGTGCCTCGATAGCGACTCCCCCAGAACGATTCTGTATGACATCTGCCAAAGACAATGCTAATGCCAACGCTGCAATAAAGCTTTCTCCGCCAGACAAGGTGTGTGCCCGCCGTGAAGCACCGGCATTGTCATCATAAATATTAATCTCTAATCCTGTGTTCTTTTTATTGCCATTCACTTGATCTGCCAATTCAAATTGATACCTGCCCCGTGTCAAGCGCAGCAGTCGTTGATTAGCCAACGTTAAAATCTCCGCCAGATACGCCTGCAGTACATAGCGCTCCAAGCTTGTTTTATACGGATTATCCCCATTGATGGTTTGAAATAATTGTTGCAGTTGGGCTTGTGCTTCAACTTCCTGAGCATTTTTTTTATAAAGTTCCGTCAATTCTGCCGACAATTTTTGATTTTGAGCAAGCCGTTCTTTTTGTTCAAAAAAATGTTCCTGTATGTTTTGAACCAATGTTTCGGCTTCTTGCCGTTGTTGCATAAAGTATCCGACATCAGGCGGCGTGCTGCCTTTTATTTTGTCCTGCAAGGCTCGCAGCCGCTGTTCTAGAAATTCTGCTTCCTTCTCAAAATCAGCAATTTCTTTCGTCAGCGCTGGAATTTCTCCACTGTCCTCCAGCCATTCTCGTAGCTGTTGTTCCTCGACAGAAAATGGCGAATCAGCTAAAACTTTCTGAACGTTTCCTTCAATTTCTTCTTGTTCCTGCTGAAGTTGGACCACTTGGTTTGACAGCTGTTTGTCTTGTTCCCGCAAAGAAATTTCTTCTGCCTTTAGCTGTTCTTCCTGTGCAGTATCGGCTTGCAAAAATTCCTGCAATGTTTGAATTTCAATGGATAAGCGGGCAATTTCTTCCGTTAGTTGCTCCTTCGTTACTTTTCCAGTCTGTCCAGTCAACGTTTCCAGTTTTCCACTAATTTGCTGATCTTGCTGCAAAAGCTGTTGCTGGTTGTCTTTTAAGGCTTGCAATTGTGTCGCTACTTTTTCTTGGGCTAAGAAAGCAGCATCCAGCCGTTGTTGCGCTTCTTTAAAGTCTGCAGCTTGTTGGTGATGAACTGCCAACACTGCGGCAAGATAGTCCTCCGGTGTTTTTTCTGACGAAGGTTCATCAAAAAACAACCAAAAATTCTGTGTCGTTTCTTGCTGTTCTTTTTTTGCTGTTTGCAGTTTTTGCTCCAGCTCCTGCACTGCTTGCTCGTATTGGGCCTGTTGCTGTTGAATCGTCGCCAGTTTTTCCCGGCTTGTCCCCAGTTCTTCTTCTGTTGTTTCTAATTTCCGTTGGTTATCTTTGATTTCTTGTAACGAATATACTTGATGCTGTGCTACTTGTGGATGGCTCGTCGCCCCACAGACAGGACAAGGCTCTCCTTCCAGTAAATCCAGACTTAACCGAGCAATTTGCATTTTAGCGTTTTGACTTTTTAGAATCGCTACCTGTTGCTTTTTCTCTTCTAAATTTTCTGCCAGTTTTTCTTTTTCTGTATTCTTGACAGTCCATGCGGTTTGCTGCTGTAAGATTTCTTCTGTAAAGACAGAAACTGCCTGTTGACTTTTCTGACTATTTTCTGCCAACTGTTGGGCCTTTAGCAATCGTACTTCTTGCTCCTGCCAAGCTTCTTTTTGCGCCAACAACGCTTGTGCGTCATTTATTTTATGAGTAGTTTGCTGTTGCTCCCTGACTAGCTGTTGTTCTTCGGCAACAAATTTACTATTGGCTACCTGTAAAGCAGTTTGCTGTGCCAACAAAGTTTCTCTTTCTGCAACTAGCGGCAGCAGATATTTTTTTTCCTGCAAGACGGTTTGTTTTTGCTGCAATGCCTCTTGCTTTTGTTGGACTTCTTCCCGACATTCCTGCCAACTTTTTTTTGCAGCTTCCAGTGTTCGCTGTGCATTTTTTACAGCAGCCAGTCTTGCCGTTTCTTGTGCATAATTTCGTTGATTTCTAGCTTGTTGCTCCAAAAGACCCTGTTGTTCTTTGCTCCAAATCAGTCGGTCCAACAAAATTTTTTTTGCTGAAATCCGGGGCAGTTTCTTTTCCCCATTGGCTTGCTTTTGTTGCAGTTCAGCAATTTCTTCAAAGAACGCTTGCTGCTCTTTGGCTTGATAAAATTTCTGTTCGGCTTCTTTTTGTGCTTTTTGTGCCGTTTCCAGTTGTTTTTCCAGCTCCTGAAGTTGCTGTGTATCTTCTTGCAATGCAGCAGTCCACTGAGTCAAGGTTTCCGGCAAGGATAAGGAGACCGGTGCTTCTTTCCGCCAAATAAACCGGGTTTTCAAGGTCTCTGCGTGTGCCAATTGTTGTTGGATTTTTTGTTGTTGCTTTTTGCTTTGCTCCTTCAGCCATTCATTCAATTGCTGATACAGTTCCGTACCGAATAAATTTCGCAAAACCCGCTCTTTATCATTGCTGGAGGCAATCAGAAAATTACGAAATTCCCCTTGCGGCAGCATAATGATTTGGAAAAATTGCTTGGCATCTAAATGCAGCAATTCTTTGATATATTGGTCGACTTCATTTTTTTTCGAAAATTGGCGGGTGGCTTGTTCTTTTTCAAAAACCGTCAATGTCACTTTTGCCGCTTGATCCTTTGTGCCGTCTCCCCGCTTTTTCAGCAAGGTTTGCTCTGGTCGGCGTTCGATTTCATATCTTCGCCCTTGGTGTTCAAAGGAAAAAGTGACACAGGTTTCTTCTTTCGGCGAGGCAAACATCGATCGCATTTCTTTTCCAGAACGCAAACTGCCGGAGGTTTCCCCAAATAGTGCGTAAGTCATCCCGTCAAAAATCGTGGTCTTGCCGGCACCGGTTTTGCCGCTGACCAGAAATAACCCCGTTTCTTGAAAGTCGCCAAAATCTAACGTCTCATTGATAAAGGGACCAAAATTTTTCATCGTTAATTTTCTTGGCTGCATGTATCCTCACTCATTTCTCTGGTTACTGCTTGTAGACCTTTTGCCAGCCACGCTTCTTGGGTTTCCGACAATTTTGTTTCCGTCATTTCCTGAAAAAAACCATCGATTAATTGTTGTGGTGACTGAAGGCGTTTTTTGAATTTTGTCGTTGGTCGTTTTTCGGCAATTCCTTCTCTGCGTTCCACACTTAAAATCCGAGGATAAATGCTCCGCAGTTGATTCATCATGTTGGGAATGATTGCTTGATCCGTTAGTTGGATATGTAAAAACAACTCTCGATCTTGTGTTTGATAATATTCAGGTGTCACCAATTCGTTGAAAGAAGCCGTAATCTCCTGCAGATCATGTAAAGGCGTCAACGGATAAAATTCTCGAGTATTTTTTTCGGTATCAACTAAAAAGACACCCTTTTTTTGTGCAGCTTCCGAAACCGAAAATTTCAGGGGTGCACCGCTGTATTGGCAATTTTCCGAATGCAATGCATCCTTATTGTGCAAATGACCCAATGCAACATAGTCAAAATCCGCCAATAAATCTGCCGGCACACCGTCTAACCCTCCGACTTCAATTTGTGTCTCCGAGTCTGTACGGCTACTACCGGCAACAAAGAAATGACTGACCAATACTTGTTTTTTCGTTGGATCAAAGGCTTTTTTCATTTCAACCACTACCCGCTGCATGGCAGCTTTAATAGTAGGAAGGTCTTCATCAAAATACAACCGTGCCTCAAAAGGCTCGAAGTAAGGCAATAAAAAAAATTGGACATTCTGCATTTCGATTGGCTGAAAAGCTTGAGACAATCGCGTATGCAAATAAAAATTCGTCTTAGCAAACCACGGACTCCCCGCTTCCAAACGAATACTACTGTCATGGTTTCCAGAAATCGCCAAAATGGGAAACTGATTATCTAAATTCATCTCAATAATCGTCTGATTGAAAATTTCCACCGCTTCTACTGACGGTACGGATCGATCGTACAAATCTCCAGCAATCACGATGGCATCCACTGCTTCTTTTTTCGCAAGTGCCAAAAGTTGATTTAAGATGTATTTTTGATCGGCGAATAAATCGTAGCCATTCAATTTTTTGCCGATGTGCCAGTCTGCCGTATGTAAAAAGCGCACGTTTTCACAGCCCTTCGAAAAAATATCTTTCTAACCATTATAACACTTTCTGCATTTCTGAAAATGAAAAAAGAGAAAAACAGTCCGCAAACTGTCTTTCTCTTAGTCTTTCTTCTCGATTGGGTAGACAAAATTAGGATCGACTTCCTGATCCAGTTGATTAAATGCCTGTTGAATCCGGCGTTCGACCTCTGCCAAGCCTTCTTTGTCCATTTTCTTAATGTCGCTGATGTCGATGGGTTCCCCAAACCGAATCGTCACAGGTTTACGTTTCAGCAGATCGCCAAAGGTCAAGGGACCTTGATAGACACTGGGAACGATACGAACCTTTGCCATCCGGGCAATCAACGCCATACCACCTTTTAACTCCGTCGAATGTCTTGTTCCACTAGGAAACATGACTAGACTTAAATCGGTGTCCTTCAGTAATTTCACCGGCGTTTTTATCGCGCTTGGACCTGGCTTGTCTCTTTTAACGGGAAAAGCATTGGCGTGCTTTAAAATAAAACGTAGCACGGGATTTTTAAACAGCTCTTCTTTTGCCATGAAACTAAATTTCTTCGGACTGGCAGCCACAGCTAAATACAAAGGGTCCCACCACGTTCGATGTGGGGCAACTAAAATGTAATTTTCATTTTTGGGTAAGGCTTGTTTGTTTTGATAATGGGCATTACCGTTTAGAATAAATAAGACTACTCGGACAACTCCCCGCATAAATCTAAAAAACATCGTCTCTTCCTTTCTGATACATTCTTAAGTATGCAAAAAAAATTTCTGGTTGACAAGTCTTTTTGTTTGTTTGCTGAAAAATATAAACGTAGTATAATACTTCTATAACTTTTTTTAAAGTAGGTGTCTTTTTATGTTAAATTCCGGCGAACGAATTGATCAACTCTATGCCGACGACATTCAAATCATCCAAAGCCCAGAGGTCTTCTCCTTTTCCTTGGATGCAGTTTTATTGGCAAATTTCCCTCGTATTCCTAAGAGAGGAACCATCGTCGACCTGTGCGCAGGAAACGGTGCAGTCGGTCTATTCCTTAGCCGCAAAACACAAGCCCACATTTATCAGATTGAGTTGCAGGATCGCTTGGCAGATATGGCTCGCCGTAGTATCCAACTGAATCATTTAGAAGAACAAATGACCATGTATACATTGGATTTAAAGGACAGTTTCACAAAAATCAAACACGATTCGGTTGATCTCTTGGTTTGCAATCCGCC
This sequence comes from Enterococcus massiliensis, assembly GCF_001050095.1. Classification (NCBI taxonomy): domain Bacteria; kingdom Bacillati; phylum Bacillota; class Bacilli; order Lactobacillales; family Enterococcaceae; genus Enterococcus; species Enterococcus massiliensis. The sequence continues at coordinate 264,834 of NZ_CVRN01000006.1, read as the reverse complement.
TTATTTTCGTGATCTGCCAACAAACGAAAAAAATCCTAATCCCCATCTGGCTTTAGCCCGCCACGAAATCGCGACTAGCTTGGAAGAAGTAATTGCTGTTTCCAGCAAACTTTTGAAAATGAACGGTCATTTTGCGTTGGTCCATCGCCCAGATCGGTTTTTAGATATTTTAGAACTGATGAAAAAATATCGGATCGCACCAAAACGTATCCGCTTTGTTCACCCTAAAAAAGAAAAAGATGCCAATGTTTTATTGGTAGAGGGAATCAAAGACGGCAAAACAGATGGCTTCAAGATCAACCCTTCATTGATCGTTTACGATGACGACAACCACTATACAACAGAAATCAGGCAGATGCTTTATGGCAAATGATCATTATTTTTATGTTCTCTTGTGTCAGGACGGCAGTTTTTATGGCGGCTACACTACGGATTTGCCACGACGTTTAGCAGAACACAACAGCGGAACAGGCGCAAAGTATACCCACCCTCAAAGTCGCCGTCCCGTTCAGATGATCCATGCCGAGCATTTCGCTACCCGCAGTGAAGCGACAAAAGCCGAAGCTGCTTTCAAAAAACTTACTCGGCAAAAAAAAGAAGCTTATTTACGAACCTCGGCTTCTCTTAATCAGCTGTCAAAAAATGAGCAACTGAAAGAAAAAAGCCAGATCGATTGATCTGACTTTTTTTCTTATTTTGATGCACGTTTGATGTATGTGCCTTCTGTTGTGTTGATTTCCAAATCTTCGCCTTCTTCAACGAAGTCAGGAACGTTCACTACCAAGCCGGTTTCCATCGTTGCTGGTTTGCCAGAACCTGTTACGGTTGCACCTTTGATTGATGGTTGTGTTTCTACGACCTTCAAGATGACGGAAGATGGCAATTGAACCCCAATCACTTCACTGCCGAAGAATTGAATTTTCACTTCCATGTTTTCTAAAATGTATTTCATTTCGTCAGCCACAGTTTCTACTGGAATTTCATATTGTTCATAGCTTTCTAAATCCATGAAAAATGCGGTGTCATCCATGGTATAAAGATATTGCACTGCATTTGTATCAATGTGTGCTTTTTCAAATTTTTCTTCTGGACGAAATGTTGTATCATACGTTGCGCCTGAACGTACATCTTTTAATTTCATACGCATAACGGTATTCCCTTTACCAGGTTTATGATGGCTGGCATCCAATACTTTGATCAATTTGCCATCTTGGACAAATGTCATACCTGCTCTTAAATCGCTTGCTGAAATCATGCAAATCCTTCTTTCTTCTTATATATAAATAGTCCTCGTCCATTGTAGCAAACCCAACAGCATAACGCTAGCAACTAAGAGAAATTCTTTTCCTCTTGATAATCTGCGAGGAGCAAATGAACTTCGGACAACACACTTTCCTTCAATTCCTCCGGATACACCACCAACACATTGCGACCAAAGGAAATGAAATAATGGGTCATATACGCCAATTCTTCTTGATTGTAGCCGCCGATAATATAGACCTTTCCATCTTTCTCTTCCAGTTGCATATTAGGATAATGATTCTTTAAAAATAGTTCTTTCCCAAATTCTGTCAATCGGCACCGAAAAGGAATCGTGTGATAGGTATTTTCATAGTCCACCTGAAACTGCTTTAACTCCTTCTTAGAATAGGTTTTAGTGATTTTTTCATTCACAGAAACCTCACTCAAATAATCACAGCGATAGGTTCCCCATTTTTTTCTTTCCATATCATAGCCGCTGCAAAACCAAATACCTCTACGATAAAACAGTTCCAAAATTTGTAGTTGAACCACTTGGTCATCCTGTTGCTGATTCGTTGCCGTAATCACTTTTTCATCCAAAATCGCTTGCAAAATCAGCGGAAGATGTTTTAGTTCTTTTACTGGTGGTACGCTAAGGTAATCAATGACCTCTAAAAGTTGAGAAACTTGCTGCTGTTGCGTTTCAGGAATGGTGGCTAATAGTTTTTGACGAATATGTTCATAAGATTTTTCAAACGGCGTACTGGATAATAAGGACAAAGCTTTCAATGCAAAAAAAATCGCCTGAATTTCTTCATTACTGAAATACACCGGCACCAACAATTTTTGATTGATTAAACGATACCCGCCATAGCGTCCGTTTTCTACATAAAAAGGCAATCCCAAAAGCTCCAACTCGGCGATGTCCCGTAGTGCTGTCCGCTTCGAGACATGAAATTCCGCCATTAGATCCTTCACCTGAAAAGTAGTCTTTCCACTGAGAAAAATCATCTCTTGGTTTAATCGCTCCGATTTATTCATTTTATTTCTCCATTTCAATGGTGACTTATTTTGGCACCTTTAGATAGTAAAGTGAGTATATCAAAAGGAAATGAGGAACTCAAACATGAAAACTTTACTTATTAACGCCCATCCCGATTACTTAAATCCAGCACATTTTTCACTAAAACTACAAACATTGTTTCTAAAAAAATTTGCTGAAGAATTTCCCCACGAAACAGCTACGGTTTTAAATCTCTATGAAACCCAAATTCCCCGAATCACTCCAGGAGAATTGCAGACGATTTGGACAAAACAGGCTGAAGGACTTCCTTTAGCTAGTCAAGAAAAAGTGGTTGCCCAAACGTCACAGAATTTACTGGCGCAGTTCAAGAATCATCAACGTATCGTGATCGTATCCCCACTGCATAATTTCAATATCACTTCTGCATTAAAAGATTATCTTGATAATATCCTGATTGCTCGAGAAACTTTCCGCTATCTTGATGCACCAGATGAAAACGGAAAAGTTTCCGTTGGCTTGATGAAGAACAATTACAGAATGCTGCTGCTTTTTGCCAGTGGTTCCCTCTACACAGAGAATACTATCTATCGTACGTTGGATTTTGCCCCCAACTATCTTAAAAGTATGTTTCAAGAAATTATGGGGTTTGACCAAGTCGCTATCGTGCGGGCAGAAGGTACCGCTGTCTTGCCCGAAGAAACCATTTTATCGAAGGCTTCGCTGGAGCTGACGAATGCGTTTCAATCTTTCTACCGATAAAAAACGCTCGACCACAATCATCAGCTTTTATGCTGATTTTTGAGGTCGAACGCTTTATTTTATTTCTCCGTACATCGTTGTTTCACCCATTTGTAAAATTGCCGTATGGGCATCTTTTGTCAAAAAGAATTGGAAAGGCAATGGGTCATTCCCTAACGCTTGGGGACCGTAACGTTCCGCAAAAAGATTCATATCCCAATTTAAGATATATTCATCCATTCTTTGTTGAAAAGAACGAATCGTATAAAACCGATCATTATAATAAAAATGAACTGTCGTCTCTGTGATTTCCATAATCGGTTGCCGCTGTGCATCATCAGTTGGTGCATCATACCAAATTTGTTGCAGCTCTTGGGGGATTTTCACCGTTGTCACAGCCGGTTTATCATTTACTGCTTCTGATTTTTCTGCTTGTTGTTCCACCAATTGTATCGTCAATTGCTGCACACGAGTTTGTTCATCTGCAAGATAGGCGGGAGTCAGATCAAGTTTTTGGATTTTTACAAGCTGCTCAATAGCTTCGTTTCTTTTTCCACTAGTAAGTAATTCCTGTAATTGATTGATTTGGTCATTGACCTGATCCACTTGTTTTTCAAGATCCGCAACTTCTGCAAGCAATTCGCTTCCTTTTTGTTTGATAATTCGGGAACTTTTTTCATTCCTGACCACCTGATCAGCGATTTTTTTTGCAGCAGATAATTTGCCTTTAGCAATCTCCTCGGTACTGTGTTGTAGCTGTTCCACCTGTTCTTGGTACTGAGAAAGCTCTTTATCTCCAGGGTTTAAACTTTCCGCTAAAGAAAAATAAGCCAATGCCTGCTCGTATTGCCCTTTGGCGGTTGCTGTGATTCCTTTAGAAAAACCGCGATCAAATGCTTGGTTTTCTCCGCATCCCGTCAAGAAAAGCAGACAGAAAAGAAAAATAATCGTTTTTTTCATCATTTTTAGAATCTTTCTGTTTTTTTCTATCCTACCATATTTTTTGATGAAAAACGAAAGTCACCTAATCCTTATCGTTCAGATTCTTTATTTTCTTCGTAAAACAACTCCACCAAGTCCTAACAAAATCATCCCCGCTCCCACCATCCACAAAGATGTTGCTTGATCATTTGTTTTAGGAAGCCGTTTTTTATTTTGAGCGAAAGTTGTTGTTGGTTTTTGTGAATCGCTCCTTTGATTAGACATCAACGGAACCATCGAAGTAGAAGTCGCTGGTTTCTCACCGCTAGAAGATTCTTCTGTACTTGAATTGCTACTGCTGATGCTTGGCTCCGTGCTGAAGTCGCTACTGCTCCTGCTTGGTTCTGTACTGGAATCGCTACTGCTCGTGCTCGGCTCCGTGCTGGAATCGCCACTGCTCGTGCTTGGTTCCGTGCTGGAGTCGCTACTGCTCATGCTTGGTTCCGTGCTGGAATCGCTACTGCTCATGCTTGGCTCTGTGCTGGAATCGCTACTGCTCGTGCTTGGTTCTGTGCTGGAATCGCTGGAACTTGAATCTCCGCCGGTAATTACTTCAAAGGTGATCGTTTCTGGTGCATAACTACCGATTTCCGCCCCTTTTACAGAAAAACTGATGGTAAAACGAGTGAGAGCTATCTCTTCAGGAATCACTAAATCAAAAAATGCCGTTCCCATTTTAGGATTATCCGGATCTGGCTGCAGCATTGTCTCATTGATTATCGAAACGCCCGCTGGAGCCTCATTGATGGATACTTGAATTCCAGAAGGATCAGCCAAACTGCCCCCATAAAAGTGAACCAATGCTCCTAAAGACAACACTTGACCGGGAGTGACCTTGACAATATTCGAATGGATATTTTCCCCAGTATCTGCAAAAAATATTTCCGTATCCGTTACATAAATTGGTTCTCTAGCCATCGTCGTTTGAGCAGCAAAATTTTCTGCTGCGGGCACAACAAATAACCCTCCCAACAAAATTGTCGCGACACCAATTCTCCCTATTTTGTTCAACATCACTAGTGTTGCAAAGAAATACTAACTTGTAAAATCCTTGATTTAAAGCTATTCACGCACAAAAAAATCCTTTATACTACTCTTGGATGACTTATCCAAGACCAATAAAAAGGACCTACGTATGGATAAGTATAACTTAAAAACATCATTTCAGAAATGGCTTTCTTCAATAAATCTTGATAATTTATCTGAGAATGCCAAAAATTCAATTCAAACATTCGATTATTACAGTAAGAAACTAGATTTTAGATCAGCTTTAAAGATCCTTCTTCACGCAGTTTATGAGGACTTACCCAGCTATCGAGAAATCAATCGTGCTTTTTTAGATCAACGATTATGCAAAGAAGTGGGCATTGAGTCACTATGCTACAGCTCGCTGTCTCGTAAAACTGCAAAAATTGATCAAAACGTTTTGATGGAGATTTTCACGCAATTGGTAAAAAAAATATCCCAACAAAGACCCAGTTCAAAGACAACAAGCCTACAAATCATTGATTCAACAACAATTCCACTAAACAAAGCATGGTTTCCCTGGGCTAAGTTTCGCCAGACGAAGTCTGGAATCAAACTTCATCTGAATCTCTGTTACCTCGATGAGAACAATCAATATCCAGAAAGCTTCACCATCACAAACGCTAGTGAACACGATCGTACACAGTTCGAAGTGTTAGCTGATAAGACAGAAGCAACTTATGTCGTTGACCGGGGTTACTTCGATTACAAATTACTGGATAAACTGCATGGAGATGGCTATTTCTTTGTGACAAGAATAAAGGGTAATACTAAAATCACTATTCTAGATCAAATTGATGTGACTAAACCTGAAACAACGGATGGTAAAATTATTAGTGATCAGCACGTCATTCTAGGTGGTGGTGTCAATCATGTCACTGAACGATTCAGATTAGTCACTGTACTAACAAACGGGCAAAAACTATTACGAATTGTAACCAATCGGTTTGATGTCACGCCAAATGAAGTAGCAGACATGTATCAGGCACGCTGGCATATTGAACTTTTCTTTAAGCATTTGAAACAGAATCTAACCATCAAACATCTTTATTCACGAAGTGAACAAGGTGCAATAAATCAAGTGATACTTACCCTTATTGCATCCCTTCTAACCTATATGGTGAAGATTGAACTTGAAACGACAGCGACACTCTTTCAGTTGAAAAGATCCTTTCATTATCTGATGTTCGAGCCAGCTGAAAGTTGGTTGGAACTTCATAGATCAGGTTGATTCTCATTGTTTTATCGTCGTCTCTCTTAGTTTTCATTTGAATAAACGTGTAATTTCTGGAAAAATAGTCATCCGTTGCGTAAGCACTCGACTTTTTGGCAATTTTTAACGAGAATTAATTTTCAGACTATTCTGATATTATCTATGCAACACTAGTAGTTCAACATATAAAAAAAACTCCTTTCATTTTGACCGTTTTAAAGGATAACGCAAGCATCCGCAAAAAACAATAATAAGAGTTATTTTATTAAAATTCGTTGATAATTTTTGCAAAATTAAAAACAGTCAGAGAGGGAAACATTGATATATCAAGGATTAAAAAACATCGCGGCGTTTTTTCCGTGATGTTTTATCAAGCTATTCTGTTTGTTTTGTTTCAAATACGAATGCATCATAAGGTGCTAAGGTCATTCGTTGCGCTAATTTCGTCGGATTTCCGTTAGCGAGGGTTAATTCCCATTGAAAAGCGAGCAAACGTTTAGGTAATTCAATTCTCCGCGTTTTTTCACTGGCATTCACTAAAACAACGATGGTCTTCCCTTGAAATTGTCGTTGATAGGCAAAAATATCGGGATCGTTTGCCAACAATAAATCAAAGTTCCCTTCTGTGAAAATGGGTTCTGCTTTACGATAAGCAATCAATTGTTTGTAGAAAGCCAAAACAGAGTCTGTCGTTCCCTCCGCTTCAACATTGATAGTTGCAGCATTAGGATTGACAGCCAACCACGGTGTTCCAGCGGTGAAACCAGCATTCTCGCTCTCATCCCATTGCATTGGTGTTCGAGAATTGTCCCGTGCCCAACGTGTGGTTATAGCTAACGCTTTTGATTCAGAAAGACCTTCTGCCAATAAACTTTGATAGTACCGATGCGTATCTTTGGCATCCACTTGTTCAATACTGGTAAAAGGAAAATTGGTCATCCCGATTTCTTGTCCTTGATAAATAAATGGTGTTCCTTTTAACAACAAATACATCACTGCCAAGGCCTTTGCGGATTTGGCCGTTTCATTACCAAGAATCGTATTGAATCGTGGATTGTCATGATTCTCAATATAAAGTGCATTCCAGCCATCGTTTTCCAAATGTTTTTGCCAACGGGCCAAAACTTTTTTAAAACCTAATAAATTGATTCGCTCCTTGCCGGGTTCTCCTTCTCGAACATTGTGTTCCAATTCAAAGATCATATCTAAATAACCATCGGCATTCGTCCAACCAACCGCTTTTTTACTGGTTACACCACTCGCTTCTCCTACGGTCATAATCGGGTATTCATCAAAAATCTTCTTTAAATCCTGCATATACGCATCGATACCGGCAACATTCATAAATGGTGCCCAAGGATTATCTTTGATTTTGGTCTGCCAAGCTGCTTTTTGAATATGACTGATAGCATCTAGACGGAAACCATCAATCCCCAAATCCAACCACCATTGAATCATTCGATAAATTTCTTCCCGTACCTTTGGATTTTTCCAATTCAAATCTGGTTGCTGCGGAGCAAAAACGTGAAAAAAGGCTTGGTTTGTTACTTCATCATACGTCCATGTCGAACCTCCAAAAAAGCTTTGCCAATTATTTGGCAACTTTTGTTCGCTGGCATCTTGCCAATGGTAATAATCCCGGTATGGATTGTCTTTGCTTTTTTTTGCTTCTAAAAACCATGGATGTTGGTCACTCGTATGATTAACAACTAAATCCAAAATCACCTTAAGGCCAATTTTATGTGCTTTTGACAATAACTCTTCGAAATCTGCCATTGAGCCATATTCTTCTTGAATTGCCTGATAATCTGAAATATCGTACCCGTTGTCCACATTGGGTGATTGATAGATTGGATTAAGCCAAATAAAGTCGATCCCCAAGTCTTTCAAATAGGGCAATTTTTCGATAATTCCTTGCAAATCACCAATCCCATCCCCATTCGAATCTTTAAAGCTACGCGGATAGATTTGATACCCAATTGCGTTTTTCCACCATTGTTGTTCCATTACTTCACCTTCACTATAAATGATTGCCAAGGATGCAATACTAAGTTTTCTACATCCGTAATTTTTTCCGTTTCATTGTGAATCACTGTTTCTAACACTGTCGTAGCTGGCAATTGCAATGGATTTAAGTGGCGGGAAAAATTATTGACTACCAACCATTTTTCTTCTCCCAATTGTCGATAATAAGCGATTACTTCTGGCGCTGTTTCGATCAATTCAAAAGTACCCCAAACAACAATTGGGTTTTCTTTTCGTAATTGAATCAGCTTTTGATAAGTGTAAAACAAGGAATTTTCATCTGCCAAGGCTGCTTCAACATTGATTTTCGGATAGTTTTCATTGACTGCTAACCAAGGCGTACCTGTAGTAAATCCAGCATTTTTTCCAGCATTCCATTGCATTGGCGTCCGAGCATTGTCTCGGCCCTTCCGATTGATAGCCGCCAAGATTTCTTCTTTCTTGATTCCTTGTGCCAGACGCTCATGATACATATTGATACTTTCAATATCCGCCACTTGTGAAATATCCGTCACCTGGCGATTAAGCATCCCGATTTCTTCCCCTTGGTAAATATACGGCGTTCCTTTTAATGAATGCAGCAAAATCGCCAGCAGTTTTCCGCTTTTTACCCGATCATTTTCATCTCCCCAGCGAGAAATAATTCGTGGCAAATCATGGTTATTCCAAAACAAGGAATTCCAGCCTTCATCCCCAAGCTCATTTTGCCATTTTGCAAATACTGCCTTTAATTCAGCAACTTGCAATGGACGATAATCCCATTTTTCTTTTCCGGGAATTTCATCTAGTCCAATATGTTCAAATTGGAAAACCATCGACAATTCTTTTCGTCGAGGATCAGAATATTCTTTGGCAATTTCAGGTGTCGCTCCCCACGTCTCCCCAACGGTCAATAAATTTTTTCCGCCAAAAGTTTTTTGGTTCATTTCCTGTAAAAACTCATGCAGCTGTGGACCATTGCCGGTAATTTTCTTTTCAGGAAGTTTACCAATCAAATCGATTACGTCCATTCGGAAACCACCGATGCCTTTGTCGATCCAAAAATTCATCATGTCGTAGACTTCCTGACGAACTGCTGGATTTTGCCAATTCAAATCTGGTTGTTTTTTGCTGAAAAGATGAAGGTAATACTGTCCGCTCGCTTCGTCAAAAGCCCATGCTGAACCAGAAAAAGTGGAACGCAAGTCATTCGGTTCCTTCCCATTGACTGGATCTGCCCACACATAATATTCCCGGTAAGGATTATCTTGACCTTTTTTCGCTTCAATAAACCAGTGGTGTTCATCTGATGTATGATTGACTACTAAATCCATAATTAATTGAATCCCACGTTTTTTTGCCTCAGCAATCAATTCATCCAAATCTGCCATAGTGCCAAATTCTGTCATTATTGCTTGATAATCGGAAATATCATATCCATTGTCATCATTGGGTGATTGATAAACAGGAGACAACCAAATCGCACCAATACCTAATTTTTCAAGGTAGTCCAATTTAGAAATGATTCCTCGCAAATCCCCGATACCATCTCCGTTAGCATCCATAAAACTTCGAGGATAAATTTGATAAACCACCACTTCTTGCCACCAATTTTTTTTCATGTTATTCCCTCGCTTTTTTAACGTTTCAGTCTATTTCGTGATCACAAATCCATTTGGTGAAATTACTAAGTGTGTTCCTTGAACACTCGTCAAATGAGACAGGAGAATTTCTTTTGGTAATGGAATCTCTTGCAGCTCTTTGCTGGCATTAAAGTGCCCTCTCACCGTTTGTTCGTTGATTTGCCGCTGCAATTCAATCACTCCACGCTCTTCTTCTACCTGCTGCCAAACCATTTTTCCTTCTGAGAAAATAGCTTGATTATTTTTACGAAAGGCAATCAGTTCTTTGAAGAAGGCAAACATATCCTGATTTCCTGACGTCCAGTCCATACATTTCCGACAATCTGGGTCCATTTCACCGGTCATTGCAAATTCATCACCGTAATAAATGCAAGGTACGCCCGGCTGCATGAAGGTAAATGCCAGAACCTGCTTCATTAAATCTTTATTTCCCTCGGCTTCTGTCAGTAAACGTGGTGTATCATGAGAATCCAGCACATTAAATTGAATTTCATTGGTTTGTTGACGATACATCATCAACTGACTATTGATTTCTGAGACCATTTTCGTCATAGGAATTTTATCTTTAACGAAAAATTCCATAATTGCATCGGTATACGCATAGTTCATAACCGCATGGAATTCATCGCCTTGCAACCAACTTTGTGAAGAATGCCAAATTTCGCCTAAAATATAGAAATCTTTTTTTGTTTCATCACAAACTTTTCGAAATTCCTTCCAAAATTGATGATCCACCTCATTGGCAACATCCAAACGCCACGCATCGATATCAAATTCTTCAATCCAGTACTTTGCAATTTCTAACAGATAGGCTTTGACCTCAGGATTTGCCGTATTTAATTTTGGCATGTGAGGGGTAAAGGCAAACACATCATAGGTAATGTTAGAGGCTTGCTCAAAGTCAGCACTCTCTTGGTAAGAAACCGGAAATTCATGAATATGAAACCAATCAGCATAAGGAGAATCCTTGCCATTTTTAATTACATCCTGCCATTGTGGAGAGGTATCCCCAATATGATTAAATACTGCATCCAGCATTACTTTGATTCCCCGGCGATGACATTCGTCCACTAATTTTTTGAAGGTTTCCTTATCACCAAAGGCCGGATCAATATTCAAATAGTTAATTGTATCGTATTTATGATTAGAGTAGGCTTCAAAAATCGGACAAAAATAAATACCGTTGATTCCCAGCTCCACTAAATGATCCAAGTGATCAATCACACCTTGTAAATCCCCACCAAAAAAATCCTGCCGATCCGGTGCTTTCGATCCCCATGCTAATGTTCCTTCGGGGTCATTGGTGGGATCCCCATTGGCAAACCGTTCGGGAAAAATTTGATACCATACCGTCTTTTTTACCCATTCCGGCGCTTGGAAACGATCGGCATCGTGAAAATACGGCATCCGAAAATAATTATTGGGCATCGCCAAATAATTTTCTTCAAAAGGATAAATCCCGTGGTCACCGAACAACGCTCGAATGCCATCCAGTCCAACAACTTCAAAAGCATAGGACATGCGATTATATTTTTCTTCCGTATCAACGACCCAATAATCATATAAATCTGTCGATAAATATTTGGTCATCGGTAATTTTTGTTGGTACCATTTCTCTTCATTTAGTGTGTAGGGATCGCCATGTAAAAGATTGGCTTGTTTCACATCTCCTCTGGCTGTTCGCAGTCTTACATGCATGGTTTTGTCTTTATACAAATACGCAAATTCGCTTTCTGGACGATGATAGATTGCAGATGTAATCATGTTGTTGACTCCTTTGCTTTTTTCGTTGATTCTCTCACGACGAGTCCTGGCAAAAAACGGCGATATCCTTGACTTCTTCCACCCGCTTCAATTTTTTTAATTAGCATTTCCCCGCACGCTTCGCCCATGGTGACCAACGGCTGTTTTGCCGTTGTCATTTTGGGAAAGCTTATCTGATCGAGAAAAACGCCATCAAACCCGATGATTCCAAAATCATCGGGTATTGATCCGCCACATTTTTGAATTCCCCGCTCAATACCGATTGCTAAGCGATCCGTACTGCAAATAAAACAAGTATTTTTTAGAAACTCTTGCCAATTTTTTTCAATAAATTGTTGGGAAAGGGTGGAATGATTATTAAAATGATAAACCGTTGCCGTTTTTTGATGTTGCTTCATTTCCTCCAGATAGCCCTTTTCTCGAGCGTGTTCGAAGGATTCATCAACATCCATACCAATATAAACAATCTGTTCATAGCCAGTTTCAATCGCATACTTCGTGGTGGTTCTCGTGCCGTACCAATTATCGCAATCGACAAAATCAAAATTTTGATCATTTTCGCCAAATAACACGACTGGTTTATCAATAGATTTTATCAATTCCAAATCGTTCTTACGAAATCCTGTAATAATCACGCCATCACAGTTATTCGTATCAAACTCTCCTTTTGTCACTAATTGTAAGGAATAGTGGCAGTTCCCAACCGCTCTAGCGATTCCCATCAACAGATTCATATAATATGGTTCTGTCGAATCAATTTCTTCCAAAATAAATAACTTTATGATTTGTGTTCGTTTATTTGCGAGTGCTTTTGCCATAATGTTCGGTTGGTAATCAAGTTCACCCATCGCACGATATACCAATTTTTTTAATTCATCTGTAACCTTCTCCGGATGATTGATTACACGAGAAACCGTCATCTTAGAAACATTGGCTGCTTTTGCAACATCTGCAATGGTTGTCATAAAAAAACTCCTTGATCTTCTAATTATCTTACTAATTTATCCTATTTCACTGCTCCTTCAGCAACACCTTTGATAATTTGTTTTTGCATAATAAAGTAGAAAATGATTACTGGTAATACAGCAATTACTAATCCGGCTAACGCAAGATGCCATTGTTTCGTGTACTGTCCAAAGAAAAAGAACATTTTTAATGGAATCGTTTGTGTGGATGGTGAATTAATAACGAGTGATGGTAACAAATAGTCATTCCAAATCCACATCGTATTTAAAACAGCTACTGTAACTGTTGTTGGTTTAAGCATTGGAAAAATAACTTTCCAGAATACTTGAAATCGAGTCGCCCCATCAATGATCGCCGCTTCATCCAAGGCTTTTGGAATTGCTTTTAACGCACCATGATACAAAAAGATCGACATGCTTGCCCCAAAACCTAAGTACATGAAAATAATTCCCACTTGATTCAACATTTGCGCTTTTCCAAAAATTGATACTAACGGGATCATAACTGATTGGAAAGGAACCAGCATTGCTGCAACAAATAACATAAACAAAATGCCGCTAAATTTGGTTTTTGTACGTTCCAAGGCATAGGCACACATTGCGGAGAAAATGATGATGACAACAACACTAATAATGGTAATGAACAGAGAATTAAACAATGTTTTCAAGAAATCCAATTGACGAAATGACTCCGGATAATTTTCAAAGGTAAAACTATCGGGGGTTCCCAATGGATTTGTAAAAATTTCTTGTTTTGTTTTAAAAGAATTCGTCAGCATCAAATAAAAGGGAATCAACCATACTAACCCTAAAACCAACCCAAGCAGGCTTCGACCTAATTGACTGGCTACTTTTTGTTTTTTCATTATGCTTCGACCTCTTTTCTCTTGGTTAAATAAACCTGCGTCAAGGAAATAATAGCAACAAATAGGAAGAAAATAACTGCTTTTGATTGTGCATAGCCCATTTTATTTTCTAAAAAGGCTGTATTATAAATATTCATCGCAACCATCTGTGTAGAACTGTAAGGTCCGCCGTTTGTCAAAGACAAGTTTTGATCGTACAGCTTGAAACAGTTGGATAATGTCATAAACAAGCTTACAGTAAAGCCGGGCATGATTAGTGGGAATTTTACATTCCAGAATTTTTGCCAAGCAGTTGCGCCATCCAAATCGGCAGCTTCTAGTAATGATTCGTCGACTCCTTGTAAATAAGAAATATAAATAACCATAATGTACCCTGACATTTGCCAGCACATCACGATAACCATCGCCCAAAAACCAGTTTGAGTCGTTGATAACCAGGTTTTAAGTCCGGCGTTTCCTAAGGTATCCCCAATCGCTGAAAAGGCATTGATGAAAATAAACTGCCAAATGAACCCAAGAATAAGTCCGCCAATCAAATTTGGCATAAAGAAAATCGTACGCAAAAGATTGGAACCTTTAAACTTGCTGGTAACAAGAATTGCTAAGCTTAAACCAATTACGTTGATCAGAATAATGGAAACCGCAGAGAACTTGACCGTAAACCAAATGGCGCTCCAAAATCCGCTGTCTTTGAAGACATTGACATAATTTTCAATTCCAACAAAGTTTCCTTTTGCAACTGCATCCCAATCAGTAAACGAATAATAGATTCCATAAATGAATGGCACAATAACAACTAACGTCAATGCAATAAGTACCGGTGCAGAAAAAATATAAAACCAGTGTTTCTTTTGATACTTCATGGTGTTGTCCCCCTTAATTAAAACACGAGAGGCAGCCAGAGCTTTCTCTCGTGCATAACGAATGTTTACTTTCTTTCTTCCGCCCACTTATCTTGTGCTGTTTTTACAACTTCATCCCATGAAGCTTCGCCAGCTACATATTTTTGGATTTGTGCACCGACAGTTTGTTCACCCCATGCAGCTGGGTAGCCCATGAAGACCCATCCAGTCGTCTTGCCATCCGTATAATACGTGTAAACATCTTTTGATAATGGATCGGAGATTTTATCTGTGTCGTATCCTTTATAGGCAGGCACAAATTTGAAATCTTCCAGCACGATTTGTTTTCCTTCATCAGAAGTGTAAAGATAATCTAAGAAATCTTTAGATGCTTGAACTTCTTCTTTTGAGCCTTTAGGATTTACACCCCAATACATTGGTACGCCAACTGGAATCGTTCCTTCTGTCACACCATCAATCGGAATCGGTAAAAGACCAATATTTTCATTTGCCAAATCTGGGTTGATTCCTTCGATTGTTGGATATACCCAGTTTCCTTGTTGGGTCATCGCAACTTTCCCATTTGAAAACAACTGTTCGATTTGTTGTGAATAATCTAGGCTATTAGTTGGTTGTACAGAATATTCATTGCTGATATCAATGTATTTCTTGAATTGATCGCCATATTTGAACTCAACCGTTTTTGATTCATATGCCTTCATTACGTCATTATCAAATTCTGCATTTAGAAAGGCATTGGAAGAATGCAACCCTGTAATCCATTGTTCTTTTGCTGCTAAAGCAAACGGTGCATCAATCCCTAATTCCGATTTCTTTTCATCCAATGTTTTCGCTGCTGCTTCCAAATCATCTAAAGTGGCAATTTTTGATGCATCAATTCCAGCTTTTTCAAAAATTTCTTTGTTGTACAACACGCCATAGCCTTCAATGTTATACGGTAACCCTAGAACTTTTCCATCTTTCGTTGCACCGGTTAACGTTCCATCCAATGCTTGTTTTGCTGACTCAGTATCGCTTAAGTCTGTCAAACTGTCGATCCACATGTTGACATCTTCCGGACCACCGATGTTAAAGATATCCGGTTCATTTCCTGATGAGAATTTTGATTTTAGCGCTGCACCGTAATCACTTCCGCCGCCGACTGTTTCAATATTGATTTTAACGTCAGGATTTTTTTCTTCATATTTTTTTGCCAGTTCCTCAAATTGATCCTTAAATTCTACTTTAAATTGGAAAATATCGATTTCTGTTTTGTCCCCATCTGACTCAGAACCACCGCCTGCACTATCTGACGCGTTCCCACACGCTGACAAAGCAAATCCCATAGCAGTAGCAAATGTAACCATTCCAAGTTTTTTCCACATCTTTTTATCCATTTTCTTTCCTCCTTGCATTCGATACTATTATTATGCAACCGATTACACTTATAGTCAACCCCTTAATTATTGTTAGCGGTAACAAATATGACTATTTTTATTTAAAAGAGATAGTTTAGTGGATAATAATAGGATTTTATTTTTAAGAAATTAAAAAAATTAAAAACGCAACCGGTTTCGTTATTTTGCTTAATTTTTTCATTACACGTTGACAAAATAAAAATATTTCTAAAAAAACTCTTGCTTTTTTTCAAAACGGGGATTATTATTACTTCAACAAATTCATATCATAAAGCAACGAGGAAAACAGTAGCTATTCAGGGATTTATTTTTAGTGAGTCATGACAGTGAAAAATGACAATAGATCGAGTAGACGAACATCATTTCTGAGCCAATGTCGAAAATGTAGAGCATTGTGGCTGCCACCATTATCAGGCTAGCGGATAACTTTTAAGCGTCCGTGAAATGAGCGATAGTTTTTTTAGCTATCAAAAAGGTGGTACCGTTCTAGCAATTAGAGCCCTTTTCCCAATACTGGGAAAAGGGCTTTTTAATTTTTTAAAGGTGGTGGTTTTCATGGAAACGGACATTAGTGACATTCGAATTTATCCGCAAGGCACTGATTTAACTATTATTTATATTTATCGGAGGAATTATTTATGGAAAAAACAAAGAAGCACTATTCATGGAAACAACTGCTGGTGGTCAGCTCATTAATCTTTGGGATGTTTTTTGGTTCAGGAAATTTGATCTTTCCAGTCCATCTTGGTCAAATGGCGGGTGAACATTGGTTGAGCGCAGGCGTCGGCTTTGCTATCTCTGGCGCACTCTTCCCACTTCTGGCAATCTTAGCGGTTGTTGTCACAAAAAGTGATGGTCTTTATGATTTAGCCAAGCCGGTAGGAAAATGGTATGCTGCTTTATTCTTAGTTCTCGTTCATTTAACAATCGGTCCGTTCTTTGGAACACCAAGAACGGCTGCCACAGCGTTTGAAATGGCAGCAAAACCTTTCTTACCTGAAAAATATACAACCGTCGGAATGCTTTTATTCTCCGCCGCTTTCTTCGGACTTGCTTATTTCCTAACGGTGCATCCAAGTCGCTTGGTAAAATATGTCGGAAAATATTTAAATACAATCTTCTTAGTCCTATTAGCAGTAGTTTTTGTGATTGCATTAGTCAACCCAATGGGTGCTTTGGATCAAGCCGCTGATGCAGCTTACAAAACAAATTCTTTAACAAACGGTGTTTTGGAAGGTTACAATACAGTCGATGCCGTCGCTTTATTAGCACTGAGTGTTACCTTCGTCCATGCAGTTCGAGATCTTGGTTTTAAAAACAAGCAAGTAACAGAATTAACTGCTAAAGCCGGAACACTTAGCGTCCTGCTTGAAGTTGTCATCTATTTTGGTTTGGTTCTCCTAGGGGCAATGAGTTTGAATCAACTGTCATTATCCGATAATGGTGGTACCGCACTTTCTCAAATCGTCACTCACTACCTTGGTAATTTCGGAACAGTCTTTTTAGGAGTGTTGGTTACTTTAGGTGTATTTACTACCGCAATGGGCTTGGTTGTTTCATTTGCCCAAGATTTCAATAAACTATTTCCAAAAGTCAGCTACATGTTTTGGCTGCGTTTAACCACCGTAATTTCTTTTGTTGTGGCAAATGCTGGATTAGATAATATCATCCAATGGTCATTGCCAGTCTTAATGCTTTTATATCCATTGTCATTGGCACTAATCTTACTTTCATTAACTGCAAAATTTTTCCAAACAAGTCCCGTGGTGTATCAAGTAACTATGTTGTTTGCCGCAGTACCGGCTGTTTTAGATATGTTGGCAAGTTCACCAGCATTGGTCAGCCAACAATATGTCGTTGCAAAGGTATTGGAATTCTATCATCATTACGTTCCATTTGCTTCACTTAGCTTAGGCTGGGTCGTACCAACCCTTGTCGGCTATGTTGCCAGCTTACTTTTCTATTATGTTCGCCGCACAACAGTTTACAAAGGCGTCACTAAAGAGACCGTCAGCGAATAAAAAACAGTACTCATAAACAGGAAGCACAACAGCCAAACTGCCGGAAATTATTTTCCAGTATTTGGCTGTTGTGCTTTTTATGCGCCGTATTTTGCGAACCACTCCGCTAGTTCTTGGTAAATTTCCTGACGATTGGTTTCATTCAATAGTTCATGTCTCCCATCCGGAAGCAAATGTAATTGAATCGGTTGTTGCCAACATTTTTCTAGTAGCCGTTGCAAAGCAATAATACCTTTGCCAAAATTTCCCACGGGATCTTCTTTCCCGGAAATCAGCAACACAGGAAAATCCGGTACCCCTTGCCGAATTTTTTTTGGATCACCGGCATTTTTTGTCAAACGAAACAAATCGTGATAGGCTTGCGTGGTAAAAATAAATTGAGTTTTTTTATCGGCTAAATAACGGTCCACCATTTCAGTATCTCGACTCAACCAATCCTTTGGGGTTCGTGCCGGCCGAAACCGACGATTGAAGCCGCCAAATGCAAGTCGATCCAAAAATTGAGACGGATGTTGTTTGCCTTGAAGTACCATCAGCACTTTGCTGAGCAACAACGCCGCCTGCATTTTTATTTGTGATGAATGATTGGTTCCCATAAGGATTGCACCGCTAATTTCTGCTGTCGGATATTGCTGCAAAAAATTTCGTAAAACTAAAGAACCCATACTGTGCCCCAAAATAAAATACGGTATCTCTGGAAACCGATTACGATAGGTTTGATACACTGCCGCAGTGTCAGCTACCAAATATTCTGCGCCCTTTTGATCACCAAAATGACCAAATTCTTCGGGAGTTGATGAAAAGCCATGCCCTAAATGATCGTGTCCTACAACTGCGATTCCCTGTTCAACAAGAAATAAAGCAAATTCTTCATATCGAATAATATGCTCCACCATTCCGTGAATAATTTGAACCACCGCCTTTGGTTTTTCCTGCGGCAGCCATAAAGCAACGTGTAGAAAGTGGCGGCCATCTGCAGATTGCAGTGTTTCTGTCTGCATGTTCGTCCTTCCCTTCTGTCTTTTTTCCTATTTTACCCCTAAAAGTTCTTCTTTGCTATGAATCAGTTGGGTTAAAAAATTACAGTAGGGTGTAGGAATGCCGTATTTTTTTCCTTTTTTGGCAATTGCCCCGTTGATATAATCAATTTCTGTTGCTCGTCGATTTTTGATTAAATCTTGATGCATTGAAGGATAATGCAAGCCGATAGTTTCTGGATCATAACATTTTTCCACGTAAGCAACGGTTTCTGAAATATCCAGTTGAATATTTTCAGCTGCTGCTACGTTTGAAAATTCCGTTACGATGGCTGTGACCATCTCTTTAGCACCCGTCGTCTGTCCCAATTCGTACATATTGACATCCAACAAGGTACACAAGCCGTTCATTGTGCCGTTGACACAGGCTTTTTGATAAATAGCATGGCGGATATTCTCAGAATAAGTAGCGTTTAGTTTTGCAGCAGATAAAACGTCTGCCAACTCTTTTGCAGCTGCCGCTTGTCCGACTGCTAAATTTTGCAGTGTAACCGATCCTTCGCCAAAAAGCTGAACTTCTCCCGGGCCAATCAAACCTGCCGTCCAAATCGTATTGCCGATAAAAATCTGCTCTCTCGGAAGATAATTCGCCAACGTGTCTTCGTGTCCGATTCCATTCAGAAGACAAAGTACGTTGGTTTTTTCCTGAATCATTGGTTGAATTGCCTGCATCATTTCTGCCAACTGCATTGCTTTCGTAAAAACAAGAATCAAATCAGCTGAAAAGGCCTGATCGATATTTTTCTGTTCCACGATTGGTAAGTCCACCCTGATTTCTTCACCATTATAATTTGCTTTTAATCCATGTTGCTTGATCTGCTGCACATGTTCTGCCCAGCCATCCACCAACAGTACCTCATTCCCTGCTTGTTTCAACATGACAGCAAAGCGACTGCCCATTGCACCCACACCAGCGATTACGATTTTCAAAAGAATGCCCCCTCAATAAAAGTTTCCTGGATTCATTCTACTTGGAACAACCGCCGAAAGCCATGACTGAAACTTCAACCACTGGTATTATTCGTATTTTTTAATCAATAATTCGTTATAAATTAATGATTTGTGATAAAACAGGTTTATTATCCACAATATTCAGCAATTGGGGAGTAATTTAAAATATTGATTTTTCGATAAAAATCGGCAGGCAATTGCTTCCACATCCGTAACAGCTTTTGCAACAAACTGCTTTCTGCCTTGATCAAATATTCGCTGAGAATCAATCCTTTTGATTTTTCAGGTTTTTCTTGAACCAAACGTTCATATTCATTAAAGGCATTCTCTTGATTTTCCGCTACGAATAGTTTGCGTACTTCAATGTAACTACCCTCGATTTTTTCGGTTTCTTCTATAAAGTATATGGATTTGATCTCTTTCATATTAAATCCTCCTCTTTTGTTTACAGGTATAGCATAGAGAAGTTTTATTAACTGAAAGTTAAATCTCGTCCTTTTTTTATAACTTTTGAAAAATTTAAAAAACCGCCAATCAATAGATCAGCGGATTCCTTGCTCTAAGCGAGTATAGTATTATGTTACTTTCAGTAAATAACTGCCTTCTTATCTAGCTACAGAAAAACGGTTGGAATAAATTGAAAAATCGTGAATAAGATGCAGACAATATAAGCCAACAATACCATGTTCCAAAGATTAGCAGTTTCCCATTTTCCTTTTTCGCGCTTTTGATAGGCAATCACTAGCATTGCAATCGTCACTAGCATGACTATTAATGTTCTTGATAGTGAGAAATATTTAAAGAAAGGCATATTCACCGTGACTCTTGGCAGCAAACCATAGAAAAGAATGGCAACATATATACCTAAAGGAAATTTTTTCTCTGTTTTCATACATACACCTCAATCACTTTATACGATTTAGGAACTATTACATGGTCAACAGGAGAACTTCCTATCGACTACCAAATTAATAAGATTTCGTAGTCAGATTAAGACTTAAAAACGGGATAGCTAGAGTTAATTTTCCTGATACTTTAATTATACATCTTAAATAAAGCGTTCTCAACAGGAGATAGAATATTATTTTATCAATAGAATAAAATAATGCTTTCATATTTTGTTTCAAAATTTTCTGTCTCTTATGGAGCTATAGAAAAGTCATGGTGAATAATCTAACAATAAACCATTATCGATAAAAAGTCTTGTGTACCTCTTCTAAATCTACTACCCAGCAACCTCATCCAACTTTTCAATGGAACGAGTGATTAACTCTGCGTGGATATCCTGATATTTCTTCAGATACTCAAGAATATTTTCTTTGTATTCCGTTGACCAGCTTGCTTTAGGTTCAATCAATTCTCCTTGTTTATTCGTATTAACGTAAACCTGTTTATTGAAATTGGCATCATTCTCGGGAGAAATGCTTACACCGATTTTGCCATCATGATCAATGGTAATAAAAAAATCTTCTTTATTTGTTACTATGGAAAGTTTTTGTTCATCCAATGGAAAACCAACCCAGCCCGTCGGCAAGACCAATCAACACATATTTGTAGATTCTTCCGTTTTTTATTTTTTTGGTTGTATCTTTTGCCATTTCTTTGTCCTCCCGTAATAAATGATCTAGGGAGATACCGAATAAGTCGCTAATAGCAATTATTGTCTCTAAATCGGGATAGTTTCGCCCAATTTCCCAACTGGAAATCGTAGGTCTGGAGACATTTAACAATTGTCCAAGCTGTTCTTGTGTCCATCCTTTCTTTAGTCTTTGTTCCTTGATTTTATCCCCAATGTTCACAGTATCCCCTCCAAAATAATTATTTAGGAAAACGGTGTGAAAGAAAAGCTATAATTCCTACCATCCTCATAAATTGCATGATACATATCGTATCATGTTGCTATTACAGGCTTTTTAAAAAAAATTTGAGTGTATCTATCAATGATATCTTACCCCTTTACCAAAGAATTTTTAAGTAAAAAAAGAACACCGATTCCTCGATGTTCTCACGTTAAACTTAATCTCCTAAATTAAAGCGTAATTTCATTTGATTGGCACCTTTGGCAATCATCTTGCCAATCATGGCCGTTGTTTTTTCAAGAGAAATTTGTGCCAGCTCGTCGTTGACCTTCGCCAAATAATCCGTAAGGTTCTCTTGTTTCATTGCTTCTTGATCGGCTGAAAGCTGACGATAACGAAAAGCCGCTACTGTTTCTTGTTCAAAAGAATCGGCAATGTCACTGTATAAATCATAGTTGGCATCTCCCAGCAAGGCGGCAGTACAACTCAACCAGTACATATTTGTCAAATCACAGGTGTCCGTGGTATTTCGGTAACAAGCAGGTGTCTTTTCAACATTGCTGTAAAAAGGAACGACGGAATTGAACGTATTCGGTCCAAAGGCCAGCCAGTGAATTCCGGCAAGCGCCTCCGGTACATCCTTACGAATTTGCAAAATATGCAATTCATGATTCCGGTTGATACCGATTGGACGAAATCGTTTCTTCTCTGTTTCCGTTCCCGTACCATAAGGATCATAAGGCGTATCTTGATAATGAGAACTCAAAACCCACTTTACATCTTCAATCGTGATTTTTTGTTTAGGGTAGCAAATAAATGGCAGATCCTGATCGGTTGGTTCAATTTCTGCTGCGGGATCAAAATATTTTTGTCCATACCATGCCCTTGGATTATTGTAATGGTTGTCTTTAATGGTCGCACTCCCAAAGATATGCCGTAAATTAACTCCTTCAAAATCAGGATTTAGGTGATGTTTTTCGATCAAATCTGGCAAATCTTTTGCGTAAAGAACATCGGCTGAATCAAAATCATAGTGATCGATATTCATGCGATTTGGAGCAATCACGTAAGCATCATCTGGAATTCGAATCGCTGCCCAATGATGTCCACCAATCGTTTCCAACCACCAAATTTCTTCCTTATCAGAAAAAGCAATGCCGTTTGGTTCGTACGTACCAAATTCTTCCAGCAATGCTCCCAAACGCAGCACGCCCTCCTTAGCACTGTTGATATAAGGCAAGACAATTGTCAGCAAGTCTTCTTCTCCGATTCCGTCGGTAACATAGGGATCAATCCCTAAAACTCGGGAATTTGTCGTGATGGTTTCCGTAGCAGACATTGCAACATTTTTGCTATTGATTCCTGATTCTCCCCAGATGCCGATTTTCTCTTCGTCTGCGTCTGGTGTTGAAGTATAACGCAAAGGATTATCCGGCAACTGAATCGTTACTTTGCTGATTTTTGATTGATAGGTTCTTGGTTGTTGGTCTGGCGTAATTACGACAAATTTTTTAGGACCCAGCGCAACAGAACCGTCTTCATTGCGGGCAATCATCGTGGAGCCATCAATACTTGCATTTTTACCGACTAAAATCGTCGTGCAGGCACTCTTGAATTTTTTCATGGAATCTTCCTCTCTAAATTTCATTGACAAAACAAGTGTAATCCTAAATACAAAAGAAGGAAACAAAAAATTCTTATAAAACCGGATGATTGGCATTCTGCCCATTTTCAGCTAAGATAAACAAGGAAAAAGAACTTGATTCCTACAAAATAACTAGTATAAAAACGAGGCGAATAGCAATGGATTTGTATACATCATTTATGGAACATACTTCGGTGCGTTCTTTTCAAGAAAAAAAAGTACCCGATTCTCTAAAAGAAAAACTGATTGCCGCTGCTCAAAGCGGATCAAGCTCTAATTTTGTTCAAGCCTATTCAATAATTGAAGTACGTGACCCGCAAAAACTAGCAACCATCGAAGCAATTGCCAACTGTCCCGGTTATGTAACTGGCGCAGGTGTCTTTTATGTTTTTGTTGCCGATTTGAATCGTCACGCACAATTATTGGCACACCATCAACGAGCAACGGCTATTTCTAATCTGGAAACCATGGAAGCCTTGACCGTAGCAATCGTCGATACAACCATCGCCGCACAAAACATGGCGGTATTTGCAGAAGGCAACGGGTTAGGCATCTGCTACATTGGCGGCATCCGAAACGATTTGTTTCAACTGGCAGAATTGCTGGATTTACCAAAACACACTGTGCCGCTTTTTGGTCTTTCTATTGGTTACCCCAAAATGCGAAATCAGCCAAAAAAAAGATTGCCTACCGCTGAAATTCTCAGTGTGGATCGCTACCAACCAGTAAACTTTGAACATCTGCAAGCCTATGACGAACAAACTGCCGCTTACTATGCGAAACGGACAACCAATCAGCAACAAACCTCATGGTCAAAAAAAATGCTGGCATTTTTTTCAGAGCCACGTCGTTTGGAAACCAGCGAATTTTTGAAGAAGCAAGGATTTCATTGGTAAAAGATAAAAAAAACCGCGAATCTGCGGTTTTTTTGCTAGTTTAAAACATCATTCAATGCTTCTGCCATTGTGGGATGGGTGTAGATTTGATCTCGTAAAATAGTATACGGTAATTTGGCATTCATTGCTAGAGTAATCAGATTGATGACTTCGTGAGATTCTTCGGCATAAATTGAAGCTCCTAGAATCAGATTGGTGGTTGTATCGACAAGAATTTTAAAAATTCCCCGTGGATCTTCCAACACTTGGGCTTTCGGAACACCAGCACTCAATAATTGATACACTTTATAAACGTACCCTTGTTCTTTTGCTTGAGCTTCCGTCAAACCGACCGTAGACAACGGTGGGGTTAAGAAAACCGTATAAGGAACATTTTTGCGGTCACTGACTTTGCGATCTCCGGTATGAACTATTTGATCCGCAATGATTCGGTAATCATCAAGGGAAATATAAGTGAATTGCAGTCCACCTTTAACATCACCGATTGCCCAAACATTCTCCACCGTCGTTCTCAAATAATCATCCACAACGATTCCGCTTTTTTTTACTGCAATTTGGGTATTTTCCAGTCCCAAATCAGCAGTATTGGGGTGACGTCCGGTTGCTGCAAGGATTAAGTCACCCTCTAAAGTATGCTGTCCATCTTTTTCATACCTCACCTGAACGCCTTCTGCTGTGTCGGTGACTTCTAAAAGTTTGGCACCTAATTCAAAGCGAATCCCTTTTTCTGTCAAATCATGAAAAATCATCTTCGCAATGTCCGAATCTTCTCGAGGAATAAAGGTTTCGTGGTTGTCGATGACGGTAACTGTTGCACCATAATCCGCAAACATGGCGGCAAATTCTAAACCAATATAGCCGGCACCAATGATTGTTAAGCGTTTAGGTAAAACCGGCAGCTCCATGATCTCTTTTGAAGTCACAACCCGACTGCTTTTCGTGATTCCGGGAACTTCCGGCAAAATTGGAGTCGAGCCGGTATTGATAAAAATCCGTTCTCCCGTTAACTTGCGAATTTCGCCATTTGTCATGGTCACTTCCAAATCATGATTGGCTGTAAACCGGGCTTTTCCCGTCCAAACTTCAGCTGTTTTTTCGTCAGCAATCATATGAAAGTTTTTATTTCGTAAACGTTCCGTCAAATCTCCCCGTTTGGTAACTGCTTCTTCAAACGGAACTTTGCGATTGCCATTAACGATCAACGATTTCGATGGAATGCACCCGATATTGATACAAGTCCCCCCATACATTTGCTTGGATTCTTCGATCATCAGCACTTCTTCTCCATGCTTCGCCAGTGTTTTAGCTAACGTTTTTCCTCCTTTTCCAAAACCAATAAAGACATTTTTATATGTTGTCATCCTGATCCCTCGCTTTCTATGCCTATTCTACCGAGAAACATTTTTTTCGGCAATTAGTTGCCTTCCATTCACCGGCTTTTCATTTCAGCCAATCATTTTCCTTTTCTCGTCACGGCTTTTCCCGTACACTAAAAGAAAGAGCTTTAGAAAGAAGGGATTTTAATGGTACAGAAGATTCAATTAGAAAATAGTACTTTGACAGCAGAGGAAATTTTGGCGGCAGTCGGTGGGCAATTGGATTCCGTTGTTTCACTTACAAATGACCAAGGCTTGGATGTCACGGTCTTAACTCAAGAATCATGGGAACATTTATTGTCTTTATTAGATGCAGCTCAAGCAGAAGGCTACCGAATCCAACAAGAATTTCCAGAAGAAATTCTTCGAGAAGTTGATGCCCCTGAACCGCAGCAAGCAACTGGCTGGCGAACGGATGTCCCGGAAAAACTTCATCCTGCTCCTGATTTCAAATTAGAAGCCGGCGAAATTCCTACAAGTGATGATATTTTAGACTGATCTCAAAGCAAAAAGCAGTAAAACTCGTTCTCATTGTTGAACGGATTTTACTGCTTTTTATCTGATTTTTGGAAAGGATAAATGTAAACAAAATAAATTATCCTTCATTTCAGCGGTCATTTTTCCGCCCATTTTTTCTGTCATGGTTTTGGCAATCGTTAAACCTAACCCACTGGCGGCATTGGTTCGACTAGCGTTTCCTGTATAAAAGCGATCAAACACTCGTTGAACATCCAGCGAAGAATCCTTCAAATCATTTTCAATTCGTAAAAGAACCTGCTCCTCCACCGTTACCGAAATAACAATTTGCTTTTTCGCATAGCGCAGACTGTTTTGAATGATATTTTGTACAACACGCGTGTACAGTAGCGGATCACCTAAAATCCACGTTTCCGGCACATCCTCTGGAAACTGTACCACCAACTGACCTTCCACAAATTGTTCATAATAACTAATAAATAATTCTTCCAATAGCTGATAGCTGGAAAACCGGACTTGTTGGATTGGCTGTTGGTCCAATTCGATTCTTGCTAATTCATAAAAATGTTCATTCATTTCAATCAATCGGTCGACCGATTTGCGAATATTTTGCAAATAGTGCTGCTGTTTTTGCGGATCAATTTCTTTTTCCATCAGTTGTGTGTAACCACTGATGGCTGTCAACGGGGTTCGCAAATCATGAGACAAACCCGTAATTGCTTGTTGCAAATTATTTTCCAATTGTTTGCTGTGAATACTTTGTTCTTCATAATAAGACACTAATTGATTGATAGACTCGACAAGCTGCACCAATTCTTTTTCGTGAAAATCAACTGCCACTCGACCGCCATGGGAAGCATGTTCCGGCAGCTTCTTGATTTTTTGCCGCAAACGTCGCAGTTCTCGTTTAAGACTGTAAAGATAGCTCCCACCTAGCAGTAAAAAGATTCCAATGATACTTGCTATTCCCCACATCTCACTGACTCCTTAATCAAATTTAAAGCCTACGCCCCAAACCGTTTTGATATATTCTGCGCCAGCTTGATGCAGCTTTCCTCGTAGATTGCTGATATGCACATTGATGGTTTTTTCGCCGGCAAGAAAAGGTTCCTGCCAGACAGTTTCATAAATGTTGCTGCGGCTGAATACCTTTTTGGGAAACTGTAAAAAGAGCAGTAAAATTGCATATTCTCTAGCAGTCAAATGCAAAACAACCTCTTTTACTCGGACTTCCCTCGTCTCCAAATTAATAGAAAGCTCTTGATAATGTAACATCTGCCCCTTCGTTTCCTTCGTCGCATGCCGTAACTGAATTTGGATTCGTGCCAATAGTTCGTATAAATCAAACGGTTTGACCAAATAATCATCGGCTCCAGCTTTCAGCAGGGCAACTTTTTCTGTTAAGTCATTTTTTGCGGAAATTACGATGACTGGCAAAGAGGACTGCTGACGAATCCATGCCAACACCTCTTCCCCATTTAATCCCGGCAACATCAAATCCAGTAAAACCAAATCAAAATTTTCCTGCTGAAAACGTAATTGACCCTTCGTTCCAGAATAGGCACTGGTCACTTCATAATCAGCCAGCAATTCTTTGAGTATCGTTTGAATTTCTGCATCATCTTCCACCAATAAAATCTTGGTCATCTGCTCACCTACTTGATATCTGATCGTTTAAAAAAGAAAATCCCTATTCCTGATGATACCACAATCGTGAACAAACTAACGAAAATCAACCACGGAAACCGAGCAATTTCTGCCGGTTGTGTAAAGCTGGAATAAAATAGAAAGGTTCCAGTGATCCAATCCAGTAAAAATTGAGTAGCCGGACTTCGTTGCAACAAAGAAGGCAAAAAAATGATTCCCAAAATATACAGCCAATTCCAAATCAAGGAAATGCCGATGTTCTTCGTAATAAAAGAAATCATGACAAAAACTGCGACATTTGCCAGTATCAGCAAATAAATCGTTAAAAAGACATTGATGCCATAAAGAAAATAGTTATCGATTCCTTCCATCGAACCAAAACCAAAGAAAATTGTAAAACAGATCACCTCTAAAACCGTCAATACGACACAAGCAATCAACGTCACACTAGCCAACGTCACACCCTTTGCAAAATAAAAATGACTGCGGCTGCGACCAATCGATAACGCATTACGGATTGTTCCCTGCTGAAATTCTTCATTACCAAAAAAACTAACTAACGCGGCAAGAATAAACAAAACAATCTCACTGTTTTTTGCTACGCCAAGCACACCGGATGCACCATTCGTTACTAAATCCTTTACTGGTTCCAACACGACACCATATCGGGTTTCCACCCAACTATTGATTACTTGAAATATTGGAATAAACACAAAAAGTCCAAGAACCAACCATAATTTTCGACTTTTCAATAGTTTTAATTTATCGGCTCGAAGTAAGTTTGTCATGTTCGTTTCCCTCCGTAAGTTCCAAGAAATAAGTTTCCAGATTTTGACGGGTCACCCCGATGCGCGTGACCGGTATATCAGCCAACACCAGAAGTCGATTGAGCTGTGCTACCCGATCATTTTGTTGATAAATATGGATTGTCTTTTGATCCACCACTTTATATGCAGTGATTTTTTGTGCATCCAAAACCACCAGCGCCTTTTGAACAACTGGCGTTTCCAACTCGATGTACTGCCGACTTTCTTGCTGTAATTCTTCCTTTGTCAATTCTTTGATCAGTCGTCCTTTGTGTAAAATTCCATAATCTGTGGCAATTTCTGCCAACTCATTCAACAGATGGCTGGAAAGTAGGACGGTAATACCTTTTTCAGTCACTAACTGCTGAATGATCTCTCGAATCTCAACGATTCCGGATGGGTCCAGCCCGTTTGTCGGTTCATCTAAAATCAAAAATTCTGGATTTGTAATCAATGCCATTGCAATTGCCAAACGTTGCCGCATCCCTAAAGAAAAATTTTTCACTTTCTTTTTACCAGTATTTTGAAGATGCAGTAGCGTCAGTAAGTCAGAAATCTGACTTACTCCGACCCCGCCATTTGCTGCCTGTACTTGCAAATTTTCCATAGCGGTCAATTCTGGATACAGGGCGGGCGATTCAATTGATTGTCCCATTTGACGGCGTGCCTGTTGCAACCCTTGCTTGTCGGTTCGTCCAAACAATTCGATTTCCCCTTCATCAATCGCAATCAGGTCCATGATTGCCCGCATAAAAGTGGATTTCCCGGCGCCATTTTCGCCGATCAAGCCGTAGATTGCACCGCGTTTGATTGCAATGGACACATTATCCAATGCTTTGATTCCTTGATATTTCTTAGTAATATTGGTTGTTTTCAATACCAATTCCTGCATAGATTTCTTCACTCCTTTTTTTGTAGTTTATCGAAGAAGCATAAAGAAACCGGCTAAAAAAAATAAAAAAAGTATAAAGAAAACGCCGGAATTTTTCTCCGACGTTTTCTTGAGTATCTTTCGTTTTTAAAATGTCGCTTCATCTGGATTTTTTGCCAATCCAGCGACGCCATGCAGACCATCGATTAATTTTACATCTTCTGCCGTTAATTCAAAATCAAACAATTCGGTGTTTTCTTTGATTCGTTCATCATGAACTGATTTTGGCAGTGGTAAGAAACCGTGTTGCAAACTCCAACGCAAGACAACTTGTGCAACTGTCTTATTGTATTTATCTGCAACTTCTATCAATTCAGGAACATCAAAAATTTTCCCAGTTCCCAGTGGACTGTATGCTTCACTCAAAATATCGTGGGCATCATTGTAAGCCACTACTTCCGGTTGTAAATCGCTTGGGTTCAAGAAAATTTGGTTAACGACTGGTTTGATTTTTGCGGTTTTCAACAACGCATCCAAATGGTGAGGACGGAAATTAGAAACACCGATGGCACGGATTTTACCCGCTTCCACAGCTTCTTCCATTGCCCGCCATGCCTCTGCATTGGCTTGTTCCCAATTTTCGCGAAAATCAATTGGATTAGGCCAGTGGATCAAATATAAATCTAAGTAGTCCACCCCTAATTTTGTTAGAGAATCTTCAATCGCTTGTTTTGCCAACGCATAAGAATGATGTTTGTTCCATAATTTTGTTGTAATAAATAGTTCTTCTCTAGGAACTCCGCTGGCCTTGATGCCTTTGCCCACGGATTCTTCATTACCATATGCTGCCGCTGTATCAATGTGACGATACCCAGCTTTCAAAGCGGCTAAAACGGATTCTTCTGCTACTTCACCAGAAGGTGTTTGCCATGTCCCAAAACCGACAACGGGAATTTCCACACCGTTTGCTAATTTGTACGTATCTTTTAAACTCATAAAATTGTGTCCTCCTCGTTCAATCGTTACTCTTTAACCTTACTCTATTTTACTATTTTTGTCAGAAAACTTGCACTAAAAAAGGAGCAGCCGCTAAACTGCTCCATCATTTTACTTATTTTCGAGGTTTTCACCATTTGATTCAATCACTTGCTTGTACCAATCAAAGGATTTTTTCTTGCTTCGTTTCAACGTACCATTTCCTTCATTGTCCCGATCTACATAAATAAAACCGTAACGTTTCTTCATTTCCCCGGTACCTGCAGAAACTAAATCGATACATCCCCAAGTTGTGTAACCTAAAAGATCCACGCCATCTTGTTCCACTGCATCTTTCATCGCTTGGATATGGGCAGCCAAGTACTCAATGCGGTAATCATCCTCTACATACCCGTTTTCATCCGGCGTATCGATTGCCCCCAGACCGTTTTCTACAATGAACAATGGTTTTTGGTAACGATCGTACAAATCATTCATGGTGATCCGCAAGCCTAGTGGATCGATTTGCCACCCCCATTCACTTGCTTCAAGATACGGATTTTTGACCGAAGCAAAAATATTCCCTGCTGTTTGCTCCAATAATATTGGATCGGTCGTTGCTACTCGCGAAGAATAATAAGAGAAAGAAATAAAATCAACCGTATGAGCTTTTAACAGCTCCAAATCCCCCTCTTCCATTGCAATCGTGATACCGTTTCGTTCCATTTCTTTTAAGGCATAGGCTGGATATTCTCCCCGTGATTGCACATCAATGAAGAAATAATTTTCCCGATCTGCTTTCCGAGAAGCCCAAACATCTTCCGGTTTGCTTGTATAAGGATAGTTGGCACCTGCTGCCAGCATACAGCCCACTTTATTTTCCGGGTCCACTTCATGGGCGATTTTTGTTGCGATTGCACTGGCTAATAATTCGTGATGGGCCGCTTGGTACTTCACTTGTTCTTTGTTGTCGCCTTCTTCAAAGTATAACCCTGCGCCCATAAAAGGTGCATGAAGAATCATATTGATTTCATTAAAAGTCAACCAATATTTGACTAATCCTTTGTAACGATTAAAAATTACTCGACACAAGTTTTCATAAAATCCAACCAATTCCCGTGAACGCCACGCCCCGTAGGTTTCGATCAAATGCATCGGACAATCAAAATGAGTGATGGTCACTAAAGGTTCAATTCCGTATTTTTGGCATTCCTTGAAAACATCTTCGTAAAATTTCAGCCCGGCTTCGTTAGGTTCTTTTTCATCACCTTTGGGAAAAATCCGACTCCAAGCAATCGAGAGACGATAGGTTTTAAAGCCCATTTCCGCAAACAATGCGATATCTTCTTTATACTGATGGTACATATCGATGGCTACTTTTGCAGGATAAAAATGTTCATCATCAAAGTCAAACATCTTCTTTTCGCCAGTAATTACTGGAAAACGATCTTTTCCAATTGGAACAACATCCACGTTTGCTAATCCGCGCCCATCTTCCGCGTATCCACCTTCACACTGATTGGCCGCTGTTGCGCCGCCCCATAAGAAATCTTTTCTAAAACTCATACCTCAAAATCCTCCTTGTTTTTACTTCGTTTTATTATTTGCCACCACGGGTTCTTCATCTAGCTGCCGTGCGATTTTGTCTTGAACCGTAATGCCGTCAGCTTCCAATTTTTCGATTGCTTCCGCAAATTGCGGCAAATGTGCTTTATGCGCAATAAATAGTTCATCCATCACTCGTTTTGCCGTTTCTCCCGAACGAACCAATGGATTGATTGTGAATGCTTGCAATGCCGTCCCATAGTCTCCCGTCACTGCGGCTTCAATCGTCACCAGTTCCATATTCTTCATTAACTGCAACCAACCTCGTTCTGCTGGCGGCAAAGAACCAAAGGCAACGTTTCTCGCACCTTGTCCTCCTACATAAGCCGTCACTTCAACTACACAATCTGCTGGTAAATCAGGAATTGCGCCATCATTTTTTGTTGACACGACAATTTGGGTCTCTTTGTTTCCATAAATAGATGCGATGGTTTCACAAGCTGCATCTGAATAATAGGCGCCTCCGCGTTTTTGCAGTTGCTCTGGTTTATGATCTAAATTTGGGTCTTTATAAAGTTCAAAAAGTTCTGCTTCGGTCTCTTTCACCTGTTGCGCCCGAGTACCGATCGTTTGATATTCCTCTAAAGCATGAGCCAGCATTTCTTCTTCTCGATAATAATAACGATGGTACCCACAAGGAATCATTTCCATCTGCAGCAATTGTTCTTTAAAAAATGGAATATCAAAAATATTTTTTGGCAGTCCATTGTCTTCTGCATAAAGCTGATCGATTAATTGTTTTGTTAAATCATTGCCTTTTTTATCCGCCACTTTATGCCAATGGAAATGATTCAATCCAGCAAACTTATAAATCAACTCTTCTTTTGGCTGCTTTAACATTTCCGGTTCCGTCATCATTGCCATCACCGGCACGTTACACAACCCGATCACTCGCTCCCATTTTCCGTAGCGCACAACTGCTTCTGTGACCATCCCGCTAGGATTGGCAAAATTAATCAACCAGGCATTCGGACAAAGACGTTTCATGTCTTCGACGATTTCTAAAATCACCGGAATTGTACGAAAAGCTTTGAACATTCCCCCAGCACCGTTTGTTTCTTGACCGATCATGCCGTAATAAGCCGGAATACGTTCGTCTTTTACTCGGGCATCCAACTGCCCCACCCGAAATTGTGTCGTAACAAAATCCGCATCTTTTAATGCTTCTTCTCGATTCAACGTGCAGTAAATAGTGACATCATAAGGAGAAGCATCCCACATACGTTGCGCCATTTCACCGACGATTGCTAATTTTTCTCGTCCTGCTTCAACATCCACCAGCCAAATTTCACGAATCGGTAGTTCTTCATATCGCTTAATAAAGCCTTCCATTAATTCCGGGGTATAGCTGCTACCGCCGCCAATCGTTGCAATTTTGATTCCAGTCATTCTATCGCCTCCGTTGAATTATTTACATTTTTATTATCTCGTTTGTAAATCCCTAAAACAAGATTAAACCGCTTTTATCAAAACCAATTTACATATTTTCGTTTCTTTTCGTAAAATTATGTAAATACGATTTACAAATTACAAAAAAATTTTGCTAACACTTTAAAATACGCTATGATAGATTTACATAAATTAATTATTATTTGTAAAAAGGAGTGAAGAGATGCTAGTCAGCGAAAAGATAAAGCAAACGGATTTTTCTACCGCAGAATCGGCAGTGATTACCTATATTTTGAACCATTCCGAAAATTTGGCCGATAAGACCATCAAAGAAATTGCACAAGCAACCTTCGTTCATCCTTCTACCCTAATTCGAATCGCAAAAAAATTAGGTTTTGCCGGTTGGATTGAGTTGCGGGATGTCTACTTGACGGAACAAAATTATTTGCAGCAGCATTTTACAAAAGTAGATGCAAACTTGCCTTTTTCCGCAACAGATGGGCTTTTAACGATTGCCAATAAACTAGCAGTCTTAGAAAAAACGACGATTGATGACACCCTGAGTTTATTGACTCACGATGAACTGCAGCAGGCCAAACAATTTTTATTAAAAGCTACCACCATAAAAATTTTTGCCAGCAACGCCAATACACTGATCTCACAGGATTTCGCGTTAAAAATGAAACGCATCAAAAAAGAAGTTTCGATCGTCACTACTTTTGGTGAAGCTGCCTATGAAGCCTACAATTGTTCCAGCGACACGTGCGCTATTTTGATCTCTTATACCGGTGAAAACCAAATGACCTTGCAAATCGCTGATTTACTAAAGAAAAACCACGTTCCGATCATTGCTTTAACGAGTATCGGAAATAATTCCCTGACAAAAATCAGTGATACAGCTTTGCATTTAACCACTCGGGAACGTCTTTATTCTAAAATAGGTAATTTTACCATCAACACTTCCATTTGTTACTTGTTAGATGTGCTGTACAGTTGTATTTTTGCCGAAAATTATCAGCAAAATCTTCAGCATTTGGTTCAAATCGGTCAAGCCATCGACAAACGACCAATCTCTTCTACCGTTATGCAGGAAAAACCGTTGGACTCTTTGATTCATGATTCTTTTTTGCCCAATTGACAATAAAACAAACGGTCTCAAAAGATTTTTTCTTGAGAGACCGTTTAGAAATCCATTAAATCAAAGCCGTAATCAATTCATCTCCATTACTGACGAAGGAATTCTGACTTTCTAAAATATCCAAATAATCCTCTGCATTCGTTACGATAACCGGAGTTTCCACACTGTAGCCGGCTTGTTTGATGGCTTCCAAATCAAAGGTAATCAACGCCTGTCCTTTTTTCACATGGTCGCCTTGCTGCACATGCGCTTCAAAAAACTTTCCATTCAGTTGAACAGTATCCAAACCAATATGAATCAACAATTCCAATCCGCCGTCAGAAACCAGCCCAATGGCATGTTTCGTTGGAAACAATGTCATCACTGTACCGTCAAATGGTGCCACGACTTCGCCGGTTTTTGGATAAATCAAGATTCCTTTTCCTAAAGCCCCTTGAGCAAAGGCTTCATCTTTTGCGACCGATAAAGGGGCGATTTCTCCTTGCAGAGGGGCGCTAATCGTTTCTTTAACTGTTGTTGCCGTATTTTTAACCGAAACTTCTGCTTCCACTGCATCGTCTTTCCAGAAGAAGAAAGTCAAAACAAAACCGACAACCGAAGCGATGGCAACAGCAATTAATGAGTAGACCATTCCACTCATATCACCTGTCTCTGTGTTGACAAAACTAGGAATCCCAAAAACGCCTAATCCGCCCATTGTGAATTGACGTGCTCCCATTGCAGCTAAGAAAGCACCACTGATCCCTCCACCAATCATTGAGAAAATAAATGGTTTTTTCTTAGGTAAGGATAATCCATAAATCGCCGGCTCTGTTACACCACAAAGTCCGGAAATAACTGCCGGAATAACCAAGGCTTTTTCTTTCGGGTTTTTCAATTTGAAATACATTGCAAAGACTGCCGCAGTTTGAGCAAAACTTGCCCCAAAAGTACCAATTAAAGCTGTCGCAAACCCTAAGGAAGACAGTTGAATCATCGCAATTGGAATGACACTCCAATGAAGCCCGAAGATAACCAAAACTTGCCATAGCGTTCCTAGAATCAGACCAAATAAAATCGGTGAGAAATTCATCAAAGCATCAAATCCACCTGCTAATAGATTGGTCAGCAAGCTAATCACTGGTCCAATTACTAAGAACCCTAGTGGAACGGAAATCAGCAATACGAAAAAAGGAACAAAGAATGCTTGAAGCAATTCAGGCAACGTCTTTTTCGCAACCTTTTGAACCTTGCTCGCCACCCATACGACAAAAATCGCTGGAACCACTGAACTGGTATAGTTTGTTGCTACCAAAGGAATCCCTAAAAATGTTGTGTAGACGGGACTAGCAAACAAACTGCCATTAAACAAAGTCATGATCGGTTCTCCAGCCGCCGAAAAAGCATCCAATTGCAAACTCGGATAAACTAAAGCTGCACCAATCGCTAATCCCACATATTGATTGACGTTGAATTTTTTCGCCGCCGCAACAGCCACTGCTACTGGCATGAAGTAAAACAACGCATCCCCAACACCATTCAACATCTGATAAGTACCGCTGGTGGTCGCTAAAACCCCTGTTGCTACCAATAGCGCATTGATCCCTTTAATCATCCCACTGGCAGCTAATGCGCCTAAAAACGGTTGAAACACCGAACTGATGACATCGATCAACGTATTGAAAATTCCTTGGTTTGTTTTTTCTCCCCCGTCTTCACTCATGACACCCGTCACTTCCACGACATCCTCAAAAACTGCTGGCACATGATTACCAATGACCACTTGATACTGACCGCCGCTTTTCATTACGGTCACTACCCCATCCATGTTTTTCAGAATTTCATCGTTTGCTTTGCTTTCATCTTTTAACTTGAAGCGTAAGCGAGTGATACAATGTGTCAAACCATTGATATTTTCTTTTCCGCCGACATTTGCTACAATTTTCTTTGCTAATTCTTGATATTTTCCCATGATTCTTCCTCCAATTTTGTTTTGATTGAAGGTTTAGCCAACTGAATGTCACTATCCAAAACGAAGCTTTTCCTGAAGCTTCATAGGCAGATGGGCTCTGCATTTTTGTTCAACAATCCTCCTTAAATTTTTTATTCTCAACGACTTTTTTGCACCAAACGGGCAATATGAATCGTTAAATACATTTTTTCGTCACTAGACATTGTGTAGGAATATTTATCTGCAAGAAATTGATCGATTTTTTCGACACAACGCAACGCATTACTGTATTTTTTTGTAACGATCTGCAACAATTCCTCTTCTACCTCGCCATCGTGGATTGTTTGGCTGGTAACTCGGGATAAAAAAAAGCGTAAATGAGTAGTAAATCGATAAAAATAAACCGACTCTTCATCAAAATCAATCTTAAAATAATAGCGAACAATATTTATAATATCCTGTAAAGTCTTGGTGAAGGCGTACATGTCTTCCTGACCTTCTTCTGTCTGACCATTCACCAGATGCAAGGCGATAAACCCAGCTTCATCTTCTGAGAGCTGCACTTGATAATATTCACTGATTTTTTCCGTTGCCTTTTTCCCAACTTGGAATTCTTTAGGAAACAACCGTTTAATATCCCAAAGCAAAATATTTGGGACTGAAATGTTGTTTTTGCTGCGTTCGATTGCTGTGTACAAGTGATCCGTCAGCGACACATAGACTGATTCATTCAAGGAGATCTCAAGAGAAGATTTTGCGTATTCAATAATTTCATCTGCCAACGCTAGATACTCAATAGGAATATCGTTTAGCAATTCCTGAAATTTCTGTGCTGTTGAGGTATTTGTTAAACGAAAGACTTTGTCGATTTTTTCTGCTGGAATCAAATCTCCGGCGCGTTTATTAAATGCCAAGCCTCTGCCCATTGCGATGATCTCGTTGTTCTCATTATCCCTTGAAACAATGACATTGTTATTTAGAATCTTTTCAATCCGCACTTTTCAAACTCCTTCCCATAAAAAAAGCCTAATTATCCTCAAAAAAAGACGAAAAAATTCGTTTTTAAGGCAATTAGGTTTAGCTTGTATTGAAACAATCACTATCCACATATTCTTATTACTTAAAATATACCGAGTTTGCGAAAGAAAGTCAATGTTTTTTAAAGCGCTTTATTTTATGAACTATACAATCCGTGTATTTCGTGTAACAACTTCTATCTATTCAAGAAAACTATGGTAACATACACTAAAAAGAGGAAATCAGCCTATGTTTAAAAAATTGAAAAAGGAATTTCATGAAACGAAACAAGTAAATGAAGACCTTTTGCAATGGATGCTTATCAGAAAATTAAGCACAAAAGGAAAAATAATCCTAGCACTAGTCCTTTGGATTCTATGGATGAGATATGCTTTTAACATAGTTTTTATGTTTAATTTTTTCAAATTTATTTTTATTATCAGCATTGTTTATGGAGTGATACGTCTGGGATACAAACTATTTACCCTATTGCATAAATCAACAAAAAATAAGTTTTAGGAAAATGAAACCTTGATCTAATTATTCTTTTTTGTCTTCCTTTCGTTCCCGTTCCCTTTCAATACGTTTGAGAT
Organism: Enterococcus massiliensis; assembly: GCF_001050095.1. NCBI lineage: Bacteria > Bacillati > Bacillota > Bacilli > Lactobacillales > Enterococcaceae > Enterococcus > Enterococcus massiliensis. The sequence continues at coordinate 226,935 of NZ_CVRN01000006.1, read as the reverse complement.
TTTGTTCTCGTAAATACAATTCAGAATTTGCGTTCCGATTAAATGAATCTCCACCTAAAAAGTGCAGCAATTTTTTTTACTATGTTCCCCATAGCCCTCTCCCTCCGATCAGAATAGTAATACACTGTATATCTTCTATTTTATCATTTAATGTCCACCTGACTAATTAATCCGTTTGATTTCACAAAAATCAAAGATATTTTTGATAATAGGCAGATTTTAAAAACTTTTCCTCATTCAGGTATCCGTTTTGACGAATGCATCAGACAAAAAATATTCCTGATAAAACATTGAGAATGAGCATTTTCCAAAAAAGAGAGTTGATTTTCTACGTGATAGAAGGAGAGCTGGTTTTCATGTTGCAAGTAATCAACGTAAAAATGGACTATGTGAACCGGTTAAAGAATTTATTTAACATTTATCAACCGGATAAACCCGACTGATTTATACCTATAGAGAATTATTGTGAAAAAATCAAAAAGCAACGAAGCAAGATTACTTGATATGCTTCGTTGCTCATAAAATCATCCATCTTCTAATTAAAAAAGTAATTTTATTTATGATTACTCGTGTCATTAGCTTGTTTTTTTAACTCTTCTTTTATTTCCTTTAAACTATTTAAAACTTTAATCATAAAGATAAAAAGAGAGATACCTAGAATGAGTTTTCCCACACCCAAAATATAACTGAGGACCATAGCTATTTCTACTATCATTTCAATCCTCCTTCCGATATTTTATAAGTTATATTCTAACCAAAACTTATCACTTCCGACGCTAAAGTATAGGTATTTAGTTGATGTACCAGAAGATAATCCTAAACTAGATGCAACGTCTCATTGCCTTTTATTCCACCATAACACGAAACCGTTTTCTTTAAAATATTTTTTTGATTTTTTGAATAGTAGTATTAATTTTATTTATATGACACTATACGATAACGATTCAATGGAAATAGACAATTAATTTTTATCTGTAGCTAAGACAAGTTAGGATCAAAAAACGAGCACTACTCCAAAAATAATCAAGACCCTCTCCTTCATTCATTTCCCATCGCCCAAACTTAAAAAGACTGTAGACCTAAGCCAACCCACAGCTTTGTCTACAGTCTTTTCCCTTATGTTATTTCTTTAGATAGGTTTTCAAACGATTGATTTCATCTTCACTGACTTGATGGTCACCGTCCAACAATAGAAAATGAACATTGGAAAAAGATTTTTCCAATTGTTGTGACAATGCCAACGCTTCTCCCGGTAAGCTGATGGAATCTTGCGCACCACTTGTCAACAAAAGCTGTGTCGAAGCTGCTGTCGTTTCGAATTGATAGACGAAATTACTTGGATGAAGTAAAATAACCGTATCAGCAAGTTCAGGCTGCTTTTCCAACAAGCCTAAAATAAAATTAGCACCATTAGAATAACCGATGAAAATGATTCGTTCTTTTTTGGTTACGGTTGGCCATTCTTCTTCAAGAAATTCTGTCACTCGTTTTTCAAAATCAACCCGATCCAATTTTCCATCGACTAATTGTGCAAAGAATCGACGTTCCTGACCCGTTTTTTCAGTTCCCAAATAGCTCAGTACACTGGCATCCGGAAATAAAGCCGCGATTGTCGACAGCAGTTGGTATTCATTGCCGCCGGTTCCATGAAAGGCAACGACTAGCGTGTCATCTTGCCCTTGTTGAAAAAATTTTTCCATAATAACCTCCTAAGAGAAAGGATTTTTTAAATGAATGCACGCATCCATCATATCTCCATTTTAAATCGATTTATTCAACCGACGTTTGATTTTTATCATAATATACTTGGCTTAAAATTACTAATGAAAACGATCAATCAAGATGATCACACCATGTATCATCTCTTTTTTTCCGATAACCAAGAACGGATTGGTACAGAACTGACTTTTTTTGAAGTCCGTGAAGGGGAAGATCATAAATTTGGGACCAATAATATCGAACGGGTAGTTATGAAGGTCCCCTCCGAAGAATCCCTGACTTTCTGGGAGGCGCGATTGGAAGCTGCCGGCATTTGCCATTACGGTATCGAAACGTTCAATGGTCGCCCACTCTTGCGTTTTGAAGCCCCGGATGACACACAAATGTCCCTCACACCACTCAGAGAATTTGAAAAAGCCGATGATTTCTATCCCTTTGCAGATACCGACGTACCAGTGGAACATGCGATTTTGGGAATTGATGCAATCCAACTGCGTGGGCAATACCCAGCCGCCACAGAAAAAGAATTAACGAATCTTTTAGGTTGGCACCAACAAAAGCAAACGACTTTTTTTGACACAAATACAGAAGTCACCATTTTGGATAATCAAGAGACGACTTTCTATCAAGAAGTTCATTTGATCCACGATATCCATAGCCCATTAGCAGAACTGGGTATTGGCGGCATCCATCATGTTGCCTTCGGAGTCAAAGATGAAAAACGGCTGCGGGAATTGGACGAACAATTAAATCAACGAAATTTCCTAAATTCTGGTATCAAACATCGCGAATTTTTTACCTCCCTTTATTTCCGGGAACCAAATCGAATGCTGATTGAAATTGCAACGGAGGAAGGAAGTCTTGATCCTTCGGCTTATGAAAACCAAAGCAGGGTTTTTGAAGAGATTCCTTTGTATCTGCCCCACTTTTTAGCGGGCGAACGAGAAAGCATTGAACAAATTTTAGAGAATCAACCGCACGATCACGATGCGTAACAAAAAAGTTCGAAAAACTGTCCAGTTTGAGACAGTTTTTCGAACTTTTTTATTTGGTCGCTGCTGAAAAATAGGTTTGTGCAGCGGCTTTTTTTAAACGATTCATGTATGCAGCACCCAAGCCGGTTTCTGGAAAAACTTCAACAAAAATTACATCTAATCCCAAGCGAGGTTCATCCAACGCCCGCAATCCGGCAAATAAACCTTTTGCAGCAGCCTCAACTGTGTCTTTCGGAAACATAAAAACTGCGGCAGCTTCATAACGCATTTTTTCTGAAATTTGCGGTCCAGCGATCACTCCTGCACGAATTTGTTTGTCCTTCACCCAATCTAAAACGGCTTGCCAGTCTGCGGATTTTACCATCATGACTGGTGTATCCGGTGAATAATGTTTGTATTTCATTCCTGGTGCTTTCGGGGTCTCCGATTCTTTAACCAAATGCTTATCTAATAAAATCGTTGTCTGCAACTTGGCTTCTAATTCTTCTTTCGTGATCGCACCCGGACGCAAAATCACCGGTGAAGTTGTTGGATCACTTAAATCAAGTACCGTTGATTCAACCCCAATGGCAGTCGCTCCGTCTTCTAAAATTCCTGCAATTTTCCCTTTCAGATCATGGAAAACATGTTCACTAGTAGTGGGGCTGGGTTTCCCTGACGTATTTGCGCTCGGTCCAACGATTGGTACACCCGCCTGCTCAATCAATGAAAGTGTTTTTTTATTTGCAGGCATACGAAATGCCGCTGTGGATAACCCTCCCGTCACAACAGTTGGTAACTGTCCTTTTTTGATGGAAAAAATCAACGTTAACGGACCTGGCCAATACATTTCAACGATTTTTTCTGCTAAAGGATGTATTTTATCCACAAATGGAAGCACTTGCTGAAAATCTTTCACGTGAACGATCAGTGGATTGTCGCTAGGGCGTCCTTTAACTTTGAAAACCTGCTGGACAGCTTCTGGCAAAAGAGCGTTAGCCCCCAGTCCATACACCGTTTCAGTTGGAAAAGCAATTAGTTCTCCATCTTTAATTTTTTGTGCCGCTTCCGCAATATCCGTCCACTCATAGCATTTTGTTTCCACAGTTTATTCACAGCCTTTCTCAATAAAATGATTAAGTTTTCAACATTCCTCAATTAGTTATTCACATTTTGTGGATAACTAATTTGTCAAGTGTGCATAACCCTGTTGACAACTTTTAAACTTGTGTAACTACCAGTCTTAACCTGTTTTTTTAACGTGAAACATTTTAAAAAAATTTTTTTCCACATGTTGGCCTTTAGGAGACAAAAATCATCCGATCTTTCCCAGACATATCTTGAAGAATTTTCACTTTCTTTTCTGGAAAAGCTTTCTCAAAAATCTTTTTAACTGCGGGTCCTTGTTGAAAACCGATTTCTAAAAAAATCTTGCCTTCTGGATGAAGTTTTTTCTTTCCTTCTGCGGCAATTTTTTGGTAGAGAGCCAAACCGTTTTCCTCGGCGAACAAAGCCATTTTCGGTTCGAAAGTCCGAACACTTTCATCCATCAGTCCCCATTCTTCGGTACTGATATATGGAGGATTGGAAATTAAAATATCTATTTTTTCTTCGACAGGTGCCAAGGTATCCCCTAAACGAAAATCGATCACAGCACCTAAATTTGTTGCATTTTCTTTCGCCACAGTAAGTGCTTCAGGAGAAAGATCAACTGCAATCATTTGCCAGTCAGGACAAGCCAACTTTAAACTGATTGCAATGGCTCCTGTTCCAGTTCCTACATCAACAACAAGTTGTTTTTCTTTCCCGCTTTCCTTCAAACATTCCGCCACCAGCTCTTCTGTTTCTGGTCGAGGAATCAGTGTTGCTGGTGTCACTTTGAAGCGATGTCCGTAAAAATCCGCATAGCCCAACAAATAATGCGGAGGATGATTTGCCAGCAATGCCGTTAAATCTTGCTGGATCAGCTCTTCCTCTTCTGTAGAAATTGTTTGATTCATTGCCAGTAACCAGTCCATTTTCGTCCATTTTTTTCGTTCCAAAAACAAAAATTGAATGGCGTAGCCTTCTTTTCCCTGAGATTCTAAAAAAGAAGAAGCCCGGTTCAGGACTTCTCGATACGTTTTTTTAACCATTTTGAATTTCTTCCAATTTTGAGGTTTGATCGTAAAGAATCAACGCATCAACGATTTCATCTAATTTACCTGCAAGAATTTGATCCAATTTTTGGATAGTCAAGCCAATTCGATGATCGGTCACCCGATTTTGCGGAAAATTATAGGTACGAATCCGTTCCGAGCGATCTCCAGTTCCAACAGCTGATTTACGAGTTGCATCGTATTCGCTTTGTGCTTCGTGGGAAATTTGATCATATACCCGTGCCCGCAATACTTTCATGGCTTTTTCCCGATTTTTTAATTGTGAACGTTCGTCCTGCATCGCAACTACGATACCGGTAGGAATATGGGTCAGTCGAACCGCTGATGCCGTTTTGTTGACGTGCTGTCCACCAGCACCGGATGCGTGGTAAATATCGATCCGGATATCTTTGTCGTCAAGTTCCGCGTCTACTTCTTCTGCTTCCGGCATAACGACCACGGTTGCAGTAGAGGTGTGAATACGTCCTTGCGATTCTGTTGAAGGAACCCGTTGGACCCGATGCGCACCGCTTTCGTATTTTAATTTTGAATACACGTTGCTGCCGGAAATCATCATGATTACTTCTTTGTACCCGCCGATTCCTGTGATGTTGGCATCCATGACTTCAACTTTCCAGCCTTGGCTTTCTGCATATTTTTGATACATAGTAAATAAATCACCAGCAAAAAGTGCTGCTTCATCGCCGCCTGCTGCACCACGGATTTCCATGATAATATTTTTGTCATCATTGGGATCTTTTGGCAACAATAAAATTTTGATGCGGTCTTCGATAACTTCTTTTTCTTTTTTTAGATCGGATAATTCTTCTTTCGCCATTTCAGCCATATCCGCGTCCAAGCTTTCCCCTAGCAGTTCTTCTGTATCCTTGATTCCTTGGACTACTTCTTTGTAGCGACGATAAACTTCCACGGTTTCACGGGTATTTGCTTCTTCTTTTGAAAGCTCCATGAAGCGCTTGGTATCGGAAATTACCGCTGGGTCGCTCAATAGTTCGCCTAATTCTTCGTAGCGATCTTCAATCGCCTGCAATTGATCGTACATGCCTGTTCTCCTTCTTATTTGATTTCAGGATGGAAATAATGGTGACGACAAACTGGGTAATAGGCCTCATTGCCCCCAATTTGAACTTGGTCTCCTTCATAGATTGGTTTTCCATCAATATAGTGCAGATTCATAGTGGCTTTTTTATGACAAAACCAACAGATTGTTTTCATTTCTTCAATTTTATCGGCATACAGCAGCAAATATTTTGAGCCTTCAAACAGCTCATTACGGAAGTCATTTTTTAACCCAAAGGCCATGACTGGAATATTCAGATCATCTACTACCTTTGTAAAATCCAGCACGTGCTTTTTCATTAAAAATTGCGCTTCATCAATCAAAATACAATAAGGTTTGAAGGGTAAATCGCAAATAACTTGAAAAATATCGGTTTCCTCAAAAATCGGAATCGCTTCTCGCTCCAAGCCAATGCGACTGGATACATTGCCGATTCCAGAACGTGTATCGACACCGCTAGTCATGATTACCACGGGTTTGTCTTGTTCTTCGTAATTATGAGCAACCTTCAAAATTTCAATTGTCTTTCCACTGTTCATTGTACCGTATTTAAAAAATAATTGTGCCATATTCCGCCCTCCGCTTTCCTTTGGTATTATAGCGGAAAATCGAAGTTTTTTACAGTCCTAAATTCAAGGTAGATGGGAGAAAGGGCAAGACAGCATTCACTTTGATTGAAATTGCTGATAGATTTTATCTAATTGCCGTTGTTTTTTTATGAGGATTGTTTTTGTCGGATACTGGTTCTTGATTGCTGTAAAGTGGTTGCGTTTTTCTGCTGTTCTTCCTTCATACAACACCCACCATAAAAAAGCAGCATCTACTTTTTCGATGCAGCCGGCTGCCATATCTGGACGAACTTTCCCTCGATATTTAATGCCCCGGGCAAGAATTCTTCGTAAGGAGCTCCATCTTGAAAAGGTCAAAATATAAATCTGATCCGCTTGTTTTAAACGCTCCTGTTGCAAAAAGTTATTGTAATTGCCTTCAATGAGCCAGTCTTTCTTTGTTAAAAAATCCCTCACAATTGTTCTTGCTTCTTCTTTGTCTCGCTCTTGCCAATCCTGAACAAAATTGACCGCGTCAAGATGAAGGAGAGGAAGATTTCTTTTTTCAGAAATAAACCGCGCCAACGTTGACTTTCCACTGCCGGAATATCCTAGAATCGCTAGTTTCATGATAAAACCTCCTTCCTTTTGCTTCTGCCGCTTTTTTTCAGCGAGAACTCATTGCTTGTCCTTCGTCTCCCAAACAATCGTGGCGATTGCTTTTTCTTTGTCTTGGGCTTTTATTGCAGTGATAGTTGTCAGCTGTTTGTCCTCTGTGATGGCGTGATACACCGCAATGGGTTCATCTTTAGCGATTTCTTCTTCAAAGCGCATCGTCAATTTTTTAATTTGATTTTCCCGTAGTATTTCTAATGGCAAGCTGTCTAACATCCAATCATAGTAAAAGACATTGTATACATGCTGATTATAGTCTAGATGACTGTATTTTGGGAGTATCTGATAGGTTGGTGCTTCCGGTAATTGCGTTCCGTCTGTTCGTTCAAAACGATGGATTCGTTTTGAAAATTCTGCTCCAAAAGCTTCCCCGACTTCTTCGGAAATCGTATGAATCTTGCGCTTCTCCAGATTTAATAAGGATAGCGACATAAAAACTGTTCCAATAATTTCCTTTGTCTCGTTAAAAATCTCAAATTTACGGTAGATAAAAAATTTATTGTAGGTGGTTGCGTAGACTTCAATCGTAATCGTATCATTGTATTTTGGAAATTTTTCGAAGCTGCATTCAGCTTCATTGATGATCCAATTTACTCCCAAGCGATCAAGATATGCCGTATCGATTCCAATCACATTGCTATGTTCATAAGAAACAATGGTGCAAAGATCAAACAATCGGGAAAGTTTGATTTGTTGGAAAGCATCACTATCAGGATAATTTATCTGAAATGTTTTTGCGTATTTTTTTACCATTTTTGAAATAACCTCTTTTATTTTTAGTCTTTCCTATCATAACAAAAGACACCGAAAAATAAAATTTGAAAATAAAAAAGAACGTTGCAACTTCTTTCGTGGATGGATAGGTTCGGTTATAATATCAAAAAAAGGAGGGCTTCGTTTGACCGAAGGAATTCATTTTAGATTTTGGAATACAGTGGTTGTAAAAAAAGAGCAGCAGGTTTTGTTGATTGAACGAAACAAAGGTGATTTTTCTGGTTTTGTTCCACCGGGAGGGAAAGTTGAATTTCCTGAAACCTTTACCGATTCTGCCATCCGTGAATTAAAGGAAGAAACCGGGCTTGTGGCAAAAAGTATCACCTTGAAGGGCGTTTCTGGATTTATCAATGAAATCAAGCGGGAGCAATTTATTTTTTTAGACTACTTATGTACGGATTTTACCGGTGAATTGATTCCAACTGGAGCAGAAGGTGCGTGTCAGTGGTTTGATGTAGCTGAGATTCCTAATTTAGAAATCAAATCAGATATTAAAAAAAGGCTTCAACTGGTTCTGGAGGGAAAAAACTTTGAATATCAGATGTTCTGGAATGAGTTAACCCATACCTTTGAATCGGATAAATTGTTTGATTAGAAAAAGGCTGATCTAAAATTCTCTCAAGGTCAGCGTTCTTTTTATTTTTTCTGATACCTCATGTAGGCTTCAATCCACTCTGTTACAGTTATTTTTTGCGCCAATTCTCCTATCAGCTTATAAGGAATATGTTTCGTATTTGTAAAGCGAATACAACTTTTGCCCATGTTTAGCTTTGTTGGTACAGCTTCTGCATACTTGGTTTGAAACCAGGTCAGCAGTTCTTTGTTACCCATCAACCCCATGTGATAAAGGGCCAAATGATTTTTTTGCGCCGCTAAAGAAAGAAAAGGCAACGGCTCATTTTTACGTCCCAAATACCCTTGTGGAAATGTACTGAGAGGAACGACAAACGTTGGCATTCCGTATTGCATTATCAATTCAAAACCTTCTGGAAGATTGGTGAGAAGGCTTTCCTTTAAGCTGAAATAACTGTCCCGCCATTTTTCCGGCAATGTTGCTTCATAAGCTGCTAACTCCATTACTTTCCCTCCATTCTTTTTCTTAGTTAGCTTTTTCTAATACTTTCGCGGTACTTTGAAGGCAGCAGTCACCTGCTCAAAACCGAGTTTAGGATAATACGCCATCGCCTCAGGTGCCGCCAGTAAAACAAGAGAAATCTTTGGACCCAAGTCTTGCTTTAATGCTGTCATTAACTTTTTTCCGATACCTTGTCGCTGATAGCTTTTATCCACGGCCAAATCAGAAATAAAGCAGCAATATGAACCATCGGAGACGCCTCTTAAAAGTCCTACAATTTGTCCATCTTGCCAAGCTGTATACAAGATAGTGGCATTATCTCGCATTCGTTTCAACCGTTGTTTGTCGTGAATCGGACGTCGGATACCGGAATTTTTAAAAACTGCACTCATTTCTTCAATAGAAATGGTTTTATTTTTCTCAATAATCAACATGTTATCTCTCCCGATGGATTCGAAACATCGCATCCGTTTTTTCATACCCAATTTTTTGATAAAATCCTTGTGCTGTTTCTTCTGATCGCAAAGTCAGCAATACTCGATTTCCCAAATACTCCTGTACCTCCGCTAACAATCGGCTGCCGATTTTTTTCCCTTGGTATTCAGGAAGAATCACCAAATCACTGATATAACAAAAATATTCAAAGTCAGTCAAACATCGGACAAAGCCAATCAGCTCTTCCTTTTCCCATGCACTGATTGTCAACGGTGTCTCCGTCAGCATTTTTTTAAGCCGCATTTCATTTTCAATCGATTTATCAAATTCAGCCTCTTGATAGACGGCAGCAATTTGCTTAGGAGTTATTACCACATTTACTTTTATTTCAATCATAGACATCCTCCATTCTTAACTAGTTGTAAATAAAGGGAATTTTTTATACTAAAGATCAATCATTTATTTTTGTATAAACAGCTAAATCACCTAAAATCTGTTTGATGATGTTCTCTTTCTTTTGATGGTCAGTGAGTAAAACCGCATTAGTCACTCCTAGAAAATCTTTTTCATTCCACCATTTTTGTAGCTGTTCCTCGCCAAATTCCTCTTTATTTGGTTTTGTTTTATGACGTTTTACCGTTTCAGAAAAACTCAAATCAAAATAATAAACCAATGCATTCCCTTGAAAAGATTCAATCAAGGAAAACAGCATGGATTGGTAACGCCTATTGACTAAAATCCCTTCAATAATGACAACTGGGCTAACTGTTTTTCCATATTCAGCCATTTGCCGGATCAATTCAACAGATGGATTATTTTCTGTGTCGCGAACTTTCAAAATTTCTCGGCGTATAACATCTTGCGAAATCAACATGGTTCTAGCTCCTAATTTTTCTTGAAGAGATTTAGCAATCGTTGTTTTTCCGCTACCAGAAATCCCTCTTAAAACTACTAAGACACTCTCCATCGTTTCCCTCTTTCTTTTCTTTTTCCTCCTATTATAGTCGTCTCCCAAAAAAAGGATACAAAAAAACACGCCATTATCAAAAGATATGACGTGAAAAAAAGGGCCCCGTCCTTTTTCAAGAACGGGGAAGGAGTTAAAAATGAAAAGTGTTTTGGGTTGTTTGTTGGTATATCTATAGAATAGCTGGAAAGTATGAATAAATTGTGTTCAAAAGATAAGGTTTTTTTTAAGATTATTGATAATTATTGAAAAAAGTCTGGTTTTTGCTAACCGAAGGAAAAATACCGTATTTTCATTAAATTTGCTATACTGAAGGTATCGAATTTTAAGTTAGGAGAATTTCATGGACATCCGACGCTTTTTTCGGCTTTCTCTTCGTAAGGGCCGTTTTTTTCTTGCAAATAATGTATCTTCCATCCAGATTATCGTCTCGTATTATTTGATTATGACGGTGTTATCCTTGATTTTATTTTATTTGCCGGTCTTTCGCCAACCGGGAGCAGAAGCTTCCTTCATTGATATGCTCTTTATGGCGATCAGCACTGTCAGTGTGACGGGGTTAACGACATTTAATATCAACAGCGTCTTTAACGATCGCGGCATCTTGCTTTTGGAAATTTTGTTTCAAGTAGGCGGCTTAGGGATCATGATGATTTCCACCTTCTTTTTCATTGTATCCAAACGTAGGATTTCTTTGAAACAGCGGCAGTTGATCATGACTGATATGAATCAGCCACGACTCAGCGGAATTGTGCGTTTGATTCGTATCACCTTTATTATTTTGTTGGCAGCGCAAGGAATTTTTGGAACATTATTTTCCATTTACTTTTATGTTAGGGGATATTACACCCATTGGCGAGATGCGATTTTTTACGGCTTTTATCAAGCGGTTTCCGCAGTGACCAACTCCGGCTTTGATGTGACCGGTGAATCAATTCGCCCTTTCGCAAAAGATTATTTTTTTCTAACGATGATTATGATTTTGATTTTTCTCGGTGGAATCGGGTTTCCTGTCCTGATGGATTTTCGCGAATGGTTGCAGTATCGAAGAAAGAAACGCAAAGGAATGCTGCCTTTTCGCTTCTCCTTGTTTACAAAAATCGCGGTACTGGCATTCGTCATTTTATTTCTTGGTGGAGCGCTTTTGATCTATCTTTTGGAAAACAATCATCTGTTTGCGGACATGTCTCTTAGCGGCAAATGGATCAACAGTTTTTTCTACTCCATGACCACCCGTAATGCTGGCTTGCAGATTCACGATCTGAACCAATTTCAAGTAACCACCTTGATTATTTTTTCTCTTTTGATGTTTATTGGCTGTAGTCCCAGTTCAGTAGGAGGAGGAATTCGAACGACGACGGTTGCAATCATCGGTTTATATCTTTATTCTTTTCTGAAAAGTGAAGATCATATCAACATTTTCGGTCGACGAATCAGTGAGGCAGATGTGCGAAAATCCGTGGTGGTCTTTATGCTTTCTCTCGGGATGTGTTTTTTCAGCGTGCTTTTTCTTTCCGCAATTGAAGATCAGCCCTTGATTGCAATCATCGTCGAGGTGACCTCCGCTTTTGGAACCACCGGATTGTCTTTGGGCATTACTGCCGATCTTTCTGCCACCGGTAAAATCATTATCGCAATTTTAATGTTTATTGGACGAATCGGTATGCTTTACACCCTCCTGCTTTTCGTGCCAAAAGAAACCCGGGACTTGAGCTACGAATACCCTACAGAACAGATTATCATCGGTTGACTTATGGGTTTCAGCAAAATTTCTCTAAACTTTTTTAAGGAATTGAAAAGCTGTTTCCACATTTTTTCAATCCTATGGTATGATAAGTTGATTATTTTCATTATCCAACGTTACTTACTCAATTGGAGGCAAATCATCTATGAGTTTACGCAGTCATCTGGCGGTCACCGTCGGCAAGACATCTCAATGGGTTTTAAAAACCTTTTTTAAAGGCGGGTCCAGTTATCCTGGCAAACTTGCCCTAAAGATCGATCCAAATATTTTACACCATTTTTCTGAAGATTATGAAGTGGTCGTGGTTACCGGTACAAACGGTAAAACCTTAACGACAGCCTTAACTGTCAATATTCTTCGTCAGGAATTTGACGAAGTACTGACAAATCCAACTGGCGCCAATATGGTACAAGGAATCGTGTCCACCTTTTTATCAGCAAAACCAAAAAAAGGACAAAAAAACTTTGCGGTGCTGGAGATTGATGAAGCTAGTTTAAGCAAAGTCACAGAGTATATCAAACCCAAGCTTTTTGTTTTTACAAATATTTTTCGGGATCAAATGGATCGGTATGGTGAAATTTATACCACTTACCGTTTGATTGTCGAAGGTGCGGCAAAATCACCGGAAGCAATGATTCTTTGCAATGGCGATTCACCGATTTTTAATTCCTTAGAAACGGTCAATCCGCGCAAGTATTACGGATTTGATCATCTGCCGGATGAAGAGCAAATGGCTCACTACAATACCGACGGCGTTTTATGTCCCAAGTGCCATCATATTTTACACTATCAAATGATCACCTACGCCAACCTTGGGAAATATTACTGTCCAAATTGCGGATTTCATCGTCCAGAACTTGATTACAAATTGACAAAGATGGTCTCGATGAACAACACTTCCGCTAATTTTGTCATTGACGACCACCCCTACACGATTGAAGTCGGTGGCATGTATAATGTCTACAATGCATTAGCAGCCAGCGCTGTGGCAGAATACTATCACGTTGCTCCGGAAAAAATCAAAGCCGGACTAGGTTATGATGAAAAAGTTTTTGGCAGACAGGAAATCATCGAGATTGATGGAAAACAATGTACTTTGGTTTTGGTAAAAAATCCCGTGGGTCTAAATCAAGTCATCGACATGATCGGATTATCCCCTTATCCTTTCTCTCTTGTGTGTCTTTTAAATGCCAACTATGCAGATGGAATTGATGTCAGCTGGATTTGGGATGGCAATCATGAAGCCTTTGCTGAGATGGCTATTCCAAAAGTTATCGCTGGCGGCGAACGTCATAAAGATATGGCACTGCGTTTGAAAGTTGCCGGTATCCCAGAAGAAAAATTGACGGAAACAAAAGACTTGGATGAAGTAATCACCGATATCAAAGCTTTGCCGACAGAGCATGTCTATATTTTGGCAACATATACGGCTGTACTGCAATTACGAAAGAAATTAGCAGAAAAAGGTTATATCAAAGGGGGCATGGATCGTGGGTAAATATGAACTAACCTTGGCGCATCTTTATGGCAACTTGTTGAATACCTATGGCGACAATGGTAATCTGCTGATGCTGCAATATTTGGCAAAAAAATTAGGAATCACCATGACGACTGAAGTTGTCAGCATTCATCAACCCTTTGATCCGGAAAAATATGATTTGGTGTTTTTCGGCGGTGGTCAAGATTTTGAACAGCTGATCGTTTCTCAAGATATTCAAGAAAAAAAAGCTGACTTAACCAAATATATTGAAGACAATCGAGTGATGTTAGCAATTTGCGGCGGCTATCAATTGCTGGGGCATTATTACATGGGCGCCCACGGAGAAAAAATCGAGGGTATCGGAGCATTGGACCATTACACCCTTAGCCAGGACAACAATCGCTATATTGGTGATATCGTGATTCATAATGAAGAATACGATGAAACCTATTATGGATTTGAAAACCATAACGGTCGTACCTTTTTAGGAAAAGGGGAACGCCCATTGGGGAAAGTTGTCGAAGGTCACGGCAACAATGGCGAAGATCAATCCGAAGGTGTCATCTACAAAAATGTTTATGGCTCCTATTTTCACGGACCAATTTTAGCCCGCAATGAACAATTGGCTTATCGCTTGCTTAAAACAGCCTTAGAAAATAAATACGGCAAAGACGTAAAATTACCAACTTTATCAGAAATTGCTTAATCGCGAACGTTTACGACAAATCAGTCTGTTTGTCGTAAACGTTCTTTTTTGTAAGTGTCCTTTCTTGAAATTCCCTGCACTTCCTTCTATAACGAAAGAGAAGTAAGTGAAAAAAAGGAGTGATAGATAATGGAGATAGCTATTTTAGGCGCCCACGGAAAAATTGCGCAGCTAGTCACAAAAAAATTGGTGAAGGATCCAGTGACTCAACGCTTATTTTTACGAAACACAGCACGCCTTACAGCCCCACAAAATGGTCGGCTGATTGAAGGCGATGCTGAAAATTTAGAACAAGTAAAAGAAGCTATTGAAGGTGCAACGATCGTGTATGCAAATCTTGCCGGCAAAACCATTGAAAATCAAGCAAAAACTATTGTAGAAGCCATGAAAGAAACCGGTGTAAAGCGATTGATTTGGGTTTCAACCTTAGGAATTTATGATGAAGTACCGGGAAATTTTGGTATTTGGAATCATCAAATGCTGGATGGCGGCTATTTGGAAACCTATAGTAAAGCAGCCGAACTAATTGAAAACTCCGGGTTGGACTACACGATTCTTCGTCCAGCATGGTTAACAAATAAGACGGAGGTTTCCTATGAACTAACTCAAAAAGGGGCCCCCTTCAAGGGAACAGAAGTATCTCGTGAAAGCGTGGCGGATTTCATTCGTCAGTTGATTTTGCACCCTGAATCCCATCAAAAAGAATCTCTTGGAATCAATAAACCCAATACAGACGGAGATAAACCGGCATGGTATTAAAAAAAAGGGTCTTGCAAATTTTGCAAGACCCTTTTTTCACGCGGTTGTTACTGCTACGCCATAATGGTCACTGACAACAGGTGTTTGTTTGCCATCAAATACGGTTTGATACGTTAAAACTTCAAAGGAAGCAGAAAGAAAAATAAAATCAATTCGCAACGCTTCAGTATTGTTTTGCCATCCATCGATTTCTTTTTCGATCGTGTGGTTTCCCTTTCGTTGCTGCGCAGTCTGGAAGGCGTCTTGCAAGGTTAATGTGCTTTCAGTCACCAAGTGATAGCCTTCGCTGTCTGCCGGATTATTGAAATCACCCATAATAACCAACAACTCTTTTCCTGTCAGAGCCTTTTCTGTTTCTCGCCATTCCTTGGCAAAGCCTTCTTGCCACCAAGAATAATGACAACTGACTAATCGCACCATCTTCCCTTCGATTTCAGTCAGTCCCGTCACCAGTTTTCTTGTGTGATAGTCCGTTTCTGCTCGACTTTGAGAAACGAAAAAATCGTTGGCAATGATTGGTTCTTTGGACAAAATCGCAGAACCTTCTTGGTAAATATCATAGCCAATGTGACTATAAGCCCAAGTCCAATAATACTCTTGATCCTGAATCTGTAACAGTTCCACTAAACGCAGGGCAAAATTATCCTCCCGAATCGTCACTTCACTGTTCGTCGGGCAATAAGCCCCGTCAAGAACAGCTTCCTTTGCATCGATTCGTTGATTGACCTCCTGAAGACAAATTCCATCATACTGTTCTGCAAGAATTTGTTCTGCAAGTTGTTCCAATTTTTCTTCTGGATCTTCCTCCATCCAACTATGGGTATTTAACGTTAAAAATTTCGCCATTTCACCAAACAACCTTTCTGTCTTGCTTCTTTGTTTAGCTTAGCATTGATTGCCGCTATTGGCTAGAGTTCCACGGTACCGATTTGTTTGCCGGCTGTTTGTGGCCCCTGTTCAGTCAATTGAAGAGATTTAATCACAGCACTATTTGTAAAAGCAACGATCATAGTCGTTTGTTTGCCGGCTTGGGTGATTTTATCTAGAGCCACCTCTGCCAGTAAATCACCTGCTGCAACGGTTTGGCCCTCACTGACTTTAAGTTCAAAAGGTGCTCCTTTTAAATCCACCGTGTCGATCCCCATATGCACTAAAACTTCGAGTCCACTTTCTGTCAAAATTCCCAATGCATGCTTTGTTGGAAAAATACTTGTGATGCTGCCGTTGACGGGGGCAACGATCTTGCCATTTTCAGGCTCCACCCCAAAACCGTCTCCCATCATTTTTTGTGAAAAAACAGGGTCATTAACTGCCGTGATTGGGAATACATTTCCTGTTGCAACGCTCACAAATGTTTCTGTGATTCCTTTGTAGTCATCCGTTGCTGTTTCTGCCCCTGTCTCTGAAAAAACAGCTTTTGGAATTTCAACTCCGGATTCTAAAGTGTCTTGAATATCCGATTTTAAAATATCTGCTTTTGGTCCATAAACGGCTTGCACCCCATTGTCTTTTACCAATACGCCCATCGCTCCAGCGTTTTTCCATTCTGCTTCGCCGCCAACTTTTTCTCGATCCTTGACACTGACCCGTAAACGCGTCATGCAGGCATCAACGTCTGTAATATTTTCCCGACCACCTAACAAATTAATAATTTTTACAATTTGATCGTTGGGATCAAGAGTTCCTGTTTTTCTATCAGTTGTGGGAGTTGTTTCCGGTGCATCTGTTTCATAATTGCCGTTTCTTCCCGGTGTAGCAAAATTAAATTTCTTAATCAAAAAATTAGCCAAAAAGTACATCAACACGCCAAATACGAGAGTAACCCAGACAAAGTTCACCAAATCCATTCCCAGTCCCGCTTTAAGTGCCATCGGGGTTCGTGTCAACAATTCAATATTCCCGAAAGAATGCACCCGCAAATTAACAATATCTGCCATCGCAAAGGCTGCACCTTGAATGACAGCGTACACGGCATAAAGTGGTACTGCTGCAAACATAAACATAAATTCCAACGGTTCTGTCACACCAGTTAAAAAGACAGCCAGTGCTGCTGAAAAATACATTGATTTGTACCGATCTTTTTTATCAGGATCAACATTGCGATACATTGCAGCCGCCAAGCCCATCAAAATACCAGATGCCCCAATCATTTGTCCGACTTTAAACCGGGCAGGTGTCCAATTGCCTAAAACGTGTTGGTATTGACTAAGGTCACCGGCATCTTTCAAATTCACCAAATCCGTTGCCCACGCTAGCCAAAGAGGATCTTGTCCAAAAACCTGCGTTCCTGCTTGCGCACCAGAAAGAATCGTGTAGGCGCCTCCCAATTCTGTGTAGTTGATAGGAATTGTTAACATGTGATGCAAACCAAATGGCAACAGCAAGCGTTCCAATGTACCATATAAAAACGGCGCTAAAACTGGTGCAGATTCTTGTGACTGCGCAATCCACAAACCGAAATTATTAATTCCGGCTTGAATGACCGGCCAAACAAGTGCTAAAACTAATGAAACAAGCACCGAACGAAAAATAACGACAAAGGGAACAAATCGTTTGCCATTAAAAAAGGACAACGCTTCCGGTAATTTGCGGAAATTATAATATTTATTGTAGGCAGTGGCTCCAACAAATCCCGCAATAATCCCGACAAATACGCCCATGTTCAAAGCTGGCGCTTCTAAAACGCTGGTGAAAAATCCGTCTACCATAATTTTTGTTCCCAATAATGTGTGGGTAAATGCTTTTTCATCGGCAAGCATTGCACTGGTTACGCCAAAGATCGAACCGGTGATTCGGTTAATCAAAATAAATGACAGCCCGGCAGCAAACGCACCGCCTGCCCGTTCCTTCGCCCAGCTTCCACCGATTGCCAGTGCAAACAGAACATGCAAATTACCAATAACTGCCCAACCGATATTTTCAATAACGCCACCTGTTGTAATCAAAAATCCCAGCTCCGGATTGATCATCGGAATCGTTTTTCCAATACTGATCATTAATCCAGCAGCCGGCATTACTGCAATTACAACCATCAGGGCTTTCCCAAATTTCTGCCAAAATTCAAAGCTCAATAATTTTTTCATCTTTCTATCTCCTTTTTTATGTAGCAAGTTTTCACGTCAGCCATCGGCACTATCATTATTCAGCAACAAGCAGAACAAAAAGGCTTTTATTAACGCAATCGGTTTCGTTATGTTTTTCATTATAGTCAGAAAGATTGCGTTTGTAAACCACAAATAAATTGTTTTTTCTCTTCACTCTTTTTCCA
The DNA here is from genome assembly GCF_001050095.1 of Enterococcus massiliensis. Classification (NCBI taxonomy): domain Bacteria; kingdom Bacillati; phylum Bacillota; class Bacilli; order Lactobacillales; family Enterococcaceae; genus Enterococcus; species Enterococcus massiliensis. The sequence goes on along the minus strand of NZ_CVRN01000006.1, from coordinate 208,592 downwards.
TTCGTTTCGGCTACCATCAACAAAAGACTCGTGACATTTCTCCTTTTTCCAAAAAAATTCTATTTTGCAACGATTCTTCTTGACTAATGCAATCGATTGCGTTTACTATTAGGTGGAAGAACGAAGTCTATTGGAGGGAAAATAAATGAAACAAATCCAACGCCTTTTTGCTATTGATCCTTGGAAAATCGCAACCACCACTTTAAGTAAAGACCACCGCCGCTTGCAGGAATCTTTGACCAGTATCGGCAATGGGTACATGGGCATGCGGGGAAATTTTGAAGAAAGCTACAGTGGTGACCATCACCTTGGCACCTATCTTGCCGGTGTTTGGTATCCTGATAAAACCCGCGTCGGTTGGTGGAAAAACGGGTATCCGGAATATTTCGGCAAAGTCATCAACGCAGTTAATTTTATTAAGATGGATCTTTTCGTCAACGATCAAAAAATCGATTTAAATCAACTGCCCCATCGTGATTTTTATTTGGAATTGGACATGCAGACAGGTATTTTGTCACGATCCTTTACCGTAGATGTTGACGGTGCAACCATCAAATTCAGCTTTGAACGCTTTTTAAGCATTGTTAAAAAAGAATTGGCTTTGATACGGTTAACAGCAGAAGTACTTGCCGGGGAAGCTGACATCACCGTTCTTTCTCAGCTTGACAGCAATGTTCGTAATGAAGACAGCAACTATGACGAACTGTTTTGGGAAGCCCTTGATAGCGGAACGACGGAGGATATGAGTCATTTGACCGTCCGAACAATACCAAATAACTTTGGTATTGAACGCTTTACTGTGACTGCTGCAATGAAACATTCTCTTTTAAGTGAAGAAACAACGACGGAAACTCTCGGCATCACGGATCGTTTTAATTTCCACGCCGCTGCCGGCGAAACAATCACTTTAGATAAAAAAGTCATTTTACTGACCAGCCGTGATGTTCCAGAACAACAAACAGCAATGGCTGCGGAGTTATTTTCAACCTATTCGGAATCCTACGAAGAATTAAAAGACGAACAAATTGATGCGTGGAAAAAACGTTGGGCATTGGCCGACGTAACAATTGAAGGCAATCCTGCAGCGCAACAAGGCATCCGTTTTAATTTATTCCAACTCTTCTCCACGTATTACGGCGAAGATGAACGTTTGAACATTGGACCAAAAGGATTTACTGGTGAAAAATACGGCGGTGCAACCTATTGGGACACAGAAGCCTATGCTGTTCCTTTGTATTTAGCTTTGGCAAAACCGGAAGTTTCGTTGAATCTTTTGAAATACCGTCACAATCAATTACCGGAAGCCCATCACAATGCGCAACAACAGGGATTAAAAGGAGCGCTTTATCCCATGGTCACCTTTACCGGTGTCGAGTGCCACAACGAATGGGAAATCACCTTTGAAGAAATTCATCGAAACGGTGCGATTGCTTATGCCATTTATAATTACACGAACTACACAGGTGACACAACGTATTTAAAAACAGAAGGCTTAGAAGTATTGACAGAAATCGCCCGCTTCTGGGCTGATCGGGTCCATTACTCTAAACGCAATAAAAAATATATGATTCATGGCGTGACCGGACCAAATGAATATGAAAACAACATCAACAATAACTGGTACACCAACACGATTGCAACGTGGGTTCTCAGCTATACCTTAGAAAATTATCGTCGTTTCAAAGAAAGTGCGACGGTGTCGATTTCTGAAGCTGAACAAGAAAAATGGCAAGATATTATCGACAACATGTACTTCCCAGAAAATAAGGAATTAGGAATCTTCGTCCAACACGATACTTTCCTAGATAAAGACCTAATGCCAGTTTCTGATCTTGACCCTGCTCAATTACCATTGAATCAAAACTGGTCATGGGATCGCATCTTGCGTTCTTGTTTTATCAAACAGGCAGATGTGCTGCAAGGAATTTATTTCTTCCAAGATCAGTTTACAGAAGAACAAAAGCGCAATAACTTTAATTTCTACGAACCAATGACTGTTCATGAATCTTCCCTTTCTGCCAGCGTTCACGCCATTTTAGCGGCGGAGCTGGGAATGGAGGAAAAAGCGTTGGAAATGTACGAACGGACAGCTCGTTTAGATTTAGACAATTACAATAACGATACGGAGGATGGACTGCATATTACTTCAATGACTGGCAGCTGGTTAGCAATCGTGCAAGGATTTGCACAAATGAAAACCGATCATGAAACCTTGCGTTTCGCACCATTCTTGCCTAAGACTTGGGACAGCTATGCCTTTCACATCAACTATCGCGGACGACTGATCGCCATTAATGTGAACAAAGAGACCGTTCGCTTGTCACTGGTTTCCGGCGAACCGATCGCCTTATCTCTCTACGATGAACCAGTTACCTTAACAGATGAACTTACTGTAGCGATTCCTGAATAAAAAGAAAGCGGAGATTTCCTCCGTTTTCTTCATTTGTCCGTAGAATCTTCAACAGAACTTTGATATGATGAACAAGAAAATTTTATCTTTAGCATGAGGAAGTGTTGATCCATGAGTATCACGGTTAAAGACGTAGCCAAAAAAGCGGGAGTCGCTACCTCGACTGTTTCCCGCGTGATCAATGACCATTCCAGCATTTCTGAGGAGACTAAGAAAAAAGTCCGCAAAGTGATGAAAGAACTGGGGTACGTACCAAACATGACTGCCCGCAATCTTGGGAAACAAATTTCCAGTGCGATTGGTGTCATCTTGCCACCGTTGGATTCCAAAGAACGTTTAGGCAATCCCTTTTATTTAGAAACGATCGAAGCAGTCAACGAGGAAGCCAGCCGGTTTCAAATGTCAGTGGCGGTTGCTTCGGCACCTGATTTTGACACCCTTTTAGAAAACGTTAAACGGATGCACCAACAAAAACAAGTGGATGGCTTCATCCTTACCTATTCAGACAATCATGATCCGGTGATTGATTATTTATTTAAAAACAGTATCCCCTTCACCTTGATTGGACAAGCCTACAAAAACGAGGAAAAAATCGTTTTTGTCGATAACGACAATCAACTGTTGGGAAAACAAGCCACCGAGCATTTGATTGAAAACGGGCATGAACGGATTTTATTCATCACCAATACCGTTCGGGAAAATCTTTATTTTGAACGCTATTTTGGTTACCAAAAAGCCTTGATGATTGCGCAATTGCCAACCTTTCCAGCAGTCACTTTTGAAGAACCGGAAGATTATGTAGCGTTTGAAACCGTATTAAAGGAAACCAAAGCAACTGCACTAGTAGTCATTGATGATTTGTTCGCTGTGCGGGTCATGCAACTGGCAAATCTTTTCGGGTATCACGTTCCGGACGATCTTTCTCTTGTCAGCTTTAATAACTCGATCTTTTCTACATTGACTCATCCTTACCTCACCAGTATCGATGTGGATGTCACGCAATTGGGAAAGATGGCGACTCAAAAACTGATGGAACAAATCAATCAACAAGTTTCTTCCGGTATCCGAGTAATCGTTCCTCACAAATTGATCCGTAGAGAAACCGTATTGAACCTGAAAAAAATCTAAAAAAATGCTCAGAGCTCGTTCATTTCGGGCTCTGAGCATTTTGTTTATTTCCCTGGTTCAGAAGCGATGATCGTTAGTTCGCCCTCTAGTTGCCATTGATCGATTCCTGTTGGTAAAAGACAACTAGTGCCTTTTTTCAATTCATACGATTTTCCATCAATAATCAAATGTCCATAGCCGTCAATAACTGTCATCAACGTATAAGGGGCTTGTGCCTCTAATTTAAGTTGACCAACCACTTGCCATTCATATACGTTGAAGAAATCTGTTTTCAGATAAGTGACTACCGACGATTTTCCTTGTTTGACTTCGGTGATTGATAATTCAGGCTTGCGTGCTGGAACTGTTGTCACATCAATAGATTGTTGAATATGCAGTTCCCGCGTATTGCCCTGATCGTCTTTGCGATCGTAGTCATATACCCGATAAGTCGTATCTGAACTTTGTTGAGTTTCTAAAATCATAATGCCTTTCCCAATTGCATGGATCGTTCCACTCGGTACATAATAGAAATCCCCTTTTTTCACAGGGACCCGTTTTAATAAATCATCCCAACGTCCATCATGAATCATTTCTGCTAATTCTTCCCGTGTTTTGGCATGGTGACCATACACAATTTCTGCGCCGGGCTCCGCATCGATAATGTACCAGCATTCCGTTTTTCCTAATTCGCCTTCGTGGATTTTTCCGTAGGCATCATCAGGATGGACTTGTACTGATAAGTCATCTTCTGCATCTAAAATTTTAATCAGTAATGGGAAAACTGGTTCACTAGGATTGCCAAATAACTCTTTATTGGTTTGCCACAATTCATCCAATTTTTTTCCTTTAAATTTACCGTTTTCAATTACGCTGACTCCATGGGGATGGGCACTGATTGCCCAATCTTCGCCAATTTTATCGTTAGGAATGTCAAAACCGAAAACAGAACGCAGACGGCTGCCGCCCCAAATTTTTTCTTGGAAGACAGGTTTCATAAATAGTGGTTCCATCTTAACTCTCCTCATTCATTTTTTTGGTATAAAATTTTTAGATTTCATACGATTTTTCATTACGGTCATCTTTCTCTTGCTTTGATTTACAAAATTAGACAGAATGACCGCACTTTCCTTAGCCATTATATCATTTTTTCATTCAAGGAAACGTTCTTTTTGATAGACCGCCAGAATTTCGTCTCGGTGTTTGATATAGCCCGCCCGATCATCATTGGGGTGAATGCGATTGCTCAAAAAGATACACGCCTCCTGCCTTTGAGGATCAATTAACAAAAAAGTGCCGGTATAACCGGTATGAAACAAAGCAGATTGTTTGGATGCTATTTTTAGATCCCAACCGAATGAGCGTCCGCCTTTTCCATCAGGAGTTTGATCTTTTAGCAGCTGAATAATTGTTTTTTTTCGCAAAAAAGACTGTCCCGCTATCATTCCCCAATCAAGATACATCTGCACAAATTTTTCCAAATCCGCCAAATTCGTAAATAATCCGGCATTTCCGGCATGTTCTGCTAATATTCGCGCTTTCGGATCATGGGTGATTCCCCGCAAAACAGTGCCGTCTGCTTGCTGCTGGGTGGGAATGATTTTTTTCTTATCTGAAGGCAAAAAGCAACTTGCAGTCATTTTAAGCGGTGTTAAAACTTCTTCTTGAAAGATTTCTATCACCGGTTTTTGAAACAATTTTTCCAACATGAATCCTAGCAAAATCGTACCGGCATCCGTATAATTAACGACTTTCCCAATATTTTCGCCATTTTCCATTTTTAGATACGCTTGTCGCAACGCCTCTTTATTCAGCTGATCCCGATTTGGAATCCAGGTCTGGATATCCGCCGTATGGGTCAATAAATGACGCAACGTAATTTCCCGATTCAAAAATTCTGGCAAATAGGTATGCAGTGATTGATCAATCATGAGTTTTCCTTGTTCCCATAATTTGAGAACCACCGTGGTTGTACATACAACTTTAGTCAAAGAGGCAACATCAAACAGCAGAGATTCTTCCATTCCCTGAAACTCCGGAAGGATGGCGGCAGCGCCGTAAATTCCCATCTCTTTATTTTTCCCATGAATCAATTCATAGATGACCCCGGGATAAACACCTTGTTGCATTTTTTTCTGGATGATTTTTTGTGTTGCTGGATACATGGTGTACCTCCGAAATTGGTTTTCTTTCATTATAACGCTTTTTTCCTTGTTTCGTTTTTTCCATGACGTTTGTTGTTTGTTCTTTATTACACATTGTAAAAAAACTTCCTTTTATGTAACAATCTTTATCCATTTGTGATGAAACGTCATCTTGTTTTTACCAATGAAATATAAATGCGTGTTAAAGTAGCTCTTGTACCTGAGAAACACACAATCCGCTTAGTGAACTCGGCCTAAGCACAGATGGAGGAATTTTTTATGAAATTAGGAAAAACAGTACTTTTTGGCGGCTTGCTTGCTGCAGGTCTAGGCTTTTCTTTTGGTTCAAATGCAGATGCGGCTGAAGTATATACCGTGCAAAGTGGTGATACGCTTTTTTCTATCTCTCAAGCATTCGTTGGAGATGACAGCTTAATCGACACTCTAGTTGCTGACAACGAAATCGCTGATCGCAATTTGATTTATGTTGGTCAACAATTAACAATCGATACTGAGGGAACAGTTACAACTGCACCTGCAGAAGTTGCTGAAACAACTGAAACAGCACAAGAATCAACTGAACCTGCTTACCAAGCGGAAGCAACACAAAGTACCGAACAAGCAGACACAACAGAGACGACATCGACCGCAACAACTTCTTCTGCAAAAGAATGGATCGCGCAAAAAGAATCTAGTGGTTCTTATACTGCACAAAATGGCAGATACTACGGTCGTTACCAATTAGACTCTTCTTACTTAAATGGTGACTACTCTGCTGCAAACCAAGAAAAAGTCGCAGACAACTATGTAGCTAAACGTTATGGCTCTTGGGAAGCTGCTCAATCCTTCTGGTTAGCAAACGGCTGGTATTAAGCCGACTAAATAAAAAAATCAGGTTGGCTCTCACGAGTCAACCTGATTTTTTTCTATTTCCTGTTTAGTTTGCGGCATCTGCCACAAACCACCATTCAAGACCAATAGCATCATAAATAGTTAAGATACCTTTTTTCTTATCGTAATAAAACGATTGTTTCTTCGCTTCCAAGCGATTTTCCAACGCTTCTAATTCTTGATTTGTTACGCTCACCTTGAAAAAATCCAACCCTAATACTTTATGGGTTTCCAGATCAATCGTTCCACCATGGGCTTCTGTTAATTCCACCTCGAAGCTCGCTTCTGACGTTCCATCTGCCGCGACAAAATCAGCTAACTTCAAATATTCGTCAAAAAAGAGGACTTCTTCGTTTAAATTGCTGGCGTGAAGATGAACTTTTCCAAAATGAGCGGGCTCTGTCAAACCGGCAAAGGTGCCTGTCGCTTGCGTTGCTAATTCTTCCGGTGCTGTTTCAGTTGCTTCATAATAAATTTCCAGCGGATTGCCTTCCGGATCTGCCACCAAAATTCCCCAAGCTTGTTCATAGGTTACATATTCAAGCGCGTACTCCCGATCATTCAAGCGTTTCAAAATTTCCGCTGCTTCGGTATCCGATACGACTAAACGCAGGCGCTGTAATTTTTTGATTTCTCCTAAAAAGTCTTCTGCTCGTGGGCTTTCCTCCAACCACAACAATTCATTTGGTTGATCAATCGTCCCAAAAATCGCTAGTTCGTTTTCTTCTCGTTTCAAAGAAAAGCCAATCATATCACGATAAAACTCAATCATTTTATCACGGTTTTTTACACGAATTGCAATCGTCTTGATACGTGACTGTCTACCTACAGTAAATTCTACCATGCCTATTGCTCCCTTCTGTCCCATCAACATTTTACTGACAAACCAGAAATGGCGCAACTGATATCCCTTGAAAAAAAGCAGATTACCGCAAATTATTCGTTTTTTCCTGCAAAAAAAGAGGTCGCTTTGTAATCTATTTTTTGATTTCTACAGCGATTTCCTCCTCACTACTTATTTTTCCTCAGAAAACACCATGTAGACCATTTATCCTATAAAACGAATAAGGAGCGTGAAATATCATTATTTACACCTATACTTTTAATTTATTATTTGCTATATTGGAAAGTGACCATGTAAAAAGGAGCGAAAATCGTGGAAGAAAAATACTTGCAACTATTGAAAGAAAAATTTGCAACGAAAGAAGCCGTTTTGACGGAATTGATCAATTTAGAAGCGATTCATCGCCTGCCAAAAGGCACCGAACACTTTGTCAGTGATATCCACGGTGAATTCGCAGCATTCGATCATGTTTTACGTAATGGTTCAGGAAGTGTGAAAGAAAAAGTTCGAGAATGTTTCCCCACGTTTTCCGAGGAACAATTGCTGGACTTATGTACACTGATCTATTACCCGGAAGAAAAAATGAAACAGTTACAGCTGTCTCCTGAAAAACGCCCCGTCTGGTTTCGCCAACAATTACTGGCTTTGCTACGGGTAACCAATTATGCCGGACGAAAATATACCCGTTCAAAAGTCCGCAAAACATTGCCTCCTCAATTTGCTTACATTTTAGAAGAATTATTAAGCGAAGTCGAAGCGCAAAAAGATAAAATCGATTATTTCGAAGGAATCATTACAAAATTAATTGCTCTTGAACAAGCCGAGGCGTTGATTGTGGCTCTTTCGTATACAATTCAACGTTTGGTGGTGGATCATTTGCATGTGGTCGGAGATATTTTTGACCGGGGACCTAAACCTGATGCAATCATCGAGCGATTGATGCAACTTCCCTCCGTCGACATCCAATGGGGCAACCACGATTTGATTTGGCTTGCGGCGGTTGCCGGCTCTCCTGTCGCAATGATGAACGTGATTCGCATCTGCGCCCGTTACAATAATCTCGCCTTATTAGAAGACAGTTACGGCATCAATTTGCGCCCTTTACTGCACTATAGCAAACGTTACACCGTTTCTCCGGCTTTTGATCCTAAATTCGATGACGTTCCCTGCTATCACAAAGAGGAAAGAAAACTTCTTAATCAGGTGCAGCAAGCAGCAGCAATTTTGCAATTCAAATTAGAAGGACAACTAATCCAGCGGCGACCTTGCTTCTTATTGCAGCAGCGAAATGTCTTGGAGCGGATTCATTTTCCGACACAACGGATTCATTTAGACAGCGGCAGCTACCCCTTGACTGATTTTTACGCCCCAACGATTGATCCTACTGATCCCACTGCTTTGACAGAGGAAGAAAATCAGTTGATTCAACGACTGCTTGCTTCATTTCAGCAGTCTGAAAAATTAACTCGACATACCGATTTCTTAATGGAAAAAGGTGGTATGTATCTTTGTTTCAATAATAATTTATTGTTTCACGGGTGTATTCCTCTTCATGAAAACGGCGATTTAAAATCACTGCGGATAGAAGGAATCAATTATGCCGGTAAAGACCTGCTGGATTATTATGAACAGCAAATTCGCAAAAGCTATCACGAACCAGAAAAACAAACCGATCTAGCCACCGATCTATTATGGTATCTCTGGATGGGAGAATGCTCTTCTTTGTTCGGCAAAGAAGCCATGACGACCTTTGAGCGCTATTATTTAAAAGATTCCCATACCCATTATGAGAAAAAGAACGCCTACTATCGTCTGCGAAAGGAAGAACAGACATGCCGTGAAATTCTCACACTGTTTGGTTTGCCGGAAAGCGGACATATCATTAACGGACATACCCCCGTTCAAGAAAAAAATGGGGAAAATCCAATCAAAGCTAACGGCAAATTAATCGTAATTGATGGTGGCTATGCAAAAGGTTACCAGAAAAAAACTGGCATCGCCGGTTACACCTTGTTAGCTAACAGCTACGGTATGCAACTAGCTGCCCACCAGCCTTTTACTTCCGTGGCGGATGCTGTGACCAACGGAACCGACATTTTATCCGTCCTTCGTTTAGTTGCTGTGGCAAAAAAACGGACCACCGTCAAAGACACGACAATTGGTAAAACAATCACGCAAGAGATCGCTGATTTGGAGAAACTTTATCGTCAATTCAACATGCTTTGATTTTTTATAGCGTTTTTTCTCATTTTTGTTCTTATTTTCTCTGACAAAAAACCAATGACTCTCTGCCTGCAACTACTTTCTGAAAATATTGCTCATTATTTTCTTACAATTAATCAGAAAGGTTGAAAATTCTATGGAAATGTCCTAAAATTCTACCATCTTACAAAATGAAAGTTGGTAAAAAAATGACCTCTATTTCGATGCAAGATTTCAATTCCTTGCGTGCAGAAAAAGATCTCGCGATTCTCGATATTCGCGATACTCAAGATTTTGACCTTCGCCACTTAGCAACCGCTCAATCGATTCCTGCCACCAGCATCCCTGGTAGCTTGAATACCTTAGATATGACAAAAACCTATTACATCATCAGTTATTCTGGTCGTCGTTCCGAAATCATTGCGAATTACCTAACCAGCAAAGGGTTTACTGCTGTCCATGTGATTGGCGGAATGCGAGCATTAGGGCAGCTCGCGGCTTAATTAAATGAATCAAGGCGACAAAAAATAAGGCAAAAAAAATCCGACCAATAGCAAAAGTTTCCCGCTGTTTAATAATGCAGCAGCTTTGCTATTGGTCGGATTTTTTCATCTGCAGAAACTTATTCTTTTTTGATTTCCTCTGGTTCTTTTTCATACAAACCGGAAATGCTGCGATACCATTCAAATAAGTGGGTAATCACCACTTTGGCGGCTGCATAGACAGGAATCCCGAAGATAACGCCGATAACACCAAAAAGTTTTCCAGAAGTCAGCAGAACCAACAGAATTGTTACCGGATGGATCGACAACTGACTACCTAAAACCAACGGCGAAATCAACCGTCCTTCAATTGTCTGCTCGATGACAAAAACAATCAAAACCTTTACCAGCATGAAAGGTCCCACTACGATTGCCAGAAAAACCACTGGAACCATTGCCAAAAATGAGCCTAAGTAAGGAATCAAATTTAAAAATCCTGCGATGATTCCCAAAGTAACGGCATACTCCAATCCGATGATTGAAAAACCAATGATAAACATAATTCCTACAGCCAACGCAACCGTCAACTGCCCACGAATGTAGGAAGAAACTTGTTCATTAACCTCTTTTAAAACTTTCAAAGTTGGTTTCCGCAAGCGAGTCGGCAAAAATTTTACAAAATAAGGTGCAAGGTTACGTCCGTCTTTCAATAAATAAAAGAGGATAAACGGCATCGTTAAAATTGCCACCACCACCGTTGCCACTGCACCGACAAAATGACCGATATTTTCAATCGTTGATTTTGAAAAATCCTGAATAAAAGCAGTCAACCAACTCATTACTTTATCGCCGTATTCTTCGACTTGATCTTGAATCTGTGAAAAAATCGGATCATTCAATATTTCCTGTACCTTATCATCCACCACTGTCAGATACCCGGGGAAATTTTCGGCAAAGCTTAACGATTGCTCACGGATTTTCGGTACAATGACCACAATTCCCCAAACAAGCAAGCCAATCAACAGTAAAAACAGCAAAGTGATACTATAAACACGTTTTAACCCTTTTTTCTCTAAAAAATCAACTGCCGGATTCATCAAGTAATACAAAATTCCCGCCATGACAATGGGCAGACTCACAACACCAATAAATTGAACCACTGGTGTAAACAGATATGAAACCTTTGTAAAAGCATTGAGAATCAACAGGATCAGCAGAATCATCAGCAACGCTGTCACAAATTGATTATTCAAAAACCATTTCCAAAACCAGGAAAGTTTGTGTTTGTCTTTTCGTTCCATCACGACCTCCTATGGATAAGTAACTGTCATCCCGACTGCAATTTTCGGTAACGCATCTGGTGCTAAATAGACCCCGTTGGCGATCACATTAGTTTCCGGTACTTCGTCAAAAACAAAGGTCACGTGTTGCAATGAGTGCAGATTTTGATTGACAGTATTTCCGGTAAAAGTCACCACATAGGATTTATCTCCAAAAGTAATTTGGTCTCCTTGCTTGATTTCGATGGTTTTCGGATCTGAAATCTCCTGAATCACCGAATAACGTTTCAAGCCCTCCGTCGCGCCGTCTCCGAAGAAAAGCAAAATTTTTTCATTTTCATCGATGGCTTCTTTGCCAATCGCAACGATTTTTCCTTTTGTCATAGCTTCGATCTCCTTTCGTCCATTCAAAAATATTATAACACAGTCGATCATTTGGTGAACGCTGACAATCCTTTATATGGTAAAATAAAAGAGTATTCATTTCTTAGGAGGTAGCTTATGTTAAAAAAAATATTGCTTGGTACGTATACTCGCCGAGAAAGCAAAGGCATCTACTCAATCGTACTAGACACCGAAAAAGAAACACTGGAACAATTAGAACTTGTTGCATCAGAAAATAGCCCAACCTATCTTGCCCGCAGCAAAGACAGCAATACTTACTCGGTAACTTCCGTGGAAGGCCAAGGCGGTTGTGCGGCTTACAATGAGAATTTTACCTTTTTAAATGCCATTACCGAAGAAGGTGCTCCCCTTTGTTACGTCTCCGTTGACGAACCACGTAAATTAGTCTATGGCGCCAACTACCACAAGGGGGAAGTCAATGTCTACCGCATTCTGGCAGACGGCTCTTTGGCAGCATCAGATGCTTTGTACCATGACGAACCGACCGGCAGCCACGAAAATCAAGACAAACCCCATGTCCATTATACTGACCTAACACCAGATGGGCGGCTGGCTGTTTGCGATCTTGGTACAGATCGTGTGTACACCTACGATGTTTCCATCGAAGGCAAACTTTCAGAAGTTGCCGTTTATGTTGCAGAAGACAAAACTGGTCCCCGTCATTTGGCGTTTCATCCAAACAAAGAAATTGCTTATCTTTTTGGTGAATTGGACAGTACGATTACAGTACTGCGTTACAACAAAGAAGATGGCAGCTTTGCAGCGTTACAAAAAATTTCTACCTTGCCAGAAGATTTTCATGAATTTAATGGTGGTGCTGCCATTCGTGTTTCCAATGACGGTCGCTTCGTTTATGCATCAAACCGAGGACATAATTCCATCGCTGTTTTTCAAACGGCAGACAACGGACAACAGCTTGCCTTTGTTCAACACATTTCTACAGAAGGCGACTTTCCACGGGATTTTGCCTTAGATCCAAGCGATCACTATCTCGTAGCAGCGAATCAAAACAGCGACAATTTGACTCTTTACCGTCGCGACAGCGAATCTGGTAAATTAACTCTGCTTCAAAAAGATGTCTACGCACCGGAAACCGTTTGTGTTTTATTTGAAAACTAATGGAGGAATCTTATGTTTACGAAAACCCCTGTAGAATTATTGCTTAAGGATTTTTCTAATCTGTTGAATAAATGCCAATCGGTGTACGACTTGGTGCTAAGCCGCCGCTACAACGAAAATCTGGCTATTTTGACGACTGCCGAGGCCTATGCCATTGCGGAAAAAACTTATGTCCGCTGTGATCAAAATCCCCAGTTGCAAACAACCGAAGTGGAAAACTTCATCAATGCTTTCGATGATTTTTATTTTGAACTAAAGCAGGTGTTGTTCCATGCGGATGATGACCTGCCTTCCCTTGAGAAACGTTTGGCAAAAATGCGGGATGAGTATGAAGCCTTGACCGCTGCCTTTCAGCTTTTTTAAGACGAAAGAAAGAAGGAACTCTGAATGAATCAAGATGAAGTTGTTGCACGTTTAAAGGAAGAATTAAATCTCCCTTTTTTTAACGGAAAAGTCGAAGCCAAAGAATACAGCGAAGAAGATTATCAAAAAGTAAAAGCTGATTTGATCAAATACTTCGACGACTACGTTCGTAATGTTGAAAATTAATCAAAAATAAAAAAACGCCAAAACAACCGTTCTTGCGGGCTGTTTTGGCGTTTTTCTTATTCTGGCTGCAACGTAACGATCTGTGTTGCCACATTTTGTAAAAACGTTTCATCATGCTCTACGATTAGCATCGTTGGTTGAATTTCTTGAATAATCTGCTCCAACTGTTCTTGATTGAAGACATCCAAATAATTCAACGGCTCATCCCAAATAAATAGTTCTGCGGGTGTTGCCAAAGATTTTGCCAGCTCAACTCTTTTCCGCTGCCCCATACTCATTTGCTCAATTCGATTTTGAAAAACGGTTCGCTCAACACCTAATTTACGCAAATTGTTTAATAATTCTTGATAGGACAAATGATGTTCCTCTGCAAATTCTGTCAACGTCCCCCGATTGTCCTCGTAATTTTGCCGAACATAACTGATAGCAACATTTTGCGGACGGAGAATTTTCCCAGCTGCTTCTCCGTTAAATTGTCCCAACAAATAATTAATAATGGAGGATTTTCCTGATCCGTTTGCTCCCCGTAAGGCGATACGTTGCCCTTTTTCCAAATCAAAGGTGATTGGGGCAAACAAGGGCTTTTCATAGCTTAACTGCAGATTTTCGACCTGCAACAGTGATTTATGATAACTCGGCTGAAAATTCATCGTCAACGGGTCGATATACTCGATATCTTTTAACAGTTTTTCTTTTTCCGATACCTGATCGGTCATACGTTTCACAATTGCCTTGGAACGTTTCATGGTGCGGGCAGCATCCGCACCGATAGCTCCTTTATTCGTTCGTCGGGCTTCCGTGTCGATAAACCCTTTTTTCTTTTTCGTTTTATCTCCTTCACGGGAACGCGACCATTCTGCTTTTTCAGCGGCAGTTTGTTTCAAACGTCCAATTTCTTTTTTCAGCTTGGCATTTTCTTCCTGCTCATGCTGATCCCGCAATCGTTTTTGTTCTTCATAAACCGAAAAATTACCCTGATACAAAACCAGTTGACTTTTCTCGATAGATAAAATATGATCCACGACTTCATCGACAAATCGTCGATCATGACTGACCACGATAAACCCCTGCCGTTTTTCCCGCAAATAATCCGCTACCTGTTGCCGGGCAACGATATCCAAGTGATTGGTGGGTTCATCGATCAAGGGGAAATTCACATCGTCTACAAACAATAAAGCCAATAAAACTTTTGTCTGTTCTCCCCCTGAAAGGCTGGAAAATTCCCGCCATAAAATTTCCGGGTCCACCTGCAGCAAATTCAGCTCCCGTTCGATCTTCCATTGCTCAAAATCGGATAATTCCTGCAAGACATAGTAGGTCAACTGCTGCTTATCCTCAATTTTTTGAGGAAAATAAGTGAAGGTCATTTGATGCTCGATTTTTCCGCTGTAAGGTAGTTTTCCCCTCAATAAATTCAGTAGTGTCGTTTTTCCTCGACCATTTCGCCCAATCAAACCCAATTTCCAATTGGTGTCAATCATTAGATTTGTGTGGTCAAAAAGATTGATTGTCTGACTATCAAAGCCAAACGTTAAATTTTTAATTGTAATTGTCATTTTTTTCATCACCTCAATAAAAAAACCTCTCCTATTTTCAGGACAGGCTTTCACGGCAGACGGATAGACAAAAAAGACCCCGCCAATTGAAAAACCACACCAATCCTGAAAATCTGCACACTGTCCCCATAAATTATTGAATACATCATAAATTAGGCACACTCTTAATGCAGCTTCAATCAATTGGTTAGTTTTTCAACGCAGGATCCCTCATTTCGTTTTTAATAAATTTAGAATAGCACGAGATTGCTATTTTGGCAATTCTAACTTCTTCACTACTTCCTCTTTACGAAACAAAACCATTTTTTTAATCAGTTCCGTCGGTAATGGCTGCGTATAGACAAACTGAACAGCACCTTTTGAAGAAGGGTAATTTATCAGCTCTTCTTGAAACTGTGCAATCGCTGAAGGTGTCGGATAAAAGCCCAGATGTTTTTTCGCTGCAGCAAAATGCACTAGGTTTTCATGAAAATAAAAAGTTGGCATTCCGTAGCTGATTTTTTCTGTTGCATCCGGTATTAATTTCTTAATTAGTTGATAGACTTCGTTTAAAATCGCCTGATGCTCGGCTGGTGCTTCATGGATATAATGCTCGATAACGGTCAAAAGACACGACCTCCTTTTTTCAGAAAAGAGTAGCATATTTTAAGAAGAAAGACGAATAAAAGAGAATTAAATGACGAAATAAAATCATTTCATAACAGACATAAAAAAACCATTGGGTCGGTTAAGCCCAATGGAAAAAGGAGTAATTACTCTTATAAGGAGTAAAATGAAAAATAAAAAGGTTGTTGTTGGTTATGAGTTAAGTATAGCGGTTCTTTTTATTTTTGTCCTAAAAATAACGTTATATTTAAATTAGATAACTCTCGTTTTTTGGATACGTTTTATTTCAGCAACAGACTCGTCATCCGTTGAATCGCAAAAGAAATTTCGTCTGTGGCTTCGTCTTGTTTTTTCTCTGAAGCATCAAATGCCGCCACATCAATTCCTTCTACTTGGAGGCTGGTCGTCATTTCTTCACAGCCGGCAACATATTTAACATACGAACGTTCAAATTTTTTATGGATTCCCATTACTTTTGCCGGTGGACGCAAATTGCTGATCTGTTTCAGCATGTCTTTGTATTTCACCGTTCCCTCGCTAAATAACGCAACAGTTTCTTTCAGTTGTTCTGCTGTGATTTCCGCTGTTTTATCCTCATCGATTGCTTTACGGATTGCTTCATAGCTGGGGTTCATTTTTTCACCGATTTCCTCGGTTGTTTTTACGATATCATTAATTGCTTGAACATAAAATCCTAAATTAGGTCTCACAAATTATTCCTACTTTCTGCTCTATTTATGGCTATTTTACCGTTTTTTTCGACTTTAGGGAAGAGTGACCGGCAAATTCTCACCGACCATCCTTTTTTTCTCCAAAAAGAGAAGTGCAAAAAATTCAGACTACCTGTTCATTTCCTCTGCAAGAACTCTTTTTCAACGCTAATCGGAGCAGATTTGGTGAAAAGGTGGTGCTTTTTTTATAAAAAATAGGTACCTGTTAGTTACAGCTAACAGACATCTTCGGCTCGATTAAGTTTTTATTTATATTTTCACCCATTTTGTAAACAAAACCACTAGCAAAACAACAGATTAAGTACCATCCAAAAAGCATCTCTTGACTAGTCAAACCATCTTTTTTCTACCCTATTTAAAATCATAATTGAACTTCTCATCTCAATCTATCTTTCATAAAAAAAGAAAAGCCCGTTTAAAAGGCTTTTCTTTTACTTTTTATTTCAATCAATAGTTCTATTAGCTTTTGCCCATTGCCCGTTGAATTGCTTTGACGATTTCTACAATCGGGATGATTGCAAAGGATGAACCTAACACGATACCCCATTGATACAAATCAAGGTGTGCAACGCGGAAAATGTCATTTAATCCCGGAACAATGATAATGACCATCATTAACGCAAAGGACAACAGGATTGCCCAGTTGAAGGTCTTGTTGCGGAATGGTCCCACCTTGAATAATGATTGGTGAACAGACTTCACGTTAAAGGCATGGAACAATTGCATCAAACCTAATGTTGCAAAGGCCATCGTCAACGCATCCGCATGAATAGCATCATATCCTTCATGCACTGGCCATTGAATGGCAGACCAGTATACAAATAGAACAGTTGCTGCTTCCAGCAACCCTTGATAAATAATACTGCTTAACACGCCACCTGAGAATAGGTTCGAATTACGTCCACGAGGCTTGTGTTCCATCAAATCTTTTTCGGCAGGTTCCATTCCCAATGCGATAGCAGGGAATGTATCGGTTACCAAGTTGATCCACAACAAATGAATTGGTAATAGCGTATCCCAACCCCAAAGAGTTGCCAAGAACAAGGTTAAAACTTCACCTAAGTTGGCTGCCAATAAATATTGAACTGCTTTTTGAATATTTGAGAAAACTTTACGTCCTTCTTCTACCGCTACGACAATGGTTGCAAAGTTATCATCGGCAAGTACCATATCAGAAGCTCCTTTGGAAACTTCTGTCCCGGTAATCCCCATACCAATACCAATATCCGCCTGTTTCAAAGCAGGCGCATCATTAACACCGTCACCGGTCATGGCAACTACTTTGCCTTCTTTTTGCCATGCTTTAACGATACGAACTTTATGCTCAGGAGAAACCCGTGCATAAACAGAATATTTTTCTACATTACGTGCAAATTCTTCGTCGGACATTTGATTTAATTCTGCTCCAGTCAAGACTGCAGCATCGTCACCAGGTTGGATGATCCCTAAACGTCCGGCAATTGCTTCTGCCGTGTCCCGGTGATCCCCAGTAATCATGATTGGACGGATACCAGCTTCTCTAGCTACACGTACAGCATCCGCAGCTTCAGAACGTTCTGGATCGATCATGCCGACTAAACCAGCAAAAATCAAATCATTTTCAACGATGTCTGATTCCAAGCTTTCTGGAATTGCATCCACATATTTATAAGCCATTCCTAAAACACGCAAGGCTTGTTTTGCCATATCTTTGTTGTTTTCAAGAATTGTTTGTTCTTCTTTGTTAGTCATTGGTTTGATTTCATCAAAGATTTGAACTTTTGAAGCACGTCCTAGCAAGACATCAGGAGCACCTTTGACAGCTACTAAGTAACGTCCTTCTGCTTCTTTGTGGATTGTTGTCATCAATTTACGTTCAGAATCGAAAGGAATTTCGGCTACCCGAGGTTGTTCTTGGACTTTGGCTGTTACATTAAAGCCCTGATTATTTCCGAATTGAACCAAGGCTGTTTCTGTCGGATCACCAATCAAACTACCGTCTTGGGCAATTTTCGTATCATTCGCATAGTTCATAATCTTTAATGCCATATTGTCTTCAGGAATATGTTGTGAAGAGCTGTATTGGCGATCATTTGTATACAATTTCTCAACGGTCATTTGGTTCAGTGTCAGTGTTCCGGTTTTATCAGAAGCAATGATGTCTGTTGAACCTAATGTTTCTACAGCTGGCAATTTACGGATGACAGCATTTCGTTTTGCCATGACTTGTGTCCCCAATGCCAAGATGATTGTAACAATAGCTGGCAAACCTTCTGGAATTGCCGCAACGGCTAGTGAAATTGACGTCAGCAACATGTCGCTCCATGAAGTATCGTTAAACAGTGTACCAACAAAATACATAACAACAGCAATAACCACGATAGCAGCTGTCAGGAATTTACCTAAATGGTTCAAGTTGTTTTTCAACGGTGTTTCTGTTTCATCTGCTTGCGCCAACATTCCGGCGATTTTCCCTACTTCGGTATTCATCCCCGTATTGACAACGATCCCTTTTCCGCGACCGTACGTTACGTTACTATTTGAGAAGGCCATGTTGATGCGGTCTCCGATACCAATTTCCGTACCTTCAAGGACAACAAGTCCTTTTTCAACCGGCACAGATTCACCTGTCAATGCAGCTTCTTCGATTTTCATCGAATTAACTTCTACTAAACGCATATCTGCAGGAACAACATCTCCTGCTTCTAGTAAAACAATGTCCCCTGGAACTAATTCATCACTCTTGATGGTAATGGTATGCCCATCCCGCAGAACATTTGCATTTGGTGTAGACATTTCTCGCAAAGATTCGATGGCTTCTTCTGCCTTCGCTTCTTGCACAACCCCCATGATTGCATTAATGATAACAACCGCTAAAATAATCGCAGCATCCACGATTTCATGGGAAACTGCTGCAGAAATAACAGCCGCTACCAACAAGACAAGAATCATCAGATCCTTGAATTGCTCCATGAATTTTTGGAACATGGTTTTTTTCTTACCTTCATCCAATTCGTTTGGACCATATTGTGAAAGACGTTTTTTTGCTTCTTCACTCGATAGTCCATCGACGGTAGTATCCATCGCTTTCAAGACTTCGCTGTCAGTTTGCGAATAGAAAGGTTGGTTTACCTGCGCTTTTTTGTTCGTTTCCTCTGCCAATGTTTCTCCTCCTTTGATTTTGTCGCTACACACCGCTCTATTTTTCAAAATTGAAAAAAAATAGACCTGTGTATGTAACGAACATACATAAGTCTCACTAATTAAGGCAACACCAGAAATTTCTTCCAGGATTGGTGACGTTGCCACAGCGTATGCTGCCAGTTACTCCCTCATGAAAATTAAATAATTACACCAATCATTATATAGTAGATTATCTGATAGGGCAACATTTTTAGATTTCTTAAAAATGCGCTTTTTAGGAAAGAAATCAACAAATAATCTGTAGCAGTGAAAAAAACCTGCTCTTTAATGATGAGCAGGTTTTTCACTAATCGCTTTATTAGTATTTCAGTTTATCCTTATAGTGGTAGCTGCTATCCCGTTAGAAACATTTGCAGTAATTTCTGATTAAGCGGCTTTTTTTCTATAAATCAGATAGCCACCCGCTCCTAGGAAAAGAACACCTAAAAGTGTGAGTGCAGCATTTCGTGTTTCACCGGTTTTAGGAAGATTTTTCTCACTATTGGTATTTCCTTTTGAAGTACTTGTGCTTGTTGCCGTTGTTGAATCGTTGCTGGATGTCGTTGACGTACTGTCATCCGTCGAATCACTGGAATCCGTTGTAGCAATCGTCGCTGCTACTATCGTTTGCGAGAATTCTGCCGTATAACCATTTGCATCCGTCACCGTTACTAGTAATTGATTCCCTTCTATAAACTGAAGAGATTGAATATCTAATTGAACGCTACCGTTTTCATCTGCAGAGGCACTGATTATTGGATTTACTGCTTTTTGTTTTGAAATTTTTGACACATTGATTTTAGCAGAAGTAAGTGTTTTTCCAACTAAATACGGATCGCCTTCTTTCACTTGTTCAAAAGAAGTTGCTTCTTTAATTTTGGCGATTGCTTCATTTTGGATTTCTTCTGCTGATTTATAAGTTTTTCGTCCTTCGACAGATGCTGAGATTTCTTTTCCCATAGACTCTAACGTCTTGATATAGTTGACAAAAGTTTCTGTATCCGGCTGCATAGCATCTTTGTAAATAGCATCCCTAAAGCCGGCAAAACCGTCTCCTCCGCCAAATAAAAAGTCATTGATGACAACATTATATGTTTGATTTTCTTCAATCGGCGTTCCATCAGATTCCATCATCTGGTGAACCACAAACGGATGTTCCAAATCTGTGGTATCCGGGTTATCTGTTACTGTATAGTTTAAACCGGAAACTTGCAGGAAGTAAGCACGTCCACCTTCCAGCTTTGTTCCAAAAGTTTGCTGATTCAAAACGGTTCGAATTTGAGCACCAGTCATTTCAACGATTTGCATGATATTACCAAAAGGTTGAACAGTTTGTGCCGCTCCCCAAGTAATTGAGCGGTCAGCATCGACAGCTAAATCTGCACGGACACCGCCATTATTTGTCATTGCAAAATCTGCATCAATACCATTTAATTTTGCCATAAAGACTTGACCATCTGTAATCAAATTTCCAACTGGTGATTCACCTAATTCATTTGTTGAACGAGAAATATCCTCAGCAGTTGCTGCTGTACCGATTTTTTGCTCAGTTACTTGAGCAACGATTTTATCTGCCTCTGCTACGATTGCTTCAACTTCTGCATCCGGTTCTATGGTAGGCATGACTGGATCAACTGTCGCCGTTGGTACGTCAGTAAAATCGCCCGTTTCAAGACTGATTTCTCCCTGCAGATCAATAAACGCTTTTCCTTGCGAGGTCGATTGAACGATTCGTGTTTGATCGACAACTCCATTTGTATACACATGATTATGTCCGGCAAAAAATGCATCCACACTATTTCCTGGATAAATATTTTTTACCTTCTGCATAATCGTTGCGGCTTCACCAACCACACCGTTTTCGCCAGATTGTTCAGAAGCAGTATGAGAAAGGACAACGATTGCATCTATATTTTTTTCTTCTTGCAATTCTTTCGCATATTTAGCGATTGTCTCCGCTGGATCAAGGAAGTCATAATTTATGTGGTGCTCCCGCAAAACTAAATTTGGAATCTCCGTTGTTACCACACCGATAAAAGCAATTTCAGCACTTTCATCCCCAGTACCCACGGTTTTAATACTATAAGGTTGCCAACCAAAAGGAATCGCCCCAGTATTTTTTTCAACAACATTGGCAATAGCCAAATCGAAGCCGCCCTTTAAAATTTCAGGCCCATGCTCCTTATTATAATCGTAAACGATCGGATAAAAATTATCCTCTGCTGTGGGAGCTTGTCCCAATAAAATTCGATTGAATTCAGCTAGGCCTTCATCAAATTCATGGTTTCCCAGTGTTCCAACATCAAAATTCATTTGATTCAAGATTCGCATCGTTGGTTGGTCCTGCAATAGACCTGAGTTGGCAGGACTTGCGCCCACCATATCACCGGATTGAACTCTCAGTGTGGTAGCATTTGTTTTATCCGTTTGAAAGGCAGTTTCTGCAGCTTTTAAATGGCTCGCTAACAACGCTGCGGTTCCAGCACCAGAATGGCTTTCAGAACCTAGATGAGCTGTACCTGTCGTGCTTAACGCACCATGAAAATCATTGATTCCTAAAAGTTGTACTGGAATCGTCGTTTCCTCAGCACGTTTTTCTTTCTCAATATTTCCTGTTTCTGCTTGAGAAATTGATTCTTCAGTTGTTTCTTCTGTACTCGTTGATTCAACAGTTGTATTTTCACTTATACTCGTATCTGTTGATTCTGTTGGAACATCTGTCGCAATTTCACTTGTTGCGGTTTCCCCCGTCTCACTTGTCGCAACTGTTGCAACCGTGGAGTCAACCGTCTCAGCTATGGCAATCGTATTAGGAACCGTAACTCCCGCTAAGATGACTAATGTTAACAAACTTCTACCAATCAGACGAATCTTTTTCATTTCATTACCTACCTTCCATTATTTTAACCCTCTATTGAAAAGGCTATCAATAATTTCATATAAGGTCAATATAATTATTAAAAACGATAAAACTTTTATTTTTATGTCCATTTTATAAACAAAAAAAACAGTCTGAAATAAATCAGACTGTTTAATCTTTGTTATATTTACGCAATAATCGCTCCGTTAGGCATCCCTTTTGGTGCTTCGACGATTGCTAAATTCCCTGCTTCATCTTCGGCGGATAAAATCATACCTTGGCTGACTTGTCCTCGCATTTTTCGTGGTTTCAAGTTGGCAACGATCACGACCTTTTTACCGATCAAGGCAGCTGGATCACTATAAAATTCAGCGATTCCCGATAGAATTTGACGATCTTGTTTATCTCCGGCATTTAAACGGAATTGCAGTAGCTTATCTGCACCTTTGACTTTTTGACAGTCAATGACTTCTGCAACTTTTAATTCGATTTTGTCAAAATCATCGTATTTGATTTCTTTTTTGGTTGAAACCAGTTCAGTTTCTTCAGGGTTCCATTTCACAGTGGCTTCCTCGGTTTGAACACCTTCAGACATTTTTTTCTGAATAAATTCTACTTCCGTCTCGATATCAAGACGAGGGAAAATCGGCGTTCCTTTACCTACGACTTTGGTTCCACTTGGGAATTCGCCAAAATGCAGTTCTTGCAAATTCATTGCTTCCACATCTAGTCCCAGTTGTTCAAAGATTTTCGCCGGTGTTTCTGTCATGATTGGTTGCAATAAAATCGCAACGATCCGTAAGCTTTCTGCTAAATGGACCATCACACTGTTTAACTCTCCGCGTTTTTCTTCATCTTTTGCAAGAATCCAAGGTTGTGTTTCATCAATGTATTTATTGGCTCTGGAAATCAACGTCCAAACCTCGCTTAAAGCTGTATTGAATTCCATTTTTTCCATTGCTTGGTGGTAACGTCCGATCACGTTAGCGGCAGTTGTCGATAATTCACTATCAAATGCCGTCACTTTTGATGCATAATCCGGCACAGTGCCTTCACAATATTTGTTAATCATGGCAATCGTTCGGTTTAGAAGATTTCCTAAATCATTTGCCAAATCATAATTTACCCGGGAAACAAAATCTTCAGGGGTAAACACGCCATCACTGCCAAAAGGAACTGCCCGTAAAAGATAATAACGTAATGCATCAAGTCCGTAGCGTTCTACCAACATTTCAGGATAGACAACGTTACCTTTTGATTTCGACATTTTGCCGTCTTTCATCAATAACCAGCCATGACCGTAAATTTTCTTTGGCAATGGCAAGTCTAATGCCATTAGCATGATTGGCCAATAAATCGTGTGGAAACGCACAATTTCTTTTCCGACCATATGCACATCTGCCGGCCAATATTTTTGGAACAGGCTATCGTCATCCGAGCCGTAGCCCAAGGCTGTAATATAGTTGGATAACGCATCGATCCATACATAAACGATATGTCGTGGATCAGATTTTACCGGGATTCCCCATGTAAAGGTCGTCCGAGAAACGGCTAAATCTTCTAATCCAGGTTTGATAAAATTATTGATCATTTCATTCTTGCGGGATTCTGGTTGAATGAATTCTGGGTGTTCGTCATAATAGGCCAGTAAACGATCTGCATATTTGCTCATACGGAAGAAATAGGATTCTTCTTTGACTAATTCTACTTCATGTCCACTTGGCGCTTTTCCGCCGATTACGTTGCCTTCTTCGTCTCGATAAACTTCAGCCAATTGGGTTTCAGTGAAAAATTCTTCATCTGATACAGAGTACCAGCCTTCGTATTCTCCAAGATAAATGTCCCCTTGTTCCAATAACTGGTCAAAAATCTTTTGAACTGCTTTTTGGTGGTAATCATCCGTCGTGCGGATAAATTTATCATAGCTGATATCAAGGGTTTTCCATAATTTTTGAATATCGGCAGCCATTTTATCCACGTATTCTTGTGGTTTGACCCCTAATTCCTCAGATTTTTTTTCGATTTTTTGGCCGTGTTCGTCGACCCCTGTTAAATAAAATACATCAAAGCCCATTAAACGCTTATACCGAGCAACTGCATCACAGGCAATCGTTGTATAAGAGTTTCCAATGTGTAATTTGCCACTTGGATAGTAAATCGGCGTCGTAATATAAAAAGTATCTTTTTCAGCCACGGGCGTGTTTCCTCCTTCTCACTACTGTGAATATGTTCTTTGATAGTATACCATAAATTAGGTTTTGTTTAAGAATTTTCCGCCAAATTGCGAATTCTTTCCCCTTTGTTCCCTGCATGCCGCTGGATATTTGGTATAATAAAAAAAGATCAAAACAAAGGAAGTTGTCTATGACAAAAAAACATCGAAATTTTCTTATTGGCATTCTGATTTTTTCTATTCTCCACCTGATTTTTTGTACTTTTTATCAGCGACTCTACGGCTACTTTAATCTTCATCAAGGTGTGCAGGGCTTTGTCACACTCACACAGATTCTCCGAGTTCTTTTTTTGGGAGCTATCGGTATCGGTGGCTTTCTCAGCTTGCGGGAACAAGTGAAAAAAGCGATTCCTTTTTATTTGGCATTTTTTCTCTTTAACTTGATTTTGCCATTTATTTTTCGCTGAACGGTTTGTTTTTTTTCTATGCGTGCTACAATAAGAATGAGCAATCAAAACAAGCGAGGTGCCATTTATGAAACACTTTTCTTCCAAAGCTGAAGAAAAAATATATTTTGAACAACAGGCAAGCGAAGAAGAGTTTCTTCGCTGGTACAAGCAGCAAGAACAGCCAGAATATGAAAAACCTGCCTTAACGGTAGATATGGTATTGATGTGTTACAACAAGGAAGAAGATCAGATCAAAACCTTGTTGATTCAACGAAAAAGTCATCCGTATAAAAACTCATGGGCTTTGCCGGGGGGCTTTGTCGAAGCAAATGAATCGACTGGCGAAAGCGTCATTCGAGAAACCAAAGAAGAAACCGGCGTGGTGATTTCCAATCATAATATCGAACAACTGCACACCTTCAGTCGACCAGACCGTGACCCTCGTGGTTGGGTGGTGACCGTCAGCTATTTGGCTTTCATTGGAGAAGAGCCTTTGAGTGCCGGTGACGATGCCGCAGAAGTCCGTTGGTTTACGTTGGAACGCAAACGCAACAATATCCATTTGACTAACGGAGATGTCGAGATTATCTTGGATCTGCAAACCGGAACCTCTTATGGTCGTGATACACTGGCTTTTGACCACAGCGAGATTATCTTGAAGGCCTTCAACCGGATTGCAAACAAAATGGAGCATGAACCCCTTGTGCTGCAAGTTTTGGGAGATTCTTTCACCATCACCGAAGCACGGAAAGTTTTTGCTAAATTTTTAGGTATGGATTTCAAAACCATTGACCATTCCAACTTTAAAAAAGCAATGCTGCAATATTTTGATGAAATTGGTGAACGTCCGGTGGGAATTGGTCGTCCTTCCAAAATTTATCGTCTAAAAGAATCGATTATTCCTGAAGAGGGATAAAAGAAACCCAGCGTCATCCATTGGCTTTTCAGCCTTGGAACGCTGGGTTTGTTTTTGGTTTATCATAATTAGTGAGCAATGATTCCTAGAAACAAAAATTTTTGCAAATTTTTTCTATGGCCTAGGCGATCCCTGGAGCCCCTTCCAGTTCTTACTTTCTTTTCTTCAACTGCTTGGTCCTTCACTGAGGAGCATTGTTTTGCCATACCACGTGCTTTTGTACTTTATTTTTTGGATAAAGTGCAGCCAGTCTGATTCGCTAAAAAGGCCTTTTTCTTCCATCTGACAAAGATTAGTCACGTGAATCACATCATATTGCCGAATAATGCCAATCGATAATTCATCAAGATAGGCTTTTTTTCGATCATAATAACGAGTATAAAGAGTGGCAACTTTGTGTTTTTGCTTTTGATAATTCTTTGCATCAGACAAATGGACCTTTCGCTTCTGAGCAGCCTTTGCCCGAGTAGCCAATTTCTTCTCTGCTTTTTTCAAACGAATCTGATCATTTTCTGATAAGAAAATAGGAACATCAAAGGAAAGCTCAGAGGATTCAACCAGTGTTTCCGGTGAAAAGTGCAGCTGGATGACTTGATTGGTTTGAGGCAGTGGTTCGATTTTTTCTTCGCAGAGGATCGACACATAAAATTCCTGACCATTTTTAGCAGAAATGGTGGCAGACTTGATATGACCGTAGACCCTTCGATGGATATTGACAGGAATCAAGGTTTTTAGCTTAGGGAGCTTTAGTTTTCCTTCCTGAAAATAAATCGTGTGCTGCTGATTATTTGTTCGATACGACTGCCAAACGCTTCTTTTGGTTTTCAGCTTAGGATAGCCGGCACGCCCCTCATAATAATTACGAAAGGCTCGCTCCAAATTCATCTGAGCATTTGCCAAGGCAAGGCTATCGGTCTTCTTTAAAAAAGGAAAGTCTTCTTTTAATTTAGCCGGCGTTAATTTTCCGGCGGGCTGCTCAATATGCCGCTGCTTTAATAGCATGTTATAAGTAAAGCGAACACAGCCAAAAGTTTCAATAAAAAATTGTCGCTGTTCTTCCGTTGGGTAGAGTCGAAATTTATAAGCTTTTAAAACGCACATCTATCCAAACACCCCTTTAACTTGCGACAGAACTGCCTTCTTTCTTTTTCTGTAATTTCTTTTGGTAGAAGACGATTTCGTCTTCTGTACAATAAATGTAGTGTCCCTCTTCGATCTCATGCATTCCACGAACCCGTCCATCCTCTGGTTCTGACTGATATTTGATTCGTGTGCGAGTGCGTTCATACTCAGGATCAGGCAATGGAATCGCAGATAATAGACTTTCTGTATAAGGATGGACACCGTGATGGTAGATCGCATCGCTCGTACCGACTTCCAATAATTTGCCATGGTGCATCACGCCAATTCGATCACTAATGTGTTTCACCATGGATAAATCATGGGCGATAAACAGATAGGTCAAATTTTGTTCTGCTTGCAAATCCTGCAGCAGATTTACCACTTGGGCTTGGATTGATACGTCCAAGGCCGAAATAGGTTCGTCACAGATAATGAATTTGGGTTTGACAGCTAACGCCCGAGCAATGCCGATCCGTTGCCGTTGCCCGCCAGAAAATTCATGGGGGTAACGGGTACCGTGACTGGGATTTAAGCCCACAATCTTCAATAGTTCATCTACGCGGTTATTTCGTTCCGTGTCAGAGGCTGCCAACCCATTGATGTCGATTCCTTCTGCAATGATATCGCGAACCTTCATCCGAGGATTCAGTGAAGCATAGGGATCTTGGAAAATCATCTGCACGTCTCGACGAAATTCTTTCAACGCCGCTTTGCCTTTGATTTTAGTGACATCCACACCGTCAAAATCAACTTCACCACCTGTAGGTTCGTTCAGTCGAATGATTGTGCGTCCAGTCGTTGATTTTCCACTACCAGATTCACCCACCAAACCAAACGTTTCTCCTTCATAAATATGGAAGCTGATATCATCAACGGCTTTTACTTCGTCTTTGCGACCAACGTTAAAATATTGTTTCAGGCCGTCCACTTTTAATAAGACTTTTTTCACCGGGCTTCCCTCCTTTATTTCTATTTAATGTCCTTAATTTTCTTTGTTCCATTAGATGATTGGAATGACGGCTTAAGCTGTTTCATTGGCTTGCTTGGAACGGAATTTTTCCCAACGAATTTGGATTTCTTTTGGCGGCACTACTTTTGGTGCTTGTGGTGCCAAAAGCCATGTTGCCGCTTTATGGGTCGGTGATACCTCAAAAAATGGTGGCGCTTGCTGGGTATCAATTTTCAACGCATATTCGTTCCGAGGATAAAACGCATCCCCTGTTGGCGGCTTCAATAAATCTGGCGGAGAACCGGGAATGGCATACAATCGATCGCCGGTTCCTTCCAACGTTGGCATGGAACCTAAAAGTCCCCATGTATACGGATGTTGCGGATTATAAAAGATTTCTTCTGCTGTTCCAACTTCAATGATTCTTCCCCCATACATAACTGCCACCCGATCAGCCACATTTGCCACGACACCAAGGTCATGGGTGATAAAAATAATTGAGGTATTGATTTTTTGTTGGATATCCTTCAATAATTCTAAAATTTGGGCCTGAATCGTTACATCTAGTGCTGTAGTTGGCTCATCGGCAATCAGAACTTTCGGGTAACAAATCAGTGCAATGGCAATCACAATCCGTTGGCGTTGTCCACCGGAGAATTGGTGGGGATAATTCTTTAACCGTTTTTCTGCATCTGGAATTCCGACAAGTTTCAATAGTTCCAGCGCTGAAGCCATCGCTTCTTTTTTCGATACTTTGTTGTGGATACGCAAAGACTCTGCCACTTGTTTACCGATTGTCATGGTCGGATCAAGAGAAGTCATTGGATCTTGAAAAATCATTGCGATTTCTTTTCCGCGGATTTTTTGCATTTCCTTTTCAGACTTATGCACCAAGTCTTCTCCTTCAAATAAGATCGACCCATTATCAATGTTGGCGTTGCTTGCCAACAAGCGCATGATCGTCCGTGTTGTCACGGACTTGCCGCTACCGGATTCTCCAACGATTGCTAAGGTCTCTCCTTCATTCAAATCAAAACTGACGTTACGAATCGCCCGAACTTTTCCGGCGTAAGTATCAAATGAAATTTCTAAATCTTTTACTTCTAGTGCTTTTTTCATAGTCCTCACTCCTTCATTTTCGGATCAAAGGCATCCCGCAAGCCATCAGCCAACAGGTTAAAACCAATCATGATCACAGACAGTGTCACTGCCGGAATCCATAATAGATAAGGTAAATATTGGAAGGTTTTGTAGCCATCACTCAGCATCATTCCTAGAGAAGCTGAAGGTGGTGTCAAACCTAAACCGATAAAACTTAGGAAAGCTTCAAAGAAAATCGCTGTCGGAATACTGAACATCATCTGAACGATGATCACGCTGGAAATATTAGGCAGAATATGTTTAAAGGCAATTTTGACATTGCTTTCTCCCAGTGTTTTTGCTGCTAAAACAAATTCCTGATCCTTCAGCTTCATGGTCTGTGCCCGTACAATCCGCGCCATAGGAATCCAGTTGGTGATTGCCATTGCCGCTACAATCGACATGAACCCCGGTTTGAACATAACCAGCATCAAAATCATTACAACCAGATTGGGAATCCCGGAAAGGACTTCAAGGAAACGTTGCATCAAGTTGTCTGTAGTGCCGCCTTTTAATCCAGAAATCAAACCGTAGCTGACACCAATCACGATATCAAACATTGCCGCTACAAAAGCAATCAACAATGAAATTCGTGTTCCCATGAATAAGCGACTCAAAACGTCCCGACCTAAACCATCTGTACCAAAAAAGAAATTTACATTGTCCGGTACTTTCGCTTGCGCATATTTGTCGACTAATTCTCCGCCCACCATTGCTTTTCCGTTCAAACCATCAATATCGATTCCCGGAATTCGAGGGGGCAAATTAATATAGCTCACATTTTGCTTCGTCGGATTGTGGGGAGAAACAAAAATTGTTACAAAAGCGATCAGAATAATGATGCCAAGTAACGACATGGAGAAAACAGCCGCTTTGTTTTTTCTCAAACGCCGCCATGAATCCTGTAAAAAGGTCAATGAAGGAGCCGCGATTGCTTCCCGTTCTTTTACGGTATCTTTTTGCAACAATTCAAAGTCTGTTGCGGGAATTTTTGCGATTTCCGAGTAGTTTTTTGATACTTCCATCAGCCTCTGCTCCCTTCTGAAACGCGGATCCGTGGATCAACGATGCCATATAAAATATCGACGATTAAAATGACTACGATCAACATACCAGAATACATTAGTGTAACTGCCATAATCGTTGGGTAATCATTCGTGGTGATCGATTTTACAAATTGTTCTCCGATTCCCGGAATAGCAAAGATGTTTTCAACAACCAAAGAACCAGTCATCAAACCAACTGCCAAAGGTCCTAATAATGTCAGTAATGGAATTAAACTATTCCGCAAGCCATGCTTGAAGGCAATTTCCCAACGCCCCAGCCCTTTCGCGCGAGCCAATTCGACGAAGTCACTGTGCATAACTTCCACCATTTCTGTTCGAATAAAGCGGGCAGAATCGGCTAATGGCGACATGGCTAACGCGATGGTTGGTAAAATCGTATAGGCAAAGCCTTCCCATTTTGCGATTGGCAACATATGCAACTGAATTGCAAACACATATTGTAATAAAACTGCAAATACGAAGTTTGGAATCGAACGACCTAAAATTGCCACTAGGGTTGCTAACGTATCTGCCCAGGAATTTTGTTTCATTGCTGAAATCGTTCCTAAAATAATACCGAACAATGTTCCAAAGATGATGGCCTGCATCCCTAATTGCAAGGAAGGTCCAATTCGATTAGCCAATAAAGCGGCAACCGGTTGATTTTTAAATTGGAAGGAAATACCAAAATCAAATTGCACCAAATTTTGTAAATAAATGCCATATTGAACCAATACTGGTTTGTCTAAACCAACTTGCTTATTCAGCAACTCGATGGTCTCAGGGCTTAACCGTTCCGCATTGGTATACGGTGTGCCCGGCAGTAATTTCATTAAGAAAAAAGTTACTGTTGCAATCAGCCACAAGGTGATCACACCGAAAAGCAGACGTTTTAGAAAGTATTTAATAAAACTGTTCACTATTTTTCCCCCTACTCTTTCTTGTCTTTGACTTTCTTTGCTGGTTTCGCTACATTATATAAGAATAAACTTTAAGGAGCCCATTTATGAATAAACGCAACTTCCCCTATATTCTATCCCTTTTAGGAATCGCCGCCATCTTATTGTGGCATTTTCTTCAAAAAAGTTTTACGCTTATCCAGCTTTCTGATTCTCTCTTTTTAGTGGGACTGCCTTTTTTGATTGTCGGCAGTTTGTTATGGGTTTTTTCTTCTGGCTTCTTCGACACCTTTCAACGCTCGATGCATGAAGCCTTTGGAAGAAGACAAAAGAAAAAATCTAACTTCATGCCGCTTTCACAAGTCGGCGCTCATGCCTATCGTTTTTGGCTGATTATCGCAGGGAGTTTAATTGGACTTTCCATTCTCCTGCTTTTAATCCATTATTTATAGGTTGAACAAAACAAAGTCCGGGGCATTAATCGATCGTTGATTAATGTCCCGACTTTTTTTCAAGTTCAAACTCTTACTTTTATTCTTCTACATAAGTCCATTTGTAATCCCATGAAGCGCCGGCACCGTGGTGAACGATTCCTTTGATTTTCGGATTAACCAAGTGTCCTTCTGCTTTTTGATAAACTGGAAGTACGCCCATTTCATCCATGATGATTTGGTTTGCATCCAGCATATTTTGCCAACGTTTTGCTGGATCTCCCGCATTTGTTGAAGAGGATTCTTTGACAGCGGCATCGTATTTCGCGTTGCTCCATTGGCCACGGTTGTATGAATTTCCCGTTACGAACAAGTCAGTAAAGCTGCTTGGATCAGAATAATCAGCTGCCCAACCACCTAATACGACATCGAAATCACCAGAATTTGAACGATCCAATCGAACAGAGAACGGTACAGGTGTTGGTGTGACTTTGACACCATCCAATGTTTCTTCCCATACATTTTGTAGGTATTCGATTACTTTCTTCGATGAATCATCATCAGAAGCCATCAATTCGAATTCTAAGGAGTCGATTCCTAATTCTTTTTTCGCTTTTTCCCAATATTCTTTGGCTTTGTCAGCATCAAAGGAAACTAATGTGCCGGCATCTTCGGTGAAGTCTTTCCCAGTTTCAGGATTTTTAGCCAAGTCTACCGGAATCAAACTAGTGGAAACAACAGAACCGTCACCCAAGACTTTGTCCACCAATGCATCACGATCGATTGCATAAGAGAACGCTTTTCTCAAGTTCGTATTGTTGAATGGGGAATCTTCATCCCGTTGATTGAATTCCGCATATGTTGTACGTGCTTCTTTTGCTGAATAGAACGCTTCGTCATTTGCATTTTGCTGTGCTAATTCACCAGTCAAGATAACGTCATCTGCTTGACCATCTTTAAATAGGTTCAAGCTAGTGGAGGATTCTTTCACAACACTGACGTTGATTTGATCTAATTTTACAGAATCTTTATCCCAATAATGATCGTTCTTCTTGTAAACCCAATCCGTATCAGAACCCGGACCATCAAATTCTTCTAAAGTAAATGGACCATTATAAACTGCTTTGTCACTGGCAGAAGCATATTCTTTGCCGTTTTCTTCTACAACCGCTTGGCTTTGTGGGAAGAAAGAAGCAAAGGCCAACAAGTAATCAAAGTAAGGTGTGGTTTTTGCCAAAGTGATTTCCAATTCATAGTCACTTACAGCTTTGATTCCTAATTCAGATGGGTCTTTCTTGCCGGCTGTGATTTCTGCCGCATTTTTTACAGGTTCGTAAAGATACGCATATTCAGAGGCGGTTTTGGGATCAACTGTCCGTTGCCAGCCATAGACGTAATCTGCTGCGGTAACGTTCTCGCCATTAGACCATTTAGCGTCTTCACGCAATTTTACTTTGTACGTTAAACCGTCTTCGCTGACTTCTGCCAGTTCGGTTGCACCGGCAGGAATGGGTTGATTGTCTTCATCAATACGGTAAAGACCTTCATACACATTGTTCAACGCGGTAAAACTAATTGTGTCAGTAGCTACTGATAAATCAGCGGTAGGCATTTCTTGTGGTACGACCAAGTTAAAAACTTGTTTACTGCCTCCTTTGCCTGAATCGCCCGCTGCTGCACTGTCATCTGTGGATTTGCCGCCACCATAACATCCAGCAAGAACGAAACCGCAGACTGCTACGATGCCCAATAACGATTTCTTTTTCATTTGCGTTACCCCTTTAGTTTGTAATTTTCAGAAAATTTAGCAACTTCTGAAGTTGAATAGAATTTTAATTAATAATTATTAAAAAAGCAATAGCAATTTCATCATTTTCGCATAAAAAAACAGTAAATTATCATTATTCTGATAATTCACACACCTTTAGAAAGCGCTATTATTGGTGATATATCTCAACTTCTTTATTCAAGTGATTTCTTTTTAAATAATTTCACTTTTTTTGAAAAAATCGCCGGATTTCAGAATTTTTCTCATTTAATTAGATAATCATGGCATAATTCAATTAAATTCAAAAAACAAAAAAATCCTTTATCCGCAAAGCAGATAAAGGATTTTTTCACTCAATCTTATTTTTATCAACAAATAAAAATGAGATAACTTTCATTGTAAGTGTAACTTTCTGAGAACTGTCAGATAAGAAACAGCTCTATTTCTTTTCAAATTTCATTTCCTTGATTTTATGAGGGAGAATTTTCATTTTCCGGTTCGGCAATTCGTTTTGCCATTAAAATATCTGGTTTGTTCCAGCCATTGGCATCTGGAATAACACCCACAATCTGATAGCCTTGTTTTTCATAAAATTCAAAGGGATGATTTTTTAAATTTTTGATTTGACTGAGGGCTTGAAACGTATCTTGATACAAATCCAGCTCACTCAATGAAGTGGCATGATTTTCATCATCTGTCCCCAGATACATGGTGATACCACCATGAGAAGCAACTTCTTTTTCTAAGAAATCCACCAAACGCATACCGATTTTTCGTCGACGATAGGCATCTCCAACGACTAACGGATGCAGCTCCCATCCCGTATGATCGTATTGTGGAATTGCGCCGATAAAGCCAATCAACATGTCCTCTTCCAGCGCCGCGACTGCCAAACGTTCTTCTGCTAACAAGGCGTTGATCTGCGATTCCTCCCTATATTCCTCCGGCCAAGTTTTTTTCAACAGGTCCGCCAACTGATCCCGCATGACCACATCTTCTCGATCAAATTCTGTAATAATCAAAGCAATCGCCTCCCGTTCTTATCGATTCTACCAGTCATTCAAAAAAAATGTTACTGATTTGCTTTTTGAAAAAACAGCAGGCACAAAAAAAACAATCCCACCCCATGAAAAGGGGCGGATTGCTCAGATTGACTTTGGGTTATACAGCAGCTTCTTTTTTCATCTGCTTGCTGCGTAATTGTCCGCAGGCAGCATCGATGTCTGTCCCATGTTCCTTACGAATAACACAGTTGATCCCATTCTTTTTAAGAATGTCATAAAACTTCAGCACGTCCGCTTTTTTACTGCGGGAATACTGATCGTGCTCACTGACTGGATTATACGGAATCAGATTGACGTAAACCAGTTTTTTCTTGTCTCTTAGCAAGTTTGCTAATTGTTGGGCATGATCTGGTCGGTCGTTCACATTTTGCAACATGATGTATTCAAAGGTGATTCGACGATTGGTTTTTGCCAAATAGAAATCAACGGCTTCCATCAATTTTTCAATTGGAAAACTGCGATTGATCCGCATCATAGAAGTCCGCACTTCATTGTTTGGTGCATGAAGTGAAATCGCCAAGTTGACCTGCAACCCGTTTTCAGCAAATTCTTTGATTTTTGGTGCTAAACCGCTGGTAGAAACTGTGATATGCCGTGCACCGATTGCTAAGCCTTTCGCATCATTGATGATGTGCAGGAACTTCATTACGTTGTCGTAATTGTCAAAAGGTTCTCCGATTCCCATCACAACAACATGAGAAACTCGATTTTCTGATTCCTGTAAATCAAAATAATGCTGTACCATCATGACTTGCGCCACGATTTCACCAGCAGTTAAATCTCGTTGCTTTTTCAGCAGACCACTGGCACAAAACGTACAGCCGATATTGCAGCCAACTTGTGTGGTCACACAAACAGACATCCCGTATTCTTGTCGCATCAGCACGGTTTCGATCATGTGTTTGTCTTGCAATTCAAAAAGGTATTTGACAGTCCCGTCTTTTGCTTCTTGAACGATGGTTTGATTTAATGGATTAATGATAAAATTATCCGTCAGTTTTTGAATCAAATCTTTAGAAAGATTCGTCATTTCTGAGAAATCCATCACGCGTTTTTCATAGAGCCATTCCCATAACTGATTGCCGCGGAATTTCTTTTCTTGATTTTCCTCCAGCCATTGGATCACTTCTTCTTTTGTCAGACCATAGATTGATGGTTTATTCACAAATTGTCCCTCATTTCACGAACTTCGCTACATACTATACCCGATTCCCTCAGTGATTGCAACCGGTCGAAAACGACAAAAACTCCTTTGAACCAATAAAATACGGCTCAAAGGAGTTTTCTCAGTGTTGAACACTTGCATAAACTTTTTTAAAGTAAAAATGGCGGGCAAACAGGTAATAAATCAGCTGAATGACGATAAACAGTCCTAAGACCATCAGTCCTTCTTTTTGCATCCCCATATTAAAAATGTGGTACATCGCAGTCAGAGCCACACCGCCATGAATAACCGACACAATAATCGGCGTAAAGAACAAAATTCCCACCTGTTGGCTGATCATCTTCTTTAATTCTTTTTTCGTCAAACCGATTTTATAAATCATCGCAAATTTTTCGGTATCTTTTGCTAAATCACTATATAGTCGGAAATACAAGAAGCTGCCGGCAGAAATGAAGAAAATCACTCCGATAAACACGCCCACAAATAAAATAGGTGCGTAGGAATCGATCACGGTTTGTACGATATAGGTTTTTGCCATCACATAAGTTTCCGATTCCTTTGTCAACGCTTCTCCAAACTTGATCAGAGCTTCACGGGAGGTGTTTTTCGGTTGCCAAACGATCCGTTTTGTTTCTTCCATTTTACTAAAGTTTGTTCCATCTGGTACGACATACGTTGGGAGGTAGGTCGCCACCAAATTGGTTTTCTCTTTTCTCTCAACTTGCAGCTTTTGCGTGCCGATCGTCACCGTTTTCGCTGTGGTTGTTTGAGCATCCATTTGCGCTTGCTGACTTGCCGGTGTGAGAGAAACTGCTTGTTTTACAGAAATGGTCTCTTCATCCAGCAACGTTGCTAATTTATTGTAATCCGTCTCCGTTAAAAACTGTTTGTCATCCATCGAATAAATCGTGGTTTCCACTTTATCAGCGGTGATTTTTTTCTCAGAAAGCAGAGTGTCAATTTTTTCAGCTTGTTTTTGTACTACTGGGGCTTTGTCCATTACTTCCAATTCATAAGGTTGCTCTTCAATAGCGCCCAGCAAAATCTTTTCTACCCCATAGAGTGTGCCAATTGCAGCAAAGGCTACTGTTGAGATCACGGCAACTAAAATAAAAGAGCGGGCATTATCTTTCATCCGAAAAGACAAGTCAGAAAAGACAATCATATTGGTTTTCTTCCAAAATAATTTCGTGTTCTTCTTTAATCCTTCAATAATCATGACACTGGCTTGATTGAAAAAGAGACTGGTTCCCACAATAACCACTGCCACAACCGGCAATGTCGCCATGATTACTCCGACACCTGGTACCAACAAGGCTACGGCATAACCGATTCCAATCAGTAGAAGACCAAGAATCGCTTTAATTTTTGAAAATTTGATCACACCTTTGCCCAAATCTCCCGCCTGTAACAGCTCTTGCACGCTCATTTTTGGCAAGCGTGTCCGAATCAAGAAAGAGATCACAACGAACAAAAGGGCAAATGCCGCAACGGTAATTAAAATCGACTGCGTTGGAAAATATAAACTAAAATCCAGATGCATCATTTTATTTGCCAATAAAATAATAAGTTGGGTAAAGCCGATTCCAATAAGACTTCCAAAAATCGTGGCAAAAAAACCAATCACTAAATTCTCAATAAAGATCATGTTCTTCAACTGCTTGGGACTCATCCCTTGAATCATCATCAGACCAAACTCTTTTTTCCGAGACTGAATGAACACATCCATCGAGTAGAAAACAAAGAGAAAAGCAAAAAGATAGATAATGATGGCCGCCGTCAACATCCCCATGTCTGCCCGTTTGTCTAACGAACCGTTAACAATGGCGGGATGATTTGCCAAGGCAGTAAAAGCAAAGAAGACCATCACCGATACAGTGGTACTTAAAAAATAGGCCAAATATAAATGCTTGTTGCGAATCGTATTGCGAAAGACAAATTGATTAAAATTCATTTTCGACCTCCTCCACATGGGCCAGGTCGGCAATGATGCGGTCATAAAAATTCTTCTGCTGATCGTCGTTGCGAATTTCTCGTACGAGTCCGCCATCCTTGATGAAAATGATTCGCTTGCAATAGCTGGCTGCCAATGGATCATGGGTAACCATCAAAATCGTTGCTTTTTCTTTTTCATTTAATTGTCGCAGCAAACGCATCACATCTTTTGAAGATTTTGTATCAAGATTTCCCGTTGGTTCATCGGCTAAAACTAGATTAGGTCGATGAATCATCGCCCGTGCGACGGCGACCCGCTGTTGTTGTCCGCCAGAAATTTCCGGGATTCTTTTTTTCAATAAATCAGAAATTCCTAAACGCTGTGCGACTTCTTGCGCAGCTCGCTGCATTACCGCAACCTTTTCACCATCTAATGTTAAAGGCAGCACAATGTTTTCTTCTACGGTTAACGTCGGCATCAAATTGAAATTTTGGAAAACAAAGCCCAACTCTTTTCGGCGAAATTTTGCAATTTGCTCTTGATTCATCTCATGGGGATTCTTGCCGTTCAATTCAATACTTCCAGAAGTTGGATTATCGATTGTTGCCAACAGGTTCAATAAGGTGGATTTTCCCGATCCGGAGGGTCCCATGATTCCTACGAATTCGCCATCTTCAACCGTTAAGTCAATTCCTTTTAATGCTTCATATTTTATGGAGGTGCCATAAACTTTTCTCAGATTTTTTACTTGTAACATATCGTCGCTCCTATTCCTTATTTGACTCTAGTCTACCGAAAAGATTAACTACTGACCATTCATCCAGATAACAACGGTCTAACAATTTTGTTATATCCTTTTATAGTGACTTAAAATGTCTGCTTCTCTTATCCTATCCTGTCTTTTCATTAAAAACATCCGACTTTCGTCTGAAAAAAAAGACGTTGCCATTTTTGACAACGTCTTGCAGTATTTGCGATTTACTGTGGTTCCAAAGGATCGGTACTTTCTTCCGGTTCTAGTTCAAGCAAAACTTTTCGAGGTTTACTACCTTCTGAAGGACCAACCACACCATGAGCTTCTAATTCATCCACCAACCGAGCTGCACGGTTGTAGCCCACTCGAAAGCGCCGTTGCAGCAAAGAAACGCTGGCAGTCTGCATATCCACTACTAGAGCTTTTGCCTGATCGTAGAGTTCATCTTGAGGTTGTTGATTTGGACCGGCTGATTCTTCCGTAATCATCATTTTTTCTTCATAGTTTGCCCCTTGCTGATTGGTGATGAATTCAACCACTCGTTCCACCTCGTGATCAGAAATAAAGGCGCCCTGTACCCGAATCGGTTTATTTTCTCCCATCGGCAGATACAGCATGTCTCCACGACCAAGTAATTTTTCCGCACCGTTGCTATCGATAATCGTTCGAGAATCAACACCACTGGAAACGGCAAAAGCGATTCGCGAGGGAACATTGGCTTTGATGATTCCCGTAATAACGTCGACACTTGGACGTTGCGTTGCTAAAATCATGTGGATACCCGCCGCCCGTGCCATTTGTGCCAAACGAATAATTGCATCTTCCACTTCATTGCTGGCAACCATCATCAAATCTGCCAATTCATCAACGATGACAACAATAAAAGGTAGAATTGGACGATTTTCGCCATCTTCAAGATTTTTTTCAATGACCAATTCATTGTATCCAGTAATGTTTCGGACGCCCGTAGCTGCAAATTTTTCGTAACGTTCTTCCATTTCTTTTACGACTTTTTGCAATGCTTGTGCCGCTTTCCGAGGATTCGTCACAACCGGAGTCAATAAATGGGGGATGCCATTGTAAACATTCAGTTCCACCATTTTAGGGTCGATCATCATCAATTTCACTTCATGGGGTTTTGCCTGCATCAAAATACTGGTGATAATTCCGTTGATTGCGACTGACTTCCCGCTCCCAGTTGATCCGGCAATCAGCAAGTGAGGCATTTTCGTCAGATCGGCTGTTTGTACTCGCCCGGAAATATCCCTACCTAATGGAACTTCCAACAATTTATCTGGATGTAGCGGTTGAGCATCAATAACTTCTCTAAAGGAAACTGTGCTGACAGTACTGTTTGGCACTTCAATCCCAATCAATGATTTTCCGGGAATCGGCGCTTCCATCCGCACATCTTTTGCCGCCAGCGCTAATGCGATATCATCTGTTAAACTGACAATTTTGCTGACTTTTACCCCGACAGCCGGTTGTACTTCAAATTTTGTTACGGCTGGGCCCAAGCTGGCTTTGACAACTTTGGCATCCACGCCAAAACTTTTGAAGGTTGTTTCCAGCACGCCGATATTGCGTTCGATTTTTGAATATTCATCGCTTTGATCGGTGGCAGGGATTGTATCCAACAAGACTGCTGTCGGCAACTCATAA
Source organism: Enterococcus massiliensis (assembly GCF_001050095.1). Taxonomy (NCBI): domain Bacteria; kingdom Bacillati; phylum Bacillota; class Bacilli; order Lactobacillales; family Enterococcaceae; genus Enterococcus; species Enterococcus massiliensis. The sequence goes on along the minus strand of NZ_CVRN01000006.1, from coordinate 168,770 downwards.
TCCTGATCTTCTGCCTCTTCAGAAATTTCAAAATCCAAATCTTCTCCGTCATCTTCCGGAACTTCAGTTGTCGGTTCTGCTTTCGTTTCTGCTTTCGTTTCTGCCGGAATATTTTGCTGAAAGCTGTCGATGGGAACAAAACTTAATTGCTCCGGTTCAGCAAGTGGTTCACTTTCTTCCGGTTCCTCCGCCAATGGACGGACTTGATTTTTTTCGTTTTCTTTCATTTCAGCGAGAACTTTTTCCCGCTCTGCCGCAATTTTGGCTTCTTTTTCTGCTTTCTTAGCCGCTTTTTTCTCTTCTCGTTGAGCTTTTTTCTCCGGGTCCTCTGCTAAAAGCTGTTGCAACCGGTCGCTTAACCCTTGCAAGCCATCAATAACTTGATGACCGCTCATCATACTGAATAAGAACCCGCCGACCGCTAGTAAAATCACTGCAATCAGATAGCTTCCCACTTGCGAGACCAAAAAATAGCTACCTTGATATAAAAGAGCCCCAACCAGTCCACCGCCAACATTTTGGCTTACTTGATTGATTCGCAAGTCACTGAGCAATGCCTGCCAAGTCGTTTGAAAAATATTTGGGTCACTGCTTTGTAATTTACTGAATAGATGGGCATGTAAAAGAAGCAAAATGCCCAAATAAAAAACCACACCCCCAAAAAAGCGCCGATAATTCGTAATTTTTGCTTCCGTCGTTCGCAACATCAACCATACCCCATACCCTGCCAACGCAAGGCATAACAATGGATACGTATTGCCACCAATCAACCGAAACCCGTTTGCGACCAATGTCCCTAAAAATCCTAATTTAAATAAACCAAAGCCAGCCAACAGAACAAAGACCAGACCTAGTAAAATCATAATCAACTTTTCCTGCTGCTGCATTTGCTTTTTCGTTTTTCTTTTTTTCTGGCGTTTCTTTTGTGCCATTTCACCGATCCCTCATTTCATCACTTCCCATTATACAAAAAAAAAGAGGCGAACAAAAGTTTTGTTTTTTGATTTGAGCCGTTTGAAATGCCAATACTATTCAATAAGAAGAAAAAAGGAGACAGCTTTCACTGCCTCCTGTCTATTCCTATTGCTCACTTCACCGAAACATCTTCTCCAAACCATTTTTCAGAAATTTTGGCAAATTCGCCATTTTCCTGTAATTCCTTAAGCCCTTCGTTGACTTTATCTGCAAGTTTTTTGTCATCCTTACGCATACCGACTGCAAAATCTTCGCTTTCAAATGGTCCTTCTGTGATGGTGTAGTCTTCTAATTGGTCCTTTTGTGTCAGGTAATAATTTGCATAGACTTTATCAATCAACAAGCCATCAATTCGTCCAGTTTCCAAATCGATGAAGGCTTCATTAAAGCTTGCATAAAGGACCGCATCGTTGTCTTTCACTAAATCTTTCAAGACTTCTGGTTGATCTGTAAACAAGCTATAACCGGAAGAACCTTCCTGTGCACCTAAAGTTTTGTCTTTCATTCCGTCAAAAGTTGTGATGTTGCTTTTCTTTGGAGTGACCAGTACTTGGTCATTTTCCATATACGGATCAGAAAATAGTACTTTCTTTTCTCGTTCGGCTGTTTTACTGTAACCGTTCCAAATGAGATCAATAGTGCCATTGGATAATTCGGTTTCTTTCATCGACCAATCGATTGGTTGAAAAGTGACCTTCATATCTTCTGCTTCAAAAACGGCTTTTGCCAAATCAATATCAAAACCGACTAATTCCCCCTCCTCATCCTTAAATCCCATTGGTACAAAGGTATCATCCAACCCCACAATAACTTCTTTTGAGGTATCTTTGGCTTCTTCTTTGCCTTTCCCACAGGCTGCCAAACTCAACAGACTTAACCCGACAACCAACCAGCTTGCTGCTTTACTCATTTTTTTCATTTTGTTTCCTCCTTTGTATTTGGGTTTACTTGCAATAAATTGTCTGCGATATTTTCCGCAAACGTCAAATCATGGGTTACCACGATTTGTGTCACACCTTGTTTTTTCAAATCTAAAATCAATCGTTCCACCTGTTGCCGCAGTTCAGGATCTAAGGCACTGGTGGGTTCATCGTAAGCCAATACTTTAGGATTCATCGCCATTGCTCGTGCGATGGCTACCCGTTGCTTTTGACCGCCGGAAAGTTGAAAAGGATATTGTTCCAATAATTCTTCCAATCCTAACTGTTTTGCTAAATGCTGCGCTTTTTCGGTGTATGCTTCTTTGCTTTCCTTTAAAACCATTTTTGGTGCCAACGTGATATTTTCAACGACACTCAAATGGGGAAATAATTGAAAATCTTGAAAAACGACGCCGACAACTTGCTCCTGTTCGTTCAAAGCTGTCGGGTCAAATGCTTTGCCATCCAATAAAAACTCCCCATTATCTACCGTTTCCAAACCGGCTAATGTTCGCAGCAATGTCGTTTTTCCACCGCCGGAAGGTCCGACGATTGCGAGGATACTGCCATCGGGAATCGTCAAATTTAATTGTTCAATCACTTTTTTATTGCCAAATGCCTTTGAAATATTTTTAAGCTCTAACATGATTTTCCTCCTAACATCCTGACCGACTAACGGTAGTAATCCATTTTATTCTCAATTGTTTTCAATAATACGGTAAATACTCCGGTCATTACTAAGTAAACCAAACCAACACCTACTAAAGGCAGTAACGTGGAATCTCGTTCCATTGCGATTTTTCCCAAACGCATGACATCGGATAAGCCAAGAATATAAACCAAGGAAGTGTCTTTGACCAAATTAATAATTTCATTTCCTACTGAAGGAAACGTGATCTTTACTACTTGTGGAATGATGATTTTGGTAATGGTTTGTCCTTTGCTCAAGCGTAAAACCTGTGCGGCTTCGTATTGCCCTTTCGCAATCGACTGAATTCCCCCACGGAAAATTTCTGCAAAGTAAGCGGCATAGTTGATAACGAAAGCCAACACTGCTGCATCGAATCGATCAAAAACGATTCCCACTAATGGCAACCCGTAAAAAACAAAAATTAGTTGCAACAAAAGAGGGGTTCCCCGCATCAACCAGACATAAAGTTGTACGATAAATTTGAACGGCTGCAAATGACTCGCTAAAACAAATGCGAGAATGATCCCGATCGGAATGGCTCCTAAAAGTGTAAAAGCAAATAATTTAATGGTGATTCCTGCTCCATTTAAAATTTGCGGCATAACTGAAATTAAATACTCCATGATTTTCCCTCCAAAATTTTGCGTTTTTCCTACATTCGAAAATAAAAAAAATCCTCTGGCATTGTGCCAGAGGACGTTCACTACGTGGTTCCACCTCAGTTCCTTCTCTTTTCGCAAAGAGAAGCTCCTGCAGTCACTGCATCACTAGTTTTGAACCCATAAAAATAAAAAATCCTTTAGTCATAAGACTAAAGGACGTAAATTACGCGGTTCCACCTTTTTTTATCAATGCTTCGCAGCGATTGATCTCAACTAGTCATCCAACAATGACTGCGGCTATAACGGGCCAACCCGGAAATTCCTACTCTTTTCAGAAATTCGACTCCAAGATGTGTTTCGCAGGAACTGTTATCTCTTTTCACCAACCAGAGACTCTCTAAAAACAAATTTACTTGCTACTCTTCTTTTCGATGTCGTATTATTAAGTTGTTAACAATTTACCTGTATTTAACCAAAATGTCAACTGTTTTTAATTTTTTTTTGGAGGAATGTGTATGACTGCTACTGAAAAAGAAGCTTATGATTTGTTGAATCAGCTATCTATCAACTATCTTCGGGTGGATCATCCGGCAATCACCTCAGTTAAAAATGTTCCCTTTGAGCTTCCCGGACCGCAAGTCAAAAATCTTGTGCTGAAAGCAAAAAAGGGTAACGGAGTCTATCTGGTCATTTTGCCAGATGAAAAACAAGCAAATCTGGCATTGATTGCAGAAGAATTATCTGAAAAACGTCTGTCATTTCTTTCAGAGTCGGATCTCTTCAATTTATTGAAAATTCCGGCAGGTACGGTCACGCCGTTAGCCTTGCCCCATGATCACGAACATCGCATCACCGTCGTAATTGACCGTGAGATCGACCGAGAGGATACAGTGGGGTTTCATCCAAATATCAATACCACGACATTGATGATCCAGTTTCATGATTTCGAAAAAATGCTCACTCATCTTGGCTATGAGCCGCTTTTTATCACGGTCTAAAAAAATAACGCTGCACCGGTAATTGGTGCAGCGTTTTTGAATTAGTGCTTGTAGCTTAAATAATAAAATGCCGAAACAAAAATTGAACCGCCAATGATGTTTCCAAGATAAACTGGAATAAAATTACGGATGAAATCCATCCATGTTGCATGACCTTCAAAGATTGCAGCCGGAATCACAAAACAGTTTGCGACACTATGCTGAAAGCCGATCGCAACAAAAATCATTACTGGAAACCAAATCACCAATACTTTTCCAGCAGCATCTTTGGCACCATAAGACAACCATAAAGCCAAGCCGACAAACCAGTTACAGCCAATTCCTGAGCCGATTGCTTGAATCGTTGTGACATTGATTTTGTGGTGAGCAAGATCAATCAATTGTTCTAAATAGGGACCGGAATGCGTCAGTGCCACGACATGTCCAAAGAAATAAGCAACAAAAATTCCGCCAATGACATTCGCAAAGGTGATGATCAGCCAATTTTTCAATAAATCCGCCAACCGAATTTTTTTATCCATAAAGGCGATTGCAACCGCCATCATATTCCCCGTAATCAGTTCCCCACCGCCAAGAAGTATCACCAACAACCCAATTGGAAATACCGAAGCGCCAACTAAACTTGTTAAACTGCCTAAACTTTCAGGAATTGATGCGGAAACGCGAATATATGCCAAGTACCCCAAGGAAATCATTGCGCCGCCGATAAATCCTAAAATCAGCTTTGCCCGCAATGGCTTGTGAATTTTTTTCTGTCCGTACTGAATACTCAATTCCATAATTTCTTCTGGTGTGTGCATTTGTTCATCTCTCTCCTTTATCCGTGCTTTTTTTACTTTACGATATTTGAAAAAAAAAGCAATCCCTATTTCGAAAAAACTAGTGAATTTTGTCACAATTCTCATTTTTTTTGCCCTTTATTTTTTTAAGTAAGAAATGATTGACATCCCTACCACAATTTCCGATAATGAGCTGTATTGAGAGACGCCACTTCTCGTCAATTTCCTGCTATTTATTGAAAACAAATGAACCAATAAGAAGGTTAAAATTTATTTTCACCTTCTCCACGTTGTCTAGTGGAAGGTGGATAGGGTATGAGAATCAAATGGATTTTTCTACTAAGAGAATTTAATCCATTAAAAATGAACAAGGATGTCAGTTCCACTTTTTACAAGTGCTCTAGTGGAATGATATACGGCATGAGAATCAAATGAATTTTTCTGCTAAGAAAAATTCATACATTCATACGAATAAGGAGATGTCGGGATGACAAAAAAAATGAACAAAGTATCCTTTGCTGGTCTTTTGGTAGCAATGGGCGTGGTTTATGGGGATATTGGGACGAGTCCGTTATATGTAATGAAGGCCATCGTGGAAGAAAACGGCGGCTTGAAAAGTATTAATCCTGATTTTATTTTGGGGGCAGTTTCACTGATCTTTTGGACTCTTACACTGCTGACAACGATTAAATATGTCTTGATTGCGCTAAATGCGGATAATCATGGGGAAGGTGGGATCTTCTCTCTTTACACATTGGTACGAAAAAGCGGTAAATACATCATTGTTCCAGCCATGATCGGTGGCGCGGCACTTTTGGCTGACGGAGTATTGACACCTGCTGTGACCGTGACAACGGCTATCGAAGGTTTGCGTGGAATTCCCAGCTTTGTCGATCGCTTTGGTATGGATCAAAATATCATCGTAATCATCACCTTGGTCATCATTCTTGTTTTGTTTGCGATTCAACGCTTTGGTACCGACTTTGTAGGAAAAGCGTTTGGTCCCATCATGTTTTTATGGTTCACGTTTCTAGGATTGGTAGGAATTATCAATTTCAGCGGAGATCTTTCAGTCATTCGGGCACTAAATCCGATTTATGCACTACGTTTGTTAACCAGTCCTGAAAATAAATTAGGGTTGTTTATTCTTGGAAATATTTTTCTGGCAACTACTGGAGCAGAGGCGTTGTACTCTGATATGGGCCATGTCGGCAAAAAAAATATTCGCATCAGTTGGCCTTACGTAAAAATTTGTCTGGTACTGAATTATTTTGGTCAAGCGGCTTGGTTGATGAAGGCATATCAAAATCCTAAAATGCAGGCAATCGAACATCTGAATCCTTTTTTCCAAATCTTGCCTGCCGGCTGGATGGTTTTCGGCGTAATTTTTGCTACATTGGCTGCGGTCATTGCTTCTCAAGCGCTGCTTTCCGGCTCCTTTACCTTGGTATCTGAAGCCATCAAATTAAAATTATTGCCACGATTGAAAATCTGTATCCCGGAAAATCAATCGGTCAAATGTACATTCCAGCGGTCAATTTAATTTTGTGGATTGCCTGTTCCTTGATTGTTTTGACCTTCCGCACCTCTTCTCATATGGAGGCAGCCTACGGACTTTCAATTACTGTGACCATGCTGATGACGACAATTCTTTTGTATTTCTATTTGGTTCAAAGTGGTCGTTCCCGCATCTTGTCACTACTAACGACATTATTTTTCGGTTTGATTGAATCGATTTTCTTCCTATCCAGCGTGGCAAAATTTTTCCGTGGTGGTTTTGTCGCAGTCGCCATCGCCCTTGTCATTTTGGTCTTAATGACGATTTGGGAACGAGGAAATATCATTCAAGAAAAAGTTGCCGAAGAGGTCGATTTAAAAGAGTATCTTCCGCAGCTTGCGGCATTAAAGGATGACAATAGTATCCCGATTTATCAAACGAATGTCGTCTTTTTAGTGCCACGTATTGAAGGAGACATGGTGGGTCGACAATTCGTCTATTCAATTTTAGATAAGCAACCAAAACGTGCCAATGTCTATTGGTTCGTCAACGTGGAAGTCACGGATGAACCCTTTACTCAAGAATTTGAAGTTGATACAATGGGAACTGATTTTATCGTGAAGGTCAAATTTTTCCTAGGCTTTCGCAGCAAACAGGAAGTCAACGTCTATATCCGCCAAATTATCCATGATTTAATGAAAGATGGACGCTTACCAAAACAACCCCAACGTTACTCCCTGACCCCAGGTCGTGAAGTGGGTGATTTCCAATTTGTGCTGATTCAAGAAGAATTATCCAACAACACAGTGCTGGACCACTGGGAACGGCAGATCATGCAGGCAAAATTATTCATTAAAAGCCACGCCATCAGTCCCCAAAAATGGTTTGGACTTGAGTACAGTGAAGTAAAATATGAAACCATTCCATTAGTGATTGGGAAAACCCGCAAGACTCGATTAAAAGAACGAAAAGAAAAAATCTAAACAAAAACTTCTGTCAAAAAATCTCAAAGATTTTTTAGCAGAAGTTTTTTTCTCCCTCTTCCAATCAACCCCCGTTCCTTGCAACGGGTGATTAAAGGACTATAATCGGTGACGAGGAGATGGGTTTATGTTTACCAAAATTATTGGTGTAGCATTTTTAGTTTTGGCTGTTTGGCAACTTTGGGCAACCAAACAAACGCTAGACAACACAAAGAAACAAGGAAATGAGGCAACTTCTTCCTTTTTGCTGGTCAGTCTGTGGTCAAGCATCGTCTTTGCACTTGCCGTTGCAGTTGTCGCTCTAATCACTCTTTTTGGTGGTTGGAGTTGATACAGTAAAATGACGCACAGTGACAACGAATTTTTTCAGAAATACACCATAAAAGCGGGCCCTTATCCATTATCGATAGGAGCCCGCTTCTATTTTTTTTATTGGCTTCGCAAATTACCAAAGCTATTCCTTATTTCAACTGCCATTGCCACTCATTGACTTCAGGAAGATCAACGCCATACGTCCGGATGTAATCATGATGTTTGTTCAATTGATCGGTCATTTTTTGAGCAAACTCGCCAGCCTTTTCTCCGTAGACAGCGGTTGCCGCATCTTGTGCAAGGTGGAAACGATCCAATTCAGAAAGGACCCGCATATCAAATGGTGTGGTAATATCCCCATTCTCACGATATCCGTGAATATGCACACGATGATTGTGGCGATCAAAGAATAGATCACGAATCATGCCTTCATAACCATGATAGCCAAAAATAATCGGTTTGTCTTTCGTAAAGTAGGTATCAAACGTTTCATCAGATAAGCCCCGCGGATCAATTGATGGATGACGTAATTTCAAAATATCGACAATATTAATAAAACGAATTTTCAACTCTGGATATTCTGCATGCAAGAGAGTAATTGCTGCTAAAATTTCCAAATTAGGTTCAGTTCCAGCAGCAGCCATCACGATATCCGGCTCACTGTCTCCGTCCGTTGATGCCCAATCAATAATTTTCAAGCCATCTCGGACCAAAACCTCTGCCTCTTCCGCCGAATAAAACTGTGGACGAGGGTGTTTTGAAGAAACCACCAAATTGATTTTTTCTTCGCTGCTCAAAACTTCCGCCATCACCGCCATCAAACTATTTGCATCTGCTGGCAAATATTCTCGAACAAATTCTGCTTTTTTTTCAGCTAAATGGGTCAAAATTCCTGGATCTTGATGGGTATAGCCGTTATGATCCTGTTGAAAAACGGTTGACGTTGCTATCAAGTTCAAGGAAGGATAATGGTTTCGCCACGTTTGCTCTTTGGCTTTTCGCAACCATTTGAAATGTTGGGTAATCATGGAATCTACCACTCGCAAAAAGGCTTCATAACTAGCAAAGAATCCGTGCCGCCCGGTTAGAACGTACCCTTCCAAAAAGCCTTCTGCTTGATGTTCGGATAATTGCGAATCAATTACTCGACCAACAGGAGAAATCCATTCATCATAAGCATCGTTTTTTGCTTCCAGCCATTGGCGGTTGGTCACTTCAAAAATTTTGTTCAAACGATTGGATTTGGCTTCATCTGGCCCAAAAATCCGAAAATTATCCGGATTGGCAACAATCAAATCTTTCGCAAATTTACCAAATTCAATCATATCTTGTGCAGTGACCGCTCCCGGTGTGCGGGTATCAATGGCATGCTTTTTCCAATCCGTCACTTTCAACGGACGAGGATTTAATCCGCCATTCGTAATTGGATTCATCGCCATCCGGTAATTACCTTTTGGTGCCAATTCTTTAAGTTCTGGTTTTAATTTTCCTTCTGGTGTAAATAATTCTTCTGGTCGATAAGACTTCAGCCAATCAGTCAATGCATCAACATGTTCCATGTGTTCGGCATCAACCGGAATCGGTACTTGATGAGCACGAAAACCACCTTCGATGGGTTCGCCATCCCATTCTTTTGGTCCTGACCAGCCTTTTGGTGTTCGGACGATCAGCACAGGCCATTGAGGCATTTCTGCTTTTTCCGCCACACTGGAGCAGGCAAATTCTTGAATTTTTTTGATTTTTTCAATGGCTTTGTCTAATTTTTCTGCCATGATCGGATGAACTTTCTCCGGATCTGTTCCTTCAACAAAAAGTGGATCCCAACCCATTCCTTCAAAATATTTCCGTAAATCTGTATCTGACTTACGAGCTAAAATCGTAGGATTGGAAATTTTTCCACCATTGAGGTAAAGAATCGGCAAAATTGCCCCGTCATTCACTGGGTTGATGAATGTATTGGAAAACCAGCTTGTCGCCAACGGCCCAGTTTCTGACTCCCCGTCCCCTACGACAACTGCTGCAATAACATCAGGATTATCCAAAATTGCTCCGACACCATGAGAAATTGAATAACCTAATTCGCCACCTTCATGAATGGATCCAGGAGTTTCTGGTGCCGCATGAGATGCTACCCCACCCGGAAAGGAAAATTGTTTAAAAAGTTTCGCCAACCCTGCTTCATCTTCGGTGATTTCAGGATAAATTTCAGTGTAACTACCATCTAAATAAGCATTTGAAACCATCACTTGTCCGCCGTGTCCCGGTCCTTCGATGTAAAACATATTCAGTTTGTATTTATTGATAACTCGGTTCAAGTGGGCATAAATAAAATTTTGACCAGCAATCGTTCCCCAGTGTCCAATAGGATGGACTTTTAAATCGTCTTTTTCTACAGGACGCTTCAATAAAGGATTATCTTTCAAATATAATTGACCAACTGAAATGAAATTGGCTGCACGCCACCAAGCATCGATTTTTTCTAAATACGCGTTTGAATCATAGATCGTCGTCATAAGAAAACTCCTTCTTTCAATAAAAGTAAATTAGACTTAAACTCACAGCTATCCTACTGCTATTTTTATTAATAGTCAAATATACTTTTATTAATTATTTTCAAGTCCTTCTTTTATTATCAATGATATCCGCAGGTGTGGCAACTAATTGACTCACCGCTGATTAATTGTATGAGATGGATTTTTTCCATTTCATTTCTTTTTGTATTTTTAGATAAAAGGCTTTCAACAAACTGCACAAGAATTTCTTTTGGTTTTTGTGCACTTTGCCACTTACCTTGTGGAGCGCTTTCATTTATAGTTAACCCATAAGAAAAAGAAAAGAGGAATTTTTTATGGTACAAATGGCATTGAATCACGTGTATAAAAAATATGACAACGCAGAAAACTATTCTGTTACCGATTTCAATTTAAACATCCAAGATCGCGAATTCATCGTTTTCGTTGGTCCTTCCGGTTGTGGAAAATCAACAACTTTGCGGATGATCGCTGGATTGGAAGATATCACAGAAGGTGAATTAAGTATCGGTGAAACAGTCATGAACGATGTGGCTCCAAAAGACCGCGACATCGCCATGGTATTCCAAAACTACGCATTATATCCACATATGACCGTGTATGATAACATGGCTTTCGGACTTAAATTGCGTAAATACGACAAAGCAAATATCAAAAAACGGGTAGAAAATGCCGCTGAAATTTTAGGCTTGACTGAATATCTAGATCGTAAACCCGCAGCTTTATCTGGTGGACAACGACAACGGGTAGCTCTTGGACGTGCCATCGTGCGTGATGCAAAAGTCTTCTTGATGGATGAACCTTTATCTAACTTGGATGCAAAATTGCGTGTGGCGATGCGTGCTGAAATCGCTAAATTACACCAACGTTTGGAAACAACAACAATTTACGTTACCCATGACCAAACAGAAGCAATGACCATGGCTGACCGGATTGTTATCATGAAAGACGGCTTTATCCAACAAATCGGCACACCACAACAAGTTTACGATACACCAGTAAATGTTTTCGTTGCCGGCTTTATCGGATCACCTGCAATGAACTTCTTTAACGTAACACTAAATCAAGGCGTTATCACAGACGGTTTTGGTTTGAAATTACGTATTCCTGAAGGAAAAAATAAAGTCCTAGTTGAAAAAGGCTATGAAGGCAAACAAATTATCTTTGGTATTCGTCCAGAAGATATCCATAGCGAACAAATCGCTATTGAAGCTTCACCAGAAGCAACAGTAAACGCTCAAGTCGTCGTTTCTGAATTGCTTGGTGCTGAATCCATGTTGTATACAAAAACTGGCGAAACAGAGTTTGTTTCTAAAGTTGACGCTCGAGATTTCCATAAACCAGGCGAAAACATCAACTTGGCATTCAATATTAGTAAAGGTCACTTCTTCGACAAAGAAACAGAACTAGTGATCAAGCTTCCTTAATCCGCTCCCCCTTTTTTCCATATATATCCTAGTAAGAAAGCCCAATGCTAATTCAGCATTGGGCTTTCTCTCTTTGTATAATTGATTCATTCTAATATTCCAACTGTTTCAAGCGGACCAAAGCAATTTTAGGCTGCTTTCTTTTCAATTTATACAAAGTGAGTAGCTGTTTATTTATCGCTGTGTCTTCCTTTGTTACACCTTTAAAACTTCCAAGCAAGTGATTCAACACCGGCTCAACAAGTGTCGCGCTTCCCTGAGTGCCTAATTCTACTCCCATACGTGCCTCATCACTTAACTGTTGCTGGAATAATTGATGGATCCTATCGGCTAAATCTCCGGTAATTAAGATCTCATCCGATTGTCTCCTTAACGCCTGCAACAGCTCATCATTTTTACTAACAACCACTTGTTCCATTGCCAGCACCTCCCATAAAAACAGCTTCTTTTACGCTAGTATACTCTATGTACTAAACGCTTTCAAAGCGTAGAAAAAAACGTCAGCAAGTTCGCTGACGTTTAAGAAAAATCGATTATTTACTTTCTTTGTAGCTTTCAGTGAATTCTTTAATCATTGTGTCGCCACCGCTGTTGCGGAAGTTTTCAACCGCCTTGTCGAAACCGTCCATGTCGATGTCACCCATCATATATTTATAGTAGGCATCTTCTATTCCTTCGATCAGGGTTGACCATTGTGTATCATAAGTTTCTGAAGTCAATGGTTGTGCTGGATTCGTAATAGCAAATTCTTCGTTTTCGGCAATTTTTTTGTTTGCTAAGTTGGCATAAGAATCGGTTGATTTAAAGGTCGTTACCAATTCAGACGGGCGAGAAGAAGAAAATGGTTGTACTTCTTGTTGCCATTTCGTCGTATCGATTTGCTCGTAGGCTTCATCATCGGTAATTTGGAAATGTTCCCCTTCAACCCCTTGTGTCATCAGCGTATAAGGCTCTTCATCCATCAAATCGTTGATGAACTGCAAAACAACTTTTAAATCTTCTTCTGATTTTACTTGTTGTTTTGGAATTGATAGCCATCCGCCCATACCATCGTTGGTATCAGATAGAATTCGACGTTCTACGTCACCATACGTCATGTCATTGATCAATTCCCATTCCATATGTTCTTGATCGGTTCCTTTAGCATCGTTTACATAGTTGCGGACTTCCTGCAATCCGGAAATAACGATTCCGCCTTTTCCTTGAACAATATAATCTTTTTGATCATTTTTCGCCATAACGGTAAAGTCAGAGTTCATCCAGCCGTTTTCATAAATATCACGGAACCATTCCATCGATTCTTTGTATTCAGGTTGCATGAAGGATGGAATGACTTCTTCCTCTTCTGTCACAGTGAAATGATTGCCGGCGCCAAAGTACCCAGTCAATGAACGGAAACCAACATTGAAGGATTCATTTCGCTCAACAAAACCGACAGTATCTTTTTGTCCGTTACCATCAGGATCGTTTTCGGTGAAGGCTTGCGCCACTTCCCGCAATTCATCCAATGTTTTTGGTGTTTCCAAACCTAAGTTTTCCAACCAGTCTTTTCTTACTAAAACTCCATAACGGGCAATCGGTTTTTGGAAAGGCACACCGTAAATATGTCCCTTGATTCGTGATGCTTCCAATCGATCTTCAGAAATATTTGCTAAATTCGGATAATCTTTCAAATAAGGTTCAACATCCCAGAACATGCCGGAACCTAACGCATTTCGAACAGTAGTACTAGAGATTTGTGTTAATGAAACAATGTCTGATAAGGAATTAGATGCTAAGGCTGCATTGATTCGTTCATCTTTTGATGCATCTGGAACCCAGTTAAATTCAATATCTACGCCGGTATATTCCTCCAATTTATTTTCGATATCACCGGCCGGAGGTGTTGGTGTATGTAGCATGGCCATCCATGAAACAGAATCTTTTGTGCTTCCTTCCGAATCTTTTCCACTTGCTTCATTTCCTGAATTTCCGCTGCAGCCTGCTAAAACTAGACTAGCTAGAAGTAACCCGCCCAAAGCTTTGCCCCAATTTTTTTTCTTTAACATATTTCTTCGCTCCTTTAGAATGAATTATTATTTCGAACACCTTTGACAGCGCATTCAATTACACTAAAAATGGTACACTTCTATTTAGAATAAGTCGATAATCAATTCTTAACATGATGAAATCGCTTTATTCATTGGTTTATTCCCTGTTCTATGTGCTCAATGATAAGAATTGATTATCCTTTTCCATCCGATTAAAATAACTATTTATTCGCTGTCATTCCCGTGATAGTCAAAAAAGTCAAAGTCAGCAAAACAACCAGCTTTTTTGTCCATATCATGAACAGCAATTCCTACAAAATTTCCGGTAAACCCACCGGCAAGAAATAACAAGTCCTGTACTTCATTAAGAGGCAGCCAATTATTTTTCTGATTTTCCCGATAATAGAATTTTCCGGTCGGACCATTGACGGATACTTTTAAGCAAGTTGTTGCCTCTGTTAATGGTATAGCTGTTTCAGATACATGGCATTCGCCATTTTCACAACGCATGAAACGCAACACTTTCCCCTGATTCTCCTCGTAAGTCACATACGCATATAAATAGTTGGTATCATTTAAATAAAGGAGCAAGCCTGCCATTTGATTGAAAGTTTGCGGCTCGAAATCGACTCGGGTCTTTGCTTCGAAGGCAAAATCTTTTTGTCGAATTGCTAAAATATGGTGGTCAAATAACGATTGTGGCGATTCGCCGGCAGATAGGCGTAAATAACCTGGTCGGCTTTGAAGGTCACACCATGTCTCTTCCGCCAAAATCCGTAAAGTGTTCCACTCTTTTTTTAATTTTCCGCTAAAATTATCAGAAAAATCCGTTTGAATTTTTTGCGTGACGGGTTCTGCTGTTTCGATTGTAGTGGTAAGCTCTGGTGCATTTTTCCCACTGGCTAAACGTAACCAACCCTCTTTTGTCCAAACGACTTCTTGGATTGCTGTCTCTCTGCCAAGAATCGCCGCACCCAGCAGTGGACGGGTAGTCAAGTAAGCCATGTACCATTTTCCTTGGGGCGTTTGGATGATACTGCCGTGTCCAGAACATTGTAACGGTGAATCCGGTTTGTCGCTGGCTGTCAGCATGGGATAGTCAGGATCAACTTCATACGGACCTGTGAGTGTTTTCGAACGACATACTGTAACAGAATGATCTTTCCCGGTTCCGCCTTCTGCTGTAATCAAATAATAATAGTCGCCGTAACGATAAAGATGCGGTGCCTCTGTTTTTGCCAATGGTGTCCCATCAAAAATTTTGTGTACGGGACCAACTAGACAAGCTTTTTTTGCATCGTATTCTTGTAAAACAATCCCCGCTGATTTATTCCCAGTGGTCATTCGATAATCCCAAATTTCATTTAACAGCCATTTTTTCCCGTTATTATCATGAAACAAGGAAGGATCAAATCCGCTGCTGTTTAAATAAATTGGTGTCTGCCAAGGACCATGGATACTGGGTGCGGTAATCAAATAATTATGGCAATCTTTGAAGGGGCGACGGGTACTTTTGACATCCGTATAAATACAATAAAACAGTCCATCGCAATAACTGATCTGCGGTGCCCAAATGCTGCCGTTTTGCGGATTGCCCTGCAACTCCACCTGGTCGGTCAAAATATCTGTTTCATGTTCCCAATTAACCAGATCTTTAGAAGTGTACACTCGAATTCCCGGCAGCCATTCGAAAGATGAAACGGCTAAATAATACGTGTCCTCCACCCGTAAAATATTCGGATCAGGATTGAACCCACGCAGAATGGGGTTCTTGATTGTTGTTTGTACCATTGAGAGTATCCTTTCTGAAAAAACATAATATTGAACTTACAAAGAATAAAAAGGCAAAAGGAAAAGCCAGTAATTGACTCCCAATCAATGCGGCAAGTCCTGCAATGAAATAGCAAATTCCCGCTAATTTCGGGTATTTATTTTTTGTGATGAACAAACTGGCTGCCGCTCCTACGAATAGGACTACGACAATGGTTATGGCAAACCAGGCTCCCAGCGTTTTAAATAATAGAATGCCCTCATCGACAGAAAGATTTTTTACTACCTCACTGAAAACCGGTTGAAAAATTTTTTGATAGCTTTCTGTGGATAACTGGTTCATGACGACGGAAAATCCTCCCAGAAAAAGTGTCACTAACACCATCCCGACGATTCCCAATCCCTTTTCGATTTTACGATTCATCTTGTTTGTCCTCCTTAGATTTGAAGGTAATCCATGCTGCTCTTTTCGGGGAAGCTTCATACCAGCAATTTTCTTCTGCATAACGACTGGTCAGCCGTTGTTCCGGTTTGTTCCAGTCCTCCCACCCCTCTTGCGCTAATTTTTTATCAAAAAAACAATGGGAAAAGCGGGTTGCTGCGTGCGGCCGCCACGGACGACCTAAAAAGTAAGGTTGCTCACCCACTACAACGCAGTTTTCAAAAACAAATCCCGGTTGTCCTTTACAAGTGGAAGCTGCGGTCAAATAATTGGACGTGTCGGAATCCACACGTTTCAGCGATTTTAACAGGCAGTGCATAAACTGTCCGTTGCCACCGCCAAAAATAAAATCAACTGTGCCCTCAATCTCACACTGGATAAACCGCGTCTGTTGCTGCTCATAAATTTTTTCTCGCCATGGACTTTGAAGTGGTCGTCCATGTTTATCGCTTTCCGGCAAGGGGCCTAGACAAAGGGTGTCCTGATGTCCTTGCAGGTGACAATTTTCCACCGTGATTTTCGTGCCTTCAAGATAAAGAGCAACGGCTTGTCCGACACATTCACCGGGACCTGCGGCATTTCGAATCGTCAAATTTTTTAGAAGAATTTCTTCCCCATTTACGAAAAAAGTTGCTGTTTGAAAAGTACCTAACGGCTTATCGTTTGCATCTTTTTGCCTTGCGGAAAGTTTGCCTTCAATGATGACTTCCCCCAAACCGATCACCTGGATTTCTTTCCCATACAGTCGTGGTGTTTCCTGATAAATTCCCGGCAATAGATAAAAAATCGTATGGGAATGTGCTTTTTGAAAAGCTGCTGTGATTGTTGGATAATCACAAAAAGCTGCTGATCCAATATATTTCGTTGTTACAGCCATTTTCGGAAAAAGTGCTTCCATGCTTCTCGCATCTCCTTTGTTTCCTGATGTCCTCCCGTTAACTGCAAGGATTGCCAATTTGGCAGCACGCCATTGGCAGCATAGGCTTCCTTCAACTGGTCATCTAAAAATGCGACTCCTTTTGCCGGACACATGCGATCTTCCCGCCCCACGATGCTTAATCGCGGACGGGGAAGGATCAGCCGTTGAATATCAATCGTTTGAAAGGCCGTTAAAATTCCCGGCAAATAATAATAAAAGCCATGATGATCCAATCCCCGCTGCTCGATCAATGCCGCCAAATCAACCTGTCCAGCAAGATCCACGCAACAGGTGATTCGCTGATCAATTGCACTCAACCACCAGCTCATTAATCCCCCCATCGACAGCCCAATCGTGCCGACCCGGGTTTCATCAACTTCCGGTCGTTGCAGCAAATACGTCAAAAACTGTTGGTTATCAAACAGGCGCATGCCCCAGAGTGTGTGACCTTTGACCAGAAATTCCTTGAACCATTCACTTTCTTTTTTTCCTTGTCGCTCACCAAACCCCCACATATCAATGCACCCTACGGCATAACCTTCGTCAATCAAGGTTTCCAAAAAAGAAGTCGGTTGCAGATACGCACTACTGTGAAGCAGCTCGTTTTTTCCCCGTGTAAAATCTCCTCCATGAGAATGGTTGAACAGTACAAGAGGTGCCGCTTTTTTCTGATTAGGATAGGCGAAATAGGCAGGTACGGTCTCTACTGTATTCAACGTCAGTTGCAATGTTTCTAGCGTATACGTTTCAAAAACCTGTTTTTCCAATCGTTGCGCTTTAGGTTCTACCGTCAGCGGTGTTCCCAAAAATGCCACGAGTTTTTCTCTAGTTGTCAACCGTCACGCCTTCTTCATAAACGATTGGTTCGCCGTTTTCACGGCAATGAACAATTTCGATTTTCTGACTGTTTTCGATGTGGAATGCCGGACCTTCACAGCCCTCCATCGTTACTCGGTCAAACAAAATATTTTTGCTGCAACCGAGGTAAAAGCCTTGTTTCGTCATATCCTCAATTCCCGTCATCATCGCCGGACGGCCTGGAATCGCTTGTTGCGCCATAGACAAATGAATGTTGTGGAAAGTAATGTCTTCAATAAATTGTTCAGCCAGTCCATAGATAAACCCAGCGGAAGCGTGAACATTTCTTGCAGTGATATCGGCAAAATGAATTCGACGGAACACGGGTGTTTCTTCCGTGATTGGATACGGATTTTTATCCCATACATATTTTTCTTTGCCTCGAGGACCGCAGAAATAATACAAGTTCAAAATAAAAGGACAGATGACATTGTCCATGACAATATTGCTTACTTGAATATCTTCAACGATTCCCCCACGACCCCGTCGAGATTTTAACCGTATGCCACGATCGGTTTCTTGAAACACACAATTACTGATAGTGACATTGCGGATATCTCCGCTCATTTCACTACCTAAAACCACACCACCATGACCATGGACCATCGTACAGTTTGTGATAGTGATGTTTTCACAGGAAACCCGTTGTGCCGTATCCTCGGTCCCTGCCTTGATCGCAATACAATCGTCACCGACATCGATGCTGCAATTGCTGATGCGGACATTTTTGCAAGATTCCGGATCGATTCCATCTGTATTCGGGGAATCAGCTGGATTTTTGATGCTGAGGTTGTCAATGGTGATATTTTCCGAAAGAATCGGATTGATCGTCCAGCTTGGTGAATCGATTGCTTGAAAATCCTTCAAGGTAATTCGTTCACAGGAATCAAAACTAATCAGTTTTGGACGAGGATAGCGCAAACTTTCCCGCTCATTTCGAAACACGTGCCACCATTTCTGTCCATTACCATCTAAAGTTCCAAAGCCTGTGACCGCAATATTGCGGGCATTTTCTGCATAAAGACAAGAAGCATATACTTCCTGCTTCACGCCTTCCCATCGAGAAGTTACTACTGGATAATCTGCTTGATCGTCCGAAAATACCAGCACTGCACCGTTCATCAAATGCAACTCGATATTGTCTTTTAAGAAAAGAGCACCGGTATAAAATCTTCCCACCGGTACACTGACCCGACCGCCACCTTGTGCGGCAGTGTGATCAATTGCCTGCTGGATTGCTTTTGTGACCAGCGTTCCATCTGTTGTTGCACCAAAATCTGTAATCTTTGTTTGTACCATTTTTCAAGCCTCCAATTATTGATTCAATGGTTCCATAACTACTGTTGCTTGTAAGAATGCCCCATAGCCTTTGAAATCGTTGGTGATGATCGGTTCACTGATGTAATAGACGAAAGAACCGTCTCGTTTGTCCTCGCCTCCTAAACCGGCGACTTCACAATTGCGGATCAAATTAATCCAGCCTTCTTCCGTATAAAAAACAAATTCATCCACTAGACCTTGATAACTTTTTTTAACAAAGTCCCGCCAGTTTTCTTCAAGCAAGCCAGCCTTCAATGCTTTTGCTGCTGCATAAACAATCATGCTGGAAGCTGAGGCTTCTAAATAATTGCCGTGTCGTGCTCCTTGATCCAAAACCTGATACCACGTATGGGTTTGTTTGTCCTGTACTTTTTGCAATGCAGTCAAACAATCAATAAACATGGTTTGCAGTTTTGCTTGTTGTTCTCCTTCTAAAAGAGTCATCGTATCTGCCAGCGCCATCATGAACCAACCCATTGAACGGCCCCAGAAATTCGGTGACACACCAGTTTTGGAATCTGCCCAAAATTGTTCTTTCTTTTCATCCCAGGCATGATAAAGCAGCCCGGAGGTTTCATCTAGTGTGTGGCGATAGCACAGCTCAAACTGCTTGATAACATCTTCCATACCTTCTCCATTTTTAAAGGTCAGTAGATATTCTGCGTAAAAAGGGGCTCCCATGTATAAACCATCTAACCACATTTGGTATGGATAGATTTTTTTATGCCAAAATCCTCCCTCTGAGGTACGAGGCATATGCTGCAATTGATCAAATAAGGTATCCAATGCTTTTTTGTACTTCTCTGCTCCGGTTTCTTGATACAGCAGGAACAATAATTTGCCGTTATTGACGTAATCAATATTCATAGATTCATAGGAATAGTTTTTGATGCTGCCATCTTCCTGGATGAAAAAATCCATGGTCTCTTGAATGTAGTTAAAATACTTTTCCTCTTTAGTTTGCTGATAGGCCGCCTGAATCCCTTTTAAGACAACCCCAAAGTCATAAGACCATTTACCGTGATAGCGTTTGACCTCCGGCAGTGATGGATAACGTTCCATGGTTGTTTTTAGTGCAACTTCTGATAATTTCACCTTGTTCCCTCCATTAATAAATCTGTGTGCTTTGTTTATATTTCTGTTGGTACTTCCTCTGGTTCCATAAATCCTTCCAAAATCAATTTTCCGGCTATGCCTAAAATAAAGCCTGCTCCACCTACACCAAAAAGAAAAACGACTGCCGGTGCGGTTCTTGCTAAAAGCACATACCCGCCAAGAATAACGGTCCAGCTGATGATGGTGTAATGCAAATACCCCAATCCCAACAATGCTGCTCCCCGCAAAACTTCCCAAATCTTTTTAAAACTTGTCGCTGCCATGACAGTAAAAACATGCGTCAGTGAAAATAAAACCACCACCAGAATCACAACATTTGCCGCCTGCAAGTACCACTGAGTCAATGAAAACAAATTGACCCACAAAATACCGAATACAGCTAAATAGATCCAACTGATTGCCACGGATTGACGAAAGCGTTCTTTGTAAAAACACCAGAAACTTTTTGTTACCGGCAAAGCTTCTTTCAACCGCAACCAGCGGTCATAGTATTTCATCATGGCATAGGTTGCCGGACCAATGCCGAAAAAAAACAATCCCAGTAAAGTAAACACCAGCCACAATAGATTCAAATAGGCAACTTTTAAAATCCCGATTAACACATCGTTCATTTTATTGATTTTTTCGAGGGTCATTTTGTGTCACCTTTCTTAATAAACGCCGTCTTCGCCGACTTTTTTCGCTAATTTATTTGCCATAACTACGAGGAGCAGTCCGACTAAACCTTTAAACAAACCAACTGCTGTGGAATAGCTCAGCTGTCCATTTTGAATACCGGCTGTGTACACATAGGTATCAAAAATTTGTGCTACTTCTCTGTTCATTGAATTCATTAATAGGAACATATGCTCAAATCCAAGCTCCAGCACATCTCCGATTTTTAGAATCAGCAAGGTAACAATTGTTGGTCGGATACAAGGCAATGTGATGTGCCACATTTTCCGTAATTTTCCGGCACCGTCCATTTCAGCTGCTTCATACAATTGTTCATCTACATTTGTGATGGCTGCTAAGTACACGATTGTCCCCCAACCAGCGCCCTTCCACATTTGTTGGAAGATATACATCGGCCGCAACCACGTTTGGCTTGTTAGGAAGGAAATTCGTTCGCCGCCAAGTGCTTCAATTAAGTTGTTGATCACGCCGCCTTCAGTTGTCAGTAACACATAAAAAATCGAAACAACGATTACCCATGACATAAAATGAGGCAAATAGATGATTGTTTGAATGCCTTTTTTCAATTTTTCTTGGCGCAATTCATTCAACATCAATGCCAAAATGATAGGGAAAGGAAAAGAAAATGCGATATTCAAACCAAAGACAGCCAGCGTGTTTTGCATCAGTAATCGGAAAGTGTCTTCCGTGAATAATCGCATAAAATGTTTAACACCGACAAAAGGACTCCCCATGACTCCTAAAAATGGTTGATAATCTTGAAAAGCAATGACAAGTCCGGTCATAGGGATATATTTGAAAATAACAAAATATAACACACCGGGTAGGACCATCGCATACAACCATTTATTGGTTCGTATCTGCGCCCATTTCTTTTTTCGTGCACGAATTTTTTCTTGTTTTTTTGTTTGTTCAATCACAACGGATGTTTCCACAATGATTTCCTCCATTTCTTTCTTTATTGATAGTCCTAGCATACGTTGTGATGGTTCATTACGTATATAATCATCTCATTACAAATGTAACCGCATTCACTCTTTTCCCAAAAGAAACCTTGTTATAACACAGATTTTTCGTGTTTTTTTCTTTCGGTTGAAAACTGACGGTCTTTTCTTCATTTCAGCATCTGTAAAGGTGATTATATACGTCATGAAAGGGGGATGCTAAAGTCAATTTGTAAACGTTTTATTGCTTTAAAAAGAATTTGGAGGTTCTTAATATGGAAACAACAATAAAAAAGAAGATTCGCGTTTCAACTAGTGAAAAAATCGTGCAGGGCTTGATTATCGCCTTCCTAGTTATTTTTTCTCTTATGTGTTTACTGCCCTTTTTGAACATCTTGGCTAGTTCTTTCGCAACAGCAGGAGAAATCTCAACTCGTCCTTTCATCCTGATCCCGCGAACCTTTACCTTGGATGCCTATCGCTACATTCTTTCTACACCTACGATTTTTAAAAGTATCGGCGTATCCCTTTTCGTCACAGTGGTGGGGACTTTTGTCAGCATGGTTCTAACTTCATTTATGGCCTATGCACTCTCTCGTAGATACCTGCACGGCAGAAAAATTATCAACTTTATGGTAGTCTTCACGATGCTTTTCAGCGGTGGTATGATTCCGATGTTTATTTTGGTGCAACAATTAGGATTGATTGATTCTCTGTGGTCCTTGATTTTACCGGGAGCAATTAGTGCCTACAACATGATTATCATGCGAAACTTCTTCCAAGGAATTCCAGACAGTTTGGAAGAATCCGCAAAAATGGACGGCTGTACCGACTGGGGCGTGTTCTTCCGAATCATTTTGCCTTTATCTCTGCCATCTATTGCTACTATCTCTTTGTTTTACGCAGTCACTTACTGGAACACCTATCAAGGAGCCATTCTCTACATCACCAGCTCTGACAAATGGCCGATCCAAGTATTGTTGCGACAGATTGTCATCGTCTCTAGCGGAATGAACGCCGATGCTTCCGGCTTTGATGTCGTTCCTCCTGCACAATCCGTAAAAATGGCTGTCATCATGCTGGCTACTTTGCCAATGCTGATCGTTTATCCTTTTGTACAACGCTATTTTGTCAAAGGAGTAATGATCGGTTCCGTCAAAGGATAGATCAATTGAAAAGGTTGTGGTGTCACGCGGGTGACATCACAACCTTTTTTATGCTTTAAACTGTTTACGATACTCGCCTGGCGTCATACATTCCCGCTTTTTAAAGAAACGGATAAAGTTTTGCGGATTGTTGTATTGGAGTTTCTCAGATAATTCTTTGATGGTGTAATTCGTGTTGATAAGCCAATCCTTAGCAACAGATAGCCGATAATTTTGCAAGTAATCCCCGAAGTTGGACTGCATTTCTTTTTTAAACACACTGCTTAAATAATTGGGATTGTAATGAAGCTGATCGGCAATGATGTCTAAAGATATTTCTTGATCATATTGCTGATGAACGATGTGAACCATTTTTTGCGACAGGGAACGAATCTCCCGGTCTGTCTTATCCTGAATTGTTGACACGATAGGCAAAATCAATGCGTGGTAAATCAATCCTTTGATTTTTTCAGGATTGTCATTATTCAGCACATCTAAGTAAATCCGATGATTATTTTGGAAAACTTCGGCATCTGCGCCTAAAAGCTGTCCTAGTTGAATGATATTGTTTACCAATCGTAACAAGGCCGTCTCAATAGTAATAGGTGTATGATTGGCAGAAAAAATACTGGTAATCACGGTTGAAAATGCCTGATCGATCCCTGTCTGGTCACCGGCCCGCATCGCATCGTTTAGCAGCAATTCTTCGTCCACCGGATATTTCACAACCGAGTTTGCATCCAACTGTGGAGCAATCTCATCATAAAAAATCAATGCCTCTGCTCCCAGATTGATTCGAAAATGCAGTGCCTCCTTCGCATTGTCGACTGCTTGTTTGCTTTCTTCCAATGACGCATAAACCTGTGAAATACCAAAACTGATTTTTATTTTCAGGTAGTCTTTGGCGGCTTTTCGAATCGCCTGACAGTAAGTGATAATCTGACGCTTCCACTGCTCTTCTGAAATTTGTAAAATCGTTGCCTGAGTGTCATTATTCAACACGATGGGCAAAAAGCGCTCGGATGCCGGTAGAATTTCTCCTACGACTTTTTCCAAAGCTAAAAGTAGAATATCTCGTGTGCTTTCTTGTCGTCCACCCAAATCATCGATTTGAATCAGCAACGTGACAAATTCTTTTCCCTCCGAATAACCAAATTGTGCCAAACGTCGAGGAATATCCGCCACCGCCACTTGATTACGAAAAAGGTTGAGGATAAATAGAGTTTCCAGCTCGGGTTGTTGGGTCTTGAGTTTGTTGGTCATGCCTTCGTTTTGCACGACAATTTCTTCAATCCCTCCAAGAATCTGATTGATTTCTGCTTTTCGTCCGCCGGGTGTTCGCGGGACTTCCAAGCGATCCCGAATTTCCCGCAAAGGTCGAGCTGCTTGGTTAGCCACCAGATAGGAAACAAATACCAGCAAAATGAGAACCACAAAAGTAATTGCAACTAAACCAATCACCAGATTTCTAATTGCGCCGGTCACCTGCTGATGGGTCAGTCGGGAAACATAGACCCACTGGTTGTAATCAGATTTGCTGTACAGGTAAATATCTCCGGCTTCATTACTAAAAGTTCCATTTTTATCCGTTGTCTGATTAAGAATCTGCTGCTGTTTTTTCGACAGACTTTCTTTATTGGCAAATAACTGCTGCCCATCATACGTGTAAATATCAAGCAGCTGTTCCTGTGAGCCTGTCAGTAATTGATTGATGGTCGTCTTAGGAATTGTCACTCGTCCCACCGCAGAACGGCTGGTTTTAAAAATCGGCAAAGAAATAAACATCTGAATACTTTTTTTCTTCGGCTGCCAAAAAAGATAGGAAGAACTGTCCCGCGTCATTTGATCGATTTCATTTTTTTCTTCCTCCGTCAAAAATGACAGCGAGCCATTGGCGATCCGCCAAGATTGTTCAAGACTGATCAATTCATAGGAGGCGTTTTCAATTCCCATCACACTAATATAGGCAAGCTGAGAAGTGACTTCACGAACATCTGTGTAGCTGCGGTAAGTGAGGGGTTTGGCGATAATTTTTTGAAAATTGCTGGTGGTACTATATGTAGAGAAAGAATATTCAACGGTTTTTACCTTTTGTTCTATGTTGTTTTTGATTTGCTGAAGGTTACTGGCTCGATCTTCAATTAAATTTTCTTGAATTGTCTGGTAGGTTTTCTGGTAGGTGTAAATACTGAAGCTGATGATCATCAACATTCCTACAAGAAAAACCGGGATAAAAATACTATAAAAAAACCGGAATGATTAAATCTTTGCCTTATTTTCATCGACAGACTCCTTTACTTTTTACTGGGAATTAAATAATCATTTTCTCATCTCATTCATTCTATCACATTGAAACAATATCACAAGGTCTTTTTTATATAATCATTTTAACGTGTGCATCATTGTTGTATTGACATTTTACTCATTTCACTATATGCTATTTTTGTACAGAGAGGAGCGTCACAAAATGGTTACTATCAAAGATATCGCAAAAATTGCCGGCGTTTCTCACACGACCGTTTCACGAGCATTAAATAACAGTTCGTTGATTCGTCCCGAAACGAAAGAAAAAATACATAAAATCGCAGAGGAATTAAATTATGTGCCCAACGTCAATGCAAAAAGTTTGGTGACGCAGCGTTCCTTTATGATTGGGCTGTTTTTTTCCTCTCTGGAACATGGAACCAGTGATAGTTTTTTAGTAGAAGTTATTAAAGGCATCAATTCCGTTTTGCCGGATCAATACAATCTTTCCGTCAAAGGGATCGATACCCTTAAAAATTTTGATTTTCTTTCACTGCAACGTTTTGACGGGGTCATCGTTATGAGCCAAACTGATCAAGACGATCAATTCATTACGGCACTGCAAACAGCCGCAATTCCGTTTGTCATTTTGAACCGTCAGGCAGACCCGAAAGATT
The DNA here is from genome assembly GCF_001050095.1 of Enterococcus massiliensis. Classification (NCBI taxonomy): domain Bacteria; kingdom Bacillati; phylum Bacillota; class Bacilli; order Lactobacillales; family Enterococcaceae; genus Enterococcus; species Enterococcus massiliensis. The sequence continues at coordinate 142,914 of NZ_CVRN01000006.1, read as the reverse complement.
TTGTTAGTGTCACCAGCAACGATCGCCAAGGAGTCCTCCAAGGAATGGAATATGCCATTGCTCGAGGAATTCGTGAAATTGGTTTTATCGAAGGCAAAAAAGGCTTTCGTTCCACTATTGAACGAAAAAAAGGCTATCTTGATAGTTTAGCGGCACACACGATTCCGTTTCGTCCAGAATGGGTTGCAGTCGGTGATTACAGTATCGAAAGCGGACGCATCACCTGCGAAAAGCTGCTGCAGCTTTCTCAAGTACCAAAATTAATTTTTTGCTCCAATGATGATATGGCCATCGGGGCTCTAAAAGCTTGCCATGCCCATGGATTACATGTACCGGAGGATATTTCCTTGATGGGATTTGATGGGATTCCTTTTACCCACTACACCTCTCCGGCACTGACAACCATTCGCAAACCAGTGATGAAAATCAGTCAGGTGGGCACTCAAGCGTTGTTGCATTTGATCCAAAAAGAAGTCGTTCAAGAAAAACAAATTTTGATCGACACCTCATTAGAAATACGTGATTCCGTTATTTAGCCCCTTCGAACTTGGAAGGGGAAAAAATATAAATTTTATGTTAACGTGTGCAGACAGGAGGAACTTATGAAACAATTAAACAAGCAGTATCAAGAATTTACTTTTTATCCAGAAAAGGTCATTCAATTTGGTGAAGGCAACTTTATGCGGGGCTTTTTTGATTGGCAATTGCAGCAAATGAACAAAGCCGGACACTTCAATGGGAGTGCCGTTGTGGTTCAGCCTATCAATCAGGGATTAGGTACTCTGCTGGAAAAACAAGACAATTTGTATACGGTCATTTTGGAAGGGCTTTTAGAAGGAGAAATTGTTAATACATCTGAGATTATTACCACCGTTAATCGGGTCATCAATCCTTACCAAGAATGGCAAGCTTATTTAGATCTTGCGGAAAATGATGCATTGGAATTTATCGTTTCTAATACAACTGAAGCGGGAATTGCTTTTGACGAAACCGATCAGTTGACGGATCAGCCGCCAAAAAGTTTCCCGGCAAAATTAACTGCCCTGCTTTTCCGCCGCTACCAGTTAGGAAAAAAAGGGTTTACGATTATTCCTTGCGAGTTGATCAACCGTAACGGAGAAAAATTACGACAAATCATTCAACAATATATCGCTTTGTGGGAGTTGGAAAAAGATTTTTCTGAATGGTTGGAAAATGAAAATACTTTTTGCTGCAGCTTAGTGGATCGAATCGTTCCCGGTTATCCTCGTGATCGAGCGGCAGAATTAAATGCACAGCATGGCTACGAAGACCAGCTGATGGTCAAAGCAGAACCCTTTTTGTTATGGGTAATCGAAGGTCCTGCCTCCCTAAAGGAATCCCTGCCATTAGCTAAGGCGGGCTTAAATGTTGTCGTTACGGAAGACATGACGCCTTATCGGGAAAGAAAAGTCCATTTGCTGAACGGTCCTCACACTGCAATGGTGCCTCTTGGGTTATTGGCAGGTTTGGAAACCGTTGAAGAAGTGATGCAGGATGCTGATTTCTCCGTTTTTATCGATCAGCTTTTTGACACACAACTGATTCCAATGTTGGATTTACCTAAAGAAGAATTGGAAGTTTATGCAGCACAAATCAAAGAACGCTTTAAAAATCCTTTTGTCCGTCATGAACTGACTTCAATTGCGTTAAACAGCGTTTCAAAATTTACTGCACGACTGTTGCCAATCCTGCTTCGTTACCAAAAACAAACACAAACCTTGCCAACTGGAATCGTGGCGGCTTTAAGCGCCCTGTTCGTTTGCTACCGAGGAGATGGTCCAAAGCCTCAAGACGATGCCCATGTTTTAGCATTGTTTAAACAGGTCTTTAGTGAAGCCTCCGATCCAGTCGAATTTTTATTGCAGCAATCTGATTTATGGCAGCAGGATTTAAGCCAAGTTCCTGCATTGTCTGAAACGATTCGTCAAATGATGACCGTCATTGATACTTCCGGTAGTCGAGCTTTAGTTCAGGAATTAAATAAAAATGTAGGAGAAAACATATGGAAACAACCTCAGTTTCAACATTAACCCAAAAAGCCGATCTGCTAAAACTGCATGATCGGGACAATGTGACCGTTGCTTTACATCCCATCGAAAAAGGCAGCGAATTGACCATCAATCAACAGACTCTCATTGCCAACCAAGACATCCCTCAAGGGCATAAAATCGCACTAAATGTCATCCAGCCCAATGAAAATATCGTAAAGTACGGCTACCCAATCGGGCACGCCACGGAATTAATCCAACAAGGCGATTGGTTGCATACTCACAATGTTAAAACCAATCTTTCCGGTGAGCTGGACTATCACTATGAACCAGATCTGCATCCAACTACCTATCCCCAAAAAAATCTAACCTTTAAAGGGTATCGGCGGGCAAATGGAAAAGTTGGTATTCGTAATGATTTGCTGATTGTTCCCACTGTTGGCTGTATCAATGGCATGGCAGAATTGATTTTGCAGGAATTCAAACGGCGGCATTCGGATTTTGGTCCATTTGATAATCTGACAATTTTAAAACACCCCTATGGCTGTTCCCAACTTGGACAGGACCATCAAAATACTCGGACTGTTTTGATTGATGCCGTGAAGCATCCTAACGCCGGCGCTGTTTTAGTGTTTGGTTTGGGCTGTGAAAACAATACGATTCCTGAATTTAAGAAAAAATTAGGCGCTTTTGATCCTGCCCGTGTAAAATTTTTAGTCGCACAAGAAGTCGAAGATGAAATTGAAGCCGGTGTGGTGTTATTAGAAGAATTATTACTGGCTTGCAGTGACGATCACCGAGAAGAAATTTCTTTAAGTGAATTGAATGTCGGCTTAAAATGCGGCGGTTCTGACGGCTTCTCTGGAATCACCGCCAATCCGTTGCTGGGAGCTTTTTCTGATTTTCTAGTGGCACAAGGCGGCAGTACCGTCTTGACGGAAGTACCGGAAATGTTTGGTGCTGAGCAAGTCTTGATGGCTCGGGCAGAAAACCAAGAAGTTTTTGATCAGATTGTTCATTTGATTAACGACTTTAAGAGCTATTTTCTTTCTTATGGCGAACCTGTTTACGAAAATCCGTCACCAGGAAACAAAGCTGGGGGAATCACGACATTGGAAGATAAATCGCTGGGCTGTACGCAAAAATCCGGTACTTCCGCTGTTGTGGATGTTCTGCATTATGGCGACAAAATTAAAAAAAGCGGCTTAAGTTTATTGGAAGGTCCCGGCAATGATTTGGTTGCGGCTTCCGCTTTGGCTTCTGCCGACTGTCATCTTGTTTTGTTTACCACGGGTCGGGGCACTCCTTTTGGTGCCTATGTCCCAACGATGAAAATCGCCACCAACACCGATATTTATCAACGTAAAACCCATTGGATGGACTTCAATGCTGGTCAGCTTTTGGAAAAACCGATGACTGAAGTTTTAGATGACTTTATCGCAAAAATCATTGCGGTAGCCAGTGGCGAAACTACCCGAAACGAAGAGAATGATGTCCGGGAAGTCGCAATTTTCAAAAACGGCGTTACCTTATAATCACCAACTGGCTTCCCCCAGTCCTACATTTTCACAGACAAAAAAATAGTCCGACTATTTTTATCAGAAAGAAGGAAAAAACATGTTTTTAGCAGATGATTTTTTATTAAGTACCGATTGGGCAAAGAAATTGTTTCACGATCACGCAAAAAAAATGCCGATCATTGATTACCATTGCCATTTAGAACCAAAAGAAATTTATGAAAACCAAAATTTCAAAAATCTGACAGAAGCCTGGCTTGGTGGCGATCACTACAAATGGCGGCTCATGCGGGCTTGCGGCGTCAGCGAACACTTAATCACCGGTAACGCCACCGATTACGAAAAATTCATGGCATGGTGTCAAACCGTGCCAAAAATTATCGGCAATCCGCTGTACAGTTGGACCCACTTGGAGCTGAAACGCTTTTTTGGAATCGATTTGCTGGTCAATGAAAAAAATGCCCCGGAAATTTGGGAAAAGGCCAATGAACAACTGGCATCCCCTGCCTTTCGACGTCGCAACATCATCGCCAACAGTCAGGTAAAAATCGTTTGTACCACAGATGATCCCGTTGACGATCTAGTTTTTCATAAAAAGCTGGCTGAAGAAGAAAATCGTTTCACGGTTTTACCGACCTTCCGACCAGATAAAGCCTTAAATATCACCAAACCAGATTTTGCTGAGTATATTCAACGATTAGCCGATGTTTGTGCTGCCGAAATCACAACCTTTAGTGAACTAATCACTTGCTTAATTAAACGAATCGATTATTTTCACGAATTTGGCTGTCGGTTGTCGGATCATGCGTTGGACGTGCTGACTTATCAGCAGGCAGATGAAGACACGTTGACAAAAATTTTGCAAAAAGCTTTGAGACACAAACAATTAACGCCGGAAGAAGAAGCTTGTTATCGGACAGAAACGCTGGTTCGTCTATTCCAAGCCTACCATCAACATGGTTGGACCATGCAACTACATATTCATGCGTACCGTAATTGCAATACAGCGATGCTTGCCCAATTAGGGCCGGATACCGGTTATGATGGCATCAACGATCTTTCCCTAACCATTCCGTTGCAAAAATTATTGGACCGTGCGGAACAGACAGATCAATTGCCGCAAACGATTTTGTATTCCTTAAATCCAAATGATTACCCTGTATTGGTGGCATTAATGGGCTGCTTCCAAAAAGAAACTGCCGGCAAACTGCAGCTGGGCTCCGGCTGGTGGTACAATGACACCAGAGCTGGTATGCGGGACCAATTGACCCAATTTGCTGATGGCAGTGCGCTACAAAACTTTGTAGGTATGCTGACAGACTCCCGTAGTTTTCTTTCCTATACCCGTCATGAATATTTCCGTCGGGTCCTTTGTGAATTTATCGGTGAAATCGTCACTCGTGGTGAAGCACCGGAAGATGAAGAACTTTTAGGAAACTTAGTGGAAGCCATCAGTTACCACAACGCTGCCAACTACTTTCATTTTTAATCAAAGAAGGCGAAGCAATGAAATTGTTTATTGACCACTTAGAAAAAGACCCAAGCTTTCAAAAGCCCAAAGAAACCAGTTTGCATTTGTGCTACCACGACGAAGAAAAACGCAACTGTCTGTTGATTTTCCCCGGTGGTGGTTACGAGCATCTTGCAATCAAAAAAGAAGGCACCACCATTAGTAAATGGGGCCAAACGCAGGAATGGCATACCGCAATCTTGACCTATCAGCTTGATCCCTTCATTCCCAGCCACGTAGTAGAGGAAGTGGCTGATGTGATGGCACAATTACGCACTGATCCAAAAATCGACAAGATTGTCGCCGTTGGCTTTTCTGCCGGCGGCCATCTTGCCGGTCTCATAGGAATGATTGGAGAGAAAAAACCTGATGGACTGCTTTTGGCCTATCCGGTTACCTTTGTCAACGGCTCTTTTGCCCACGAAGGAAGTGCCCGGCAATTTTATGGTGATCCTCTGATGAAAAAAGATTACTCCTTGAATCAGTTAGTTACCTCAAATACGCCCCCTTGCTTTATTTGGCACACGGTCACCGACCAAGCCGTTCCAGTAGAAAACAGTTTGTCTCTTGCCACTGCGTTAAGCAAACACAACATTTCTTACGAGCTGCATTTATTTCCAACCGGTCCCCATGGATTAGGGATGGATGATCCTACCCACCCTTCCTATCAATGGGTACATCTAGCCGAAACATGGCTGCGACAATTCTAGTCTTTTCTTAAAACATTTTCTAGGGAGGAACCCATGACTCAAATTTTTATTGCTGGTGATTCCACCGCAGCACAAAAAATCCCCGAAAAGCGACCGGAAACCGGTTGGGGAGAAAAACTAGGCGATTTTTTCACCTCTGAAATAACTATCAAAAACCATGCCCAAAACGGACGGAGTACCAAATCATTTCTTGCTGAAGGACGCTTGAAAACCATTGAAAAAGAAATTCAAACAGGTGACTATCTCTTGATTCAATTTGGACATAATGATCAAAAAGAGGATCCCACTCGAGGAACGAACCCTTTCGATACGTATCAGAAAAATTTACAGCTTTTTGCCGATGTTGCCCGAAAAAAACGGGCAACACCGATTTTTTTGACTTCGATTACCCGCCGAATGTATCTGCCAAATGGCACGCTTGATCCACTGACACTTGGTGATTACCCAGAAGCCATGAAACAACTAGCGCTGGAACAAAAAATTTTATTGTTGGATCTTTTTACTAAATCTCAGGAAAGTCTCCAGCAAAAAAAACAAGATGAAACAAAGAAGCTTTATCTTCACGGTACACCTGGTGAATTTTCGACTTATCCAGAAGGTGTTCAGGACAATACCCATTTAAACGAAGCCGGAGCAGAATGGATTGCTCAGTTAGTGGTCGATGAGTTACAAAAAACGGATTGTCCCTTAAAAGAAAGTCTAAAAAGGAGAAGCCATGTCTACATTTAATCTGGGGATTCGTGCCCACGATCTTGTTGCATCAACCCCTGCGGAACTGGTCACTAAATTAAAAACGTATCAACTAAAAAATATCCACTTTGCCCCAAAGAAATCCTTTCCCAATTTAGTGCCTGATTTATCCAAACTTACCGAAGAAACTGCCCGCTTTTTAGGAGATACCTTTGCAAAAGAAGAAGTCAAACTTTCCGTTTTAGGCTGTTACGTCAATATTTCTTCCCGTGATAAAAAAATTCGGCAACAGGCAGTTGACCAATTCAAGCACCACCTGCAATTGGCAGCAGCCTTTCATGCACCTTTGGTTGGGACAGAAACCGGTAGTGTCACACAAGGCTATACTGTAGAAAATTTTACCGAAGAAGCCTATGTTGCTGCTCGAGAATCTGTGATTGAAATGGTCAAAACGGCAGAAAATCTCCAAGTGATGGTGGGAATCGAAGCCGGACTAAACCATCCATTATACACCAGTCAATTAGCAAAACGCTTAGTGGAGGAAGTGCAGTCTCCCAACCTGCGAATCATTTTCGATCCGGCTAATTTGATGCGTCCAGATAATTACTTGCAACAGGAACGGGTGATTGCCGAGGCATTGGAAGATTTACAGGATGTCATCGAAGTTGTCCACTTAAAAGATTTTCAAGTCATAGACAATAAAATCAAGATTGTACCAGTGGGAACCGGGCGCATGGATTATACAGAAGTCCTGCGGTTTTTAAAACATCAACGTCCTGCTATGTTTGCCAGTTTGGAAGCAACCACAGAAGATCATCTCCCCTATGCGCTAGAAGTACTGCGACGACACTATGATGTTTTATAAGAGGGCTTTCGTCTGATGAATCCTGTTCAAAAAAGTTTCGAAAATAATACTGCTGATCCTTTTAAAACACTCCTTTACCTTTATAAAGGAAACTATCCTAAATTAGCGCTGTCCGGCGGATTGTTTCTAATCAAACACATTCCAGCTTGGGTGATGCCTCTTGCCATCGCCAATGTAATCAATGCCGCAATTGCTCCAGACGGCAAGTTGCAAACCATCTACATCAATGCCTTGGTAATGCTTTTTTTAGTCGGGCAAAATATTTTTTCGAATTATTTTCATATCAAATTTCAAAGTCTCTCCATTCGGCAAGTGGAGGCAAATTTGCGGGCAGCCTTGATCGAAAAATTGCAGGAATTGTCGATTATTTACCAAAAGGAGCTCCAATCCGGTCAGCTGCAGTCAAAAATCATGCGGGATGTCGAAGCGGTCCAAACCCTCTCCTCCCAAATTTTTTCCAGCAGTCTGAATATCTTGATCAATTTAGTGGTGGCATTGGCGATTACTTTGTACAAAAGCCCCATCGTTTTTCTCTTCTTTTTATTGACCGTACCGATTGCAGCTTTAATTATTGTTTTTTTTCGTAAGCGAATTAAAAAACAAAATAGTGACTTTCGACAGGAAATGGAACACACATTTGCTAAAGTAGTCGAAGCCATCGAATTAGCGCCAATCGTGCGGGCACACGCCTTAGAGACTACTGAAATGCAACGCTTGGGAAATCATTTTCAAGCAATTTATCAAAAAGGATTCTCTCTGGATATTTTGCAATCGACATTTGGTTCTGTCAGTTGGGCAAGTTTTCAGGCCTTCCAACTGCTCTGTTTGGTTTTTACCGGCTCAATGGCGCTGCAAGGAAGAATTCCAGCAGGAGATGTCGTATTGTATCAAACCTATTTCACAACAGTCGTCAATTCCGTCTCCAGCTTGATTACTTTGATTCCCACCATTTCAAAGGGAATGGAATCGGTTCGTTCAATTGGGGAAATTTTGACTTCAGGTGAAATCGAAACTTACCGCGGCAAACAAAAAGTTGTGAGGGTTTCTGGTGCCTTTACCTTTCAGCAAGTCGGTTATTCCTATCCGCTTTCCCCTCAGCCAGTTTTAGAACAGTTGAGCTTTACCGTAAAGGCGGGTGAGACGATTGCCTTAGTCGGTGAATCTGGTTCCGGAAAATCAACGATTTTAAGTTTATTGATTGGTTTTATTCAACCTTCCGAAGGGCGATTACTTTTAGATGGACAGGAAATGAACAAATTAGACCTGCGTTCTTATCGGCGCTTCATTGCCGTCGTTTTGCAAAATACGATTTTATTTTCAGGAACCATCCAAGAAAATCTGACCTACGGGTTAAAAAATATCTCCCCAAAACAAATTGAAACCGCCTTAAAAACTGCAAATTTATGGGAAGTAGTTTTACAACTCCCCCATGGCTTGCATACACAGATTGGGGAGCACGGTGACAAACTTTCTGGTGGACAGCGGCAACGTTTGGCAATTGCCCGCGCATTGCTTCGTTCTCCTCAAATTATTTTCATGGACGAAGCAACTTCTGCTTTGGACAATCTTTCGGAAAAGAAAATCCAAACAGCCTTAAACAAATTAACTAAAGGCAAAACGACGTTTATTGCTGCCCATCGCCTGTCAACGATTCGTGACGCCGACAAAATTGCAGTCATCAAAAATGGTAGCTGTCATGAATTTGGCACCTTTGAAGAATTAATGGCACAAAAAGGACTGTTTTATCAGCAATTTCAATCTCAAATTAATTAAAGAAGCAGTTGTTCCCATCAATCGGTAGGAACAACTGCTTTTTTAGTCTATTTCTTCTCCATAGCGGCTTTTAAAGCAGCGGCTAAAGGACTTTCTTCCGGCTCTGCCTGTTGGTTGATTTTTTTCAATAGGCGACGTTCTTCTTGCTTGCTGACTTTTTTGTTGCGCTCTTTTTTATCAGGAATTTTTTCCGTGATAGAGCAGAATTTGCATTTAAAGAAAGAACCGTTTTTCCCCTCAATGATTTCCATTTTTTTATGGCATTGCGGGCAACGATGATTGGATAGCTTAGGCTCTTTGCGGCGGCGATAGCTGCATTCACTATTGGAACACACATAAATCTTGCCGTCTCGGGTATTTTTTTCTTTCAAAAAGGAACCACATTCCGGACATTTCTTTTGGGTCAAAGAAAAATCCTGGTAGGTGCTGTCACTTTGTTTGATTTCTTTCACTAATTGTTGGGTATCTTTTTCAATCTGCTGCAAAAATTTCTGACTGGAATAACTGCCTTTGGCGATCAATTCCAGTTCCTTTTCCCATTTTGCCGTCAATTCCGGTGTGACCAGAGAAGGATTGACTAAAGATAGGAGTTGTTTGCCTTTTGGCGAGACTGTCAGATTGCTGTTGCTTCGTTCCATCAATTCCGATTTGATTAATTTTTCAATGATTTCCGCCCGTGTAGCTGGCGTACCAAGATTGAATTTTTCCATTTTTGCTAAAAGCGTACCTTCATTCAATGGTTTTGGTGGTGAAGTCAATTCTTTTTTGATGGCAAAATTCGGTTTGATTCGCTGCCCTTCCTGCCAATCCACCGAGTGTTCTTTGACGGTTTCTGTCTTCCATCCGGCTTCGATCACAGTGTTATTGGTAAAAAGAAAGTTTTCTTTTCCAAAAGACACCGTTACTTTTTGTTGTTTCCGTTTATGATTTGCCGCAAACAGCATCAAAAAGCGCTGTACAATCATCGTGTAGATACGTTGTTCATCGGTTGATAATTTTTCATAGCGGGGGCGCTGCTCGGTAGGCAACAACGCATGGTGATCTGAAACTTTGCTGTTGTTGAACACTTTTTGCTGAACGACCCGTGGATTTTTAAGGTATTGTTTGACTTCCGGCGCAAAATCACTAACCGCCTGCAAACGTTCCTGCATCGTATCTTTCATGTCTTCTGTCAAATACTTGCTGTCTGTTCGTGGATAGGTCACGATTTTATGGATTTCATACAAACTTTGGACCAGTGACAAGGTTTTTTTCGCAGAATAGCCGTAACGAGAATTAGCTTCTCGTTGAATCTCTGTCAAGTCATACGGCAATGGTGCAGCTTCCGTTTTGACTTTCTCTTCCACCGTTTCTACACGACCATTTTGTTGACTCATTTGATTTACCAATTGTTGTGCGATTTCCCGTTCTTTTAATTGGTAGGGATTTTTTTGCACCATGCGCGCCGTTTCATCCCCTACCGCTAATTCGATAACATAATAGGTTTGCGGACGAAAGGATTCGATTTGTTTTTCTTGCTCCCGCACCAATGCCAAGGTCGGTGTCTGCACCCGACCGGCACTTAAATTGTCTTGATATTTCACTGTCAACGCCCGCGTCACATTCAAGCCTACGAGCCAATCTGCCTTGGCACGGGCAATTGCTGACTGGTACAATGTATCGTAGTTTTTTGCCGGAGCAAGCTTGCGAAAGCCTTCCTTGATGGCTTTGTCGGTTTGCGAAGAAATCCATAACCGCTTGACCGGTTTATCAAAACGCACCCACTCTAAAATCCAACGAGCAACCAATTCCCCTTCCCGTCCAGCATCGGTGGCGATTACAGCTTCACTAACATCTTTTCGCTGTGCCAATTGTTTGATGGCTTTTAACTGATGCCCGGTTTTTGGTAATGGTTTGATACCCAACTGTTTAGGAATCATCGGCAATGTTTCCATTTGCCAAGTTTGCCAGTCTTTGTTTAAATCTTCCGGCATTTTTAAACCCAATAAATGACCAAGGGCCCAAGTCACAATAACATTGGGTCCCTCATAATAGTTTTTGTATTTTTGATTAGCGCCCAATACCTTGCTTAGGTCTTTGGCAACGCTTGGCTTTTCCGCTAGAATTAATTGTTTCATAAAATTCCTTTCCGCTTTCCTTTGCTACTGGTTGATAATCCTTTAAAAGAGCCAAGCCGGTATACTGTTGCAAATAATCATCGCATTCTTCACACCAGCGTTCGTCTCCTTCATTCCAAAAAGCAAAGAGATAATTTTGTTTGCCATTTACTTGGCTGAATTGATCCTTTTGGAGATACCATTCATGCTCAAAAAAAGCCTGGGCTTCTTCAAAGGTCGCAAAAGATGCTTCTCTGACAATATCCTTGCGCCAATCCTCGAAAAACCACCATGGTTCATTGTCTCCATACATCATGATTACTTGATACATTTCATCGCTCCCCGTTTGTTTTACGAGTTCATCTTACTCACTAACATTTCTATAAGCAAGAAATGTGCCTTACTTACAAAAATTCCTTGCGATTCTCTTAATTTTTTCCTACAAAGAATAGTTTACCATAATTTTGAGACTTGCCGGAAAGAAAATTCTGATTTATGCTATAAAGGCAGAAATTTAAGAAAGAAGGCTTTTTTTTGATCAACAAAATTAAATACCAGTTGTATCGTCCGCGGGCTGTTTGGGAAAAAAATCTGCAGGTTTTGTGGTTTGGTACATTTATGGCTGGAATCGGCTTTAGTCTTGTCATGCCCTTCATGTCGCTGTACATAGATACTTTAGGTCACTTTTCCAATCAAGAATTAAATTTTTGGAGCGGCATCACTTTTTCTTCCACGTTTTTAGTCACCACAATCATCTCTCCTTGGTGGGGCAAATTAGCCGATCAAAAAGGACGTAAGTTGATGCTTCTACGGGCATCTTTAGGAATGGCTGTGGTAATCGGTTTAATGGGCTTTGTTACTTCAGTATATCAATTGGTTGCGTTGCGTTTTTTGCAAGGAATTTTTTCTGGCTACATCAGCAATGCCACTGCTTTGGTTGCCACCGGGACACCACGAGAAAAAAGCGGGCAAGTGCTGGGAACGTTGGCAACCGGCTCCGTTACTGGAACATTGCTGGGTCCTCTTTTAGGAGGGATCACTGCTTCGGCATTCGGGTATCGTCCAACTTTTTTCATCACATCGAGCATTTTATTCATTGTTTTTCTGCTCAGTTTGTTTATGGTTCATGAAGAATTTACCCCGGTAGAAAAAAAGGACATGCAACCGGCAAAAGCAATTTTAAAAAATCTCAAGTACCCCCATGTCATTATCGGTATGTTTATCACTACAATGATTATTCAAGCTTCAAATAATTCCATCAGTCCGATTATCAGTTTATACATTCGACAATTACTCCACGGACACGGAAACGTCACCTTAATCAGCGGAGTAATCGCATCAATTCCCGGTATTGCTACGTTGATTGCGGCTCCACGCTTCGGGCGATTAGGAGATCGAATCGGCAGTGAGCGTATCTTGGCAATCGGATTATTGATGGCGATGGTGGTCTATCTGCCAATGGCGATTGTTACGAACGTTTGGCAATTGGCGGGGTTGCGCTTTTTGATTGGTATTTCTGACGCCTGCTTGCTACCGGCAGTCCAGTCCTTAATCACTAAATATTCTCCTCACCAAGCTGCCGGTCGAATTTTCAGCTACAATCAATCCTTTCAGGCTACCGGAAATGTTGTGGGTCCCCTGATTGGTTCCTCCGTTTCCAGTATGCTGGGCTATCGTGGGGTTTTCGTTTCCACTTCCTTATTGGTGTTAGCCAACTTTTTATTGGTTCGACACAATACTGCGGAAATCAAAAAAGAGTCTGGTGCTGTTTCATCTACCGAAGCAGAGGACGATTTATCAGAAGACAAAAGAGAAATGATTGAGCATCACTAAAAAAACGTTCCAGAATTTAAGATTCTGGAACGTTTTTCTACTTATACATATTGCAATACTTTTTCTGCTTGGTAGGCGTGATCAATCAACCCGCCGCCTAAACATTCCATGCCATCGTAAAATACAACAGCCTGTCCCGGAGTAATTGCTCGTACAGGTTCGTCGAAAATCACTTCCGCCCGATCGCCTTCAAGTAAACGAACAGTCACAGGAACATCTTGTTGACGGTAACGGAATTTAGCCGTGCACTTAAATTCTGTTTCCTTTGTTCCGTTAGTGGTGAAATGAATTTCGCTGGCATCCAAACGATCCGCGTACAATGCTGGATGATGGAAACCTTGACCCACATACAAAGTATTCGTCGCCAAATCTTTTCCTACCACAAACCAAGGTTCGTGGGAGGCACCGCCACCACCGATTCCAAGGCCTTGACGTTGTCCGATGGTATAATACATCAACCCATCGTGATCGCCTTTTTCTTCCCCGTCAAGGGTAATCATCTTGCCTTTTTTAGCAGGCAGATAGTTGCTTAAAAATTGTTTGAAATTCTTTTCACCGATGAAGCAAACGCCTGTAGAATCTTTTTTCTTTGCGGTTGCTAAACCCGCCCGTTCTGCAATTGCTCGAACTTCTGATTTTTCCATTCCTCCAAGAGGAAACATGGTTTTACTTAATTGTTCTTGAGACAATTGACTTAAAAAATAGGTTTGATCTTTGTTTTGATCCACGCCACGGAGCATATGCACCACGCCGTTTTCATCTGTTTCGACTTGTGCATAGTGACCTGTCGCAACATAATCTGCACCTAATTCCAACGCATAGTCCAAAAAGGCTTTGAATTTGATTTCTTTGTTGCACATTACATCTGGATTTGGGGTTCTGCCGGCACGATATTCTGCCAGAAAATACTCAAATACCCGATCCCAATATTCTTTTTCGAAATTCACCGAATAATAAGGAATTCCGATTTGTGCCGCAACTTTGGCTACATCTTTGTAGTCTTCCGTTGCCGTACACACACCATTTTCATCCGTGTCGTCCCAATTTTTCATAAAAATTCCTACGACATCGTACCCTTGCTCTTTCAGCAAAAGGGCCGTTACCGACGAGTCTACCCCGCCGCTCATGCCGACAACCACACGTGTTTGGCTGTTTGCCATGTTCTCACCATCATTTCAATCTAGATTCCGAAAACTCTACGATTTGAAGGTCGCAACTTTTCAGTATCTGCCATTATACAACAGAACGGTGAGAAATTCACTTGTTGAAGATTTTCTTTGGATATTTTTAGAAAGCAGGAAGCATTTCTCAGCGTAATTTCGCCAACTCTGCTGCTTTTTCTGCAGCAATCTGATCGATTTGATTCTCAGAAATCGGTGTTCCAAAAGGCATTTTTCCCGGTAAAAAATTCAGCTCCGGTGCATCCACGCCAACATTTATATTTTCTGGAATCGGCACACTGTAATGATGGATATGCCCATGAAGATTGCGAATATTTTTGGTGGTTCCCAACAACATCGGGTAATGGGTCAAATAATATTGGTGGTGATTGAACTTCAATAATACACCCACATCTTCAAAGGCAAATTTATTTTCACCTGTACTTGTTTTCGGATCATTTTCAGCCAAATACTTAAAAAAATCCCGTGTATCATGATTTCCTTTGATAAAAACAATTTTTCCCCGCAACTGGCTGAGGATTGCTAAAATTTCCGGAAAACCCGCCTCATAGTTTGGATGCATGGCGACATCGCCGAGATGATAGACTGTATCTTTATCCTCCACCACTAAATTCCAATTGTGAATCATCGTTTCGTGCATTTTTTCCGTTGTTTTAAACAAACGGGGAGCAAAATCGTTTTTTCCTAAAAGCGAGTCGTGAAAATAATGGGTATCACCGGTAAAAAATTTCATCGCTTTTTCCTCCTATAACACAGCAAGAGGCTGTTTTGTCGTAGGTTTTGGAAAGGTAGCATCTATTTTTTGCCATTCCGCTTCTGTCAGCTCCAATTCTGCTGCCTGCAAATTATCCAATACATGTTCCTTATTGGAAGATTGTGGAATAGCAATCGTTTGGTTGTCTCGCAAGGTCCAGGCAAGTAACAGTTGGAAAACAGAGCATTGATGTGCCTGTGCAATTTCTAGGAGAACCGGATTTTTTTGGAAATCATTCCCCAAACTGTCTCCTTGAGCGATTGGGGAATAAGCAATCAACGGCAGCTTTTTTTCTCGCATCCATGGCGAAAGATCAAATTCAATCCCACGACTGCCCAGATTGTACAGCACTTCATTGGTCAGGCAGTTTTTCCCTTCAGGAATCTGCCAGAGTTCCTCCATATCTGCCACATCAAAATTAGAAACACCCCAGCGCAAAATCTTTCCGGCTTTTTGGGCTTGTTCCATCGCCGCAACCGTTTCTGCCAAAGGAATTTCTCCTGTCCAATGAAGCAAATACAAATCCAGATAATCAGTATTCAAACGTTGCAAGGTTGCCTCCAGATGATTGGGCAGCTTTTGCAATGAGGCATTCCAAGGATAAATCTTTGAAATCAGATACAACTCTTTTCGATTGAAGGGCTGAATGGCTTCTCCCACTAAGCGTTCTGAATTGCCTTCTCCATACATTTCTGCCGTATCAATAATCGTTGCGCCTTGTGCCAGACCCGTTTGCAGGGCTTCGATCTCTGCTGCTCGTTTGTTTTTTTGATCTCCCATGTGCCACGTTCCTAGCCCAATCGGTAAATGCGGTGTCCCGTTCAATAGGATTCTCTTCATTTTTTATCACCTCAGTTTAAGTATACGGTAGGGGACAAATTCAAACAAATAATCCTCCCTAAAAATGAAAGCAAAAAAACAGCTCCAAGAAATTTCTCAGAACTGCTTCGTCTTATGCTTTTTCAAATAATCCCCGGCTGATAAAACCGTCCATCAGGAAATAAAATTTTTCCTGCAGCATTTTATGACTCTCATCTTTAAAAATATTGACGGCCTTCAATCCGTTGGAAGTCGTTACCGACATCTTTAAAGTTTTGATATCTTCGGAAACCGTGATTTTCAGCTTTAAGCCTTCCTTGCTTTGCGGTGTTGCTTCTAGCGGACGGATCAATTGAAAATTGCCACCGTTCGTTTCTGTAAAACCATTGTCTCGCAACGTGTAACGCTTGGCAGAAGGATTGATTCGGTAAGAAATATCTGCTCCTAAAACTGTCGCTTTTTCTTGGAATGCCATTTTTTCACCTCAAATTAGTAGTCTTTCCTCTAATTATAAAAGTTTTATAACAGATTTGCCAGCCCAACTCTAAAAAAGAAAAATTATTTGGATGCAGAAACAGTATTTGCCAACAGCGCAGCAAATTCTGCAACAGCTTCTTTGGTGTTGCCTAAGCCAAAACTGATTCGAATCGATTGATGGATTGCCATCGAGTCAGTACCATACATTGCTTCTAACACATGGGAAGGCTCCACATTTCCTGCGGTACATGCTGAACCGGTAGAAATCGCCGCCCCTTTCAAATCCAGTTTCATCAATAATAAATCATTGGCAATTTCCGGAAAAGTCAGGTTCCATACATGAGACAATTTGTGTTCTTCGTCTCCGTTGATTTGATAGGTAATCTTTTTTTCATCCAATGCTTGAAAAAGAAGTGCCGCAAAAGCATGATACTTTTCTGCGTTTTCCTTTTGTTTTTCAGGCGTCAAAATTTCTACGGCCTTTGCCATACCGCCGATTCCCACCAGATTCTCGGTACCTGCACGACGTTTTTCTTCCTGCTCTCCTCCATGAAGATAAGAAGGAATATTGATACCGTCTTTCTTGAATAAAAAGCCGACCCCTTTTGGTCCGTTGATTTTGTGGGCGGAGATACTTAGCAGATCAACCCCATCTTCATAGGGATGCAGCGGAATTTTTCCATACGCCTGCACAGCATCTGTATGGAAAATAGCTGGATGATCTTTTAACAGCTCGCCAATTTCTTTGATTGGCAGCAAATTTCCCGTCTCATTGTTAGCGTACATGACTGAAACTAAAATCGTATCTTCCCGTAATGCTTTTTCCAACTCTGATACATGAAGCTGCCCTTTTTCATCGACAGGTAAATAGGTGACCTCAAAGCCCTGCGTTTCCAAAAAGCGCATGGCTTCCAACACCGCTGGATGCTCAATGGCTGTCGTAATCAAATGTCTACCTTGTTCTTTTCGTGCATAGGCCGTGCTAATGATTGCTGTGTTATCCCCTTCTGTTCCACCACTGTTAAAAATAATTTCATGGGGTTTAACGGTCAAACTATTCGCAATAATCTGCCGAAAATTTTCCAATTGTTCGTGGGCTTGCCGACCATAATTGTGAATACTTGAAGGGTTGCCAAAGACATCCTGCATCAGCCGGCTCATTTCCGTAACGACTTCCGGATGCATCGGTGTCGTCGCCGCATGATCTAAATAAATGTGTTCCATTGCCTTCACCTTTTCTTTTTTTACTAGGCACATTCTAGCACAGAATGGACGGGAAACCAAAGATCAACCAACTTTTCAAACGATTCTTCCTTTTTTTCAACTTGAGCTGTTTGCTGCATAACTCACCACGGCTCGCCAGTATCTGTCGATCGGTATAAACAGTTATGACCTAAATCGTAGAATTTAGATAGACTCAGGGAAACTCGTTGTGAAACTTTATCTTTTGGTTGATTATTTTGTAAAAAAAGACAAGGAATCTAAGAAAACTTATGCAGCTTTCTTAGATTCCTTAATTAACAATGATTTAATTTATCGAGCTTTAAACATCTTTAATAATCAAATTGACGATAATAACGGCGAATATCAAGCGGATGACAATTCAATTTTTCCACATGTGCATCAATTCGTTGAGTAACACAATGCATTAGTAAAAATGATAACACTCTTCCTCTATATTTCTCACTGATTCCTTCTACAGGATAATCCTTGGAATCGATTAGGGTATAATCCCCACAAATCCGTGGAAGTAAATTAGCTACTCGTTCAGATAAAGGACGTTGTTCATCTTCACCTAAAAATACTGTAACCGGCGTCGTTTCATCAACGATTTCTAATGTTCCATGGAGAAATTCAGCTGCATGAATTGATTTTGAACGAAGCCAACTTTGTTCTTCCCAATAGCACATCGCATATGAGTACACAGCTCCCCATTGATTCCCTGCTCCAATAAAATAATGCATAGAATCATGGCGATGTTTTTCAGCAAATTCTTGTCCAAACTTATCTGCCTGCTTTTCTGCTTCAACTAAACCAACAGCCAAATGATTATCTAATTCTTCATAATATTCTTCATAGTCTTCAAATTCATTATTATTCTTCATCAATCGATCTGCAACCATAAAAAACTTAATTTGCTCTGTGCCTGGTGCTGGATAGGTGATGACATAATCACATATTTCAGCAAGTTGGCTACCTTCTGCATCAACAAAGCCTAGTAGTGTAGCACCAACTTTTTCAATTTCCTTTGCTGCTTTAACAACTTCTTGGGTTGTCCCGGTAACTGAAGATAAAATAACTAATGATTTATTCGTCAAGCGTTGATTCCCAGTAGTATAATATTCAGCTGCATGTTGTACATAAACAGGTAAGTTACTTTTTCCATTAATATACGTTACTGCCTGCATCGCAGAAGCATAGGTTCCGCCAATACCTAAATAATAAATATTATCAAAACCCTTTTTATATACCTCGTCAACAATTTTTTCGACATTTGAACGTAATTCTAAAGCACCTTGGATATCCTTGATTTGTTTTTCTTCATTAAATTTTAGCATCTTTTATCTCTCCTTTTTATACACCTAATACGCCAAAATAAGTTAATACGATTCCGATAAATGTTGCACCGATAATTTGCCACAAAACATTTACATTCTTTTTATTTAAATAATAGAAAATGAATAAAGCAGCTAAACTCAGCATTCCTGGCATTACACCATCTAGAATACTTTGCATTGTCTCGGTCGATTCTCCAGTACCTATTTTTATATCCATATTGATATAAACCATACTACTTGTCATGGCGCCAATAACCATAACTCCTAAAATTGAGGCAGCATTTTTAAATGTATCCATCATTCCAGACTTTTCAATCTTATCTAGATACCCGATACCTAATTTGTAACCAAAAATCGCACCGTAATATCTTAGAACATAACCTGGAATATTATAAATCAGTAAAAATAGAATTGGACCGAGTACATTGCCGCTTTTTGCAAGTGAAGCAGCTAATCCTGTGGCGATGACTCGAATAGTTCCGATGAATATTGAATCTCCAATACCTGACAATGGTCCCATCAGAGCGGTTTTGATAGAATTAATGGACGATTCGTCAAAATTTTCTGTCGTTGCTTTTGTTTCCTCCATAGATGCAACAACACCACCAATAAATGGTACAACTTGCGGCGTACAATTAAAAAATTCCATATGTCTTTGTAGCCCTTTAACATATTCGTCCTTGTTATCTCCGTACAGCTTTTTCATTAATGGTGCCATCATATGAGCAAAAGCCAAGTGCATTTGTCTTTCATAAGTCCAGCCAAATTCCATCGGTAACGATCTCCACATAATGTTGATCAAATCTTTTTTAGTTACTTTCTTCTCATTGTTAGAAGTCGTCATCATCCAATACCTCCCCGTCTGTTGCTATAGGTTGCTGTGTATTTGCTTTGTTATTGTACATAATAAATACAAGAATTAACCCAAAAAGTGCCACTCCAAGTACTGGTACTTTCAAATACGAAGACAATAAAAATCCTAAAAAGAAATACGGCAAAATTGATTTATTCAAAATCATTTGTAATAGTATTGCAAACCCAATCGCCGGAAGTAAATTTGCAGAAACTTCAAGACCGTCAATAATTGGTTGTGGAATCATATCCAAAACTTGCTCGATTCTTGTACTTCCTAAGTAATAACCCACAAAACAAAGTACTCCTCGACGGAAACATTCTATTAAACCTACTGACCACAGTGCACCAGTAATTCCCCCTGCTTTCCCTTCCTCTGCATACCTATCCCCCACATGTGCGATCATCGGAAATACGATACTTAACAAGTTTCCTATAGCAAGAGACAGCATAGCAATTGGCATGGCAATAGTTACAGCAGCACCGATTCCCTTTCCAAGGCTTATTGCAAATGCTGTTCCAAGAACTCCACCAACAATGACATCCGGTGGAAGATATGCACCTACAGATACAGCTCCCATAAAAATAAGTTCTAAGGAAGCACCAATAATTATCCCTTGAGTAAAATCACCTAAAATCAGTCCTACTAATGGTCCCATGATAATCGGTCTATTTAGCAAATTAGACCCTATCGCAAAATCCATTGGTCCAAGAAATCCAACTAAGCCAATTAATAATGCTGTTGTTAAATTACTCATTTTCATTCCTCCTATTTATTTTTTTTATTGCATTCATCACATTTTTATCTACAGCTTTAGGATTCAAAAAATAGGTTGAATTTGCAAATTCAAAGGTGAAATAACCTTGATATGAATTTTTTTCAAACTCTCGCAAATCGCTTTCCATATTCCTCGTTCCATCCCCCCAAGCTAAATGGCCAGTTGGATTTCCATCAACAAAATGGCAATGGATGATTCTTTCTTTGAAGGTTTCAAAATATTGATTAATTGTTTCATGAGAACGTGCCATAGCTCCTAAATCCAAATTAATAAATAGGTTTGGATGGTCTACAACTTTTAAATACGCAACTAATTCATTAATTGTATTCACTAGGTGAGATTCCTCAGGTTGCAGCGCTTCTAGTGTCATTTTTACTCCTCTTAGCTCTGCATACTCCACCAATTCTCGCATTAAATCAGTCGACCGCTTCCATGCCTCAGAAGGATTCTCTGAATAGAAATCCCAACCAGAATTCATAGATACTATTGGACTTTCCAGTTCATTAGCTGCATCAATGGCATTTTTAAAATAATTTCTGGCTTTATTTATCAATTTGGGAGTTTTTGCCGCTAAACTATAGGGTTTGGGATTACTTTGTTCAGGAGTCAAACAGATAATATTTAATTCATTACTTACAAACTTCTTTTTAAAATCTTTTACATTTTGGTAATGTAAATTATCAATTTCAAAATGATGAGTACAAGTCCATAATTCAAAATTTTCAATTTCATTTTCTTTTAACGACTGAAAGAAATATTCAATCGGATAATTACGATAATAGTAATTCATTCCAGAGAATTTTGATTTATCAATCATACTCTCACCTCACATCTTTATAGAGTAGCAATTTATCGCTAGGAACTTGTCTGATTTCTACTTTTTTCCCAAGAGAAACTAATTCATCTAATAAGTTTAATTCTTTCGAAGTAACATTGATTGCCTTTGAAATATTTTTAGTATCTTCTCTTACTTTCGTTCCTCCCAAGTTGATTTCTGTTATATCTGGACAATTTTTTGCTATACGATACGCATCCTCCACTGATTCAACGACAATAAATAATTTATATTTATCTGTTACACCACTTTCTAGGGCAGCAATTGAATCTTCAATATTTTTAATAACCAATTTTACTCCCTGTGGCTTTGCTAACTTTATCGTTGTTTTTCGAAGATCATTCGTGGGTACATCATCATTTGCAATTAAAATACAATCGGCACCTAAATTTTGTGTCCATGAAAAGGCAACTTGTCCGTGTAACAAACGGTGATCTACTCGTGTCAATAAAATCATCTATTTTTCCTCCCTAAAAATCTTCTTCTTTTATTTCTTTTTGAATACTTTCATTACAAAATTGAATAGATTTCTTTGCGCTATCTAACGCTTGTTGAATAACTGTTGTAATCGTACCAGTCGATTCAAGTTGAGTAACTAACTCAACTAAAAATGGTAAGTTTAATCCAGCAATCAAATAAAAATTAGGATTCTCAATATAACGTAAAAACTCGTTATTCACACTACCACCAAAAATATCTGTAACTATGATAATTTCATTTTTCTGATTTTCAGCTATTAATTCAGCAACTGCCCGAGTTAAATCAAAAGTTTCCTCCAAGTAACAATCCAAAGCACTAATATTTTTATTTTTTCCACAAATTAATTCTAATGAGCTTAAAATTCCTGATGCAAATTTCCCATGAGAAGCTAAAACTACTTTTCTCTCCAATACTGTTCACCTCACTTACACCCTAATAAACGCAAAAAGCGTGCCAAACTTAGTGGCACGCTTTCAACAATTATTAGAACTCACTATTTACTTCCGTTAATTCAGTCTTTCCAAAAAGAACATCATAAATATAAAACAATTCATAATCCGGTAATCGGACACTGTAAACCTTTTCCACGACACTAAATGCATCCTTTATCTCCGATAGCTCTTTTTCATGACACTTATGGCGAGTGTCACGACCAGTGTATGAATCAATGGGAACATTTCGAATAAGACGTTCAATCATACAACTTACATGTACATAAAGTGCAAGTTTTCGATCGTTCCTGATTTGAATATTCCATAGCTCTTCTAATCGCTTCATAAATAATTCGATTTGTGCGATTACCTTTTCAGTATCCAAAATCGTCACAGATTGGATAACTTGATCCAAAGAAAAGTTTCGAATCATTTGATTATTAAAATAAGTAGAATCTTCTTTGTTCAAATCATTTTTAACCCAAGTTAGCAGTATTTCTGTCCCTTTTCCAGAAATTAATCTTTCCAATGAAATAAAAGGAACCCCTTTATGTCTTGGATTGTCTGTACCAATTATTCCAATGATGTCATATGGTTCAAACATTTTTTCGAATTCAGTTGGATTAGTTAATTGTTTATATTCACAAGGAATAATTTTAATCTCTAAATTGCTTGGCATACTTTTTTCTAAAAGATTACTTATTTGCACAGCTGTTCCAATTCCTGTTGAACAAGTGGTTATCAAAACTTTTTCTTTGTCTAATTCAGGAAGAATAATTTCCCATCTATTTTTATGAACCTTTTCTACAAGTGTTGGAATTTCCGTGATATTATTTCTTTTCTGTATTACTTCACCTACTGCAATGGCTAATCCGGTCGTTACATTATTCATGATGGCAATTGGGGCTTTGATATCTTTAGGAAAGTATTGATAAATTTCTTTCAGTGAACCCATGTCAAATAAGATCATCAAACCATTGGATATATCATTTTTTTCGATATAATGAGTAATATTTTCTGCTATTTTTTTAGGAGTTACATCTAAAGGCATATCAAAAGACTGAAAAATCAACTCATTCAATAAACGATTCGCTACATTCGCAATGCTACTAGCAGTCGCATAACCATGCGCTACAATAATAGCTTTTGGATGGGCATTTTCTTTAGAATACCCTGAATTGTTAATATAAATTGAAAGAATAATCCGGTCCATACTTGATAATTCAATATCCAGCGTATTTTTTACCAAAACTAAAATCTGTTCAGCATATTGATAACTATTAGGAAATCTGTGTCTGATATCTGCTAATAATTGTTCAATCAGAAGAATTTTTTCTTGTTCTTCTGGGACCCAGTCGACATCTCGCCTTTGAAAAAGATAATGACTGATTGCATATACAATACTTCCATTAAAACTAATTTGAAACGAATTCTCGATTGTTTCCAACATTTGTCGTACATGTTGAGTAATAAACAACATCATATTATGTTGTCCATCTTTTTGAACATCAAATAATAAATGATCAAAAAGACGTTCGATTTCTTTTGAAAGTTTGGGAGCTGATAACTCTAAACGCCGATCATTTTTTACATATTCTAAAAGAATTTTTTCATAAATTTGTACAATCCATTTCAATTCAGGTTCGTTTTCTTCAAGTAGAGTCTCAAATTCTTTACTCCCATCAATTATAATTGGAGCTAACATACCCGATTCATAAATTTCTTTGGTTGATGATAACAGGTATGTTGGAATCATATGGATAGTTATAGCTATTTCTTTTTTACTTTGAGAATTTGCAAAACTTTTGGCTACAATAATTTTTATAAGATTTTTTAATTCTCCGACATTTCCTTTATACTTCCGATTCATTAAAATATTGATTACCTTAGGTGAAATCGACATCTTTTTCCCAATTATTTTTTGTTCCTGATAAAAAGACTGTAGAATCAACTGCTTTCTTTCTGATTGTGTTCGTTCATTAAGCGCTGGAATTGGTATCTGAACAGGAATTCTTCTTAAAAATGTGGTTAAAAATGTACTGGTGCTATCTTCCGTTGTAGCAAATGCTAAACGACAATGAATTTTGATTGATTGGGTACTGTCACCAACTCGATGTATTACCCCGTTATCTAGATAGGTAAAAAGCTTTTCTTGACCTTCTGCACTCAATCGATGGACCTCATCAAGAAATAATAATCCTCCATCTGCAGCTTCAAATGCACCTTTTTGATCTTCCGTTGCACCTGTAAAAGCGCCTTTGACATGACCAAAAAGGCTGCTAGTTAAAAGTTCCGGATTATCTGCATACTGAGCACAATTAACAGTAACAAGAGGTGCCTCAGCTTCTAAGACATCATTTGCTATACAGTATTGATGAAATAGTGTTATCAAAAAAGATTTACCTGTACCACTAGCCCCAGAAAGGAATACTGGCAATCCACCATTAGGATACAGAGCAGCCATTTTCAGCTGTTCAATTGTATAAGATAAACTTCCGTGACTTCCGATAACACTCGAAAAAAAATCCTTTTTTTTATCAAAAAACGGCTTTTCTTCAGCTATTTCATTTAAATTTTGATAAATACTTTTTTCCAATGGGTAATTCTGATTCTCAAAAATACTCTTAGAAAAAAAATAAACGGGACGAGTATTTACTTTTACTAATACTCCCTCTTCTACAAGCTGATTTAAATGATGACTTACTGTATTTCTCTTTACATTAAATTTTTCAGCAATATTTTTCGCAGTAAAAATATCGCTTACATTACTAGTATCAAAAAAGAAAGTTTGATTTTTTATATATCTCAATAAGTCTTCTCTCAACAACTGAATACCTCCTACTCATTATCACTATAATAGCTGATTTTTTTTAGAATTCTATTAAATTTATGATTTCATTAAAAAATTCTATGTATTAAAAAAGATAAATAAACCTGTTCCGTTTATCTATCTTCATTTAAACTATTCAAAAGTCAAAAAGTAAGAAACAAAATCTAATCTCACTGATAATCCTTTTTCTCCAATTTGAACAATGGACTCATTGGGGTGTTTTCATGGATGCGTTTGACTGCTTCTCCCATCAATTGTGCGCAGGTAACATACGTCAATTTCTCCGGATGGCGTTCGTCCGCCGTCCAACAGGAATCGGTGACGCAGATGTCTGCGATTGGTGCTTGGTCAAGTGTTGCTTTTGCGGTTTCTGAAAGCAATGCGTGAGAAGCACAGGCATAGACTTCTTTTCCGCCGGCTGCCTTTAATAATTCTGCGGCTTTTGCCATTGTTTCACCGGTATTCAAAATATCGTCTACCATGATACAATTTTTCCCTTGAACATCCCCGATAACATAGCCTTCGCTTTCTTCGGTTTCTTCCTGATCAACAATTGCGATCGTCGTGTCCAGATATTCTGCCAAACTACGGGCACGTTGCACACCAGAATTTTTTGGCGAAACCACCACGTAATCATCCCCCGTCATACCCCGTTTGCGATAATAATGGGCAAAAAGCGGCATGGTAAACAAATTATCTACCGGAATATCAAAAAATCCTTGTACTTGCACGGTATGCAGATCCAATGTCAGCACGCGGGTAGCACCGGCTTCCACAATCATATTGGCAATCAGTTTAGCCGTAATCGGTTCATGGGGTTTAGCGGTCCGGTCTTGTCTGGCGTAAGCATAATAAGGCAACACCACATTGATGGTTTTGGCGCTGGCACGCTTCATTGCATCAATCATAATTAACAATTCCATGTAATAATCATTCACAGGCTTGTTCGTTGCTTGAATCAAATACACATGGGCGCCCCGCACACTTTCTTCGATACTGATGGAAATTTCGCCATCACTGAATTGTTTGATAGAGCAGCGACCTAAAGTTGTTCCGAACACTTTTGCGATTTTTTCTGCAAGGGGACGATTGCCATTCAAACTAAAAATTTTCAATGAATCGTCTTGATATTTCTCAACCATTTTTGCCTCCAAAAAGTTTTTTGTCCTCAGTGAGAAACCACTGATTGTGTTTGCTTCGACAAATCTCGTTTCACTTCTGCTTATTCTACCATACTTTTCATGAAATTTTTATAACGGGAGCGAAATTGTTCCATTGATCCAAGCAGCAGGAATGACTTTGCGATGGTCTCCCCAATTATCATGGACTTTGAAAAAACGCTGACCATCTTCCGTTTCCAAATAAGCATAGGCAACCACCCAATGATTGCCGTAACTGCTGCCTAACCCTCTCATCAAGCCCAAAATGACCGGACGGCCTTGATCGATTCGTTTCGTTGCCCGGTGCCAACCTCCCAGCATGGTTGTTCGTGCCCGATAAGGCAGTTTGTAAAAATCAAAATAGCGAGACAATCCATACCCGACTTGGATCGGCAAAGTTGGCAATCCATGAGGCTGAATCAGTAAGTGCAAAATATCGATCAACGATTTCGAAGTTTGAGCATTTTTATTCCGAAGATTTGCTGGAATAATCTTTTCATCAACATAATCTTGATAATAAGCTAAAAAAACCGCGGCTGCATAAGTACCACAAAGATAACCACTAGGCGTCATCCAACGACGATACCGAGAAAAACGTTCTTCGGGTATTCCTATCCATTCATTTGTTGTCATTGTTTTCCCTCGTTTCTCATTTGATCGTATCCTTTTCAAATAGAAAATTTCATAAACGATTGGCCATTCTACTTTTGAAAAAACAGCGTTAACATCTTCCTCATTATAACGAAAAACCGCAAAATCTGCTATTCGGACTCATTTGATAAAAATTTTTTTGATTTTTGTTATACTACAAGAAACATCACTAAAGGAGATTTATCCAATGAACTACGCCATTTTTCTGCGGGGAATCAATACGGGGGGCTTGACCATTAAAATGAGCGAGCTGAAAACCGTCTTACAGCCCCTAGCTTTTGAAAAAATACAAACAATTTTAGCCACCGGGAACCTTTTGATCCAAACGACCTTACCGGCAGATGCCGCACTGCAACAAGTCATTGACTGTTTGAGCGCTCATTTTCAAACGCCGATTTCTGGATTGATTCGCACAGAAAGTGAAGTCCGAGAATTGCTTCATGACATTGTCACCGACGTCCCTGCAACCCACAATCAAATGGTTCTCTTCACTAACGCCGAGCTATATCCTGAATTAGTGGCTGAATTTGAAACCTTTCCTCACGATGCCTATGAATGTCTCAAAAAAACAAGTGGGCATGACCTACTTTGGGTCGTCAAAAAAGGGGAAACCACC
Organism: Enterococcus massiliensis; assembly: GCF_001050095.1. Classification (NCBI taxonomy): domain Bacteria; kingdom Bacillati; phylum Bacillota; class Bacilli; order Lactobacillales; family Enterococcaceae; genus Enterococcus; species Enterococcus massiliensis. Next base: position 115,488 of record NZ_CVRN01000006.1, on the reverse strand, counting down.
AAAAATTTTGGTGGGAAAGTTTTGGGAAAAGCAAAATACAAACCTTTGCTGACTTCTCGAAATCTGACGACCATCAGAAAAATTGTCGCTGCATTTGATAATTTTTAGAAAATTCTCAAAAAAGCATTCATTTCCTTTGTTAAATTACTAAAGGTGTACGATAATAGAGAAAACACGGAACCGATTTGCAGTAATCCAGTAGATCGACTCAAAAAAATTTATGCGCTACGAAGGAGTAACCAGAATGACAGATTTAGTTAAAACAGATTTTTATGATCATGTAAATGGCGAATGGGTCAAAACGGCTGAAATTCCTGCCGATAAACCAGCTACCGGCGGTTTTCAGGATCTGGTCCAAGACATCGAACAATTATTGATGGCAGAATTTGCCGAAATGGCTGTAGGAACCAAAGAAATCCCTGCCGGACGTATGAAAGATGCGATTGAATTTTATAAACTTGCCAACGATTATGAGACCCGTAACAAATTAGGCGTTGAACCAGTCAAACCGTTATTGGCAAAAGTTGCTGCATTAAATTCACTTGAGGAATTAAATCAGCAATTTCCAGAATGGGTACTGGAAGGAATGCCGTTGCCTTTTGCTTTGGACGTTGACCAAGATATGAAAGATACACAAACCAACGTGGTTTACGCATATCCAGCATCCACGTTCTTACCTGACAAAACCTATTATGAAGAAAATCATCCCCAAGGACCTGAATTATTAAAAGTCTTTTCTGAAATGACCGTCAGTATTCTAGAAAAATTTGGCAAAACCAACGAAGAAGCAGCTGCAATCGTTGCTGATGCTTTGGCCTTTGACCGTTCAATTGTTCCCCATGTCCGCAGCTCGGAAGAAAATGCCGATTACAGCAAAAATTATAATCCAAAAAGTATTGCCGAATTTGCTGCCTATTCGAAAGAACTTGATTTAAAAAAATTAGTCAATGACCTCGTTCACGACACACCTGGAGAAATCATTGTCACCGAACCAGAATACTTTGCTGCATTTCAACAAATCGTTAATCCCGAAACCTTTGCTTTGATGAAAAATTGGCTTTTGGTTCAAGTCAGCCTTTCTTATACCAGCATTTTAAGCGAAGACTTACGTCAGCTTGGCAGTACTTACAGCCGCTATCTTTCAGGAATCGATGAAGCGGCCCCTCAACAAAAAGCGGCGTATTATTTAGCTACCAATCGCTTTAGCCAAGTAGTAGGTGACTATTACGGCAAAAAATATTTTGGAGAAAAGGCGAAGCAAGATGTGGAACACATGGTAGAAGCCATGATTGCAATCTATCAAAATCGGTTGAAAAACAATACTTGGCTAAGTGAAAATACACGGGAAAAAGCGGTGGTTAAACTGGGGACATTGGGAATCCAAGTTGGCTATCCGGAACGAATTCCTGAACTTTACGATGCCTTTATCACAAAACCGGCAGAAGACGGCGGTACGTTAGTGGAAAATGCGCGCTTTTTCAGCCGTTTGGTCAGAGAAGACAATTTCAGCCGTTTCCATAAACCAGTAGATCGCAAAGAATGGGAAATGAGCGCTGCAACAGTCAATGCGTATTACCATCCCTTCAAAAATATTATCGTCTTTCCAGCAGCAATCCTGCAAGCACCATTTTATAGCTTGGAGCAATCCTCCAGTGCCAACTATGGTGGAATCGGTGCGGTAATCGCCCATGAAATTTCCCACGCCTTTGATAATAATGGCGCAAAATTTGACGAATTCGGAAATTTGAATAATTGGTGGACAAAAGAAGATTTGACCCACTTTGAAGATCTATCCAAAGCCATGATTGCTGAATTTGACGGCATCTCTTTTGCTGGGGGTAAAGTCAATGGAACCTTGACCGTTTCAGAAAATATTGCAGATGCGGGCGGTCTAAGCTGTGCATTAGAAGCTGCAAAAAAAGAAGCGGATGTTTCTTTGGAAGATTTCTTTACCAATTGGGCAAAAATTTGGCGGACCAAAGCACGGGAACAATACCAACAATTGTTGTTGTCCATTGATGTCCATGCACCAGCCAAATTACGGGCCAACGTTCAAGTGAAAAATTTGGATGACTTTTACACTACCTTCAATATTACAGAAGAGGATGCCATGTATCTGTCTCCAGAAAAACGGGTCCACATCTGGTAAACCATTGCTTTACAAAAAAGTGCTGCAGGAAATTCCAACATTTCCTGCAGCACTTTTTTATTATTGTTTCATCGCCTTTTTGATCATCTCTGCCAATGAAGAAAATTGCGAATGGTCGTTGACCACTTGATCCGCTTCTTCCTTTTTCTTAGGGTTTTGCAAAAAAGCAGGTAGTTGACTCGCATGTTGAATGCCAAGTTTTCCTAATAAATCATCCAATTGACTAAAATCTGTGTACTTTTTCAAAAAATTATTGTTCAGTAAATTTCCTAAATCAATGTTTTCCTTTTGCAAGTCAGAAATAATCCCGGTGATATCGGACATATCAAAGCCATCTTTTAAGCGATCAAGAATACTCATTTTGATTCCCCCTTTTCTTTTAAGTATACGGGAGAAAAACGATTTTCTCGAAAATAATGCTTAGACTAATCAATGATCTCAGCGCCAAGAGTTTGCGCAAAATGCCGCAAAGCCCACTCATGACCGACTGGATCAAAGCTGGCAACCGCCTCTTTAAAAATATGCAGTTGATAACCTAAGTTATAGGCGTCCACGGCAGTATGCAGCACACAAATATCTGTACAAACACCGGTTAAATAAAGATCGGTAATGCCCCGTTCCCGCAAGCGAATATCTAAATCCGTCCCGCTGAAAGCAGAATAATGCCGTTTATCGATCCAATAAACCTGTTCCTTGTTTTCTTCATAAACCTCAGCCAATTTCCCATAAAGTTGCCGTCCACTTGTGCCAATCACATTGTGTGGCGGAAACAAATGGTTTTCAGGATGATACTTGTCTGTAGGATCATGGGCATCGATGGCAAAAACAACAAACGCCTGCTGGCGGATAAATTCTTGGGTTCGAGCAACGAGGGTGGCTTCGATTGCCTGCCCAGCAGCTCCGGTGGTCAATTTTCCATCTGTCGCAACAAAATCATAGGTATAATCAATCGAAAGTAACGCCTTCATTGCAATTCCTCCTAAAAAATTTTTTCGTCTTGTTTCTTGCCCCACTGGTTACATTTTTTTGTTAAATTATTTCAACTGCTTTACAAAGTCAATCACTAATTCGGCAGAACGTTTGCCGGCTTCTTCAATAAATTCATCAAAACTTTGAGTGGCTTCGTGATCGGCGGTATCGCTGATTGCCCGCAACACTAAAAAGGGAATATTAAATTGCTGTGCCGTTTGAGCGATCGCAGCCCCTTCCATTTCACACGCCAATGCATCTGGAAAGATCGATAAAATCTGCTTGATTTTCTCTGGATGATCCACAAAACTGTCTCCTGTCACAATCAGTCCTTTTTTTACCCGCTGCTGTCTTGCCTCTGCAACTTTAGTCATTTCAGCAATCAAATAGCGGCTGGCTTCAAAATACAGAGGCATTCCGCCTGGCAGTTGCCCAAGCTCATACCCAAATCCAGTGACATCGACATCAAAGTAAGCCAATTTTTCAGAAACAACTAAATCTCCTACGGCTAATCCTTGACCGATTCCGCCGGCAGAGCCTGTGTTGATTACCATATTTACTCCGTACTGCTGAATCAGCAGGCTGGTGGTGATTGATGCAGCCACCTTGCCGATGCCGGAGCGAACAACGATCACTTCATGAGGTCCTAAGGTTCCTGAAATAAACAAAGCATTCGCCCGTTCCCAAAAGATTGGTGCCTCCAATTTTTCCCGTAGTCCCTTGATTTCCTCTTCCATTGCTCCGATAATCCCGATTTTCATTCTGTCCTTCTCCTCCGTCTTCTCGATTTTCCTAAAATAAAAAGACCAGCAACATGACAACTACCAATAGTAAAAAAACAATGATGATAGCTTTCATCAAAAAATTGTTCCATTCACGGGATTTTTGTTTTTCCCCCGTTCGTGTTTTGGTAACTGGTTTATTTTTTTTGTTTTCCTTGCGATAAAAATTTGAGATTTCCTTCTCTTCTTTTTTGTACTCTTTTGCCGCCTGTTTGCTGGTTTTTTGTGGCTGAGGTGTTTCCTCTGTTTCCAGTTCCCGTCGTTTGCGTAATTCCGTGCGGGTAATCAAGGGCTCTTTTGGCATCGTTTTATTTCCCCCTTAATTGTTCAAGTTCCCAGTATTGAACAGCAAAAAGTGTTTTGGCATCACAAATTTGTTCCTCGGCAATCGCCTGCTTGGCTTCATCCAAAGTCAAAAAGTATAATTCCAGCACTTCATCTTCATCTTGCGGTAAAGGATTCGCAATCTTTGTTAAACCTTGTGCGTGATAAAGATGCAGCAGCTCATCGGCAAATCCCGGTGATACATACATCGCCGCCACAGGTACCATTTTTTCCGCACGATAGCCGGTCTCTTCTTCCAATTCCCGTCTTCCAGTCTCTTCAGGATGAGCGCCTTCTCCCGGATCAATTTTCCCAGCCGGAATTTCCAGAATCACCCGTTCCAGCGGTTTACGGAATTGTTTGACAAAAAGCATTTTCTCGTCAATGATGGCAATGATTCCTACGCCGCCGGGATGAAAAACCAATTCCCGCTTTGCTGTCTCGCCATTGGGAAGTTGCACCTCGTCCACCGCAACATCGATAATTTTGCCGTTAAAAATTTCTGTTCGCTTGATCGTTTTTTCTTCAAAATCTTCAAAGGAAAGCATTCTTTTCCCTACTTTCTATTGTTTCGCTTGCTTGTAGTATACCTAATTTTTCCGTTCATTGCGTTACATTTTACCATAAAGGTTATGATTTTCCTAAATTGAAAAAATCAATCCCTAGTCTGATTTTTTTCTTTCAGCTTACATGCTAAAATGAGAATGTAAAGTTGATAAGAGAGAAACTACTCAACTATTGTTTAGGAGGGTTAGAGAATGAGAAAAAGAATACTTAGTGTATTCGCTGTAATCGGTATCGTGATCGGTATTCGTTTTATCTTTCGTGCCACAGATGGCGGGATCGGCTTTTTCCCAGGTATTTTGATCATCGCCGGAATTTTATTGATTCTTTTCGGTTTAAGAGGAAAACATAAAGTGGTGAAAAAAGAAGAATTGCCTGTGCTTTCTAAAGAAAAGGAAGCTCATTACCTTAAAAATGGCATGAGCGAAAGCGAGATCGCTTTTTTCCGGGAAACAATGAATCAATCCAAACAGCAGATCGAACAGTTGCAAGTCAACCTCAACAACAATGCCAAGTTAAAGGCAATCGATCTGCGGCATGACACATTGCGGGCGGCAAAGGCGCTTTTCAAAGAATTAGTAAAGGAACCACAAAAACTGCATTCAGCCAGTCACTTCCTTTACACGCATTTGCCAAACATGGTGGATCTTACCAATAAATTTATCGAGATTAACGGCCATGAAATCAAAAGCAAAGAAACCTACGACAAAATCGAGGAAAGTTCCCAGATTATCGATCAGATGGCAGCCTTGATTAGTCAAGACTACCAACAGTTTGTCGCTGATGACTTAGATGACATCGATGTCGAGCTTTCGATTGCCAAACAAAGCCTAAAACGAGATAATAGTTAAAAGCAAAAAATCTAGCGGTTTGCTAGATTTTTTTCGAATGAAAAATAAAAAACTAAAAAAATTCTAACACTCTTAGGAGGAGAAGTAATGACTGAACAATTACCACAGACAAAAGATGTCGATACAACCCTAGATGATTTACTGAACAATCCCTTTTCCACTCCAATCGGCACCTTGACAGAAACCCAACAAACTGAAATCAACGCCTTAAAAGAGCAGCAAAAAGCCAATCGTCTGATTGATAAATTGCCGCCAGAACGACAAGCACAGGCACAGGAATTAGCCACAAAGATTGATGCAACAGATCAACAGGCTGTGATTACTTACGGCGCTGTTGCCCAAGAAAAGCTCAGCTCCTTTTCACAGTCTATGCTAAACCACGTTCAGGCCTCTGATATTGGTCCTGTGGGGGATTCATTGACTGAGTTGATGTATCGACTACAAGAAGCCAATCCGGACGAATTGCGCGCAGGAGAAGGCAATATTTTCCAACGGGTGTTTGGCAAGGTCAAGCAATCCATTTATGAAATCACAGCAAAATACCAAAAAATCGGTGCCCAAATTGATAAAATCGCCGTAAAATTAGAAAAAGAAAAAGACGGCCTCTTAAAGGATAATCTGATGTTGGAACAGCTTTACCATAAAAACAAAGATTATTTCGACGCTTTGAATATTTATATTGCCGCCGGTGAATTGAAACTGGAAGAACTGCAAACCAAAATTATTCCTGAAGCGATGCAAAAGGCCCGAGAATCCGGAGATCAAATGGATGCGCAAATCGCCAACGATTATACGCAGTTTCTTGATCGTTTAGATAAACGGACCCATGATTTGCGGCTGGCTCGTCAAGTAACAATCCAGCAAGCACCGCAAATCCGTCTAATCCAAAATACCAATCAGGCTTTAGCAGAAAAAATTCAGGCATCCATCAATACAGCCATTCCTTTGTGGAAAAACCAAGTAGTCATCGCCTTGACCTTGCTTCGTCAAAAAGATGCCGTGACGGCTCAACGACAAGTTTCAGAAACGACAAATGACTTATTGAAGAAAAATTCTGAAATGTTGAAGGTTTCTGCCATTGAAACGGCCAAAGAAAACGAACGGGGATTGGTCGACATTGAAACCTTACAAAAAACGCAAAATGACCTTGTAGAAACCATCCAAGAAACCCTGCGTATCCAAAAAGAAGGAAAAGAAAAACGCCGGGCAGCTGAAATTGAGCTTGGCAATATGGAAGAAGATTTAAAACAAAAATTACTCGACATGACTTCAAACCACAATTAACCGCAAAAAAAGGATCGGTTTCTCTTTCAATAGAGAAACCGATCCTTTTTTTATTTATTCAACGAACTATTTTTATAACCATACAAGAAATAAATCAGCAGGCCGATCACAGTGGTAATACCGAAGATCAACCAAGTCGTGCTATTCAATCGAGACATCAGAAAAAGACACGTCAGAATCGACAAGATTGGCAACAGCGGAACCAGCGGCATTTTGAATTCCCCCGGTTTGGGCTGTCCCATCATTTTCCGCAATTTTAAAATTCCCAACGAAACCATAATCAAATAGGCCAAGGCAACGATGTTCGTCAATTCAGCTAAAATTTGCAAAGGAAATGCCGCAGCAAAAAATAATGCGACCACTCCAGCAGCCATCGTCGCATTTTTAGGCGTCCGATGTTTTGGATCAATTTTTTGCATGAATTTTGGCAGCAAGCCATCTTTACTGATGGCATAAAGCAATCGTGCCAGTGAATACATCATAGAAATCGTCACTGTCAACAAGGTCAAGATGGCTCCCACTGAAATCACCGAACCAACAAAGCCATGATCCACATAGCGCATCGCAAATGCAACCGGGTCTTTGATTCCCAATTCAGTATAAGGAACGATCCCTGTCAAAATCAGCGTTACAACGATGTATAACAATGTGGCAATCGCAATCGAACCGATAATACCTTTTGGTACATCTTTTTGCGGGTCTTTTACTTCTTCAGCCGCCATCGCCACCGCATCAAAACCCAAAAAGGCAAAAAATACTAAGGCTGCACCGTCAAATACCCCGGAAAAACCAAATGGCATAAAGGGCTGCCAATTTTCCGGCTGAACAAAGAACACACCAAACCCGACGAATAACGCAATAATACCAAATTTGACATAAACCATCAGATTATTTAAACGCAGAGCTTTTTTCGCTTCTTGACTGACCCAAAAAGTCACAAAAACAATAACCAGTGCCGCAATTAAATCGATATAAGTGCCATTTTCAGCGTTGTAGCCTGCAGTCAAGGCTTGGGGCAATTCGACTCCAAAGCTGGCGAGAAAGCCCTGCACATAGCCGGACCAACCGGATGCTACCGAGGAAACTGCCAGCAAAAATTCACACATTAAAAACCAGCCGGTCATCCACGCTGCGAACTCCCCAAATACCACGTAAATATACGCATAGGGTCCACCTAAGACCGGGACTCGTGAAGCAAATTCAGCAAAACTCAGACCAGATAAGCCAACAACGATTGCTGCTAACACAAACGAAAGCGTCAATGCGGGGCCAGCCATATCTGACGAAGCAACACCTGTTACGACAAAAATTCCGGTACCGATGATCGCACCGATTCCCAACATGATCAAATCCTTGATTTTAAGGTTCCGTTTCATGTGGCTCTGCTGTTCGATTTTGATTTCCTTTTTTCTGAAAAGATCCATAGCACCCTCCAATTAAGTAAGGCGAACTTTTTTAAGACGCCTTCATGTATCCTAAAAGAATACCACCAAAAATAACAAAAAGGCAACCTAAAACTACATAAATCATTTCTTTTTTGGTCTTTCGTTCTCCCAGCAAGAAAATCCCACCTAAAGTAGAGATAATAATTCCCATTTGAGATAAGGAGAAGCCGACAGCCAATCCAACAACTTGGACCGTCATCAGCATGCATACGTTTCCGATTCCCCACAGCAAGCCAGAAGTCGTATTACGCCAAACAAATTTATCGTATTGGATTTTACGAAGCGTGAATAACACAGCCCCCAATAACATTCCGATACTTTGCGGTAAAATGATCGCAATTGGATCAATCTTCGCCCAAGTAATCAAAATCGTGTACAATCCGAAACCAATTGTTGAAATAACTAAAACACGAAATCCTTTCCCAAAATCCAGCATCTTATTACTGCTTTGGATTTGACTATTGGGGTCACGACGGGAAGTCAGGTACGCCCCAATCACTAAGAAAGCCAGCGCGATCACTCCAAGAATATAATCCCGAGTTTGTGTCCATTCTCTAAAGAATACCGCTCCAGCGATTGTGTTCAGCATCAATTGCATACCGGTGGACAATGGTAGTCCTACCGAAACACCCATATACTGCATCGCATGAAACTGTCCGTTTTGTCCGACACACCAGAATAGACCGGATAAAATACCAATAAAAAAGATCCAAAGTGATACTGTCGGTTGATTGATTGCAAAAATGACTAACGCAAAAACAAAGGCACCAATGGTCATTCCCAACGTTTGCTGGTTAGCATTGCCCCCCATTTTTCCACTGACCAAACCGATACTTCCCCATGCAAACATAGGGATCAAAGCGATAATTAGTTCCATAATATTCTCCTTTTTTAAAAGATACCCCGCTAGTGTATCAGCGAAAACGTTTGCTAGACAAGAAAAAAATCATGCCGCCGCATGATTTTTTATTTTTGCTCCTGAAAAAAGGATAACACCGGAAAAAACAAGTTCATGGTCGTGCCTTGCCCAACCGTAGAAGTGGCTGTTAATTCCACACCCAATTGTTCCGCCAAATTTTTTGCCAAATACAGACCCAACCCTGTTGAATGAGTCTCGCTATATCGTCCATTGCTGCCAGTAAAGCCTTTATCAAAAATCCGCCGCAAATCTTCCTCAGGGATGCCGATACCATTGTCCTTCATCTGCAACGTGATGCCCTGCTGTTCCTTTTTCAACAAAATAAGCACTTTTCCATTTGTTGGTGTGTATTTCAACGCATTGGTCAAAAGTTGGCGAAAAATAAAGCCGATCCACTTTGCATCTGTCAAAACGGTCTGATCTTCCCCTTCCACAGAAAAATGGATATTTTTTTGAATAAAGTAATTCGCCTGACTGCGGATGATCGGCTGAATAATTTCCTTTAACGACGATTCCTGAATCAGATAATCCTTGGAAAAACTGTCTAATCGGGCATAGTACAAGACTTGTTCCACATATTCATCGATTTTTGCCAATTCATTTTCCAATTGCATGTATTTGTCATCAGGGATATCAAATTCAATCGACCGCAACAAAAGTTGAGATGCTGCCAAAGGTACCTTGATTTCATGGACCCAGGAATCAATGTAATCTTTTTGTTCCTGCTGATTGACAACGACCTGCTGCATCGCTTCTTGATGCTCCCGAATCAGTTGGTTGATGTAACGCTGTTGCACTTTTTCTTCTTCGGTGCGGGCACCCGTCAAATAATTTTGCATGGTGCTTTCTCCATCTGCACTTTGCAGTTTTTTCCACCAGCGTTTCTTATACAAATAATCCCCCACCAAAAAAGAAGTTAAAACCAAGGCTTCTAACAATGCCAGATAAAGGAGCGTACCCCAATCCACTTGCAAATCAGGTGCCAACCATAAAACAAAAGCAGTCAATAAAACGAAGACCACCCAGCCGACAAATAGCAGCCAGCGATCTTTTAGATAGTTTTTTATATGCATAAGTCACCTCTACGGAACAATATAGCCTTGCCCAACCTTTGTTTCAATATATCCAGCAACTCCAGCTTGTTCGATTTTCCGCCGCAAGCGATTGATATTCACCGTCAGGGTATTATCATCCACAAAGCGCTCGTCATCCCATAAAGCCCGCAATAATTTTTCTCGGGAAAGAATCTTGCCGTGATTTTTCATCAGGATATACAACAAACGGTATTCATTTTTACTCAAATCGATCACTTCTTCATTGACAGTCACACTGCTGTTGTCGACATTCAGCGTCAACTCCTTATGAATCAGCGTTTCACTGCTGTTTTGAGCATAATTGTAGGATCGGCGCAATAACGCATTGATTTTGGCAATCAACACATCAATCTCAAAGGGTTTAGTAACAAAATCATCTGCCCCCATGTTCATCGCCATAATCATATCCATGTTGGTATTGCGGCTGGAAATAAAAATAATCGGTACTTTTGACACTTCACGGATCTTTTGACACCAGTAATAGCCATCAAAAATCGGTAAATTAATGTCTAACAAGATCAGCTGTGGCTCTTCCGCTTCAAAATCTGTAAAGACTTTTTCAAAATCTGTCGTTCCAAAGGTTTCAAACTGCCATTTTCCCAATTCTTCCATAATAAGCTGACGAATAACGCTCTCGTCTTCCACGATCATGATTTTTGCCATTTTTTCGACTCTCCTTGCCATTTGTTTAAGGGTAACAAATTTTTTTGAAGAACACCAATCTCTGCTTGCTTTTTTATAAAAAGTTCAAAAAAAGCGCCTACAATCCTGCAGACGCTTGTACTAAGATTTTATTCTATCACCAAGATGCCTTCTTCAAAAATCTTTCCCAAGAATAAAAAGACACCATCTGCCAGCAGTAAGCTCATATTTACCCCAAAGTAAATCGATAACCGCTCCAGCCAATCCCGCTTTGGACGATACTTCAAATAGAGAAAGACCAAAAAATTTACCCCATACGTAAAAATCGTCAAACCAATAATCACATCAACAATCATCTAACCACCTGTTTCTACACTTGTTATTCTTATCATGCACCTTAATGCAAACGATGTCAATTTAATTTTGAAAGCAGTTTCTCCTGATCTACTTCTGGAAATTGTTCCAGAAATTCCTGCAATTTTCGCAAGATAAGCGACAGCTTTCCTGCAACATCATTTTCCACTTGCAGTACCAATAAAGGCTCATGCAAACTCATTCGTAAAAGAAACCAGCCATTGCCAAATGGTTCGCCGAAACGAATCCGAATCCCTTCTTCATTTTCTGAATCAATGTGCCAGCCAGATTGCTTCCAACTTCCTAATTGTTCGATAACTTTTTCTCCCAATTGATGATAATCTACGGCTTTTAATGGAAAACGGACCTCCACGGTTTCAGCTGGCTGCTGCAATTCTTGAATCAAAGTGTCCAGTGTTTGTCCTTGATTTTTTAAATCAGGAAGCAGCATCAATAGTTTAGCAATCACGTAAGCACCGTCATCTAAAAAATAGTTTTCTTTAAATGCTGCGTGTCCACTAGTTTCAATTGCTAATTGGGAGTCGATTCCCTGTTCATTTAATTGAATCGCTTTATTGATTACGTTACGGTAACCGGAAATATAGCGCACTTGCTTGCCACCTGCGTTTTCGATAAACCTTCGTAAATGATCGGAAGTGGGGGAATTAGTGACGATACTGGTTCCCGGATGCTCTTTTAAAATAATTTTGCTTAACACTGCAATCAAATTGTTGCGGTTTAGCGCCTGCCCGCTGGCGGTCACTACCGCCGCACGATCCACATCCGTATCAAAAATAATTCCTAAATCTGCTTGATTTGCTAAAACAGCTTCCTTGATGCTGGCCATTGCCTCAGCATTATCCGGATTGGGAATATGATTCGGAAACATTCCATCTGGCGTTAGAAACTGTGAGCCCGTTGTATCCGCTCCCAATTCTTGTAAAATCTTCACAAAAAAACCGCCAGCACCATTTCCGGCATCTACCACAATTTTCCAGCCAAGCAATGGTTGTTTCTCCCCAATGCTCCGCCGAATTTTTTCAAGCAGATCTGCCGAATATTTTGGCAGTAAGTGTGCTTGTTTGACGGTTCCCACCTGTCCGTTTTCGTTGACCTGCGGATGAGTCAAAATCACTTGAATGTCTTCTTTTTCTGCGCCTCCCGATCTTGTAAATAGCTTTACGCCGTTATAATAAAAAGGCAAATGACTGGCTGTCAGCATGATTGCAGCATCACAATCAAATTCAGGGTAGCGGGTACTCATAAACATCGCCGGCGTAGTCGCCAGCTGAAAATCAATGACTTGGATTCCCTGCAAAACCAATTGCTGCACCAAAGCTGCCTTCAAATCATCCCCACTGATTCGACTGTCTTGTCCGATACCAAGCATCAGCTTTCCAGCTAGGTATTTTTCTTCATCGTTTTTTCGCAGCCAATAAACGATTCCATTGGCAATTTGAGTCATTGCCTCAGGTGTCAAAGTTGCTGGAAATTCTTCCGTGGCAATGGCAACGCCGCGAATATCCGATCCATTTCTCAAAACTGTCAATGCTTCTTCCATTTTATCGCCCCAATTCTCATTTGTTGTAATCGCTTTATATGAAGTATAACAAACTACTTCCCAAAAAGCAGTCCTTTTTAAGTATTTTTTACTTAAAAGAGCTGAAAAAAAATCCCTCACACAAGAGGGACTTCGATTATTTATTGTTTCGGGCGTAATTGATCTGCAGCGGCAGCAGGCGTGTCCTCTAAGACATCTTCCAACATCGACTTATCCTCTATTTCTTCGTCTAAATTCAGCTCTTTCTCCATCTCATCAATTTTATCAAACGGGTCTTCTTTTTTAGCTTGTTTGGCTAATCTTTCCAACTTATCATCTAAATCTTTTGGCATAGCGAAAGCGCCTCCTTTCCTTTATGATTTAAGCTTATCATGCTTCGCCAAAAGAAGCGAACCAGACACACTTTTCAAAAGGAGAAACTTATTTTGTAACGTCTACCCGCAAAATTGTTTTTAGTTTTTCTGGTGCGGTTTTTCGCGGGTCGCTCAAATAGATTTCTTTGTGGTCCTTTGAAAGTCGTTGATGACCAGATGCCGCAATAAATTCTTCCAATTGAGCGAAAGTTGCAGGTTCATCATCATAACTGCCGAGATGAAGGATTTGTGCCACTTCTTTTTCAGGAATCGTTTCAAAACGAATCAGCGGAAATAATTCCTCCGGGATTTTCGTTTTTGCCCGTGCTAACGCTTCTGCGGCAATTTCTGACGTCACGAATGCCGGTTGTTTAATCATCATCGTGTAAGCAAAATGATCTTTCACCAACTGGGTTTCTCCATAATATTTTTCTTGGATCGTCCAGTGACCTTCCAAAGGATACACAGTGAAAAGCTGAAAATCAGGAATCTGCCAAGCATTTTTTTGACTCATGCGAATCGTATAAGCAACTGGATAAAGTGCGGCTACTCGTTGTTGAAAATCTTCTTTATTGGGATCACCGATGCCATCGATCATAAAATAATTTTGTGGGGGCAAGGTCAAAAGCTCTGGTTTTTTCTTTGCTTTATACCAAGGCTCTTTGCGCCATTCTAATTTTTCATCCATTTCTTCTTCCTCCAGTTGCCCTATCCTTGCCACGACAATCGATTAATTTTGCTGCAATGTTTCCAGCTCCATGATCAAATGTTGAATCAACAATGACGTTTCTTCCGGCAAGGCATTATAGCCTTCATTGGCTTCTTTTTGCGCCAAAATAAAGTCTAAGCGGCTTTCCATTCGTTTTTTCAATTGACTAATATAGTCCTTGTTTTCCAAGTCTACCTCATAACCTTCGATCGGTAAATAACACATCGCCGTCATTGGACCAAAATCACGAAAATCTGCAGTGCCTTCCACAATTTTTTCAATTGCTCCCAATGTAACCTGCGGTGTGACTTTTTTCGTACCAAAAAATCCGGTATTCAAAATATAGCAGGCAGTATCTTTTTTCGCAAACAAATCACGAAAATCTGCATAATCCTGCCCCAACGGATAACAGCGGAAAGGATTGGCAAACGGTTCGATTACCAATTGATCCAAGTTTACTTTGCCAACGATATTTTCTGCCGTTGAGCGTTTTGTCGCCAAGGTCAATCCAAAAACAGCAGCCAATACTGGATCGTCGATCTTCACAACAGGCGGTAAACTGTCATCCTTCATAATCCAAAAGATTGCGTCGATTTTTTCCGACAAATGATCCACCCGATTTGGCGTCACGTAGCGGGATTTTACCGTTCGTCCATTACCATTACGAATATCTTGGGTCACGATGACTTTTTTATTTTCTTCATCGACTGTCACTCCAACGTTTTGACAAGTCAAGAAATAATCGACTGCCTCATTGGTCAACGGATAATCTTGGGTTTTATCAAAATAAGCCGGCTCCAGCGCCGTGGTAGTGCCGCCCTCTTTACTAATGACAAACGCATCATCATGCAGCACATCTACCTTGTATTTGTCCCCATGTTTGGCAAGAGTAATGGTCGATTTCCCTGATCCTGATAAACCAAACGCCGCCATCGTATATTGTTTGTCTTCCAAATGGTACTGCTTCATCCCACCATGACAAGCGACAAAGCCATTGCGGTGGGCCGTTGCCCATGCCATTGTCAAGGTCGCTTTTTTTAATTCGCCAAAATAGCGCAACCCTAAAATCGCCGCTACATTATGTTCAGGATCAAATAGCGCCAACCCGTTTGGAAAATCTGGATGGGTCCAGTAAGGATCTGCGTAAAGATAAAGATCGTTTTCAGGATAAACATAAGAATTTTGGTAGACATCCATGATTTCCTTGGTAGCGATTTGAAAGTTCAACAAATAAGAATAGAAATTCATTTCAAAGCCTTCAGGGACCATCAAGTGACTTTGAACCATAAACTCAGGATCCAATCCTACCACCACGTTACTGGCATAAAATTTCCGATGCGTACCTTGATACAGCGCTTCTCGTAAAATTCCCTGATAATAGGTCGCATCAATTCCCGGTTGACCGATGATGCGGCGAGCCGCCGCTGTTCGTCCAACGATCTTTCCATCATTTGCCACTAACACTTTTGCATCTGTTGGCAAACCCAATTCTTTCGTGTGCAGAACCGGCATATCGGTAACGACCGTCCCCGGCGCTTGGCTTGCAAGCTGATACGCTTCTTGCAACTCACTGATTGTTTGCACATTATTGCCGTAAAAAGCCGATTCGATCATTGTCTTAAAACTTGAGAATAATGGATTTTCCGGTGAAATGCTTGGTCTTGAAAATGTTTTGACAGTTGCCATGGTGTAGCCTCCAATCAAATAGTTTATTAAAATAAAAGCGCTTACTTAATGCATTCATTATAATACAATTGGAGAATTCTGTCTTGTATTCTCTCGAGCTACTCTTTGATTGTCGTTACTCCTTCATGGGCTAACAGACGTTTTTTCAGGGGAATTCCGCCACGATACCCAGTGAAGGTGCCGTTTTTTCCAACGATTCGATGACAAGGAACAACCACCATCAGCGGATTGCGCCCCACTGCATTCGCCACCGCCCGCACTCCTTTTTCATTGCCGACTTTTTTTGCCAACTCGCTGTAGGTTTCCACTTTTCCAAAAGGGACCTGTACTAATTCCCGCCACACTTTTTGTTGAAAAGGTGTACCGACAAAGTCGTAAATCAAATCAAAATTTTGGCGCTCTCCAGCAAAATACTCCGTTAATTGCTGAATTGCTGCTTGGCTGTGCCCCGCTTCTGGAATTGCTTGATAGCCTTTGAAAAATTGAGCCAATTCTGCGATATCTTCTTCCAGTCCAAGATAGGCTACGCCTTTTTCGGTGGAGGCCACGAGATAGTTTGTTTCCTCAATTGGAAATATTTCGTAAAATAATTTATTCATCCTGCTCTCCTTCTTCTATTGCCATCCGCTTTTTCTAAGAGGATAATTTTCTTCAATGTGCTTGATTGATTCCATTATTATATACGAAAAAAGAAGAAATTCGATTGAAAAGAGTACAAAAAAAACCGACAATCGCCGGTTTTTCAGATTTCTTAGTAACGATTGATCGATTTTTCCTTCAAAAAGAGTTGTTTCATTTCATCAATTGCTGACTTATCAAGAAAACTTAGGGAAACTTTTTCCGGTGCGGTTCCCGTTTTCAACCAGAAACTGACATGCCCGATTTTTTTCCGATACAGCCAACGAGTGGTTCGTTCGGAAAAGGCTTGGATTTTTCTTCGTTCCACAAAGGTTTGGATTTTTGAAAAACCAGTAAAGGTCTGCACACACAAGCGAGTATCGGTTTGCAGCGCGTACCCTTGATAGTGGGCTTCCAGCCAAGCAATCAACAATAAAAATATTGCAATCACTGTTCCTCCTACCGCAAACCAGCGATTAAAGTAGCTGCCGATTCCAATCGCCGGCACTGCCACCAATAAAATCCAGCGCCAAAAGTACCTTATTTTTCTACGGGAAACATACTGAATCTTTGGTGGGTTAAAAGCCCATTCCGGCAATAAGAAATCAAGACTGTCATACAGTTGTGCATCAGAAACAATCGGTAAGAAATAAAGTTTTTTACTGACATTGTTTTCCTCTTCCTGACCACCGGCCAACAACAATTCCACCGAGGAAATACCAAACAATCGCCGTAAAATTTGCTGCCGGATTTTGATTCCTTGGATTTTTTGCAAAGGAATTTTTTGAATCCGCCGCTCCAATAAGCCGCTTTCAATCGTCAGAGTCTTTCCCTGTCTGCTGACTTTAAAGTTGTAATACTGCAAAAAATTCTTGGCAATAGAAACCGCCGCCAACAACAATAAAAGAATCAGTGCCACTGCCAACAGTAAAATCCAGCCAGCCCGCAATAAACTTTCGGAGGTGGATACAGCTTGATTGATCCAATCATCAGGAATAAAATCATCCAGAAAAACAATCAAGGTTGCCGCTGCTGCTAAAATACTCAAATCAGTTAAACCGAACAAAAGGATTTGTCCATTGGTGATTTGATAGACGTAAGAAGGTGCCGGTTCTGCATTAACACTTGTTGGTTTTTCCCCTTCCGAAACGGAACCATCTCCTGCTTTTTCTCGAATACGATAGCCTTCGATTACGTGAACCAAGGATTCATTAACTGCCGGTAAGGAAGCTTCCGCTTTGCCGGCTTCTCCTCCCGCGGTTTCGATCAGCAGTTGAACTACATGAAAGGGCTGGAAAAAGAACCATTGCCGTTGCTTGACGGTTTGGATTCGATCATAGGGAATATCAATTTCGTGTTTCCGAAAAATTCCCTGATAAATAATGATTTTTTCCGAGGAGATTTGATAGGCTTGAGAAAAATAATTTGCCACAGCCGACCCAACGATCAACACCACCATTGCTGCTGCCGCCAATTTTCCATAAAGAGTAGAAATACCGCCGTTGATGACCAGCAAAACCAGTAAAAAGAACCACGTCCGGATTCCCTGCAACAAAAAAATCAGCAATGCCAGCGGATGAAATCTTTTTTTCTCAGACATCCTCTTTCGCCGCCTTTACTAACTCAATGATTTGCTGCCGCAAAGCCATTGCCTCCTCCACGTCCAAACCAGCGATATGATGGCTGGTTGCCGCCGTATGAATTACAATTTCCATTAGATTTTCCTGTCTCAAAAAAGGCCCCTGTTCAGTCTCCACATGTTGGATTCGATTCATAGGAACATAGGTGATTGAACGGAAAATAAATCCATTTTGAAAGGCAATGTCCTCTGTGGTGATCTCGTAGCGATGAAATGTATAACGATAAGGAATCAGCGCCATCAATAACGCAAAAATCAGTGCAAGGATAACAAAATAACCAAGGAGAATCCATCCGCCAACGCCTTTTAATTGATCAAACCAGACCAAAGCTGCAGCTCCTGCAATCCCCACGAAGAAAAAAATTCCCATTGT
This sequence comes from Enterococcus massiliensis, assembly GCF_001050095.1. Taxonomy (NCBI): domain Bacteria; kingdom Bacillati; phylum Bacillota; class Bacilli; order Lactobacillales; family Enterococcaceae; genus Enterococcus; species Enterococcus massiliensis. The sequence goes on along the minus strand of NZ_CVRN01000006.1, from coordinate 97,172 downwards.
TACATAATTGCTTTTACGCCATACCGCTTTGATTCGCTGCGGCATTTGTTTCGGTAATAAAGGATAATCCATCGTTTTTCCCACATTTCTTTTTTTCATTTTTATACTAATTTTCCCTTTGTTCATAGTACCGCGAAAAGGTTCCCATCGTCTACTCCCAAAAACAGAAAATGGAACCTCAAATGAAGTTCCATCGTTTTTTTCTATTCCTTTGTGTCAATGATGATCGTCACCGGACCGTCATTGACCAATGCGACTTGCATGTCGCCACCGAATACCCCTGTAGAAATTGGGATACCCGCAGCGGCGATTCCTTGATTGAAGCGTTCGTATAACGGGATTGCCTGTTCTGGTCGTGCTGCCTGAATAAAGCTGGGGCGGTTGCCTTTTTTCGTTTCAGCAAACAGCGTAAATTGGGAGATACTCAAGACACTTCCTTGAGCTGCAGCAAGGTTCCGGTTCATTTTTCCTTCCCCATCCTCAAAGACCCTCAGCAAGGAAATTTTACGCACGAGATAATCTACATCGGCTTCGGTATCCGTTTCGTGAATGCCCAACAAAATAACGAATCCCTTTTTGATTTCGCCAACCACCTTCTCTTCAATACTTACACTGGCTTGGTTGACCCGTTGAATAACTGCTCGCACGTTTCTCTACCCCTTCATTCGTCGGACACTGTAAACTTCCGGTACTTGTTTGATTTTATCGACGATTGTTTTTAAGTGTTTGACATTTTGAATTCCAACCGTCAAACGAATCGTTGCCATTTTGTCTTTATTGGTTTTAGCTTCGACACTTTGCAGTTTTTTTGTCATGGAATTGACCGTTTGCAGCACATCGTTCAACAAACCGGAACGATCGTAGCCGTAGATTTCCAAATCAGCATCGTATTCCTTCGATGAATTGGAAGTATCTTCCCATTCCACTTCAATCAACCGTTTTTCAGCATCCTCCGATTGAACATTTGGACAATCACTGCGGTGGATGGAAATCCCACGTCCTTTGGTAATATACCCAACAATTTTATCTCCGGGAATCGGATTACAGCAACGGCTGATGCGGATCAACAGGTTGTCCACCCCTTCGATCACAATTCCACCTTCATGACGAACCTTCATTTTTTCTTCTTTTTTCGGTTGGTTCATCAATTCTTTCACTTGCTGCTTTTGTTTTTCTAATTGTTTCTCTCGACGTTCTTCTTCTGTTAAACGATTTGCAACAGTCGTTGGACTGACTTCGCCAAAACCTACTGCTGCGTACAAATCATCTTCTGTTTGATAATTAAACCGTTCCAGTACCTCCGTCAATTTGTTCTTCGTCAAAATATCTTTTGGAACAAAATCCATCTCCTGCAAACATTTATAAACAGAATCATGGCCTTTGTTGATATTTTCTTCCCGGTCTTGGGATTTAAAGAACCGTTTGATTTTATTTTTTGCTTTGCTGGTGGCCACCAGCTTCAACCAGTCACGGCTAGGTCCAAACGAATTTGGTGAGGTCATAATCTCAACGATATCGCCATTTTTTAATTTGTAATCCAGCTGTACCATTTTGCCGTTTATTTTAGCACCGGTTGTTTTATTTCCTACATCGGTATGGATACTATAAGCAAAATCTAGCGGTCCGGATCCTTGCGGCAGTTCGGTAACATCGCCTTTTGGGGTAAAAACATACACTTTGTCGCTGAAAATATCCCCTTTAACGCCTTCCATAAATTCGGAGGCATCATAGCTATCGTCCTGCAATTCTAAAATTTCTTTGAACCAGCCTACTTGTTGGGTCATCTTATCTGGTTTGACTTTTTCCGTCTTACCTTCTTTATAAGCCCAGTGTGCTGCAACCCCGAATTCGGCAATTTCATGCATTTCATGGGTCCGAATTTGAATTTCCACAGGATTGCCATAAGGGCCAATTACAGTAGTGTGCAGGGATTGGTACATATTGGCTTTAGGCATGGCGATATAATCTTTAAAGCGACCAGGCATGGGTTTCCATTTGGTATGGATCGTTCCCAAAACCGCATAACAATCTTTGATAGAATCCACCAGCACTCGGATTGCCAGCAAATCATAAATTTCATTGAATTGTTTTTTTTGATCCTTCATTTTGCGGTAGATAGAATAAATATGTTTGGGGCGTCCATAGATTTCCGCAAAAATATCCAATTCTTCAGTAGCTAAACGAATTTCTTCTACTGCCGTTGAGATATAAGCTTCTCGCTCTTCCCGTTTAGACTGCATCAAATGAACGATACGGTAATATTGTTGCGGATTCAAATAACGCAATGCCGTGTCTTCCAGTTCCCACTTCACGCGACTGATCCCTAAACGATGGGCAAGAGGGGCATAGATTTCCAGCGTTTCTTTGGCGATACGGCGTTGCTTGTCTTCTCGCAGATGTTTCAATGTCCGCATATTGTGAAGACGATCTGCCAATTTAACCATGATTACCCGCAGATCCTGTGCCATTGCCAACAGCATTTTCCGGTGGTTTTCTGCTAATTGCTCTTCATGGGATTTGTATTTGATTTTTCCTAATTTTGTCACGCCATCTACCAGCATGGCCACGTCGCCGCCGAATTCTTCACTAAGATCCGCTAAGGTGACCTCCGTATCTTCCACAACATCATGCAAAAAACCCGTGGCAACAGTGTGCGGGTCCATGCGCAATTCAGCTAAAATCCCAGCAACTTGAATGGGATGGATAATATACGGCTCACCAGATTTTCGAAACTGGTCTTTGTGGGCCTCGGTTGCATAATCCAACGCTTTTTTTACAAATGCCACATGTTCGTCACTCATATAATGTCCGACCAATTTGATTACACCTGGTCCTGACATAATTACTTCTTTTGACATCCTGTAAGCCCCCTTTTGACAAGAAAAATAAAAGTACCACTAATCAGCGGTACTGCGCAAATTATTATCGTCATTATACAATAGTTTTACTTCATTTTTCAATGTTCCTCTGCTTTTTGAATGGCTAAAGACAAATCTGCTAAATCCACTTGGCGAACCCCGAAATAATCGATTCCTTGTTGAACTAATTCTGTGATTATCGCCGGATCTGCTTTTTCTACATTGATTTGAAGAATCAGTTGTTTGCCGCCATCGTATTCAAAAATTGTAGCATTATGCACCGCTTCTTCTATCGTGGAAGCTTCGCCAAGTACCACATACCGCCAGCCTAATTTCTTGATTCGTTGTGCACATTCAATCTTCGTCAATTCTTTCATTCCTGTCGTATCCAATTGCAGGCGAATTTCACCCCATGCTACGGCAAGTGCCCGCAACGCGTCAGACAATTCTTCCGCTTCTGCTCCCAATAAAATGACGGGGCTGATGGTCAATTCCAAAAAATCTGCACCATCCCGAAAAGCTTGCCCCACTTCAAAGGCTTTTTTGCCGGTCGTCCCGACACCAAGCGGGTAATCAATCACGGTACCGATTTTTATATCCGTAAAGGACAGCAATTGTTTGGCACGTCGCAAATAACTTGGCAAAACAACGATTTCTTTGATTTTTTCTTCCGAAAGCTGTAAAAGATAGTCTTTAAAATCCCAGTCGGTCATTGCAGCATCAAGAATCCGCAAGCTGATTCGTTCCCGTAAAAGCATTTTTTTCACTCCCTTGATAATAGTTCCAATTGATAACTGGCTGCACTCAATAAATACAATGGCGCTGTTTCGGTTCGTAAAATTCTCGGACCTAACCCACAAAGAATCCCGCCGGCTTCCGTTAATCTTTCAATTTCTTTCGGTAAAATTCCGCCTTCCGGTCCGAATACCGCTAACAATTGTTGTCCGGTTTTCATTTTTTGCAGCACTTGTGCCAAATGGGCTAGCTCGCCTTCTTTTGCGGCTTCTTCATAGGCAATCACGAGCACATCATACTCTCCAAGTGTAGCAAAAAAAGAGGACCGATCCATCAGCTCAACGCTTGGCAGAACTTGTCGTTGCGACTGCTCGGCGGCTTCTTGGGCAATCTTTTCTAAACGTTGCTGTTTTTTTTCACGTTTTTTTTGATCCCATTTCACCACAGAGGCTTCTGCGGGAAAACCGATAAATCCGGCTGCACCCAATTCTGTTCCTTTTTGAACGATCCATTCCAACTTATCTCCCTTCGGAAATCCGCTGGCGATGGTGATTGCAATGGGCAATTCTTTTTGCTGTTCTTCTTTGTGTTTTTCCTCAAGAAAAACCGAATTCTCGGTGATCTCGCTGATTTCAGCAACGATTGTCACTTGATTGCGAAAAACCAGATACACTTGATCTCCTGCCTGCATCCGCATCACCCGAACGATATGATGGTAGGGTTCCCCAGTCAATTCGATGGTAGCCATTGGGTACGTTTCATCTAAAATATATCGTTGCATGGCTATTCCTCGGTCTTCTTCAAGAGAATTGCATACCAATCTTTTTGAGAAAAGATTTGATCGACAAAAAAGCCGGCTTCCGTCATTTTATCAATCACTAATTGCTTCTTCTCTTCGATAATTCCAGAAACAATCAAGGTTCCATCTGGTTTCAATAACCGATAAGCATCTGGGATCAACAGTAAAATAATATCGGCTAAAATATTGGCGACAATCACATCTGCCGACACAGTGATTCCTGCCAACAAGTTATTGGCGGACACAGTGACATCTGCTGCAATCGGATTTAATGCCATATTTTCCTTCGCAGAACGGACAGCTACTTCATCCAAATCAAAAGCTTGAACCGTTTTTGCGCCGAAATGTTTACTGGCGATACTTAATACCCCCGAACCAGTTCCCACATCCAAGACGGTTTCTCCGCCTCGCAGTGCAACTTCCAACGCTTGCAACGTCAAGCGGGTCGTTGGGTGGGTTCCTGTTCCAAATGCCATTCCCGGATCAAGAGTGATAATTTTTTCATCCTTATGAACCGGTTGATATGTTTCCCAACTAGGCACAATCGTCAGATATCGGCTGATTCTCACTGGATGATAATATTTTTTCCAGGCAGTCGCCCAGTCTGTATCTGAAACTTCGCTGACCGTCACCTTATTTTTACCAATAGCCAACCCATAATTTGGGAGTTGACGGATGGTTTCCTTGATAGCGGGCAGAATCTCCGGTAAAAAAGTGGTCTCTGGAAAATATGCCTTTACCAGTGCCCCTTCCTCTAAACTCGTGTAGGTAGCCGGATCAAGAATTTCACCGTATGGATCGCTTTGAAAATTTGCGACGTCTAAGGCATCTTCAATGGCTACTCCGCTGGCACCAGCTTCCATTAGACAGTTGGCAACTGCCTCTACCGCCTCACTGGCAGTTTCCACTTTTACTTCATTCCATTTCATCGGTTTGCTCCCTTGTTCGTATTTAGTCTGCTTCTCATTTTTTTGTTAATAGCTAGGATAAGGAACGTATAGGGCTTGCTCCTGTGGGTATTTTTCGATTGCTTCAAGAAATTTTTCCTGCTCCCAAACCAATTCAAAAACCTCCTGGTCTTCGTCCGTTAAAAAGTCCAACAAATCACTTTGTCCTTGATCCAATACATCCTTCAAATAGGCAACCATTCCTTTTAATTGAGCCTTTGACGCACCTTTTTTCCCTTCATAAGGAATCACTGTCAAATACTCTTCCTCATCAACAATTGATTTTTTTGGATCATACAGTAAAATACCGTCTTCAAATTCAATGATTGCTTCTTCTGACGCCACGCCTTCTGCATCATCAATCGTCAAATGAGCAGGGTTTTCCGCAAAAAGCCGAATTACTAACTCAATCGTATGGTTTTTCATATCCCAATCCAGTGCCACCTCATAGTCATTCAAGTGTTTCGTCAACTGTTCGTTTAAATAATCCAACATAGTCAGTTTAGCCATTTTTCCATCCCCAATCCGTTTCGATTTGTGCTTTCTTTTGTTGTGAGATAAACGGATTGCCCTTGACGGCAAAACGCAGCGGCATCTCCGTCCAAATTCCTTTATTGGGAATCCCGATCCGAGGCAACGCCAAAATCTCTTTTGGTTCTTTTTTCTTTTCTGGTAAAAGATGTAAATCACTGGTAAAAATAGAACGTCCATAAAAATCGGGCGTGATTCCTAATGCCGCCACTAATTTCCCGGGACCGTTAGCAAGCTCTGCCCCTTGCCGTCCGCCTCGATTCTCACTCATTTGGAGCAACCCTTCGGCTGGTTCTAATCCTCGGATCATCACTCCTTGAGGTGTTCCTTCCGGTTGTGTAATCATGTTCAAAATTAAATGGGTGTGCATCGTATATAAATAAATCGTGCCGGGCTTTTCATACATCGCTCGAACTCGCGGTGTTCGACGCATGCCAAAACTATGGGCAGCTTGATCGTCTGGTCCAAGATAGGCTTCACAATCAACGATGTAGCCGCCGATTTTTCCTTGTGGCGTATCATGTTCCAAATACATCCCTAGCAAATAGCGGGCGATTTCCGGCGTTGAGTTTGTATTAAACAGTTCAATCGTTTTTTTCATTTTCCTCACCCCATCTATTTTACACAATTGTAGCGGCAGTTGCTACGTCTGGCGCCTAATGTTAAGAAATAAGCACTCTTTTTTTGGCAATTGTGCTATGCTTGGTATAATGAAAACAAAAAACAATAGGAATTTTTAATCCATTAAACGAGGAGAAAAAACATGCAAAAACCACTTGCCTATCGTATGCGGCCACGAAATTTAGATGAAGTGGTCGGACAACAGCATTTAGTTGGACCAGGAAAAATCATTCGGCGAATGGTCGAAGCAAAAATGTTGTCCTCAATGATTCTTTACGGTCCACCGGGCACTGGAAAAACCAGTATCGCCAGTGCGATCGCCGGCTCTACAAAATATGCCTTTCGAATGCTGAATGCCGCAACCGATACAAAAAAAGATTTGCAGATTGTTGCCGAAGAAGCCAAAATGAGCGGTACCGTTATTTTATTATTGGATGAAGTCCATCGTCTGGATAAAACAAAACAAGATTTTTTGCTGCCCCACTTGGAAAGCGGCAGAATCATTTTGATTGGTGCCACCACCGAAAATCCCTACATCACCATCAGTCCTGCCATCCGCAGTCGAACCCAAATTTTTGAAGTAAAGCCGTTGGATGAAGACGATATTTTGCACGCCATCGACTCTGCGTTAGCTGACAAAGAACGGGGATTAGGGGATAAACAAGTTGTCATCGATGAGAATGCCCGACTGCACCTTTCTCGAGCCACCAACGGAGATTTGCGCAGTGCCTTGAATGGGTTGGAATTGGCGGTTCGTTCCACCCCAAATGAGGATGGCGTGACTCACCTTACCCTGTCAATTATCGAAGAGTGCATCCAACGAAAAGCGCTGACCCATGACAAGGATGGCGATGCCCACTATGATGTAATCTCTGCCTTTCAAAAATCAATTCGCGGCAGTGACGTGGATGCAGCCTTACATTATTTAGGAAGATTAGTGGAAGCCGGAGATTTAGCAATTATTTGCCGTCGATTGATGGTGATTGGCTATGAAGACATTGGCTTGGCGAATCCTCCCGCAGCCGCTCGAACGGTGGATGCTGTACTGGCGGCAGAACGCTTAGGTTTGCCGGAAGCCCGTATTCCTTTAGCAAATTCTGTGGTGGATTTGTGTCTTTCGCCGAAATCTAATTCTGCGATGATGGCGCTGGATGATGCAATTGCTGATATCCGCAGCGGAAAAACCGGTGATGTGCCGGATCATCTGCGAGACAGCCATTACAAAGGCGCTGCTGCATTGAATCGCGGTGTCGGCTATCAGTACCCCCACAACTTTGAACATGCGTGGGTAGACCAACAATATTTGCCGGATAAAATCAAACATGCTTCCTACTATCATCCAAAAGGAACCGGAAAATATGAACAAGCGTTAGGACAACAGTATCAACGAATCCAAGACTGGAAAAAGCAAGGCGGCAAGACACCAAAAATCGAGAAATAGCCGAGTGAGATAGCGGTTTCAAAAACGCAATCATTCTTGTTGCTACTTTTTCTGTCACGTGCTATTATTGAGATGGGAATTCTGTGATGTACGAGTTATCCCTTTTGTGTGTTGACCGAACATTTTTATTGATATCTTGGGATCCGTCCTGTGTCAAAGTTGGTAACAAGCCTTTTCTTTTGGTAGTTCGAGACTTAGACCATGGAACCCACCTGCTAGAATTTGCGGGATCAATACTACGGGACGAATAACGGCATCGACGGATATTACCCCATTCTTCTTTTAGAATGTGCAACCTGTCTTTTGACAGGTTGTTTTTTTATGTTCTAAAAGAACTTTTCCGAGAAGCGTTTGCTATTATGACTCCCTTTCCTTATACTTTAGTTAGAAAAAAATGTAAGGAGCGTTTTTAATGATCACTGGATTGGTTCTCGTTGTTTCTTTGGTTTTATTTGCCGTCAGCTATTTTTTATTGAAAAAGCAGGAGGTCTTCTTTGCTTTAATCGAAGAAAAGGAAGAAAATCAAAGCTTTTTTCAAAGTTTTGGTCTGGCATACGGCTTTTTAGGATTGTTAGGGGTTTTTATCGCCTTTTTCAATCATACATTCGTTACGCTGATGTTTTTGTTAGTGATGCTGCTTTTGGCGGCAGTGTTTGGCATTGCTCTTGCGAAAAAGATGAAGTAGTCCTTGCCTAAATCCTTTCCCTTTTTTTCGAAGTGTTCTACAATAAAGAAAAGGGCAAGGAGAGTGATTTGTATGTTACAACAATATAAGACGATTATGGTTGCCGTTGATGGCTCTAGTGAAGCAGAACTGGCATTTAAAAAAGCGGTAAACGTCGCCAAACGTAACCAGGCAAAATTAGTGATCGCCCACGTTATCGACACGCGTGCCTTCCAAACCGTCTCATCCTTTGACGGTATGCTGGCAGAACAAGCAACAGAAATGGCTAAGAAAACACTGGATGATTACGTTAATTTCGCTAAAGGGCAAGATTGTACCGATATTGACACAGTCATCGAATACGGTTCGCCAAAACCGATCATTGCCAAACAGTTGCCAAAAGAACACCATGTTGATTTAATTTTACTCGGTGCCACCGGCTTGAATGCTGTGGAACGATTATTCATCGGTTCCGTTTCCGAATACGTAATTCGCAATGCGGCGTGTGATGTATTGGTGGTACGGACAGATTTAAACAATAAGGTAGTAAAAGAAGACGAATAAAAGAAACCTAGTCGTCTCTGTCAAATAAACAAAAAATAAAAGCGGATGGATTATTAAAAGTAATCTAACCGCTTTTTTGTGTGCCTATGTTTGTACAAAAGGCATATGCTATAATTTAAAATAAAAAAATAAATATATGGAGTTAGACATGGAAACCGAACGTTTATTAATAAGACGATTTACACCTGATGACTGGCAGGATTTATACGCATATTTATCACAAGAAGTAGTAGTGAAATACGAGCCATATGAAGTCTTCACAGAAGCTTCCAGCAAGCAGGAAGCAATAAAACGGTCTGAAGATAACAACTTTTGGGCGGTATGTCTGAAGGATACCGAAAAACTGATTGGCAATCTATATTTATCCAACCAGAAATTTGATACATGGGAACTAGGCTATGTTTTCAATGCAGATTATCATGGAAAAGGTTATGCTGCGGAAGCTACGCGAGCAGTTGTTAATGATATCTTTAAAAATCATAACGCACGCCGAGTTATCGCCATGTGTAATCCTCTAAACAAAGCTTCATGGAAGTTGCTTGAAGGATTAGGAATGCGCAGGGAAGGACATTTGCACCAGAATATTTATTTCAAGAAAGATTCCGCTGGATGCCCTATCTGGCAGGACACATATGAATACGGCATATTAGCCGAAGAATGGTTTAAATAATTATGAACGCAAAACTATCTAAAAATCAGGGGGCTTAACTTACAAGAAAAAATATAGTTATGAAATGGCTATCGGTAGGTGTCCATTTCTTTTGAATTATTTGTGTCGCTGATTGCCATTAAGCACGAGTTTCCAACGAAGTAAAACCGACCAATACGGGACTGTTGTCTGAAATCTTCCTGATTATTATATCTTTTTCCTTTCGAACTGATTGCTTGATTTTTGTAGCATAAATAGGGTCCTCTTAAAGTAAACAGTTTTTTTATTTCCACTGTCTACTCTAAGAGGACCCTATCAAAATTTTAAAGATGCTTCTTTTTATTAATGAATATTTCCGATCAAACGACGGATCGGTTTTTTTGCGCTGTAAAGTAAAATCCCTACGACGACTGCGATGCCGCCGACAACAGCAAAATACATGCCTTCTGTGGAAGGTGTATAGAAACGTGCGATCTGGGCATTGATGGCTTGAGAAGATGCATCTGCCAATAACCAAATTGCTAAGGTTTGGGCTTCAAACGCTTTCGGTGCCAATTTAGTGGTGACCGATAAGCCCACCGGTGACAGACACATTTCTCCGGCAATCATGATGAAAAAGCTTGCCACTAACCAAATCGGGCTGACTTTTTGTCCGACACCAAACAACAGACTTGGAAACATCAATAAGATAAAGGACAAGCCTGCTAAAACTAAACCAATAGCGAATTTTACTTCTGTCTTAGGCTGACGGGGTCCTAATTTAGTCCATAAACCCACAAAGACCGGTGTCAAAATCACGACAAATAACGGATTCAATGATTGGTACAAGCTGGCAGGAATCGTCAATCCAAATAAAGTGGATTGTGTTCGTTCTGCTGCAAACAAGGCTAAAATTGAAGAACCCTGCTCCTCCAATGACCAAAAAACGATACCGGCAAGAAAAAGTGGAATATAAGCCAATACTTTTTTCTTTTCATCCGGTGTAACATCTTTTGATCGCAACATTTTGGTAAAGTAATACACTGGCAATAAAATTCCTAAAACACTGATACTATTGATAAAGAAATTGACAGTCAGTTGATTCAAAACAGCGGCTCCGCCAAACAAGACGATCACAAAAATCAGACTTAATGTGATGCCGCGGAAAAATTTCTTTTTCTCAGCACCAACTAACGGATGCGTCGGTGCCTGACCGATATGTGCCAAGGTCGTTTTTCCTTGAATAACATATTGGACCAAACCGATAAACATCCCGATTGCCGCAATCGAAAAACCTAAGTGGTAATTGACATTTTGACCAAGCATTCCGACAATGATTGGTGCTAACAGCCCACCGATATTGATTCCCATATAAAAAATAGAGAAACCGGCGTCTCGCCGCAAATCTTCCGGTGCATACAAATGCCCTACCATTCCGGAAGCATTTGATTTTAACATCCCTGTTCCAATCACAATTAATATCATTGAAAGAAACAATGCCGGCAACCCAAGAGGTGTCGCCAACACGATATGTCCGATCATGATGAATACCCCGCCATAAAAAACGGTTTTGTGGGAACCCAACAGGCGGTCAGAAATCCAACCACCAACGATGCTGGACATATAGACCAGTGAACCATAAATCGACATAATTGCTACGGCAGTAGGTTTTGATAAGCCCAATCCGCCATTCGTAACGGTATCATACATAAAGTATAAAAGAATCGCCCGCATACCATAATAACTAAATCGTTCCCACATTTCTGTAAAGAACAAAGTGGCTAACCCTCTTGGCTGCCCCATGAATGGTTTTTCTTGATTCATACAAGACTCCTTTGCTAAAAAAACTGAAAAATTTTCTGAAAATTCACAAAGGATAGTTTATTCTTATTTATTAGGAAATTCAAGAAAAAATCTCTGTGAGAAATATAATTATTAAAATCTATTTTTAATGTACTCTTTTAAAAACACTGCTTATTTTCTAACGAAATCCCTCCCTTTTCTAGTCTTTGATAGCCTGGATACGAAAAACCTATTTAACGGTTTTCCTTAGAAAATTTGGTTATTTCTGAGCCTTCTTTCATTTTATAGGAAATAAAAAAACTGGCGTTTCCAGACGAACAGCACCAGCTTTTGTTGTAAGAATTAATTTTGAAGGGGGTATTGCTCATCAATTTTTTTCGTCAAAGTTTCCAAAAAGGCTTCTTCCCCAAAGGTATTCACTTTGAAAATCAAGGCTTCACTGCCGCCAGAAGTAATCGCCGTTAGAAAAATCCGATCTTCTTCACCTACCAGTGTCAGATTCAAACTGACACGATTGCCGCCAAAAGCACTGTACCGTTCATAAACCCGCACTGCGACGTTGATCGTACCAGCAGAAAAATCACTGCCGTCTTCATAACTGGCAGACATACTTCCCTCCATGATTGCTTTTTCGCAACTTTTCAATACCTCTTTAAATTCACCAATCAAATGCCGTTCATACTTTGCCATCTTCCATCCCACCTTTTTTTGATTATCATACCACGAAATTATTTTCTAAAATACCAGCTTTTTTCAAACGAGGAGTATAAATAGTTGCCGTCACCATGTTGCCATTGTACTATAAGCTAAAGCAGAGTGATTCGCTTACAAAAGGATGTTTGTTCCATTTATACCACGGAACATAAAGGAGGAAATAAAATGAAAGTTGTTGTTATCGGTGCAGTCGCTGGCGGTCCGTCTTTTGCGACCCGCTTGCGGCGTTTGGATGAAAATGCTGAAATTTTAATGATCGAACGGGGAGAAAATATTTCTTATGCCAGTTGCGCATTACCCTATTATTTGGGAGATGTGATTACTGATTTGGATTCTCTTATTGAGCGCACCCCAGCGATTTTGAAAAATAAAAATAATATCGATGTCCGCGTTCGTCATGAGGTAACTGCGATTGATCCTACGAATAAAGAAGTGACAATCAAAAATCTTGAAACACAGGAAAGTTACCAAGCACCCTATGATGTGCTGGTGATTTCATCCGGCTCGCACGCTGTTTTACCTCCTATTAAAGGAATTAAAACAGCCAAAAATGGGTTTGTTTTACGCAATGTGACTGATGCAGCCGAAATCAAAGACTTCCTGATTGCCAAAGAACCGCAAAAAGCCACGATTATCGGGGCAGGAGTTGCCGGTTTGGAAATTGCTGAAAATCTGCGTCACCGCAAGATTGATGTGACAGTCATTGACCAGTTACCAGAAGTTGCGTTTCCATATGATTCGGAGATTGCTGAAATTATCCATCAACATCTGGAAAAAAACGGTGTCCATCTATTATTGGAGGAAACGGTTACTGAAATTCAGCAAGAAGGTAAACTCTTAGTTTTGGCAGACGGTTCTACACTAGAAACGGATCTGCTGATTTTTGCGGCTGGTGTCAAACCAAACAATGAATTAGCTGCCGCAGCAGGAATCCAATTAGCAGAAGATCAACATATTCTCGTGGATGAGCACTTAGCTACCAATGTACCTGATATTTATGCAATCGGGGATGTGATCGAGACGACAAGCTGGATCACCGGTTTATCTACCCCTAGCATGCTTTCCAGTGGAGCAAATCGTCAAGGGCATCTGCTAGCCGATATCATCAACGGAAATCCATTGACTTACCGCGGCTTTATTGGAGCGGGAGTTGCCAAAATTTTCGATTTGACAGCTAGTTTTGTCGGCTACACTGAACATACGCTGAAAGCTGCTGGAATCACGAATTACAAAACGATTTTCATTACGCCATTTGATCATGCGTATTTTTATCCTGATGCCAAACGATTGAATCTAAAACTGATTTTTGAAGAAACTACCGGAAAAATTTTAGGTGGACAAGCAGTTGGCGAAAATGGTGTGGATAAACGGATTGGTGAACTTTCCGTTGCGATTACCGGCAACCTGACGGTATTTGATTTGCCGGATTTGGAGTTGCCTTATTCTCCTCCTTACTCAACTACTCGTGATCCGCTGAATACGGCTGGTTATGTTGCTATCAATCAGTTGAACAGCACTATCGTCACGATTAAACGGGAAGACATCCCAAAAGAAGATTTCGAAACCGCCTTTTTCCTTGATGTTCGTGAAGCCGACAAGCCACTTTCAGGAACCGTTCCGGCGACAAAAAACATTCCCCTCAGCGTGTTGCGGGAACGTTTAGCAGAAGTCCCTACCAATCAAAAAGTGTATATCACTTTCCGTAAAGGATTGAATCCTTATAATGCAGCACGAATTCTAGCTGGCAAAGGCATCCAAGCCCTGTTAATTGAAGAGTAGGAAACAAAAACGTCTTCTTTTTAGCACCTGCAATCAAATTTATTGCAATTTTCTCAGCCCTTCTCTACCATTAAAGATAACATCAGAGGAGGCGAAAAAATGAGCAAAGTAGCAGTAATTATGACCGATTTAGTTGAAGACATTGAGGTAACTTCACCAAAGGAAGCCCTTGAAAATGCCGGACATGACATGGTGATTATCAGTGAAAAAGACACAGTGACTGGTAAAAAAGGCACAAAATTTCCGGTAGACACTTCTATTGACGGCATTTCTTGGCAAGATTTTGACGCATTACTGATTCCCGGTGGTTTTTCTCCAGATCAACTACGAACCGATGAACGCTATGTTCAACTGACCAAAGATTTTTTAGAATCTCATCGACCAGTGTTCGCTATCTGTCATGGGCCACAGATTTTTATTCAAACTGAACTGCTCCCTAATCTTACGTTGACCGGCTACGAATCCATTTTGCCTGATTTGATGTATGCCGGTGCTACTGTCAGAGATCAACCTGTAGTCATTGATCACAATTTAATCACCAGCCGCAATCCCGGAGATTTAGAGGCCTTCAATGCCGCTATCGTCAATGCACTAAATGAACCAACCTAATACTGTAAAAAATTTTTACTGGCAAGCCACTGTGGTTTGCCTTTTTTAGTGACAAATTCTTTTTTCTGCATTATTTTCAGAAAATATGTGGTAACATAGCTTCAGTATATAGATAAGTTGGTGACTACTGTGAAACAATCTTTTCATGAGGACCGCTTTGTTGGACTGCTCCTCACTTTTATCGGAGGTGCAATGGACGCCTACACATACATCCATTATGGCGCATTTGCTTCAGCACAAACCGGTAATATCGTTTTGGCGATTATTCAGGCCTTTGACGGCGATTGGTCCAACGTTGGTAAGAAAATCCTTTCAACATCTTTTTTCTTTTTGGGCATTTTGTTGACTAAGTTTTTGATCGATTATTTTCGAAAAAAAGAACTGCATTTTTGGCGATTATTTGTTTTATATTATGAAGCTTTGATTTTCTTTTTGGTCAGCTTTTCCGGGATCAATCATTCCCCTGCCCTTGTGACCATCCTGATTGCTTTTACTGCGGCGATTCAATGGATTGCTTTTGATAAAATTGATGGTCGTGCTTATACGAACTTGTTTACGACCGGTAATTTAAAGGGTGTGGCTACTAATCTTTATGACTATCTAAAAACCAAAGATACTCACGATTGGGACAATTTCATGCATTTTCTAAGAGTGGTGCTTGCCTTTATCGGTGGCGGAATCGTCTCTGTCGCTTTTTTCCACTGGTTTGGCTACAAATCCGTCCTGCTGATTACCGTCCTATTCCTTTTTTTAGCGATTTACGAATCAATTATGATTGCTCGGTTTTACCGGGACAACCGCTTTTTACCCCGCAAATAATTAAAAACTCGAAGGAATCGCTGACTAAAAGCTGTTCCTTCGAGTTTTTTCTATAGAATACGTTTCATTCTCCCACTTTTTCAATGGTGGCACTTGTATGGGTAACCGATACCTGATATTTTTCCCCTTTAAAATAGGTTGAAAAATGAATTTCTTTGATTTTTTCTGGCAGATTAGGGGTGACTTTTAACTGGTCCTCTTCAATAGTTAAATGACAGAAACCATAGACGATGGTCATGAAAGTTCCCCCCATAGACGCTGTATGAATGCCATCTTTTGTGTTGTTATGTGTATTATCCAAATCGATGCGCGCATTTTCTAAAAAGTACTCATAGGCTTTTTTAAGATTGCCTAGCCGACTGTAAACAATCGAAAATGCGGAGTAGGAAAGAGAAGAATCATGGGTAGTTACGCGATCATAATAAGCGATACTTTTTTCAATCGTCGTTTTCTCAAATTCTTTTTCAAACAACATCAAGGCTAAAACGGCATCTGCTTGTTTGCTTATTTGATACCGATAAATCATAAGAGGATGATAATTCAACAGCAATGGGTAATGTGTTTCTTCTTTTGATAATGGCCAAAATTCCTTATTTAAAAAGTCTCTGTCTTGAGCAATGATTTCTAATTCTTCATTAAAAGGCAATGCCATAGACTCTCCATAACACCGATAGGCTTCAAGTTCATCATCTGTTAAACCTAATTGCCCACATAACTTTTGCCAACGCTCAGCGTCTTCTTCAGCGAATAAATCAGCAAAACGACCGATCCATTTAAACTGGTGGGCAACAATTTTATTCGTATAATAATTGTCATTGACCAATACCGTGTATTCATCTGGTCCGGTTACTTTATCGATGTGGAACACACCCTTTTTAAGATAACCGATTTCTTTAAATACTCGAGCTGTTTCAAGTAATACCTCAAATCCTTGTTCAAACATGAACTTCAGATCACGGGTATACTGATAATAGGAGATGAAGGCGTAAGCAATGTCTGCGTTGATGTGATGCTGCGCTGAGCCTGCTTCAAAAAAGGCAGAGGACTCACTGCCGGAAATCGTTCGCCACGGATAAAGAGCCCCGGTTTGATAACCAAATAAAGACCGATTTTCTTTTGCTTTTTCTAGCAGGTGGTATCTAAATTCCAAAATTTTCTTTGCGATGGTTGGTTGCAGATGAAGAAAGACTGGGAAAATGTACATTTCCGTATCCCAAAAATAATGGCCTTCATAGCCGCTGCCACTTAATCCTTTTGCTGCCACGCTGCTTTGCCCGTCAATTCCAGCAGACTGCAACAAAGCAAATGTACTATAATTGACGCTTTCTTCCAATCCATCATCGCTGACGATCTCTACCTTTGCATCTTGCCAAAATTCGGTTAGATAGTTCTCCTGTTCCTGCGCTAATTCAGAAAAGGAAAGGTCTAACCCTTCATGCCTGTATCCCCGAGCAGTATAACTTAACGTCTTTGTGTAGGTTGTTCCTTGAAGCGTCGTGGAAAGAATAATACGCTCTTTTTCAATTTTTCCACTCACCGATTCTCCTTCGATTTTCCAGCGCAATTCACCCGTCAGTTTTGATTTTTCTGTGGAAAAGGTATAAAAATTGTGAGGCAAATCAATGTGATTAATTACTAATTGGTGGGTGTCATGACTAATTCTAGGGTCATTTTTATCAACGGTTCGAATTGGATTAAAGTTCAAATGAGTCTCAATTTCGATTGGCAAGTCATGATTGATCTTTTCAAATTCAAATTGCATTGAAAAAAGATTTTTAAAGGAAAAAGACGCCAAGCGGGAAATGGTGATTTTCGTTATTTTTCCTTTTGGTGATTCCCATTGCAGTTCTCGAACCGTTATTCCTTTCTCCAAGTCAATATAGTGTTTCGAGTGGCTGATTTTTCCTGATTCGATAGTAAATCGTTCCCCACCAATCGTGATTAGCGTCGTTTGACCATCGATTACACTGACCATTGATTCCCCAATCGGAGTAAAGCCGTGCATTTTTTCTGGGTAATGAATTGCTTTTGTTTCATAAAAACCATTGATATAGGTTTCACGATTCGTAGAAAAATGATCATAATAATCTTCTTCTAAATTTCCTCTGACTCCTAGAAAGCCATTTCCGTTGAAGAATAAGCTTTCTGCTTTTTCTAATGTTTCTTTAGCATAATCATTTAAAAAAATCTTCATCCTGTTCCCTCACTATTCTTTATGATGAAAAATTGTAGAACGGATTCCCGTCCTACAATTTTAATTAGGCTTTAACTAGATTTGCAGTGGAATCTTCTTCTGTAACTGCTGGATTTTCCTTTTGTAAGAACCAGGTCAGAATAAAAGAGAGAACGACGGAAGCCAGCATCATTGTTACACCTGCTATCACATTTGCAGTTCCTTTGTCACCAGAAAAGCCAAGGATTGCCATTAAACTATTTTGCGGCACGTACAATGTGACATGCATCAATCCAGCGAAACAACCAGCAATGCCGGCACTGATACAAGCCGCAATCAGTGGTTTTTTATATTTCATGGTCACCCCATACAATGCCGGTTCTGTGATCCCCATGATGGCTGAGACTCCAGCTGCCGTTGCCAACGATTTTACATTTCTGTCTTTTGATTTCAAAGCAACGGCTAATGTTGCTCCCCCTTGTGCGAGGTTCGCACAAACTTGCGCAACCAAGATTAGGGACTCTGTACCAGTAGCTGCAAATGAAGCAACAAAGATTGGTGTCAAGGCATGGTGCATTCCTGTCATTACGATGAATGGCATTGCTGCAGCCAATAGAGCAACCATAATAAATCCTAATTTTCCTTCAAGTAAGTTAATGACCCAAGCTAATCCTTGACCTGCATAATTTCCTAAAGGACCGATAACAATCAATGCTAATGGAGCCGTTATCAATAAAACCAAGGTTGGATTCAAAATAATTTTAAGTGCTTTTGGAGTAATTCGATCAACTAATTTTTCAATGTATGACATCATCCAAACAGTCAATAAAGCTGGAATAACTGATGCTGCATAGCTGACGCCTTGAATCGGTAAGCCGATAAAGGAAATGGGATCACCGGATGTGACCCAACTAGTAAAGTTTGGATGTAGAAAAACACCGACAACAATAATAGCAATAGACGTATTGACTTTAAATTTATTTGCTGCAAAAACCGCTAACAAAATCGGCATGAAATAAAATGCACCATCGCCAATGAAATCTAATACACGGTAAGTAGCAGATTCATTTGACAACCAGTGAAAGGTCGTTGAAAGTGACAAGATAACCTTGATCATCCCAGCAGCTGTCAATGCTGGAATCATTGGGGTCATACAGCCGGTGATCGTGTCGATGATTTTATCAAAAACACTCGCCTGCTTGTCATTTTTTACCTCAACTTCTTTTCCTTCTGTGTCTCCATTGATAACGCCTTGTTTCACAACTTCATCAAAAACGTCTGCTACATGGCTGCCAATAATTACTTGAAATTGAGTTGGTGTCGGATTGATACCAACAACGCCTTGAACTTTTTCAAGTTGTTGTTCATTGACTGCTTTAGGATCTTTCAAATTGAAGCGCAGACGAGTCGCACAGTGGACGGCGAAATTAATATTTTCTTTGCCTCCAAGTTCTTTTATGATTGCTTTAGATAATTCTTCGTAATTACTCATGTTTTCTCCCTCTTTCTTTCTAAGATCTATTCAAAGACATAGGTGCCATTTGATGCAAT
The DNA here is from genome assembly GCF_001050095.1 of Enterococcus massiliensis. Taxonomy (NCBI): domain Bacteria; kingdom Bacillati; phylum Bacillota; class Bacilli; order Lactobacillales; family Enterococcaceae; genus Enterococcus; species Enterococcus massiliensis. The sequence continues at coordinate 77,936 of NZ_CVRN01000006.1, read as the reverse complement.
GACTTTTTGATAAAAATTAAAACTATCTTTCTTATATCGATTATGGGTTCCTTCATTCACATCATTTTGATCCACATAGATAACGCCGTAGCGTTTACTTATTTTTCCTTCACTAACGCTTGGCAAATCAATGATGCCCCAAATTAAATACCCCATCAGATCAACGCCATCTTCCTCAATAGCTAAAAGCATATTTTTAAGATGCTCCTTTAAATAATCAATACGATAGGAATCTGAAATTTTTCCATTCTTAAACTCATCTTGAACACCCAAACCGTTTTCAACAATAAACAGCGGTTTTTTGTAACGTTCATAAAGCTGATTTAGGGTGATTCGCAACCCTAATGGATCGATTTGCCAAACACTCTGACTTTTTGGTAAATATGGATTTCGCAAGGTCGTATAGCCATTTGTCGCCGTTCGATCGATTCCCGCTTCATTTTCTGCAGTACAAGCACTTGAATAATAGCTGAATGAAACAAAATCGACGGTATTCTCTTTCAAAATTTCATTGTCTTGATCCGTAGTTACTAAGGAAATATTTTTTTCCTTTAGATAATTTTTGAAAAAGTGGGGATATTCGCCGAAGACCTGAACGTCAGAAAACATGAGGTTCTCCCGATCTTGTTTCAACGCCGCAAATACATCTTTGGGATTGCAAGTATAAGCATAGGTCTTTCCGGCTGCCAGCATCGCACCAAATTCCATTTCAGGATTGATTTCCTTCCCTAATTGGACAGTCAGCGCATTGGCCAACAATTGATGATGCCCCGCTTGAAACTGAATGGACAGATTATCCTTCTTTTCTTCAAACAGTACTCCACCGCCAATGTAAGGAATATGCAAGACCATATTCATTTCATTAAAAGGAATCCAATATTTCACTCGTTTCGAAAATCTTGTCATGACTGCCTTCGCATAATTTAAAAAGAGCCCGATAACCTTTCGATTTTCCCACCCATTATATTTTTCCACAAGAGTGATTGGGATTTCAAAATGACTCAATGTCACGATGGGTTCAATCTTTGCTTCTTCTAATTTCGTCAGCAGATCGTCGTAAAACTGTAAGCCTTCTTCGTTGGGTTCTTCCTCTTCCCCAGTTGGAAAAATTCTTGACCAAGAGATAGAAAAACGAAAACTATTAACACCTAGTTCCTTCAGTAGTTCGATATCATCTTCGTAATGCTGAAAAAAACCGTTTCCAAATCTGCTTGGATAAATATCTTTCGTTGTTGAATGCAACAATGATTCTGAATCATTCTTATATACTGCTTTTAAACGGCGATCGTCCAACGGTAAAAAATCAAAATTTGACGGTAACCGTCCCTTTTCTAAATAAGCGCCTTCACTTTGGGCAGCAGAGATTGCGCCTCCCCATAAAAACCGATTTCTCATATAAAAATACTCCTCTTTGTTCCTCAAATTATTTTCTTTGCTATCGATTACATTGGCATTATAAAACATCGGGGATCGCTTTCACTCCCCAAGAATTGCTTTTTTATTCTCAAATATTGTGCTAAAAAAACAAGCTTCTTTTATCCAACTGAAGCTTGTCCCTTGATCTTTATAATTTCATCTTGTTTCGATAATCCAACGGCGGCATTTTCATTGTCTTTTTAAATAGACGATAAAATGTTTTATCACTTTCAAAACCGGTTTCGGAAATAATTTCAGAAACTGGATAATCACTGTTGATTAGCAACCATTTTGCTTTATCAATTCGATAATCATTTAGAAACGTCAAAAAAGTTTTCCCTGTATTTTTTTTAAAAAATTTGGTGAAATAAAAGGTGCTGTATCCAGAAATATCTGCGATTTTTTGCAGTGAAATCGGCTCCTTATAGTATTTCTCCACGTAACGAAAAATACCATCCAGCCGCTCCAACACCTCTTCATTATTTGTTGGATTTATTTTCTTTGCCTTTCTTTCTTTTTTAGGGATTTCTCTTATCAAAATGGTGATCAAGCGATAAATAGCGGCTTTTACTGCAAATTGATAGCCCGGTTCAGAAGTGCTCATCTCTTTATCGATTGATTCCAACAACTTTTGAATTTCGATTTCTGTTTGTTTGGACCAATCCGTGCTCACCGGTTGCAATTTTGAAAATATTTCCATTACATCAATATTTTCTTTATTTAAAGCAGTAAAGTAAGACAAATCAAATTGGTAAACCTGCCGCTCGCTTCCAGGAGAAGCCAAAACATAGTGGATCACCCCGCTACTGATAAACGCGATTTCTCCCTGCGATAATTTATAGGGTACATCATCCACCCCTAAAGAAATTTTACCTTTAGTGACATAGATTAATTCAATTTCTCTGTGCCAATGAGGGGTCGTTAGAATATTCCCGTCGTTGACCAACGTTCGAAACGGAAAATCCTTATTCAAATTTGGCATCTCCAAATATATCGCCATCGTAATCTCCTTCTCGTTTATTTCTAAGGATAGCAAATTATCGACAAAACAAAAACCAGCTAAACTGGTTTTTGTTTCAAACGATTCTATTCATCGCGTCTCCAACTCATGTAAAAACAAGCCGCTTAATAATTTTGGTTCGAACCATGTGGACTTTGGCGGCATAATTTCATTGGCATCTGCCACAGCCAATAAATCTTTCATCGCAGTGGGATAAAGAGAAAAAGCCAAATTCCACTCCTCCTGTTTAACTAAGCGTTCCAATTCCTCACTGCCACGAATGCCTCCAATAAAATCGATGCGGGGATCGGTACGAACATCCTGAATCCCAAAAATATTTTCAAAGACGTAGGTTTGCAACAAAGAAACATCCAAACTTTCGACTACGGAAGCTGGGATTTTTTCAGGCTTGATGGCTAGACGATACCATTCACTCTCCCAAAATAGTTGAAATTCTCCCGGTTTCTCCGGTTTTACTTTTTCGCTTTTTTCAACGACAAAATTTTCTTGAAGCTGTGAAAGAAAATCATCCGGGATGGTTACCTTCAATACCCGATTGTACTCCCAGATTGCCAGTTGATCATCCGGAAAAATAATCGATAAAAAAACATCACTTTCTGGGCTGCTGCCCTTTTTTTCTTTTCCAACTTTAACTGCCGACTCTGTCCGATGATGCCCATCAGCGATATAAAGTGCTGGCACATCCGCAAACAGACCCACCAATTCGTCGATGGTTTTCTGATCATCCATTGACCAAACTGTATGAGTTACCTCATGGAAGCTGGTAAAGTCATAAAGAGGCGCATGAGCAGCTTGCCACTGATCAATGATCGATTGAATAGCGGTTTCTTTGCGGTAGCTTAAAAAAATCGGACTGGTATTGGCGTCACAGGCTTCAATATGACGAATGCGGTCCAGTTCTTTTTCTGGTCGGGTATATTCATGTTTTTTGATTTTTTTTGCCAAATAATCTTCAATTGACGTGCAGACCACCAATCCTGTTTGACTACGGGTCCCCATGGTTAATTGATAAAGATAAAAGACAGGCTGTTCTTCTTTTATCAGCCAGTTTTTTCTTCGAAAGTCGGCAAAATTTTCGGCTGCTTTTTGATAAACTTGCTCGTCATAGGGATCAATGGTTTCCGGCAAATCAATTTCAGCTTTGTCGATATGAAAAAAACTGTAGGGATTCTCGGCAGCTAATTGCTCTGCCTCTTGACTGTTGACCACGTCATATGGCAATGCCGCAACTTTTTCTGCTAATTCAGCAGGCGGACGAACGCCGCGAAAGGGACGAATTTGAACCATCAGTATCCTCCTTCCGGTTGTTTAATAACGCGAACCCGCAAAATATCCGGATTTTCCCGTAATTTTCCAGCAACCTTTTCTGCTTTTTCTGGATTCGTTTCTTGAATATCGATCAGGGTATAGGCATAGTCTTCCTGTCCACGGTTGACCATGTTATCAATATTGATACCCATTTCAGCAATCGTCGAAGAAATTTGACCAAGCATATTCGGTACATTGCGATTGATCACCGTTATCCGATAGGGAGATTGAAACGCCATTTCCACTGAAGGAAAATTCACTGAGCGTTTGATTGTTCCGGTTTCTAAAAATCGTTTCAATGTTCGAGCTGCCATTTTGGCACAGTTGACCTCGGCTTCTTCTGTTGAGGCACCTAAATGGGGCAGTACCAAAACTTTTTTATGATTCAATAATTTTTCATCGGCAAAATCTGTCGTAAAACCGGCAAGCTCACCTGCATCCAATGCTGTCAAAACAGCCGTGGTATCCACGATTTCTCCTCTAGAAAAATTAAACAGTTTAGCAGTAGGCTTCATTTGTGCCAGTTCTGCCGTGCTGATCAGATGATGGGTATTTTCCATCAAAGGTACATGAAGCGTGATAAAATCACAATTTTTGAAAATCTCGAACAAATCTGCCGCCCGTTTGACCCGTCTGGAAATGCTCCATGCTGTATCAACCGAAACGTAAGGATCGTAGCCCATGACTTCCATTCCTAAACGATAGGCATCGTTGGCAACCATCGCACCGATTGCCCCCAAGCCAATGATTCCTAATCGCTTTCCTTCCAATTCCGTACCGGCAAACTGACTTTTTTGTGCTTCGGCCTGTTCTTCAACATTTGGACCGGATAACGTTTGGACCCACTGAGCCCCTTGCAAAATAGGGCGCACGGAAAGCAGTAAGCTGGCAATCACCAATTCCTTGACTGCGTTGGCATTGGCACCGGGTGTATTAAATACCACGATTCCTTGCTGTGTGCAACGATCAACAGGAATGTTATTGGTGCCGGCTCCGGCTCTTGCAACACCCACTACCGACTCAGGAAAGGCATAGTCGTGAAGTTTTTGACTGCGTAAAATAATTCCATCCGGATTTTCACTTTCGTTAATCAAATAATTTTCGTCAAAACGGCTCATACCTTCTGGGGCAATCGCATTAAATGTTTTAATCTGGAACATTGGCTTGTCTCCCTTCAAATTCTTTCATGCATTCAATCAACTTCAATACACCTGCTTCAGGAAAAGCATTGTATAAACTTGCCCGCATTCCCCCAACGGAACGGTGTCCTTTCAAATTGATCAAACCAGCTTCTTCTGCAAATCGAACAAACTGTTGATCCAAATCAGTGTTCCCCGTCACAAAAGGAATATTTGTGATCGAACGGCTCTCTTTTTCAACTGGACTAGAAAAGAGGGCTGAGTGTTCAATGGCTTCGTAAAGAAGGGCTGCTTTTTTACGATCTGCTTCTAAAATTGCTGGTACGCCCCTTTTTTCCTTCAACCACTCAAAAACTAGCTTGGCAATATAGATACTGTAGGTTGGTGGTGTATTATACAATGAAGCGTTATCTACCTGTAATTTGTAATCCAGCATGGGGGCAAACACCTTTTGCTCCAACAAATCTTCCCGAACAATCACCACGGTCAAACCGGCTGGACCAATATTTTTTTGCGCTCCTGCATAAATCAGTCCAAAATCTTCTACATTGTAGTCATTCGCCAAAATATTTGAAGACATATCTGCTACAATTGGAACTTTTCCAGCATTTGGAATTGTTTGATAGGCTGTTCCGGCAATCGTATTATTGGTGGTAATATGCAAATAGGCTGCACGCTGATCGATTTGATCAATTGTTATTTCAGGAATGTAGCTGAAATTTCGATCTTCGCTGGAAGCGATGACTTCCACATCAACCTTTTCAATTGCTTTTGCGGCAGCGATTGCTTTTTTTGACCACACACCGGTATTGACATACAGGGCTTTTTTTCCTTGCGCAAGATTTAACGGTACCATTGTAAATTGCAGACTAGCGCCCCCTTGTAAAAATAAAACACGATAATTAGCAGGAATCGCCATCAATTCCCGTAAATTTTTTTCGGCAGTTTTAATAATCTGATCAAATAAGGAGGAACGATGACTCAACTCCATCACAGACATCCCGCTCATTTGATAATCTAGAAATTCGGATTGCGCTTTTGCCAGCACTTCTTTGGGTAATACGGCTGGGCCGGCTGAAAAGTTATAAATCGTCATACACTTCTGCTCCTTTTTAAAAATATTTTAAAAACCATTGTAGCAGATACCACCCTCAGACAAAAGCATAAACCGCAAAATGTTTTGTGAATTTTTTGACTATTCTGATTAAAATAACAAATATTTTTTGAAATACACAAAAAAACGAACAGGAAAAAATCCCTGTTCGTTGTTTATTCTTTTGGTGGTAATTGAAACCCGTCAAAGGTCTCTCCATCGTAATATTTTAAAAGTTGGTCATAAGAAAGCAAAGAGGAGGTCATTTCTTCCGTTGGATTTTCTGCTTCTTGCATTTTTTTAGCCTCTAGATAGGCTTGATAGCCTTCTGCCAATTGCCGATACATCGCCTGTCGAGAAGTTCCTTCTCCATTGATCAGAGGTAACTCCCGTAAAAAACCGCGATAAACGGGTACATCATTTTCGATTTCAATCGGTAGTTCCACGACCGTCAAATTAACTTCTTCAAAAATATCCATCCCTTCATCTCCTCCTATTCTTCTCCCAGATTAATCACACGATCCACAAAAGGTTCATAAAATCCCTGCTCATGTGAAACAACAATTACGGTTCCCGCAAAGTTTTGAAAACTTTGTTGCAGATTTTCCTTCGTTTCTTGATCGATATGATTCGTCGGTTCATCCAAAATCAAAAAATTACTTTCCTTCATCGTCATTTGCGCAAATTTGACCTTTGCCTGTTCGCCACCACTCAATAAACGCAACGGTTCCTGTGCCAACTGATTGGCTAAGCCCGCCCGCGATAATTGCCGCCGCAATTCCTTTACTGTCGCTTTTGGAAACAGGTCGCTTAAATAATGCAGCGGAGTTTCCAAGGGGTTTTCCCAAAGAAGTTCCTGAGAAAAATAATTGAGCGTCGTATTTTCAGGAAAATGAAAAGTTCCGGATAAAGGCGTTCGTTCCCCCATCAATGTTTTTAACAAGGTTGATTTCCCGATCCCGTTGAAACCACGAATCGCAACTTTTTCTCCATAGCGAATCGTCAAATTGATTGGTGACAACAATGGACGATCATAGCCGATCACTAATTGATCTGTTTCCAGTGCAAAGGTCGTGACAATCTCCCGATATGGAAAGACGATATGCGGTTTTGCCGTCCCTGTCGGTGGAGTCAAACGCTCCACTTTATCCAGTTGTTTTTGCCGACTTTTTGCTATCGTAGAACGGGAACCGGCTTTGTATTTTCGAATGTAGGCTTCTGTTTTTTCAATCTGCCTTTTTTGGACGGCGTATTGCCGCAAATAAGATTCTCGATTGACTTCTTTTTGCTTCAATGCTTGGGTCAAATTACCCGTATATTTCGTTAATTTTCCAAACTCAATATCGGCAATGTGGGTCGTGATTTCATTCAAAAATTGCCGATCATGGGAAATCACTAAAAATGTGCCAGTGAATTCCTGTAAAAATTGCGTCAACCATTGAACATGGGTATCATCCAAATGGTTGGTGGGTTCATCCAAAACCAGCATCTCAGGCTTTTCCAGCAATAATTTTGCCAAAATTACTTTTGAACGTTGACCCCCACTAAGATTTTTCAGCAAAGTATCCAGTCCAAGCACATCGAGCCCTAATCCGGTCGCCATTTCTTGAATCAAGGTTTCCATTTGATAAAATTCTCCTTGGTCCAATTCCGTTTGCAGACGTCCGGCTTTTTCCAATAATTGATCCTGCAATGTTTCTGCATATTCCGTGTATAAAGCTGTAATTTTTTGTTCCTTATCCAGATCTTCTTGAAAAGCGGTTTTTAAAAAGGCAAAGATTGTCAATTCCTCATCCACCCGAACATACTGATCCAAATAACCGATCTTACTGTTTTTCGGATAGTCTACTCGTCCATCATCTGGCAAAATCTCACCGGTGATGATTTTGATCAAGGTACTTTTTCCTGCACCGTTTTGTCCAATCAAGCCCACGTGTTCGCCACGGTTAATCTGTAAATTTAATTGTTCATACAATACTTTGTCCCCAAATTGTTGGGTGATATTTGTTAATTGCAGCATTTTTTTCACTTCCTTTATAAATTAAAAAGGCTGTAGACAACATCGTCTACAGCCAACTATGCCATCGAGACCATCTTTTAGCCATGCCAAAAAAGCCTGTCTATTAGACGGTTTCGATGAAGAATGAGCCTATGCTCAATAGTATCGCTTCTAACAATGCTTCATCTAGTTCATTTGTCAGAAGCTGTGTCTCTAATAAATTTTAAATAATAGTTGAAAATCATCACTCTCAGCCTTTCCTAAGCGCTACAAAGTGTACCATCATAGGAAACAAATGTCAAAATTGATCCCTTATCTTACAGTTGTTCATCCGTGTCGATTTCTGCACGATACTCTGCATTGCCATAGCAAAGGCGGGTGGAAATCGTTGCTTCTTGATCTTCCGAGTATAATTCCTTCGTAAAAGGAAAGACAACTTCTTTTCCAGTCAATGACGCAGCTGGAGATAATCGAAAATAAAGGGAAGGTTTGCTTTTTGCCAACTGATCATTTAGCTGTTCCATGACTTCTGCCACGATTTCTTTTTCTGCTTTTGGATTTTTTGCTGCCTTTTTATAATCCGCTAAAAATACTGCCTGTCCTTCAAATAATTCCATTTTCTTCGCCTCCTAAATAGGTTAAAAATACTTTCACTCAATGGATTTTTTCAACTTTTTTTTCAGGGATAAACCACAGCAACAGCATCACGCCATTTACCACCAGTACACTGACAGGATGAATCAGCCAACCAGCTAAAAGAGCCACGACATTCAATCCCAGCGTGATATACATTTTTGAATAGTTCGCAAATAATCGTCCCACTGGTGAATCTTTGCCATTGACCCGAACCAAGGTTAACCCAACGACCAAATAGGCAAGATCCGTTCCCAAAAGAATCAGTCCATACAATAATTGCGGTGCCAACGAGGTGGGATGATCTCCTACCCAAGCTGTGGCAAAAGGGAACAAGGTCATCATCAAAATCAATAAATTATTCGCCCATAAGACCCAACCATCCACGCGACGAACGATATGAAACATGTGGTGATGGTTATTCCAGTAAATCGCCAGTGAAATGAAACTCATCAGATAAATCACGAATTGATGCCATGTTCCTTCAAAAGCAGCCCAAGTGTCGCCTTCCGGGGTATGCAGTTCCAAAACTAAAATCGTCATTACAATGGCAATCACCGCATCCGTAAAGGCTTCGATCCGTGTTTTCGGCATGACTTTTTTCCTCCAATTTAAATAAGTAGTGAAGGTATTATCGTACGTTTTAGAGACTTTCGTCAATTGATTTGTCTCTTCCTTCTCCTTTAGTGAAGTGCCAGTCCGCCCGTAACATTTTTTAAGCTACCCGGTATCAGTTCTCTCCCCAAAACAAATTGGTCGGGAACTTCGCTGTGGTTTTCTAAACCGAACATTTTTACCTGTTGAAAACCGTGTCGTGCATAGTATTCAGAATTTCCTACTAGAAAAACTGCCTGCTTTTCTAATTGGACCGCTTGATCCAGTGCTGTTGCCAATAATTTTCCACCAATGCCTTGGTTGCGATAGGCAAAAGCCACACACAAAGGCGCTAACAATAACCCACTGACATCCTCTTGGTCAACTGACTGCTCTGTCAGCATGACATGCCCGATCAATTCTCCATTTTCTTCTGCGACAAATTCCAACTCTGGAAGAAATGTATCCCGTTGTCGCAATTCTGTAACGAAATCTTGTTCCTTCCCATCAGAAACTTGTGCGGTTTTAAACGCTTGCTTTACCAATGCATAAATTTCCGGATAATCCTCCGTGGTCGCTTGCCGAATCATCATTTTTCTTCATTCCTCTTTTCTGATTCCAGTATACCAGATTCTGCAGAATTTCTCGTTTTTCAACTGGAGGTCCTGACTTCCATCGCTTTTCACAGACTTTGTTTTTTTCTTATAATTTTTTTCATTCGTTGACTTGCCTTCTGCCTTCCAGTACAGTCGTATACAACCCTTGGAATGATTGGAGGTTTTCTTATGAAAACAACTACCTGGAGCAAAATTTTCGTCGTAGGTTATCTTCTTGTTTTGATTTGGATTTTATTATTTAAATTCTCTCTTTCTTTTGAAAGTCTTCTTCAGGAATCGGATATCCTGAAACGCAACATCAACTTGATTCCTTTTGGTCAGTCAACGATTATCAATGGACAAGTAGATTTTAAAGAAGCCATCTATAACGGAGTGATTTTTCTTCCCTTTGGCGTTTTTTTGGGAATTGCGTTCAAAAAACATTTTTTTGCCAACAGCCTTTTTCTTTTGCTGTTCAGTGTGAGCATCGAGGGCTTGCAGTACTTGCTGGCCTTGGGGGCAACTGATATTACCGATGTAATTATGAACACCGGTGGCGGGATTGCGGGTCTGTTGCTGTACCAGCTACTCCACAAAATTTTTCCTGAGAAAAAATTGGATACATTACTGTTGTCACTAGGAACGATTATGCTGCTGCTTTCCCTTTCCTTCATCCTGTTTATGCTTCTCAGCGGAAGAGTTCGTTATTCGGTGTAGCACTAAAAATGAACAGATGGAATAAAAATGAGACCTCCAGCTTGTTGGAGGTCTTTTCTTCAATGACCTTGCTAGGCATATAATTTCAAGTAAGGGCGGTTTTCTCGTATAATAATTCTGTAATCAAATAAGAGAGGATGATTTAAATGGTTAAAAAATTATCAGTAGCAACAGTGGTCAATGAAGGCGGACGTGAAGGCGAAAGCAAATCCGTTACAGGTTACCTGAACGTTAAAACAACAATGACTAAAAAAGAAGGATACACCAATCCTGAAGAATTGTTCGCTGCTGGCTTCTCTGCTTGCTTCAACGGCGCTATGTCCTTCCCATTGGAACGTGACGGCTTAGGCGACAAATCCCGCAGTGTTCGGGCAGAAGTAAGCTTGCTTGGTGACATGAGCGATACAACCAGCCTGCATATCGCAGTAAATATTATTGGACATATCGATGGCCTTTCAAAAGAAGACATCGAAAAATATATGGAAGAAACATCTCACATCTGCCCTTATTCAAAAGCAGTTGATGGCAATATCGATGTCACTTACCAAGCAGAATAAACACCAGATACAACGCAAAAAAGCAGCTCGCGCTGCTTTTTTTGTATTTATATGGAAAATTTTTTCGACTAGTTTAAAAAATCAGAAAGTCAAACCCTCGTCTACTTCATACCAACTTTTCCAGCTTCTGCCAAATATTGTTCTACTTGCGGTTGGTAGCCATGAGCTTTTAAGAAATCTATGATCTCTTGCAGTTCATTTGCTGCAAATGCCGTTTTTTGACAATACACAACATTTCGAAAAGGGAACCCCTTTTTTCGTGTTTGATAGACATAACAAAGTTCGCTTGCTACTTCGATAGGAACGACTTTCTCACAGTTCCCCTCCACAAGCGCAAAAAGCGTCTGCCAATCCAATTTCTACACTTCCTTTTTCATCAATTAGAGATGATTATAGTCGAAGCAGAGAGAAAAGACCAGCAACTTCTTCTTAGTTAAGAAATTATTTAGAATCCTCTCTTCTGCTCATCACTCGTGTAAAAAAAGTGGGTTACTTTTTTCGAAATCAGCAGCTTACTCCGCCGTTTTTTTGACCGCCACCCAAATTTCACTGTAGGTATTTTCCCGCGGGTCACCATACCGGGTAAAAGAAATTCCCGGTGCTTCGATCAACTCATAGCCTGAAGACGGCAACCATTCACTGTAGATTGCGGCCCAGGTTCCTTGCAGGGTTTCTGGAAAAGGTCCTTGATTTGGAAAAATGGCCCATGTCAATGAGGGAACAGCCAACTGTTCCAAATCTTCATAAGGATTTTCTTTCGAAGTAGCAAAGCCGATAAATTGTGTTAACTCGCCTTTTTCCTGCAACCAGCCTTCGTCAAAATCGTAGGATACTTGCAGGACCTGTTGTGGATACAAGTCTCCTAAGCTGTGCATCTCTTCCCGTTGTTGGGGCGTGATACTTTGTGCCAACTCAGCAATTGCCGGATTTTCTCCTTCAAATTGGATAGGCACGCGTTTGCTGACCCCAACCAAATGAAAAGCGTCTTTTTGTTCAATTTTAAATTCCATCGATGTTCCTCCTTTTATTGTGAGAGCAAAGGTAAATTTAGGAAATGATTTTTGAATCGCATTTTTCGCTACAGCAGACGGTGAAAACCCGCTCCATTCTTTAAAGGCGCGGGAAAAACCTTCCACCGATTGGTACCCGAACGTAAAAGCAACCTCCGTCACGGAACTTCCAGTCACCAACGCTTGATTCGCCAGTGATAGTCGTCGATTTTTGATGTACTCATTTAGCGGCATGCCAGCCAGATAAGCAAACATACGGCGAAACTGATAGGCAGAAACACCGGCTCGTTTCGCAATTTCTTCATCATTGATCGTATCTGTCAACTGTTCATCAATATAATTCATGACCTGATTAAATGCATGGATCATCATTTCTCACCTCTCGTCCCTTACTTTACGCAAAAAAAGGCATTCGGACTTGATAATCGGCAGTCGCCTTTCATCAATTCACTCAAAATATGTGGGATAAATCTGCTCGTACTGCTGTTTTGCTGCCTCATCACCACTGATTTTTTTCATTTTAGCAGGTTTGACTTCTTCTGGGTAGAGCAAATAATACAGCCCAAAAATCGGCTCGTTTGCATCGGCTAGCCAGCAATCTGCCGCTAAAATTTCCGCGGTGAGCTGTTGCAAAATCTCCGTCTTGAAAAATCCGCCGCTGATGGAAAGCTTTGTTCCGATACCGACTGTTTTGGCTAGAAGTTTGAGATTCATCAGTGTTCCCTCAATGATTCCCCGTAAAATATCCGCTTTCGTGTGATGAATGGACAGATATTTCAATTCTGCGGTTTGGTCGTTCCGCCAATAAGGCGCTCGTTCGCCATTAATATAGGGATGGAATCGTATCCCATTTCCACCAATCGGCGATTCTTGGATCATCGTCAATTGTTCCAGAAGTTTTTCATCAGCAAACAATTGATTTTTTGCCCACTCCAGCACACACCCACCGTTATTTGAAGGCGCGCCGACCACATAAAATTCCTCATTTAAGTAATAACAAAAATTTTGCTTTTCACTATCAACGTAAGGTGTTTGCGTGATTCTTCGGATTGCGGCGCTGGTACCGATCGTCAAACTGTCGGGAATCCCAGTAGTCAAATAGCTGGCATACGCAGCGAGACAACCATCACTGGCGCCGGCAAGCACCTTGATGTTTTTTGGCAGCGCTAATTCTTTGGCAAGAGAGCTCAAAATCGGAAACGACTCTGTGGGTTCAACGACTTTTGCTAATTGCTTCTCAGTGATTCCCAAAAAATGGAGAATTTCTTGGTCCCAGACCAACTCTTGGCTGTGAAAAAGTCCCGTTGCCGATGCGGTCGAACGATCGATCAAAAATTCTCCGACAAATTGTTGCAGCACCAATTCCTTTAAACCGTAATAAACTGTTTCAGGCGGATACTCTCCTGTTTCTTGAAAATGCAAAATTTTCGCAAATGGTGACATTGCATGAATCGGCGTTCCAGTCTTTTGATAAAAACGTTTGGCTTCCGGTGTTTCTCGAAAGGCTTCAATCGTTTCCTCCGCCTGATTGTCTGACCAGATAAATATGCGATCATAGGTTTCTTCAACGACGGGCAAGCAACTGTGCATAGCTGTGCTAAAGCCGATATACTGCAATTCTTTCCGTAATGAGTGAGGAATTACCCGAACCCCGTCAGCAATACTTGCCAGAATTTCTTCTGCCTTTTGATATTTTTGCTTGTCTTCATAATAAGTTGTTACAGGTACACTGGTTTTAAACAGCAGTTTTCCCTGTTCAATCACACCAAATTTGATGGCGGTCGTCCCAACGTCGATCCCCAAAAATAAATTTTTCATCTTCTCGCATCCTTTTCTCGCAACATTCACCTAAAAAAGGGCAGGGCACCGATCATCGATTCAGCCCCGCCCTTCATGACTATCTATTGAATTGTTCGTCTGGCGTTTCCAATACCCGTTCATCTATCAGAGAACGATACCAGTAAGCCGATTTTTTCAATGAACGTGTCCGTTCTTCATTTAATTCGATTCGTACCAAGCCATAGCGATTCTTGAAGGCATTCATCGGTGAAACACAATCAGTAAAGGCCCAAAGCATGTAGCCTTCACAATTGGCACCCTCAGCAACTGCTTGGAGCAAGTAACGTAAGTGTTGACCAATGAAATTAACCCGATAGCTGTCATTAACGACACCTTGATCATCTTGATAAGCTTCTTCATTTTCACGTCCCATGCCGTTTTCAGTAACCAGCCAAGGAATATTGCCATAATTATTTTTCAGGTACATTGCCATATCGTACATGATTTTTGGATAAATTTCCCAACCGCGGGAATTGTTCATTTGTTTTCCTGGCAAATCAAAGACTTCGTAAAACATTTCCGGATGAAACGGTGTTTGTTCGTTCCATTGGTATCGGGGAGCCTTAACCCGTTTTGGATAATATTGGTTCACTCCTAAAAAATCTACCGTATTGGCTTTGATGATGGCTAATTCTTCTGGTGTAGCATCAAAAGAAATATCGTGTTGTTCGCAAAGTGCCAATAATTCTTGTGGATATTCCCCTTTTACCATCGGATCGAAATACACCCGGTTAAAGAATAAATCATACATTGCTGCTGCTTTTAAATCTTCTGCTGAATTTGAACGAGGATAAACCATTTCCGGATTCAAGACACAACCGATTCGACCGCCATAATTTCCTTCATGGTAGGCAGCAATCGCTTTGGCTGTTGCTAAAACTTTATGGTAGTTCCAAAGCATCCATTTTTTCGTGTTTTGCTCATGAGGCCAGCGAACGGCATCCAAATAGCAACGTGTTTGCACAACAATTGGTTCATTGAAAGTAAACCAGTGTTTTACCCGGTCACCATAACGTTCAAACGCGATTTTTGCGTATTCTGTATATAATTCAACCACTTTTTTGGAAGACCAGCCGTCGTATTTTTCCATCAGATAGGTCGGCACTTCATAATGCTCTAAGCAAAGCATCGGTTCTACTCCCGCTTCAATCAACGCATCCACCACATCACTGATATGTCGCGCATAGTCTTCGTCCACTACTAAATTGTCATAATCGGTGAAAAAACGCGACCAGTTGATGGATGTCCGATAATGAGTCAAATGGATTTCTTTCATTAAATCGACATCTTCTTGGTACTGTTCCATAAAATTCGTGGCAACTGCTGGACCATATCCATTATGCCAAACGAAGGATTCTTCTTTGTACCAACTATCTAAAAAGGAATCTTGTCCTTCTTTTTTTCCTTTCCAGCCTTCTGTTTGCCATGCTGACGATGCAGCACCAATAATAAAATCTTTAGGAATTTGGGTTTTCATTATTTTCTCCTTTTCATAAATCAACTTTTCTTAAACAAAGGGTGCCTGTCGTTTTATTAAGCCACTTCATTGCGGGTCCGGTTCATTACTTTTACAAATGGCAAGTAAATCAAAATGGAAACCGCGATACAAACGATTTGAGTGATAACTGCGCCGATGTCTCCGGCTGTTGCTAAATACGCATTAACGATTGGTGGCATTGGCCATGGAACCATCACAACTGCTTTTGCCGCAAACCCAAGAGTGGTTGCAACATAGCCGATTGTACCGGTAACCAATGGTGTCAAGATAAAAGGAATCGCAAGAATTGGGTTCAACATGATTGGCATACCGAAAATCACTGGTTCATTGATATTAAAGATTCCGGGTGCTAAAGATAATTTTGTGATTTGGCGCATATCTTCTCGTTTGCCCACCAATAAAATGGCAATCAACAAACCAATTGTAACACCAGATCCACCCATACTCATATACATATCCCAAAACGGCATTGTAATAATGTTAGGAATTTCTTTTCCAGCTTCAAACGCTTCTGTATTAACCGCAATCGCAGCCAACAACAAAGGTTCGCGAATTGGTTTGATCATTTGATTTCCGTGAATCCCGATAACCCAGAAAACTTGAGAAATAAACATCAACAATAGAATACCTGGTAAGCCTTGAACAACACCTTCCAGTGGACGTTGCACAACGTTGTAAATAATATCATAAGCATACAAGCCAGTGATTGCTTTGATAGCAAATCCGGCTGTTGCAATAATGGTAACGGTTAAAATGGTTGGAAACAAAGCAGAAAAACTAGATGCTACGTTGGTTGGTACCGTATCCGGCATTTTTAACTGCAATTTTTCTTGGCGACCTAACCAGCAGTACAGTTCAATAGAAATAATGGCAACGAACATTCCTAGGAATAATCCTTTTGTATCCGTGTATTGTTTTGCCAAAACATTTTCTGCAATAACTGCTTTGTCATCGCTTAAAAATTCAAAGACCGTTGGATTCACCGACAGATAAGACATGACTGCGATAATCCCTGGAAAAATTCCTTTGACATTGTTTAACTTGGCTAATTCGATCCCAATCAAGAATACTGCGTAGATCGTTAAAAAGCTTAAGGTGACATAACTGATGGCCGAAGAAATCGGTTTTAATTCCGCTAAGAAACCTAATCCGTTGATCTGTGCCAATCCATTTTCATTGTCAAAAACCATCGCTGAAAACAACGTACCAAACGCCCCAGTGATGATTACTGGAATCAAGGCTGCAAAAGCATTCTTGATGACTTTGATATAGCGTAGGTTATTGATTTTCATTGCGACACTACCTAAAACATTTGCTAATTTATCCATGAAACTTGTTCCCATTTACTTTTCCTCCTTTTGACCTAAACAACATCCATTTTCCGAAAAGTTCTCCTAGTTGAGAATTTTTCTACAGCGCTTACAACTTGTTTTGCAAAAAAAAGAATGAAATAAGTGCAAGAAGACTGCGTTGTCACCAACAAGCGAATCTTCACGAGATTTCTTTTTACAAAGACAAGTCATCTGATGTATTCATTCTAAAATACATCAGACGACTTGTCAATATTTTTGTTGTAATCGGTCTCATTTTTTTTGATGGACGATGGCTTTCAGTTCTTTACGGTTATTCGCCATGTGGATAGTCATGGCATCCAGCGCTGCAATCTCATCGCGATTTTCAATTGCTTCGGTGATATCCTTGTGCATGTCGATCGTTTCGATCTTCAAATGCTTGATATTGTAATTTTTATTGAACAGCCCAATGGATTCATTAATGATTGGAATAATATGAAACAGGGCTACGTTGCCGCTTGCCGCCGCAATCGTCGTGTGAAAATCAATGTCCAGTGTGACGTGACGAGAATCATTTTTATAAAAAGAATCCTCGATTTCCACCCGCAGACGATTCAGTTTATCGATTTGTTCTTGTGTTGCGTATTTAGCTGCCAACGCTGCCATCTTCGGCTCCAGCAAATACCGCAATTCAAACAAATCCTGAATCATTTTGTCTTGGTCCTTCACCAGCGAAAAACCTAGCGGATCATTGGCGATTCCCCGTTTATCACTGATAAACGTTCCTGCTCCTTGGCGAACTTCCAGCACATTACGAGAAGTTAGCGCTCGTACTGCTTCCCGCAAGGTACTGCGGCCAACGTCCAGCTGTTGGGACAATTCGTACTCATTCGGTAGCTTCATGCCAATTTCCAACTCATTTTTCGTGATGTAGTCTAAAATTTTATCGGTGGTCCGTTCCACCAATGTCTGATTTTCCATGATACTACTCCTTTCATTAATCATCTGATGTATTTAACTATAATCGGTCCATGTACAAAACACAATCAGCAGATGACTTTAGAAAATAAGACAACCAACAATGGCTGCGTTATTTCTACAAAAATTTCTTTACGACACTTGCCAATAATTGGAAATCTTGTTTCATTGAAATATCTCTTTATACACCAAGCAGTCCTCTTCCTTCAACTCTTCTTTCATAATACAAAAGAAAATTTGCAATTTCCAATGTTTCTCGCAATGTCTTCTGGAAAAATGCAGATATTTTTTCTTTAGAAAAAAGCAAACTGTTAAACGAATAATTTTTATTGATATTCGATAAATATCATGCTACACTTTTTTTATCCTTTAAGAAAGTGAGTAGTAAATGATGAAAACAAAAACCTTATTTCTAAAAGCATCTTTACTTTTTATCAGTTTGTTGGTTTTACTTTTTAGTTTGTTTATCTTTCCAAAATTCCCTCACGCGATGCAGCAGGAATATCCGCGAATCACTTATGAGAACTGGGTCTTTATTGGTGGACTTTATCTCTCGGAGCTCTGTTTCTATTTTGCTGTTTTTCAAGCCTTTCGCGTACTGCGGCAGGTGGATCACAATCAAGCTTTCTCCCAAGAAACGCTACTGGCCGTCACCCGTTTAAAACAGGGATTGTTTGGCATGGGAGGCAGTTATCTGACCTTTTTGCCGTTTCTCTATGTAATGGCAGATGTGGAAGATGCTCCAGGACTGATTTTTGTCGGCTTAGGAGTGATTGCCGTTCCCTTTATCGCGGCCGTCTTTGTGGCGATTTTACAAAAACTGCTGGAAAATGTTCTTTTGATAAAAACAGAAAATGAATTGACAATTTGAGGTGAGAAAATGGCAATAATCGTAAACATTGATGTCATGCTGGCAAAACGCAAAATGTCTGTTACCGAATTGACCGAAAAAGTCGGAATCACAATGGCTAATCTTTCGATTTTAAAAAACGGAAAAGCCAAGGCGATTCGCTTCTCCACCTTAGAAAAAATTTGCGAGGCTTTGGATTGCCAACCGGGAGACATTTTAGCCTTTCAGTCCGATCAGGAAAATTAAATCGACAAAAAAACTGGTCGCCTTTTCGGAGCGACCAGTTTTTCTTTAATTTTCTGGATTTGGTTGACGATCCAAAGCCTTCATGAATGGGAACCAGATTACTGCCACGATCACAAAGTCGATAACCTGCAGTAGTCCTCCCAACCAAGAATTCGTAGCTAAAATTCCGCTAGCGATAATCGGCACCGTCCATGGCACAGACACACCGGTTGGCGCTGGAACAATTCCGGCGGCCATCACTAAGTAGTTCAACGTTGTAACAACTAATGGTGCAAGCACCCAAGGAATCAAAATTGTTGCGTTCAAAACGATTGGCAGACCAAAGATTACGGGTTCGTTCACATTGAATAGACCAGGTCCTAAAGCCAAACGACCAATATCTTTGTATTGTTTTTTCTTCATGAAGAAAACCAGGATAACAACAACGGCCAAGGTCATACCAGAACCGCCAAGACCTACCGTGAAGGTTTCCATAAATGGTTTCGTAATGATATGAGGTAATTTTTCTCCTGCTTTATAAGCATCCAAATTGTCCAGCATCAACGTGTTCCAAATAGGGTCCATCACTGAATTGACAATGATTTGTCCATGTAAACCAAAGAACCATAAGAATTGAACAAAGAACAAAGCAATCAAGGTTGCCGGCAAGCTGCTGCCTAAACCAGTTAAAGGTTTTTGAATCACGTCATAAATCACATCATGCAAGTTGACATCAAACACACCAGTTACGATTGCATTGATGAATAAGAACACACTTAACGTAATGATTGCTGGAATCAATGCAGCAAATGATTTGGTTACTGCTGGTGGTACACCATCAGGCATTTTGATTTGCCAGCCGCGTTTTGTCACACGACAATAAATTTCTCCTGCTAAAAAGGCTGCGATCATACCGATAAACATCCCTTTTGCACCTAGGCGATCCAAACTCAGCACATTGCTGACTGTTTCGCCGCCTTCAGTTACGGTAAAGAATGGTGTTAAAATCAAAAAGCTGGCAAAGGAGACAGCTCCACCAAAAATACCTTCTACATCATAAGATTTAGATAAATAATAGCCAATACCAAATGTTACAAACACAGTCATGATACTCATTGTGGCATTTTGTCCACTACCAAACAATGTTCCCAAGGTTCCTTTTGTGTCATCGCTGAAAAATGGCAAGTTATTAATAACGACAACAATTGATCCAAACATCGTTAACGGAAACGCTAACATAAATGCGTCACGTAAAACCGTCAGATACCGATTTTGTCCCAGCCAATTCGCAAGGGGCATAATCTTTTCACTGATTTTATCCATCATAAAAATCATTCCTCATTCCTTTTTAGTAATCGATTACAAAACCTATCTTAGCACGACTTCTAAAATAAGTCTATACTTTATTTGAAAAAGTATATTTCTATAACTGTCGTTAACTAGCCTACACAACGAATTTGCAGAATAGTCGAGCTACCTTCTGTTTTCTTATGGATTTACATTTTTACATTCAAGATAATATAACAAAATATTTTTCTTCATTATAAAAAATACCCTCTTTATTATTAGAGGGCATTTGGTAAAGACTATTTTAATTTCGTGTTAAAATCATTTCTGTAATAAATCGATCGTAGCGATGGACCGAAATCGAATATTCAAACGCAGCTCCGGTAGCCAAGTATCCGATTTGCTCCGCAACCCCCACCGGATCTCCTTTTTCTAAGAAAAGCTGTTCTGCTTCAAAATCTGTCGCTTTGCGAACGGTAATAGTTCTATGACCACTTTGAATTTTAAGATGCAATTCTTCTTCAATGTATTCATAAATTGAGGCTTCCAGTGTTTCTTTCTTTAATCCGGGAATCACATCGATAGGCATGTGAGTTTCCTCGATTACTGCTGGACTGCCATCCAAGTACCGTACTCGATAAATGTGATAAACAAAATCTCCCTCTGAAATGTTCAATTTACTTTGAATCAACGGTGAAGCTTTAATGACTGAAAAATCGAGGACTTTACTAGTTACTTTTTTGTCCGGATTTTCTGCGGTCTTTCCGCGAAATTGATTGACGATTGCAATTCGATCGATTTCATTCTTCGATAAATCTTTGACAAACGTTCCCGAGCCTCGACGTTTAATGATTAAGCCCTCTGATACCAAAATATCCAACGCCTGCTTGACCGTCATCTTGCTTGCTTCATAAAAAAGCCCCAGTTCTTTTTCTGAAGGTAATTTATCATTGGATTGGTATTCTCCAGCCAAAATTTTATTTCGTAAATCTCCTGAAATATGGATATATTTTTTCACAACTACTCACCTCTTTTGTGAACACACAGTTTCTCCTCTAAATAATAACTTATTTCAGGTGAAAAAGTCTATCTTATTCCTTGTAAAAGAAAAGAACTCAGAACCGTCGCTCTGAGTTCACTTTGCTTATTTCGTTGCCATTTTTTTATAGAGAGCAATGATTTCCTTCGCCAAGTCGGTAAAAGCAATGGCAGTCATCAAATGGTCTTGACTATGGACTGTCAGCAGTGTGACTTCCATGTGATTGCCTTGCGCTTCTTGCGTCAACATATTGGTTTGGGAATGGTGTGCTTCGACCAAAGATTTTTCTGCGTCTTTGATTTTTTCTTCCGCTTCCTCAAAATCGCCGGCTTTGGCAGCTTGGATTGCTTCCATCGCATCGCTTTTTGCATTACCGCCGTACATAATCAAGCCCATGATGGCTTCTAGATTTTTTTCATCCATGTGTCTTACTTCCCTTCAATTAATTTTTCTGCTTGTGCCAAGACCTTTTTACCGTCCATCATGCCATAATCTGCCATATTGATGACATCAAAGGGAATACCTTTTGGCGCTAATTTTTCAGCAAATTGGGTTTTCATGAAGCGTACTTGTGGACCCAACAGTAAAACATCCACCGGTTTTGTTGCCAAATGATTGTCTGCATCTGAGGCAGCAACGGCGAAAATGTCTGCTTCCATCCCTTTTTCTTCTGCGGCTTTTTGCATTTTTGTCACTAATAAACTGGTACTCATGCCTGCCGAACAAACCAGCATAATTGTTTTCTTTGCCATGTTTTCCACCTCAACTAATTTTCAATGATTGTATCTTCCAAAAAGACCTGATTTGTCTCTGCGACATTTTTGATCCAATACCCGGATTTTTTGATGGTTTTTACTTGGGTGTGGATCTCATTTGAAATAAAGCCATATCGATTACGGTACGCATTTTTCCACGACCAGCAATCGATGGGGGTCCATAAGTGATAGCCGAAACAATTCGAGCCTTCCGCCATTGCTTGATTCAACCAATACAGATGTTCTTGGATAAATTGAATACGATAATCGTCTTCAATCAATCCATCTGCATTCAAGTAACGTTCTTCTCGGGAAACACCCATACCGTTTTCCGAAACGAACCAATCGATATTTCCATAATTATCGCGAATATTGATGCCGATATCATACAAGGCTTTGGGGTAGATTTCC
Source organism: Enterococcus massiliensis (assembly GCF_001050095.1). Taxonomy (NCBI): domain Bacteria; kingdom Bacillati; phylum Bacillota; class Bacilli; order Lactobacillales; family Enterococcaceae; genus Enterococcus; species Enterococcus massiliensis. The sequence goes on along the minus strand of NZ_CVRN01000006.1, from coordinate 55,679 downwards.
CAGCCTTTATCAACATTCATCCGTCGTCCTGGCATTTCATATTCATCAAAATATTTTTCCGGCAGCCAATCCACAGTCAAGCTATTTGGTGAAACTGCCGGTGCTTGTACCCGGTGAGGATGATAGTAGTTGACACCTAAATAATCGATGGTATTTTCTTTGATGATCGCCAATTCTTCGGCAGAAGCTTCCCATAAAACCTTGTCTTTTGCCAACACAGCCACTAATTTTTCGGGAAATTCTCCCAGTGTAGAAGCATTCATAAAGAGTTGATTCAACCATAAATCAGCAAATTCTGAAGCGGCTTGATCCGCAGGTCCGTCGGTTGCTGGATATGGAGGAGTCAGATTCAAAATAATCCCGATCCGTCCATTTGGATTTTGATTCAGCTTTCGAAAACGAGCAATCGTCTTGCTGGATGCTAATTGAATATTGTAGGCTACTTGCACAGCTTTTTTACCGTCTACTATATTTGGATAATGGAATTGATGCAGGTATTCTCCTTCAACAATCACCATCGGTTCATTAAACGTGAACCAATCCACCACACGATCGCTGAATAATTCAAAACATTTTTCCGCAAATTTTACAAAAAGATCCACGACATGTTTTGATTCCCAGCCACCATATTGGTGATACAATTCAACGGGTAAATCAAAGTGATGCAGATTGATCACTGGACGAATACCGTTTTTAATGAATTCATTGATAACATCATTATAAAAACGTACTCCGTCTTCATTAACACTTCCAGTTTCCAGATCATCAATCAATCGACTCCATTGAATAGAGGTGCGGATTGAATTTAAGCCGATTTCTTTCATTAAACGAATATCTTCACGAAAACTATTGTAGAAATTCGATGCAGTGTCTGGTCCTACTTGCTGATAAAATTCTTCTGGGGCAATTTCATACCAGTAATCAAACATGTTGGCATGTTGTTTGTTAAAACGTCCTTCTGACTGAGGACCGGAAGTTGCGGCACCCCACCAGAAATTTTTAGGAAATTCTAGATTCATTTTTCTACTCCTCCAATTTCATTCGCAGAATCAAGTTGTTTCTTTGGTCATGTGATACCGTTGTCATTGAAACGCTTACGAAATTTTTTCTTACTTTTCTTTATCATACAGCGAAAAGGTTAAAATGTCTATACTTTAAAAGGATATAAAATATACTTTTAGTCAAAAATAAAAAAGCCGGATTTCTCCAGCTTTTAACTCCATTATTTACCTCTTAATCATCGATTTCGGTTTCTATGACTTCTCCTGATTGAGCGTTTAATTTTACATTGGTCTCTTGATTTCCATCCACCACGGTCACTTCCCAGTAGGTGATATTCAATTCTTTGTCCAGATCCCAATCCGTCGCTTCTCCAGCGCCCACCGTTGTTTCTGCGATTTCAGCCGCTTTTTCAATACTCAATAAATTGGCAAAATTTAATTTTTCTTCCCGTTTTACCCCGTTTCGATCGTCTGCATCCAACATTTCTTCTCGTTCTTTTTCTACTTTTTTCGTTGCACCATCAATGCGAATTTCAACTTCCTTTTCGTCATTGACTCCTTCGACTTTATAAAAGTAGTTGCCAAAAGAAGTATCTAGTTCTAGTGAAGTAATATCTGCATCAGAATAAGTCTCTTGAAAAATTTTGATTGCTTCATCAACCGATACCTTCAGACCGCTAATTCCTTGCCCACTGCTAGACTGAGTCGTTTCAGTCATGTTGGTGCTGGTAGTTTTTGATTGCGCTGTTGATTGCGCTGTTGTTTGTGCTTGTTCTGTACTTGATTGACTAGACTGATTCGGCGTATCTCCTGTTGAGCAGCCCGCAAGCAAGCCCAAGGTAAGCAGGCTCATTCCTAAAACAAATCCTTTTGTTCTCATGATATCCCCTCCACTCTCCATCTTAGCAGTTTTCTCAGAGAAATCACAAGGCGAATCCGCCAAATAAATCGTATTTTATTCAATTTTACAACGAATTTTAATTTATTTTGACAAAATTCAAAAAATTAGTTGTTTCACAGAAAAGCTCTGTTTTCATGACTTCATCCCCGAATTTATTTTTTGCAGGTAACACTCTTTTAAAAATTCACCCAGATAAGGAAAATCAAAATCGTATTCATTGCTCAGCATCACAAAAATTCGAGCATTTTTTTGTAATGGGTAGTCTTTGACCTGACTTGTCAAAATAACATCGTATTGCTGATTCTTTTGATAGTTAACCAAATCTAATTTGACTGCTTGCGGCATTCGTTCCCGAATCATTTCGATGACAATATCTGCCATCACCCGTTCATAAGGAAAATCACATGCAACTTGTAAACGCAGTTCAACCTCTTTAAAAATTAACTGCAAAATGGAGGCATAGCGCCCAAAAAGTTCAAACTGAGAATTTTTTTTGTCACTTTCAGAGATATCTAAAATACCTAACGACTGCTGCGTCAAACTTTGACAAAGTGCCAGCAATTGTTTTTCCTCAATTTCTGAAAGGCGCTGCTGCAATCCTTGATGTCCAAAGACACTGATCCATCCTCGGAAATAAACCAAACGAAAATGATTTTGCATCACTGTTAGAGCAATTTTTTCCGAAAAATCTTCTGAAAAAGAGTAGAAAGAAAAATGCTCTTGCAGGGTTTCTTTGAATGTTTCATTGAGTTTGTCGACTAATTTGTCCTTATGTTTTTCCTGTATCAAAAATTTTCGCACATAATCATTATGGGTATCTAGGGTAAAGTTGCAGATCATAAACAAATAGAAGATCAAGGTTTCATTTTGATTCCAACCAAAAGCAGATTGAAAGAAATAACGAGACAGAAATTTCTGCAACGAGAGCAGGAAACCGCTTGTCTGCAATAGCTCACTCGGCAATTCAGAATAATCCGGCATACTTTTTTTGCTAGCCCGCAGCCTTTTTTTCATAATATATAACCAAATTTGAAATTTGATTTCTCCATCTTCCGTAAAAGGAAAACTAAATTCATTTTTCATCAATACTAAAAAGCCCTCTGCAGCAGCCTCAGAAAATTCTTTTAGATTTACTAAATAAGGTCGACCAAACCACAACAGTTGAAAATAAAAATAACGAATTTGGATTTCCGAACCATATAAATGACCATTTTTTATCTGTAAATGAAATTCAACCAGCAGCAGATTCAACTCTTTGATACGACGGGTCAAGGTGGCAGTACTAATATTCAACTGTGTTAAAAATTTCTGCCGTTCAAAACTGCCATTTTCTAATAGATACATCAAGATTTGATATTTGATGGATTCCTTTAAGTAGGAATAATACACATCAGAAGTGGATAGATTCCCCAAACGACGTAAGGCTATTTTTCCTTCCCGTTGAGTAAAGGACAATTCATCAAACGCTTTCAAATGTTGCTCTAACAGAACAATATCTTCTTTGAAAGTCGCCCGGTCCACCGATAGCTTCACGAGTATTTCATTGACCGACAGTTCGCTCCGTTCTAATAAAAGCTGAAAAATTTTGATTTGACGCTGCTCGTTTTTTTCAAGCAAACTGAACAGTTCCAAGTCCTTCTCCTCCTAACATCAGTGAATTCATACAGCTGATGCAAGCAGATTTAGAAAAGTACCTTCTCTATTTTTTCAGCTTTTTCAAAACTTTCTGAATTCGTCAAAATAGAAAAAGAACTTCAACTCAAAATAGGCTATTTGAGTTGAAGTAACTATCTAATGTCCCACATTTTTATTCGGTAGGACCTGTTGACAATTCCCAGGTAATGGTTCCTTGATAGGTTTTGTCTACTTGTGCATCTGTGCCGCTGTTCACCTCTAAGAGTAAACCATCGTTAGGAAGAAAGTCAACGGGAATATCTCCCTTTTTTGAACCATCATTTTGATAGATTGGTGTACTCTGATCTTTCGGGATAAGAATATTTTTTCCCTCATGATTAAAATACAAATTAACCTGACTTAATTCTCTTCCTTCTGTATTTTTGAAAGGAGTAGATAGTTTCCCAGTAATCTGCCACGAAGCATCTGAACTTGGTAAACGGGTGTCCCGTACGGCAAATGAAAAATCACCTTTTGCTTTGTAATATGCTGTTTGTGTTGGCAATGGAAGATCACTGCCAAAGGTAAAATCGGCGGGGGCATCTACCAAAGCTAATTCTTGCTTAGGAATCTGGATCAGATTGGTATCTGTCTTGACTTCAGTAAAGGGTAATTTTGTTCCGTCAGATAACGCAATATTTCCTGATAATACAGCCGGTTTGGTCGGCAGATCGATGGCATTTGTCGTTGCAGTAATCGGATTTATTTTATATTTATAGGTGATCGTCACTTTATCTCCAGCTTTTGCTAAATATTGTGCAGGTATACTGATTCCATTTTGGATACCATCATCAGGAATCACCGTCCCATTCAGCGACAAACTACCCTTTTCATAGATAACATTTTCCGGAAGCGCGACGCTTACTTTTTTATCTGCTAAAGAATCCCCCATTTTATCTAAGGTAAACGTACTATTTTCTTGAACAATGTCCCCAGCCAAAGCAATCAAAGGTTTTCCAGTCTCTGGCGTTCGACTAAGATTTTTCAAATAACTTTCTTTAGAAATCGCTGGAAAACCAGCCACCGTGATGGCTTTCAAATTAGAGATACCCGTTTGTTCTGACTGCCATTTATAGGCAAGATTTGGATAAGCTTTTGAAAGGGTATCGTCAATCAATTTGTAGTCAAAATAATATTGACCGGAAGCAAGCGCCGGCAGTGTTGTGTTTGCTGAATTATCACCACCATTATTTGTTGAAATCGTTTGAAATAATTTGTCTTCAAAAGTCCCCACTAATTTTTGTGTTGTTTTATTGTACAGCCGGTAATGAATGGACCCTGCTGTTAAATCGCTCGCTCGCCAGACCGCGTTCACTTGATAGGGGGCACTGGTAAGTAGTTTTCCCCATTGGCTATCTGGTTCCAAGTTTGTTGGTTTGACTGTGCCATCTACAGCATATTTTTCAAGTACCTTTAAGGTGACAGGTGACAACGCAGTTCCCCCGGCATCTTTTCCTGTATATAAAATACTTGTTTGCTGATTCAATCCGAGTGTTTGTGTCGGTGTATGGGTCAATGTTGCCCCAGTCGTTTCATTCTTTCCAGTAAAAAAATTCACCACTCGATTAAAACGATTTGTTGGTTGTTGGGCAAAACTTCCTTCTGAGAGTCCCATCGTCAAGGTTCGGTTGTTGGTTGTTCCAGGAAGATTCAGATTGTTACCATCAACATACTCAGTTGTATCAGCAAAACTATTGTACTTATTCGTCGTATCCCATGGAGAGATGTAGCTGTTCCAAGTTGGTAATTGGAAAGCGGAGGTTTTTGCGTATGCTGCAGGATTCAGTGCATCATTCGTTAGCTTAGGATAAAAACGTCCACCTGCTGGAGCAATACTTGAATCGAACATACGATCTTGCACAACGTTATTCGAATCATAGAAATCTACAGAAAAATCGGCTAGTTTTGTAGTAGAAGGTTGCAGTTTGCCTTTCGTTAATACCTTGCTAGGGCTGGTGTCATATTTGTCGCCGCTTGCAGTCATCTTTGCAACATCGACGGTAATATCAAAAGCAATCGGAATATTCCTAGCATTGAAGCCGGGCTGAGTGATGATATTGAAAATTGAACCTACAATATTTCCATTGTCCCATGAACCCATACCAAACCGTAGTGTATGATTGCCGGCGGACATTAATCCACCAGCATCTAATTTAATATTCGCTCCATTAATTTTTAAATACGCATTGTCCCAGTCGATTGCCTTTAAAACATCCGCACTTAAAACATATTTAGGTAAATTGATGATCGCCACAAAGGCAAACCCTTGCGCAGGAATATTTATGACATCTAAATAGTTCGTCAATTCCACATGACTCTCCCAATGAAACCCAATCTTGCCGCCCTTCCAAGGATCATTGGAGCCATCGTTTGTGTAGGTAACATTTAATTTGGGTAATTGATCGGCTCCAGTCAATTGAACGACCTTGCCGCCATCAATCTTTGGTTGCCCAAAAATATTGGAATTTGTACCATTTGTTGGCGTGATATTTTCATACGTATCTGGTTCATAAACAATAGTTGGTGGTGTTGCACCCACCGCTTCGGCTTGTCTGCCTAATCCAATAGTTCCCACAGTAAGAAGCGCCATCAGAAGAAGAAGTTTAAAAAGATTAATCTCTTGAAGTAATTTGTTCATCCTCTTCTTCCTCCTTTCGCCGTTTCCAGATAAGAATCCATACAAGAAGAATCAATTCGCTCCCGATAATCATGTAAAGAAAGCTAATTGGTTTTTCATTGGTTTTTGGTAATGTTTGATTTGCCGGTTTCTTGATGGGAGGATTTGTTGCTTGTCCTCCCCCATTAGTCGGTGGATTAGGTGTCGGTGTGCGGTCATAAAAAACAATGGACGCATTACTGGCAGCATCTTCGCTTGCATAGGCCGGCTGCCACCCGCTAAACAATAAACCAACGCTCAATCCCCCCAATAAAAGCCATTTTTTCACTACAATCACCTCATTCCTCTGATTCTTTTTCCTTCCGTTTTTTCCAAACAATAAATAGTAAAATAAACAAAAGCACTGCGAGAACGATCAACAGAATGTAAAGCCATGGGAAACTCTTTTCTTTCACTGCAAAGACAGAATTCTTGTTGACTTCTTCGGCTTCTGATTTTTTAATGGTAAAGTTTTGTGTGAAATGCCATTCATATTCCCCAGATTTTGCCACGATATCTGCGCGATATTTTCCTGGTTTTGCCCGATCACCCGCTAAATCCAGATTCAAATGAAAGTTTGAGCTTGGAGCCACTAAAAATTTATTGGAGGTATTTTCAATATACAGTTGATCTTCATAATAAATTTTGCTAGTAAAAATCAAGCTACTGATAATCGTCGGTTGGGGATTTTGGAAAAACAATTGGACGGTTGGGCTGGCATTGACAGCCACTAAATCGCCAGACAAGAGTTTCAAATCCGGTTCTATTTTTTCCTTACTCTCCTGCAATACGATAGCAAGATTATAAGCAATACGATTTTTTATTTGTACGCCATTTTCATCAGAGGATTTTTCTTCATTTTCCTCCTTAGGAATCACGTGGATTCCCGCAAGTACCCGTCCTTTAAATTCATCCGCAGGAATCTTTATTTTGATTGGTACAGTTATTGTGGCTTTTCCTGCCACTTCATATTCTTTTTTCTCAATGGTAACGACTTCCCGTACATCAAACGGAAGGCTCTCATCCAATCGAGGTTTTTCTTGCCCATAATCGATGGTACCACCATCACTTGTAACGGCTGGATTGATCGAAACTTCAAAAGTTCGTGCTTTCTCCGCAGAATTAGTCAGCTCAATTGCTACTGTCTGCTCTTGTTTAGGAGTCACCAACAAATCAAAATAACCGATTGCTTTGTCTAATTGATTCTCTGGAAAAACTGGTTTCACACCAAAATCCCCCGAAGCATCGGCGGCGTGACTGATTATCGGAAACCCGAAAAACATCCCTAAAACAGTAAAAAATACAAAGAGCAATCGTTTTCTTTGATTCACTATTGACCACTATCCTTTCAAAAGGGGAGCGGATTATGCTCCCCACATTTTCAAATTATTACTTTTACAGTGCTGGTCCTGCTGTCAAATCCCAAGTCAGATCAGCCGTAAATGTTCCTGTAGCAGCTTCTGGAACCGTTAGTGTGATATTTGCTGGGTCATAAACAGAAAGCCAGGTTCCAAGACCTTGGTCCTTAGAAGCTGTAAAAATCGCAGAGGCAGAATCAGTACTGTCTAATTTGGAAACAGCTTTATTTGTAGGACTTGTAGCTGCATTTGTAGGAACAGTTTTAATAACAGATGTACCAAAATTCAGTTCTGCACCCTCTAGTTTTTGCTCACCATTTTTAAAATCTGATACTGAAACAGTCACATTCCATCCTTGAGCTTGTCCATCAGTACCAACACCGCGACGATCCGAAACTTGAATGTAGGGGGTATCATTTTGTGTCGCATCAACAGAATAACTTTTTGTTCCACTTTCAATCTCATGTGAGCCAAATGGCAGATTAGGAACAACATCCAAGGTCAATGGTCCCGCTTGACCGGTTCCTGGATTTTCAGGATCAACCGGATCAACTGGCTTTGTCGGGTCGGTTGGATCAACTGGATCAACACTCCCTGTTGGTTCAGTAAATGTGATATCACCTTTTGTTGTCGCTGGTTCTGCAGCAAATGCTGGTGTAGCTGCCAAACCGCTAAGTACTACTGTTGAAAGTAACAATGTGCCAATAATTTTCTTTTTCATGATAATCTCTCCTTTGTTTTTTGTACCTTTAGTATAAATGGAAAGGTTCTCAAAAAATCATCATCTTTTCACAGAGCGACAGGAGTTTTTGAGCAAAAAAAGAAACGACCCACTAAAAAAGCGGGTCGTTTCCATCTTTATTTATTTCAAAAAAAGCTTAGCAAGTAGTATAGCCAAATTTATTCTGGCAAGTGTTTCCGCTTATCCGCAAACCGAGCCTCCACCCGATAGATTCGTTGCCCTCGTGAGGAAAATTTTTCTTCGTATTCGGTCATAATATTTCCTTCATAGGTACTGTGATGCAAATCAAGCCAGACTTGTTGCAGAGTCATACCATATTTTGAAAAGCTGGCTAAGGAGTATTCAAATAAGCCTTGGTTATCTGTTTTAAAATGGATTTCTCCTTTAGGACGGAGAATTTTTTCGTCCACTGCCAAAAAGCCGGCAGAAGTCAAACGGCGTTTTTCGTGGCGGGTTTTTGGCCAAGGATCAGAAAAATTCAAATAGATCTGATCGACTTCACTATCTGCAAAATAATCTGTCAAGGCCGAACCATCAACATGCAAGAGCTGTACATTCGCTAGTTCCTTTTCAAGGACCTTATCCAACGCAAAGGAAACCACGCTGACTTGCATTTCTACACCGATATAATTAATTTGAGGATTGGTTCGTGCCATTTCCGTGATGAACCGTCCTTTTCCCATACCAATCTCAATATGGATCGGGTGATCGTTGCCAAAGCGTTCCTGCCACTTGCCTTTCCATGCAGTCGGTTCAGCAACCACGATTTCTGGATGTGCTGCCAGCATTTCCTCTGCTCCGTTACGTTTTCTTACTCTCATAATTTCCTCGCTTTCTCCAATAGAAAAGCTGAAGGCTTCCCTTCAGCTATCCGCTAAATACTCGTTTTAATTGCAAAATTTCTTCATTCATCGTTTTGTATTCGCCACGATGATAATATTTTTTTATTTCCTGTAAAATCGACATCAACGCGTACCAATACACCCGCTCTAAATTATCTGAAGTCGCTTGTACCCCATAACTGATCAACCAATGGCTCCATGACGAAATCGGCAAATAATGTCCTAAAATCGTACCGATATCCACCGCAGGGTCCGCAAACATAATCGAATCCCAGTCTACAAGATACAAATAGTGCTGACACACCAACCAATTTCGATAATTGACATCTCCATGCACCACGGCTTTTCGTTCAGGATAAAAGGTTGGAATATTTTTTTGCAGATATTCGATGACCAATTTTAAAAAACGATTTTGTAAAATCGCCGACGGTAGATCCGCTTCATAATTTTCCAACATCATCTTTGGGGTAATTACCCGGCTATCGATTCGTTCTAGCATTTGCTTCAATGATTTTGAATGATGTAACTGATACAAGACATCCATTACATCGTTTCGCTGCCCGATTTCTTCCGGATCAAGGATATGCCCTTCCAACCACTCTTGAGCAGTCAGCGTGTCCCCGTTCCCTGTTCGTTTTGTCCAAACTAATTTGGGAGTAATGCCTTCTCTGGATAGAGCAGCCAGCATCGGGGTGGTATTTCGTTTGATAAAGACTTTTTCTTTTTTTCGCAAACCGACATATGCTTTGCCGGTATCCCCTTTGATTGGGCGCATACGCCATTCATGGTCCAACTGAATTTCCATCCGAGTCTTCCTTTCAACATTCTCCACAGTACCATTTATTCTAGCGGCTCAACAGGCACTCGTCAAGCGGATATACGTTCGTTTTTTCAAAGAAACGCTGGATAAATCAAGTTTCTTGCGAAGTTTTTCTACTTTTCATTCATTTTTTTCAAGCGTGACGGCAAATACAAATAAATAAAGCCCCCTACAACAAGTCCATAGCCTAAAATAACGATTCCGCGATCGCCCCATGTCGACAGACGAAAAGCAGCGACACCAGCAAAAACAACAGCGGCAAAAATCAAAAGTACCAGTAACAACCGCTGCAAAGCGATACTCTGCTGTTTGGCAGAAACTGGATACAGATGGGTCAAAACCATATAACGAAATTGCGTGTACAAAGGCATTAATTGAAAACCAATCAGATACAAAAAGAGGCCTCCAATTCCCAAACTAAACCATCGATCGTGAATGAAATATAGCAACAATCCACCGATCAAGACCAAACGCATGTATAAACCGCTGTATTCGGAGCCGCGAACCATTCGGCGGGCATACAGATAAAGATACGTATTTTCCTGTTTTGCAGTGATTTTTTTCAACAAACCGTCCAGATACTTCCGCCGTTTGACACTTGCAGTGATTTCCGGCACATCCGTAAATAAATTAATAAACTGATAGATACGGTGCAAACGATTGGTTTCTGATTGAATCATTTTTTCCCAATGTAAGGTCAAGGTCGGCTGCTGCCACAAGAAATAGTGATATCCCCCTGCCACAAGCAGACTGCCCAGCAGACCAATGATTGGTGAGAGATACAGACTCGTCGCCAACAAAGCACCACTAAGCAGCAACCACGGCCAATAATAGCGATGCGTTTTGCTTTCAAAAAATAAACTGTACCGTTGCCAGTACAAATGAGCAATTTTCAACAGCCAGAGTGTTGGTAGAATCAAAAAAAATTCTCCAAAGGATGCGCCCGTCGCTACCACAGCAAGGGGCATCGTAATTCCGGCAATCAATCCAATCACCACAAAGGGTAAAAAGCAGGAATAGCGCAAACCTTGTTGCAGGTATCCTCGCATCTGTTTTTCCTTTGGCAATAAAAACACCAGATCAGCGGCTTTCGTTAAACTGACAAACTTACCAAAATGCAAAACAATCAGCCAGACAAGTAAGACCAGTAAGCCAAAAATTTTTGACTGTTTTGGCAAAGTTTTCAATAAATCAGAATAATATAACCCTAATCCTCCCAATAAAAAGGTACAGACTAAGACAAAATGATCGTTAAAGACATACCGCAGATACTTCATCATTTGTTTTTGGTGCAACTGCAGCCGTTTTTGAAATAAATCAGACATCGGCAGCCACCTGCTCTTTGGTCAATGCAATATAGATTTCGTCCAGTGATGCATCATAAAGTTGAAATTCATTTCGCAATTCCTCAATCGTTCCTTGCGCACGAATTTTCCCATTGTGCAGTACAACAAACCGGTCACAATATTTTTCAGCGGTCGCCAAAATATGTGTAGACATCAAAATCGATGCGCCTGCTTTCTTCATTTGATCCATCAGTTCCAATAACGCATGGATTGCCAACGGGTCTAAACCTAGAAAAGGTTCATCAATGATATACAGACTTGGTTCAATCAAAAAAGCACATAAAACCATCACCTTTTGCTTCATTCCTTTAGAAAAATTAGCCGGAAACCAATCCAACTTATTTTCTAAACGAAACGTCTTCAACAAACTTTCCGCCCGACGAAAGGCTTCTTCTTGGGGAATATCATAAGCCATCGCCGTAATTTCAATGTGTTCCCGCAACGTCAATTCTTCATATAACGAAGGGGTTTCCGGAATATAACCAATTTGTTTCCGGTAAGCTTCCGGCTCTTTTTTTAACATCAGTCCATTTAAGGTGATTGTACCTTTTTGCGGTTGCAATAAGCCGATAATTTCTTTAATGGTCGTACTTTTCCCAGCACCATTCAAACCAATCAAGCCCACTAATTCCCCATCATTGATGGTAAAATCGATATCTTTTAAAACCGGCAGCTGACTGTAGCCTCCCGTTAAATTTCTCACTTCAAGTGTCATTCATTTTTTCCTCCGATTATTACTGTTCTCATTATACCAAAAATAGCCGGGAATTTTTGTGTTTTTCCTGCTTGTTTTCTTACAATCCTTAAAAGTTATGGTAAAGTAGGGCTAAGGAAAAATTTTGAAAGGATGACTTCCTATGACAGACTGTATTTTTTGTAAATTAATCAATCAAGAAATTCCTAGCTACAAAGTATATGAAGACGACAAAGTGTATGCCTTTTTGGACCTTTCCCAAGTAACGGAAGGCCATACGTTGGTCGTTCCAAAAAAACACGTGACAGATATTTTTGACTATGATGAACCCTTGGCAGCAGAGGTTTTTAGCCGTATTCCGAAAATCGCCAAAGCAATTGAAAAAGCCTTTCCGGAAATCAAAGGAATGAACATTGTCAACAACAACAAGGAACTGGCCTATCAGTCGGTTTTCCATTCCCACTTTCATTTGATTCCCCGTTACAGCAAAGAAGATGATTTCTCGATGCATTTTGGCAATCACATGGATCAATACACACCGGAAGAAATGACGGCTATTGCCGAAAAAATCAAAAAGCAGGTGAAATAAATGCTGAAAAATTTTATTAAAGGGCTTTTATTCGGCTCTTCTGTCGGCGCAGTAGGTGGTTTACTGTTGGCTCCCCGCAGCGGGAATGAAACCCGCAAAAAGCTGGCAAAAGAATTGGAAGAAGCCACCGATTCCACTCTTGAATTAAACGAAAGCCTGCAACATTTTCAACGAGCTGTAGTTGAAACCAAACGAACGGCAATGGAAACTTTACCCGTTTTACAAAATGCGCTGCAAAAGGATATCGAAGCATACAAATTCCAAGCTGAACCGCGAATCAAGCAGATTCAACAGCAGGTAGCCAAGCTGAATGGGCATGTCACCCAATTCACAGAAACCCTGTCGGAACCATCTGAATCAGGCGATAAAAAGTGATGAAAGTGTGAATTTTCTCGGAAACATCATTGGAATTCTACCACTTCAAATTAGAGTGTGTTATAGTTATACTTGTGAAAAATTTAAGTAGATTACAGGAGTGCTAAACGAATGAAGAAAAAAATACTATTGGCTGCTGTTGGCGCGATGAGCGTTTTTGCTTTAGCCGCATGTTCAAGTAAAGGCAACGAAGAAATTGCTTCAATGAAGGGCAGCAAAATCACGGTAGCAGATTTTTATGAGGAAGCGAAAAATGAATCTGCCAACCAAAACCTTGTACGTAATATGATCATTTACAAAGCCTTTGATGATAAATATGGCGACAAAGTAAGTGATAAAGCGGTTGACAAAGAATACAACAAACAAAAAGACAGTATGGGCGACGCTTTCGAACAACAATTAGAAGCTGCAGGCTATACCACAAAGACATTTAAAGAATACTTGCGTCAAAATCTTGTGTTGGAAGCTGGCTTAAAAGCGAATATCAAATTGACAGATGCTGACAAAAAAGCAGCTTGGGAATCTTTCCATCCAGAAGTTGAAGCACAAATCATCGCTTTAGCCAGTGAAGATGAAGCCAAAGACGTTTTAGAAAAAGCGAAAGAAAAAGATGCCGACTTTGCGAAATTGGCAAAAGAAAATTCTACGGACACTGCAACCAGTGAAGACGGTGGCACCATCAAATTCGATTCACAATCAACAACACCACCAGCTGAAGTCAAAACAGCAGCTTTTGAATTAAAGGATGGCGAAGTTTCTGACGTGATCACTGCTACAGATGCTACTACTTACCAAACCAGCTATTATGTAGTGAAAATGGTGAAAAACAAAGACAAAGGCAACGACATGGAACCTTATAAAGATGAAATCAAAGAAATCGCAGAACAAACAAAACTAAGCGATTCTGCCTTTACTTCAAAAATCATCGGTCAAACCTTGAAAGATGCAAATGTGAAAATCAAAGATGATTCCTTCAAAGATATCTTGTCTTCTTATATTGACGCAGCAGATACAAGCAGCTCAACTGCTGAAAGCACAGAAGAAAGCAGCGCAGCCTCTTCTACAGCAGATAGCTCAGCAGCAGAATCCACAACTGAAAGTTCAACTGCTGATTCTGAATAAGCCAATTTAAAAGCTCCCATCGATTTGAATTCTATCAAATCAATGGGAGCTTTTTTGTAGTTTGAATTTTGAGGGACCTACTTATTTCTTACCAAAATTATCTTTTAGCTTGGTGCATTGGATAAGCTCCAAGTTAAGGTAGCTTGGTAGGTGCCGGCTTCTAGGGAAGAGCCGCCGATGTAGAGGGCGGAGTTGTCAGTAACCGTTGCCTCAATTTCTTTGTTGCTTAGTTCTATTGGATTTTTGATTGCAAATTTCCGAGAGGTCTCAGTTAGGTTTTCTCCAAAAAAATTGAATCCTTCATTCGTACCTAGCTGATAATTATTCCCTAAAACTCTAATCGTATTTGTATAAGGTGAAACACCACCATTATTTATGATAGTCAACTCTAGAACGACCGGTACATCGGAGGTAATTATCTTTTTATCATCCATGTTTTTAAAGCTGCCAAGAGATACTTTCAAAGAATAATCTCCATCCGGACGCGTATCTGTCACTCGAATCAACCCTTTGGAATTTCCATCATAGGCTTCCTTTTCATAATTCGAAATGACTGAATCCGTAAGAGAAAGTTTTAAGTAGCTATCTGGTTCTGTTCGTTGACCAAAAGCCTTCTTTGTTAATTCACCAGAATTCAATATTTTAACTTTGTCTTTACTGGAGATTTCCTCATATTTTTCTCCAAAAACTAAATTTGGGACAGCATCCAAGGTCAGAAACCCACTGTCTTGTACCACGATTTCCATAGAATCAGCGATTATCTGTGGACTAGAAGTAATTTCTTTTCCAGTCGTTTTGTCAATCCAACTATTGATCGTTGCAGTAAGCTGATACTTTCCCTTTGTTAAAGAAAGATTTTCTGGAAATCCAACGTTCTTAGGTAATGCCCCACCAAGAATAGATTCAAAAGTTTGTGACCACTCCTTTATCATCGTCTCATCACTTAAGTTTTCAAGTTTAAAATCAATGGTATAAGCCTTCCCTGGACCAGTTACTTTCAGAGTTGCTTTGGGTGTCTCTCCAATATTTGCATAAACTGTTTTTTCCGTAAATTTCAACCCATTAAGAAGTTCCGTCGTATCAGGCAGATTTTCAGAGTCAAAAAAACTCCCAAAAGCCTTTGCTTTTGTAATCGTCGTATCAAGCCTTATATCTCCACCCGAAATCAAGCCTCCCCAGAAACTTGTACCGGAATTCGAGCTTGGAAAATTAATATTACCGTAAGGAACAAGAATCGTGCCGGCAAAAGGATTGGAAGAGCCCGACCTACCAGAAATAGAAGCTGTTGTGCCACTAGGAATATCAGGATAATTGTGCAGAATATGACTACCCATAGTTTGATAAAAAGGACCATCATTTTCACTCACAGCATCAGCCGATTCGCCATTTATTGTAAATGTCAATTCTGCACCGTAGCTGTCAGACCATTCAAAGGTTTTCCAATTTTCCCAGTTAAATATAACGAAGGGTAAATTTTTATTGGCAACACTGGAATCTTCTCCAGAATCAGTCACATAATTTTGGGGATCCTCTCCTTCTGGTAATTCAATATTGATAGTAAGATGATGATAATAATTTTTGTACTCGTTATAATCAAGATTAACTACCACCGTTCCTGTAGTATCTAACGCATCTTTGCTTAACGGAATATCCAACCTTAATGAATTAGCCCCCGTCCAGCCACCATCTTTTTTGACTAGCTTAGCCTCATCTGTTACTGCTTCATTTTTGACAAGGACTGTTTTGCTTGTCAAGTTACTATAATAATTACTTACTGTAGCTAACTGTAATTTCGCTTGATCAAAGTAACTTTCTGTGGCGGATAACGTACCAAAATTATCTTTAAAATCAGCTATGTTTGATAATTTTACCGGTGTGGCTTGCTCTGCGGTATCGGTTGCGTTGACTTGATCAAACAGACGATTTACCCCATCCAATTTGTTTTCTATCAAATAATAATAACGATGCTTGTCACCACTGGCATGAAAATTATTGCTGTCGTCCAAAACCCCTATTGTATTGGCGGCATTGCTTGCCAATACACTTTCTCCCAGCAAGGTTACTTTTTTATTAACTATTTTTTCTTCATTGTTTTCACTCAACGTGTCTGCATAAGTAATCGGATAATCATCATTATCAGGAACAGCATCTTGAAAATAAGTACCGCCCCATTTTGTCTCCATGTTGATTGTTTTTCCACCAAATGTTCCATCGTAGTTTTTTCCAGAAGTTCCAAATGTTAACCCTCCAGCAGCAAAAACGGTAAAATCGGTCGCAATTCCTAGAGGATATTTTTCCAATAATTTTTCCTGAAAAAGCGTTAAATCGGTTGGATCATTGACGACGGCCGGAGTATCTGCAAGTATCCGCGCGCTTTTTTGTGGGGTACTATCTTGTTCTTTTGGGGAAGCAGTGGTTGATTCGACAGTTGGTGTGGCTGATTTCGACTCAGAAGTGCTTGTTTGCATTACTTGTTCCGTGGAAGAAGTCTCACCAGTTGTTCCCTCTGAAGTCTCCTCTTTTGTGCTACTCGTTGCTTCTGTTGTGCTTGTCGCAGTCGTCGTTTCTTCACCAAACGCGGCTATTCCATTGACACTCGATGAAATCAGCAGAAAGAGTGCCATAAAGGCAACAATTTTTTTATTTTTCACAAAAATTCACTTTCCTTCCTTGTAGCTGATTCGCGTCTCCGGTTTCTTTCAAAGTATAAGATAATTCCTGCTAAAAGCAAACATTCGCTACCAATAACTACCTCTAAAAAAGTTTTCGCTTCTGCCGTTTTTGGTAATTTTTTCGCTTTTGTTTTCTGGGTACTTACATAGGTTTGTGACGGACTTTCTGGTAAAGAAAGCCCGTCACCGTTTCTTGTAGGAACAACAGTAAATTCTGCTGTTGAGGTTTTTGACGTTGCTTTGGCAATGTCCGGTACAAGAAACAAACCTTGTCCCAATGCTAAAAGAGCAACCAGTAAAAAATAAAATCCGCTTTTTTTCATTCTCAATCACCTTGATTAGTTTGCGAATTCTCTTTTTCTTCCTCTTTCCGTTTTCTTCTTCCCAATAAAAAGGCCAACAATAATAGTAAAATCAACAGCAGCACAGCAATCAAAATATACAACCATAAATAATTTGGCTCTGGCAAAGCACTTGCTTCTTTATTGATTTCGTTGGCATCCGAGGAAACAATTGAAAAATCCTTTTCAAATTTCCAAGTTTTCTTTCCTGATTTTGCCACCAGCGAAAGATGATAGTCACCGGCTTCCAAATTATTTTTTCCCCAACTGATAGGAAAATCATAATTGGAATTTGGTGCCATTTCCTGCTTATCGGCTTTTGCTTCCATGAAGACTTCTTTGCTGCCAGACTTGTAAATCTTCGCATCCACGCTCATGTTCCCGAACGCCTGCCCTTTGATATTTTGCAAATTGGCAAAAACAGCGGGTAAGCTTTGATAAACAGCAGGTTTTACTTGGTTCAATTTTAATTCAGGAGTTATATAATCTAAGCTCTCCCGCAAAGCAATGCCGAAAGAAAGCTGATAGCGATTGGTAATGCCCGTTTGTTTTTCTTCCTCTTTGTCAGCCTCCTGCTCGGCAAAAAAGGCACCTAAAATCATTCCCTCAAATTTTTCTTTTGGTACCTTCAGTTGGAAAGTTACCGGCTTGGTTTCTCCCGCCTTTAAGGTGATTGTCTGAGGTTTGCTGATTAATTCAGGAATTGTATATTTCGCTGAACTATCTTTAGGAAAATCTGCCTGACTGTAATCGATCACCCCTAATTGATTGGTGAAAGACGGATTTGGCGAGATTTTTACTTTAATATCTTTGTCACTTTCAGAAATAATATTCATTGTTACGTCTTGTTGGGTGTCTGGTTTCACCAGTAAATCAAAAAATGTCGAATCTGCTTGTTGATTTTCTGGGAAAACACCTTCTATCGTAAAGCCCGCCCCAGTGGCAGCGGATGCTTTCATAGGAAAAAAGGAGAAAATAAGAAGAGCCATCCCCAACAGGATGAATTTCAGTCGTTTATGCATCAGGAACCTCCATTTCATTTGTTGTCAGGGATAGCCCTGTCCTATTAAATTCGTGGTGCGATTTTTTGATTAGATTTTATTATTCGATGCCAGCACCATCAGGAGTAGCGATTGAGTTAACTAATTGCCAGTTTAGTTCAGCATGGTATGTGCCTTTTTCTAATTTTGACCCCGTCCCTAAAGTTAAACTTGTTCCATTTTCTCCAGAAGCTACTGAGTATTCTTTAGCACCATCGCTTTCAACGTTGTCAGCAGTCACTGTAGTATAATCTCCACCAGCAGCAATTGAAGCACTAGTAGTTGGCAAAACTAAGTTTAAAGTTGCAGATGTGATAGAAGAATCTTTTGAACCAGTGAATTCTCCTAGTTTAGCAGTTAATGTCCATTCATCATGCGTTGTTCGATAATCGCTCACAACAATTTTACCCTTTTCTGAGCTAGTTGTCCCATCATAAGTGTTTGCTTCAGAAACAACAAAAGGATTTTCAGTATCTAGATGCAAAACCTTATCTGTTTTCAAAACTTCACGTTCCGTTTTCTCAAAATTCAAATCTGGAACAGCATCTAAAGTAAGAAAACCATCTTCAACCGTAAATTCAGCAGTTGAGTTAGCTTTTGCAGAAGAAGTATCGTCAGACACATACCCTTCCCCATCAGTTCCTGCTGAGATATTGTTTTCCGATGTTCCAGCACCATTTCCTGTTGCCGCCAATGCTGTTCCCCCACTAGCGAATGTCAACAAAGCTAATCCTGATACGGTAATTGCTGCAAAAATTTTTTTCATTTTAATTTCCCCCTAAAGTTCTTTTTTTATTTTTGGTTGTTTGTTTCTTGAGCGAGTAAAGAACGAGTCCAATCAACAAAAGCAGCACGGCGACTGCGAGTAATAGCCAACCAACATAATCCCGCTGGACATTACCAGCTTGCTGATTGATTTTTTCAGCAGTTTTTTTGTCGAGTGTTAGGCTTTGGTCAATCGTTTGAACCTTACCATCAACTGTCATTGTTCCAGTCACACGATAGCTTCCCGCTAAAAGCGGTTTTCCCTGCAAACTGATTATTGGCGTCATTACTTGATTCGGTGCAAAACTGATTGCTTGTTGCCGCAAAAGATACGTTGTTTTTCTCAAACCGAAAAATTGCTTATGAATCAGCGTCAAATCCATTGAAACAGGACTCAACAAAGCAGTGTTGGGATTGCCGATTTCAACGCTGATTGCCGGCATATCCGACACAACGCTGCCCGTCACACCTGACAATTCGATGGGCTGTTTTTCCGTCATCACGCTTCCTTGAAAAATCAGCGGAACAAAAGTTGTCTCCTCCTTCACAGAAATGGCGACGGCGCCCATTACCTGTCCAGAAAAATCGGTTGTAGGCATTGTCAAATCCAGATCAATTGTTTGGCTTCCACTTGCCGGCAAATTTAGAGAGTGCGTAGGAATGAGTTCCTCTGTCAAAAAAGGTGCTGTCCCAAAGGCTGTATGACCGCCCATTTGGTAAAACAGTTTACCTTCCTCATTCGTAGCAGCCGATGCACCGCTAATCTGCACCTGCATTGGCTGTGTTGAAAAGTTGGTGACAGAAAAACTCAACTTGTGCTTTTTACTGTTTGCACGAAGTTGAATTTTTCCGCTGATATTCTGCTGATCCAAAGTCAATGGTGTAACAGTTAAATTTGGCACATCTGCCCAAACTAGTTTCGGTTGTAAAACAAGAACAAAGAATAAGAGAGATAACAGTAAAAAAAGTTTTCGATCTTTTCTGATTCGAATCCCTCCTTATCCCTTTTCGTAGGTGATTATAGCCGCTTTCATATTAAATATCAACGCATATTTTATCAAAAATGAAGGAAATTTATTTTTTTTGGTGACGTGTCAATGCACATTCAATTTTCAAAAATTTTTTTAGATTATTTGATTAAAATAACTAAATGATTTTTTATAGGTTAATTTTTTCTTAAGAGCTTTCATAAAAGTTTTTTTGCTGTCCCTTTTCTCTTTTAATTAAAGTTGATTATAAAATAACGAGAAATAGATTATTTTTTTACATTAATCCCACCGAATAAAAGAAAGACCGCATTCATTCCTAGATTTTCTGGTCATTCCTCCGTATAATAACTAAGTGACACGGGAAAGGAAGTGCTTGTCATTATAAAAAGAATTGTCCCATTTTTATTTTTATTGTTTCTTTTTCCCCAGACAGCTTTTGCGGAAGGTGCTGATTTTGGTGTCTCGGCAGTTTTGCCAGAAAATCAAGTGAGTACAGCGTCCTATTTTGACCTCGCCGTAGATCAAGGTTCTACTCAGGAACTGACAATAAAGCTGAAAAATCAATCTTCACAAGCAAAAAAAATCCTGCTGACCCCAGTAGACGGCGAAACCGATAATCAAGGTGCAATCATCTATCAAAAAACCTTGTCTGACAGTAAATCTGCTTTGTCTTCATGGGTGAGTTCAAAACAATCCATTGACCTTGCAGCGAAAGAAACCAATTTTGCAGTTTTCACTTTAACGATTCCCAAAAATGCCACAAATGGAACCTATCTTGCTGCCTTTCAAATCAAGGAGCAATCTTCCTCAGATTCTTCTGCCGGAATCAGCAATAAATTTGCATATATTTTAGGCTTAAAGGTTACGGTGGGCAAAGCACCAGAACCCAGCTGGCAGTTGACCAAGGTACAGCAAGAAAGTAATCAATTATTGCTTTCCTTGAAAAATGCCAGTCAATCTCTTGCAAGTCAGAATCAATTGCAGGTATCTTTAAAAAAAATCGGAACAAATCAAAAAATCTCCCACACACAAGCGATTTCTGGTGCTCCTTTTGGCCCGTTTCAAATCGCTGTTGAAAATCCTGAGTTGACCGATGGAACGTATCAGCTGACGCTAAATATAACTGGTACAACGACGACAAAAGTCAACAAAACCTATTCCGTCAGAAAAATCCACGGAACTTTTGTCTTTCGTGAAATTGATTTGCATCAACAACGGCGAGTAGGACTGATTGCTTTGAGTGTTTTCTTCCTGCTGATCGGGTTGTACTTTTTCATTTGGCACAAAAAAAATCAACTGCTGGACTCCTAAGAGCCCCCAGTTGATTTTCTTATTTCTTAAATATCCTTTGGTACATAAAAACTGCGGTTATCCATTCCAAAGATTCGATCGGTATATTCTCCGGGTGTCGTTTGCCGAACAGACGTCAGCATCATCTGCATCGATGCATCCAACAAGTCGATTTGATGCAGAATCTCCGCTTCCATAATCCGTGGACGAACGGGAGAACCATATTCTAACAAGCCGTGGTGTGCCAATACCATGTGACGTAAAATCACGATGTCTTCTTCCTGTTCATCAAATTTCAACGCGATGCATGCCTTAGTGATTTCTTCATCCACCAAAACTAAATGTCCCACAAGGTTTCCCACCAACGTGTATTCTGTGGACATCGGCCCCGATAGTTCGATGACCTTTCCTAAATCATGCAAAATAATTCCGGCATACAATAACGATGCGTTCAATTCCGGGTATTCTTTCACAATTGCTTTACCTAGTCGCAGCATCGAAACCGTATGATAAGCCAAACCGCTGGCAAAGGCATGGTGATTGCGTTTTGCCGCTGGAAATTCAAAAAATTCTTTTTGATATTTGTTCAATAAAAAGCGCACGATTCGGTTCCAATGGGGATTGGTGATCTCAAACAGGGTTTGATTGATTTCTTCTTCCATTGCTTCTTTTTTTAATGGCGCCCGCTCCATGAATTGTGAAGGCTCATTGGGTTCTTCTGGTTTTGCCAAACGCAGATGCATGATTTTCACCTGTGGATTGCCATTATATAATTCTCGTTTGCCTTGGAGAGCGACAACTTTCCCCGGTTCAAAACGAGTAATTTCCTCTTCAGATGCATCCCAAAATTTGCCATCAATCGTCCCAGAAGTATCCTGAAAGGTAAAGGCAATAAATTTTTTCCCATTTTTTGCGAGACGAACGTCGGCATTTTTGATCAAAACAAAGGCCTGAAATTCTTCATCGACTGTTAATTCTTTGATTTTCTTCATTTTCTTTCCCTCATTTCCATCACTGGTTGCTGGTATTCCTGATACAAGCTTACCATTTCTGCATCAGAAGACAAACAAATCACTTGATATTTTTTTGAAAATTCCTTTAAAAGCTGTGCAAATTGTCGTTTTCGTTGACTGTCATAGTGCAGCCAGCCATCATCGATCATTACCGGACAAAGGGGATGATTTTGTTGCAGTGCTAAATAGCCGAAACGAACCGCCATGATTACTTGATCCTTGGTTCCTGTCGATAATTCATAGATAGACAAAGGTTGCCCGCTAGTAGTATTTTTCACTGCCAAGTTTCCAGATGAGATGGTTATTTGTTGGTACCGATTATTGGTCAATAGAGAAAAATAATGACTAGCTTTTGCTAATAACTGGGGTAGCTGCTGCTCTGAAAGCTCTGTTGTTAAATCACTCAAAAAAGCTGCAACTTGTTTTTTAATCCCCCATGAAAGAGCCAAGGATTGGATTTCAGCAGTCAACTTACTGCTTTCTTGATACAATTCATCCAACGTCCCATCCACTTGTAATTGTTGAATAATCA
This sequence comes from Enterococcus massiliensis, assembly GCF_001050095.1. Lineage (NCBI taxonomy): Bacteria > Bacillati > Bacillota > Bacilli > Lactobacillales > Enterococcaceae > Enterococcus > Enterococcus massiliensis. Next base: position 32,917 of record NZ_CVRN01000006.1, on the reverse strand, counting down.
GTTGCAATCGCTGACTTTCCTGAGAAGCACTGCGCAAGTGATGGCGCCCTTCATTTAGCTGCTGACTTAGCTGAGTGAAACGCCCGTCCAATTCTTCAGCCGAAAGTTCTTCTGGATATACTTTATGCAAAAGTTCTTCCAATTCTTTTTTTCTTTGCCAAGCTTTTGCCTGTTCCCGCATGCGTTCCAACCACCATGGAATCTCGGAGGGCTGATTGATTCCTGCATGAGTAAGCAAGGGCTGATTTTTAGCAATCAACTGACTTTGCTGTTCCTTCTTCTCCTCTAGCTGTCGAGTCAATAAAACGCTGGATTGATGCGTCTGCTGTAACTTCAGTTCATTCATCTCATCAGCAAATTGTTGAAGCTGTGCCATTCGCTGAAGAATATCTCCCTTTGCCAAGGGCAGCCAATCTTCAAGAAAGTGAAAACGCCCCAGCATTCCTTGATAATTTTGATCAAGGGAAGCCAGTTGTTGATCAATTTCTTCCAAGGCTTTAGTGGTTTCTAAATACCCCGTCACGTCTTGTTGGTACCAAACTAAGCCTCTCTTTTGCTCCTCTGACCACTGACGATAGTCGGGTACACTTTCTTCGATTGCTTGAAGAAGTGTCCCCTGTTGCGTTTTAAGTGCTGTGATTTTTTCTTGAATCAAAAAAAGCTGCTCTGACTTCTCCTTTTTGACTGTTTGCTCATCCGCAGAGGGTTGCTTTCTGAAAAAGAACAAGCCCACTCCAGCGAACAAAACAGCCAGCAGAATCAAAAGGAGTTGATTGCCGATAAAAAAGCTGCTGATAAAAAGTAATCCTGCGACCGCTGCACAACTCCACCCCCAAACAGACTGCGCCATAGCAGGTTTGGTTTGAACAGTTGGTTTTTCTTCTGCCAACCATTCTTTTTTCAGTATCAGCTCTTGAATTTGTCGCTCCAGCTGTTCGCTTTCTTTTACCTTTTCAAAAAAAGACGCGGTCAATGGTACCGGCAAATGACTTGGGTCCCACGGATATGTCCGCTCCCATTCATCCAATCGCTCAATGGCTTGGCTTTGCTGTTGCAGTTTTTGTTGAAACTCATCTGTCAGACGTGCGGCCGCGACTTTTTCTTGAAGCAGAGCCGTGATCTTTCCTTCATTGGTGAGATAAAAGGTGTACCGGTCAGAATTTTGCGTTTGTGAAAGTGCCTTGTCTAGGGCCGCTTGTGTCTCGATTATTTGCTGATTTAATTGCTGATAAGTTTGGTAAAAAGTTGCCAATGCTTTTTCATCAACCGGAGCTCCGGGGCGCAATTTCTTTTTCAAACGTTGCAGCTCTTCATACTGAGACCAATACAATTGCTGCTGCTTTAATGCAGTTAATTGTTCTTCGGTCTTCTCGATTTTTTCTTCAAGAGCTGTTTGCTGTTTAGCCGCGGTTGCTAATGCGCCGTAATAATTTTGTATGTCTGATTCCTGTTGCTCTTTTTCGTGAATCTTTTGCCGCAATTCCTGCCATTCCGCCAATTTTTGATTCAACGGTAGTTTTTGCCCTTTGTGTTTAAATAATTTTTGGGCATCATTCAGGTATTCCTGCCGTTTTTCTAAAAGCTGTTTGCTTCCGGAAATGCCTAAAGAAATCAAGGCATCATGCAGTTCTCTTTCTTGAAGTTTTTCCAGTTGAGACAACTGCTCCTGTTGAAAGGTAAATACTTCTTGGAATAATTGCTGATTCAAAGGAGCAATCAAGGAAGCTAACAGACGGTCATCTCCGGTCTGTTCTCCTAGTGTCACCTTTGCTCGTCCACGATTGATCTGCTTGTAGCGTTCAACACAGATCTCACCTTCAGGAAAGGAGAGCCATAATTTCCCACCAAAACTTGCACCGTCTTTTGGAGTATAATCTTTCTTATTGCCGCGTTTTGTTGGGAAACCGAAAAGCATGGCTTGAATAAATTGATATAAAGTAGATTTTCCCGCTTCATTGGCCCCAAAAAATAATTGATTACCGGAAACAAAATCAAACGTTGCCTGCCGGTATTTGCCAAAGCCGGTGATTTCTGCCCGCAACAGTTTCATTTACTTTCCTCCCAATAAAAATCGTCTTTCAGTTCTTTTGCAACAGCAGTCAAAATCTCTTCCTGATACTGAGCAGGATTCAATACCGTTGCCGCCAGTTGATGGGTCAATAATTCTTCGTGAATCATTTCAAAGGTGGTTGTTTCTTGATAATTCGTAAGTAAAGCAGTTACCAGCTCCGTACTTGCCGGCAACGTCAGCCGATTTTTTTCTTCCTGCTGCTGAATCTCATAGACCCAAGTCAACTGGTTACGTCTGGCAAAAAGCTCATTCATGTAATCCATCAGTTCGAGAAGCTGATTTTCTGTTAGAAAATTCCCCTTGGCTGACTTAGTCGTCAGTCTGAGGGAAAGAAGGGCTTGATAATCAATGGGTTGCAACTGCGCAATAAGCTGTTGCAACACCGCTTGCGGATGATTCGTCTCAATCGGAATAGCCACTTGCTGCCAGCTTATTTCAGCGACCTGCACCATTTGTCGACGGCTTTTTCCTGCGGTAATCTCTACCAATTGACTACCGGTTGTCGTTTCCTTTTTTGTATGCCCCTGTGTGGTTCCCGGATATACAATCGGTGGTTGTTCATTCAATACAGTGGGAACATGGATGTGACCCAATGCCCAGTAATCATAATTTTTCGCCTTCATTTGGCTTAACAGAAACGGGGCATAACGTTCCCCTTGGCTGTCCCCGTGATACAGACCGATATGAACATCTACCTCACTACGATTGGGAAACTCGGTAGCTTTTGCCGCTTTGATCCATGGTTGAGTATAGCTAAAACCGCTGATGGCGTATGTTTCTCCGGCTTTCGTTTTTCCTTTGAAGGTGGTGACTGTTTCGCTGGTGAATAACGTGACATTTTTGGGAAACTCAAACCAATACCTTTGTGGATCATAATAATCGTGGTTGCCAAAAATCATGTACACCGGAATTTGCGCTTCTGCCAAACGCTGCATCTCCTCAAAAAAGAAATGCTGGGTTTTAAGTGAAGGCTTATTCTGATGGAAGGTATCCCCTGCCAGCAGCAGAAAATCCACTTCATTGGCTAACGCTGCCGACACTAAATTCGTCAGCACTTGCTGATTAAGTTTTGTAAAAGCTTTGACCGCCTGTTTTGAAAGATTTGCCAAGCCTTCAAATGCTCGGTCCATATGTAAATCTGCCGCATGAATAAAGCGTACCACGCACGTTTCCTCCCGTATTTCTTTTTCAATATCATACCATTTTTACGGCTATTCGTCAGCAAAATACGAAAACTTGTTCGCATTTTAAAAAAAGAAAAGGTACATTCCCAAAATAGGAAATGTACCTCGGATATTTTTCTTCTAAATTGCTTAGTTGCCGTATAATTCCCGAACAGGACCCATGATAATCCGATTCAAATCATTGACTACGGTACTGAAGGCTTGTTCTTTTTGCATCAATTGATTGATCAATTCTTCTTTTTGTACACGTTCTGCCATTGCTTGCGCTCTTTGGGCGTCTTCTTCTGACACTTCTTCTCCTGCCATCATTTTCGTTTGTAATTCTTGTTGCAGGGTTTGAAATTCTTTAAATAGTGCAAAGGCTTCTTCATTTTCTTTCAAACGGTCAAAAGAAGCTCTTAGTTCGCCAAAATGTTCAGATTCACGAATTTCTTTTTCTAATTGGTTTGCTGTGTCATAAATATTTGCCATGCTTGTCCCTCGCTTTATCTTATTTTCTCTATTGTAACATAAAGCGTCTAGTTACCAGAAATTTTTCCCCAGATTCCCTTGAAAAGATCTTTGGCTCCTTCTTTGACCCGGCCACCAAATTCTACCAGACCATTTTTGGCTTTTTCAGTGAAATCATCCACTGATTTATCCCAATCACTTTCTTCGTCAGAATCCACTTCGTCAGCCGCTACAACTTTGCCGCCAGTTTGATAAGCATCGGCGACCGTAAAGCTGCTTTCTGCTGTGTAAGGTAAAATATTTTGTGCCATGGAACGAAAAACCTGTCCTACAACATCTCCACTAGTTCCACTTAAATAATGATCTTTACTGGTTTTTTCATACCCTAACCAAGTGGAAATGACTACATCCGGCGTGTATCCCACGATCCATTGATCGTTTGCTTTGGAGGAATCAAAATTGGTTTCTGTGGTTCCTGTTTTTCCCGCCACAGTATATCCATAAGGCTGTGCCTGCATTGCGGTCCCGTTTGAAAAAGTCCCCAACAACATACTGGTCATTTCTTTTGCAGTTTCTTTTGAAACAACTTGTTCGGCTTTCGGATCGCTATTATCTACAATCACTGTACCTTGGGAATCCACAATTTTCGTGATCAGATGCGGATCGTACCGTTTCCCGTCATTGGCAAATGCACCGTATGCACTAGCCATTGTTAGCGGAGATTCTCCTTTTTCCAATCCACCCAAAGCCACTCCGCCCCAGTATTTATCTTTTTCAGAAAGAGTCAAGCCAAATTCCGCTGCCTTGTTGTAGCCTTTTTCCATTCCAATTTCGTGCAGCAGCCAAACCGCCGGTGCATTCAAGCTCCAAGCAACGGCTTGGTACATTGGAACTTCCCCAGAATACGTACCATCATAATTGTTCACATCATAAAAAGACAACGCTTCATCTTTTAAAATGCTGTCGGGTTTGTAGCCCGCTTCTAAAGCCGGTGCAAATACGCTCAAGGGTTTGATTGTCGAACCTGGTGAACGTTTCATTTGTGTTGCAAAATTAAAGCCCCGAAAAACATGTTCTCCTCGGCGTCCTACTAGTGCCCGAACACCGCCAGAGTTAGGATCTAAGGCTACCGAACCAGATTGAACCATCGCCCCATCTGCTGCATTTGCTGGAAAAACAGAATCATCCTTGTAAGTTGCTTCCATTTGCGCTTGATAATTTTGATCCAGCGCTGTGTAGATTTTATAGCCTTTATTCATAATATCTGTTTCATTAATATCATATTTTTCCACTGCTTCATCAATAATCGCATCGAAATAATAAGGATACTTGTAGCCGGATTCTGATTGTGAATAGGTATCATTGACAAATTCTGCAATATCCACTGCGGAAGCCTCTTGTTCTTGGGCTGCCGTAATTTTTTCGTTTTCCTTCATGACTGCCAGCACTGTATCCCGCCGTTTGTTGGCATTTTCCGGATATTCAATAGGATTGTAAATGGAAGGACCCTTTAGCATACCTACAAGGGTTGCTGCTTCTCCCAAAGTAACTTCATTGGCATTTACTCCGAAATATTTTCTTGCGGCATCCTGCACACCCCAAACCCCATTACCGAAATAAGAGTTGTTTAAGTACATCGCCAAAATATCTTCTTTACTGTATTTTTTTTCAATTTCAATGGCTAAAAATAATTCTTTGGCTTTTCGGCTGAAGGTTTGATCCAAAGTCAGATAAGCATTTTTTGCCAACTGCTGCGTGATGGTACTTCCCCCACCACCTGACGTATTGCGGTTGATAACTGTCCGTACTGCTGCCCGAGCAATTCCCTTGATGTCAAAGCCATGATGCTGATAAAAATTACGGTCCTCGGTAGAGATAACGGCATCCTGAATAAAAGGTGAAATCTGCTCTAAATCAATGTAGGTTCCTTTTTGTGCATAGAGCTTTCCGGCTTCATCGCCGTCTTTGTCATACACAATCGTGGATTCCTTCAAATCTGATTCTAAACGATCCACGTTGACCTGCTTGGCTAAATAAAACAAATACACACTTGTGACCAAAACCACGACAAGTCCCAACAAAATAATGACTTTATTGACATGGTATTTTTTCCATATGCGCTTGCGCCAATGATGGAACTGAACCAGATAAGGTTTGAGCCAGCGCCAGAACGCTGCCAGCCCTGCTTTGAATTTTGCTAGTATTTTCTGAAAATCCATTAAGTTAGACTCCTTGTTTCGTTTGTCTTGAGTGTATCACAGCGACTTCTTCCTGAAATGCGACCTAAGTCGGAGTGTCTGCCGATTTTCACCCATATGCTAGTAATCATATCATTTAATTCTCGGGAAAAAGTTGTTTTTTTCTTAAATATCTTTAAAAAATGCTATACTAATCTGGAAAACAACAAGGAGATAGACATGAGATACGAGATAATTTTACCAAAAGATCAGGAAGAACAAACTTTGCGCCAACTACTGGAAACCGAATGGCTGGTTCCCCGCAAGGTCCGCCATTTCTTACGAGTACGTAAAACCGTTTGGGTTAATGGAGACGTTGCAACTTTTCAACAGATGTTACAAGCAGGAGATCGGATAACCGTAGAATTAGCTGAAGAAGATTACAGCTACCAAGAGGTTGTATTAGGGGACAAAAAAGCAATCCATGTTTTGTACGAAGACGAACATCTGATTGTCGTCAACAAAGGGGCCGGTCTCAAGACCCATCCGAATCAGCCGCAAGAAACCGGAACATTGCTCAATGATTTGGCTGCCTATTTGGCTGATAAAGAACAGCGACCTTATGTGGTTCATCGTTTAGACAAAGAGACCAGCGGTGCCATTCTTTTTGCAAAAAATCCGCTAGTTTTGCCAATTCTCGGTCGGCTGTTGGAGCAAAAAAAAATCTACCGCCGCTATCAAGCCGTTGTTTCAGGAAAAATCGACCATGATTTGACGATTACCAAAAAAATCGGGCGGGACCGTCATGATCGCCGCAAGCGAGTCATCGACGAACGTAATGGTCAAACAGCTATCACCCATGTTTCAAGCCAGCAGGCAACAGCAAAACAAAGTCGAATTTTTTGTGTGCTAGAAACTGGGCGCACTCATCAAATCCGCATCCATTTAAAAAGTATCGGTCATCCGATTCTCGGTGATCCTCTCTATGGAAAAGCTGATGAGCGGCTGCAGCTGCATGCGTATGAGCTGTTTTTGACTCATCCTTTTACTAAGGAACACTTGCAGATCACCGCTGAACCGGGATTGTGGTGAAGGAAGATTTCGAAAAAAAAGCGTTGTTCAGGAAAATTCCTAAACAACGCTTTTTGACTAGTTTCTTCTGTATTCCATCAAAGTCCTAAAAAGGAAGAAGGATCAACAAAACCGCTCCAGACAGATGTGCTTAAACCAAAATGCAAATGAACACCGGTTGAATTTCCGGTAGAGCCCATTTGACCTACGGATTGCCCAACTTTGATACTTTGACCAACTGTCGCATTGATTTTACTTAAATGCATGTAATAAGAATAGTAGCCGTTATCATGTTTGATGATCACATAATTGCCGGCGCTAGGATCAGTGCCTGCCATTTCCACCACACCATCTCGTGCTGCCATCACATTTTGACCGTAAGAGCCGGTAAAGTCGATTCCATCATGTTGAGTGCCGGAAGCGCCTGTAGGATCTTCTCTACCGCCAAAACCACTGCTGACAGATAGTTTCGTTGCTAACGGCGAAGCAAAGCCGGTAGCAGCAGTCTTAGCTTTTTCTTCTTCTGCTTTTTGAGCTTTTTGCAATTTCGTTACCGCCGTTTGCTGTTTCTTGATCGTTTCGTTGGTTGTTTGAATCTGGGCGTTTATTTCTGCCTCTTGATTCTCCAACTCTGTGGTTTGATCAGTGAAAGCGGCGATTTTTCCTTGTAGTGTAGCGAAGGAAATATGTACATCGGATTGTTCTGCAGTGACCGTTTTTTTCTTTTCAGTCAGTTCATTCAATTCACGGTAGACATCCATCACTCGTGAGGAATAGTTGACGGTCGACGATTGGACAGCGGGATGATACACCATAGATTCCATAAGCGCTTGTTTTTCTTTTTCAGCCGTCGTGACTTCTTGAAGTTCTGCCTGCAGGTCATTCAATTCTGCAGCAGTTTTTTCTGCCGTAGTTTCTGCCGTTGCTTTTTCTGCAGCAATCTCTGTTTTTTCTGAAGCTAATTCTTTTAATTGTTGTTGTAAAGCAGCAACTGTTTTTTGACTAGCAGTCAATGTTTTTTGGGTTGCTGCGAGTTGATCAGTGGTTTCTGAAGCAAAAGCGGTGGAAGAAATTCCCATGCTCATTACTAATGCGGCTAAAGCAATTGTCTTTCTGATTTTCAATAAAAGACCCCTTTTCATATTTTTTTTACCTTGCATAATTTAGCATGGATTTTTATGAAATGGGTAACAATGCCGTTACGTTTTCTTGTCGCTCCCTTCATCAGATTGCAACAAAACCACTTTTTATTACGAAAAAGTTTCAAAATCTAGGATATGTTACAAAAGAACAAACTATTTTTTAAGTTGTTTGATTATTTCTTAAGCTTTTTTCTTCATTGGTTACTTGTAGCTGAGCAATTTCATCTGCCGTCAATGGTCGATATGTCCCTAGTTTCAAACTATCCTCCAAGACCAGACTACCCATTCGAAGACGTTTCAAATAGGTCACTTTCTTTCCAACCGCTTTGACCATCCGTTTAACTTGATGGAATTTGCCTTCATGTAGAATCAAGCGAATCTCGGAGGTTTGCGTGGTTTCATCCTGCGTTAAAAGCGTTAACTCTGCCGGCATCGTTTCTTCTCCACCATCGATGGTTACTCCCTGCGCAAAAGCAGCCACATCCTCTTTTGTCATGATGCCGTCGATTTTTGCGAAATATTCTTTTTCTACATGTTTTTTTGGCGAAAGAAGCCGATGGGCAAGCTCGCCATCATTGGTAATCAACAGTAAGCCTTCCGTGTCCTTATCCAAACGTCCCACCGGGAACAAATCTTCCCGGGCATCCTCCTTCAACAAAGACAATACAGTCGGGTCTCGTCGATCTGTCGTAGCTGAAACCACTCCCTGAGGCTTATGGAGTAAGTAATAAAAATATTTCTGGTAGATCACCGGTTGTCCATCAAACAAAATTTGATCTTCTTCAGTCACTTGGGTTTTATCTGAGGTGACTACTTGTCCATTAACCCGAACCAATCGACCTTTGATATATTTTTTGACTTCTTTGCGGCTGCCAATCTGCATGTCCGCTAAAAATTTATCCAAACGCATGGTCGTTCCCTCCATTAAAAATGCGGCATCAACCAAAGTCAATACCGCCATTGTGCTATTTTATGTGCAATTTCCCTCGCATTTTCTTCGCTGTTGCTCCCAGCAATTTATCTGCCAAACGAATTTTCAGCGCCATATATACGTAACTGCCGCCGCCGACACCAGCCACCAGCAAGACCATGATAAAGGATTGAAATTTGCTCTCAGTATTTAAGAATAAATCACTGATTTGTCGAGTGATAACAGCCAAAACCAACATTATCAGTGTCATCAGAAAAATGAGAACGGTTCGCCGAAAGGTCAGTGTAAAATTAAAGCGGGAAATCTTGTGCATTTTCCGCATATTCAAGTAACAGGTCAAACCAAAACCAAACATGGTCGCGATCATCGGTCCGTATACTTCAAATAAACGAATCATTGGGTATTGCAAAATTAGTTTAACCAATAAACCCAAGGCAAAATATTTGATAGCTGCGCCATTTTCGTACATTCCCTGCAACATGCTGGCAGTCATCATGAACAAGCCCAAGAATAAACCTGCGATACAGGCTTGGATCAACACTTTGGCGCCCAGAGCATCTGGTTCATAAAACAACGTATTTAAAGGATAGGCCAACAGCATCATCCCAAAACTAGCCGGCAACATCACGAAAGAGAACAGTTGCAGATTGTTGCTGATTAGTTTTGCCAGGCCCCGGTGATCTCCCACGGTTCGTGCTTCGGTGATCAAGGGCAACCCAGTAGAAGAAATTGACGTTGCCAAACCGATTACCACCATCGTCAGTTTATCTGGATTGGCACTAAAAATTGAAAAAAGATCCTTCAACTGGTCACTGGAATATTCGGTAAATCGTTGCATGCTGCGAATAAAAGTAAATTGATCGACTAATTTAAACAATGTGATTCCGGAACCAATGATAATAAACGGAATGGCTTCTTTTACAGTTTCGATCAGCAATTCTTTTGTATGGATCGTTGCTTCCTGTCCGCTATACTCCACCAACGTATCCATACGAACTTTTTCTTTTTTGAGAAAATAACCCAATACGGCAAAACTTGCCAGTACTCCGATAAACGCAGCAAAAGTTGATTGCGTCACCGCTTCAGTATATTCCCCATTCAATGTTTTCATGATGATGAAAGTCGCCAACAACATATACGCCACACGGGCAATTTGTTCAACGATTTGTGAAATCGCAAAGGGCCGCATGTCTTTAAAACCTTGGAAATACCCTCGAATGACACTCATACAAGGAAAGACCAAAATTGCGACACTCAAGGAACGCATCGTTGGCACCAACTCTGCGCCACCACCAGATGCCTCCGCTAAAAAAGGAGCCAGCAAATACATGATACCGGCAGAAATAATGCCGAAAATTCCCATCACCTGTAACGCACGAATGAATAATTTACGGCTGGTACTGTACTCATTCAATGAATTATAATGTGCGGTCTGTTTAGCAATCGCAGCCGGGATGCCGGCCGTCGAGATCATTAAAAACAAAGCATAGATATTGTAGCCCATATTAAACAGGGCGTTGGCAGCTTTGGCATTTTCTCCCATCCAAGCATACCAAGGTAAAATATAAATCGCTCCCAATAAACGCGAGCCGATGTTGCCGATGGTCATCCATGCAGAACCACGGGCCATCCGTTCTTCATTTGTCAATTCTGCTGGTCGTGTTTTGTTTTCCATTTGTCCACAATCTCCAACTTTCTATGTATCAAGGCATATTCTCTATTTTAAAGGGAAACTATCAATGTAGCAATTACTTTTGGTAAATTTAACGAAATTCATTGGAATTCCTTTTTTCAGCTGTGAATTAGAAAAAAATTCTTTTCTACTTTCAAAATGTCCGTCTTTTTTTCGTTTTTCATGAAAATTCTAGAGAATTTTCTCAAAAGTATTGGCTAAATCCGAATTCATGGTATACTTGTAACAATTTATTTTACGCCCTTGATTTTCTCTATTTTTTAAAGCGAGCTGAAAATAAAACAAGTTATTACCCATCTAAACCTATAAAGGAGGAGCAAAAGTGGAAACATTATTAAAAAAACATATTTTAGCTGCTGGTAAAAAACAACCTGCCGATCTGGTCATCAAGCAGGTTCAAATTGTCAATGTATTTACCAAAGAAATCACAGTTGGTGATGTCGCAGTTTGCGATGGAAAGATCGTTGGAATCGGTCATTATGAAGGACTCACCACTATTGACGGTAAAAATCAGTATTTGGTTCCCGGCTTTATTGATGGTCACGTACATATTGAAAGTTCGCTTTTATCTCCCCAAGAATTTGCCAAAATCTCCTTGCTTCATGGTGTGACCACGGTGGTAACTGATCCCCATGAAATCGGAAATGTTGCCGGTAGCAAAGGACTTCAGTTTATGCTGGAAGATGGCAAGCAATCGCCCATGACTATTTTTGTCATGCTGCCTTCGTGCGTACCGGTAACCCCATTTGAAACCAGCGGCGCCGTCTTAGATGGAAAAGCCTTGGCACCTTTTCTTGAAGATCCTAATGTTCTAGGACTGGCGGAAGTGATGAATTACCAAGCCGTTGCTACTGCGGAAACGGATATTTTAGATAAAATCAGTCGCATGCACCAACAAAAAAAGAAAATCGACGGCCACGCTGCCGGCATCACTGGTGAAGCTCTGAATGTGTATCCCGCTGCAGGAATTCGAACTGACCACGAGGCAACCACTGCCGCCGAAGCCAAAGAACGCTTGGCACTGGGCATGTATCTGATGGTTCGAGAAGGAACCGTCGCAAAAAATCTTGACGCCCTTTTACCGGCAATCACACCAGAAAATTCCCGCCGTTGCTTATTTGTGACGGATGATAAATTGATTGATGATTTGGTAGCAGAAGGGTCCATCGATCACATCGTTCGGCAAGCGATCCAAGCAGGCATGGAACCGTTGCAAGCCATTCAAATGGCTTCATTAAATGCCGCCGAATGTTTTGGTTTAACAACTCTAGGAGCAATTGCTCCAGGGTATCAAGCTGACTTCTTTTTGACAGATGATTTAAAAACTTTACCTATCCATACCGTCTTTGCCAAAGGGGTCCCGGTCGTTCAATCTGGTCACTTAAACGAATCCTGCTTTTCAGCTCCATTGGCTTTTGAAAAAGAATTACCAAAAATCAGTGTACAGCCGTTAGATACTCACTCGTTTGATTTACCGCTGACTGCTTCTAAAGCCCATGTGATTGAGATCATCCCCAACAGCTTGTTGACGAATGATTTAATAGAAGATGTTCAAACAGTAAAGGGCTTGTTCCAGCCTTCGATTAAAAAAGATCAGCTGAAAATCGCTGTTATCGAACGCCATCATGCCACTGGAAATATCGGATTAGGCATCGTGAAAGGTTTTCAGTTGAAGGCAGGTGCCTTAGCTACTACGGTGGCCCATGATTCCCACAACATCGTGGTAGTGGGAACTTCTGACGAAGAAATGCGCTTTGCTGCTAATCAATTGATCAAAAAAGGCGGCGGTATGGTCGTTGTTCATCAAGATAAAGAATTGGCGTGTCTGCCGTTGCCTATCGGTGGGTTGATGTCTCAAGAACCCTTCATGGCAGTCAATCAGCAGTTGATCCAACTGACGGAACAGGCACGAAAACTAGGTGCCAGCCGTGCCTTCAATCCTTTCTTGACCCTTTCCTTTTTGACACTATCGGTGATTCCCGAATTGAAGATCACCGATAAAGGATTATTTTCTTTTTCCAAGTTTCAACTGATTCCTGTCAACGACTAAATTTTTATCCTTCTTCAAAAATAAACCGCCAAAAAAATTGGCGGTTTATTTTTTTGGAATAAGAAAAGTCTGCTCTCCTGGCTCCTGATTTTTTTCAGTCCACTTTCAAAATTGTGCTATAATAAACTAAAAATTGAAAAAGGAGCTTCACAATGACCTTTTCCCTTGAAACGATTCGCACTTTGTTACTCAAAGAAAATCTGCTTAAAGAGTTTGTTTCAGCGGAGGGCTGGCATCTGACAATTGACAGCAAAAAGGAATTTTCTGCACTTTCCTATGATTCCCGTTCCGTTGATTCCCAAACACTTTTTTTCTGTAAAGGATTGAATTTTAAAGCGGACTACCTGATTTCCGCTATTGAAAATGGGTTGGAAGTCTACGTGGCAGAAGAACCCTATGCTGTTTCAGCGCTTGGTATCATCATAACAGATGTCCGCAAAGCAATGGCGATTTTGGCGATGGCCTTTTACGATTATCCTCAAGACAAATTGACGTTGATTGCTTTTACTGGAACCAAAGGAAAAACTACTGCTGCTTATTTTACCAAGGCGGCTTTAGATGTCACCACCGACAAAAAAACAGCCCTGCTTTCCACTATGAATACTACATTAGATGGAACGACTTATTTTAAATCTCATTTATCCACTCCTGAATCTTTGGATTTGTATCGTATGATGGCACAAGCAGTCACCAATGGTATGACTCATCTCGTGATGGAGGTCTCTTCACAAGCTTACAAAACACATCGCGTGTTTGGATTGTTTTTCGATGTTGGGATTTTTCTAAATATCTCTCCAGATCATATCAGCCCCATCGAGCACCCGACTTTTGACGACTATTTTTATTGCAAACGACAATTACTGCTTCATGCCAAACACATGATTATCAATCGAGACAGCGATTATTTTGATTTATTAAAAGAAACCTGTGAGCTGAACAAAATTCCATTGACCACCTACGGACGAAAAGATGCCGATTATCTGGTGGTTTCCGAAGAAGGATTGGCTTTTTCATTACAATCTGACCAAGATCCGTTTGCCTTGAACGGTCACTATTCGCTATTACTGGCTGGTGGATTCAATCAAGAAAATGCCGCCAGTGCGTTGTTGGCAGCCGCACTGGCAGGCGCCTCCGCAAAAGACGGACAGCTCGGTCTGGCACAAGCGCGAGTTCCCGGACGTATGGAACAATTACAAGCAAAGAATGGCGCAACCATCTACGTCGATTACGCCCATAATTATCTTAGTTTAAAAACGTTGCTGCATTTTGCGAAAACGCAGCATCCTGACGGTCGAGTCATCGTTGTTCTTGGCAGTCCTGGTGGAAAAGCTATTTCCCGGCGACAAGATTTCGGGAAAATTTTATCCCAACAAGCCGACATCGCCATTTTGACTGCAGACGATCCTGCCTTTGAAGACCCACAAGCCATCGCAGAAGAAATCAATCAAGCGGTGACTAATCCAGAGTTGGTAATTTATTTTGAAATGGATCGTCCGCAAGCCATTGCCCAAGCCATCGCCTTGGCAGAGCCAAAGGATTCCATTATTCTTGCCGGCAAAGGACAAGATCAATACCAAAAAATCAATGGAGAAGATGTCCCCTATGACGGGGATTATCTGATTGCTGAACAGATAATTCAATGAGCTTAGATTAAAAACGTTCCTGATTCTGGCTCTATAATTTATGGGACTGATGAATCAGAATTGATTCTTCAGTCCCATAAATTATAGAGCCCTGATTCTCTGCATTATCCGCAGAAATCAGGAACGTTTTTTTTATGGATCAATGGTGTCAGTTCATCTTGATAAGTCACGACTACTTGTTGCATGCCACGGGAAATGGCGGTGTACAGACGTTTTTGATCCTGTTCTGAAAAATAATTTTTCGCTGAAACATCATACAAAATCACATGATCAAATTCTAAGCCCTTTGCCAAGCTGATAGACAGCACCTGGCTTTGATCGCCAGCCTTACGCAAGGTTTCTGTTAATTGAACAGCCTGCTGTTGCGTTTTAGTCAATATAGTCAGTTGTTGCTTAGTAGACATTTCTTTCACTAGTTGAACAAATTCCTCGACCACCGCAAAAGAACGAAAAGTCACCGGCAATCCGTCTGGTCGCACCGGCAAAATTTCCATTGGCGTGGTAACCAACTTTCGAAACAGCTTCGTGATTGCACCGCTTGAACGATAACTATTCAGTAAATCATAGCGTTTCACCGACTGTTGTTTTTCAGCAAATATAGCTTGTACCTCTGAAAAAGCAATTTGAGAATTAAAAATTGCCTGATTTTCGTCCCCCACCATCGTGAAATGGGTTTTCGGGAACAAAGCCGCTAGCAAGGTGATTTGAGCATACGTGTAATCTTGGATTTCATCAATCAAAATAAAACGCAGCATTGGTACGTCACTTTTTTCAATAAACGTGTGACGAACCAATAGCCGAATCACTGATTCATCGATCGTTCCACCAAATTTTGGCATTTCTTGTCCGGTAAAACGTTGATAGATTGCCGCAACCATGCCTTCTTCATTGATCCATTCATTTTGCCGCAACGCCTTTGCTACCTTCCGATATTTTCGTTGCAATAATTTCTTGCTGTAACGAAAAATACTGGCTTCTGATTCGTCACTGATTAATTCACCAAAATAGTGCTGCTGCAATTCTTCAGACAAGGAAAGCACTTGATTTTGAATCCGTTCACTGTGAGCTTGCTGAATGATTCGCTGATCCCAATAGCTAAGAAGCTGTTTTTTCATGGCCTGCAACTTATCGATCATTTTGGGATAATTAGGTGTTTTTCGATAAAATCCCTGCAATGTTTCTACTGAAATCAGAACTTTTCCTTTATAAACAATCGGTTGAAACAAATCAATCCTTGCTAAAAGCTCGTCCGCTTGTTTGAGATAATCTACAAATGCTTTGCTGCGAAGAATCGCAGTCATTTTTGAAACAGGTGCATTTAAGCGTTCAAAATATTCTGTTTCGTCCTCCAATTCTTGAGAACTGAATTCTTGCAAAAATAGCGGCAAAGTCAAATTAAGCGGATTGCGTTCACCCAAGGCGGGTAAAACATTAGAGATATAGTCGATAAATTGCGTATTGGGTGACAGGATCAAGAGATCATCTGCGGTGATTTGCTGCCGCAATGAATAGAGCAAATATGCAATACGTTGCATGATTGTCGAGGTTTTTCCGCTGCCGGCGATGCCATTCACCAATAAATGACGGCTAGTGTTATCGCGAATGATTTTGTTCTGCTCTTTTTGAATGGTTGCCGTGATGTCCTTCATAAATCCAGTGGTATCATTCTCCAAGGCTTCCAATAAAACATCATCTTGAATCGCCACAGAAGTATCAAAGGAATTCAGCAGACGATCTCTTTCGATAATCAGCTGCCGGCGACCGGCAATTTCCACCGCTATCTTTTGCCCATTGACTTGATAGCTGGAAGGTCCCAACTCATTGTTGTAAAACAATTCTGCAATCGGTGAGCGCCAGTCGTAGATTCGTGTATCTCCCGCCAAATTTCGAAAGCCATTGATGCCAATATAAAAATCTTCCGGTGCTTCCTCCATAAAATCGACCACTACTTTGCCAAAATACGGCACATTCAAGGAACGATTGACCTGCGCCAATTCAGCATCTGCAGTTTGCATTTTGAAATTCATTTGATCGATTTCTCGATTTTTCATTTCCAACTGTGAAAAAGTATCGAGATTGTCCAGCACACTATCAAAATTCAAACTGACATCTCCTTGCATCCCCTGCAACGCCGTCAATGCCTCATCCTTAGACTGTGCCAGATAGGTTTGCAATACCTCTTTTTTCTCCAGCAGCTCCCCATAAACGACCGTTAAATACTCTTGTTCTTTGTGGTTGACCATACACACATTCCCCTTTACTGTTTGAAGGATAGGGTACGGATTATACGCTCTTTTTAAGAAATTTTCAAATGGTTGGCGTAACTATTTACAACAGTCAACCAAAGAAATTTGCCAAAGACAAAAACACCTCCCAAAATACAGGAGGTGTCTCAAAACATACTTATTTTTTCTTAATTTGCAACGATATTTACCAATTTATTTGGGACAACGATAACTTTACGGATCGTTTTTCCTGCAATATGTTCTTGAACCAGCGAATCAGCTTTTGCCAATTCTTCCAATTCTTCTTTTGTCGCATCTGCCGGAACATTGACTTTCGCCCGTACTTTGCCGTTTACTTGGAAAACGACTTCGATTTCTGCTTCTACCAACGCCGATTCATCGTAGGTTGGCCAAGCAACATGAGAAATGCCGCCTTCGTTGCCCAAGACTGCCCAAAGTTCTTCACTGATATGGGGAGCAATCGGTGCCAGCAATTGCACGAAGCCTTCGATGTATTCATAAGGCAAGGCATCGACTTTATAGGCTTCATTAACAAAAACCATCAATTGAGAAATTGCTGTGTTAAAATGCAGATTTTCATAATCTTCGGTTACTTTTTTCACCGTTTGATTATAAACCTTCGTCAGCTTGCCATCATTAAAGGTAGTGATCCGATCCCGCATCTTGCCTTCTTCATCAACAACCAGGCGCCACACCCGATCCAAGAATTTCCGACTGCCTTCCAGTCCATTTTCGCTCCAAGCAATCGAAGCATCCAATGGTCCCATAAACATTTCATACAGGCGCAGGGTATCTGCCCCATATTTTTCAACAACATCGTCAGGATTGACCACATTGCCACGAGATTTCGACATTTTCTCGTTATTTCCGCCAAGGATCATCCCTTGATTGTATAATTTTTGATACGGTTCTTTGGTTGGAACTACACCGATATCATACAAGAACTTATGCCAGAAACGGGCATAAAGCAAATGAAGCACAGCATGTTCCGCACCGCCGATATAAATATCCACCGGTAGCCAGCGTTCCAATTTTTCAAAGTTTGCCAATTCTTTTTTATTATGAGGATCGATGTAACGCAAGTGATACCATGAGCTGCCTGCCCATTGCGGCATCGTATTGGTTTCTCGACGACCTTTTTTGCCAGTAACCGGATCGACGACATTGATCCATTCTTCAATATTTGCTAACGGTGATTCGCCCGTTCCGCTTGGTTTGATGTTTTTAGTAATCGGCAAACGCAATGGCAGCTCTTCTTCAGGCACCGTCGTTGTGGTGCCGTCTTCCCAATGGATGATTGGGATTGGTTCTCCCCAATACCGTTGACGTGAAAACAACCAGTCCCGCAACCGGTAACTGATTTCTTTTTTCCCAACGCCTTTTTCTTCCAACCAAGTCGTCATAGCCGCAATGGCTTCTTCTTTGTTCATGCCATCCAGGAAGCCGGAATTGATGTGCAGACCATCTTCAGTATAAGGCGCATGAGCCACATCACCACCAGCCAACACAGGCAAAATTTCCAAGCCAAATGTTTTCGCAAATTCATAATCCCGTTCATCGTGAGCAGGAACCGCCATGATTGCACCAGTTCCGTAAGAAGACAAAACGTAATCGGCAATCCAGATAGGAATTTCTTTGCCATTGACTGGATTAACTGCATACGCACCGGTAAAGACCCCAGTTTTTTCTTTCGCCAAATCTGTTCGATTCAATTCAGATTTTTTTGCAGCTTCTGCGATATATGCTTCTACCGCCGGCCGTTGTTCGGCTGTCGTGATTTTTTGCACCAATTCAAGTTCTGGTGCCAATACGGCATAAGTTGCACCAAACAATGTATCCGGACGGGTGGTAAATACAGTGAAATCTGTTTCACTGCCGGCAACTTTAAAGGTTACATTTGCTCCCACCGAACGACCAATCCAATTGCGCTGCATTTCTTTGATGCTTTCAGGCCAATCCACCAACTCAAGATCATCCAACAATCGATCTGCATAGGCGGTGATTTTCAGCATCCATTGACGCATCGGTTTTCGAACCACATCGTAGCCGCCACGTTCACTTTTGCCATCGATAACTTCTTCATTGGAAATAACGGTTCCCAATTCTGGCACCCAGTTGACTGCGACCTCTGCTTCATAAGCCAATCCTTTTTCGTACAATTTTGTAAAGATCCATTGGGTCCATTTATAGTATTCCGGATCGGTAGTATTGATTTCTCGATTCCAGTCATAGCTAAAGCCTAATGAATTGATTTGACGACGAAAGGTCTCGATATTTTTTTTCGTGAATTCAGCCGGATCATTGCCGGTATCCAGCGCATATTGTTCTGCTGGCAGACCAAAGGCATCCCACCCCATTGGATGCAGTACACTGAAGCCTTGGCTGCGTTTCATCCGTGATAAAATATCTGTTGCCGTATACCCTTCTGGATGCCCTACATGCAGCCCTTGTCCAGACGGATAGGGAAACATATCGAGTGCGTAGAACTTTGGCTTGCTGCTGTCATCGTGGGTATTGAAGACATTGTTTTTTGCCCAAAACTTTTGCCATTTTTTTTCGATTGCTTTGTGATCGTAATTCATTCCGATGCCTCCTAAAGAATAATAAAAAAAGTCCTATAAAAAGCCGTTGCTTTTTATAGGACGTAATCTACGTGGTACCACCTATTTTTACTTGCGAATGCAAGCCTCTTGCGGGATAACGACCGCCGCCGCAGCTGCCTACTTTTTTCAGCAGTTGTCACTAAAAGGCGAGTTCAAAAGGTTTCGTACACATTTCCACCAACCATGTGCTCTCTTTACCGAATGACTTTTTACTATTCCTTTTTAACGTGTTGCTATTGATAGCTATACTATCAAAGATTGCATGGAAATTCAAATATTATTTTACCTTTGTGTTTGTCGGAATTTTAGTTGAGGAAGGATTATTAATAACTAGTAGCATCAATATCTCTATCAAAACGATTAAAACTTTCGCAGCTTTGCTATACACAGATCGAATTTTCTTACAAGCGACTACTACAAACTTTTGATTTGTAAAAATCTTCTTTATCATGAATACTTTTCTCACCTAGCCTATAAATACTTACAGCTCTCTATTATATTCAGCCAAAGAGCTTTCTCAGGCTGGAGAAAGTATATCACTGCCAGCCAAAAAATGCTCCTATTATTACTTTTCTTCTGCTTAACTCACTGGTGGTTCTAAAACTGGTAATAAACGCTAACAAAAAAATTAAACCGAAAACAGAATAGTAGAAAATTTATCCTTGTACCGAGGGTAATAATAGAAATAATCCCGTTAACATTACACCAACAAAGTTAACGATTCAACTCAAGGGTTTTGAGGGAACATAGTTTGAAGTCATCATTAATACGATTTCTATCATAAATAGTCATCAGTTCATTGAATCTCCTTCTTTGCTAGATTACGCATACGCGTTTATTTCTTTTTTAGTGATATCCAGAACTTCGATTAAATAAAAAAGAACACCCGCTTTCTTGCGTATTTCCAAACGATCGAATTTGCCTTACTCATACAGGTGGTAATTACACCTGCAAAGCCAAGTTCCGCACCTGCTACCGTCGCTAAAACTTGAGCTACTTAATTTACCGCACTTTTGTTATATGCCATTAAATTCAAGCCGCTTATACACTTTTTCAATTTTTTCTTAAAAATAAAAAGCAGTAGTATAACAACAAGAATTGGCATGAATCATTCATATCGGATCATTATCTAGACTTTATTATCGCATATAAATTATCTTTTTTTTCTTTTTTTTATTATCAACAACTGTCCTACAACAAGAATCAAAGTCACCCAAAATCCTCCAGTTACAAAATTTCTATTTATCAGATATTCTACTGTAATTCCAATTAAACTAGCCACTATAGCAACTATAAGGACACTAAGGTAAGGATGATATTCAGTATATTTTTTCCACTTTGTATACATTCTAATCACTCTAACTTTCAATATTTACTTGGTTTTATATCGTGTAGCTACGTGCCTTCCAGCACCATCGTACCCTTTACTCATATAAAATCCAATCCAACCATTCCCACTTGTATCCCACTTTTTCGCAACTGCTCTACCTGGAGAAGAACCGAGATTAGTCCAACTAGCTCCTGTTAATAATCCCCCAATAGCCCATCCAGGTATTCCAAACATTGCAACTGAAGCCCCTAAACCTGCATAAAAAGCTGCGTTAATAGCGTTAGCAGCTACACCCGTAGTTACAGCAATGTTCGTGTATGTCCAGGCTCCCCATTTAGAAACATTTGCTCGCTCCATTCCTTCATGTTTCGTTACAATAATTCCGCTATCTTCATCTATTTCAACGGATACCCCTGATTCTAATTCTGCTATATTTCCGTTTTCAAAATTATTAACCTCTTGAACATCGGATATCTTTGAACTATCTTTCACTACTTCTGCTGCATAAACAGCTCCAGGAGAAACAAGGGCTAAAACGCTCATCAAACTCATACTAGCAATCATAATTTTTTTAGTCAAATCTTTCATAACTAATTCACTCTTTCTATTTTTTTATTTTCTCAAAACAAACTTTATTTTTAATGACCGTAATAAATATTTCTACTATTTTTGGGGAAACCAAGTGCATTCCGTTAAATATCATAAACACCATTAATCGTATCTAATCATGCCGTATTTAATATTTTCATAAACTATTCCTCCTACCATTTTTTACATAATCGGCCAATTAATGTATTTTTTTACTTTTTCAGTATAATTTTACCATAAAAGTGTTTTCTTTTAAATTGTAATTACTATTTTTACTTATCAATCTTTCAAGGCATCAACTTTCTATTTTCCTAATTTTAAGAGTGTACTTTCTATTCCCAACCTTTGTAAATTGACAATAATCGATATAAGGTGGCTTTTATCCGGGTTGAAATTATGTTAAAGAACATCAATTTAAAAAGAAATTAGAACTTGATCACTTATAGGAAGACTGAGCCTCTTTCATCTATATAGTCTTTTTTCCCCTGTTGATAGGAATGTATAAACAATTGACATCGACTGTACAAAGCACCATAAGCAAGTTTTGCATCAGTCGATAATTTTGTGTAATCGCTTGTGTATCTGATTTTCCGTAAGACCTTTCCTTCACTGTTTCTTTCTCTCTCAGTTCGTGTCATAAATATTTGGGGAATTTGATAAAAATTTTGAGTTGCAAGTTGGTTAATCGTAATATCTGCCATATTGATTTCCCTTTCACCTTAAGAAAACTCCCGCCAAGAAGTCTCGAAAAACATTTTATTTTTAAAGCAGATAATGGGAGTCGAACCCATATTCTCCAATGAAAGTCATTTGAATATCTGCGGTTTCAGCATAGTTAAATTGGCGGGAACTATACTGAGGGAAATTTATAGCAAAGAATCTGAGTTATTCATTTAACTCAATACAAAAGTGAGGAATCGAACCTCTACAACCAACCACTCTGGACATTCGCTGATTAATATCAATATAAATCTCTATTAAGATAAAAAGAGAGAGTAGAATTTTCTTCTACTCTCTCAAACCATTGATGTTATTGAATTTTCTGGCTCTAACTAAATTCTAGACACTTATTTTACCTTTAATGTCTGTCCAATCAGAATCGTATCGGAAGACAGTTGATTCAAACTTTTTAGCTGATTGATGGTCAATCGGTATTTTTGTGCAATCGTCCATAGACTGTCGCCGCTTTTGACTTTGTAGGTGCTACCGGACGTGCTGGCAGCAGAGGCAGTGGCCCCTTTTTTAACGGTTACTTTTTGCCCCGGATAAACGAAGTCATTTTTGATATTGTTCCATTGACGGAATTGATCCATCGAAATGCCGTGTTTATTGGCAATCGACCAGACGGAATCGCCAGATTTCACCGTATAAGTTCCGCCGGTTGAAGCACTGGAGCTGGCGGAGGAACTGGATGAACTTGAACTGCTAGAACCCGTAGTTGTACTGGAATTGTTGGTTCCACCGTTTTTCACTACTAGTCGTTGCCCTGGATAGATAAAGTTGTTCTTGATATTGTTCCATTGAATTAATTGATTCATAGTAATGCCGTGTTTATTGGCGATTAACCACACTGAATCACCGGATTTCACCGTATAAGACGTCGAACTGCTGGAATTGTTGCTATTTGACGCACCTGACGAACTGGAAGAACCGGAATTGCTAGAACCCGTGCCAGTATTTGAACTGCTGGAACCGCCATTTTTCACCACTAGCCGTTGCCCTGGATAGATAAAGTTGTTCTTGATATTGTTCCATTGAATCAATTGATTCATAGTAATACCGTATTTATTAGCAATCAACCACACTGAATCACCAGATTTTACCGTATAGGTCGTTGAACTGCTGGAATTGTTGCTGTTTGATGCACCTGACGAACTGGAAGAACCAGAATTGCTAGAACCTGTGCCGGTATTTGAACTGCTAGAACCACCGTTTTTCACCACTAACCGTTGTCCTGGATAGATAAAGTTGTTCTTGATATTGTTCCATTGAATCAATTGATTCATAGTAATACCGTATTTATTAGCAATTAACCACACTGAA
The DNA here is from genome assembly GCF_001050095.1 of Enterococcus massiliensis. NCBI lineage: Bacteria > Bacillati > Bacillota > Bacilli > Lactobacillales > Enterococcaceae > Enterococcus > Enterococcus massiliensis. The sequence continues at coordinate 9,695 of NZ_CVRN01000006.1, read as the reverse complement.
TCACCAGATTTTACCGTATAGGTCGTTGAACTGCTGGAATTGTTACTGCTTGACGAACCAGAAGAGCTGGAGGAACCTGAATTACCAGAATTGCTGGAACCGGCACTTGAACCACCCCCGGCACTGCCGCTAGCTGGTGTATCAAATCGAGTCAAATTATACGTTTCAATCACACTATTTAATGAGCTTGCATAGTGAGGAGCAGTTGCGTATCGTCCGGTCAGCCATGCCGTTGCATCCCGGTAAGATTTAGTATTGCTCTTCCACGCACCACGATAGTAATAGCCACCGCCTAGATAAACATTACGCAAAGTATAGGCATTATCAGCAAAAGATTCTTTAAAAGAAGGATATTTTCGGAAAGGTTCCTTCATAGTAACCCATTTTCCATTTAAATATTCCATTGTATTCATATAGACTGTGTTGCCGTTATAACTGCCTTTGATTCCAAACAGATTATAATTCGGTGCTTGTGATAACGTGCTGGTTCCCCAACCACTTTCAATGATAGCCTGCGCAATCATCACCGAAGCGTACAAATCATTCGCATTGGCAATTGGTTGTGCATGAGCAGCGATTTCTGTAATGAACGCACTTGGATTACTACGGGTTGCCATTTGTGCGTTTGTTGTCGTTCCTGTCGCCTCAGCTTGCAGCGGACTCATAAAAGGTGTCACAACAGAACAAGCTGTCAGGGTCGTACCTACGATTGCTGCACTTTTTTTCATGTGGCGATACATATCGCTTGTTTGTTCCGCTTTCCGCCGCTCTTTTCTTGAGATATTTTCCATTGTGTCACTCCTCCAAAAAAATTTCGTATTATTAGTTTAAGTATACCGTTTCTTAAGGTTTATTAAAAGATTTTTAAGGTCATTCTGGTAAATTGTAAAGTGCCTGTAACCTTCCGTTTTTTTCGTTATCTTTTGAAAAGAAAACGGGTGATTTTCAGCTTTTTATCTGAACCACTGAAAAAAACGGTTATTTAACAAAAGGAAGATTATTGCAATTTCATGACAAAAAAGCAGGAGATTTTAGTACCCCTTCTTTTTCCCTAGCAACAAGTTTCCTTTCCCCCGCTTTTATGTCGGGAAAAGCAATGCTATAATAAGCTCATTCTCATCAAAGGAGTCCTCTATGAAAAATAAAGTATATACGCAATTTATCGGCAGTTGTTTTCTCCTGCTCTTCGTTTTTTTAGGCTATGTCGTTAAATTTTATCCTCAATGGGTATCAGGATTCGATTCAGTCTTAACAGATCTGGTTCGCAGCCCCTATCCTCATTGGAATGATTTTTATCTCTGGATCACTAAATTTGGTAATCCCAGCACCGTAATCATTTTAACTTTGGCTTTTCTGATTGTTCTCGCCATCGGCAAACGCTACGCTGAAACTGCGTGGCTGGGAATCGGTGTCTTAGGAATCGCCGGAATTCTCAATCCTTTAATCAAATTGGTTTTCACTCGGGAACGTCCAACGTTGCTGCATTTGGTCACGGAACACAGCTACAGTTTTCCCAGCGGACACTCCACCGGCAGTATGGTCTTATTCGGTACATTGATTTTTCTCGTTCCTACTCTTTTCACTAGCACAACGGCCCGCTGGATCGCCCGCATCTTCTTAGGTTTCATAATCTTGGCTATCGGGATCAGCCGCATCTATTTAGGGGTTCATTTTCCTAGTGACATCATCGGTGGCTATTCACTTGGGCTGGGCTGGCTTTTTCTGACCTATCCCCTGTACCAAAAATTCCGCGTCATTTTAACCTTTAAGAAAAAACGCTGAGAAAGAAGGACAACCATGTCAGCATTTAGTTATACAGAAGATCCAAACAAACGTTACCATTCTTGGAATTACGCATTGCGTCAGGAATTTGGCGGGAAAATTTTCAAGGTGCCGATCGACGGCGGGTTTGATTGCCCCAACCGTGATGGAACGGTCGCTCATGGCGGCTGTACCTTTTGCAGTGTCTCCGGTTCTGGAGATATGATTGTTGCGCCGGAAGATCCCTTGCCCCTTCAATTTCAAAAAGAAATCGACATGATGCACTTAAAATGGCCGCACGTCGATCAATACATTGTCTATTTTCAAAATTTTACCAATACCCATGCTCCCATTGAAGTGATTCGTGAACGGTTTGAGCAAGTGGTCAATCTTCCGGGCGTTGTTGGCTTATCCGTCGGTACGCGTCCAGATTGTTTGCCGGAAGAAGTCGTGGAGTATTTAGCCGAATTAAATCAACGGCTGTATCTGTGGGTGGAGCTCGGTTTGCAGACAACTTTCGAAAGTACCAGCCGTTCAATCAATCGCGCCCACGACTATGATACTTATGTAAATGGCGTGGCAAAATTACGTGCCCACAATATTCGTGTCTGTACCCATCTAATCAATGGCTTGCCCGGGGAAACTTCGGAAATGATGCTGGAAAATGTTCGCCGAACGATTTTAGATTCTGACATTCAAGGAATTAAACTGCACCTACTTCACCTGATGCGCAACACTCGAATGCTGCGGGATTACCACGAAGGTCGCTTACAATTAATGACACGAGAAAACTATGTGCAGGTCATTTGTGATCAATTGGAAATGATTCCTCCAGAAATTATCATCCATCGACTGACTGGAGATGCACCGTGGGATTCGTTGATTGGTCCGATGTGGAGCTTGAAAAAATGGGAAGTTCTCAATGCCATCGATCAAGAAATGCTGCGGCGGGATTCCTTCCAAGGTAAGTTTGATGTCAGAAAGGGTGTCCTTTCATGTTAAGCGCCTTGCGTTTTAGTCACCAATTAGTAAAAGAAATTCTACAGCCCGGGGATTACGCAGTAGACGCCACCATGGGCAACGGCAATGACACCCTTTTTCTAGCCCAACTGGTGGGGGAAACTGGAAAAGTTTATGCTTTTGATATTCAAGAAGCAGCTGTGATTGCAACGAAAAAAAAGCTGGCTGACAACCAGTTGACTTCCCAAACAGAATTGATTTTAGACGGCCATCAGCATGTAGAAAAATACCTTACCGCCCCCATCAAGGCCGCTATTTTTAATCTTGGCTATTTGCCAAACAGCGACAAGTCAGTCATCACCCTACCAGATACCACCAAATCAGCCTTTGACCAACTGCTGCGGTTCTTACTGCCTCATGGTCGACTGATTATCGTTGCTTATTACGGACATGCTGGAGGACAAGAGGAACTGACAGCGGTTGACGAGTATTGTCAGCAGTTGCCTCAAGAAGACTACTCTGTTTTACGTTATCAATTTATCAATCAAAAAAATCAACCACCGATTCTTTTTTGTATCGAAAAAAAATAAAGAGCTGACAAATCTAGCAGATTTGTCGGCTCTTCTTTAGTAACAAACAGAATTAATTTTCTAACGGCAGCCAAGTCAAGACCCGTTGGATCCATTGGTCCCAAAAAATCCAGTTGTGTTCACCGGGACCTTCTTCATAGGTAACATCCAAACCTTTGCCTCGTGCTTGCTTGACAAAATATTGATTGGAAGTATACAAAAAGTCCTCTGTTCCACAAGCTAAAAAGAATTTTGGCGCCTCTTCAGCGGGACAATCCACCAACATTTGTATCGGATCATTTTCTGAACCCTTTAATTGATCCAACGGGCCAAAAACCCCTTCCCAATACGCTTTGTTGCGAGTGCTTAATAAACTTTCCGGTTCCTCTGCCAAAGCAACTGCTCCAGAAAGAGAGGCAATGGCGGCAAATTGGTGTGGTCTTTTCAACCCTAATTTGACTGCACCATATCCCCCCATCGACAATCCCGCCGCAAAAGTTTTGGCTCTTTTCCATGTAAGCTGAGGAAATAGCTCATGGCAAATCGCCGGTAGTTCATCAGCAATAAACGTCCAATAATCCATTCCATATTGCGTGTTCGTGTACCAAGCCAAATCTGTTGAAGGCATGATGACCGCCAATCCAAGATTTTCAACATAGCGCTCGATAGACGTCCGCCGCCCCCACACACTCTGATTGCCCCCCATACCGTGCAGCAAATACAATACCGGCAGATCTTCAAGGTTGCCCTCCGTACTGGTGCCAATCATTTTCTCTGTTCGTTGAGGTAAAATTACGTTTAATCCAACTTCCATTTCCAAAACATTTGAATAAATACTAACTTGTAAAAAGGCCATTTCCCATCACCTTATCCTTTTTGTTCTATTGTAACAGATTTTTCCTTCACAAGAATAGTCAAAACAAAGGCAAGAACTACCAGCAGCAGTCCCGTACCGAAAACCCCATGCAAACCATCGTATAAAATCTTTCGTAACGGTTGCAGCAAATCTTCCGACAATAATTTTGCCGTTTGTGGATTGACCAATTTATTCATAATATCCGGATCAGTGGAAAGCTGGGTTTGCTGTAATTCATTAGTAGAAATCGTATTCAGTAAAATACCAAAAACGGAAACCATGATTGTCTGACCAATCGTTCGTACCAACGTGTTGAAGGAGGTAGCAACACCCAGCATTTCATGAGAAACACTACTTTGAGCACTAACCGTACAAGTAACTGTTGTTGCTCCAAGACCAATCCCTATTATAGAAGAAATTCCAAAGAACCAAAGCCAGCTGCTATCTATTGGAATCAAAAATTGCCAAATCGCACCGATTAAAGTGATGGTCAGCCCAAACAATAGCGTTTTTTTGATGGAGTAACGTGTCATCCAGCGACTAGCTAAAAAGGAGCCCACCAACCACAGCAATGATAAAGGAGCCAGTACAAGTCCACCAATGCCGGCGTTCAATCCCAGGACGCCTTGCATCCACATGGGAATGTAGACATCAATTCCCATCAAAAATCCGCTGACCAACGCTGCCACACTATTGACCACTATAAATAAATGACTCTTAAACAATGACAAAGAAATTACCGGATCTTCGGCTTTTTTTTCGACAACTAAAAATAAGCCCAAACTTACAATAGAAAGCAAGAATAAACCCGCCACCAACCACGTTTCCCCGTGATCACTCAATAGTTGGAAAGCTAGAAGTAAGGTCAACAACACGACCATCAAACAAAAACTGCCAGCGACATCCATTTTTTTTGCCTGAACCTTGTGCTTTGGCTCCACCAAATAAAACCAGATCATTCCAATCAGTACTAACCCGATCGGTACATTGATGAAAAAAATCCAATGCCAGCCAATCGTATCAACAATCAATCCACCAGCCAAAGGACCCACCACGCTGGCAATTCCCCAAGCTGTACTATTTAACCCTAATATTTTTGCCCGTCTCTCCATCGTATACATATCGGCAATGATCGTTAAGGCCACCGGCATCATTGCCCCGGCTCCCATTCCCTGAATCCCACGAGAAATGATCAAGGTCAACATATCATTGGAAAATCCGCATAAAGCAGAACCAATGATAAACAGCAGGGTGCCAAAAATAAAAATCGGACGACGACCTATTTTATCTGCCAGCTTCCCATAGATGGGTGTCAACATGGCATTCGTTAATAAATAAATTGAAAAAACCCAGTTCATAATTTCAATCCCATGCAAGGAACCAACAATCGTCGGCATTGCAGTCGTTACAATCGTTCCCTCAATAGCTGTCATAAAAGTCGCAACAAAAACCGCCACCGTTACCAATGTCACATTTGTTTTTTTCTCCATTCTTTGTCTCCTTTCAAAAAATCCAGTTGCCTTCTTTCCCACGCTCCGCTGAATACCTTGAATGAATCAACTGTTTTTGATCCATAAAAAAAGGACCTCTATCGACGTTTGTCAATAGAGGTCGCCTCGTTAGTCCTTCACACTTGCCAGTAAGGCGTCCACTTTATCCGTGTGTTCCCATGGCAAATCGATATCTGTACGACCAAAATGTCCGTATGCTGCCGTTTGTCGGTAAATTGGACGACGCAAATCCAGCATTTCAATGATTCCAGCAGGACGTAAATCAAAATTCTTCCGCACTGCTTCAATCAATTTTTCTTCTGCTACCTGACTCGTGCCAAACGTATTAATGGAAATCGACACTGGTTGAGCCACTCCAATTGCATAGGCTAATTGAACTTCAACTTTTTTCGCCAGTTTGGCCGCAACAATATTTTTGGCAATATAGCGAGCAGCGTAGCTTGCTGAACGATCGACTTTCGTGGCATCTTTTCCAGAAAAAGCACCGCCTCCATGACGTGCATAACCGCCATACGTATCAACGATGATCTTACGACCAGTCAAACCAGCATCTCCTTGTGGTCCGCCAATTACAAAACGTCCAGTAGGATTGATATAATATTTCGTTTTATCATCTAATAATTCAGCAGGTATCACTTCTTTGATTACTTTTTCAATGACATCCCGATGAATCGTTTCATTAGCCACTGCTGCATCATGCTGTGTACTGATAACCACGGTATCAATGCGCTCAGGCTCTTCTTGATCGTTGTATTCAACGGTGACTTGTGATTTTGCATCAGGCCGCAAATAAGGCAATTCCTTTGATTTACGCAACTCTGCCAAACGACGAACTAAACGGTGACTCAATGCAATCGGTAATGGCATTAATTCCGGTGTTTCGTCCACCGCAAACCCAAACATCAATCCTTGGTCACCTGCTCCGATTTCATCTAACAGATCCTTTTTTTCTTCCCGGGCTTCCATTGCTGTATCTACCCCTTGTGCAATATCCGGTGATTGTTCATCAATTGCCACCAGAACGGCTACTGTATCTCCATCAAAGCCGAATTTTGCTCGGGTATAGCCAATATCTTTGATTGTTTTTCGCACGATTTTTTGAATATCCACATACGCAGACGTTGAAATTTCGCCAAAAACCAAAACTAAACCAGTCGTAACAGACGTTTCACAGGCAACACGGGCCATTGGATCTTTTTCCAATAATGCATCCAAAATTGCATCACTGATTTGATCCGCAACTTTATCCGGATGTCCTTCTGAAACTGATTCCGAAGTAAATAAATGTCTTTCTCTTTCTAACATGGTGATTCCCCCTAATAAATTATCGGTTACAAGGCATCTTCGTACAGACGAATCCTTTCGGGAACTTGCAACGTAAGCAAGTATAGCAGATTTTTCCCCGATTTGCTCGTTTTAATAGAAAGTTTCCCAAGAAATTTGGGTAAATAAAAAAAGATACCAATCAGTATCTTTAAGTGCATGATCCGTACGGGAATCGAACCCGTGTTACCGCCGTGAAAGGGCGGTGTCTTAACCGCTTGACCAACGGACCAATAAAAAATATTTTATTACTAATAATGGGCCTAAATGGACTCGAACCATCGACCTCACGCTTATCAGGCGTGCGCTCTAACCAGCTGAGCTATAGGCCCATAATAAAAACAAAAGCGGGTGACGAGAATCGAACTCGCGACAACAGCTTGGAAGGCTGTGGTTTTACCACTAAACTACACCCGCAAACAAGCTATTAATGGCGCGGGACAGAATCGAACTGCCGACACATGGAGCTTCAATCCATTGCTCTACCAACTGAGCTACCGAGCCAAAAACGGTCTGGACGGGACTCGAACCCGCGACCTCCTGCGTGACAGGCAGGCATTCTAACCAGCTGAACTACCAAACCAAATACGTTTTTATTACGCTAGCAAAAATATCTTGCTAGAATTGCGGGAGCAGGATTTGAACCTACGACCTTCGGGTTATGAGCCCGACGAGCTACCAGACTGCTCCATCCCGCGATAATAGTATTATTTCGCTCACATACGTTTGCGAATGACCGATACTTTCATAGTAACACAAGAAAGATCAGAAAAGGAGGATAAGGGATTCGAACCCTTGCACGGTTTTACCCGCCTGACGGTTTTCAAGACCGTTCCCTTCAGCCGAACTTGGGTAATCCTCCAAAAAATAGTAATGATCCGTACGGGAATCGAACCCGTGTTACCGCCGTGAAAGGGCGGTGTCTTAACCGCTTGACCAACGGACCATGCTAAAACGGAGAAGGAGGGATTTGAACCCTCGCGCCGGTTTCCCGACCTACACCCTTAGCAGGGGCGCCTCTTCAGCCACTTGAGTACTTCCCCAAAAACCAAAAATGAGTTATTCTGATTTTAAATGGGCCTAAATGGACTCGAACCATCGACCTCACGCTTATCAGGCGTGCGCTCTAACCAGCTGAGCTATAGGCCCTTAATAAAAACAAGCGGGTGACGAGAATCGAACTCGCGACAACAGCTTGGAAGGCTGTGGTTTTACCACTAAACTACACCCGCATGGCGGTCTGGACGGGACTCGAACCCGCGACCTCCTGCGTGACAGGCAGGCATTCTAACCAACTGAACTACCAAACCAGAATATGTTTTTATTAAGCTAACAAGAAAATCTTGTTAGAATTGCGGGAGCAGGATTTGAACCTACGACCTTCGGGTTATGAGCCCGACGAGCTACCAGACTGCTCCATCCCGCGATAATAATATTATTTCGTTTGCTTTCGCTTACGAATTGCCGATACTTTCATAGTAACACAAGAAAGATCAGAAAAGGAGGATAAGGGATTCGAACCCTTGCACGGTTTTACCCGCCTGACGGTTTTCAAGACCGTTCCCTTCAGCCGGACTTGGGTAATCCTCCACAAGACTACAATGCCATTAATGGACCTTGTAGGACTCGAACCTACGACCGGACGGTTATGAGCCGTCTGCTCTAACCAACTGAGCTAAAGGTCCAGGCTCTTAAAAAAACAATCGCGGCAGAGGGGATCGAACCCCCGACCTCCCGGGTATGAACCGGACGCTCTAGCCAGCTGAGCTACGCCGCGAAAATAAGTTTATCGCTATTAATACAAACGATATGGAGCCTAGCGGGATCGAACCGCTGACCTCCTGCGTGCAAAGCAGGCGCTCTCCCAGCTGAGCTAAGGCCCCGTGTTTCTTTTTTATCGGGAAGACAGGATTCGAACCTGCGACCCCTTGGTCCCAAACCAAGTGCTCTACCAAGCTGAGCTACTTCCCGTTATTAACTCATTAACGCGCCCAAGAGGAGTCGAACCCCTAACCTTTTGATCCGTAGTCAAACACTCTATCCAGTTGAGCTATGGGCGCAATGTATGCAATGCCGAGGACCGGAATCGAACCGGTACGGTGATCACTCACCGCAGGATTTTAAGTCCTGTGCGTCTGCCAGTTCCGCCACCCCGGCGTGTATTGTGGCACGAAAGCGGAAAACGGGGTTCGAACCCGCGACCCCCACCTTGGCAAGGTGGTGCTCTACCACTGAGCTATTTCCGCAGCTCTCGATGCCGGCTAAAGGATTTGAACCCTCGACCCTCTGATTACAAATCAGATGCTCTACCAACTGAGCTAAGCCGGCTTAATGCGGGTGAAGGGACTTGAACCCCCACGCCGTTAGGCGCTAGATCCTAAATCTAGTGCGTCTGCCAATTCCGCCACACCCGCATATTCGAAAATGAGCCGTACAGGGCTCGAACCTGTGACCCTCTGATTAAAAGTCAGATGCTCTACCAACTGAGCTAACGGCTCATATGGAGGTTAACGGGATCGAACCGCTGACCCTCTGCTTGTAAGGCAGATGCTCTCCCAGCTGAGCTAAACCTCCATGTTACTATTTAAAATCGCGTGGCGACGTCCTACTCTCACAAGGGGCAACCCCTCACTACAATCGGCGCTAAGAAGCTTAACTTCTGTGTTCGGCATGGTTACAGGTGTATCCTTCCTGCTATCGCCACCACACTATTTT
>NZ_CVRN01000005.1:0-355829 GCF_001050095.1 Enterococcus massiliensis | reverse complement strand
GTCTGCATCTGAGGCAGCAACGGCGAAAATGTCTGCTTCCATCCCTTTTTCTTCTGCGGCTTTTTGCATTTTTGTCACTAATAAACTGGTACTCATGCCTGCCGAACAAACCAGCATAATTGTTTTCATATGCTCACATCCTTCTTATGGCATAATATTACGCCTTTTTTTATTTTTTGTAAATGTTTTACATTATATTTTTTATTTTGGTTCGTTTTGCCATAATTCAAAATTCACCCATCCAGCAGGAAAATACTTCTTTCCTCAAGATAAACAGGCTATAATGGTACTAGCACATCGATTCACCATTTTTAGAAAAGAGGCAAATCATGGATATTTTAGCGATTATCAGCAGCTACCTCCCTTCCCTAAGCAAATCTGAACAAAAAGTAGCCCAGTATATTCTGAGCAATTCAGATGAAGTTGTAAATCTTTCCATCAACGAATTAGCATTATTATCTGAAGTTGGCGAAAGTACGATTGTTCGTTTCACTCGAAAAATTGGTTTTGCCGGCTTTCAAGATTTCAAAAAAGAATTGATTCGGTTTGAATCAATTCAAACCAAGGTTGATGATCAGCTTGATGACACACCAAAAGAAATAACCTATAGCCACATCCTCAAAAGTCTTACAGAGACCAAGGGATTCATCGATACAGAAGACATTGACAAGGCCGCCCAATTACTTTATCGCGCAAAAAAAATCTATATCTTTGCAGTCGGTACTTCAGGGATTACGGCACAACATATTAGTAATCGACTAAAACGATTGGGTATGACGGTGGAATATGTTCAAGACAGTCATCTGCAAAGTATTGATGCTGCTTTGACAAAAAAAGAGGATATTGCACTAGCTATCAGTACTTCGGGAAACACGAAAGATGTTTTGCAGTGTGTTCAGCTATCAAAGCAGAATGAAACCACCATCATCAGCATAACTAATTATCTCAAATCTGCGATCTCTCAAGTCGCTGACATTTCCCTCGTCGCTTCATCCAAAGAGTTTTCGTCGGATTCCGGCTCATTTAGTGCAACGATTAGCCAGCTTTATTTAATCGACATCTTGACAAAATATATTATCGAACAAGACACCAGCTATTTTCATGAAATGAGACAAAAAACCAATCAGGCATTAATCAAGCGGATATAAAAAAACCAAGTGATTTGATTCTTAAAAAATGGAATCAATCACTTGGTTTTTGCTGTTATTCATTTTAAAAACGTCTTACTCAAAACGTCCTACTTCACTACTATGAGTAACCTTACCTTCAGTTACTTGAATTTTTTTATCTTTTGCATCAGGAAAAACAACTAAAATTGTACTTCGTTTCCCTTGTTCGGCTAGAAAGTCTAAATCAATGGTTGCCAACTGGTCTGCTTCGCTGACTGCTTGCCCTTCAGGAACAAGGATTTCAAATCCTTGTCCTTTAAGCTCTACCGTATCGATTCCCATATGAACCAACGCTTCAGTACCATCTTTCATCAAAATGGTGATTGCATGCTTGGTTGGAAAAATCGCCGTAACTTTTCCACTCACTGGTGCAAAGACTGCTCCTTCTGATGGTTCAACACCAAAGCCGTCTCCCATCATTTTTTGAGAGAAAACAGGATCTTTGACCTTATCAATTTTAATCAAGTCTCCAGTAACTGGAGCAAATAGTGCGCTTTTTTTCTTATTGAATCCAAACATCTCAATTCCTTCTTTCTTCTTCTAATAATACATCAATTTGATCTAAAACAGCATGCTGATTGTTTGTTCCAATGATTTTATATGCAACATCTTTTAGTTCTTCTCGAGAATTTCCCATTGCGAACGAATAATTCACCAATTCAAACATCCCTAGATCGTTTAAATTATCTCCAAAAACTGCAATTTGATCTTTTTCCAGCTGCCATCTTTTCATTAAGAAAGTCAGTCCCGCTTCTTTTCCCACACTAGGATCGATAAGATCAACTGCCTCATGGCCGCTTGTTACTGCTTTAACACGTTGAAATAGATTTTCCTGAATTGTCTGCACACAGGTACCCACTGTTTCAGCAGGGAAATTCAAAGCAAATTTATAGATTGTGTCTTCTACAGTGCGATAATCTTTTATCGCTTGTAATTCTTGGTAAAAAAATTGGGCTTTTTTCATATATTCGGGTGCAGATTCTTTATAGATATATGCATGTTTTTTTCCAGACATAACTAGACGAAAATCCTTTAAATCCTCGTTTCTTTCTAAAACATCCAATATATCGGTGATTACTACTTTAGGAAGTGCCCGTTCAAAAACGACCTTCCCTTTTTCTATGATACAAGCCCCATTTTCAGCGATAAACGTGATTTCCTCCGCAATTTCAGGAAAATACTTTTTCAAATGCCAATATTGATTTCCCGAAGCAACAATAAAAGCGATTCCGTTTGCTTTCATCTTTTCATATTGCTTTAAAAATCGTTGCTTATCATACTCTTTCTCATCTGTTAAAAATGTTCCGTCCATATCTGCTGCGATTGCTTTAATCATTTTGTTTCCCCCAATAAAAGACATTCGCCAAGGACGACGCAGTCAATCCGATATTTTTCAACGTTGTTTCTTTTTTCATCGCCTCTTCAAGAGAAACAGGCGATTGTTGGATACTAAAAACGCCTAAGAACAGTTCTGCTAATTCACCAATGTCTTCTGCCCGACTACCACATACTCCAATCACAGGAATTTGTTCTCGTGTTGCCAAAGTAGCTACTCCAAAAGGAACTTTTCCCTGTGCCGTTTGCGCATCCAATCGTCCTTCTCCTGTAAAAATAAGCGTTGCATCTTTTACTTTTTCTTCTAATCCTATTAAACGACTAATGGTTGTAAATCCTGGTTGAATTTTTCCGTCTAACGCTAGAATTGCACCGCCTAAACCGCCGGCGGCTCCTGCTCCTGCTTCATTGGCTAAATCAATTCCATATTTTTTAAGAATTTTCTCTGATACTTTTTTTGCCTGTTTGTTCATTTCCTTGATTGTTTCAGTTTCAGCACCCTTTTGAGGGCCAAAAATTTCAGCAAAACCATTTTCTCCCACGTAGGGATTCGTCACATCTGCCAATGCAATCAATGTAATGTCTGTAACTTCCTGACGAGCTGGTTCTAAGTCAAAATCTGAAATGGTTAATAATGGATTACCCTCACTTGCCGTCTTGATTTTTCCACCCAACCCCTGCAAAAGACCCAATCCTCCGTCAGAAGTTCCGCTACCACCTAGGGAAACATAAATTACTTGAGCCCCGTGCGCTACTGCATCTTTAATCAGTAAACCCAAGCCATAAGTGGAGCCCTGTCTTACTGCTTTATCAGAAGGTTGAACAAGATGGATGCCAATGATTGCCGCAGATTCAATGAAAGCCGTTTGTTGTCCTTTGAAGTCTGTCATTAAATACCGACTAACCACGGGTCTACCCAACGGATCTAGACTCGTGAAAGAAATCAATTCTCCTCCCAAGGCGTGTCTAAGAGCTTCGATGGTTCCTTCTCCCCCATCAGCAATCGGAACATTCAGTTTTTCGGTCCAAACATCAGCTGGTAAAGCATTTAAAACTGCCCTATTTAATTCTTCTGAAGATGCACTCCCTTTGAAGGAATCAATCGCTGCTACAACTTTCATTTATTTCACGTCCTCTTTTATCCAAACATAGTCATATGGATCTAATTCAAGCGTTCCCTCAATTCGTCTACCACTAACCAAATCAACACCACTGATTTGATTGACAGTAACAGGTGTATTGCTGACATTGGTCAATGATAAAATCGATTCTTGTTGATTTATCCGTCTTAAGGCAAATACCCGAGAATCCAATTTGATAACCTTTTGTTCACCATAAGGATCAAAGGCTGCTTGTTCCCCACGAATTTTAATTAATTGAGTAATCCCTTCATAGATGGCTTGTCGATAGCTATCTTCATTTAAGTCTTTTAAAAGTTTTTCTTTTTCTAGTTTTTCTCGATTGATTCGTCGATTAATACCTGTCTGCTCGACAGCAGCCGCATCATTTTTTGATCCAAAAATTGAATGGTAGTATATAGCAGGCACGCCAATGACTGATAATAAAATATGATGCGCTGCAATCATTCTTTTTTCGGTTGATACAACATTCGAATTATCTCTCAAGGCTTCACTATAATTGATATTCATTTCATAAACGGATTGGCTTCCATCGGGATTATTTTTATAGGAAATCTTTCCACCATTTTCAATGACACGATCTACTAACAGTTGTCTCTCTGCATCCGTTAAAATACCTTCTGTTGGCCTTAAGCCAATACCATCATGGGATGCCAGAAAATTGAAATAGGTACCTGTATCAGATACACGATGAATACTTTCTGCCCAAGTAGTTAGTTTATCAGCATTTCCAGTAATGAAACTAAATAGTGTCAAAGGTGGTAACGGAAATTGATACACTTGGTTCGCTTCATCTTCTCCATTACCAAAATAGCTGATATTGTCCTGATGAGGCACGTTTGTTTCTGTAATAATTTGCATATTTGGCACTAATTCATCTAACATGGTCCGCCATAATTGGATAATTTCATGGGTTTGCGGCAAGTGCATGGAGGTTGTTCCGCTTTCTTTCCATAAAAAACCTATAGCATCTAGTCGAATTGAGGCAGCACCTTTTTTTGCATATTCTAATAAAACTCTTGTTAAACGAACAAGCATCTTAGGATCTTGCGCATTTACATCTACTTGATCCTCACTAAATGTTGTCCATGCTTGAATTTGTTCACCTGCTTTGTTCTCGTATTCATGGAACAACGGTGATGTCCGTGGTCTTGTGACGTTTTTGCTATCAAAGGTTGGATCAAAAGTGATGAACGCTTCCTTAAAGTCAGGATCATGTTCCAGAAAATGTTGGAACCATTCACTTGATTTGGACATATGATTTGCTACAAAATCAAACATTAATCGTTTTGAATCCGCTAATTCAGCGATATTCGACCAATCACCTAGGTCCGGGTTGATCTTCAAGTAATCCACAACTGAAAAACCATCATCAGAAGTATAGGGAAACATCGGTAAAAGGTGAATATCAGTGATAGTATCTGATAACGTCTCAGATACTATTTCGTTCAATACATGTAATGGTGCTTGGCCTTTTTCATAGAAACTATCTCCATAGGTAATCAGGTAAACATTTTTTTCCGACAGACGTTCTTTTGCTTCGAAATCTTTTTTGTTATACTCTGTAAGTAATTCCTGAAAAAGCTTTTTTGCTGCTTCTAATTTCTGATCACTATAGATCTTTTCTAAGTGGCTAGTGATTGCTGTTTCTAGATTCATTTTAGTATGTCCTTTCATTTCAAAAAATTGAGGTGTGTCAATCATGTATTTTTACGAACTCTTAAAGAAAAATCGCCATCTTCTTAATGATAATGAAGAGCAGTTGCTAAGTTACTTCTTAGACCATGCAACGACTATACAGCAGCTGACGATTCGTGATGTTGCCAAAAAATTTTTTACTGCACCAAATACAATTACTCGTATGTGTAAAAAATTGGGCTTTATTGGTTACTCCGATTTTAAAGAGGCTCTTTATATCACCACTATCGAGGAACAAAGCTATTCTGATTTTACTTCTCTTGATGATCAGCTTGTCCGCACAAAGCAATTATTAAATTTGGATACCCTAGCTCAAATCAACAAAGTCATTTTTGAAGCAGAACAAATTTTAATCTTGGGCGTTGGATTATCCCGATTGCCTTCAGAAGAGCTTCATAATTATCTGAGTGTTTTAGGAAAAAAAAGCCAAATTTATCTTGATCCACATTTGATGCGGCATGCTGCAAAAAAACTAACGAAAAACGATGTCGTGATTGCTTTTAGCATCAGTGAAGAAATCGAAAATATCATTAATCCGGTTCATATTGCTAAAGTATCGGGAGCCACAACGGTTAGTATCACTGGATTTTCCCAAAATCAGCTTTCGAAAATCACCGATTATCAATTATATGGAATGACCTCCCGAGTGATTATTGATGGTATCGATGTTTCTGATCGCCTAAGTTTTCATTATTTGGTAAATAAACTATTTACCGAATATCTAAAAACATACTACTCTTCCGCTTTTTAAGATTTAAGGTAAAAAGGATTAAGTCAGGATAGGCTTAATCCTTTTTACTATTAGTCATTCATATTTGCAGAATCTTTTACTTTCAAGGCAATTCCTTCTACCTGAGGTCCATAAACGACTTGAACATTTTTATCATCCAATTTCATGACACCGACTGCTCCAGTCGTTTTTAAGATGGCTTCGTCGATTTTATTTGTATCTACCAAAACTAATCGCAACCGGGTAAAACAATTATCGATTGATTGAATATTTTCCCGGCCACCGAGTGCGTTTACGATAATACTACCCAGTTCGGAAGGATCCGCTACCTTCGCAGGTGTAGACACTTCGTCTGTTTCTAATTCTCGACCAGGTGTTTTGACATTTCTTTTTAAAATAACGTAGCGGAAAACAAAATAGTAAGCAGCTGCGTAGAATATTCCGATTAAAACGGCAAAGAACCAGTTTGTACTTGTTCCTCTTAAGGCTCCAAAAACGATTAAATCGATCGCACCACCCTGAACATTTCCAATGGAGACGCCTAACAAACTCATCAACATAAAGGACAATCCTGACATCAATGCATGGAAAATAAATAAGATTGGTGAAACAAAGATAAATGAAAATTCGATAGGTTCAGTGATTCCCGTAGTAAAACTCGCAATGGCTGCTGCCAATAACAAGGCTTTGACCCGTTTCTTTTCTCCAGGACGTGCTGTTTGGAACATGGCAAAACAGGCTGCCGGTAACCCGAAGACCATAAAAGGAATTTTTCCTTGCGCTAGGAAACGAGTCGCTTCTCGCATCACAGACATATCTGGATTTGATTCTGTTAACAAGCGATTGAAAATATTTAACGCGCCAACAATTTGTTCACCATCAAGCATTGCTACACCGCCAATTGGCGTAAAACGAACAAGCTGGTTTAAAATATGATGCAAACCTGTCGGTACAAGTAATCGTTCGATGAAACCAAACAGGAAGACTCCAAATGAACCTGATTCTGCAATAATATTTCCAATTCCTTCAATACCTTGCCCTAAGATTGGCCACACGTAATACATAAGAATACCAAGAATTGGAACTGTCACAGTAGTCATAATAGGAACCAATCGTTTTCCACCAAAGTAACTGATTGCCATTGGAAGTTCAGTCTTGTAAAACCGATTGTGAACTGCCGCTACAAGAATTCCCACGACGACTCCACCAAAGACGTTCATGCGGTAAGTAAAGACACCTAAGACCGTTTCATATAAAGAAGCTGTTCTTGTCGCTTCTAATGTAGAGCTTCCCCCAGCAACCAACGCATCGACAGACATCGTTGTTGCATTGATTTCATTAAGATTAAGAAAATAGCTGATCGTTATGTGGAATAAAATAAAACCAATGATTGCTGAAAATGCAGCCGTTGTTTTTTCTCCTTTTGCCAGTCCAATCGCCACTGAAGCGGCAAAAAGAATAGGCAGGTTTCCAAATAGTGCACCAACAATTGCTCGGATGAAACCAATTACATTTTGTACTGCACTCATTGATGTAAATGTTTCTCCAACGATTGCTGGATTTTGTAACACTGAAGCTAAACCTAAGAAAATACCTGCTGCCGCAATAATTGAAATCGGCATCATTAATGATTTCCCTAATTTTTGTAAATATTCCTTCATGTTTTGTTGCTCCTTCCATTTGATAAATTGAGTATATAAGGAGTTGTAAGCAGATACAATAACTATAGATAAAACGCGAGAATGTGTACAGAAAATTATCTTGTACACATTCTTGTGTTTTTGTTAATTATTAACAATCCGTATCTAAATCCAATGCTAGGGTAACAAAATCTTTCTCTCCTAATTTCGATATATCATTAAATTTTTTTTCATCCAAGGTCCTAATATGTTGTCTATATTCTACTGGAAGAGTTATTTTTCTATCTTCGGGATTAAAGAGCCTAATAATTATCTCCCCTGTATTCTCAGCTTTTTTTAGAGTTGCTACAAAAAATTCTTTAGGCACCTGATAAAATATTTTCTCACTAGGAAGATTGATCAGATTCTCTGGTTGAGGTAATTCAAATCGCTCAACTCGTTCTTCATAACTATTTAAATACTGAAGCTGATAGGTTAATTGTTGACAGGAAAAGTCTTCATAAGCGGTATATAATTTTTCTGGTTCAAGATTCTCATTTCCCCAACGATACCCTAAAGTAAATTGAAGTTCTCCCAGCATCTGAGCATTGGGCGTTTCAATAGTCTTATTATTGATTCCAGAAGCCCTACCTGGGCGCCATGCTAAGTTGTCTTTACCCAGCAATCCGACACTTCGAAACAATGTAATAGCCAAACTTTCTCCTTTTGCCTCATATTCTTTCAACCCTTCTGTAAAAACTGTTACGTTTCCATCCTTTTCAGGTATCGAAACAAAGCGTTCAAGAGGGTAAATTGGCTGAGGTGCTTCAACAAAGCCCTGTGCTTTCCAATTATCTAAATAATCATTCTCATTGGTTCTCTTAATTAAGGAATATCCCTGATCTGCATAATTAACTTGTTCTTCGTTAGTAGTAAAAAAGCGCATTCGAACGCGATGATCTTTCATCTCATTATTTAATGTATGCTGAATACGAATCACATCAGAGCCTTTAATCAGTTTTAATTTTGATACAATTACTAACTTCTTCTTTTTTTCATCAAAATGTGCCAAGTCATTCGCTACATTAAGATTTGTTTCTACCGTAATTTCGCTTTCTTGAGCAGACTGTCTCACTTCGATTACTCTAAATAATGAAGAGTAATTAGGTTTATCATTAGCTAATGGAGAAAAGTCATAGGAATCTCCCGCATCTGCTCTATTTTCAAAATCAAATAGGTTCTTTTTCTTTTTCCCATCGAATCGTTCTACTTGAATTTGACCATTGATAACCTCGATTCTATAAAACTCGTTACTAATACTACCCGTTGAACATATTTTTGGAAGTTGATTCTTTTCATCAGAAATATTCAACCGACGATAACCAAATCCAGAAAAAGAAACTTGGGCAACAATACTCGTTCGGTAATACCCCGGTAAAGCAATTTGTTTCTCTCCATCGGCAGTAACTTGTACCTTTGTTCCACCTGAAATATATTCCTGACTTTTTATTACTTGTGAAAGGGTTTCTCCAAAACTATCTTTTAAAAGGACATGCTTATTTTTTGTGAAGAGAATGAATTCTAGTTGCTTATTTATCGCTTTAGGTAATAAATTGAAGGCAATTACACCTTCATGATTCTTTAAAATACCTCGACTAATTTGTTTTTTTAAGATATTTATATAGTCGTCTATGATTCGTTCTATTTTCCGTAAACGATTGATAATTTCGCCATTTGTCTCATCTGAGTTACAACCACCGATTGAATCATGGGCATGTACGTCAAATAGTAATTTCAAGCAATGGTTTATCCATGTTTGTGGATAATTCCCTCCAAGCTTTTTACTTAAAACAGCCAATGGTTCTAATTGTTTATAAAGCTTATCTTCAACACGAGAATTTAGTTGCTTAATATCGACCCTTTGTGATCGGATTGTATTATGGATTCTAGAATTTTGACTAGCAATCAGCTCTCCAGAAATTGTTTTTCGATTTGTATCCATCCATGCTTGCTCCATGAAACTTTCATAATCACTTAAAATAAATTCGTAATCAAGATTAAGATGATTTAACTCTTGAATAACTTTTGGAAAGTGAGTCCGTATGAATACCTGGTCTCCACCAGCAGGAAGAAGAACTGGTGAATCTTCCTTCGTTCTCATTTCTAATTTTTTCAACATGGGCAATAACGTTTCTTCAACATATTTTTTATCGCTTGCTAAAAATTTTCCTGGTCCATAACCCAAAAAAAGATTGTTGGTTGGAATCCTTTCTCCATTTGGAGATTGCCACCAAAAATTTAAATCATCCGAGAGTTGATTATTATAAACACCTCGTTGTAATATGCTGTACCCAATTCCAAATCGTTTAAAGATACTTGGGAGATAAGAATTTTGACCAAAAATATCTGGTAAGTAGCCAATATTCATAGAATGACCCATTTTTTCAGCACCTTGTTTTCCTAATAAAAGATTACGAATGATCGATTCCGTTTGTACTAATAAGGTGTCTCCTTGAGTGTACCATGGACCAATATGTAGTCTTCCTGATTTAATCAACCGGTGTACCCTTTGGCGGTCCTCAGGTTTATACTTTAAATATTCTTCAATTACTGAATACTGACCATCAAACGTATATGTTGGAAATTCCGAATGATTTTCTAAATAAGTAAGTAATTGAGACATGTTTTCCGTTAATAATACATTGGAATCTTCAATTGAAAAATACCACTCTCTATCCCAATGACTATGTGGAACTACAAATACTTTTTTCTTCATATAAAATTCCCACCTATCCTTGTAACTCTACAATCCATAAATCAAAGTCTACGACTGAAATAATCTTCATCTTTCAGTCGTAGTCTCTTTTTAGTTATATTTATTTCGCTTCTTCTCGTTTTAACAATGCATATCGAACAAAAATGTTTGCCAATGCAATAACTAAAACACCTACCGTAAGCCCAATAAGGTAAGCTGGCAAATGGGTAACCAATGGCCATCCCCAAACTGCAGGAAGTGGTAACCATTGGACTGCTCCTAATGCTACAGCTGTACAAGCACCTATGATTGATCCAATAATGTTAATAGGAATCGTGATAAGTGGATTTCTTAACATAAATGGAATTGCACCTTCAGAAATCGCTAGAAAACCTAATAAAAATGAAGTACCACCAACAACTCGTAAATCTTGAGGATAAACTCTCCGTCCAACAACAAAACGATCAATCATCGTAGATAAACCAAGACCTAGTGGTGGAATAACAATAGCAAGGACTCTAGGCGTCAATGGAAATATTTTATCTGCTGATAAGCCAATCGCAATTGCACCAGCGGCTTTATTTACTGGACCGCCTAAATCAAAAGCTGTTGCAGCGGCAATAATGGCTGACAAACCTAACTTACCAGAACCACTCATACTCGTGATACCATCAGAAATAATTTTGTTCAATCCACCAAAAATTGGATCAACAATGAACAGGTTCAAGATAAAAATTAATAATACAGATAACCCTGGGATAAGGAACATTGGTTTCATAGCATTAAGATTTTTACTTAGCTTAATTTTTTCATTCAAAAATCGTGAAATATAACCAGCACTTATCCCTAATACTAATGCACCCAAAAATCCACTAGGAATTCCACCTTCAATTCCCCAAAAAGTATAATGCAATCCACCAGCAAATAAACCGCCAGCAAAACCAGCAATCAGTCCTGTACGATCAGCAATTGAATAGGCAGCAAACATAGAGAAAACTGGATAAATAAATTTAAACAACATATTTCCAAAATTATCTAATAAATGAAGAAAGCCAACTAGTCCATCCGAATTATTATATTTTACATCTCCAATTAATCCTGGATCCATACCTAATCCTAATATCCAAATCAATTTTGCTATTCCCAACATCAATCCAGCCGCAACAAGTAACGGAATCATATAGGAAATACCCGTCATCACAGCAGACATCAACTCTGATTTAAATCCTTTTTTATTTATTTCTTCTTTATTTTCTGTCCGTTCACCGTCAACCATTCCATCGGGAGAATTCAACACCCGGTCTAATAATTTTTGACTGTTCTTTAGTGGTTCTGCAACTTTTACTTGAACATATGGAACTCCAGCAAATCGTTCACGATCCTTGATTTTTGTATCGACAGCAAAAATAATTCCATCTGCCTTCTTAATCATTTCTGTTGTGATACGATCTTCTATTCCATTGGCACCCTGTTTTTCAACATGTATTGCTATACCCTTTTGATCTGCTGCTTTTTCTAACGCTTCTGCCGCCATGTAGGTATGTGCTATACCCGTCGCACAAGAAGTAATCCCCAAAACAAACTTTTTGGATTCAGCAAACTTTGGAGATGCCTTTTCCCCATTCTCAGACAAAAGTTCGTAGAATTGTTTTGCTGTTGAGGTGCTTTTTAATGAAGCAACAAACGAATCATCCATTAAACGAGTACTGAGTTCGGATAATAATTTTAAATGTGTTGTCCCAGCTTCTGTTTCAGGAATAGCCAATAAAAATATAATTTCAACTTGGTTCTCTGGATTTAGTGATGCCCATGCCTCTTTTTGGAGCGGTTTCGTTAATGTCATTGCTGCGAAGCCAGCCTTTTTAACTGCTTTGCTTTTTCCGTGAGGAATTGCTAGACCATTTTCCATACCAGTTTCAGAATGATGTTCTCTTTCGTATACTGCTCTCAAAAATTCTTTTGAATCTGTCACATAACCGTTTTCACTTAAACATTTTGTCAATTCTTCTAATATTTCTTCTTTTGTAGAAAAAGACTTTTGAATTTGCAATAATTCTGGTTGCGTCATCGTCTCAATTTTCATATTTTTTTACCTCCATATTTTCTTAACAAAGCAACTATAGCAATAAAATGAAATCCATTTCATTCAACAGTTGGATAATTATCCAGATTGATGTAGAATGAGAGAAATTAGTTTTTTAGGAGAAGGATATTATGGGTCTACTGATTGAAAATTATGGAAATAAACTTTCTGAATTGAGCGAGGCCGAGCGCTCTGCCTTTTATGAGCTGGATAATACTCCAGAATTAATTTCCCAATTAAATTTGACCGCTTTAGCACAAAAAATTGCCTCATCCAACTCGACAATCATACGTCTTTCTCAACGTTTAGGATTCCAAGGTTTCTCACAATTTAAGTATGAAATCAATCGACTTCTAACTCAAACCGTTTATATTAAAGAAAAAGATTTGCTCCTGCAATATCAAAATTTTTTCTCACATTCTCTTACCTTAATTACCCTAGAAAACCTTGAGTACTTTGCCAAAAAGATTCAAGAAGCAAATAATCTCTTTCTTGTTGGAGTCGGTTTAACAAAACCGATTGCTGAATACATGAGTAAACGTTTATATCAATTGAATCGTCCATCTATGTATATCTATGAGTCACATATGTTAGATCTTTTACCACAATTACTAAAATCAGATGATTTAGTTATTTTTGTCAGTATGAGCGGGGAAACACAAAGCCTGCTCGTTTCAGCAAGAAAAGTAAGGCAGAAAGGAAATACGATACTGTCAATCACCAACTCGCCAAACAATTCTTTAAACAATCTTACAAACAGAAATATAAATAGTAATATTCCTACAAATGTTTTTCACAATTATGATATTACATCAAGAGCCTTTTTAATGGTGCATGTCGATCTCATTCTTGAAATCTTTTTAAAAAGATACAGTGACCATGAAAAGTAAAAAAAATGAACGTTAACCAACCGAATGGTTGGTTAACGTTCATCCTAAGTATTTTGGCTTTAACTCATAATTTTACAAATCATTTTCACGCATAATTCAACTGCCAATTTACACCAAAGCGGTCGGTGACCATGCCGTATAATTTTGCCCACGGTGCTTCATCCAGCGGCATTTCGACTTTTCCGCCTTCTGAAAGTTTGATAAATAATTGTTTCGTTTCTTCTTCTGTTTTGGGTTGAATAACTAAAGAAATATTATTTCCCACAATCAATTCTGGAGCGACCCCTTCAGGATTGTCGGCAAACATAACCAAGGTTCCGTTGATTTCCATACGGGCATTAATAATCATGTCCTTAACCTCATCCGATAGATGCATTTCTTCTGTTCCCGGCATTTCACCATACGTTGTGATGTCCGTAGCTTTGGTTTCAAAAGCTTTTTCATAAAAAGCAATTGCTTCGCGGGCTTCCGCTTTAAAATTCAAATAAATATCCACTAGAAACAGCCCCTTTCTTGTTATCAAAATAGCATAAGAAAGCGTTTTTCACAACTGAGATGTCTCTAGAAGGAATCACTCATTCTTTCCCGACCGTTTGACCTGCGATTCGACCAAAGGTAATGATATCCGTGATTGCATTTCCGCCTAATCGGTTGCTTCCTTGGATAACACCCGTCAATTCACCAGCGGCATAGAGTCCAGGGATTGCCTTGCCATCTTCATCAAGTACTTCTGTTTTTTCATTGATGACAACACCACCCATCGTATGATGGATCGAAGGGACTGCTTTTTCTACATAATAAGGACCATCGGCTAAGGAAACTAATCCTCCACGATGATGGAAATCTTTATCATCTCCACTTTTTGCGTATTCATTGACTTTTTTAACTGTATCTTTCAAATTATTAACATCAATATCGAAAAATTCAGCTGCTTCTTCCAATGTATCTGCTTTGACCAATAATTTTTCTTTGATTAATTCATCGTATTCATCTTTATGAGCAGCCTTTGTTTTAGAAATTGCATCGATATCGTCGTTCCAAATTTGGTAACAATATTTTCCAGTTTGTTCTAAAATAGCATTAGAAATCACATCTCGACGTTCCAATTCTTCGACAAACCGTTTGCCTTCTTGATTGACTAAAATTGCACCGTCAAAACGGGTATCCGCTAATAAAGAAATCATGCCCGTCTTTGGATTGGCGATTGGATAGGTTTGGATGCTCTCCATATTGGTTAAAGCTGCACCGACATTTTCTGCCATGACAATCCCGTCCCCGGTTGTTCCTTCCGTATCCGTTGATTTATACCGTTCATCGTATTCTTTGTTATATTTTTTACGCATTTCCACGTTCGAACCAAAGCCGCCGGTTGTTAAAATAACGGCATCTTTCCCATGAAAAGTAATTTCATTATCGTGATTGTCTTGTGCTTTCACGCCGGTTACTCGTCCATCTGCATCTTGGATCAATGTATTTGCCCGTGTATTCAATACGATTGGAATTTTTAATTCATCCGCTTTTTTCTTGAGTTTCGTAATCAGTTCTTGCCCTGTATGTCCTTCTGGAATCAATGCCCGTTTGTAAGAATGTCCCCCAAATTGGAACAATTGGTCATCCAAAAATTTTACGTGGATGTCATCTCTCAACCATTCAGCCGATTGCAATGCGCTTTCTGCCATAATCCGAACCATTTTAGGATCTCCTAGATTATCGCCGCCCTTCATTGTATCTTCGTAGTAGGCTTCAACAGAATCCCCTTTGATTCCCAAATCCTTTTGAACCCAATTTCCTGGTGCGTTCATTTCCCCACCAGAAATCAGTGTATTCCCACCGACTGTCGGCATTTTTTCTACGATCACAACATTTTTTCCTGCTTCTTTGGCTTCAATTGCTGCACTAAAACCAGCACCGCCAGAACCTACAACTACCACATCATAGGATTGATCTGTATCTACTTTGGCTTCCTTCGTTTTTTTTGCCTTAACAGCAGCTAAAGTCACGCCGGATTTTTCAATAGCATCTTTAACCGCCGCAATATATCCTTCACTTGTTGCACTAGATCCGCTGACAACATCAACATCGATTGAATTTCCAGCGATAATCGTATCTTTTAATTGATTATAGACAGGCTCAGATAAGACTTTATTCTCTCCTTGCTTAACTACTTTAATATCTTGAATCTGATCGTCTTTGAGCTTTACCTCAACTTTTATATCGCCATGCTTTCCTTCTCCAGTTCCTTCAACCGTTTGTTCTTTTGCCGATGAACCACAGCCGGCAATCAATAAAACAGTCATGAAACTTGCTAAAAATAGCCCAATCTTTTTCATTTGAAACGCTCCTTATCTTTTTGTGATACCATGAGTATAATTAGTTACCCCAAAATTTTCTTTGGACTTTTCCAACATTAGGTGGATATTTCAGTCGAAAGTGATAAATTACACAAGGAAGTGCCCCATGCGTTCTATAAAAAAACAACTATTTTTTCTCTTTATTTTTGTTGCGACGATTCTAACTCTCTTGATTTTTGGTGCCATGCGTTTTGAATTGTCACGAAATGTTTTGCCTTTGAATCAGTCCATCACACAACAGTTTGTAGATAATCGAACAAACCAAATCAACAGTTGGTTCGGTGAACGGATTGCGGAATTACGTTTAATCGCAGATTTACCTGCTCGTCACAGCTATACCCGTGAATCACTGTTTGATGAAACGTTTGCTCTTGAAAATCAAAATCAACGGAACTATTTATCAATTCGATTAGTTTCTCGTGAAGGAGTTTCTTATTCTCGATTTTATGAAAATTTCTCTGTTAAGGAACGTTCGTATTTTAAGGAATTAGTCCAACATCCTGAATTGGATTATACAGTTAGTGACCTATTGCATTCCAAAGAAGATCAACAAGCTGCAGTGATTATTCTCTATCGCTTAAATCGCCCATTACAAGATGGCACAAATTTTATTTCAGCGGCGATTCCATTATCAAATGTTCAGACACTAGCCAAAGATTTGGCGTTATATGATGGAAAAGGAACCTTAGTGGGCGCAGACAATCAATCACCAAAAATTAATGAAAAAAAAGAAATCCTTTTTACTAGCGGAATCGATCTCCTTCCAGATTGGAAAGTCAACTACATCGTTCCTAAAAAAAGTTTAGGGGGAACCACCAATCAGCTATGGCGTCTATTGTTCATCATTACGATTATTGTCCTTTCCCTTCTAGCAATTTTACTATTGCTTTTATCAAGAAAAATCATTGCGCCGATTCTTGCACTAAGTAACACCATGGCTGAGGTACAAAAAGGAAATCGGAATATTCGTGCAGATATCCAATCACCTCAGGAAATTGCCCAGTTAGCAACGACCTTTAATCAAACCTTAGATAAGGTTTATGAAAACGAAGCGCTTTATCGACAAGCCTCCGTTCAGGTGTTGCAGACGCAAATTCAGCCGCATTTTCTTTACAATACTTTGGATTTGATTCAGTGGCAGATTTTAGGTAATGATATCGATCAAGCGGTTACGACGATCGAATATCTCAGTACTTTCTTCCGAAAAGGCTTGAATCGTGGGAATGAATTGATTACGATTGAAGATGAATTGGCGCATGTAGAAAGCTATTTACAAATCCAACAATTGCGTCACGAAGAGTTACAATCCTTTACGATTCATGTGCCAGAAGAATTACGACAACAAACCATGCTGCATTTTCTATTGCAGCCCTTAGTTGAAAACGCCATTAATCATGGGATTCGTCCCTTACGAGAACGTCCCTCTAGCTTAGCAATTGAGGTGACAAAACTGACAACTGAAACTATTCGGATTCAAGTAAAAAACACTGGCTTACCAATTCCGGAAGAGAAGCTAATTCAACTTAATTCACCAACAAAAACGCCAACTTCTACTGGCTACGGAATTGCCAATATCCGACAACGACTTCAACTTTTTTATGGATTAAATGCTCATCTACTCTTTTTTAGCTCTACCGAAGAAACCATTGCACAAATCGACCTACCAATAGAAAAGGAAGAAAAAAATGACGACACTATTAATCATTGATGATGAAAAAGCACTGCGGGAAGGATTAGCCGGCTATATCCGCACGATTCCTTCTCCTTTTCAACAAGTACTCACAGCAGCCGATAGTCAAGAAGCACTCACCCTTTTTGAAAAACAATCTGTTGCAGTCGCTTTTGTAGACATCAATCTTCCTGACATGAACGGGCTGGATTTGATCCACTTACTCAACCAGCGGTACCCGGACACGATTATCGTCATCATCAGCGGATTTGACGATTTTGATTTTGCTCGACGGGCGATCACATTAAATGTCTATGATTATTTATTAAAGCCGATTCCAAAAACTGATCTAAAAAAAATTCTCACTCAATTGACACAGCTATTAAAAAAGCAACCTGCTACTGTTTCAAAACTTACTCTCCCACAGGAAGCAAAAATGATTATCGATACTCATTATTCAGAAAAAAATCTTGCCCTGAATACCGTTGCTGCTCGTTTATTCGTCAGTGATACTTATCTTAGTCGACAAATGAAGAAAGAATTGGGCTACTCTTTTTCAGAATATTTGATTCAGCTTCGGATTCAAAAAGCCAAGGAACTGCTTGCCGATCACCAGCTTCTTTATTCCATCTCTGAAATCGCAACAAAAGTCGGCTACGAAGATCCCCATTATTTCAGTCGAATTTTTCGAAAAAAAGTTGGTGTTTCCCCCATTGAATTTCAAAGAGAAAACAAAAAACTAGATAATTAGAACAACAACCCGTATCCAGCATTGCCATTGATTCAAGTAAGGCAACAATCTCATAACTTTATAAGGCAGTTTCTTTTTTCAACTTCATTGTTTTTTTGGCTTCAGTGATGCCTAAAGAAATGCAAAACAACCGCAATCACTTCAGATTACGGCTGTTTTGCATTTTTCATTAATCAAAATACGTCTCTTTTTTTATCCTTTTAGAATTTGTTGGATCTGCTTATTTTCTTCTACAGATAACAAGGCGTTTTCTAATGTTTGTAAATTATCATCTAGATGATGCACCTTAGTTGCTCCCACTACAACAGAAGTGATTTCCTTTTGATTGAGCAGCCAAGCCAAGGCCAACTGAGAAAGTGTCTGATTTCGTTGATGAGCAATCTCAGCTAATTTCCGTAGTTTTTGTTGTGTTTTTTCTCTTGCAGGACCATCAAGAAGTTGCTTATTTGTGCGATGAATTGGTAAATCTTCAGAAATATGTTCACTCATTTTATCAGTAAGCAACCCTTCTGCCAACGGTCCATAAGCGATACTGCCAATACCATTCTCATCTAAAAATTCTAATAGTCCACTGTCTCTTGCTTCCCGATTCATCATATTATAAGACATTTGATGAATCACAAAAGGTGTTCTTCTTTCTCTAAATAGACGAACCATTTCAGCGGTTTCTGTTGGATTATAGTTAGAAATCCCCACATAATAAGCTTTTCCTTGCCGAACAATTAAATCAAGTGCCTCTGCGGTTTCTTCAAAAGGTGTATTGGGATCTGGCCGATGGGTATAAAAGATATCGACATAATCTAAATTCATCCGTTGCAAGCTGTGATCTAAACTGGAGGCAAGGTATTTTTTCGAACTCCATTCCCCATAAGGTCCAGGTCCCATATGAAAACCTGCTTTTGTTGAAATGACTAATTCATCCCGATAGGCAGCCAAATCTTCCTTCATGATTTTACCAAAAACTTTTTCTGCATCGCCAGGTGTCAGACCATAATTATTTGCCAAATCAAAATGAATGATTCCCTCATCAAATGCGTGCAATACCAATTCTCTTGTTTTTTCGTGGGTGGATAATGCGTGACCTCGCCACAAGCCTAAGGAAATCGGTGGCAGTAAAACGCCGGATTTTCCACTTCTAGTGTAGCTCATTTTGTTGTATCTTTGTGAATTTGCTTCATACATATTCTCATCCCTCTCCTTTTGATACTAAACAATAACTGCTTGAACACGGCTGATTTCTTGTGGTATTTCTGTAAAGTTCATTGGATACTCAAAAATAACAATTTTCTGATTTTTCACAACCAAAGGCCAATTAGCCAGTTTTTTATCCAGCAATACTGCTTCTCCTTGTGCATCCATATTTTTTAAATGGATCACATCCACATACTGGCTGATTTCTGCCCAGGCTTTTTCTGGATCTTCCTTCATAATCTGCCAATTTCCCAAATCAAAAGTATAATCAATCGGTAATTTTTCTGCCTTGATTGTTTCCAATACCCTTTTTACATTGGCCAGTTTTCCATTTTCAGGTGTCTGATCATTTTCAATTCTAAGCTGAATACCAGAATCACCCATTTTTTGAGTGAACTGTTGTGCTGCTTCTTTTGATAACGTACAAAATTCACCCGTATTAACCTTCATGCTGATGCCCTCAAATGAAGCGAGTTCCTCCAGCCAAATATCCAGCTCCGGATTTATTCCTCCTGATAAAAATAAGGATTCTGGAACAGAATACATCATTTTCCAATCATACTTTTTCTTTAGTGATCGAACTGTTTCCATTTCTTCTTTTCGTTTTGCAGCATCTGCTGAAAACATTTCTCTACGAACTTCTACACCCGCAATTGGTAAATTTTCCTCTCCTAAGCGGCTCAAAAATTCAATTTGACTAGTGCCCGGTTCGCCCTCTTTTACAATCGTGTTTATCAACAGTTCCGTCATGTATTTACTCCCTCAAATCAAGAAATTTTTATTTATTGAACCCAAAATAATTCTCCGCATTCGTATAAGCAATTTTTGCCAACTTCTGTCCAAGAACAGTGCCGTCACTTGGTAATTGGTCCTGTTCGACCCATTCACTGACTAATTCACACAAGATTCGGCGGAAATACTCATGTCGTGGGTAGGAAAGAAAACTGCGGGAATCTGTCAACATACCGACAAAATTGCCTAAAATCCCACCTTCCGCAAGCGTTGTCAATTGATGCCTCATGCCAGAATAACTATCATTGAACCACCAAGCTGCCCCCAACTGAATTTTTCCTTTAACGTCTGATTGGAAACATCCCATCAATGTTGTCAGAGAGATAAAATCTTTTGGATTCAAGGAATACAAAATGGTTTTTGGTAATTTGTCTTCCCGATTGACATAATCAAATACCTTTGCAATGGCAGCAACGATTGGTTCATCATTCATGCCATCTCCACCAACATCTGGCCCAATTTTTTCAAACAATTGGCTATTGTTGCTACGGGTTGCCAATAAATGCAATTGACAGGTCCAACCTTGTTCAGCATACAATTTCATTAAATCACAAAGTAAACCAAAGTGATAGTTTGCGATCTCTTTCTCGGTTAAAGATTGATTGTTGCAGCGTTTTGCAAAAATTTCTTCTAAATCCTTTTGAGAAACATCTGCCCCAACCAATGCGGTAAAGCTATGATCCGACAAACGACAACCTGCATCATGAAAGAACTGGATTCGATGCTTCAAAGCGGCAATCATTTCCTTATAGGTAGTCACAGAATGACTCGTTAATTCCGCCAATTTTTCCAAATAAGGAATAAACTCTTCGGCATCAATAGCAATTACCTTGTCTGGACGAAAGGTAGGAAATACTTGAAAAGCTGATTCTTCTTCCGCCAATTTTTTATGATAAGTCAAATCTGAAATTGGATCATCCGTCGTACAAATAACTTTAACTTGCATTGCTTTGATAATATTTCGAGTCGTCATTTTTTCAGAAGCTAGGGCTAGATTCGCTTTTTCCCAAATTGTTGGTGCTGTTTCCTTCGTTAGAAGTTCTTCAATCCCAAAAATTCGTTTCAATTCTAAATGGGTCCACACGTATAATGGATTGCCAATACATTCTTCAATTGTTTCTGCCCAAGCCAAAAACTTGTCATAGTCAGAAGCATTTCCTGTAATCAGCTCTTCATCTACCCCATTTGCACGCATCAAGCGCCATTTGTAGTGATCGCCACCTAACCAAGCCTGTGTGATATTCTTAAATTTCCCATTGTCATAGATCTCTTTTGGCTCTAAATGACAGTGATAATCAATAATCGGCATTTTTTCCACATAGTCATGATACAATTTTTTCGCCGTATCATTTTTCAATAAAAAATCTTGATCTAAAAACATAACGATTCCTCCTACAAAGCTAGACTAGATAAATTGATTGCCCAATTCACCTAGCCTGTTTTGATTATTTCGTTTTTTCTAATGCTTCCCATAAACCAATCAGATAAGAAGCTCCGATTGCCCGGTCGTACAGACCATATCCCGGACGTCCAGTCTCACCCCAGATCATCCGACCATGATCTGGCCGAATGTACCCATCAAACCCGTTGTCATGCATTGCTTTTAAAATTTCAAACATGTCTAACGAACCTTCTGTTGAAAGATGTGGTGCTTCATAAAAATCTTTTTCTTTGCCTAAATATTTGATGTTACGAATATGAGCAAATGGAATCCGATCTCGTTTACAAAATTCTGCAAGAATTTCATAAACATTATTTTGTGGATCTTCGCCAATTGAACCAGTACATAGTGTAATCCCATTTGAAGGACTGTCCACGACGTTGCAGATCCAGTCTAAGTCTTCTCTATTTTTTACGATTCGTGGCAAATCGAAAATGGAGTAAGGCGGATCATCTGGATGAATTGCCATTTTAATGCCAACTTCCTCACAAACCGGAATGATTGCTTTCAAAAAATAGGCCAAATTTCCCCGTAGTTTTTGATCATTTACGTCTTTGTAGGCTTCAAATAATTCTTTCACATGGACCAGCCGTTCCGGTTCCCAGCCTGGTAAAGAATAATCACCACTAGAAGCTTCGACATCTTTAATAATTTCTTCCGGACTGCGTTCAATTCCAGCTTTTTCAAAAGCCATCGTGATAGAGCCATCCGGTAACACATATTCCAAATCTGTTTTGATCCAATCAAAAATCGGCATAAAATTATAACAAATTACTTCAATTCCATATTCTGCGAGGTTGCGGATCGTTGTTTTATAATTTTCAATGTATTGATCTCGGGAAGGCAAACCAATTTTGATATCGTCATGGATATTGACACTTTCAATTACTTTTAACGTCAATCCAGCTGCTTCAACTTCTTCTTTTAATGCTTTGATTCGTTCCTTTGGCCAAACTTCTCCTGCCGGAATATCAAACAAAGTCCCTACAATTCCCTTCATTCCGGGAATTTGACGAACTTCTTCTAGCTTTATTTTATCATCGTTATGTCCATACCATCGAAATGTCATTTCCATCGCTTATTTCTCTCCCAACTCTTTTTTTAATGTTTGGCGGACTGCCCCAGGTGCTGCTAAAAGTTTAGTGACATATCCTTCAATCACTTCTCCTAAACCTGCCTCATAGAGATCCACACCAAAGATTTGTTCATTGCTTAAGATTGGTTGGATCGTTTCTTTTACAAGCAAAGCACTGGCGCCAAAGGTCAATTGACTGGTTCTCGCCTGCAGATCCGACAATAGTGGATCCGGGCTTAAAGGAAAGGCTTCTCCCAAATCATCCAATCCAACTAAATAACGGATCCAACCAGCGATTGACAATGGAATATAGGTCAATTGACTACTATCTTTTTCTGGATCTTCCATATATTTTCGAATGGTTTCTCCAAAACGAATCGCCACTTTTTGGGATGTATCGGTAGCAATTCGCTGTGGTGTATCAGGAATCATTGGATTTGGCAAACGCTTCGTGATTAATTCATCAATAAAGTCTTGTGGATGAATGATTTTTGGATCATCAACGACTGGCAACCCTTCTATATAGCCGACTCCTTTGATTAGTTTTACTAATTCTACATCTTTCATTTCCTCAGCGATTGACTGGTACCCAAGCACACAACCATAAACCGCTAACGTAGTATGCAGCGGATTTAAACACGTGGTCACTTTCATAGCATCTGCCTTATCCACCGTGTCACGATCAGTCAAAATCACGCCAGCTTTTGTAAAATCTGGACGACCATTAGGAAAACTATCCTCAATCACTAAATAATGGGTTTCCTCAGTATTTGAAAATGTTGCAATGTTCGTCCCCTTTTGTGTATGAAAAATTTGGGTTTCTTCAACTCCCGCTGCTTTTAATTGTTGAGCCACTTTTTCTGACGGAGCGGGTGTAATTCGATCAATCATCGTCCAAGGAAAACTTACTTTCTGATCATTCATTACATAATCGATAAATTCAGCTTCCACCAAATTATTTTTTTGCCATGCCTTGGCAATCGTTAAAATAGCCTGCTGGAATTTCAGCCCATTCTTAGAAAAATTATCTGTTGAGACTAGTGCGATCGGCGCTTGATTTTTTTTGTATCGAGCATACAATCCACTAGCGATAATACTCATCGTATGAAATGCGCTGCTTGGTCCTTTAAGCATATCTTTTTCAACAACACCGATAAAGTCCCCTGTAGCATTCACTAATGAATAACCTTTTTCTGTAATCGTAACTGTCACCAGCTGCAACGAAGGATTTTCAAAAATTTCTTGCACAGCCTGATACTCAGCCGGACGATCAGGAACAGCAAAATAACTTTCTACTGTCGATAAAAGCAGTGTTTTTTCCAGCACGTCATGGTCTTTCATTACGACTTCAAGAATTTGATTTCCATATGGCTGGTAGACGCTATCAATGACTTCCTCATCAAACGTTTCACAAACAACCACACCACTAGAGAGTTCCCCTGCTTCAATCAATTTTTGAGCAATTTCTGCATGGAATGCTCGGTACAAATTTCCTCCGCCAAAATGCAGCCACTTAGGTGAAATTGCGGTTTCCTTTTGCAATTCGTCTAGTTTTATCTCCGGTACATATACGCCGGCTTGTCTTAACTCATCAAAGGTTTGATTTTTTTCTTCCATTATATTTATTTCCCCCTTTACAAAATAAATAGCAATTTTATTGCTAATCGTTCTATTCTTTCCATTCAATGAAATGCTATAATGTTATCAATCTACTGATTATAAACAAGAGAGGCTAACATATGGCAAGCAACTTACAACAGCAAGCATTTAAAGCTATACGCAAACAAATTATCTACTCTGAATTAGAACCCGGAACAAAAATTTCCGAAAAAGAATTGGAAGAACGTCTCCAAATTGGCAGAACACCGATACGGGAGGCTTTGATTCAATTAAGAAACCAGGAATTGATTTATGCTGTTCCCCAGTCGGGTACGTATATTTCACAAATAAATATCGAATCTGCTTCACTTGCACGGTACACCCGAGAAATCTTGGAGAAAGCTATTTTACCTGAATGCAGTGCTAAACTTACTCCCAAGGGACAAAAAGTTCTTGAAGCAATTCTGGAAGAAACAGAGCAGGCTGCTTTAGCAAAAAATAAGAAAGACTTCTTCCAACTAGATACAACTTTTCACCGAACTTGTTTCGAAATCGCCGGAAAAGGTGAAATTTGGGATTGGGTAGAAAACTATGCCACCCATCTTGACCGTTTCCGTTGGTTACGATTAAGTATAACTGAACTTGGCTGGGAACGAGTAGTAGATGAGCATCAGACGCTTCTTCAAGCAATCGTCAATCACGACCTGGATGAAATCAGTTTTCTTTGCTCTGTCCATCTGCATATGATTATTGAGGAACAAGAATACGTAATGCATAAGTACCCTTCCTATTTTACTCCCAATACGGTAATTATTTAGTCTCATCTTCCAAAAGACTTTTTACCTCATTATATAATTTCACTGTCTGCCCTTGGTCATAAGGCCAAACAAGAACAAGTTCTAGCAAATAGGGTGAAAAATCAAGTTGATTGAATTCTTTGGAAAAGCTCATTGCTGCAATTTCACTTAATGCTCGGACATTGGAACGATACGTATAAAACAAAAATTTCCACAAATCGATTTTTGTTTTCTGCGTATAAATTTCTGAGTCATGACTTTCAATATGATGAAAAAGTTCATGACTCAAAATATAGTTTTCTATTTGCTCTTGATTAAACCCTGTTTGGTCAGAAAATTCACTGAACTTCTTAATAGGATTATCCATGAGTAAAACTCCACGATCGGGATCATATAAAGCAAACAATAACCGATTGCCAATTTGTTCCTCATCCGAATGTCGAATCGAAACACCCATTTCATCAAAAATTTCGCTGCTGGATTTCTTCCCATACTCTCTGCGGATTTTTCTAGCCGTTGCAATCCCACACGCAATAGAAGAGGCGATCATTTGCCTCTTCTGCTGCTGGGTTATTTTTTTATTAAGAAGATCTCGTTGAAATTGGTACTTCCCCCAAACCACATCTGGAACTTGTTTCAGTTCCAGAATGATTTGTTCAAGATTAGGTTTGCTTAATGTTTCCGGCAATGACAAGGACCTCCTCGTCTGGTTCCAAGGTAGACACTTCCAGTTCAGTCAATAATTGTAATTGATCTAGCTCTGTTGCAGAGAAATCAGCCACTCGCGCACCTAAACATAAGTAATATTCAGGTCGAGCAATCAATTCTGTTTGATATACTGCCATTTCATCCCACAGATTTAAAATTGCATCCATATATTCTGCAGCAGTTTTCTTCATGCACATTGCATTTCCCCGCTGAACTTTGATAAAGCCTTTTTTATCTACAATTCGGATATTCCCAGCTTTAGTGGTACAGCCGTTTTCCCCAAAGACATAGAAAAATTTACTTTTGGCCAATAAAGTGATATCAGCAGTTTGTAGTCGCATATCTTCTGCCGCAATTTCCATTGCTTCTTTTTCATCGACTTCTTTCGTCAAATCAGTTGCTTTGACTTCTGTTGAGCCCGTAGCAATCGCAGATACTTTCGAAGTTTGCGGATCAATCTCCACGTGGATTTCAATCGATTCTGGTGTTGCTCCCGACTCAATGGCTTTATTCATTGCTTCATTTTTAATTGCCCGAATATCTTCTTTGCTTGGAGAAGGAATGATTCGTTCTACTACATCTCGAACCATAGCCAGTGCCACCCCGATGGAAGAAATTACTTCTGCATTTTCGGGGATTGAATATTTTACTCCCATCTTATTACTGAAGTAAACGATTAAGGAAGCTGCTCCGCCACCAACTCCAACAAGAGAAATTTGATCTTTTTCTAATTTGTATTTATCCGCCAGCTCCAAAATGACCGGTTCAATTTTGGCATAGGCTTTTTCCATGATTTGATTGGCGATGTCTTCCACCGTCGTGCCGCAATAATCCGCCAATGCCTGCATTGCTTTTCTCGCTGAGTTAACATTTCCATAAGAGAAATGTTCCGGTTGGACTAAGCCCAGTACGTTTGCTGCACAAGAATTGGTGATGGTCACTTCTTCTCCTGTACCTAAAATGACTTTGACATAATCTGCCGGGTCCCCTTCTCTTGGAGAGAAAAATTCTACCCGTGGTTCTTGGATTTCATCTTCTGGTGTGAAGACTGCATAATCCAATCCGGCGATATGGGCTGACCGGGGTCCCACATCAATGATTCCATTTTTATCCGCCCGAACCATCGAACCGCCAGCAACGCCTAATACCCGAACATCCAAGGAAGAAATGTATGTTGGATGGCCACCAACGATGGAATAGTCGATAGCAGGACGACCATTTTTGATAACACCGATATTGGTAGTGGTACCCCCAACTTCAAAGTACACACCATTTGATGCTCTTAGATACATCAATGAACCCATCACGGACGCAGCGGGACCTGACAACATGGTCAAGACGGGGCGTTTTTTCATTTCAGAGATTTCCATTACTCCGCCGTCTCCCCGCATAATCATCAACGGAACGTTAACACCGGCTTCTCGAACAGAGGCTTCCGTAGAATTGGCAGTATCCAGCATTTTTGGCAAAATTGAAGCATTGATCGCTGCCGTTCTTGTCCGACGGGTCAACCCATACAATTTGGTGATATCCGATGCCATCGTCGTTGGAATGTTCATTTCTGATGCAGCACCATAAACGATTTTCTCAGGTTCTCCATTATCAACACCAAAAGCCATCGATGAAACTAAAACTTTTGCTCCTTCATTTTCGAGATTCCCGATCGTTTCTTCTACTCGATCCATACTCAATTGTTTCACTGGAATAAATGAATTGATAATTTCAATCTTTTTATTATTTCCGAGATCAATATCATTTAACCGTGTTTGGCGCTTGGCAAGAAAGCCTTCAATTCCACCTTTTGACATTCCAATTACGCCGACTTTTGCAACATCGCCTTCAATCAAGGCGTTAGTTGCCTGCGTAGTGGAATGGGCAACAAAAACAACATCGTCTGGACTGATATTATTTTCTTTTAGACAATTTTGAAAAGATCGGACAACACCTGCAGCTACTCCTCTTGGATCGGCGTGAGTTGTTTTAACAGAAGATTTTCCAATAATTTCATGCGTTGCATTATCAATTGCAACGGCTTTTGTATGGGTACCACCTACGTCGATTCCCATTCTGACTGAGCGTTTCATATGTTTCTCCCCCTATTACTTATTTTTAGAAACGACCGTACAATACGAAAACAGTTGCACAAACAATAGCACCGATGATCCAACCTGTTGGAATTGATTTCTTCATATAATCACGTGATGAAACTTTTGTATATCCAAGTCCCCATGCTACCCAAGATTGAGTGATATCCAAATGTTGTGGGGCAATCGTTGTTGTCGCAAACAATGGATATAAGAAAGCTACGGGCATTGTTGGATTAACCGCTAATACAACAGCTAATATTGCTGAACCGGAACCAACTAAGTTCATTGGGCCGCGGAAGAATCCAAGTGGTGTTAAGATAGCAAAAGCAATTGCCAAAATAATTGGTGAAGTTGGAATGAAATCTCCTAAAATCGCTGAGAAATAAGGTGCTGCATAAGCAGCTGCATTATTAAACATTGCCAATGTCAATAAGAAACCAACCATTGGAGCAACGTCTATTGCGCCATCCGTGAATAGTTTCGCAAAACGACGACAAACCTCTTTGTATCCGCCACGAAGTTTTCCTGTAAACAGCATTGCATAGATTCCAGATAAAATGAAACCAAGAATAATCGGAACATTCAAAAGGACAACACCTAATACTGGTAAAACAACTGCTAACCAAGAAATTGCTGGTGCTTCTGCATTTGGATCTACTTTCATTTCTGCAGCCATTGAATAGGCTTTCTTTTTATTCATTGTTAAGTTAGCAACTGTTAGTACAACAACTAAGCTGACAACCATACCGATCATACCAATTTGGAAATAATCATTGTATGTGTAATCTGCAGCTGCTGGATTAAAACCGGCAAAAATTGCTTGATACTGTTTGAAGTTAACAATATTTGCAAAAATCCCTGCCATGATTGATCCCATAAATGAGAACATAGCAACTGGTGCTGAAATCCCTAACGAAAGCAAAATTGGTAAAACAATGACCGCAATCGAGATTACTGGTCCAATCCCTGTCATTGACATGAAAATAACTGCTGTCACAATGCATAAAAGACTCATTGTAATCCGTGGTTTGTCTCCGCCTAATTCAACAACTTTTCTAATCAGAGTGGCAGCAATCCCTGTATCAACTAATACCCGACCAAAGAATGCACCAAAGAATACATTAACCAAAATCGATTTGGCATATTCTGCAGGTCCTGTTGCAAAGATGTACTCGAGCACATCAATGACTCCTTGACCTTCCATTGCCGGATTAGGTGAAAATGAATTTCCTATAAGTGCAAGAATCATCCAAACCGTAGCCATAACCGCAAAGCCGACCATTAAATTAAATCCTTTGACACAGTACCACACCATAAAGAAGAATGATGCGATCAATAAAATACCGATAATAATATCACTCACTTTTGTTCCTCCATTCGCTTTTCCATTTTAATTGATATATCCTAACTGATATATCAACAAAATAAGTATAACGCTTCCATTTAGTGTTTATATTAAATTATAATACGAATTAAATTAGTTTTTATTAATTTTTCAGCCCGATTATCGAATAACTAGCATTTTTAATGTGTTCAAATTCACAATACTAATATTTTAGTTTTAGGTGTTTTGTTTCTTTTTATATAAAAAGAACGTATTTATTAAAACAAGAGAGAATAAAAAAGAATATCTAATATATCTGTTTCTCCTCATCCATTATTTTTTTCATATTGACAGAACTACTTTGAAAAGATAGCATTAGCAATGACAACGTGTGCAAAGTTGCTATTTTTGTTGTTAAACATAAGGAGATGTTCTATTTGCGAAGCCCTGTTCCAAAGAAAGAAAGATATCCTCGATTAAAAGCTTTTTTCTCAGGTCGGGATATTTCTTACCATTTTGTGCTATCTCTTGTAATTCCCGTAGTTATCGATCAATTTTTTCTAGTCGGTTTCAATTTTTTCAATACTGCAATGATTAGTTCAGCCGGAACCGCAGCTGTAAGTGCGGTAAGTATGGTAGGTAGTCTTCATTTTTTCTTGGTGAATATTTTTACTGCTGTTGGTTTAGGTGGCACAGTCCTAATATCTCAATATTTTGGAAGAAAAGAAATGAAACAACTCAGCAAAGTCTGTAGTGGAACCATATTCGGTGCTGTCTTCATGGCTTTATTCGTGAGCATCTCTGTATTTTTGGTACATAATTCATTGCTTCAATTGCTTTTTGGTCATGCAGAAAAAATGGTACTGACAAATGCCCGAATTTATTTACTTGGATTATTGGCTTCTTACCCAATGCAATCCGTTGTGGAGGGAACAAATGGTAGTTTGCGTGGCATCGGCAGAACTAAATCCTCCCTAAAACTTTCCTTACTAATGAATTTTATTTATATTCTTTTCAACATTCTCTTTATCAGCATCCTACATATGAACATGGTGGGTTTAGTGATTTCGCTAGTCATTTCTCGATTCATCGGAATGCTTTTTGCCTTTTACACATTGTACGTCAATCGTGGTCTTTTCATGTTGAAAAAAGAAGACTTTCTACATATTCATTTTGGATTGATAAAAAAAGTATTAAAGGTGAGTTTCCCATTTGCCGCAGAGTCATTATTCTTTAATGGGGGAAAGATTATTATCCAAACGATGATTGTCAGTCTTGGAACAAACGTGATTGCAACAAATGCGATTGCCTCTTCTTGGACCCAAATTTCTGAAATTATCCCCAGTGCTTTAGCTACTTCCCTTGTCCCAATTGTTGGTCAATGTATCGGTAGACGAAATGTTGCGGATGCGAAAAAACTTACAAAATCATTCATCATTGCCGGCATGATTGCCTTCATTCTTGTTGATTTAAGTTTACTGCCATTTTTCTCCTTAGGAATGAAGCTGTTCAATCCACCGGCAGCAATACTTCCAGCCATTTTTAGACTTTATACTATCGCTATTGTGATGCATTTTTTAACCTGGAGTTTTGGTTTTATTCTTCCATCGGCTTTACGGGCCGCCGGAGATGCAAACTTTACTACGGTAGCATCTTTGCTTTCTATGTGGATTTTCCGAATAGGTATGGGGTACCTGATTGGAATCTTATTAGGGTATGGTTTGACAGGTATTTATTTCGTCATGACAGTTGAATGGGGTGTCCGGGGATTAATTTTCTTTCTTCGATTTAAGGGAAAACGTTGGTATCAGCATAATTTGATATGAAAGAAAAAATTCAAGCCCAAACACGGATTCTCAAATCGCATGCTCAGGCTTGAATTTTTTTCATACTTCCTTCGCGCTTATCTTTTTGACTTCGTGGTGTTCGTGAGTCACTGAAATAGCATATTTTTCGCCTCTGAAGGTAGTTGTAAACCGAATTGCCTCGATTTCAGTAGGCAAGTGAGGCTCGAGGACAGGACCACTTTCAGTAAAAGACAAATTACAAAAACCATAAACAATCGTCAAGAAAGTACCACCCATTGATGCTGTGTGAATTCCATCTTTCGTATTTTGATGGGAATTATCCAGATCAACTCGTGCGTTTTCTAGGAAGTACTGATATCCCTTTGCACTATTTCCTAATCGACTGTAAACAGTCGCAAATGCTGAGTAGGAAAGTGTAGAATCATGGGTAGTTATTTGATCGTAGTATTCCACGGTTTTAATCGCTGTTTCTTGAGAGAAATCTTCTTGAAACAGCATCAAAGCAAGTACAGCATCTGCCTGTTTAGCCACTTGATAACGATAAATCATCAAAGGATGGTAGTTCATCAGTAAAGGATACTGCGTTTCTTCTTTAGATAAAGGCCAGATTTCTTTGTTTAAAAAGTCACGGTCCTGCGCAATTATTCCGAGTTCTTTATCGATTGGCTTAGCCATACATCGAGCATTTTCTGTCATTTGGGTCAGCTCTTCTTCCGATACTTCCAGTGTTTGGCAAAGCTCCCGCCATTTTTCAGGAAATTCTCTCTTAATCTCTTGAGCAATTTTATTTACCCAAATAAATTGGTGTTCCACCATTCGATTTGTGTAAAAATTATCGTTTACTAATACAGAATACTCATCCGGACCAGTTACTTTATCAATATGAAACTGACCATTTTTACGATACCCGATTTCGTTAAATACCCGCGCAGTTTCAAGTAAAACAGCGAACCCTCCATCTAGCATAAGAGAAAAATCATTGGTTTGTCTAAAATAGCTGATAAACGCATACGCAATATCCGCATTGATGTGGTGTTGTGCCGACCCAGCTTCGAAAAATGCCGAAGACT
Source organism: Enterococcus massiliensis (assembly GCF_001050095.1). NCBI lineage: Bacteria > Bacillati > Bacillota > Bacilli > Lactobacillales > Enterococcaceae > Enterococcus > Enterococcus massiliensis. The sequence goes on along the minus strand of NZ_CVRN01000005.1, from coordinate 323,748 downwards.
CTGTTCCGGAAATCGTTCGCCAAGGATAAAGCGCACCTGTCTGGTAACCGAACATTCGCCGATTTTCTCGTGCTTTATCCAATGTATTAATTCGATAGGACAACATTTGCCGAGCCAATTCAGGTTTTAAATGCAGAAATAGCGGAAAGACATACATTTCTGTATCCCAAAAATAATGACCTTCATAACCGCTGCCACTTAATCCCTTTGCAGCGATGCTCGTTTGACCATCCGTTCCCAGAGATTGCAATAACGCGTAAGTACTGTAGTTCACGCTTTCTTCTAAGCGATCTTTACTTTTGATTTTTATTTCCGCAGTTTGCCAGAATTTTTGTAGGTAATTTTTCTGTAGTGTCGCCAATTCTTCAAAACTCAAATTCATTCCTTGATGGGTTGTTTCACGAAAAGCATAGCTAAGTTTTTTTTCATAAGTGTTTCCTTCCAGCTCCGTTCGAATAACTATTCGGTCTGCTTCCTGTTGCTGATCAATCAGCTTTCCTTTGATTGACCAATGCATAGCTGCTTTTAAACGGGAGTTTGCTGTCTCAAAGCTGCAAATTCCTTTGTCAAAATCGACATCATTTATGATTAACTGGTGCGTGTCATGACTCATTCTTGGATCATTTTTATCAATCGTTTTAACCGGTTGGAAATTTAGATGAGTAATCAGCTCAATCGGCTCTTGATGATTGATTCGCTCAAAATCAAATTTCATGGCAAATAGATTTTTATGAATAAAGGAAGTTAATCGAGAAATTTTGATTCGAGTCACTCGTCCTTTGGGTGAGGTCCAGGTCATTTCTCGAATCGTCATTCCTTTTTCTAAGTCAACATATCGTTTTGAATCTGTCATTTTTCCCTGATCAATCCGAAAATCTTCTCCACCAATTTTTATCAGCGTCGTTTGCCCATCCACCACACTGACCATTGTCTCCCCAGTTGGTGTAAAACCATACATTTTTTCTGGATAGCTGATTTCTTTGGTTTCATAAAAACCATTAAGGTATGTCTCTCGGTTTGTCGCAAAAAAATCGTAATACCATTCCTCAAGATTTCCCCGTACACCAATAAAGCCATTGCCGTTAAATAAAATACTTTCTGCTTTTTCCAATTCTTCCTTTGTATAATCATTCAAAGATATTTTCACTTGGCTTCTCCGATCTTTTATTTATAAAACTATTTTACTACATTGTGTTTGTTAATCTAAAAATGAAAAAAGTCTCAAAATATCATTTTTGATACCTTGAGACTTTTCTTCTAGCTTCTTTGGATATAAATCAATTCATACAATACTTGCCGCAAAGTATCATTTTCTATTTGTTGCAAGAAAGCCGTCAGCTTAAAGGCATCAGATGTTGACTTAAAGAAATTCCAAATTCGTTCTTTCTCATCAAAAGAAATCTCTGCATGATTGATTCGTTCAAAAAATTCTTTACGAATGACTTGTGTTTTTATTGGTTGGAAACCTTTAATAGCAATAGTTACTTGTTCTTTGAATGGCTCTTCAAGCAAGAAGCTCCGTTCAGTTTTCTCTAAATCATAAGGTAAAAGTTGCCCCATTTCACATTGTGGTTCAAACATCTCCGTCCCACAAAAGACAAATACATGTTGTCTATTTTGTGGCAGAATTCCCTCTTCATCCATAACGGAAAGAGTCAGAATTTCTTTTTCATAATCCAATACTACTTTTGTAATCGCCTGTTTTCCATCTTTTTCTTCGATCATTTCAAATTGATTACTTTTTCCCGGGAAAATTTTCCACTGAATACATTCAGGTAGATTTTCTCCAATCGTTTTTCCTACTTCACCGTCAAATGGAAGGATACCACCTGCTTTAACAAAAACAGGAATCGTTTCTAACGAACGATAAACGGCTAATTCACTATTTCCTGAGTATCGTAAATTGGAAAAGAGATCATACCAGTCCCCTTCTGGAAAGAACATCTTATTTTCCGCCAGATGAATTTCTTTATTTTCAGCAGCTATGATTGGACTGACGAGAAGCTCGGAACCAAAAAAGTATTCATTTTGATAAGCGTAGGAACCTTCTTCCTCCGGATAATCATAATAAATCGGACGAATCAAAGGAATTCCCTTCTCAGCGGTCCTAACGTTCATTGTAAAGAGATACGGCAATAATTCATGTCGTAACTGTAAAAAATTCGTCATGATTTTTTCAATATCTCCACGATAGATCCATGGCTCTTTACTAAAGAATGGGCTGCTGGAACTATGCAGACGGTTGATTGGACTGAATACACCAAACTGTAACCAGCGTAAAGCCAGCTCTTCATCTTTATATCCGTGCATATGTCCACCGATATCATGACTCCACCACGTATAGCCGATATTGCTGGCCGTCGCTGTCATATAAGGTTGAAAAGCCAATGAATCCCAGCTAACAATCGAGTCACCGGAAAAACCAATTGGATACCTGTGGCTTCCTGGACCGGCATAGCGAGATAGAATCAGAGGAGCCTTCCCTTGTTTCTGCATATCTAAAATATGGTAATGATTCAGCGTCCATAGAGGATCCAATCCTGCTATACTGCTTTCTTCCCCTTGTTGCCAATCCAGCCACCAAAAATCAACCCCCATTTCTTCTAATGGATGGTTCACTTCTTCAAAGTATACTTTTCTAAAATTCGGGTTATTCAAATCAAATTTTGCTGGTTCTTCAATTTCCGATACTAAATTTAGTTTTTGTGAAACAATGGGATACTGTTCTTCAAATCCTCGGATACCGTCAGCCGGATGGACATTTAATGTAACAGCCAATCCATGTTCATGGAGCCAGTCTAAAAATTCCTTTGGCTCTGGAAAAAGCTCCCGATTCCAAGTATAACCTGTCCAACCACTGCCATATTTCTCTGGAACTTCTGTGATGTGCCAGTCCATATCTAAAACGGCGACAGAAAAAGGAATCTTATTTTTTTCAAAACGAGTGATTAAATCTTTATATCCCTGTTCTGTATATTTCCAATAACGACTCCACCAGTTACCAAGAGCATATCGAGGTAATTTGGGTGGAAAACCTGTCAATCGAAAATAATCCTTGAGAGCTGTCTGATAATCATGTCCGTACGCAAAGATATATACATCTTTAAGATCCTTATTCCGCGGTTTAGGGTCTCCTGTGCTATCTAAAGAAAAAGAGGCTGAATCATCCAAAATTGCGAAGCCGTTCCGACTCAAAATACCATCTTCCAACGGAGCCGAACCATCAATTTCATCAACTGTTCGTAGGGTACCTTTCAAGTTAACGATTTTTTCTCCAAAGCGCCATTGATTATGATAGTGAGAAAAGCTGTAGGCAAAATCGATTGTTAAACTTTTACTATTGAATGCTTCCTCCTTTTGATAATACAGATGATAGCTCGAGGTTATAATTTCAATCTTATCCTCTTTTTCAATAAGTTTATGGGGAACTTCTTCAAAATCTCTGTTTAATACTACCTGTGTTTGACTATCCGTAAATATTCCTTCCTCAGAATATTCCATGCGGAGTAACTTTTCCGTCAATAAAGAAAAGCGGTATTTTTTTCCTTGAATAATTGTTTGAACCATGTCTGCACCTTCAATCTAATTTGTTTACATGTATCTCTCATTCTTTGATAGAAAAGAATTTATTCTCCATTCAGTTTGTGCTTCCCTAAGTTTAACGTTCAACTTAAAGGAGAAGAAATTGCCCCACTTGATCAACTGCAGATCAGGGGACGGGGAACTGCCTATATTTTCAAATTCCCAGTATTTCTTATATTTATTGTTACACTAATCATTTTATTCGTTTATTTTTTTTACTGTTTCTCGAATCTTTAATTCCCCTGAAAGATTAGTCAATTGGGGAACCTTTTTCCCTTTATCAACAATGTCTGCCAACATTTGCATCGCCAACATCCCTTTTTTGAGTTGATCTAACTTGACTGTTGTCAACGGCGGATCATTAAACTCTGCATATTTGATGTCATCAAAACCGATAACTGAGAGTTCCTCTTCATAATTCACCTGATTTTCCTTCAGAAAGTAAAGGAAACGAATCGCTAAATAGTCAGCAGTAATCAAAACAGCGGAATAGTCTCCAAAATTTGCCAGCATTTCGTCAAAATCATTATGGGTATAAAGTAAGGAATCACTCACTATCAGATTTTTCTTTTTCAGAGCAGACAAGTAGCCAATATAACGTTGCTGGACAACACTTGTTTGGTTGATATCAAAATCATAGGAAAGAAAGGCAATTTTTTTATGTCCATTTTCAATCAAGTAGTCTGTCGCCAAAAAAGCAGCAGTGAAATCATCCGTATTCACAAAATAGCGATTTGGATACTCAGTAATATTTGAGTAAATTCTTTCATCTAAATGAGTGTCAATAAAAATAATTGGAACCTGAATGCTCTGATTTATTTTCTCAAAAAGCGATTGGCTGAATCCTACAGCGATAAATCCGTCAAACCGCCAATTCTTTTGTATATTTTCAATATCTTTTTGTGAAGTCACTTTATGAACCAACGTAAAAAAACCGTTTGGCTTTGTGATTCGCTCAATTCCTTCCAATACTTCTGCAACGAATGGGTCCGTGAAATCCAATTGGGGTGTTTGAGAAAAATACAACAGCCCAATCAAGCGAGAAGAAGAGCGAACCAACGCACGAGCATTCATATTTGGTGAGTAATTATATTTTTCAATAATTCCTTCGATTAGTTCCCGTTTGTTTTCTGAAACGCGATGAGCCTTGTTATTGATCACGTTAGAAACGGTTGTAATACTGACCCCCGCTTCTTCTGCGATTTTTTTTATAGTTACTTTCATGCTCATCGTCCTTTCCGGTCGTGTTAAGAGTATTATAGCTGATTATTGAAAATGTTCAATTACTTAATCGATCCGCTGGCTACCCCTGCAATAAACCGTTTTTGGAAAATAATATAAATAACTACAACTGGAATAATGGAAATAGATGTTGCAGCAAATAATCCACCATAATCGGTTCCGTATTGTCCATTAAACAAACGAAGTCCTACCGACAATAACTGTTTGGATTGATCATCAATCATCAAATAAGGCCATAGAAAATCTTCCCAACTCCACAAGAATTGAAAAATTGCCAAACTCGAGATTGCATTTCGCGACATGGGTAAAATAATACGATGGAAGATATAGAAATCTGTGGCACCATCCACGCGAGCAGCTTCAAGTAATTCATCTGATATTTGAGAAATCGACTGCCGGAACATGAAAATTCCAAATCCACTGACCATGGAAGGAATAATCAATGATTTATAGGTGTTCAACCAACCAAAATCTACCATCATTTCATATTTAGGGATAATTGTAACCGCCCATGGCAGCATCATCGTACTTAACACAACACCAAACAAGATATTTTTGCCTTTAAAATGAAATTTCGAAAAAACAAATCCCATTAAAGCACTTGTATAGATAATGATTACTGTCGTTAAGACTGCTACAAACAAGCTGTTAAAGAACATTCTCATAAAATCAAATTTTTCTTGGACATCTGTAAAATTTGACAGTGTGGAAGGAGTTGGAAATAAGCTTCCACCGATTTTTACGATTTCACTGTTTGGAGCAAAAGATGAAAGTAGCATCCAGACAAATGGAACAATCGTAACCAATGCCAAAAGAAGTAAAATCAAGTTTAGTATAACAGATTTTGTTTTTTCCATTAGGAGTCATTCCTTTCCCCAGTAATCTTGAACATGATGATTGTCAAGATACCGATAATAACGAACAGCAAAATTGCCATTGCCGAAGCTGTCCCAAAATTATATTTGACAAATGCTTCATCGTAAATCAAATAGGAGATAACATAAGTCGAGGTCCCCGGTCCACCATCAGTCATGATCAAAATTTGAATATAGGCTTGCAAATATGTAATCAAGGAAGTGATGACTACAAAAAGAGTCGTTGGTTTCAACAATGGCAAAGTAATCCGCCAAAAAGTCTGCCAACCTGATGCTCCATCAATTTTTGAAGCTTCAAAAACATCTTCTGGAAGCCCCATCAATCCTCCTAGGAACAAAACAGTTGCATAACCAAAATCTTTCCAGATTGTCATAATAATAATAGCAGGTAATGCCCATTGGGAATCTTTTAACCAGTTGATATCTAAATTGAACACTTTGTTGATTAAGCCAAACTGTGGATCAAACATCCACATCCAGACAAAGGAAACAGCTACTAAAGGCGTAATCGTTGGCATGTAGAAAAGACCTTGAAAAACAGTTTTTACTTTAGTTAGTTTGGAAGAAAGCAACAACGCCAATCCCAACCCAAATACTACTCGAAAAACAACTGCAAAAAAGGCGAATACCATTGTATTTCCCATGGACTTCCAGAAAAGACCACTCGTTAATACCTCTTTAAAGTTTTCCAATCCTACAAAATTGTATTTGTCGATCAATGGATTCCAGTCATGTAAACTACCAGCAAATGCCTTATAAATTGGGTAGACTAAAAAGATTGCAAAGTAAACAATCAATAAAACCACTGCGACATTTCTTAAATTAATAATTGAATTTTTTCGTTTTATTGTCTCCATTGTATCTCACCTCTCTTTGTAAATAGAGATGCTAAGACGTTTCTTAGCATCTCAAGACATTTAATTATTTAGCTTCATCGATAAATTGATAGCTGCTTTCCAAAGATGTAAAATCTGTATCTTTCATATCTTTTTCCATTTGTTCTTGTCCAGCTTTTAATGAACTATCTAAAGCTTTGCCATTAAATAAAACGTCTTCCATTGTTTGTGTCCCTGTTGTTTCAATCGTTGCTGGGAATGGCCCCGGCCAAATCAAGCGATCGACCCGTGGTGCGATTACTTTTAGAATTGGATTATCTAAAATATCTTTATTTTCAGCAAGTGATTTTTTCGTTGGGAAGGAAGCCAATGACAGAGCTCCTGCTTTTGAATATTCATCATTTGCTAAACAGTATCTCAAGAAATCTTGTGCAACTGCTTGTTGTTCTTCCGTTTGATTCTTATTAATACCTGGTGTACTTTCACCATTGTAGCGATCATACGCCATTGGAACGGATTCATCTGGAGTTGGTGTTGCAAAGACGCCAAAATCAATGTCAGGGTAATTTGTATTTAATTCATTTAAATAGAAGCCCCATTTGTAAACCATGGCTGACTGTCCATTACCAAAACTTTGAGAAGAATCTGCACCAAAATCTTTTGAACCAACTTGATCTTCATTATAAAGATCTAGCAAAAATTGCAGATTTTCTTTTGTTGTATCATTGTCATAATTAGCAACTTTACCGTCTTCTTTGAAGAGTAACTCCCCTTTTTGGTAATTTAATCCTTGATAAATGGCACTGTAGGTTTCACCATTCCAGTTAAATCCTGCTTGAGTAATCTTGTCGCCATCTTTTTTTGTTAATTTTTTAGCAACTTCCCGGAATTGATCCCAAGTTTTTGGAATATCTGCATCTGTTAACCCTGCTTCTTTCCACAAATCCTTATTGTAATAAATGTTCCCTGTATTGATCATGCTGTCGATATAATAAACATTCCCATCGATTACGTGAGGATCAACAGAAGTAAAATCTGCTTTCAATTCCTCTGTGTCAATATCATATGGCTGTAAATAAGGAATTAATAAATCATGTTGAGAATTATGAATGTTAAAAACTGCTGGCCCATTTTTTCCCTTTAATGCTAATGGTAGCTTTGTCCAGTAATCTTCCCATGGATGATTCACGACTTTAATTGTTACATTAGGATAGATTTTTTCATATTCTTTGGCCATCGTAATGGCAGGATCCCCTTCATTCCAAGTCCAGTATTCAATATTAATTGTTTCTCCATCGTTGACCAGTTTATTAGGATCAAATTTTACTTGATCACCAAGAACCTCCATTCCCTTATCTTCTTTTGTATCCGTTGTCCCGCCGGCGCTTCCACCATCTTTGCTACTCCCGCAGGCTGCCAATCCGCTGATCATTAAGAGTGATGCTAACGCCATAAAAATTTTTTTCTTTTTCATGAAGCTTTTCCTCCCTTTAGTTTAACGTTTAACTTCGAATATAGTTTAACGTTAAACTAAAATTTTGTCAACGCTTCCATAGAAGATTTATTATTTAATAATCCATTTTTATTTGAGGACTTTGAGTTTATCGCATCATTTTAAGAAAAAATAACAAAATTTCAGAGAATTTTTTCGCACACTTTGCAAGCTCAGCTGAGTCTGAAGACATAATAAATAAGATCGACCAGTTTCACCTGATCGACCCTATTTTAACGATACTTATGTTTCCAATATATTTATTTCCCCTCCAAGTAAAAAACTTCCGACACGTAATCTCCTTGTAATTCCGGATTAATTGGCAAACCAAGGTTCATTAACTCATCACCAAAATAGTTTTTTTCACCAATTCGATAGCAGATATCTTCCGACAAACCGGTAAGTTTTAATGTAGTAATGGGATTTGACGCTTCAGCTAAAACACGGAAATAAAAAAGTAAGGCCTCTGTCATATCTCCGGAAACAAGCATCCATACAGTCTCATTTTCTTCAAAAGGACTCTTTAAACGAATGAATTTTCCATATTGCAATAATCTCCGATGCTTTTTATAAAAGGTGACTTGTTCTTTTATTTCATTTTTTTCACTCATTTCAAGTGCTGTGAGGTCCAGTTCATACCCGAAAATTCCTGACATAGCTACATCACCTCGCAGCTTCAAACTCGTCTTCCGCCCAGTCTGATGGTTAGGAATGGCTGAAACATGTGAACCCATGCTTGAAATTGGATAAACAAGACTAGTTCCATATTGGATTTTTAAACGAGCTATTGCATCTGTATTATCACTTGTCCAAGTCTGCGGCATATAATAGAGCATTCCCGGATCAAATCTTCCTCCACCACCTGAGCAACTTTCAAATAAAATATTTGGATATTCTTTAGTCAATTTTTCTAAAAATTCATATAATCCTAAAATATATCGATGAGCCACTTCCCCTTGCTGATCAGCTGGCAACAGTTTTGAATACACTTCTGTCATATTTCGATTCATATCCCATTTAATATAATCAATCGTTGCATTATCTAAAACTTTTTTCATTTGCTCATACAAATTTTCTCGAACATCTTTTCTAGAAAAATCCAATACATATTGACTTCTCCCTAATGATTTTTCACGGGAAGGAACAGCGAAAGCCCAATCTGGATGCACCTTATATAATTCACTAGCTTCTGAAATCATTTCTGGTTCAAACCAAATACCAAACTTCATTCCCTTTTGGTGAACCTTTTGAGAAAGTCCTTTGAGTCCACTAACAAGCTTCGTTGGATGTTCAAACCAATCTCCCAATGAGGATTGGTCATTTTCTCTATTTCCAAACCACCCATCATCTAAAACGAACATTTCAATTCCTAAATTCGCTGCTTCATCCACTATTTTCATAATTTTTGGTTCGTCAAAATCAAAATACGTTGCTTCCCAATTGTTGATAAGCACAGGTCGTTCCTTTTGTTTAAATTGTCCTCGTGTAAGGTGATGATTAAATAGTTCATGAAAGGTTTGAGACATTCCATTTAAGCCATCCTCGCTAAATACCATGGCAGCTTCTGGCGTCTGAAATGACTTTCCAGCTTCTAGCTGCCACGAAAAATTATAAGAATTTATTCCCATAATCAAGCGAGTTTGATCATACGGATCCTTTTGAATAACTGTTTCATGATTACCGCTATAAATCAAAGAAAAGCCATAAGCTATTCCATAATTTTCAGAGGTTGAGGGCTCAGCTAATACAGCAAAAGGATTTTGCTGATGGCTGCTCGAGCCGCGTTTGCTATCCAATACCTTAATTCCAGTATTCACTGACTCACGTGTCAAATATCTTTCTCTTGCCCAAGTTCCATTCAAATGTAATAAATCAAAATTTGTCGCTGGAAAATCTAGGGAGAGGCTGGCCAATCGATTGATTTCGACCTTTTGAGCACCAAAATTAATTAATTTTGCAGAACGAGTAATAACATTCAAATAAGAAAAAATACTATAACTAATCTCCAAATTTAACTGACTGACCTTATCCTCCAAAACAAGGGTTAATGTTTCTGCTTCCCCCTCATTAGTGGTATAAGTTGCGGGTAACCCGGATAATCTCTCTTTTCCCGTGCTAATTCGATAGTCTTTATATCGAAAATCAACAATCCTACTGCCATTGGTCAACTTTATATTATAGGCAGGTTCTCTAAAATCACCGAATCCATTCCCGGGAAATTCCATCAATAATGTATCTAAGGACAAATTTCGATCAATACTATTTGGTGGATTCGGTGAAAAAGAACGGTCAATCCGTGGATAGCAATGGTTCCCAGAGTACTGATTAATTTTCTTGCCAAAATAAAGATGGCTCAAATAATTGTTCTCTTCAATTGCAATGAGGTAGCTGATTTTTTTATTACTTAAATGAAAAACCTGTTCATTTTGGTTATAAGTAATCATTTTGAAAATGGTACTCCTCTCGTAATTTTTTAGTCTTGAGGTAGAATTTCAAATATCCGTGCAGTGTTTTCACCTTCAAATGATAATGAAAGTTTTCCATAAAATGCGTTCCACTCCCAATCATATTGCCAATCTTTTGGATAGACTAATCTTAAGTTTATCTTCTTTCCACTCAGCCATGAAAAATCTAGTATTATAACATTGTTCTCTGGTTTTTTCTTCCAAACTGAAAAATAAATCTTATCATTTGTTCTCCAACCGAATACATGCCACTGATCCTCAAAGCTTGCGAACTTATTCAGTGGATAAATTGGTTCTCCAAATGGGATATACTGACGCAACTCATTTTTATAGGTATTGATAGCCTCCTTAACTAGTAATTTTCTATCTAGTGATATTTCAGCTAAATGTCCACTTTGGTGAATACGCAACATCATCGCGTTTGCCATATTATAAACCACTTCATTCAAATCACCTGTCTTCAATGGATATGACCAAACCGCTGCCTGTTCAGGCGTCATTAATGTGCTTGCATTTGCTGCAATCGCACCTGTCTTAAGATAGTCTTCCTGATCACTAGTTGATTGGAGACTGTGTCTAGAAAGGAGGGCATAATCCTCTCGCATACCACCACTACTACAACTTTCAATAATTAATTCGGGATACTTTTCAAATTGATGATCTAACCAAGAAAGATATGCACGATTATGCTCTAAAAGTCCATCACCCACGCTATCCGAATTTAAGTCTGTACCCACGCCCGCATCAATGTTATAGTCCATTTTAATATAACCCACGCCATATTCATTTACTACACGTTGTATAATTTCATCAGCAAATTTCTGTACCTCTAAATTTCTAAAATCTAGCTGATAACGGTCTCGGTCAATTACTAATTTCCCATGTCTGTGAAAAAACCAATCTTTTGGGGTAGTTTCGACCAACGGGGAATTAATCCCCATTACTTCGATCTCTAGCCACAGACCAGGAATCATTCCCTTTTTCCGAATATACTCTGTCAACTCTTGTATTCCATTCGGGAATCTTTCAAGTGAAGGGCGCCATTCACCCACGCCATCCCACCACTCTCCAGCAGAGTACCAACCAGCATCAATACAATAATATTCACAACCAATTTCGGCTGCAGCATCAATCAGAGGAATTTCTTTTTCTGTTGTTGGATCGCCAAACAGACAGTTCATATAATCATTAAATATTACGCCTAATTGTTGATTATCTTTGTTATTTCTTCTGATACATCTTCGATAATTCGTTAATTCTTTCAATACGGAATCTAACTTACCATGAGAAAAAGCAATTGCCACCGGTACAGTTGAGAAATATTCGCCCGGATTTAATTCCTTATACCAATGATTTTGACGGTCATTGGGACCACTGAGTTGCAAATAAATCAAATCTTTAATTCCACCGATTTCCCAGTTCCATGAACCTTGATTTTCAATTTGCCACGCAACAAATGATTCTGCTTCTTGATTTTCGAGAATTGCCATAGGAGCAAGTTCATGTGAAGACCAAGTACCCGAATTACTACCAAAAATTCGTCTTGACGAAGCTATTTCTTCGCTATAAAAACCTAATTCCTCGAAGGAATATTTCTTCCACATTCCTTCATTTGACCATGAACTATGAGGCATGTGAATAATCATCTTCTCGTTTCTTTTTTTCAATCCTTCAAAATCTAAATTTGCCAGATAGAATGATGAAATATACTCCATTCCAACTGATTTCTTACCTTTGTTTAATACACTAGTCCATGTTCTAATCGCCTTAATTCCTCGATAGAATTGCCACGATACTATCACATTAGTGTCCGTGATAGTATCAAGTAGATTAAATTCAAAATGCTTACCATGCATATTTTCTTTCACTGAATAATCTTGAAATCGAAGTCGATATCCTGGAAGTGTTCCAACTTGTCTAGGACCATGATGTTTTACGACATTTTCTCCAGAAAACTTTACTTCTACGAGACGCTGATTATTCGCAAATTCTTCCTCAAGATTATTTCTTTTAGGCATAGGAACGTCAGAAAAATGAACCAATCTGATATCTTTATTTTCATTAACCATCAATACAGCATATAAACCATTTTCTTGAATTTCGATTTTCATTAAATTTCTCCTTATTAATTGCTATAGTTTCCCACCTGTTGTAGCAATTCCTTCTATAAATTTCTTTTGAAAAATTACAAATATAAGTATCATCGGCCAAATTGCAAGCAGAGATCCCGCCATTAACTGTGGGTAGTTCGTAGTATATTGGCCTTGAAGATTTGCTAAGCCTGATGATAACGTCATCTTATTCATTGAAGTGTTTACAATTAATGGCCACATTAAATCTTTAAATGAAAATAACGCTGTAAAAATTGCTAAAGCTATCAACCCAGATTTAGCAAGTGGTAGCATTATTTTAAAGAAAATATCCCAAATATTCGCTCCATCTAGAACAGCTGCCTCCTCCAAATCATCTGGAAGGCTAAGAAAGAATTGTCGAAGTAAGAACGTTCCGAAAGCACTTACAAACCCTGGGATAATTAAAGCTGGAACAGAATCCAATAATCCTAATTTTTGAACTAATAAGTATTGAGGAGTTATAAAAATTTGAGATGGAATCATCATTTGCACAAGAACCATTCCAAAAAAAATATCCCTACCCGGAAAATGCAAGCGAGCACAGGCATATGCTGCCATTGCACTAAATAGTACTGAACCAAAAACTCGACCGATAACCATCAAAAATGTATTCAAATAAAAACTTGCAAAGGGCAATATTTCCGCAACATTTTTAAAATTAATCCACTGAAAATTTTTAGGCAATATTGTTGGGGGAATTTGCATGGACTCTGATAAACTTTTCCCAGCGGTAAGAAACATCCAGACAAAAGGAACTACCATAATAATTCCACCCAATATTAGTAATAAATGTATAATCCAATTTTTATTAGCTGTTTTCATTATGAATCCTCCTAATAATTTACCCATCTTTTTTGTAGCTTCATTTGTACAGCTGTCAAAACTAGTATAATTAGTAGTAGTAAGACAACTATCGCAGATCCGTATCCTTTGTCATTCAAAATGAAAGAATATTTATAAAATAAATAAGCAAGTGATTGAGTATGAAGCATCGCCTCAGTCGATGGCTCAATCATCATGAAAATAACATCAAACACCTGAAATGCTCCGATAATTGTAGTAACAACGACAAAAAATAAAGTTGGAGTAACTAATGGGAGTGTGATACTGAAAAACTGTCGAATGGCTCCTGCACCGTCAATTTTAGATGATTCATAGTAATCTTTAGGAATTTCTTGAAGCCCTGATAAAAGTAAAATCATGTTATATCCAATAGCACTCCATACTCCAACTATGATAATTGTTGAAATAGCGATATTCGGATCAGTAATCCACTGTATACCATTAAGTCCTATTTTCTTCAAAATAAAATTAATCAACCCATAATCTGAATTGAATAACCATCTCCAAATCATAGCTACCGCTGAAGGAGCTGCCACAACAGGCAAAAAATAAATAGTTCGGTAAACGGATAATCCTTTAATTTTTTGATTCATTAATACTGCTGCTAACAGAGAAAATACAACAATCGAGGGAACAGAGACAACTGCATAAATTAAAGTGTTTAACAATGACTGCCAAACCTCTTTATCAACAAACAATTTCTTGTAATTAGTTAGACCTACAAAGACGGCATTTCCAAATCCAGTAGAACGCTGAAAACTAAGAAGGATTGTCTGAATTGCTGGATAAATATTTAATAGAAATAAACCAATTGCTGTTGGTGCGATAAAAAGATACCCATAAATTAGATGCTGTTTATCATATTTTTTACTTTTAGTCATAATATCCTCCTTTTTGAAATTGGAACTGCTGAATCAATTAAAAAATATTGACTCAGCAGTTCATTTCTATTCTGCTTCCTTAATAATTTCATTAGTACCATCTTGAATCTTGGCCGCAATATCTTTGACAGATGTTTTACCTGAAAAAGCATCTCTTAATGTTTCTGTCTCAAATGTTTCCCATTTTATTGTCGAATTATTAAATGGTCGGAGTACGCCATAATCAATTTCATCTACAAATGCCTGAGCATTAAATTCTGGAAATGATTTTACCCACTCTCCAGCTAAGCCGTTATATGCTGGAATAGCTGTGCCATTATCTGCCTGAATCTTATTTCCTTCCTTGCTTGCCAAAAATGTCAAAAATTTCTTTGCCTCTTTTGGATATTTGGTTGTCGCAGAAATTGAATATCCTAATCCATTCATTTGTGTTGCCCGTACTTTTCCCTTTGGTAAAACTGCAACATCACAATTATCTCTAGTATAATCATTATTTTGGAATTGATTCGCCATCCATGACCCATGTGTTATCATTGCTACTCTGCCTGACTGAAACATGGCAGCTGGATCATTTTCATCTAACTGACTGTTAGTCGGAGAAACCTTTTCTTTCAATATCAAATCTATATACCATTGCATTGCATCAACAGTATTTGGCGTATTGAATGTTGATTCATTTCGATTTTCAGTCAATTTAGTACCATTATTTTGGAAAATAAAGTTATTATAGCCATCTTGTGAATTATTAGAAGCTGCAAACCCGTAGATTCCTTTTTCTTGATTTGTTAATTTTTTAGCTGCATCTAAAAATATGTCCCATGTCCAAGTTTCATCTGGGTAAGGGATACCTGCTTCATCAAATAATGTTTTGTTATACCAAAGTGCGACTGTACTGACATCTTTAGGAATTGCATACTGACTATCTTCATACTGATACAGTTTATCAATTCCACTCTTATAGTTACTCATATCGATGATTTCATCCTCGATTAGGTCATCTAACTTGAGTAAAGCTCCATTTGACATATATCGATATGATTCGTTCGAATGCATTGTTATGATATCGGGAGCGGTTCCTCCAGTTGATGCCGCTTCCATTTTTGTCCAGTATTGATCCCATGGTGTCACCTCAACTTCGATATTAACATTTGGATTTTCTTTTTCGAAAGCCTTTGCAATTTCCTTCATGCCTGGCGCTTCATACGTCTCCCACAAAGATAGTTTTAAATTCACGTTTCCGGAACCGCTTCCATTTTTTCCATTAGTAGTAGATCCACAACCTGTAATTCCTAGTAATGATATTGCCAATAAACCAAGTGTTGTACATTTGAATAATTTCATTTTAATACCCCCTATTATTAATTTTTTAGTTGTTTACTACAAATAAAACTTAACTGTTTACTAAAAGTTTTGTCAATACATTTTCTGAAAATTTTTTTTCAATTTAAAATCCTTTATATACGTGGATTTTTATGGTATTTTATTCTTGAAGAAATTAATATCAGTTTAATTTATAATAAGAATAAGGAGTATTATCATGGTAAACATTCGTGATGTTGCAAAAAAAGCTCAACTCTCCCCTGGAACTATTTCTCGTGTACTAAATAAAGATCCAAATCTGTCTGTAAATGAAAAAACAAGGGAAAAAATATATGCAATTTGTACCGAACTGAACTATACACCTAGGCAATATAAAACTAAAAATAAGAAAAAATCCATTGGAATAATCTCTGCGGTTTCCAGAAAAAATGAAATTGATGATTTATATTATAGACAAATTAGAGAAAGCCTCGTTCAAACTTCAAAGTCTCTTAATCTTTGCGTTGATTTTATGATTTTTCTACCCAACTTGGAACAAAGCATCGATCGAATAAAAAATGTTGACTGTATAATTGTTATTGGTCATGTCCAAAAAGATATCCATTCTCAAATAGCTAAAATTAATTCTCGTTTAATTATAGTTGATGATTTTTACTGCTCTTCTGAGTACTCCTCAGTATCTGTTGACTTTTATAGAGAAATGATTAATATATTAGACTATATATACGATTTAGGACATAGAAATATTGCGTTTATTGCTGGCAAGAATCAACGTATTACATTAACAAACGATTATATTCCTGATGGATTAGGAGATAGAGAACAAGCATATACAGACTGGATGAAAAAAAAGCAACTTTCCACCTATAATTACTCTTATATAGGTGATGAATGGTTTGCACAGTCTGGTTATAACTTGACGAATCAGATTATAGAAACCAGAAAAACTTTACCTACAGTCATTGTCGCTGCATCTGATATGATGTCCATCGGAATATTGAGAAGACTTTCAGAATCGAACATTAAGGTACCTGAGGATATTTCTCTGTGTAGCTTTGATGATTTGGAAATGTGTTCTTTCCTAACGCCCTCACTTTCTACATTACATATCGATATTGACGAAATGGTGTATTGGACCTTACAGCTTTGCAAAAATTTGATAAATAAAAAAGATACTCAACCAATTAAAATTGTGTTATCAGGAAAATTAATTGTTAGAGAAAGTCTCCGGAGTATTTCCGACTAACTCTTTTTAATTTTATTCAATATAATCTATTTACCAATAATCGTTATCTTCGTTGACTAGTTCTCAAAATAGAATAACTGTTAAACGCCATAACCATACTGTTTCCAAAAACTTGATCAAAAATCAAACTTTTAGAAATCTATTTATCTTTTTGTTTCACAAATGAATCATAACCCCCCGTCAAACGCGGGTGGTTTGCTCTGGGGCTGTGAGCTCCCGTTACTAAATGACAGCTGAAACAGCTGCTTGCTTCTCTTGGTAGCTATATCATTTCCATTTCGTAGATTCTTTTAATCCTTCTAAACCGCTATCTTTCTAAGAGAATCCTATCCTTAATGATTCTCTTAGAAAGAGAATATTTTTTATTGGTACTCTTAACACTATGATGATCTTCAAGGACTTTAAAAATAATCTTATATTTTTCTTCTGCAGAAAATTTACTTTTTTTAGACATACAGAAACTCCCTATAGAATAGATTTGGAATTTTTGTTTTTTCCTTGTCTACTTTATAGGGAGCATATCAAATGATACACAGTTTTTCTTGCATTTCTAATTCACTTTTATTTCCTCATCATCCCATCAATCAACTGCATCACCTTGCGGACTTCATCATTTTTCACCACAGGCTCCGCACCTTCTCTGACAACTTCATAGAAATTTTGATAAAAGGAAGGATATTCCGTCTTAGGTTCAGGAAATGGTAATCGGATCGTTGCTTCTTCAGACGGTGGCGCCATCGTTTTGGTCAGCCCAACTCCTGCTTGAATAGGCGCCGGTGCGGCCACATTTTGTTTTTGACTGGCACCGACCATTTCTCCAGAAAGATCCCAATCCTCGATTTTAGCGGTCCCATTTGTTCCCTTTACATACCAACGTGGCAATTTTGTATAGTTCGTCGTGCCAACTTCCACCAAAGCACGAACACCATTTTCAAAAATCAGATAACTGATAAAACCATCGTCAACTTCATCCCCAAGAATATAGCTGAAATCAATATCTACTGATTTT
Source organism: Enterococcus massiliensis (assembly GCF_001050095.1). Taxonomy (NCBI): domain Bacteria; kingdom Bacillati; phylum Bacillota; class Bacilli; order Lactobacillales; family Enterococcaceae; genus Enterococcus; species Enterococcus massiliensis. The sequence goes on along the minus strand of NZ_CVRN01000005.1, from coordinate 305,825 downwards.
ATTGGACTATCCACCAACCATAACAATTGGTCCAGTAAATGAACCCCCCAGTCCAGCAACATGCCCCCGCCATGTTTTTTCACATGACGCCAGTCACCAGGAATACCGTTTGCTCCTTGCACCCGAGATTCAATCTGAAAAAGTTCTCCGATTGTTTGCTTTTTATACAATTCGCGGATAATCAAAAAGTCTGGGTCCCATCGGCGATTTTGATGTACCATAAAAATTTGTTGGGTTTCTTTTGCAACGTGTAAAATCTCATCTAATTCTTGGGTATTCATTGCAACAGGTTTTTCACATACTACGTGTTTTCCCGCTTTCATTGCTTGAATAGCCAGTTCTTTATGGCAGTCGTTTGGCGTTGCAATCAGAACGGCTTCAATCGTTGGATCTGTTAAAACGGCTTCGTAACTTTCATAATTTCTCAACCCGTTCTGTTTGGCAAATGCTTGTCGTTCACCAGAAATATCATAGGTTCCAACCACCTGAATTCGTTGCTCTGCCTGTGGCATAATCGTACTTACATGATAGGAACCCATCCCGCCGTAGCCAATGATTGCAAAATGAATTGGTTTGTTCATTACACCCACCACATTTCCGAAGGTTGCTCTTTAATCATTACTGATTTTAGATTTTTGACTGCTCGTGTCAATCCTTCGTCTACTGACATAATTGGATCTTCATGCTCAATACTTAAAACATAATCATACCCATAGATTCGCAAAGCTGAAATCATATCCGACCAAACTTTTAAATCATGTCCACAACCTACAGAACGAAATGTCCATGCCCGTGTTTTTACATTGCTGTAAGGTTGCATATCTGTCAACCCATGCATATTAATATTGTCTTGGTCCAAGTAAGTATCCTTCGCATGAAAATGATGGATTGCATTTGCTTCACCCAGTATCTTGATTGCTGCTACCGGGTCAATTCCCTGCCACCATAAATGACTAGGATCTAAATTACAGCCTATCGCTTTTCCAGTTGCTTCTCGCAAACGCAACATAGTATAAGGCGTATGTGCCAAAAATCCGCCGTGTAATTCAATTCCGATTTTTACTCCGGCACTTTCTGCCACCTGATTGATTGTTTTCCAATAAGGAATCAGCTTTTGTTCCCATTGGTATTCATAATTATCGTTGTATTCAGTTGGCCAAGGCAAAACAGGCCAGTTGACTTGAGTATCCGTTGGGTTTCCACCAGAGACCCCAGAAAAACCGTTGACTACGGGTACGTTCATCAACGAAGCAAGTTTAATCGTTTTTTGTAATAATTCATCGGCTTCTTTCGCTACTGCCGGAAGTGGAGAAATCGGATTATGATGGGCACTCAATGCAGAGATTTCCAAACCCTTGTCTGCTAATTTTGCTAAATATTCTTTACGTGCATCCCCAGATGCTAAAAGATGATCAATATCAAGATGGGCATCACCGGGAGAGCCACCTGTTCCAATCTCAACGGTTTGTAATCCGTAATTTGCAGCAGCAGTGATCATTTCTTCAAACGTCAAATTGTTAAAAACTGGCGTAAATACACCTAATTTCATTTTTCTTCCTCCAATGCTTGATAATGTCCGTATGTTGGGTAAACGGCCTGCGTTGGTGCACACCAGTGAACCGCATTTTTAAGGACTTTTTGCACATTTTTGTTGTAATAACTTGGATAGGTTTCATGCCCTGGTTGAAAATAGAAAATACGACCATTGCCCCGTTGATAAGTACACCCACTGCGAAAAACTTCTCCGCCAGGAAACCAACTGATAAAAATCAGTTCATCTGGAGCAGGAATATCGAAGTGTTCTCCGTACATTTCTTCTTGTTCCAATTCAAAATAATCACCGATACCTTCTGTAATCGGATGTCCTGGTTTTACATTCCAAATGCGGCAATGTTTCTGATCTTCCCGCCATTTTAAATCACAGGAAGTTCCCATTAATTTTTTGAAAATTTTTGAGAAATGACCGGAGTGCAACACAATCAAGCCCATTCCTTGCAATACCCGCTGTTGGACCCGTTCGACAATGACATCTTGTACCTCATCATGTGCTTGATGCCCCCACCACACTAACACATCTGTCTGAGCTAAAACTTCCTCAGTCAAGCCATGTTCTGGCTCATCCAAAGTAGCAGTGCGAATCGTGAAGTCATCTGTTCCCAATAATTCCGCCAACTGACCGTGAATACCTTTAGGATACATTTGTTGAACTGCTTCATCCGTTTTTTCATGACGAAATTCATTCCAAATCGTTACGCGAATCATTAAAACACTTCCTCTATTATTTTTTTCAAATTATGCTGATTCATTACAGCAGCTTCCATCGGTGAAAACTTTTGAAAAGCTTCCTGCTCAATGATTAGCCAAGGCATTGCTTGTACTTTGGCAAATTCCAAATAAGCCTTGATTGGCAGAACACCCCGACCAATTTCCGTACTTTCTTTAGGCTCCCTCTGCATATCTTTAATATGCAGCAAGGCTATTTTCGATTGATGCTGTCTAAGCCAAGCAGCTACATCGATCCCAGCATAAGCCAACCAATAAAGATCAACTTCTAATTTCACTGTTTGCGACAAATAATCGAGAATATCTGTGTCTGGAATTTCAGAAAACTCATGAGCATGATTGTGGTAAGCAAAGTGCAATCCAGCTTCTTTCAACTTTGTATCGATCTGTTGTAAGTCACACGCTGCTTGCTGCCAGTCTTCAAAGGTTTCAAAATGCAGCCATGGACAAACTACTTGTGAATTACCAATCATTTTTTCAAAAGCGATAACCGCTGGTAAATCATTTTTCAGCTCTTCAAACGAAATATGAGAAGCGGCTACTTCCAGTTTCAGTTCTGTCAGCCAGTTTTTGATTTCTTCTGCTGTTTTTCCGTGATAACCAGCAAATTCGACACCATCATAGCCAGCTTCTTTCAGTTGTTTTAGGGTGCCATAGAAATCGGCTTCGCAAGCTTCCTTGACACTCCATAATTGCAAAGCAATTTTAGGTTTCATTTTCTTCTCCTATAAATAAACCGGTGCGCCAGTTTTCGAAGACTCGTAAATCGCTTCTAAAATCTGTGTGACTACAAAAGCCTCTTGTGGTTTAACGACTGGTTCTGTGTCAGTTAGAATCGCGTTAATCCAGCTTTTAGCTTCTCGAATCTCAGGTGTTTCATCCGCACCTTCATAAAAATCAACCCCACCAGTTTCCAGTTCAATCTCTTTTGCATATAACAAACTGTGATCTTCTCCATTAATTGTCAGACCATTATTCATATCTGCACCAGCTTTGGTTCCACAAAGAGTTGTTTTTGCTTCCTTTACATCCAAACTGTTCAATGCCCAGCTGGATTCCAAGAAAATCGTCGCACCGTTTTCCATCGTAATAAAGCCAAAGGCAGAATCTTCGACTGTAAATTTCTCGGGATTCCATGGACCCCAAGCATTTGCCGCATTTTCAGTTTTCGACAATTCATGATAAGCTTTTCCAACAACCAATTTTGGCTGATAATTATCCATCATCCAAAGAGTCAAATCCAATGCGTGGGTACCGATATCAATCAATGGACCTCCTCCCTGAGCTTCCTCATCAAGAAAGACACCCCAAGTCGGTACTGCCCGGCGACGAATGGCATGGGCTTTTCCAAAATAGATTTCTCCAAGTCCATCTTCTCGACAAACATTATGGAGATAAGTCGAATCAGTCCGGAAACGATTTTGGTAACCAATCGTTAATTTTTTCCCTGTTCGTTCAGCAGCAGCAATCATCTGTTTGGCTTCAGCAGAAGTTTTTGCCATTGGTTTTTCACACATGACATGACAATCTGCTTCCATTGCTGCAATTGAAAGTTCAGCATGTGTCGCATTTGGCGTACAAACGTGAACAACATCCAACTTTTCTTTTTTGAGCATTTCTCGGTAATCTGTATAAATATGTCCCTTATTTTTCCCAAATTTTTCCTGTGCCGCTTCTGCGCGTTCCTCAATCAAATCACAAAAAGCCACCATTTCTACTTCGGCAACTTTTGATAATGCCGGCATATGTTTCCCGTTAGCGATACCGCCGCAGCCAATAATTCCAATTTTTAGTTTCATTCATTTCCTCCTGTAACCGTTTTATTTTATCTAAGTATAACGAACTGAATAAAAGAATTCTTCCCATTTTTCTTGTAAAAAATTCCCGATTTTTGTCCTAATTTACTTTTTTTCAGGTACAATAGAACAAAAGAAACAAACCATGTTTGGAGGAAAACTATGAGCCAATATTTGGAAATTCCTAAATTAAACGGACTCTTTCCCTTTCGGAGCTTTATCAGTCATGGATGGGACATCACCTATCCTCACTGGCACAAAGAAATTGAAATTATTTACTGTCTTAAGGGGCGTGTAAATTTAGGCGTTTATGAGGAGATCATTCAATTGGAAGAGGGGGAAATTTATTTTTTTCCAAGTGGTGAACCGCATTTTTTTCTGGCTTCCCCTGATAGCCAAAGAATCGTGTATCAGTTTGAGTTAAAGCTTTTTCATGAAAATGAAAACCTCCAGCAAAAGGATCGAACACTATTTGAACTTTTCGATACAGCAGTCAATCACAGCCGTTTTTGGCCAGAGAACAGTGAAAAACAACTAAAAAAATTGTTACTTTCGATCTATGAAGAAAATGAGACAGAAAACGAGGGAAAACAATATACAATTATGGGGGCATTGTATCAAATTGTCAGTCTGTTTTATCGGTTACCCGTAAAACCTGTTCAAGATGCGAAGCGCGCCACCCAAAAAGCACTAAAAAATAAAGAGACTTTGACCTATTTGAATACCATTTTTGAATATGTTGAACAACACTATCTCGATCCCCTTTCTTTGGAGGATATTTCTTCCCATTTAGGATTCAGTCCTAGTTATTTTTCTCGCTTTTTTAAAAAAAATGTTGGCTTTTCCTTTACCCAATATTTAACGGAATATCGCATCAATCAAGCAAAATATATTTTAGGTACAGAAGAACTGCCAATGACTGAGGTCGCAACAAAATCCGGCTTTGCCAGCGTCAAAACATTCCATCACGTTTTTAAATCCAGTGTGGGAATCTCTCCAATGCAGTTTCAGAAACAATTGGGAGGAACAAAATAATCCCAGAAGATTAGTTTTGCAGTTAATCTTCTGGGATTATTTTTTACTAAGCTGAAACTACTGGATCCAATTTTTTAACTTTTACTTTTGAATGCCAAGTAGAAGCGGTTGTATTGAGAATCTCATTTAATGCTTCAATATTTTGACGTCCTTCTGTTGCCAACCACTTCGCTGCAGCCTCAGGTCCTTCTTTTACGAATGGTTCGACAACACCTTTCCAAGTTGCTCGGCCACACAACACTCCGTTAAATTCAGAGCCAGCCTCTTTAGCAAGCAATAAAGTTTCTTGAAACAGCTTTGCTGAAACGCCGCCAGATAAGAAAATAAATGGCAGAGTCGTCGCCTCACTTTGTTCTTTGAAAAAGGTCTGTGCGGCTTCTTGAGTATAAACGGCTTCTTCTTCGGCGAACCCCTCAACAAAACGCATATTGACCGGTACTTCAACTTTTAAAACATCAACTTTATATTTGGGTTTGGAGAATTCTTTCATCATTTCAATTACTTTGCGGGGTTTCACAACTGCATATTCACGACTATTCACATCAGAAATATTGGCATCATAGGAAACTAATTCAAGATAAAATGGCATATCTTCTCCAGCACATTCACTTCCTAAACGTTCAATAAAAATATGTTTTTGATCATTGATTTCAGAACCTTCATCCACATCGTAATACAGTAAAAATTTAATTGCATCTGCTCCTCTGGCTTTAAGACGTTCCACCGACCATTCCTGCAATAAATCGGGCAATCTTCCCGGAGTCGTTGTATCGTAGCCAGTTTTTTCATAAGCAAACAATAATCCTGCTGTCTTAGCCCGCGCATCAGCTGCGGGTAGTCCGTATTCAGGATCCAATAAAATAGAAGAAGAGTACTTAGTTAACTCTTTAGAAACCAGAACCTTCAACTCTTCAATATCTTTTGCTTCTGCCGTCTTACCCAATGCAGCAAACATTTTTTTTAATGCACCTCGTTGATCAATGGCCAACGCAGCAATAACACCATCCTTTGTAGACAGCTGATTCATCATATTCTTTTTGCTTTTACTTATTTCTAACACATCATTCACCTCAAATATTATTTATGACCTATCATAGAAATGACTACTCGGTCTACACTTTTGGTCTATTTTTAAATGACTTTATTTATTCGTATGGGTGGATTGTTACCCCCTTAACTACACGGTTGACAGTGCCTGTTGGCGAAGGAGTATCCGGCCTGTTGCCGATTTTAACAGAAGACAGTAAAGCTACAGTTTGTGCCACCATCAAAAACGGTAGTGCTGCATAACCATCTGGTAAGGGATCACTCACTGTATTAAAAAGAAAATTTGTACCTGGGAATACTCGTTTGTCGTTTCTTTGACCAATTGCTACCACTGGTAGTGCGATTTTATCTCCAGCTATTTCTTCTAAAATATCAGAATCGTATTGCCGGGTGTAAGCTGTATTGCTAAGGAAACCAAAAACCAATGTTTTATTATCTACAAAAGATTTAGGACCATGACGAAAACCCATAGAAGAATCAAAAACTGTCGCCGTTTTTCCAGCAGTCAGTTCTAAGACCTTCAACGAAGCTTCCCTTGTCAAGCCTGAAAATACGCCTGACCCAAGATACACAATCCGTTGGTAATCCAATGCAATTATTTTCTGGATTTCCGATTCCCTTTCAATGACCTCTCTTCCTAATACAGCCATTTCATCAATGAATTGTTCTTTTTGGTGATTTTTATCGAACACCAAAAGTGCCATCAATAACATACAAGAAAAACTACCAGTCATTGCAAATCCTTGATCATTCGCTCCACTAGGCATTAACAGTAATAAATTATTGGGATCGTTTTTTGACTGCTGAGCTAATTTTCCCTCCGATGCACAAGTAATAGTGATATGGCGAATGTGAGTAACCACTTGATTCGCAATTTTAACCGCAGCTAAACTTTCAGGAGAATTCCCACTGCGAGCAAAAGATACTAGGATCGTCCAATCATCTGGTTGTAAATAGTCTAATGGTGCTGCCACAATATCCGTTGTTCCAATACTCACGAAATCAAAACGAGTGTGATCCCCATTTTGATTCAAGAATGGTCTCAGTGTATCGCCAACATATTGAGAAGTTCCAGCACCAGTAAAAATCACTCGAATTCTTCCAGAAGCTTCTTGAGAAGCAATAGCTAAAAAACTATCAATTTTTTCTTTTATCTGATGGTAGATTTGCTGCGTTTCTATCCATAAATCGGGTTGTTGCATAATTTCTGCAGTTGTAATTGCTGCACCTTGTTTTTCCAATTCAGCTTTAGAAAGTTTAAACATAGTTATACCTCCACTATTAAAAGCGGGTATGAACGATTTTATAACGAAACTGATCCGCACGTGCGATACTTTCCGTATACTCAATGATTTCATTCTTCATATTATATGTTTTTCTCATCAAGTGTAGGACTGGTGCCCCTTCACGAATGGCTAATAATTCTGTGTCCTTCGCCCGAACAATACTCGCATAAAATTCTTCTTCCGCTAATTTTATTGTTTCCTGAAAATCTTCTTTAAAAATATCGTACATCGCTTTCTCTTCTAATTGTTTCTTGGTCAATGTCAGAAAATGGTTAAAGGGTAGATATGTCCTTTCCAACATCATTGGTAATTCATCCGCAATACGCAATCGCTTCAATTTGATCAATTTTACTCCCAAACGTAGATTCATTTGCTGAGCCAAATACTTATTGGCTTCAATTTTTTCAAACAACAGAACTTCAGATTTTGGAATTTTCCCTAACGACTTCATTTGTTCCGTAAAACTATAAGAACCAACCAAATTCAACGCTGTATCCTTCAAATCTGATACAAAAGTTCCTTTTCCATGCTGTCGATAGATAAATCCAAGATTTTCTAATTCCTGCAAGGCAAGCCGCACCGTTGTACGGCTTAATCCATAAATTTCAGATAATTCTCTTTCTGAAGGAAGCATGGTGTGGGGTTCAAGTTCATTTTCAATTTTTTCTTTTAATAATTCCACCAATTGATCATAGAGTGGTTGCTTTTTTATTTTGTTTGCCATGTTTTTCACCTTTTCTGGTTACTACAACCTATTCAGCACCATTATATCTGTTAGTTTGCAGTTTTATTTTTATAATAGCAAACAAATTTGCTTTGTACCAACAAATCACTTAATCACTCACTCCCTTTTTCCCTCCACACCAACTGGTAGTAACCACATATCCAATATACTACCTGTTAAATTATAAGTCAATGTTTTTCCTTAACCTCTTCCAAGATGAACATGAAAAGAACGAAGAATTTTTTCTCCAAGAAAAAAGAAAAAAAAGAAGCCCCGTTATCAAGGACTTCTTTTCAATTTGTAGCGTAATTTATTTTTTCATTGCTTCCTTCGCCAACAGCAAGCTACCAATAATTCCACTTTCATTTGGCATACCCCAGCGCACGATGTATTCTTCTGGTGCCGGTGTTTCCATATAACCAGCCATTTGCTCAACAAATTGTCGACGGATATTTTGCAAAAGATGGTCTTGGTTCATTACACCTCCACCCAAAATGATGACCTCAGGAGCCAGTGTCAATGCATAATTCATCAAAGCTTGGGCAATATAGTAGGCTTGAATATCCCAAACCGGATGATCTTTTGGCAAATCTTGTCCTTTGATTCCTGTTCGAGCTTCCAAGGAAGGTCCGGCAGCCAACCCTTCAAGACAATCTTTGTGGTAAGGGCAGGTTCCTTCATAATCATCTTGTGGATGACGTTTGATTCGGATATGCCCCATTTCAGGATGGGCAATCCCTTGAAAAATCTCGCCATTCAAAACAACACCCGCACCAATCCCGGTACCAACGGTTAGATAAATACAACTGTCTTTTCCTTGCGCGGCTCCTTGCTTCAACTCACCAAAAGCTGCTGCATTCACGTCCGTTGTCCATGCAAAAGGAATGTCGTATCTTTTTTTCATCGTTCCCAGAAAATCATAATTTGCCCAGCCTTTTTTCGGCGTTGCTAAAACAAAACCATAATTTTCTTTTGATTCATCGATTCCAATTGGTCCAAATGACCCAATTCCCATTGCTTCTAATGAATAGTGATCAAAAAAATGAAAAACTTGCTCAAAGGTCTCCTCTGGTGTTGTTGTTGGAATGCTGACTTTTTCAATTATTTTTTGATTTTCATCAGCTACTGCGCAAACAAATTTTGTTCCGCCGGCTTCGATACCACCAAAATACATGTTACTCCTCCTCGATTCCAATCGTGCGGATTTCATAAGGTCGCAATTCTTTTGAAACCGTTCCGATTGGTTCTTCTAATAAATTCAGCAGTTCACTGTTGGTTTGATTTTCTTTTGTAACCATCAGTTCAGTTGCTTCATTGCTTAGATTATACCCCCGAACAATCAATTTCGCATCACTTTCTCGGCGTTTTAAAGCAGTGACTGCAAAAGTTGAACCTTTGATACTTAAGTAGTGCTTTTTATTTTCCAAAGTTCCGGTATGAATACTGGTTTGTTTACCTGTAAATGGTACCTGATTGCTGTGTGCACGTTGATATGTTGCAAAACGTCCCTCAGGTGCCCCATGAATTTCAATACCAAAGACAAATGTGTGCTCACCCAAGCATTGCGCTTCCGGTGTTGGAAAATAGCCCCAATCGCCTAATTCTCCTACACTTCGTAATAACGTCAGCGCAATCGTATCTTCGACAATTTCATATTCATTTAATCCAAAGTTGGATACCGTCACACCAAAGGTATCACCGTGCAAGTTGACAAATGCGTGCTGATGTTGTGGATTCGTTGGATTTTCCCAATGAGTTGAAACGGTATTTGGTCGAGTGACAGCTTCGTAAATGCTATCTGCTTCATGGGTTTCAACGGCTAGGGTTGTTGGGAACAGTACTCGTAACCGATGATCTTTTGCTTGATTGTTCATTGATGTTTCAAATGAAACGTCACGAGTCACATCATTGATAGTGATAATTGTTTTTAGAGTCATTGGAATCATTTTTTTAGAACGTTGCGCTTTTCGATAACGAAATTCAATGACTGCTTGTTGTTCCTCCGTTAACCGTTCATCTGCCGCTTCTGGTACCAACATACTTTGCGTTAAAAGAACCTTTCCGATAACACCATTGTTTTCAATAATTTCTACAGTATGAGGAAACTCTGTGGATAAAATCGCCCGATCATTGACTGGTTGCTTAAAGATGTATTCATTTCCAACATCCCCTACATCTTCAAAAACCAAGAGATTTTTCAACGTTTTACCGGTAACTTTGTCTGTTAAAGTCAAAGAACCATTTTCTTCAATCGTCGCTTTTACAAATTGATTTTCCAAAACGCGGCCATCTTCGTGTACCAAGGAATTTGGAACAATCGCACTTTTTTCTTCAATTAATGCAAATGTTTCCCATGAAAATCCAGCCATTTTCTCTACTTCCAGTGTCACGATAACATAGCTTTCCATATAAGGAATTCGAAACGCTTCTTTTGGTAACTCGTAATTAAAGCGAACTTTGGGCTCACTAATTGCGGCCTTCATTTCTTCACCTGCAGCATTGATGATTCGATACATACCAGCTGGCTGATTTTTTAATGCTTCAAATAAACGGTGAGGAACACCCTCTTTAAATGTTTTCCGCTCAAGTTCCACTTCAATTTCAGCGGTACCGCTTTTAATTGTGCCGTTTGTATTGAATACGACAAACGGTTTGCTGTTTTTAGGAAATTGAGTCGTATCAATGGCTTGAATCAATGTTGCTGCCGCTTCCTCTGCCACAAATTTCCCAACTTCATTTGCCTTTTCAAAACGAGGCATCATTTCTCGATGAACTTCATCAACAGAACAGCCGCAAATACTGTCATGAGGGTGATTTTGCATCAAAGTCTTCCAAGCATAAGTTAATTGATCGTGAGGATACTTTTTCGTCACCTCATAAGCCATCGTTGCTAAAGGTTCGGCAATATTTTCTAATTGACGAGATACCCGAGTGTTCCATTGTTTCAAATATACACGAGCAGAAGCAGTATTTGCTAAGGTATACCAACCATCTGTTTCCTGACTGGTCAGTTCACCATGAACAGTTCCCAGATCCTCTGGCAAATCGCCTTGAACTGCTTCTAAATATTCTGTAAAGCTAGAATGAACAAATTCATAGTCTGGGAACAATTCATTTGCAAGTCGAATTGCCGCAGTAATATCCTTTTGTACTGGCTGATGATCCACTCCGTTCATCATTAAATAATGATTCGTTGAGCCATATTTTTCAACATCTGCCAATTTTTGTTTCCAAAAGATTTTTGCTTCCTCTGGATCAATTGGGATTTCATTTCCATTGCTATACCAATTAGCGAAGAGCAATCCAAAAATTTCACTCCCATCCGGTCCCTCCCAATTCATCTCTGAATATTGAGAGGTGTAGTTATCATCTGGCAAAACTTCATTATCAAAGCCGATTGGTTTTACTCCCCGACCAAATGCCGCACTTTTTAAATTTGCCTGTAACATCATTTGTGGCGTTTGCCCCATATTACCAAAAGTATCCGGGAAGTAGCCCAGCATGACCGGTGTGCCCCACTTTTTGCTTTCTGCCATGCCAATCAACATATTTCTGGTATTCGATTCTGAACTGGTCAAAAAATCATCTTGTAAAATATAAAAAGGGCCAATCTGTAATTTCCCCGCATGAATTGCTTTTTGTACTGCTTCTCGTTTTTCAGGACGGACTTGAAGGTAATCATCTAAAATAATCGTTTGTCCGTCTAAATGGAAACTGTTAAATTCAGGATCTTTTTCAAATAACTCCAACAAATCATCCATTAGGGTCACTAACCGCATATGGTGTTGCTCATAAGCCATATACCATTCACGATCCCAATGGCTATGAGAGATAATATGAACTTTTTTCATTGAGAACTCCTCCTATTTTTCTACACGGATATCAAAATAATCCATCACTAATTCGCAAAACATCATATTTGCCCAAGAGAACCATTCCCGAGTGTATTGATTGGGATCATCCACATGAAAACCTTCATGCATCAAATGTGTTCCGGCATCTGTTGCCACTAATTGGTTTAAGATGCGTTCTTTTTCTGATTTGCTGTTTGTTGTCATCCCTTCCATTGCTAGTGCAATTGGCCAAACATAGTTTTCCGGTGTATGAGAAGAACCGATTCCTTTGGCAAACTTTCCTTCATAATAATACGGGTTTTCTTTACTTAACAATGTATTTCTCGTACGTAAATAACGCGGATCATTCATTTCGCCATACCCCAAGTAAGGCGCGGCAATCAAATTAGGAACATTACTGTCATCCATTAAAGTAGCGTTTCCTTTGCCATCTACTTCATAGGCGTAAATATCTTCACCAGCTTGATTTTTTGTACGTCCAAATTCTTCAATCCCTTTTTGAATATCTTTTTTCAATACTCCTGCTTTTTGAACAATCGCTGGATCCTTTAAAATAGTTGAAAAAATTTCTTCCAGATAACCTAAAACTACTACTGCAAACATATTTGATGGAATCAAATATCCGTAAGCACAAGCATCATCACTTGGACGGAAGCCTGACCACGTTAACCCAACAGGAGCAACTTTTGCACCGCGGCCTTCATTGATCAAAGTGTCTTCTTTACGATCCGTGTCACGAACAAAGGTATAAGGTGACTCTGCATGGTTTTGTTCTGTTGCAAAAACCTCTAAGATTTTATTTACCCCAGAAACAAAATTTTCGTTAAATTGATCGGTTCGTCCAGTATTTTTGTATAACAGATAAGCCAGCTGAACGGGATAACAAAGAGAATCGATTTCATATTTTCGTTCCCAGATCCAATCATTCATCTCAGTATGATCGGTTTGATGCCCTGCACCATTGGCTGTTTCGTTAAAAGCATTCGCATAAGGGTCAATATTGATATAGAAAAATTGTTTCTTTACAAGTCCTGAAATCATTGCTGCTAAATCTTCGTCTTCTTTTGCAACAACCAGGTAGGGTCTAACCTGCGCCGTGGAATCGCGCAACCACATTGCTGGAATATCTCCTGTCAAAAGAAAAGTCGTACCATCTGTTTGTCGTTTGACAGTTGTTAAGAGGGTGTTTGCAAATGCCGCATTAAAATTCTCTGCCCATCCACGATGGTCCGTGCCGCATTTTTTAGTGATCATTTCCATAAAGTTCTCAACTGATTTTGGTATATCTTTATAAACCATTTATTTGTTTCCTCCAATATTTGATATATCATTACTCCGTAACTATACCTCTTTACTCTCCCGTTGTCTACGCTTTCAGAGAAAAAAAGAACATTTACATTTTTGAAAAATATGGTATTATCAAAATATGATATATCATTTAAGGGGGGAGGTTATCATGAAGGAACCACTATACAAAACAATTTTACAAGATCTTGTTAAAGACATAAAAAAAGGAACTTTTCCTGCCGGCGCACAACTACCTACTGAAAAAGAGCTTTCAGAAAAATATCAAGTTAGTCGTATCACCTCAAAACGTGCACTGACTGAATTAGAACAAGCAGGCTTGATCTACCGTCTTCGAGGCAAAGGCAGTTTTGTAAAAGCTGCGAATCAAGCAGAAAAAAAAGTTGCTACCCATCGTATCTTATTTCTTTTGCCTTTTGTCAATGATTTGTCTGTTGGAAATTTCAATGAAGGTCTGACACCATTTTTACAGAAGAAAAAATATGATGTGTTACTGACAACCTCTGATTTTCTGACACAAAAAAATGCTGACGATATTCAAAAAGAATTTGACGGATTGATTTATTATGCTTTAGACACCGAACAGCATCTAGATATTCTTTTCGAATTATCCCTGAAAAATTTCCCTGTAGTTATTCTTGATAAAAAAATTTATGACTTGCCCTTTCCCACTGTTTTATCGGACAATCGGTCAGGAGGTAAACTGGCAACTGAATTTTTGATCCAGTCAGGACATCAAAAAATAGCTTATCTTTTTGGGAATCAAGTCCATCCACAATCTGTTCGTCAACGTTATCTAGGCTATATTCAAGCCATCAATCAAGCTGGAATCACTTTTCACACTTCTTTAGATGATCCACTTGCGACAACTAAAAATCTCTGGCACTATCTTCAGCTGCACAACATTACTGGCTTGGTGTGTGAAAATGATTTAGTTGCTATAGAGGCCATGCGGATCATCAAGCAACATCAGCAACAGGTTCCTAAAGATTTCTCTGTCATCGGCTTTGATGATATTCAAGCGGCTGCGCTTGTTGATCCTCCATTAACGACCGTTGTACAAGATTTTCGGACATTGGGACAAACAGCGGGAACCTTTCTGATTAACTGGATCGAAAAAGGAGAATTGTCACAGGATCACAATGTTCCTGTGCATTTAATTAAACGTGCTTCAACAAAAGAAACCACTAAGGAGAAGTCTCAATGAACATAGAAAAAATTGACACACGTCACGGAACCGCCAATCAACATAGCTTTTCTAACGGAAATTGTTTACCTTATACTGGTGTTCCTTTTGGTATGAACTATTTTGCCCCTCAAACCACTGATCAAAAAGGCAGCTGGTGGTTTCATCCGGAAGACCGGGTTTTTCAAGGTTATCGCTTAACACATCAACCCAGTCCTTGGATGGGGGATTTCAGTTCCCTCCTGATAACACCAGTCAGTGGACATTTTGAACAAGTATCCCCTTTTCACGTGCAAAGTTCGTATCGTCCAGAAGAAAGCCACTTCAGTCCCACCCATTTAGCGATGGAACAATTACGTTATCAAATTACCTCAAAACTAATTCCCAGCATGTATGGAGGAATTTTAGAAATTACGTATCAAAAAAAAGAAAACGGTCTCTTTCTTTCCCTGCCAGGTACCTATCAAATCAAAGCCCTCGATGAAAAACATTTGGCTTTTCAACTGATTAATTTCAGCGGGTGTGAAGATGACCATTTCACTTTTTATGGAATTTTACAATTTGAACACCCTATGATAGAAGCTTTTGAAATGCAATCAGGAACAGATGGTCACGTATTGCTATCTTTTGGTAATTGCTCAAAACAAGTTTTGCGTTTTGGTACTTCTTTTATTAGTCAAGAGCAAGCATTGCTTAACTTGCAGCGGGAGCAAGAACAAACGCTTCAAGACTATCTTCAATCCAGTCAATCCCAGTGGCAGCACTATTTGGATAAAATCCAAGTGGAGCACCACGACTATGAACAAACAAAAACTTTTTATCATAATCTTTATCGTGTCTTTCTTTTTCCGCAGACCTTCTATGAACTTAATGAGAAAAAAGAGAAGATTCATTATGATACTTTGCATAAACAGGTTCGTCCCGGTGTTCTATATACAAATAATGGATTCTGGGATACCTACAAAACGGTTTACCCGCTATATTCATTGATTGCTAAAGAAAAATATGAGGAGATGTTGGAAGGTTTTTTAAACAGCTACTACGAATCCGGCTTTTTACCAAAATGGCTTTCTCCTGATGAACGAGGCTTGATGCCGGGAACATTAGTAGATGCTGTGATCGCTGATGCAGCTGTCAAGGAAATTCGTCCTGATTTAATGCCTGAATTTTTAAAAGCCATGATTAAAGGAGCGACCATCCAAAGTGAAAAAGACAACTATGGTCGACAAGGAACAAAAGATTATCTGACATACGGCTACGTTCCCAGTGATTATCACGAGTCAGTCAATCATACACTTGATTATGCGTATAGTGATTTTTGTATTTCTCAAGTTGCAGACACATTGGATCAAGCGGAAACCGTTGCTCACTATCGACAACAAGCCGGCAACTATCGCCAATTATTTGATGAGCACGCGGGGTTAATGAGGGCAAAGGATCGAGAAGGAAGTTTCCGAAGCCATTTCAATTCTGTTCGCTGGGGTGGTGATTACGCGGAAGGAAGTGCATGGCAAAGCAGCTTTGCCGTTTATCAGGATTTTGCTGGCTTAATCAAGTTATCTGGAGGAGACACTGCCTTCCAACAAAAACTGATTGATCTATGTAATCAATCTCCTTCTTTTGACGTCGATGGCTACGGATTTGAGATTCATGAAATGAGTGAAATGGCCGCTTTAGAATTTGGTCAATTGGCAATTTCCAATCAACCAAGTTTCCACTACCCATTTCTTTTCAGCTACATTGGCAAACCCGAGATGGCCCAGCCTTTACTGAAACAATTGATGCAAGAAACTTTTCATTCAGGAATTAAAGGCTATCCGGGAGATGAAGACAACGGCAGCATGGCTGGTTGGTACATTTTTAACAGCCTTGGTTTTTATCCTGTCACCCCCGGTAGTGGAGAATACGTGATTGGAATGCCTTTGGTGAAACACGCAAAGATCAGGCTTTCAAATGGAAAAGAGCTAGTGATCGAAGCAACACCAAATTTACCTCAGCAACAATTTATTCACGAAATCAAGCGAAACCAAGAGATTCACAAAGCGCTCTACTTCACACACAATGAGTTGTTGGCAGGCGGAACCATTGATTTCCATCTGGGAATCGTTCCAAATCCACGAACGTATCACTCAAACGAGCTCCCTTTTTCACTTTCAAAATAAACTACTTAAAAATCCTCGCAAAGCTGATTTCTACGGCTTTGCGAGGATTTTACTTGTTAAATTCTTTTTGATGAAGGTAAAGCCAATTATTCTCAAACTAAGAATAAATTTATTTTTCTGACTCTAGTTTTTCTTTTTGCGCCCAAAAAATCTTACCTTGTTCAAACTGGCGATCTCCTAACACTTTTGCATGTTGAACCAATTCTGCCTGCATTTCTTTTACAAGAGGCTGAAATTCTTCCGAATCGGCTAAATTATTCATCTCTTTTGGATCCTTCATAAGATCGAACAATTGCGTATGCCGCCCATAGATTGTTGCATATTCAATCAGTTTATAGTTTTCTTTCAAAAGGCCACGAATTTTATCAGTAAAGAGTAAATAGATTTCTTTCCGCCCTTCTTCTACTCCAGCGATTACTGGGAGCAAGGATTTACCGAACAAGCCTTCAGGAATCTGAACACCGGCGTAATCTAAAATCGTCGGCATGATATCTAAAAGCAATGCTCTTTCTTCCACTCGATAATTTTCTGGAATTCCCGGTCCTGCCATAATCAAAGGAACGTGAATACTGTGTTCATAAAGATTTTGTTTGCCCATTAAGCCGTGTTGACCAATTGAGATGCCATTGTCACCAGTAAAAATGATTAGCGTGTTCTCCAGTTGCCCAGTCTCTTTTAACGCATCAATAATCGTTCCAATGCGCTCATCGATGTGGCTGATCATTGCGTAATAATCTGCAATATGCTGTCTCACCGCTTTTTCAGGTCGTGGATAAGCTTCCAATGATTCATCCCGCTGTGCTTTGACATCAAAGTCAAAAGGATGTTCCGGCAAATAATTGACGGGTAGTTCGATCTGATCTGGATCATACATATTTTGGAATTTTTCTGGCATCGTTCGTGGATCATGCGGCGCCAAAAAATTGCCGTTAATAAAGAAGGGTTGCTCTGAACCGGAAACTTCGTGTATTTTCTTAATAATTTCATCTGAAAACAAATCAGTGGAATGTTTCCCTAAATCCAGATGATCTGCAGGCATTTTGATTTTGATATTTGTAGAAAACGGATCGTAGGTGAAGTTTTTCCACTGATCATATTTTTTTGAAGGATCAAAATTATTCACAGGAACATTCCAATGATCCCACATACCGCCAAAAAAGATTTTTCCTCCATCGGTAAAGGCTCGACCATAACCATCAATCCCATTGTGCCACTTTCCGATCCCGATTGTTTGGTAGCCGTTTTTTTTCAATTCTTCTCCTAAAATTGCATGATCTTTTGGAATCACTGCACCGAGATCTTGTAATTGAAAGAGATGTTGAGAGGTGTGCATCATTGCTCGTGAAGGCATACAAACTGCTCCAGAAGTTCCACCAGGAATGTAGGCGTTCTCAAAAGTTGTCCCTCGTTCTACTAACTTATCCAAATTGGGCGTCTGGATCTCTTTATTTCCCAAGGCATGAACTGTATTGAACCGTTGATCGTCTGCTACAAGAAATAAAACATTTTTTTTCATTTTCTTCGCTTCCTTCTATATTTTATAGCGGAAAAAGTACTTTTCCGCTTGATTCCTTCCTCTAATTGATCAGCTGGCATCAAATAGCCTCGTACCCTTTTTCATAAATTTCCCGAAACTCTTTTGGTGTTAAGCCATTTAATTTTTTAAACATCTTCGAAAAGTAATTCGTATTGTTATACCCCACGGCTTCGGAAATTTCATTGATTGTCTGTTGCGTTTGCAAAAGCAACTCCTGCGCTTTTTTGATCCGAACCTGGTTAAGACACTGATTAAAACTAAGATCTGTTTCTTTTTTAAAAAGCTGTCCTAAATAGACAACACTCAAATGCAATGTCTCTGACACTGTTTTCAAAGAAATATCCTTTATATATTCTTCATTGATAATTTGCAGCACACGCTGTACCGTCTCAGAATAACGTTTGTCATCAGGTTGTTCTTTAATCATTTCTAAAACGCTATCAAAGAGCCGACGAAGTTCAATAATAGTTTGGCTATTACGAATTCTGCTGACGGTTTGTTCGTAATCATTCGGAGTCAGCACAGGTGCCAAGCGATACAAATCAATAAACAACAGAAACGATACCGTTTTTACATGCTCCGGATTTGCTTGAATTTTTAATAATTGATCAAAAATATTGTCTAATTCCTGACGAATTGTTTTTGTATCCCCAATCATCAACGCCTTGTTAAAAGATAAAAAAGGGAGCTCTTCTTCTTTGCTGGCCACATCGACGCGCAAAATTCGTTTTGGAGGAAGGAGGTCCGGGTAAAATTCCTGCAAAGATTGAACTTGTTTGATTTTTTCAAAACTGGAATAAAGGTTTTCCCATTCAAAAATCGTTTCACCGATGACCATTTGCCAATCTTGATCCTGAAGATCGTTCTCTACTTGATGAACATCTGCCAACAATTCATGATGACTGCCTTCATAAATCAGTAGGTAACTGTTTCCATAAAAATGAGAAATAAACGCTAGATACTGTCCATGTTCTTGAAAAAAGAGTTGGATGGCAGTTAAAATTTCCAGGGACCCTTGCACCAGCAATGGTGTAAATGGACCCTCCATCGCTTGAGAAACTTGTTTTTTCAGCTGTTGGAATTCCGCATCGTTCAGTTCGTCATTCAACCAGCGAACCAAGTTGGTCTCTTTGTAAATTTCCTGCTGCTTCACCAGTTCTTGCTGTGTATCTAATTCTTCTCTGATTTGAATAAGACTGCTTCTTAATTCTTCCTTATCTACTGGTTTGACTAAATAATTTTTTACTCCTAATTCAATGCCTCGCTTTACATACGCAAATTCCTGATAGCCGGAAAGAATAATGGTGAAAAAAGTGTCTCCATTTGCTTGCGCTTTTTCCACTAATTCTATACCACTCATCTCTGGCATCGTGATGTCCGTGATTAAAAGATCAATTCTTTGCTCCTTCAAAAAACCAAGTGCTTCAGCAGCGTTGCGAGCAGTTTTTACGATTTCAAAACCTAGCGTTTCCCAAGGTAAAATAAATTTTAACCCCTCCAAAATCATATATTCATCATCTACGAGCATCACTTTATACATTGTCAAATGCCCCCTCTTCAGAAAATTGAATGGTTATTTTTGTTCCCGTTTCTAAACTTGATTCGACTTCCAAGGAATAACTTGGCCCAAAATAATTTTGCAGTCGTTCATGGACATTACGCAACCCAATGGATGTCGACATATCAACATCTGGTTCCTTCAGTTTTTCTCTAACCTTTTGTAACTGTTCAGCATCCATACCTTTTCCATTGTCTGATACTTGAATCACTACTTGCGTTTCTTTTTTAAAGACCTTCACGCTGACAGCATTATCATTACGAGTATAGTCGATGCCGTGCACAAAGTAGTTTTCGATTAAGGGTTGTATGGTAAATTTAGGCAAAACTATTTTCTTTAATGCATCATCAATCGTGAAATGGTAGGCGATTCTGTCTGGATAACGCATTTGATACAGATACACATATTTTTCACAAAAAGATAATTCCTTCTCAAGTGTCGTTGTTTTTTCTTGTGTCGTATTGTTTCTCAACAAAGCGGAAAATGCAAAAACGACATCCGCCAGTTCTTCCTGTTGCCGGCTTAAGGCGTACATTCGGATATATTCCAACGTATTATATAAAAAGTGTGGATTGATCTGAGACTGTAAAGCCCGCATGTTGGCATCACGCTGTTTGATTTCTAAAACATAGATATCTTTGATGTATTGATCCAGACTACCCACCATAAAATTGATAGCCGATGCCAAATCATACAATTCGTCCTGAACATGAGAAGTATCAATTCGCATTTTTAAATTGCCTTCGCTGACACTTTCAGTTACATTCACGATGCTTGTGACCTGCTTGCTGTATCGTTTGAAGGTACGTTGCAGGATGATTAGTAAAATTCCCGCAATGATGATACCAACTGATAACATAATTAATGAAGATTGTAGAACCTTTTGCCAAAATAAATGCTTACTAGCCAAAAGAACGATTGTTGCCTGTCCGCTGCTAGTATCTTCAGTAACGAAATAGTCAGTAGAAAAAGTCTGTTGTAAATCGCTGTTCACCTTGACCAATTCTGCTATCTTTTTTCGTTCTTTTGTACTCGTGTAATTACTGTTGGAAAACATTAACTCCCCAGAACTGTTAAAAATGAAACTGTCGATACCATCTGTTTCCATTGTTTCCGCCAGACTGCCTAATACAGCTTCGGATGAAAAAACACCATACAAGGTTCCAATCGGTTTACCTGAATATTGATCTTGAATGACCCGCATCATGGACAACCCATTAAGATCTGATACTTTACCGGCAATAATTCGCCCATTGCGTGTCTCCCGATCTGCACGCAAATAATAATCTAATTCATCCAAATTAAGATAAATCGCATCCAAGTCTGAAAAAGTAAAGAATTGGCTCCCCAGTAACGAAGAAAAATTGATATCCGTCTGATTAATCGCCCACGCTTTTGACGTGTACTCAAAATATTCTCGAGGTGTCATTTGCATATAATTCCGCAAATTTTCAAATTTTGCCTGAGAACCAACTAGATCTGTATAAAGACCATCCATGACATCCTTACGATTTCTTACATAGCTATCCAATTGGTACAATGCAGCATTCGTTTTTGTTTCCAGAGAAACATAATTATTGCGACCAATAAAAACGCAAGAAGCAGCCACTGTTAGCAGGATGATTCCTACTAGCAGAAGGCTGTAAATTTGCATCAATTGATTGATGAGATAATTTTTTTTAAAGTACTTTCGTAGAAGTCGTTTCATTTGCTTCCAACTTTCCATCCACTAGACTACGATTTTTTCTCGTCGTATAACCACACCACATAAGGATGAGGGCAAATGTAGCAAATAGTAGCAATCCCTTGAAGTACCAGCTTAAAATCAAGACACTGCCAATACCAAAGATTACTCTTAAGAAAACGCCAAAATTCAAAAACACACTGATGAATGCCAGCTTCATTAAGTCAAAAAAACCAATTGAATAACTTGTTTCATAAAATATCATATACAGATACATCACACTTAGCAACAATAAAACAGAAAAAAGTAAAAAAGCAATCAGCAGCCAAAGAATGCCGGTCAATTGAACGGCTAAGAAAAGATTGTAGCCTATGATAAACAAGGCAGTCGCCATCACTAAAAAATCACGATTTCCTTTTTTAAAGTTGCGTTTCCAATGTTCAAAAGCTTTTTTAAAAGTAATCTCTTGGTAATCGATACGAGCTTCTTCCAAAAGATCATTTATTGTTTGAAAAGCCGGGCCTATTCCAAAAACCACACCGCCCATCACCGTCAACAGTACAAAAATCAGGTTCAATTTGATTACTGTCCAACTTAGATAAAACAATCGTTGAATGCCTGAACTTTCCATTTTTCTTCCTCTTTTCTATGTAAGATAAGTGATGACAAAGTCTAAAGAACTTTGTCATCAGCTTATCAAAAATTATTTGCTTTCAGCAACAAATTCATCTAATTGAGATTGCATTTCCTTTTGAACTTTTTCCCAACCAGCTGTTTTTAAATCAGCATTTAATTTAGGCAAGTTTTCTTCAGGATCAACTGTCCCAGTGCTTAAACTAGATGCATACCGATTCATTACATTAGCGATATTGGTAATTTCAGTTTTTACTTTGTCTTGTTTAAAGTTGAAACCAAGAATGGGTGATTCAACAGCATTTTCGATGTTTTCATCCCGTTCAGTAATCATTTCATCTGTCACTGTTTCAGGAGTGTAAAGGATAGTGCTGTCTCCTGTATTCCAAGCACCTAAATGAGTATTTTGGGTGTAACCTTCTAGGAATTTCACATGATTATCGCCAACTTTTTCCCATTGTTCGCCTTCAACACCATAAACCAAACCATTTAATAATTCTGGATTGCTGTTTAATAAGCCCAGTAGTTCAACAGCTTTCTCTTTGTTTTTTGATGTATTTCCGACAACATAGTTTGCCATTTGAGCTTGTGAGGTTGACTTCAACTGATCTGTCAATGGGCGTGAAACTAATTCTTTGCCACCAGCTGCATTAGTCAGTGCTGTATCACCGTAATCCATAGGTCCTTGTGTTTCTTCACGCATGAACCAAGTGTTTTCATTCAAGTTATACGCTGTTGTATTGGTTGCAGCATCACTTGGAATCAAACCAGCTTCATACCACTCGTGCATAACTTTTAGACTGTTAACCAAATCATCGTCTTCATATGGGTTGATGATTTTTGGTGAACCACTATCGTCGACTTTTACTCCGAATGGATATTGTTTTCCCATGACATAGTCAAAATTTCCAGAAACATTGAAACTTTGTCCAATGGCAAAAGCAGGAATATTTGGTTCTTTTTCATGGAATTGTTTCAAGACTTCAGTTGCGCTTTCATAACTACCGCCGACCTTGCTGATATCAAGATCATATTTGTCAACCAATTCTTTATTGAAAGTTAATACTTGTTGCGCATAAACGTTCCCATTTACTGGAAAAGCATACAGTTTTCCATCGATTGTATTTCCTTTAATGTAACTTTCTGGCAACTGTTCATAGGCTTTTTTTGCCAGCTTTGGTGCTAATTCAGTCAAGTCAGCATAAGCACCTTTTTGTGCATTGATTACATAGTTTTGCGCTATTGAAATATCATAGCTTTCACCGGATGCAACAATTGTAGACATTTTTTGATCCCAATCGCCCCAGCCGATAAATTCCATTTTTAATTTTGCACCGATTTCTTTTTCAATAATCTTGTTTGCATTGTCAATCAATGCATCATAGTTTTCTGGTTTATCTCCTTGACGATACATCAATAAGGTTGGTGTGCCTGTTGAATCGCCATCTGAAGAACTATTATCCGAAGAACTCCCACAAGCCGATAATCCCAATGTTAACGCTGCTGCTCCGGCAAAAGCTAATGTTTTTTGCCAATTTTTCATTTCTATTCCCCCTACTAATAAATTTTTATTCTTTTACACCGCCGATAGTTAAACCACCCACGAAATACTTTTGGAAAAATGGGTAAGTCAAAGCAATCGGTAATGTTGATAACACAACAATCGCCATTCTGGCAGACTCACTTGGTAATGCCGCCATTCCACCAGAAATTTGGGCTGCCATTCCGGTATTCCGAGATAAAAATTCAAGATTGTTTTGAATTTTCATCAACAGGAACTGTAATGGAACCAATGTATCTTTTTGAATATAAAGCAAGGCATTAAACCAATCATTCCAGTAACCTAATGCTGCGAATAAACTAATCGTCGCGATTCCGGGTACTGCTAATGGCAAAACAATCCGAATAAAAATATTCATTTCAGTCGCTCCATCAATTCGGGCAGACTCAATAATACTATCCGGTACTGTTTTCTTAAAGAACGTTCGCATAACCAATATATTAAATGGACCTAACGCAAGTGGTAAAATCAACGACCAAATGGTGTCATTTAACTGCAAGAGGTTGGTCATTACCAAATAATTTGCAACCATACCTGGTGTAAAAAGCATGGTAATCAATGCAAAAATCGTAAAAAATTTACGAAATGGAAAATTCGACCGCGAAATAACATACGCATAAAGAGAAGTCATAGAAGCATTTACTACTGTTCCTAAAACAGTAATAAAGACAGTTATACCTAATGCGTGTAAAATCTTGCTGCTCATTGCACCTTGAAAAATATATTCATAGGCAGCCGTTGAAAATTCTTTCGGCCAAAATCGGTAACCATTTGCTGCTAGAGACCCTTCACTTGTCAATGATATAACAATGACAAAGAAAAAGGGTAATACACAAGAAATTGCAAATAGGGCAATAATGATATTAAAAATCAAATTGACCGTTGGATTGAACGAACGAATTTTTACATTATAAACAGTTTTCTTTTTCATGCTCGTCCCTCCTAGAATAATGCTGAATCTGGTTCGATTTTACGAACGACAAGATTCGAAAGTAATAATAAGCTAGCACCGACAACTGATTGATAAAGTCCCGCAGCTGCTGTCATGCCGATATCCCCAGTAGCGGTCAAGCCATTGTAGATATAAGTATCTAAAACAGAAGTTACATTATATAGTGCTCCGGAATTTCGCGGTATAATATAGAACAACCCGAAATCTGCGCGGAAAATACCACCGATATTCATAATCAGCAAAACAGTCATCATTGGAACAATTTGTGGTATCGTAACATTTTTTATTTGTTGCCATTTACTTGCTCCGTCCACCATTGCTGCTTCATAATATGTAGGATCAATTCCCATTACTGAAGCGTAATAGATGATACTGTTATACCCTAAGCCTTTCCAAACATTCAAGAACACAAAGATCAGCGGCCACCAAGTTGGATCAGCGTACCAGTTAATCGGTGTTCCCCCTCCATTTGTCAGCCATTGATTGATAATTCCTTTATCAGGACTTAAAAATGAGTAGGCAAAATAGTTGATGACCAACCAAGATAAGAAGTAAGGCAATAAGGACATCGTGTGATATACCTTAACCAATCGTTTATTTCTTAATTCACTCATGACGATTGCAAAACTGATTGCAAAGAACAAGTTAAATGCCAAGAACACAATATTATACAATAACGTATTTCTGGTAATCAGCCATGCATCATTTGATGCAAACAAGAATTTGAAATTATCGAACCCTACCCACGGACTGATTCCGAGACTTGCTAAAAATCCGTCTGGTGACAAGTGAAAATCTTTAAAAGCTACGACATTTGCTAACACTGGTATGTAAAAGAAGAAAATAAACCAGATGAAACCAGGCAACGCCATTAAAATAAGTGCTTTATAACGCCAGACATTTTGCCAGAAGCCTTTTTTCTTTCTTTTTTTTGTTTTTTCCATATTTATTCCTCCCTTCGCTAAAAATAATAGCGCTTTCCAAAGAAAGGAACAATGAACAAACTAAAGGAATGTCAGAACAAATTAAAGATGTTGGATAAATAGTAACTTGTAAGTACATGGTGAACAAAAAAATAACCCTTGATCCAAGAATGATTAAAAATCTTGGATCAAGGTTCAGAAAAACGTCACTGATCCTTCTGTTTTTATTAACGCCGCCGTAGATACTGATACTCAAAAATCAAGTTATCATTATTTTCAATCATCCATTGTTCTAATTTTTTCTGCATCAACTCGCGGACAGCAGGTTGTTCCTCAATCAGATTGATCAACTCTCCATGATCATCCCTCAAATCGTACAATTCATCAATATCTCCAGCGTTAAAAACATATTTCCAATTTTTCCAGCGAATTCCGCGTTGAGAAAATAAAATAGCACCAATTCCGGAACATTCAGTCACAACACAATCCCGCCACAAAACAGCCTCTTTTTGAATCAAAGGCAGTAATGATCTTCCATCCCTTTCAGCCATATCTTTTTTAATACCTGCAGCAGTTAAAATCGTCGAATAAATATCACACGTTTGAACGAATTCAGAGATATGAACAACCGATTTCTGTGCTGGTGCCTTGATAAATAGCGGAATAGACGTAATCTCTTGATACATGAAAATCGCTTTATCGCATAAGCCCCCATGTATTCCTAATGATTCTCCGTGATCCGAATTGAAAATAATTAAAGTATTGTCATACAGATTCTTTTCTTTTAAATATTCGATTAGCCGACCAATCTGATGATCAATATGACTAATATTCGCATAATAATGCTGAATATAAGGAATAAAATTTTCCCATGTAGGGTCCTTCGCCCGCTTGACATCATGAATTTTAGGTTTATTTTCACTGTCACCGTCATAGTTTTCCCACGGCGTGAAAGTTTTATCTCTATAAAGATCCAGATATTCACTCGGCGCATAGTAGGGTTCGTGTGGTCCCCAGAAATTCAATTGAAAATACCACGGTTCTTCTTTCTCAGAAAACTGATCCAACCACTTTTTTGTTCGTTCAACCAAATAGTATTCAATCGTTGACTTAACCCCGGATGTGATTTCTCCTGCTTGATGGGAGGTGTAATTTCCTGAGAGAATATTTTCGATTTTTAATTCTAATTGATTGTTCTTTAAATATTCCTTATATTCTGGATAGATATATCCGCCGAAACCATGCCCCGGAAAATCATCTCCTTGGTAACCGAGACTTGTCGGCGTTGAAGCAGCATTCATCGCCAGTTCAGCAAAATGAATTTGTCCCATATATTGTTGCACATAATCATCCTTGCGAACAGCATCTGCACCAGTTCCTAAATGCCATTTACCAGTGTATCCCACCTGATAGCCGGCTTGCAGCAAACGGCGACTCAATAACTCCGGAGAATCCGGCAATTCTTGAACCATATTTCCATAATTATAGGAATTCGTCAGCATACCATGATGCATGGGGTACACCCCTGTCTGTAGCGAGGCTCTCGCCGGAGTGCAAATGGGACAAACCGTATATGCCTCGTCAAAGACGCTACTATTTTCTGCCAAATTATCGAGTACGGGTGTGCTTACTGGTAGACTACCATAGGCAGAAAGAGTATCCTTTCGCTGCTGATCCGTTAGAATAAATAAAATATTGGGTTGATTTACTTTCATTTTTTTCACTCTTCTACACATATTTCTTTCGACTTTAGATTAAGAAAAAAATTTTTGGTAAAATTTATCAAAGACTTCTTCCGGAAAATCCGTCCCGTTGATTTTTTGTTTCGCTGCTGCCAAAATGTAGAAGATATCTTGATTTACTTCATCTTCTGTTTTTGCTTCAGGAATATTTGACCATATGCATAGCGCTGTTGCCTTTACTTGCGCCGCATACGTTGGATCAATTTCTTGTTGACTGGCAAAAAGATCCGTGTGCCAATCTGTCATCACTTTTTCGTAAGTAGGATACGTATAGGAGGCATGCTCTCCTAAAACATAATAGAAATAATTATCATTATGGTTGATAACGGTGTACCCTTTTTCTAAGTAGCTTTCAATTGGTGCCATATTTTTGTCCCAACGTGTCCAATAACTGACGATACAATCTGCAGATAAATGAATTTTTTCGGTTCGATTAACCCGATAAAACCCATCATTCCAAACGATTGGATAGAAACCAAGGGTATGAATGAAATCGATTGTTTGGTTCACAAATTCAATGAAAACTTCAATTCCACTGGCATCACTGCCAAATTTTTCACTCGCATATTCTTTTAGTGTCGGATAGCGTTCCAACTCATCAAAAGGCACAAATTCATCGGCTCCAATATGGAAATAGCGGCTGGTGTTGAAAAGTTCCCCATACTCTTTATAAATCGAATGGACAAAAGCCACTGCTTCGGGATTTAAAATATCCAGTGCTCTAAGATCCTTCGTTAAATTGCCTTCGTCATCAATCATTGGCAAACACCATTCTTGGCGATTTTGCAAAATATGTTTTAAATGACCTGGAGCATCAAAATCTGGAATAATCTCCATAAAGCGTCCGGCAGCATATTGAATTAATTCTCTGATCTCTGCTTTAGTCAGATATTCATCGGACATAATATCCGGATATTGTTGGCACTCAATTCGAAACCCTTCATTTTCAGAAAAATGGAGCTGGATATTGTCAAATTGAAAAAAGGCAAGCATGTCGATTGCTTCTTTTAAACTTTCCAATGAAAAATATTTCCGACCGATATCCATCATCAGTGATTTTTCTTCTCTTGGAAATTCCACTTGATAGCGGGTCTCTGAAAGCGAATCTGCTTGAATTAATTGCAATAAATGCATTGCCACTTGAAAAATATATTTCTCTGAAGAAGCCTTAATCGTAACGGTTTCATTCGCGACCTCAATCAATCCTTCTGATAGTGAGGTATCTAATTCCAAAGATAAATCTCCAGCTAGATGAGTGATTGTCAGTGGATGCCCCATTTTTTCCCACAAGGCACAAATTCCCTTTGCAGCAACAAGTGTTTCCGGTTTACTAGTAATTGTTTGAATACTTTCCATGTCTTTCCCCTACTTTTCTATTTTAATAAAGGCTTTTCTTTTAGAAAGATGCAATTTCATGATTTCTGTCAGTCGATTGCTTTTTTCCTTCAGAAAAATTCCTAAAATCCAACTATTGACGTAACTAAAAACAATTCCAATGGCAATCGTTTGCCAGTTAAAAGAGATCAAACCTAAGGTAAGGACGCTCCAATTTAAGTAGCGTAAAATTTTGGCAACACCTAATTTTTGCCATTTTTTATGAATAACTAAAGCAACAACGTCTAAACCAACGGTCGAAGAATTTGCAGTAATACAAAGATAATATCCCACAGCAATAAATAAATTTGCCAGCAAAAATTCTACTAGCAGATTACTTTTCAGCGACCATGGCATCAAGTAAAAAAAACTGAAGAATACATTGTAAAAAACACTTGAAAGACACGATCGAAAAAAATTGTCTGATCCAAGAAAAAACCAACTAATAATCAACAGGACTAGTGTAAAGCCATTTGTTAAAACTAGTAGTGGAAAATCGCTTAAGGTGTTGGTAATCATCGCTAGACTGGTTACACCACCATTAATGATTTCATTAGGTTTCATCCACTGAGCATAGGCAAACCCCATCAACAGGGTGCCGATAAAGATTTTCCCAAATGCCTTTTTATCTATCCATTTTGTCATGTTAAAACTCCTTGATCATACCATCATAAGCGACCTCGAATCCCTTTTTTGATACCAATTCAACCATCTCATCATGTAACAATCCACTATTATGGGAAAAATGGTTACAGACAAAGAGGGTCTTTTCGTTTACTGCCTGCAAGTGCATCAGCCGCTCTTTGACAAGTAAATTTGCAGAAAAGCCCATATGATTTTTTGTTGAATCATGGTTTTGTGCATTGCAATCAATGCTGACTAAATCATAATGTGGTCGTTCGTCAGAAAAATACTGCCAATTTTCTTCTGGAAAATAGCCGGTGTCATGCGCATAGAGAAGTCGTTTATTCTTTGAGGCAATGTCATAGAAAAGACATTCTTCCCTGGGATCGTGGTCTGCCAGCAAAGGTGTGATTTGATAGTCCATAATGAAGAATGCAACAAAAGGTTTAACCGGATGAAAAACAATCCGACTTTCTTCCCAGTACCCTTCCATATCAAACACCCGCTTTAATTGTTGAAGAACTGCCGTATTTCCATAAACATGCAGCGGATTTTCCACCTTGGCAACATACCCACTCAACCGCATTACTAACTCCTCTGCGTACAAATGATCAGAATGAGTATGGGTAATCAGCACATGTTGAATCTTTGGTAAATCAAATCCATACGTTAAATAATGCATAAACGTATCTGCGGGAAAATCAAGCAGAATTTGGTCATCAATCAGCGACTGTGAACGACTACGAATATCTTTTCCTCCACGTTTTTTTGCTTCTTGGCAAACAGAACAATCACAAAAAAGAGCAGGAACTCCTTCTGCAGCTGCAGTACCAAAATATTGAATTTTCACATTTTCACTCTTTTCAATTAATTTTTAGAATTACCTTTCGGTCAATTTAAGCGGTTGCAATTTAAAAGTTGATTAATTCAACAACGGTAAAAGGATAACGCTTTTTGTAACTGAATTCAATGGCATCCTTGAGATACTAATCAGCTTTTTAGTTATTTATTGGTTCTATCCCATTCTTCCTAATCACATCTGCCATCCAAAAGCTCGATGCTTTTTCTTTTCGCTCATATTCTTTTTTCAAATCAACACGATAATACCCATAACGATTTTTATAAGCATTCAACCAACTCCAGCAATCGATAAATGTCCACATATGATAACCAAAACAAGGGGAACCATCTTCAATCGCACGATGCAATTCCTTCAAATGATCCGCCAAAAATTCGATTCGATAAGTATCCTCAATCATACCCTCTGTATTTTCGAATCTTTCTTCATCTGAGACCCCCATTCCATTTTCTGAAATATACCAAGGAATATTTTGATAGCTGTTTTTTAACCTCATAGCAATGTCATAGATACCTTCAGGATAAATTTCCCAACCACGATAGGGATTAATTTTTTTATCCGGCCAATCGTATCCTCTGAATAAATCTCTAGGCCCTGTAATTGGTCGGTGAGCCACAACAGGTGCTTGAACTCGCAAAGGTTGATAATAATTACAGCCAATAAAGTCTACCCTATTTTCTGCAAAAATCTCTCGATCTCCTTGCATTGTTTTGGGTAGCAGTTTAGCTTCTTTTAAGATTGAAACTAGTTCTTCTGGAAATTTTCCAAAAACAGCACAATCTAAGAAACTCCGAATATAAAGAAGATCCGCCCATTTTGCTGCATCTTTATCCTGTAGTTCTGTACTTTTGGGATAGACAGGAGATAAATTTAAAATAATTCCGATTTGTCCATCGTTATTTTTAGCCAGACGATATTTCTCTACTGCTTTTGCATGAGCTAATAATGTATGATAACCAACTTGAATTGCTCGAGGAAAACTCTGAACTTTTGGCCAATGGGCATCTCCCATATAACCACACTCAATATGGACCAACGGCTCATTAAAAGTAGTCCATTTTTTTACTAAATCACCAAACAATTCGAAAGCTGTTTCTGCATAAAAAGCGAAATCCTCCGCTGAACGTCGTGCTTCCCAACCACCTTGCTCCATTAGCCACCAAGGCATGTCAAAGTGAAACAAATTAATAATCGGCTCGATCCCTTTATCCAGCATCTCTTGAAAATAGTCACGATAAAAAGTAACCGCTTTGGGATTGACCGTTTTACCATCCGGCAAAAGTCGGGTCCAAGCGATAGATGTTCGATAAGAATTCAGTCTCATTTCCTGCATCTTGCTGACATCTTCTCTAAACAAAGAATACGTATTAGAAGTATTTTCGGGACCAATATTTTCGTAAAATAGTTCTGGTTCAAGCTCAAACCATTTATCCCAAGTTGAGGGACTTTTGCCATCAATTAGTGCTGCTCCTTCTGTCTGAGGAGCAGATGCTGCTGCTCCCCATAAAAATCCTTTTGGAAATTGATACATACGATTATCTCCTCCATTTTAAATTACGTCTTAATTATTGTTTTTTCCCACTGATTTTTCCTACCTGCTGCCTTAAGCAGAACAAACCGTTCGGTGATTCCGACACCTTCTACAAAATGCACACGTCGAGGTGGTATGGGTTGCTGTTCATCATTATAAATGATTCGATAGTTTTGATTTTTATATTCGAAAGCAAAAATATGAAGATATGGAGCTGATAGTTCTTTTCCTACGTGATCTGTAGCTTGAATTGTTTCACTTTGAAGTTCGTGATTTAAGCTTATCAAAGTAAATTGTGTCATGTGTTTTTCTGCCGAAAATGAATGAACCACTCGTTTTGCTGATTTTTCGCGATTATATTCCGGAGAATATTTACTATCCATCACCTCTATCTGTTGAGGCTGAATGAGTTGCAGATACAAGTTGCTATTGGTTCCTTCGTAGTAAATCTGATTTTTTTTCATACTGACGGACGTTTTAGGAAAATTAAAAAATTGTTGATAGGCAGTTACTTTATCAGAAATGCCTCGGTCAATGATTAACCAAATCCCCTCTTTTATAAAAAGAACTTCTCTTTGCAAATAGACTGGCGCGTCTTGATAAGGTACATGACTTGTAAGAACATAATCCCATTTTCTTGTAAAACGATACTGATTAACTAAACTTTGAGAAATTTCATGAAATCCCCAAGAACCATTCTGTCGAGTAAAATCCTCATGGTTTGCAATGATTGTATTATGAGCGCTCGCAGCTTTATATTTTTGTCGGGCTTTGCTGCCTTCCACATAAGTAAAACGGCCGGAATCAGACAACAACATCTCTCCTTGATGTTGAATCACTAAACTCAACAAATCACTGTGTCCATGACCGCCACCATGAGGACCATTTTTAATCAATGTATATGTGCCATCCTTTTGATAGGTGTCTCTCAAAAAGAATAATCCTCCTTGTTCAAGGGCGGAGCTGGTATAAGAAATTTCTTTTATCGGCAGTTGCTGCAATTGACCTTCCGCCTCTTCCCCCAACTGAAAAAGAAAATCAAGAGAAAGGCGTTGAGAGAGCCACTTGGCTTCAGGACTCTGACCAACAATTGCCATCCAAGCAAACAAGGAAGACAACTCTTCCTCATCACTGTCTCCATAAGGGATTTGTTGCAAATCAGAAGTGGTCAACTTACAAGAAGCTTGAATCATTCTTGTTAGCGTTTCTGATAGAATCGTGGGAATTTCTACTTTAAGCCTTCTGCCCAGATAGACGACTTCTCCTAAACAAAGCACAACCTCATGATGATACATGAAAGATTGTTCCCAGTGAAACCCATCTTCCGTTACCTGCAATTGACAACTTTCTTTTAATACCTCGAGGGCTGTTTTAGACCAATCTTTTGCTTCAGTAAATTCTCGTAAAAAACAACTGGCAACAAATACTCCATTCATCTCTAAAAACTTGAAATTACTTGTGTATGCCATTGCCAAATTTTTTTCAGTTGTCAAATGGTGGCAATGTTCCACAAAAGAAGTTATCCAATCCTTTAGAAATTCTGCTGATAAAATATTCTTTGATTGGTCTTCAGCGACTAAAAGAGCGAGATAATGGCTCCACTGCTTCAATCGGATACCCATCTCGATACTTCGCCAGGAAGACCAACTTTTAGTTTCTGCGAAGGGCTCATTTTTCAACCAGTGCCAAAGAATCTCTTGAAATTTCTCCAGATATTTTTTTTCTCCTTCTAAAAGATAACTGTAAATCAAATGTTTCAAATATTGATGGCGATTAAGCATAAACAACCATTCGTTGTCTCCATTTCGTTCAAATTGCCAATCAATAGCTTTAACAGAGGAGAAATAGTGGGGTTCACGGCACCGCTCCATGTCCCACGGATCAGTAAAAGCAAAGCAATTATCCATCAACTCTTCTGCTTTTTTGAGGCTATAACTGTAATCTTCCGCATAGACTGATTTTCTCCCACAAACCTTTAATGATGTGACGTCTTTAGTTACCAATCGAGGCTTTTCTCGATAAAGGTATTCTTTCCACTTCTTTGCATCCCACGCTTTCAAACAATGATTGATACTGGCTGAATTCACAGTTTCTTGCACCTATTCTTCCTCACTCTCTGAAAAAAGGGCGACGAATTGTTTGAAACAATTCGTCCACCCATTTCGTTTCTTGTGCTTATTCTGCTTTCTCCCAACGATCATATGCTTGTTGATAAACACTGATGTACTCATCAAGTCCCATAGAATCTAGGGTTTTCGTATAATTATCCCAATTATCCAAGCTTTCAACACCTGTAATAAATTTCGCTTCCATTTGCTCTACATAAGTTGTAATATCTGTAGCATTGGCAGCAATTTTATCCGATTCGTCCTTCGTCATAAACACAATTGGAAAAGGTACTTCCGCATATGGCATAACTTTTTCGATAACTTCTTTTTGGCTAAATTCATTCCAAACACTGGTATCTGGATCATTTACTTGTGCCTTGACTGCATTTGGTTGGTTGTCATTTGCTAGTCCAGGTACAACTAAACCATAGTCCATTCCAACTTTTCCTCGATCTTCTTCCATTTTTTGCAGGTTTTCTCCCTTATAGACACGAACCTTGTCTCCCGCATCATTGGTTTCATATTCCCAGAAAGTACCTTCAGGACCTTTTGACATCAAATCTGCCCCTTCATCTGTGTAAAGATAATCCGCCCAACGCATCGCAGCTTCAGGACTCTTACACTTATGAGTGATTGCGAATGTACCGGAAGATACTCGTGGATGCCCAGGTGCTAAAGGTGTGTCCTGAATGTCTGAAGTTAATTGTTGGAACATTGGATCGGTAATTGCTTCCTCCGGCATTTTTCCAGTAGCCATGTAGGAAGCATATGCTCCAAACAAACCAACTTTATTCGTTTCGGTGTTTCCTTGAAACTGTTCCGCAGATTGTGAGAAAACTTCTTTATCCAGCAAACCATCAGAATAAAGTCTGTTCATAAATGTAAGGTACTCTTTGTAGTTTTCAGTTGAAGGTGCAAAACGAACGACACCATCAACCTCTTCTATGCCCCAGATTTTCATTCCGAAAGCTGGCAATAACCAGTGACGAATGATTAACAATTTATTTCCGTCAGATAATGGAATTTCATCCTGTTTGCCATTCCCGTTAGGATCTTCTTCTTTAAATCGTTTTAACAACGTGTAAAGTTCATCGGTTGTTTTTGGCAATTCTTTGATGCCCAATGCTTCCATCCAATCTCCGTTATACCATAGTGGTGAAATATATAGTGGATTGGATGTTTCTTCTGGATACAGTCTAGGCAAGGAATAGATATGCCCATCTGGAGCGGTGATTGATTTACGGAAATCAGGGTTTTCTTCCAATACTTTGTTTAAATTGGGTGCATAATCTTCAATCAAATCTTCTAAAGGCAACAGAATACCTTGTGAACCATAATCCGTTTGCATCGCTGCTGTTAAATCCCCACCGGCTCCAAAAATGACATCTGGTAATTCATCTGACGCAAATGCCAAATTTAATTTAGCTCTGAAATCTGTTGACGGGGGAGTGATATAGTCAAAGTCAATACCTGTCAGCTTTTCCAATGCTTGTGCTGAAGCCATGTCATCCCATTCTGTTTGTCCGCCCGGTGCCATCATGCTCATCTTTAATGTTTCTTTGACAATTGGCATCCCTGTTTCTTCTACCTTGACATTTGATTCCTCTTTGGATTTTGCTCCAGTAGATCCACAAGCTCCCAATAACGTTGTCGCTAACAATAGTGACGCGATCGCAAAATATCTCTTTTTCATTTTCTTCTCTCACTTTCTTCTCAATTATTTATTGATCAACCTTTTAATGAGCCGACCATTACACCCTTAACAAAATATTTTTGTAAAAATGGATAAATCATAATAATTGGTAATGTAGAAACAATCATGACTCCATATTTAATAACCTGTGCCAATTGTTGTTTACTATAAGCTAATTCAGCGGCAGCAGCAGTCATTTCTGTACTGCCTTTTGCCATATCTTGATTGACCAAAATTTCTCGTAAAATTAATTGTAGAGGGTACATGGATTTGTTAGTTAAGTAGATCAATGCACTGAAATAACTATTCCAGTGACCTACTCCACAAAATAATCCCATTACAGCGATGATCGGCATTGATAATGGTAAAACAATTTTAATAAACATTTGAAAATCGGAACATCCATCCATTAATGCTGCTTCCTCCATCTCCCGAGGAATCGTAGATTGAAAGAACGTCCGTGTAATGGCAATATTATACACAGACACGGCTCCTGGAATGACTAATGCCCAAACAGAATCGACCATATTTAAGTTTTTAATCAATAAGTATGTTGGTACTAATCCCCCACCAATAAACATTGGGACCATTAGAAATTTCATAAAGAGGTTTTTACCAAAAAATTCTGGTCGTCCCAGAGCATAAGCACAAGGTAAGGTAAAAGCAAGATTAATCAAGGTTCCGAGACCGGTATAATAGATTGTGTTGCGATAACCTTGCCAAATACTTTTATAAGTAAAGATCGTTTTATATCCTTCCCAAGTTATATTTTTAGGAAGTAACCACATTGCCCCAGAATTCACAGCCGTTGGACTTGAAATGGATGCACTGATTACATAGATTAATGGATACAAAACTAAGAATAATGCGATAGCAATAAATAAATAGACGAAGCCCATAAATATTTTATCGCGATTTGTTGAGTTAATGGTTTTTACATTCACTGATACCTCTCCTTTCTACCAAAGACTAGTTTCACTGACCTTACGTGATATCTTGTTAACAAGTATCAGCAAAAAGGCATTGATTGCAGCATTGAAAAGTCCCACTGCAGATGCATAACTATATTGTGCATCCAACAACCCTTGTTTATATACAAAGGTAGCGATTACATTTGATGAATCCATATTTAACGCATTTTGCATTAACAAGATTTTCTCGTAACCCATAGACATTAAACTACCTACATTCATGATTAACAAAATAACCATTGTCGGTATGATGGTTGGTATATTGATGTACCAGATTCGTTGCAGACGAGTTGCGCCATCTACAGTTGCTGCCTCGTGCAATTGTGTATCAACGCCGGAAAGAGCTGCCAGATAAATGACCGATCCCCATCCAGTACCCTGCCAAACTCCAGATAACACATAAACTGTCTTGAACCACTTTGGATCCGTCATAAAAGAAATCCGTTCGAAACCTAGGAAATCAAGTAAATGATTGATGATCCCCGTTGATGGTGTTAAAAACGCAATAACCATTCCACACACAACCACGACTGAAATAAAATTTGGTGCGTAAGTAATCGTCTGTGTGAACTTTTTGAATCGGCCATCTTTCAACTCATTTAATCCTAATGCTAAAATGATTGGTAAGGGGAATCCAACAATTAAAGAATAAAAACTGATTCCTAATGTATTTTTGATCAAGTCCCAGAAATAATAAGAATCAAAAAAACGTTGAAAATGTTTGAACCCCACCCATGGACTACCCAGAATCCCTAGGGAAGGCATATAGTCTTTAAATGCAATTATTACACCATACATTGGACCATAAGAAAAAATCGCAATGACTAAGAAAGCAGGTAAGACAAAGAGATAAAGTTGTCGACTATGATAGAGTTTTAGTTTTATTTTCTCCCATTTTGTTTTTTGTTTTACTACAGGTTGATGCCTCATTGTTGCATGTTCCATGTTTTTTTCCTCCTTGTCTTCGTTTATTTTAGAAATATATTTCTGTACACATCATCTTTTGAATGCGTTTACTTTGCAATATGTGCTTTCTTTCTACTGTGTTAAAACAGATATACCTATGCAACCAATCGTTGGTACACTTAGACTTTTAAAAGGAATGTATCCTACTCCTTCTTTATTTAGAAAAACTGCTAATTCCTTTCCGGTAGCCAGATCTTTGACTATGGCTTCTTTAGAAGCATCAATATCTGGTAAATAAATATCTCGACTATCAGCTTGAACGCTTCGAAAAGCATAATGCGTTTTACCATCTTTGCCGTATGTCAACTTCCAACCATTAGCCCATTCTTTTGGATCTGCTCTGGTCTCGTAAATTCCCAATCCATAAATTTTGAGCCACTCACCTATCTCAGATAGTCTTCGCATCTCTTCTTCCGTAAAAGTCCCTTCAGGGGTAGGACCGACACCTAAAATCAGATTTCCGCCCTTACTCACGACATCTACCAGAGTTTCTATGAGTTCTTGGGAAGATTTAAAAGTATCGTGGGGTACGTACCCCCAATCATTACCGATAGGAATATTACTTTCCCAAGTTTTTTTAGGAATATCCTCAATAGCGGGGATTTTTCGTTCTGGGGTCACATAATTCTCATGCCGTCCCCCCATCATTCGATCAACAATAATCAAACCATCCTGTTTCTCTCTCGCAATTTCAGCCAGACGATTCATATCCAAATCTTCTTTTCCTTGTCCGCACCAGCCAGCATCCAACCATAATAAATCAATTTTTCCATAATTATGAGTGATTTCATGAATTTGACGATGGACAAATGTGACATATCGATTCCAGATTTCTGGATATTTTTGAGTATCATAGCTGACATTTCTACCTTTAACCGCTTCATCATCTAACCAATAGTACGGAGAGTACCAATCCGCTTTTGAATAATAAGCGCCTATGGCAATTTCTTCATTTCTAAAAGCTTCAAAAACTTCTTTTAAAATATCTCGTTTAAAAGGACTCAACTTCCCGCCAACTTTGTATTCTGATTCTAAAGTATTGTACATGGAGAAACCATCATGATGTTTCGTTGTAAAGATACAATATTTAAATCCAGCCTCTTTACACACCTTGGCCCATTTTGTTGCATCCAGTTTAGTGGGATTAAATGTGGAAATCAGGTTCCAGTAATCAAGTTGAAGCTGTTTGAAGTCTTTTCTGAATTCCCTTCCCTGTCGTGCCCACTCATCCTTCTCTGATAATTGCCAAGATTCAACAATTCCTGCCTGAGCATATAAACCATAATGAAAGATGACTCCAAATTTTAAGTCCTTAAACCACTCTAGTCTTTTCTCCAACATCTCAGTCTCGGGATAAATTGTCTCATCTAACGTTTCGTTTTTCGCTTCTTCTATGTCGCCGCGTAAAACTCCCATTGTATGTAACCCCTTTCTTTTCTATCTTTACTCTACTCACTTCGTATCTGTTCAACAATATGTGGAAATTTTTTCCAATATGTAAAAAAATAGCTTGAATAAATTTATGCTAATGCTTTACTCAAAAAAGCCAAAAGAGGAATGTGTAAAATCAAGCTAGAACATGTTTTTTGTAAAAACGCTTTCAAGGATTTATTCAAAATGTTACTATTCTTACTAAGATATAAATAAGGAGGAAATTTATCATGCAACAGCCTAAAGGCATTTTTAAACTTACCTATTCTTTTGGTGAACTTTTACTCGCCTTCATTAAACTACATTTCTTTTGGAGCTATTTTACTTTATGTGGTGGCATCGTGCTGGGTATTTTTCCAGCAACCGCTACATTGATTCATATTTTTCAGTATTTATTTGAAAACAAGGAATTTCCTTCCTATCTTTTTCAATGGTATAAGGAAGATTATCAAAAGAATTTTCGATCTGTTAATCAATTGGGATTGATTCAACTATTGATTCTCGCCGTATTGTGGATTGATTTACGAGTAGTCAGCAACTTTTTACAAAATCAAGTAATCCATTTAGGGTTGATCGTATTATTCGCTCTTGCCCTGCTGGTCAGCCTTTATCTTTTCCCAGCCTTTCTTCGCTATGACATGCGCCTAATTCAATATTTTAAACAAGCCTTCTTTTTAACCATCAGTAATTTCATCGAAAGCTTGGCTATGATTATTGGTATTCTTTTAGTTACCGCACTTGCTACTTTTTTACCGATTCTAACGCTGGTTGCCTTTATCCCACTATTAGTTTTACCTGTCAGTTGGTTCTCTCTGCAGGCTATGTTGAAAATTGAACGTAATAATTTACCCGAAAAGTAAATAAGCTACTGACATTTCTAAAGTAATAAAATAAAGAAAACCAAACTGGCAGTGTGCCTAACCGTTTGGTTTTCTTTATTTTATCCTGTATATTTTTTTACCAAATTGCTAGTGCCTGATCTTCTAGCCTCAAAATTCCTTCAATGAAAAAGTAATCTCCATACACCAGATGGATTTCAGTTTCTGCTTTTTGGTGGTAGGAATGACTCGATTTTTGTAACATTCCATCCTTTTCTAGATCTAAATCGATATAATTATCCGCTAATTCCTGCAAAATTTTTTCAGCTGCTTTGTGATAGTAGCGGGCTTCCATACCAGATAAATGCTCAGCAATTTCTAAAAATCCACAAGCAGCACACGCTCCAGCGGAAGTATCGATTTTTGTTGTACCTAGTGGTGCCCGGAAATCAATCAATGGAACAGCTTCAGTTTGTGATACATTTCCAATAAAATAATTGGCAATTTTTTTGGCAGTGTCTAAATAATGCTGTTCTTTTGTATATCGATAACTTAAAGCGAAACCATAAATAGCCCACGCCTGCCCCCGTGACCAAGAAGACTCTGGGGAATATCCTTGACCACGAACAAGCTTTTTGAACAATCCCGACTGTGGATCAAATTCTGCGATATGCCCCACCGAACCATCTGACCGTACCAAATATTTCTCCAAAGTGTCTGCATGAGCTTTGGCAACTTGTAAATACCGAGGATCGCCCAGCTGTTCTGAGGCCCAATAAAGAATAGGAATATTCATCATTGAATCAATGATTGCCCAACCCGGCACTTCACAATTCCACGCTACAAGATAGCGCCCATTTAAATTGAACCGGGCAAGCAGCAAGCTCGCAGCGTGCAACCCTCTCTTTTTTGATTTTTCATTTCCTGTGATTCGATAATCAGCCACTGCTGTGTGAAGCCACATAAATCCTACGTCATGATGCAGGCCCACAAAATCCTCTAAGGCATGATCCAGTTTTTTTTCAATGGCAATCGCACTCTCTTTGAATGCTTCGTTACCATTCCACTGATAGAGTTGCCATAAACTTCCCGCAAAAAAACCGTTCGTCCACCAATCAACTGATCCACCGGATAAATCATTGTACTTCCCATCCTCAGCAGAATAGGGAATTTTTCCAAAGTTACGATCATTGACTCTTTCCATTTTCTGATTAATTTTCCCCAACATTTCCTGTGACCAAACTACCATTTTCAATCACCCTTTCCATACCTTTATCTTAT
The DNA here is from genome assembly GCF_001050095.1 of Enterococcus massiliensis. Classification (NCBI taxonomy): domain Bacteria; kingdom Bacillati; phylum Bacillota; class Bacilli; order Lactobacillales; family Enterococcaceae; genus Enterococcus; species Enterococcus massiliensis. The sequence goes on along the minus strand of NZ_CVRN01000005.1, from coordinate 264,901 downwards.
CAATGGCCGAACCTGTTGCAATATGTAATTCTAAAAACGTTTAAAGTATAATGTGTAAAATTTGCCGACTATGTGTTTCCGATAAAGGTCTTTCTTTCACTCTTTTCTTGAGTATACTAAGGTGTGAAAGCGATTACTAGAAAGGAAGGATTCCCTTGGATATTCAATTAACTACCCATGAAAATTTAGATTCATTTTTACAAATCATTTTACCGGAGCTAGGACTAGCTCCCAGTAAAACTGGGAAAAAACTGGAGTTGATTCAACACTTTAATTTATTAAAAATTGAAAATTCTAGCCAGAAAACAACGATCTATTATCAGGAAAAAGCTCATCTTTTTCGTGGGCTTACCCTATGGTTAGCGCGGAATGAAGAAGAATTCACCTATGAAGAAATACCTAACTTTGAAAAAATTGGCCCCATGTTAGATTTATCGCGAAATGCGGTAATGACTGTGCCTAGGCTCAAACGTTTCATTACTCTTTGTAGTAAGATGGGCTTAAATACGGTAATGATGTACATGGAAGACACTTATGAGATTCCAGAATATCCCTATTTTGGCCATTACCGAGGTCGCTATAGTCAAGAAGAATTAAAGGAATTAGACAGCTATGCAGATCAGCTAGGTATTGAATTAGTACCTGCAATTCAAACGCTTGCCCATTTGACGAATCCGTTGAAATGGGGTTTTGCAAACGGTATGAGAGATACTTCTGATATTTTATTAGTTGACGAAGAAAAAACTTATCTTTTTTTACAGGCAGCAATCAAATCCATCGCTGAATGTTTCAAAACAAAAAAAATCCATATCGGTATGGATGAAGCGCATGATTTAGGAAAAGGACATTACCTTGCAAAACATGGGCTAGAAGATTCATTTTCAATCATGACGAAGCATTTACAAAAAGTAACTGCAATTTGCGAAAACTATCAATTAAAGCCGATGATGTGGAGTGATATGTTTTTTAGAATTGGCTCCAATTCAGGTGATTACTATGACAAAAATATTTCCTTTCCAAAATCATTAATTGATAATATGCCCGCTATCGATATGGTTTGCTGGGATTATTATCACCACGAAGAAGAAGAATATACCACTATTTTCTCCAATCATAAAAAGTTAGAACGCCCGCTGATCTTTGCTGGAGGTGTCTGGACTTGGAATGGCTTAGCTCCTAATTATGGAAAATCCTTTGCCACTACTAAAGCAGGTTTGGCAGCCGCCAAGAAAGCGCAGATTAAGGAAGTCTATGCCACACTATGGGGTGATGACGGTGCAGAAACACCTCTGATTGCCAGCCTGCTGGGGCTACAGCAATTTAGTGAAGAACAATTTAAAGAAAATCCCTCTGAAACCTTGATTGCAGAAAGATTTCAACTGTTCCATCATCTAAATGCTGAAGATTTTTGGCTACTAAATGATTTTGACCAAACAGAAGGTGTTGCCGAAAACAACCCTCACGGTTCCAATAGCAGCAAGCTATTATTATATCAGGATGTTTTCTTTGGCTTATACGAAAAAAATCTATCGAACCTTCACTTAAAAAAACATTTTGAGAAATTAGCAACAGACTTATTGACTGTCCGACTCACTTCTGAGACACAGGAAATGTTTGCTTTTTATCAACAATTGGCACGAGTATTATTTATCAAAGCAGATATAGAAACAGAACTCCTTCAAGCTTACCAAGAAGATAATCATGAAAAGCTCAAACACCTGCTTTCTCAACTGGAATCTTTACAAAAAGAAATCAAAAAGTTACAGATTTTTCATCGCAATCTATGGTTTTATTGGAACAAACCCTTTGGCTATGAAGTGATTGATTTACGTTATGGTGGTCTAATCAGCCGGATTGAAACTGCTCGCTGGCGCTTACAGAATTATCTGGATGGTCGACTTGAAAAGTTAACGGAATTAGAGGAGCCCAGACTCCTCTTTGACTCACCATTTGAAACACAAGGAAGTGTCGGACGGAATCTGTTTCATGGAATATATAGTGCCAGTAAAATTTCTGACGTGTGAGGGGAAGCAAAATGAAGGCACATAAAATAAATAAAAGGATTACTTTCCTGCTGTTTTGCGTTCTATTGATTTTACTAGTTGGCTGTAAGGCTACTAACAGCACTGAGGGTACGGACAAAAATACCACACCGGAAGTAACCGGAAATATCAAAAATCAGGAGATTGCAGAACGTTGCCTACAAGTGCTAACAGACAATCTGGCAGCTGCTACAACTGAAAATATTGATAATTATCTAAAAACCATTAGTGAAGATTCTCGTTCGGCTACAAAAAAAGAGATGACCGCCTTTTTTTCAAAATATGATTTGCGCCATCGACTATTATCCTTTGAAATAGTCAAACAGGAGAAAAAATCGCTACTGGTTGAAGCACGTCAAGAGACAATCAATGAAGGAAAAGAAAAATATCGCGACCATGTCACTCAAGCTTTCCATACCTTTGTTTTAGAAGATGGGCAATGGCGCATCAAAGAAACAACCATGATGGATACACAATTTTTAGATTAGAGGAGAAAAAAATGCAAAAATTTGAAAACTGGCCTGATTTTTATCCTGACCCAAGCTGGTTCATTCATGATCGTTTTGGTTTGTTTATCCATTTCGGTCTGTTCAGCGTCGGAGCACGACACGAATGGTTTATGACTACCGAACAAATCAGTCCTGAAATTTACTACGAAAAATACTTTAAAAATTTTAATCCAGACTTATTTGATGCAGATAGCTGGGCACAAGAAGCAAAAAAATGTGGGATTCAATATATGGTTTTCACCACAAAACATCACGAGGGGTTTGCTTTATGGGATAGTCAATTCACTGACTATAAAGTAACCAATACTGAATTTGGTCGTGATTTATTGGCCGAACTGTTGCCTGCTTTTCGTAACGTGGGAATAAAAATTGGCCTTTATCATTCCCTGATTGATTGGCATCACCCACACTTTACTTTAGATGGACTTCACCCATTGCGGAGCGATGCAGAAGCTCGCCGAACAAACGACTCACGGGACATGAGCATCTATCAAGATTATTTAGCCGGGCAAGTAACCGAATTATTAACAAATTATGGAAAAATTGACTATATCTGGTATGATTTCCCCTACAGTCACCGCGATTGGGGCTGGTCGAAAGGTAAAGGAGCGATTGATTGGGATAGCCAACGTTTAGAAGCACTATGTCTAAAACTGCAGCCTCATATTTTAATCAATGATCGCCTAGAATTAGGTCGTGGAATTACAACCCCCGAACAATTTCAGCCTGATAAACCTCTAGAAAAAAAGGGCCTGCCGGTTCTTTGGGAAGCCTGCCAAACTATGTATGGTACATGGGGCTATGATCGAGATAATCAGGAATGGAAATCTAGTGAAATGCTGCTTAAAATGTTAATTGATACAGTCGCTAAAGATGGCAACTTCTTGATGAATATCGGACCAAACCCACGAGGAGAACTAGATGAGCGGGCAATAACAAGGATGCAGGCAATAGGGAACTGGATGCGTCTGCACAAAAAAGCAGTTATTGGTTGTCGTCATAGTGATTATGAAGCCCCTGCTGATTGCCGCTATACACAAAATGGAAATAAATTATATTTGCACCTGTATTCTTATCCTTATCGAAATCTCCATCTGAAAAATTTAGCAGGAAAAGTATCGTTCATTCGATTGCTAAATGATGGCTCGGAAATCTTTTTCCGTGGATTTGATCCAGATGAAGTAATTACTTCTACAGAAGCAACTATCGCCCCTGAAGATATTGTAATCACTCTACCCGTTTTAAAACCGAATGTATTAGTTCCTGTCATCGAGATTACTTTAGTTGAGGAAATCGCTGATAAAAATAAGTAAACAAAATCATAAAACCGAATGGTGTAAGGATTGAAAAAGATACCCTACCATTCGGTTTTAACGATTACATCTAATTATTCTTGTAAAGCTGACCCTTTTCTTGATTGATGGTTCGATATTGTCCCGGTGTCACTCCAACAATCGTGCGAAATTTTCGCGTATAGTTAGAAACATCATAGTACCCACAATTTCGAATAATTTCTTTGATTGGTAAATCTGTTTCCACTAAAGATTTTTTGATTTTTTCTAGACGTAATTCTTGAATATACTTGGAGAAGGTCAGTCCACTTTCTTTTTTTACAAAACGACTTAAATAAGAAACTGATAAATTGAATTCTGTAGCAATCATTTCTAAAGATAACTGAGAAGACATAAAATTCTCTTCGATATATTCAAATAAATTTCGTTTTAGCTGCGATTCTTGATTTTGAGGCTTGTTTTGCACCATTTGACAAATTATTTTTGCCATATCTAGCAAGCTGGTTTCTAATTCTTGTAGAGTTGAAAAACCTGCACTTTCCTCTGCCATTTGTAAAAGTGGCTCTCCTACAATCTCACCGCCAGTTTTTGCCATAGTATTAAGGATATAAAAACCATACATTCTTCTGGCAGTGACTGACTTAGGTTTTTCCAATCCATGCTTGATTAGCCATTGAATAGTTTCAACAGCGATATCCAAATCCCCTTGGGTCAAACTTTGAATTAATTTTAACTTTTTGTTATCCGGATAACTGATTGTTGAGGAGTACTCTACAGAAGAGATTTCAGTGTAATAAACCAGTTTTTTATCATTTCTACTCTAATCAAGAGCTGCAAGTCCATCAATGTAAGAAACATTAAATGCGGTTAATCTATGAACGATACTGCCAACTCCCATTGTCGGTAGGGTGACTAGCGAGCGCCTTAATAGTTTACTTATTTCCTGAACCACTTTCTTTTGTGTCATTTGCGGATCATAACTAATCAACAAAGCAATAACTTCTGAGGAAAGAATCTCTGTTGCATACGCAGTATACCCGTTTCCCTTTACATTTTCTAAATAATCCATCAAAGAAAAATCCTTAGACAAGGTATCACGGGCGGTTTTCTCATCAATGATCATCACAAAATAATTTTCTCCCGGTAAATTTACATGGACAGAATGTAAAAGTAATTTAAGGTCTTTCTCTGACTTAAAACGATCACTTAACAATTTTCTCAAGACTTGTTCCCGTGCATGTGGTGTTTGCAGACGGATTTCCTCATGTAATTCTTGCTGTTCATTCAAGAATTGTACAATTGACTCATGAACATCTCCCATCGAGTTGACGGAAGTCCCATTTTGGTTGTATGAGTCTACTAAACGTTTGATTTTTTGAACAGGACGATAAGAATATAATCCAATCAAACTAACGACCACAAGCCCAACTAATAAAATCCCAAGAAAAATCAAAATAAACCTAGTTTGAACCTGGTTAACGATAGCCAACGCCTTTGCAGGGTTAGTAACAGAAACAAATGTAAGCTGCAACCCCTCATTATGTAAAACCTGTGTTAGGTACTTTTGATTCTTGAACTGAAAATGGTCTTTTTTCATTAAATCTGCAATTTGCTTTGAGCTACTTAAATAATCCCTCAATTCATTATTACCAGTACTCGCTAATATTTGATTTTTTTCGTTGATTAAATAATTTGTACTTACACCGTCACTATTAGTCAAATCAAGCATCTGAATCAAACTAGATTCTTTGATTGAATAGATTGCTGAACCATAGACGGTCATATCGTCACTTTGTAATGGTACGATATAAAAAAATTTGGGATTATGTCGATCAAGCAAGCTTTTTTCTGCGGTCAGAAGAGTTGGAATTGCAGAGTCAAATTGTGTCACTAACTGTTTTTCACCCAACACATTGTTGGGAATCTCTTTTCTTAAAAAACCCTCTACAGATATTGTTCCGTTTGAGGAAAACAATTTAAAGGGGCTTTCTTTGTAGTGCAAATAGACTTCTTCAACTAGCTTGTTACTCATCATATTCTTTTTTAAGCTGGCCTGTCCTTCGCGGGAATAGTAAGGATGTTCAAACTTTTTTAAGGATAATTGACGGTCATAAGGCATTTGATGAGTAATATTATCTAATTGTAGAAAATTATTTTCCAGAGAATATTTTAATTGCAGCAGTTGATTTTTAGCAGTCAATGTTACTTGCTTGTTAATACTTTCCGTGGAAGTATCATACCAGATGAGCGAAACGACGAGGAAAGGAATTAAAAAAACTAAAAGATAAGAACCTACTGACCATGATACTCCTGAAAATATTTTTCTCCTGATTCTCCGATAGGGTATCCTCACTTTTCTTCCCTCCCCAAATAGTAAAAGTTCAAAAACCCATATGAACCGCTTACATTTTAACTCAACTTTACAAACATGGGAGAAATAATTAAAGATTTCTCATACTATTTTACTTTTTGACTAACTTTACACAAATCAAAGATATGATTCTTTTCTGCAAACTTTCAATTTATCTCTTGCATCAAAATACAACCTATGATACCCTTCTTTTAGATTAATAATCGTACAGATAACACGTTTTTGCGTGTCGAGAGAGAGGCGATTTCTATTTTCGGATAGAAATTGGCTCTTTTTTTGTGCGAAATAACTAAAGAGGTGATCTTTTTGCAGAAAAAAATTCATTTAACACCGGCTGTTTTAGCAACTGGTGTCATGTCCTTTGCGGGAGTTTTGATTGAAACCGCAATGAACGTTACCTTTCCTACTCTGATTGAGGAATTTTCATTGAGTACCTCCATCGTCCAGTGGATTACAACAATCTACCTGTTGATGATTTCAATCGTTGTTCCATTATCGACCTATCTTCATAGAAACTTTAGCATTCGTTCCTTGTTTTTTGTCTCCAACATGGCATTTCTTGCAGGATTGATTACAGACTTTCTTGCACCAAATTTTACAATTCTACTCCTAGGAAGACTGTTGCAAGGAATTGCCACCGGAATTGCATTACCCTTGATGTTTCATATCATCTTGACCTACGCCCCATTAAATCAGCGGGGCACCATGATGGGGCTTGGTACGCTGACTACGTCGATTGCACCTGCCATTGGTCCGACTTATGGCGGAATCCTGACATCCAATCTTTCTTGGCACTATATTTTTATTTTCCTTGTTCCTGTCTTACTTTTTTCCCTCATTCTCGGTCTATATGCGATTCCTAAAAACAAAGTAATTAAAACTGGCCGATTAGATCTTCTCAGCCTTCTAGGACTGATACTTTTATTTAGCGGCAGTTTGATTTTTCTAAGTCTTTTAGGCAAGCCAATCAGTTGGCTCTCTCTACTGATTGGTGCAAGCGGCGCACTAGTATTCTATCGACGGACGATAAAGCTGGAGCAACCCTTACTGAAATTAACTGTTTTTAAAAACAAAGCTTTTAGACTTTTTCTATTTAGCTTTTTAGTTTATCAATTTTTACTGCTAGGTATTTCCTTTGTATTGCCAAATTTTATTCAAATCGTTCAAGATCAAAGTGCATTTATAGCTGGTTTAGCTATGCTGCCGGGTGCTGCGATTGGTGCTATTCTTTCACCAATTTCAGGAAAAATTTTAGATCAGCTCGGACCCAAAAAACCAATTCTTATCGGATTAGTGTTAGCAACAATTGGTTGGTTTGCTCTGATGCTTCTTTTGGGAATCAGCCCATTGTGGGGATTGATTGCCGGACATGTTTTTTACATGATCGGTTTAGGATTGTCCTACAGTAATTTGATGACAACTGGAATGAACACACTTCCTTCTGAACTGCAAAATGACGGCAATGCGATTTTTAATACGTTGCAACAGTTTTCCGGAGCAGTCGCAACTTCTCTCGTTGCTGTAGTGATCAATTTCTTTCAAACCCACAGCTCCAAATCCTATCAAGCAGCAACTACTATCGGGTCTCAAGTAGCTCTCGGTATCTTGCTGATTTTACTTCTAATCAGCTTAGCCGGATGTTTTTACCAATTTTCTAAAAACAAAGCTTCCTCATGACAGATCACAAAATAAAAATGACGCCAGCTCTGGCGTCATTTTTTGATCTATTTTACTAAATTTGCTCGTAACGTGCTAATACCAAATTCAAGATAAGCTTTTAAACAAGTCAGCATGTAAATCCAGCCCTCTTTATTATCAACCAATTGATCAATAATATCTTCTGCCTGTTCATCAAATCCCTCTTCAATCGCTTCGACGATCGTCCCATTCCCCAGTCCTGTCAACCAAATCGTTACTTCATGACCTTCCCAATCTAACTTGATTTTTTGATTTGGAATCAATTCAATAACTGTCATTTCACCCTGATAGCTATACTCGTCATAAGTTAAACGAATTGTTTTTCCTTCTTCAAAAATAGCCGAACTTGAAGAAAACCAAAAATTTTTAATTTTAGCAGGATCAATAAACGCCTGATAAACATCCAGTGGCGAACAATCAATTTTTAGTTTCGTTATTGTATGCATAAAAAGACACTCCCTTCATTATGATTTTTTACTTTCCTAAGTTTACATAACATTATTATCGTTTTAAAAAGGCATCAGCCATTAACAATCAACTGTTTCTGCAGATTTTTTAAATAGGGATACGTAATATTCAACTTATCCAGCAAAACTGCATCAGAGAGTGCTTTATTTTCTTGAAGATAAGCTAATGTTGCCTCCCTGATTAGTTGGGTCGGCTTTACGGGAAACCCGATTTTTGCCTGCTCTCTAGATAAAATCTTATTTAGTGCCGTACGGGACAACAAAAATGGGGTATCCCCTTTTTTATTTTTTCGCATTGCTTCTTTAAAAAATAAATCCGAACTGGTGAATTGTTGTTGCTTTTCTTTTATATATTGAAAATAAGAATCTACAAACTTCTGTTCTTCTGGAGTAAAAAGAATCGTTTTTAATTGTAGGTAAAATCCCGACGTGGTCATTTGAGCAATGGTCACTCGTTTGGAAAGTAATAACAGAGCAAATCGAGTCTCCATACTCAAATGCTCTTTTTTCAAAATTTCAGGTAATTCTGACAACCATTGAAAAGTCACGGGCTGTGTGTCAACTGTCTCTTTCACTTTCTCCAATTTTAGACCCAATGTTGGTAGTTCGGTGATGTATCGCTGCTTCATCAAAAATTCAAAATAACTGCGCAGAACCGACAAATAGCGAACTCGCGTGTTGTAGGAAAATCCTCTTCCTCCATCTTCCCTTAAACGTACCAAATGGTTCAAATAAAGTCGGATCTCATGTTCGGTAACATTGTCGATAGTCTGCACATCCTGATAACCACTGCCCGCAGTTTCAATGAATGAAAAAAAATCGCGAACTACTTTTAGATATGTTTCTTGAGACAGCTCCGTCAGCACTTTTTGCTCTGCTAAATATGCCGCATACGCTTTTTCTTTATAAAAAGTCACTATGAAACCTCCAAAAAAATGCCTTTACTTTTTGACTATTGTACCATAATCACTGTGATTTAGAGGTATTCTGACTATCTTAACAACAAAAAAGATAGTTGGATTTTTTACAATACCAACTACCATTTTTCTTGTTATTGACTTCTCACACAGCGAAACCCTAGATTATTTGCTGCGGACGAACCCGTGTTGCCATTTCGAGCCGCAAGACGGTATCTTTTACAATAGGATTGATGGCATAGAAACGAACCGCCACGAGTGGCATACCTGGCATCATTTTTCTCTTGGTTGCTTTCCCAAAAGTCTGCCGCTGACTTGTGCTGAAAATCTGTCAAATCAATTCGTGCTGGGTTACTGCACCATTCCCACACATTTCCAATCACCTGATACATCCCGTAGCCATTGGGTTCATAACTTCTTACAGGTGCCGTTCCGGCAAACCCATCGGACAAATCATTGGTGATAGGAAAATTTCCTTGCCAAATATTGCAATGGTACTGATTGTTTTCCATTAATTCCTTTCCCCAAGGATAACGTTCAGAATCTGTTCCGCCTTTTGCCGCAATCTCCCATTCGGCTTCTGTTGGCAATCGTTTGTCTGCCCACTGACAATACGCAACCGCATCGTTGCGGGAAATCTGAACGACCGGATGATCCATTCGTTCCTTGATTGAACTTCCTGGACCTTCCGGATGACGCCAATCGGCCCCATCAACCGCATACCACCAGGTAAGCTGTGGAACTCGGCGACTTTTTTCTTTTACTTCATCCCTTAAAAAATAATGGAAAACAAACGACCAGCCAAAGGTTTCAGCTTCGGTTACATACTTCGTTGCCGCCACAAATTTTTCAAATTCTTGATTTGTCACGGTCGTTTCATCTATGAAAAAATCCCCAATCGTTACTGAAATTCGAGGTCCTTCTTTATCTGTTGAAAAACCGTCAGGTAAATCCGTTCCAATGGCGTAGGTTCCTCCTGGAATCTGAATCATCTTTGTTCCTTCTTTCTAAAATAAATGTACTCCATTATAGATATTGATGAATAACACTAGCAAAATAACACCTTGAAATACCAGTGTCACTTTTTTCGGTGACAACAAGTTACTCATCTTTGCCCCAATCAAACCCCCAAGAATCGCTGCGGGGACAATAAACGCCAACATCGTCAGATCATACCGGGCAAAGCCTGTGGTACTGCCAATGGTGACGATTTTTGCCAACTGAGAAAAAAGAATCGTCCCAATTGAATAGACCGTAGCTTCCTTGATAGGCATGGCAAACAGTAACATCAATAAGGAGACATTGATTGGTCCCCCGCCAATGCCTAATAAACTGGCTAAAAAGCCTAGAGTCAGCCCACAAGCCAGATACCAGCCAAGGGATTGGAAATGGAAGTTTTTCCAGTCATATTTCGTATAAAAAAAAGCAAATAACAAGGTAAGGACGGTCAACCCAATTTGGATCAGTTGGACCATTTGATCCTTTTGAAAGAGTTCCAGAAGTCTTTCGAACGTTACATTGCCTAAGAATCCCCCTATAACAGCCCCCAACGAAATCCAGCCAATCACCCGTCCTTTGACTGCCACCCCATTTTTTATCTGCCGCCAAGTAGAGACGAGCGCCATCGTAAAAACGGCGACCGTTGAATAAAACGAAATCGCCGCTACAGAATGGGCGCCAATAAAATCAAGAATCGGTTTGATGATTACGCCCCCACCCATTCCTGAGACCGCACCGATGGAATTTGCCAAAATAATCACGATAAAATAAATCAGACCGGTTAAAATCATGCCACCCCTCCTTGGATAATGCTCAAAATTTCTTCAATATGAGGAATAAATTCTTTCAATAAAGAGCGATAGCCACAAATCTGTGCCTGCTCGTCCACATACATGGCATCTTTCATGCGTTTACACCCGCCATGGCACATCGACAGAAACGGACAGGCTTGACAAAGAGCGGATAACGGCGGCTTGTCGCACACAAACTTTTGTGAAATCTCTTGTTCAAACAGCTCCCGCAATGTCTGGTCCTGAATATAACCCATGCGGTATTCATCCAACACATAAAAATCACAGGGATAGACGCTGCCATCGGCTTCAATGATATATTGCACTTGGCAATTACCCAGAATACCACACGCGGTTACTTGCCGATGAACCAATAAATTCACCAGATCATCAAACAATTTGATACTGATGTACTGGCCGCGTCTTAATTCTGCCAACCATAAGTGAAACAACTGATGGTAAAAACTGGCAAAGCGTTTCGGAGTCAGAGCATACAAGCTTTTTTCCGTGGCATCCAGATCATCCAGACAAGGAATGAACTGGACGTACTCAATCTTTTCTTTTTTAATAAATTGAAAGACTTTTTTGGCTTCCTTTGCCGAAGGGTTCGTTAAGACGCACAGGACATTGTAGTCAATCTGATAGTGATCAAACAAGTGCTTTGTGTGCAGTACCCGTTGAAAGGTCCCCCGCCCTTTTGTATCCACCCGATTCAAATCGTGGTACAGCGGATGACCGTCAATCGATAAGCCCACTAAGAAATTATTTTCTTTTAAGAAACGACACCAGCTTTCATTGATCAGAGTGCCATTTGTTTGGATTGCATAATGTACCTGAATCTGTTTTGTTTGTGCCTTTACCAAGGCAACAATTGCTTGGAAATAGGACAAACCGGCAAAGGTGGGTTCTCCCCCTTGAAAACCCAAGGTGAGCTGATCGCCATCGTCTAAATCAGCATAAATGTTTTCAATCATTTTTTCTGCGACTTCCGGTTTCATTTTGCCAAAAGAGCGCACTTCTCTAAGAGAGCTAACGTTAGCATAAAAGCAATACTTGCATCGTAAATTACACAAAGAAGAGGCGGGTTTGATCAGTACTGAAATGTGTTTCATGTTTTCCTTTCCAATTATCCATAATTTCATCAAAGAACTTTTTAAAGCTCTTAATTATTTAGTGGATTATTTTTCGTAGTCTTTTTCTTATTTTCCTAAAATATAAGCCATAAATGATATGCTTGCAAACGGTTTAAGAAAAAACATTCCATTTAAAGTAAACTTTATATTACATAATGAAGTTTACACATAAATGGCACTATATATATATTCGGGTAAACCTTAAATATAAGGTTTACCCGAATAGCATAAAACGAATACCGTTTACTTTAATATAAATTAAGTAATTATATATTTAACAGTAGACTACAATATCAAAGTTATAGTATACTTTAAATAATAGAGTATACTTTATTATCAACAATAAAGTTATCTATGTATTATAAAGTAAACCTTTAATTATATTAAAAAGAAAACTTTATTATATTATTTTAGGTACACTTTATATTAATAAAGTGTACCTAAATACATAATATATACGTTAACCCTATCTATGTATTTTTAAAGTTTACCTCAAATATTTATTTTTACCTATATGACAGTATTTTTTATCAATATTATCTATTTGAAGTTTACTTTAAAACATTAGATAGACAGAAGTTTACCTTTTATAAAGTTAACCTTATTTCCCAATAAAAGATAACCTGATTAATATATCCCGAGTATACTTTATTACTATAATTAAAGTATACTCTAATTATATAGATTTACTTTTTATCTGTGTATGAAGCTTACTTTAAAACATACTGGTAAACTTTATTTTTATATATATAATAAACTGTTATAAATCAATTAAGGTTTACTATAATTGATTTGCTTTTTAAATATAATTATAGTAAACTGTAATCATTACACCACAGGTCAATTATTTTATCTTTATTAAAGTTTACCTTTTGTGACTATAGGAGGATACATATGTCAGAAAAAAAAGCACAAACGTTTGTCATCGGAAATTTTAAAGGTGGCGTTGGAAAATCTACTACTGTACAGATGGTTGGATTTGAAAGTGCTGCAGTAAAAGAACGCAAAACCTTAATTATCGATTTGGATCCTCAGGGGAATACCAGCGATGTGATGCAGCTGACTGCTGAAAATTTTAGTAATGATGGCATAGAATTTTCAAAAACAATTTGGGATGCTGTTCAGGGAGCACCGATTCACGAATGTATTTATCCAATTATGCCTAATCTAGATCTAATTCCAGCAAATATTTTGTTCAGTGAATTTCCTGATTACTTAATTCAAAAATTTGAAGGAAATAAACTGGAACAATTCCAATACTTTGCCAGCTTAATTGAACCATTGAAAGAAATTTATGACGTTATTTACATTGACGTACCACCAACTATATCTACGTACAGTAATTGTGCTATGTATACTGCAGAATACGTCATCATTATTCTACAAACACAAGTAAAATCCCTTAAAGGAGCACAATCTTATATTGATTATATGAACTTTTTTGTTGAAACCTATGATACTGATTTAGAAATTGTCGGTATTATTCCTTTCATGATGCAAAAAAGGGATGCTGTTGACCAAGAAGTCTATCAACAAGCAAAAGAACTATATGGATATCATCTTTTGAATACAGTTGTTTTAAACCAAAGTCGTCTGAAACGTTATGATGGTACAGGAATAACGTTAGATGTATATAAAAATGGTAATCTGGATATCTGGGATGCCAAAGCACACGCTGTTTTCATTGATATTCTTAATGAATTAGATAACCATATTGAATGGTTAAATGGCGGTCAAATGGTCGAAGACGAGTAGGGGGTGGCAGCAAATGGCTCGTAAAATGAGAATGAACTCTCTCATCAACAAAAATAATCAAACACAAAACGCCCTTGAAGAGATGGGAAAGATTAATAGTGGAAATACAGCACTAAAAAAACTGCAGGAATTTAATAAAGCTAATACAAAAAATGCGGATAAGGATGAGGTTCAAGAAAAAGATTCAAATTTACAACGTCCGCGTTACACAACGGCAGAAATTGTTCAAAAAGAACTGTCTGCCGACCTACACAAGGAAAATACACAAAATGAAGCAATCCAACAGTCTGTTTCGAGTGTCGTCACAATAACCAGTCATGAGCGTAAAGGGCGGGTTGGACGTAAGCCTATTTATACTGATCCTTTGCAAAAAGCCTTGGAAATGCAGAAAATTTCTGCACGAACTAAGGCCAAGCTCACAAATTTAATCGACAAAAAATTCGATACCTACACACCTGACCAAATGATCGATTACTTGTATCATTACTATTTTGAGAAAGGATTAAGTGTCGAAGATCAAGAATTTTTGTTAAAAGAGGAAGAAAAGTTGCTACAAGAGTATCGAGAAAAGCCTAAGTATCAAAAATTACTGAAAGAATTAAAAAAAAATTAGAAATAAATAAATTTTTAATGATTGGAGTTTACCTAATATATAAAAACAAGATGATTAAGGTTTACTTTATATATGGAATAATTATATAAAAGGTAAACCGCAATATCTGTATTTTCATTAATTAAGTTTACTTTAAATCAGTAAAAATCAAAGAGCGAATAGTACAAAAACTTGATGCTATACTCTTGGAAATTGTTTAATCATTTATTTTGCTAATATTAAGGTAAACTATAAATTGAGTATTTCATCAATTACAGTTTACCTTTTTTTTGATATTTTCTATTTTTAAGTTTACCTTAATTAGTAAAATACATCAAATTAGGTTTACTTCAATTAAAATGTGGATAATTTTATGCTTTACTTATTCAAATTAGAAATGGTATTCTATCATTGTGGATAACTAAGAGAGCGGTTTTAATCCTTATTTGCTCCCTGTTGATAACTATTGAAAATAAAAAAAAGCTAAGAGATTCGCAGTCTCTTAGCTAAGGATTCATACTAGATATCAATTTCGCAATTAGATATCTAAACTATTCCAAGGATTCGCAGTCCTTGTCAAATGATAAGAAATCCATTCAATCTAAAATAAGTATAGCAAAAATATGCCTTCATGACAATATTAGAGGTTTATTTAGCAATGAAAAATCCCTTATTTTTATGATTTCTTATCAATTGGATCATAAAGAGAGGGGTTTTTTTATGTTTAAATTAGAAAATGAAATGACTTTAGACAATTTACCTAAAAGCAACTATATCCAAGTAAATACAAACTTTTTCAACAATCCATTGTATAAGGATCTATCCATGCAGGCTGTCATGCTGCATGCTCTTTATACGATGCGGGTTACCTGCAGTATGTACAATTCACAGGAAAATGACACATGGAAAGACGAACACAACCGTTTTTTCATCTATTTTACAAATGAAGAAGCCGCTGATTTATTAAATATCTCTGTACGAAAGGTATCTGACCTGCGAAATGATTTAGCACGACTGAGCTTAATTGAAGTTATTAAAAGTGGGCTTAAAAATTATCGGATTTATGTGGCAAATCCGAAAAATCCTAGTGACACAATCAAACCAAAACTAGCCTATAAAAATACCACAACAACAAAAGAACGTGTGCTTAATAAAATCGAACAACCGGTTTCTGTTTTAAGCTACACATTCACTTTTGATCAGATTAAAGAACCTTCCTGCACTTTCGAGAATGCAGAATCTGCATCTTCGAATCAGCAAAATCTGCTTACAAGTACAGAAAAACAACAAGTAATTTCAAAAACAACAAGAGAAACAAGAGAAACAACGGTTTCTGCGTCAACAAATTTGGTCCATACGGAGAATTCTAACGATCTGATTCTTTGTGATGGCTTAAAAACTCGCTATCAATCTGTTTTAGGTGCAGAGACGCTTGCTCGTATTCAACAAATTACTAAAGGTGATTACACTCAAACAAAATGGTTTATTGATACGATTTTTAAAGCAAAATTTGATGCAACGAATCGTTTTCGCCGCGCTGGCTTACCCGCTGATTTTTTAAACTTACTCACGTTTGAAGAAAACCCCTATTTTCGTTCGGGTTTGGAATCTGCATTAGTCATTGCTTTTGAACAAATCTATCGCTACAAGAAAACCCAGAATCCCGCCGGTTTTTTCTATACGTTTTTACGAGGATATTTTATTGAGCGAACAAAGCAGTATATTCAGGATCACTATGAATTAAATCCTAATATTCTAGGTATTTTTGCTCAGGTGGGGAATAGTAAAAAACAGGTGCAATCTGTTAGGGTGTAGGGTGAGTTAAACGCGATTATCAATTTCTAATTGAAACTACTTTTGAGAACGAAATATTATGGAAAACTTTGAAAAAATAAATATTGTCTACTGAAAAATAGCCATTCAGTAGACAATATATTAAAATCATTTATTTTGTCTATACTCAGTTGGTGAAACTCCTTGTTTTTTCTTAAATAAAAAACTAAAGTAATTGGGATCATTATATCCAATCTCAAGCGCTATTTCGGAGAGACGGTGATTTGTTTCAGCTAATATTTTTTTTGCATGTTGAATTCTCTGATCCGTTAGATAATCAATAAATGTTTTCCCCAGAGATTGTGAGAATATGGTACTGAAATGAGCAGGACTCAAAGAAACTTCCTCAGCTACCATATTCAAAGAAATATCTGGATTCGTATAGTTTTGTTTTATGAAAGTAAGTGCCTGCGCAATTACGCTTTGATATTTAGACATAGAGGGATGAATTTTTATGTCAATCAAGTAGTGGATAATCTCATCTAATATTTGTTGATAATCATGACGATTGCTGGCTAATAAAACCAACTGATCTATATCTCTTAATTTTTCTCTAATATTTTCAGGTATATTCTTTTTCTTTTGTACAAGGCTAGTTAGTTCCGTCAGAATAAAAAATCGGTACATCCTTGTTCGCTCTGAGGAGCTCTGGTCTATGGATAGTTTCTGAATAAAATCTGAAATGTCAGTATCCTGTAATTTTGAAATCTCAGTAGCTAGATCCAGTTTAAATGGATGGGTAGGTGATAACTCGCCTTCTTTCATGTCATCCTCATAGCTAAAAATCTTTTCGGTACGTAGATATCCATACGTTCCCAGCATATCTCGTGCAATTTCAAAGGATGAAGGAACCTCACTGATGCGGCTTACCACAGAGCCGATAGCAACAGAAATTTCGTCTGTATCGTTCTGCTCCAGTTCGTGGATTAAAGTCTGAGCTAACTGATAGGCAATTTCTAGTACTTTTTCTTTAGTAGAATCAAAAATCAAAAATTTGATAAATCTAGAAGAAACACTGGAAAACAATAAAGACTCATTATTTTGGAAAAGATAATTTAGATACTCTGTAAAATGCGCATAGTCTTCGAAGTTTTGATTAAATCGATTGTTTGCTAATAATACGGTCATTTTTTTGCCAACAAAAGAGCGGGAAAAACTTTCTGATTGCTGTAAAGCATCACTCAAGGTTAATTTTCCGTTAAAAAGACCGTTAAGGAAATGATTTTTTTTAAGCTCTAAAATCATGTCTTTCGAGGGTTGTTGAAATGTTGTTCTTTTTTGTTGATCAAGTAGTGTTACTACTTTGTTCAACGTTTGAAACAGTTCCTGATTTTTGATAGGTTTAAGTAAATAATCATCTGCTTGAACTTGAAGAGCTATCTTAGCAAACTCAAAATCATCAAAGCCACTGAGGAATATAATGCGACTCCAAGGTAATAACTTCCTAGCTTCTTTAGAAAATTCCAAACCATCCATGAAAGGCATTTTAATATCTGTCAAAATAATATCTGGAAGTAACTCAGTAATAGCCGCTAAAGCCATTTCTCCGTCGCCAGCTTCACCACAATAAGTAATGGGAAGTTGTTCACCTAGTTGAATGACTTGGTTACGTAAAGTTTCACGAATAAGATGTTCATCTTCTACAATAAAGACTTTATAGGTCATATTAATTCTCCCCTTTCATTTTTGGAACTGTAAGGCTGACAGTAGTCCCCTTTTTATAGATACTATGGATTTGAAGTGCAGCATCTTGTCCATAATAAAGTAATAAACGCTTATTTACATTATAAAGACCATAACCAGTACTAAAATCTGAATCAATTCCTTTTTCCAATTCTGCTCGAATTTCGGATAGTCGTTCAAAGGTCATACCGATTCCATTATCTATTATTTTAAACTGCATATTGTCATTAATACTGGTTCCAATAATTTCTATTTTCCCAGGACGACGAATAAACTTTGTTCCATGATAGACGGCATTTTCAACTAATGGTTGGAGAATCATTTTTAAAATTTTAAACTGTTGTAAATCTGACTCAATGTTGATAGAGAAATTGAGGGTTTCACCATAACGAATTTTTAAAATTGTTAAATAGTCGTGAACATGTTTTATTTCCCGTTCGACAGGAATCCATTCTTTTCCCTTACTTAGAGAAATGCGGAAAAAGTCAGATAATGCATAGGTCATTTCAGAAGCAGCTGTGTACTGTTGCTGTTCAATTAAGGAAATAATAGCATCAAGACTATTATAAATAAAATGGGGAGTAATTTGTGCCTGAAGGACACGTACTTCACTTTGAGCAAGATGATATTGCTTGAGGACATTTTCTTCTAGCAATCGATTTAAATCATCAGCCATTTTATTTACGCTTATAGTAAGTTGTCGAAGCTCTATTGTATCTGATGGTTCTATGCGATACAGAAGATGTCCAGCCGCTAATTCTTGTGACATAATGATTAATTCATTTATTGGCTTTTGAATTTGTTCATTAATAAAAATTCTATTCTTTCGGACAAAGTAGATAATACCTGAAATTATTAAAAGCTCAATTAACGATAGAACTACAAGAGACTGAATAATCTCTTGGTTACGTGTGCTAGCTACATCAATTTCAACTCGGACAAAATCCTTCAATCGTTCAGTTAGAAGTCTGGTCAATGAGTCTATCTCTGTCATAATTGCTTCGTTTTTTTCTACAGAGTCACCAGTTTGAATGTTTTTAATAATTTGTTTCTGGTAGTCTTCAATTGTATTTATAATACTAACAGAAACGTTTAAAGAACTGATTTCTTGATCAGATTGGATATTTCCTCGAATGTGCTGAACATCTTCTTTTAAGTCATCAATAATATTTTTTTGAGTATGCTCCTTTACAGGAACTATTCCAAAGACCAAATCCCACAGCTCTTCTAAAACTAATTTGTCAACCTTTACAACAATCTGATTCGCACGTTCGATATTCTTGAGTACTTTTTGGTAGACAAATAGTTGTCTAGAATAAAGAGTGATGCTGATTATAAGAGGCATAACGGCTAGTATAAGCATTAATTTATTAGTTTGAGCAAATATCTGTTTAATACTTAGTTTTTTTTTCATTGAAACTCCTTAATAATTTCTTGGGGGGATATTATCGAGATTTTGTTTAGTAAAGACTGTTTCATATACAAATATTTCTTTAGGAATAGCTTTATTTTTATAAAAGCCAGAAAAATAGCGATTAATCGTATTTGCAACGTCGAATCCAACCTCAGGATTACATTCTACAATACAGTTGACTTGTCCACTGCGAAGTTTATCTACCATATCATTCTGCCCATCGATTGTCACGATTATAATATCTTTTCCAGGAACGATATCTGTTTCTTTTAGTGCTTCCAACACCCCGTGTGTCATTTCATCATTATGGCTGAATAGAACATCAATCTTTGACAGATCATGATCTTTAAGATAGCTTATCATCTGATCTTTACCCTTCATACGAATAAAATCACCATACAATGTATCAACAACATTCATACGGCTATCCCGAGCAATCCACTCTCTAAAACCTTCCGATCTTAAAATTGTGGGAGAGGAATTTTTTAGTCCAGATAGTTCTAAAATGTTAATTTCATCATCTTCATTTTCTGCAAAAAAGTTATTAATGAAAATTCCCGCTCGATGACCCTCGGCTTTGAAGCTTGGTCCAATTCGTGTTTCATAAAGGCTCTTATCAGAAACTTGAAGTTGGCGATCTACTACAATTACAGGAATTTTCGCCTGCTGAGCCTCCTTTAAAACAGGCTCCCAGCCAGTCTCTGTGAGAGGGGTGAAAATAATGAGGTCCACTTTATATGCAATAAAGGTTCTAATATCTTGAATCTGTCTTTCCTGATTCATAAAACCATTCCGATAAAGCACCTGATATTGATTTTTTTCTAATTCATTTACAATTGAGCGAGTGTGGGCTTTTCTCCAATTACTTTCAGTTCCAGATTGAGAGAAACCGATAATTAGTGGTTTTTTCTCATTGGGTGTTTGTGTACTACAACCGGTAAATGAAACCAAAAATAAAAATAAGAGAAGTATTTTTATCGTTTTCAATTTTTCTCCTCTTCCTAATCCTTTATTTTAAAAACTTCTTAAATATGTAACAGCTTTCATTATATCAAAAATACGAGTACAAATGAATTTCTTATGGGACCGTTAGATTCAATATATAGATTTTTTATTGAAAGGCCAAAAATATCGAGAAAAAATTCATCAAAAAAAATATTTCAAGAAAAACGAAAAAAATTCAAGACGGTTCATTTTTAATTTTGGAAATACCAAAAAAATTCAAGAGAAAATGAAAAAGCTACTAATGTTACCGCTTTCAGAAAGCGCTATACTTTTGTTGTAAGGCAATAACAAAATTTGGAGGGATCAAGATGAGTTTTGGATTTAAAAAAGCAATTGCACTCGCAACGACATTACTTGTAGGAGTTACTTTAACCGCATGTAGTAGTGGATCAGGATCAAGTGGTGGAGACTCTGATAAAGGCTATGTTGGGATAGCGATGCCTACAAAATCAGCAGAACGTTGGATTGCGGATGGCAACAACATGGTGGATGAGTTGAAAAAACTTGGGTATAAAACGGATTTACAGTATGGGGAGGATAAAGTAGAAAATCAAGTCGCACAAATTGAGAATATGATTACAAAAGGTGTGGATACACTAGTTATCGCGTCTATTGATGGTTCAGCATTGACGGATGTTCTACAAAAAGCAGCAGATGCAGATATTAAAGTTATTGCATATGATCGTTTATTGATGAATTCGGAAAATGTTGACTATTACGCAACATTTGATAATTTTGGTGTTGGGGTACTGCAGGCTTCTTATATTGAAGAAAAATTAGGACTAAAAGATGGAGAAGGACCATTTAATATTGAATTATTCGGGGGCTCACCTGATGATAACAATGCACTGATTAACTACAATGGAGTCATGTCTATTTTTCAACCTTATCTTGATAATGGTCAATTAGTTGTTCCTTCAAAACAAACAGACTTCAACCAAATCGCAACTCTACGATGGGATGGATCAACCGCGCAAGCACGTATGGATAATTTATTAAGTGCAAATTATACAGATAAAAAATTAGATGCAGTTTTATCACCATATGATCCGATTAGTTTAGGAATTATTTCATCTTTAAAAGGTGTAGGTTATGGTTCAGCTGATAAAGAGTTACCTATTATTACTGGTCAAGATGCAACGGTAGCTGGAGTGAAATCAATTATCGCTGGAGAACAAACAGAGACAATTTTTAAGGATACACGTATTTTAGCTAAAAATACGATTGAAATGATCGAAGCAATCAAGGAAGACAAAGAAGTCCCTGTCAATGATACAGAAACATACGATAATGGTGCAAAAGTGGTTCCAACCTATCTAGCAAATCCTGTTTCTGTTGATAAAGATAACTATAAAGCTGAGTTAATTGACACAGATTACTATACAGAAAAAGATTTGAAAGAATAATGAAATCTTGGTAGGGATCTGTTTTTGGATCCCTTCCAATTATTTTTGTAAGCCAGACAAATTCAAAGAGAAATTTTTATATATCCGTATTGTTAAATTTAGAGAGGGTGAATAAGGTGGCAGATTATATTCTGGAGATGAAGAATATTATTAAGGAATTTTCTGGTGTAAGAGCTCTGGACAACGTTAATCTACGAATAGCTCGGGGTGAAATCCATGCCTTATGCGGCGAAAATGGAGCCGGGAAATCAACGCTAATGAATGTGTTGAGTGGACTTTATCCATATGGTAGTTACGAAGGGGATATTATTTATGATGGAGAAATTTGTAAGTTCAAAGATTTAAGAAATAGTGAAGAAAAAGGAATTGTAATTATTCATCAAGAACTAGCTTTGAGTCCTTATTTATCAATTAAAGAGAATATTTTTTTGGGAAATGAACAGGCAAAACATGGCATTATTGATTGGGATATCACTGAGAAAAAAACAGAGAATTTATTAAAAACAGTTGGATTGAGGATCAATCCGAATACACTCGTTTCTCAAATTGGTGTCGGGCAGCAACAACTAGTTGAAATTGCTAAAGCATTCTCAAAATCAGTTCGTTTATTGATATTGGATGAACCAACAGCAGCGTTAAATGAGGAAGAGAGTGCAAATTTATTAGATTTAATTAAAGAATTTAAGAATCAAGGAATCACCTCAATTATTATTTCTCATAAATTAAATGAAATCGTTAGCATTGCTGATCGCATCACTATCTTACGAGATGGTCAGACGATTGAAACTCTGGAGAAAGATGTAATTTCAGAAGATCGAATTATTAGAGGAATGGTTGGGCGTGATTTAACAAATCGTTACCCAAACAGACAACCTGAAATTGGAGATGTGTATTTCAAAGTTGAGGATTGGACAGTCACACACCCCAATGATCCCTCAAGAATTATGAATGATCATATTAACATTGAAATTCGCAGTGGAGAAATAATCGGGATTGCTGGGTTAATGGGTGCGGGACGAACTGAGTTTGCAATGAGTGTTTTTGGTCATTCCTATGGGAATACCATCTCGGGTAAAGTTTTTAAAGAAGGAAAAGAAATTTCTGTTAAAGACGTTCCAACAGCAGTTCGGAATGGTCTAGCATACGTTTCAGAAGATCGTAAAGCATTAGGATTAAATCTGTTGATGGATATCCGAGAAAACACAACTATTGCAAGTCTTGGTAAGATCAGTAGTAATGGCATTTTGAATAAAGAAAAAGAGGTAACTGTTGCTGAAGATTACCGAAAAAAAATGCGTACGAAAACAAGTTCTATCTATCAAAATGTGGGAAGTTTAAGTGGCGGAAATCAACAAAAAGTAGTTTTAGCAAAATGGTTAATGACCGATCCTGATGTTTTGTTTTTAGATGAACCAACCCGGGGGATTGATGTCGGTGCGAAATATGAAATTTATACAGTTATTGAGGAAATGGCAGCTAGCGGAAAGGCAATATGTATAATTTCTTCTGAATTGCCAGAGATTCTAGGAATGTGCGATCGAATTTACACAATGAATGAAGGCCGTATTACTGGTGAAGTAGTAAGAAAAGATGCGAATCAAGAAGTTTTGATGAGTCTTATGACTATGGAAGAAGAGGACGTGATATAACATGGAAAATGTGGATAAAGTTTTGAATAAAAAGAAGAAAGAGAACGGGTTCAAAGCAAAAGCAACTGAGATTTTTAGTCATTACAGCATGGTAATAATCTTGGTCTTTCTTTTAATTATATTTCAGTTAATGACGGACGGAATCTTCTGGAGACCGCTGAATATTACAAATTTAGTTTTACAGAATAGTCATATTTTAGTCTTAGCCGCAGGTATGCTTTTAGTCGTATTATTAGGACATGTTGATTTATCTGTTGGATCTGTTATGGCATTTGTTGGTGCTGTTGCTGGCGTACTAATGGTTAATTACGATATTTCACCTTGGATTGCGGTACCTTTGTGTATTTTGATAGGAGCCGTGATAGGAGCATGGCAAGGCTTCTGGGTTGCATACATTGGAATTCCAGCGTTTATTGTGACTCTGGCTGGACTTTTGATGTTTCGTGGCTTGACTCAAGTAGTTCTAGGGGGACAATCCTTGGCACCATTTCCTAAGGTATTTCAAAAAATTTCAACTGGATATTTACCAGATGTAATGAGCGGTGATCATCTGCATATTTTGACCATGATTTTTGGGGTTATCATAGCAGCAATTTTAATTATTGGCCAGTGGCGTACACGTGAACGGAGAAAGAAAAATTTATTTGAAGTTGAAACGATCAATGCATTTTTCTTAAAAGCAATTTTTACAGGAATTGTTGTTATTGGTGTTTCATATATATTTGCAGCCTATCAAGGCTATCCAATTATTTTAATTATTTTAGGAGTAATCGTAGCTATTTACGGTTTTCTAACGAATAAAACTGTTGCTGGGCGTCAAATTTATGCGACAGGTGGAAATAGAAAAGCTGCTGAACTCTCTGGAATTAAGACAAAAAAGATTACTTTTTGGGTTTTTGTTAATATGGGCGGTATGGCAGCTTTAGCTGGCTTAATCTTGGCGGCACGATTAAATGCAGCAACACCGCAAGCAGGAAATTCGATGGAGTTGGATGCGATGGCTGCTGTGTATTTTGGTGGAGCCTCAACATCAGGTGGAATTGGAACAATAATGGGAGCAATCGTGGGTGGACTAGTAATGGGGGTACTCAACAACGGGATGTCCATTCTTGGTGTTGGAGTCGATTGGCAACAGGCAATTAAAGGTTTAATTTTACTTTTAGCTGTTGTACTCGATATCTATAATAAGAAAAAGAAAGTTTCTTAAGAAGGTGATAATATGACTGACAATAATTCTCCAAAAACTATTTTATTAATATGCACCGCAGGTATTACTACTGGTTTGCTTGTTAAGAATGTGCAACAAGCAGCCGATGAACAACAATTGAATGTGCATGTCTACTCTGCACCAGCAATTATTGCGGAGCAAATTATCCAAAACCAACAGGTAGATGCTTTATTAATTGGACCGCAGTCCAGATTTGAAGTAAATAGACTGCAAGATTTTTTAAATTTCAAGGCAGTACCATTTAGGTTAATTCGTAAAGAGGATTATGAAACTCTTGATGGAGAAGCTGTATTGAAGGAAAGTCTAAATTTGTTGCAAGGAATACTTTAACCTTTGTAAATTAGTGAGTTTGTTGAATTTTGAAAAAACCATAATTATCTTTACGGGATAAATATGGTTTTTTTGATTGGCAGATGAGAATAACGATAAGTAAAAAATTCACTATTCAGAAGAACAGTAATGCTAATGATTATTTGAAAAGCAGACTTCATTTGACTATAATAATTGTACGTACAATTATTAAGGAGAATAGAATGAATAAATCAAAATATCAAATAATAGCAGACGATATACGTTCTAAAATAATTACTAAAGAATTTTTAGTAGGAAGTGTTATTCCTCCAGAAGTGCAGCTACAAGAGGACTATCAGGTGAGTCGCCACACAGTACGCCAAGCAATCTCGGTTTTAGTGAACGAAGGAT
Source organism: Enterococcus massiliensis (assembly GCF_001050095.1). Classification (NCBI taxonomy): domain Bacteria; kingdom Bacillati; phylum Bacillota; class Bacilli; order Lactobacillales; family Enterococcaceae; genus Enterococcus; species Enterococcus massiliensis. The sequence continues at coordinate 239,415 of NZ_CVRN01000005.1, read as the reverse complement.
ATTTAAGAAAAGAAAAGGGCTCTGGTACGTACGTTGAAAACGCCCTACAAGACAACTACAAAAAACTTCCAAATTCAAATGTGATTGGAGTGATAACAACTTATTTATCCGACTATATATTTCCCTCAATCATACGAGGAATTGAAAAAGAGCTAAGAGATAATGGGTATTCGTTATTGCTAGCAAGTACAAATAATGATATTTCACAAGAAAGACGTTGTCTGGAACAAATGCTTGAACAGCAAGTCGCAGGTCTAATTGTTGAACCAACCAAAAGTAATCAATATAATTCCAATCTGGACTATTATCTTGCAATTAAGGAACAAAATGTACCCATTGTTATGATCAATGCTGCTTATGAAGAATTGTCTCTTCCAGTTGTTTGTGTGGACGATGTCAAAGGGGGATTAGTAGCGACCAATCATTTAATTGAGCAAGGACACGAAAATCTTGCATTGATTACAAAAATTGACGATTTACAAGGAAAGTATCGTATGAAAGGCTTTATAAAAGCCCACGAAAATGCAAAAATAAAATTTCATTCAGAAAATATATTTACTTATAGTACTGAAACAGTAGAGGATGTATTAAAAGAGTTGCTTTTATTTTTGGAAAAAAATAGAGAAATTACAGGCATTGTTTGCTATAACGATGAAGTTGCTTACAAACTTATTCAAAATTTGATTGAAAATAATTTTAGAATCCCAGATGATTTTTCTATTGTAGGAAATGACGACTCTGTTATAAGTACAGCAAAGGAAATCCAATTAACCACACTCTCTCATCCAAAGGAACAGTTAGGAGTTATGGCCGCAAAATCAATTATTTCTGCTTTGCATGGTAAGGACATACAAGATCAGGTATTTGAACCTATGCTAGTAGTTAGAGATTCTGTAAGAAAAATATAGGATTATTCTAGGCAATAGTGGATAATCCAAATATTCAATTAAAGGAAATAGTTACACGAGAGCTAAGCACGGCTACGAATATTTGTACGTACTTATATTGATTTTTGTTGAAATGTACGTACAATGATGTTAAGATTAATCTGAAAAATAAAGGAGGGATTACGGCGGTGAAAGAAATGAACAGAGAAAATACAGTCCTAAAAAAAACAGCACTTGGTATTGAACTAGGATCAACCCGTATCAAGGCTGTGTTGATCGATGAAACATTTCAGCCAATAGCTTCGGGAAGTTTCGAATGGGAAAATCAGTTGGAAAATGGTATCTGGACTTATTCTACTGAAAACATTTGGAAGGGGTTACAGGTTGCTTACGCACGATTAAAAGCAGAGGTAGAAAAAAAATACAACACGCCTCTGACTACGATTGGTGCAATCGGCTTTTCAGCTATGATGCATGGGTACTTGGCCTTTGATGCACAAGATCAATTGCTGATTCCTTTTCGTACATGGCGAAATGCCATCACGGCAGAAGCAGAGGAAAAACTAACAGAAGTTTTTCATTATAATATTCCTCAACGATGGAGTATCGCTCATTTGTATCAAGCCATTTTAAATAAAGAAGAACATGTCAAGGACGTTTCCTTTTTGACTACATTAGCGGGCTATGTCCATTGGCAGCTAACTGGAGAGAAAGTTTTGGGTATTGGAGATGCTTCAGGGATGTTTCCGATAGATATACATGAAAAAAATTACGATCAGAAAAAGATCGATCAATTTCATGCTTTGATTCCTGCATCCCTTGAACTAAATTTGTCTAAAGTCTTACCAAAAGTGCTCTTAGCTGGAGAAAGTGCTGGAACATTAACCCAAGCAGGGGCTTTGCTGCTTGATCCAACAGGAACTTTACAGCCGGGAATTCCTCTGTGTCCGCCAGAAGGTGATGCAGGAACGGGAATGGTGGCAACCAATAGTGTAGCGCCACGCAGCGGAAATGTATCCGCAGGGACTTCTGCCTTTGCCATGATCGTTTTGGAACAAGACTTGGTTAATGTTTATCCAGAAATTGACTTAGTGACCACGCCTTCTGGGGATTTAGTGGCAATGGTCCACACAAATAATTGTTCTTCCGATCTTAATGCGTGGGCATCTTTGTTTAAAGAATTCGGTGATTTAGTAGGCGTTGAGTTAAGTTCTGACAAGCTATATCAACTGCTCTTTGAAAAAGCTTTACAAGCAGATCTTGATAGTGGAAAATTACTTTCTTTTGGTTATTATTCTGGTGAAAATATTACTAAGATGACGGAAGGGCGACCATTATTTGTTCGGCTACCGACTAGTGAATTTACACTGGCTAATTTTATGTATACTCACCTTGCAAGTGCGTTTGGAGCTATGAGAATTGGTATGGATATCTTAAAGAAAGAGAAGATCCATCTGGATAAACTTGTTGGTCACGGTGGTATTTTCAAGACACCTGAGGTAGGGCAACGAATCTTAGCCTCTGCGATGGAAGCTCCTGTTACGGTCATGGACACTGCGGGTGAAGGTGGTGCATGGGGAATTGCTCTGTTAGCAGCCTTTGTAAAGCAATCCGCAAGTAAAACATTGGCAGAATTTTTGGAAGAGACAGTTTTTGCTCAGTCAAACGAAAGTACAATTGCACCAACAAAAGAAGATTTACAGCGGTATGAGATTTTTATTGATCGATATAAAAATGGCTTGCCGATTGAACAATCTGCTCTTGAAGCACTGGCTATGAAGGAGGAATAAATCAAATGTTGGAAGCATTAAAAGAAAAGGTCTTTCAAGCTAATCTTGCTTTACCAAAACACGGATTAATCAAGTATACCTGGGGGAATGTTTCAGAAATTGATCGGGATGCCGGCTTATTTGTGATCAAACCAAGCGGTGTTGATTATGACAAAATGTCAGTAAATGACATGGTAGTTTGTGATTTAGAGGGAAATGTAGTAGAAGGAGATTTAAATCCATCTTCTGATACGCCTACCCATGCTGTTTTGTATCAAAAATTTCCTGAAATTGGTGGGATTGTCCACACCCACTCAACTTGGGCAACGATTTGGGCGCAGGCAGGATTGGATTTACCGGCAATGGGAACGACTCATGCCGATACTTTTTACGGTTCGGTTCCTTGTGCACGTTTTTTAACCCAAGAAGAGATTGATCGTGGGTATGAAGCAGAAACAGGGCATGTAATTGTTGAAACTTTTAATGAACGGAAAATTAAACCTCTTGAAATTCCTGGGGTGCTATTACACGGTCACGGACCGTTTACTTGGGGAAAAGATGCAGATAGCGCAGTGATGAACGCAGTAGTTCTTGATGAAGTAGCTAAGATGAATCTTTTTGCACGGCAATTAAATAGTTTTGCAGAGGAATTACCGCAACGAATTTTGGATAAACATTATTTACGCAAACATGGAAAAGACGCGTATTATGGACAAAATAATCATTAAAGGAGATTGAGAAAATGTTGAAACTTGAAAAAAAAGAATTTTGGTTTGTCGTGGGATCACAGCACCTGTATGGTGAAGAAGCCTTAGCAGAAGTGAAAAAAGATGCACAAAAAATCGCGGATGGGTTGAATGCGAGTGGGAAACTGCCTTATCCGATCGTGTTACAAGAATTGGCAGTAACGCCGGAAACAATCACCAAGATAATGAAAGAAGTCAATTACCGGGATGAAGTTGCCGGTGTGATTACTTGGATGCATACTTTTTCTCCAGCTAAAATGTGGATTCGCGGCACAAAGTTATTGCAAAAACCTCTTTTGCATTTAGCTACACAATTTAATGAAAGCATTCCATGGGAGACAATTGATATGGATTTCATGAATCTGAATCAATCTGCGCATGGAGACCGTGAATATGGATTTATCAATGCACGATTAAAGAAACAAAATAAAGTTGTTGTCGGTTATTGGAAAAGAGCAGAGGTTCAAGAGCAACTGGCTGATTGGATGGATGTTGCTGTAGCATTTAATGAAAGCTTTGAAATTAAAGTGGCTCGTTTTGGTGACAATATGCGAAACGTTGGGGTAACTGAAGGGGATAAAGTCGAAGCACAAATTCAATTTGGCTGGACCGTGGACTACTTCGGTATCGGTGATTTGGTCCAAGTTGTCGATGCGGTTACAGAAGAAGAAGTGAACGCACTATTTGAAGAATATCGTGAGCTGTATGACTTTGATTATGGGGATTATGACCAAGAGGTTTGGGAGCAGCATGTAAAAGTTCAAGCTCGCCAAGAAATCGGAATTCGTCGTTTTCTAGAAAATGGTAAGTACAATGCATTTACAACGAACTTTGAAGATCTTTATGGGATGCAACAACTTCCGGGATTGGCAGTTCAACGATTGATGGCAGAAGGGTATGGTTTTGCCGGTGAAGGAGACTGGAAGACAGCTGCTATTGATCGCTTGATGAAAATCATGGCTCATAATAAGCAGACTGGCTTTATGGAAGATTATACTTATGAGTTTGCTGCAGGAAAAGAAGCTATTTTACAATCTCATATGATGGAAGTTGATCCAACGCTTGCTGTAAATAAACCAAAAATTGTTGTTTCACCACTTTCAATGGGAAATCGCGAAGATCCTGCTCGGTTAGTGTTTGATGGAAAAGGTGGCGAAGGTGTTGTCGTTTCGATGGCAGATTTTGGTACGCATTATAAGTTGTTAATAAATGAAGTAAGTGCATTCGAACCAACAGAAGCTGCACCAAAATTACCTGTTGCACGAGTAATGTGGACACCAAAACCTACTTTCCATGATGGAATAAAAGCTTGGATTCAAACTGGTGGAGGACATCATACGGTTGTCTCACTAAACTTGACCTCTGATCAAATTGAAACATGGGCGAAACTAGTTGGATTGGAATTTGTGACGATTAAATAGAAATATTACAGGATAGTAAACAGTGATAGGCTGGCTATCCTGTTTTTTAACGAATAGAGGTGTGTTGAGAATGGAATCTGAGGTAGAGAAGATGATTGCTGGAGAACTGTACCATCAAACGGATGAACTTTTACAAATTCGATTGAACTTAAGAGACAAATTGTATGAATATAACCACTGTCACCCGAGGGAAATAGAAAAAAGAGAGCGTTTTTAATTGTGAAACTCGCGATTTACATTAAGTTGGAAAAATAAGATATTCTCGTTTACAATGACGTCACTCAGTACTTGGTTTAAATCGTGTTGAAAGAACGAATGGCTCATGTTTCTTGATTGTACGTAAATTAACAAAATCTTTTATTGTCTGTGGAAAAATCAATTTATGACAAAGCATTGATTGCTTAGCTAGTTATGATCCAATAAGATTATATGTTAGATGTTTATCAAAATTTTTTGTTTTTTGGTAATTGATTGGACTGTTTTAAAATGTTGTACTATGATGGAGTTTTTTATACTCAGTTACAATTATTTGGATCTGGAAAAACTGCGATAACCTCGAAAAAAGAAGATTCGTCACTTAACTCACTAACAACTTCGCAGTCTTTTTGACAAGCTAAGTATCAATCAGCCTAAAGTGATTCTCGATGAATTCATGAGAATTTTTGGTTTTCTTTTTCGTGATTCTGTACAGTAATAACGTATATAACTTTATAAATCGATTACTTAAAAAATGTGAATAGTCCAAAGAAAATTTACCAGAAGAATGTCCTGGACAGACGCACTTAGATTTGTTTAAAGAGTCTTCTGCACTAGTCTTTTCTGAGAAAGAAACGATTATACGAATGTATAAAAGAAAAAGGAATATAATCAGGATTGCTGAATTTCCATCAAGCACATAGATAGCAGAAGAATCAAGAATGAGAAGTCTAGTCTTTATTCAAATAATAAGTGTTGATAATGATATCTTGGTTGTGATTTCCGAATCCCTTCCCAAAAAGAGTCATTCCACCTTTATTGGTTGCATCTGGTTCCACAGCTAAACGGAGTTTAATGAAGGGCTGCTTATTTAGCTCCAAGTCGTCAATTGTAATAGGAGAGTATGCTTCGCCATCAATACCAGTGTCAATTTTGTTAATTCGTATATGTTTTAATAAACCATATTGGCTAAAATTGTCATCCCACCATTTTGGCGTATAGCGTCCACGGGTATCAGAAAAATTACCGGGAACGGTATAGACGGCTACTAAAATGTCATTTACATAAATTGAAATATCACTAGGCCAAACATTATTGGATAGAGGAAATTCTGAAGCAATTTCAAAAATGATTTCTAGCATGTTGGGTTCTTCATATTCTGCCAACATGTTTGGAATTTTATATTCTACAAAGCCTTCATTGAACCACAATAAACCGGCATCCACCCGGCGAGCATCCATAAAGTATTTTGGATCATCTGCTTTACCAACCACTTCTTTTACTGTAGCCAGTCCACAGGTAGGAATAACAGAAAAGTCTACAAAATGTCCTAATTTCAAATGAGTTTGATGTAATTGATAACCTAGGTATATTTTTTCTGGAAATGTAATGTGGATATCATCAATTTTCAAGAAAACCATTTTTTTGTTTCTGTTCGCACCTACTCCGCGTTCGGAATTAAGCAATCCGGCATCTTCCATCTGTTGAACGTGACGGGTGACAATTGCATTACTCATACCAAGGTATTCGGCAATTTCGCCAATACTTTTTTTCTATTTCCGATAAAATTTAAAATTTTTAGGCGCGTCTCACTGGCTAAACATTCATAGACGGGCAAGGAATGAGGTTCTAAGTCTAGTTCCATGATAATTGCATCTCCTTTTAACTAAAAAGTAAAACGATTATATGTTTTCCTTATTATAGTACGCAACACATTTAACTGTAAAGTTGTTTTTGATAAACTTCTGTATAAAGCCGTTGACAGCGCTTGCAAATATTGCTAATTTATATATGTACTCAGATATATGAGCGAAAATATACTTATTGGTTAAATTGATAAAAAAGTTTTTTTGTATAATTTAACTAAAAAGTAAAATGGAGGGAAAGAAATGAACATCAAGAAATTAGCGGGAGCGGTATTGTTAACTGGTGCAAGTTTTGTGTTACTGACAGGTTGTGGTGGAGGAAGTTCAAGTTCTGGAGGATCTTCAAGCAACAGCAAAAATGAAATTACTTTTTGGAATCCGTTTGTTGGTGCTGATGGTGACAATATGAAAAAGATGATTGACGATTACAACAAAACCAATCCAGATTTCAAAGTTAAAAACGTCTCTCTTAAAGAATCTGACATGTACACTAAAATTCCTACGGTTGTGAACTCAGGCAAGAATATTCCTGATTTGAATATTGTTCATGCTGAACGTATCAAGCAGTACAAAGATAACGATATGTTGGAAACTTATGACAATATTTTGAAAGATTTTCCGGATATTAACGAGGATAATTACGTATCTGAAGCATGGAATTTAGGTGAAATTGATGGTGTTCGTTACAGCGTACCTTTAGATATCCATAGCTGGGGGGTTTATTACAACAAAGAATTATTGAATAAGTATCTACCAACGGCGCTAGATGACAATATTATTACTTTTGATGAAATTGAAGAAATTGGCGAGAAAGCAGAAGCAGATGGAGTACGGGGACTAGGAATCACTTGGGCAAAACCAAACTTCCTTTCGTTGTTCTTGCAAGAAGGTGGACAACTAACCGAAGATGGTACCACGCCAACATTAGATACGGATGCTACAAAGAAAGCAATGCAACGTTATGCTGATATGTATAAAGAAAAGTTGACGACGAGAGATGGAGAAGATCCTGCGCAGCTATTCCTAGCCGGTAAGATGGTGCTTTATCCAGAAGGGATTTGGATGCGTAATCAAGTAAAAGAAGCTAAGTTTGAGTGGGGATTAACAAACTCGCCACAATTAAGTGAAGATCTTTCAACTGCTATTAACTGGGCATCTTCTCACCAATTTGTAATGTTTAAGAATAAAGATCGCTCCGAAGAAAAGACAAAAGGTATCATGGAATTCTTAGAATGGGTACGGACAAACTCTTTAGAATGGGCGAAAGCGGGTCAAAACCCAGCAACCTTAGATCTGTTAGATAATAGTGAATATACAGATATGGAACAATCTTTCTTCTTGAGTACACCGGAAGAACAGGCAACCTTGAAAATCTTTGATTACAAATATAACGGATACGTGGCGGAATATCTAGATGCCCATGCACTAGACGTTGTATTTGGTAAAATGACAGTTGATGATTTTGCAGCAAATATGCAAAAAGAAGTAGCGGACAAAGTAGCCAAAGACAGCTCTGGAAAGTAAGACTGTTCAAGGAAACTTAGTCTGAGGTAGAAAACTCCAAACTATATCAAAATAGGGAATCTACAGTCTTAAAGGAGATTGATAAATAGATTGATATTTAGATAGTTTGGGGTATTTCTGTCTTTGAGAAACATACTATGTAGTAACTTCAGGATTTATCCTAGGCCATCCTACCGACTAGATTGGTCTCCGTACACATGAATGGAAAGGAAATAAAAACTATATGATGGCGACGAATAGTAATACGTCTATAGCTTCAAACACAGGGAAGCATGGACACAAAAAGCTGATACCTTGGTTATTTATTGCACCACATCTAATTATTTTTATCATTTTCTTTTTGATTCCGGTTATCTTCGGAATTTATGTATCGTTCACTGATTGGGATTTATTCGGTTCTCCAACTTTTATTGGACTGGATAACTATAAGGAATTGTTTTTTAATAAAGATTCCACTTTCTATGAACAGTTGCGTATTGGATTAGTAAACACGTTTAAGTTTGTTCTTTTCTCCGTACCGTTTTGTATTGCAGTTCCTTTACTTTTAGCGGCGGCTTTAAATACAAAACCAAAACTTGGGAAAATATTTCAATCAATTTTCTACATGCCCTCTTTATTTGCCATTTCGGCAGTTGTAATCATTTGGACATTAATTTTCAATGTTAACTATGGTCCAATTAACACCATGTTGAACTCCGATATTCCTTGGACCAGTACTCAACCCTATGCTTGGATGACGTTAGTCGTAATCACAGTATGGTGGACGATTGGAGGAAATATGGTCATCTATCAAGCAGCTTTGAATGGAATATCAAAAGACTTTTATGAAGCAGCAGATATTGACGGAGCCAGTTCTTTTCAAAAATTTATGAAAATCACTTTACCAGCCATCAAAGGGCAGATTCTTTATACCTTGGTGATGACTACTATTGCTCAGTTTAATATCTATGGACAACCTTTGATGCTGACAGGTGGTGGCCCAACCAACTCTACTCGTGTACTTTTGATGTATATCCAACAAAACGCTTTTGGTTCAGGTCAATCAATTGCTGGAATTGCATCGGCTATGGCAGTTATTTTAGGGATTTGTATTATGATTGTGTCGGCGATTCAGTTTAAATTGTTACGAAAAGAAGATTAGGAGGGAATTTAAGGTGATAAAACATAAAAAAATATCAGTTCCACGGATAGTGGCCTTTTTATTCTTGATAGCCATGGCTTGCATTTGGATTATACCATTAGCCTATGGAGTGCTGACTTCCTTTAAGTCAGAAATGGAATTAATGACATCTGGATTTAAAATTATGCCAATCGAATGGGTGTTGACAAATTATCAAGAACTGTTGATGAATAATACGAGTACCCCTTTGGTTCGTTGGTTTATGAATTCACTGGTCATCTCTGTTTCTCATACTGTGTTGGTATTGGTTGTTGTATCCCTATCTGCCTTTGCTTACAGTCGTTTGCAGTTTAAAGGGAAGAACGCTTTATTCTCATTTTTACTGGCCACTATGATGTTTCCAAGTGTGGTGAATTTGATTCCTTTGTATAAGATTGTTGATATTTTAGGTTGGGTCAACACTCCTCTTGCAATGATTGTACCTGGAGCAGCTGGCGTTTTTAATATTTTCTTGGTGAAACAATTTATGGATAACATCCCTAAAGACTTTGATGAGGCAGCTCAAATTGATGGTGCAAGTGAAGGAACGATTTTCTTTCGTATTATATTACCTCTAATTAAGCCAGTTTTACTTGTTGTTGCGTTGTTTGCTTTTACTGGTTCATGGAATGATTTTCTCTGGCCATCTATTGTTTTTAATGATATTGAAAAAATGCCGATAACCTCTGGCTTACAATTGCTACAGGGAATGTATGCTGCCAAACCTACTTTATTAATGGCTGGAGCTTTAATTGCTATCGTCCCAACCTTTATCCTGTATCTATTTGCACAGAAATACTTTTTACAATCTATGTCATTGTCTGCTGGTGTGAAAGGATGAGTTAGAAAATGAATCGAAAAGTAGAACGACGAATGATGACTGTTATGGGAATTTGGCAAATTATTGATGGCTTGGTGACTATTTTGTACTTTGGTTTTTATAAACTAGCTCCTCTCAGTGGCAAGATGGGGGTGCATGCAAGCGATCAAGCGGTTCAATCTTTCAATAGCAGTATGTTCACTTTAACCTGTACCTTTGGTTCATTATTAATTGGATTAGGAATTTTTAACCTAATAATAGCCAAACGTTACCTAAAGAATGGTCAACTAGCTAAAAAATTTGGCTTTTTCTTTTTAGGACAGGGTTTATTCTCCTATTTTATTTTAGACATTCCTTCTGTGATATTAGGAATTGCAGCTGGTGTCGTTTATTTTGCCAAAACCAAAGCATTAAAGCGTGCTGTTTGTGTTAATGGTCAGGTCAGTATTGAACGAAAATGATGTGTAACAATTTTAGGATAGAGACACCTAGTACAATTTTTATGAAAAAAGTAACAAAGTGTGACTCTTTTATACAAACTATCATGGTAATAGACAAGTCGAATTGGAGAAGCTACTAACAATTTGGAGAAATAAACTTTTTCAGATGGGTAAATGAAGCTTCCTAGTCAGACTTCGATTTTATGACCATTTATGGAAGGAAGTAAAATTAAATGAGAAATGAGTACCCCCGCCCGCAGTTTGTAAGAGAAAACTGGTTGAGTTTGAATGGTCAGTGGGCATTTGCTTTTGATGATGAAAATTTGGGGAAACGCGAAAAATGGTTTTCTGAGTCAATAGAATTTAATCAAAAAATTCAGGTTCCTTTTGTTTATCAAGCAAAGTTAAGTGGTATTAATAGCCAGGAAATTCACGACATTGTTTGGTATAAAAAAGAATTTGAATGGTCAGTAAAAAAGAACAGTCGATGCTTATTACATTTTGGAGCAGTCGATTACCAGGCAGAAGTATATGTAAACGGTTTACTCGCAGGAGTTCACGTTGGTGGACATACATCTTTTACATTAGATATTACAGATTTAGTGAAAGATTCCGACAATCAGCTAACTGTTCGTGTTGAAGATTTTCATGACAGTGAAGAAATCCCGAGAGGAAAACAGTTTTGGCAATCAAAATCTGCGGGTATCTGGTATACCAATACTGTAGGTATCTGGCAATCCGTTTGGTTAGAGCCAGTGAACAAATCATATATTGAAACAGTGAAATATACTCCGGATCTTGATGAGGGAACGGTAGAAATCGCTGTGAAAGTAAACCAACCGACGAAAAATTTGTTACTTAAATATCAAATCTTCTTCAAAAAGGAATTATTGACGGAAGACACAGTCAAAGGAATAGGAAAAGAAGTTCATCGTAAAATAGATATCTATAGCAAAAAAATCTTCCGTAGCAATTTTCATGATAATGGTTGGACTTGGTCCCCGGACAGTCCTAATTTATTTGACGTTCAATTGGTTTTGATGGATCAACAAGAAAATTTGTTAGATAAAGTAACTTCTTATTTTGGTATGCGAAAAGTCCACACAGAAAATGGAATGGTTTTTTTAAACAATCATCCGTTCTATCAAAAACTGGTGTTGGATCAAGGGTATTGGCCAGAAGGGCTGTTGACAGCTCCGACTGATGAAGATTTCAAAAAAGACATTCAATTGTCTAAGGATATGGGTTTTAATGGCTGTCGGAAGCATCAAAAAGTGGAGGATCCCCGTTTCTTATATTGGGCTGACCAAATGGGGTACATCGTTTGGGGGGAATGCGCTTCTACTGTGTCTTATTCCACTAGTGCTGTAGCTAATTTAACTAAAGAATGGCTTGAAATTGTAGAACGAGATTACAATCATCCTTCAATTTTGACTTGGGTACCGTTAAATGAAAGCTGGGGAATCCCAGAAGTTCACCATGATAAGCAGCAGCAGAACTTCTCGCAAGGTATTTATCATCTTCTTCACGCATTAGATCGTACACGTTTGGTAATTTCTAATGATGGTTGGGAAATGACTGATACGGACATCTGTGCTATCCACAATTATTCTCATGGGCAAAAAGCAGAAATTAAAAAATATCAACATTTCAAGGATACACTAGCTAATGTAGAGGGATTGATTCATATGCCTCCCGGTAAATGGTCAATATTTGCAGATGGTTTTGAATATCAAGGGCAGCCAATTCTTCTGACAGAATTTGGCGGTATCGGTTATAAAGTTGGCGGACAAGTTGGTTGGGGCTATACCACTGTTGAAAATGAAGAGCAATATTTAGAAGACTATAGTCGTATTATGGAGGCGATTTATGCTTCAAAAGCATTATGGGGTTATTGTTATACACAACTTACAGATGTAGAACAAGAGATCAACGGTTTGTTGACTTATGATCGTCAACCTAAGGTCAATTTGGCACGAATAAAAGAAATCAATGATCAATATTTTCCAGAAAGAATAAATCTACGAGGACAATGGTAATGTGCAATTAGAACTATGTCATATAACATGATTGATAAAATAAATTAGTAATGAGAAAAATCAAAGAATCGATAGGGAGCGTACGACAAACATGATGGTAAAACGAAAACTTCATCCCCGTCCACAATTTATTCGAGAAAATTGGACTTCATTGGATGGACAATGGGACTTCAAGTTTGATGATAAGAATATTGGATTATTGGAGCACTGGCAGAAGGGATTTTCTAAAGAGCAAACGATTATTGTTCCATTTACTTATGAAACGAAGGCTAGTGGAATTCATAAAGAAGAACAACACTCGGTGGTTTGGTATCAGAAAAATTTTAAGGCAGAACAAGCAGATAAACTGTTGACGCTGAACTTTGAAGGGGTGGATTACGAAACTACTGTATGGATAAATGGTCATTTGGTAGGGGCTCACCGCGGAGCTTATGAACGATTTTCATTTGATATTTCTCGCTGGGTTACAGCTGGTGAAAACTTAATTACCTTAAGGGCGGAAGATTCATTGGATTGTGAACAACCTAGAGGAAAGCAACGATGGAAAAAAGACAATTTTGGTTGCTGGTATGTACAAACTACTGGGATATGGAAATCTGTTTGGTTAGAAGAGCGTATGACGTCTGTTTCACTGGAGTTGGTGAAAATCACACCAGATTTAGATGCAGATCAAGTAGTCTTTCGGCCTAGAGTTCTTTCGCCTATAGACCTTGAAGAAAAATTAGTTTTTGAAGCAATAGTGACGTTTTCAGGAGAAGTTGTTAATAGAATTCGAGACAGTTTGAATCAAAATATGCAAGCTTTTGCGCTTGATACCCGACTTAGAGAAGATCCTTGTTGGGGAACCAAAGTTTGGTGGCCGAATGAACCAAATCTCTATGATGTTACCTTCCGACTTTATAATGAAAAGGGTAATCTATTAGATGAAATAAGCAGCTATTTCGGAATGCGTAAGATACATATTCAAAATGGGCAAGTTTTGCTGAATAATACTACCTTGTATCAACGATTAATTTTGGATCAAGGCTATTGGCCTGAATCTTCCATCACACCACCATCAGTTGAAGCTTTGGAGGTAGATATTCACCGTATCAAAGAATTAGGTTATAATGGCTTGCGAAAACACCAAAAATTAGAAGATGAGCGTTTCTTGTATCTGTGTGATGTCATGGGTATGTTGGTATGGAGTGAAATGCCTTCCACGTATACTTTTAATGATATTGCTATGGAGAATTTTATTGCTGAGTGGCAGGCAATTGTGAAACAATACTACAACCATCCAAGCATTATCACATGGGTGCCGTTTAATGAATCATGGGGAATCAAAGATATTGCCCATAACAAAGAACAACAGGCTTTTACTGAAACCGTTTATCATCTGACGAAGGCCTACGATAAAGAACGTCCAGTGATTACCAATGACGGATGGGTCCACACAATTTCTGATATTTTAACTCTTCATGACTATGAAGAGTATGGAGAGGTGCTGGCTGCACGCTATGCGGACAAAGATGCCATAGTCAATAATGATATTCAATTCAATAAAGATTTTTACGCTTTTGCAGATGGCTATAACTATCAAGATCAACCAATCATTATTTCTGAATTTGGTGGGATTGCTTTCTCAACTTCAAAAAAAGAGGAATGGGGTTATGGTCATCAAGTGAAAAATGACGAGGAATTTATGGATCGTTTTGATAAAGTCCATCAAGCGGTGCAAGATTTACCTTATGTGGTCGGCTATTGTTATACTCAACTGACAGACGTAGAACAAGAAATAAACGGTCTGTTAGATGTCAATCGGAAACCTAAACTAGCAGTTCCCCAAATTGCAGCAATTAATGAACGTCGCCTAAAATAACGGATTGTTAGCAATGGGACTGAAATATAGATAGAGCCACTGACCTGTGTGGTGCTGGCTCTATTTGAAAAGAGGATTTTCATATTATTTGAAAAAATATCGGGAGATAATATGTATTGAAGGGATTGTGATAGCTGATGGTATGGATATTTCCACAAAATATAGAAGCGATTTCTAAGATACTAGATATGGAATAGTCTAATAAGAAATTTTTAGCATCAATGTGAAGCAAATGAGTTCAGGATTACTGATGGAAATGGGCTTAGGAAGTAAATGGGTAGATATCAAAAAAGATATTATGAATTTCAAAGTTTCGGTCACTATAATGATAAGGAATATAAAAGAGAAGGTGGAGGAAACTAAAGATGCGAATGTGGAACTGATTTTTCGAGTTGTTTCAGAAGTGCTAGAAAATAATCATGATAGGGCAATAGTACTAAATATGCAACAAACCCTATATTGAAATCACATGGAATGATTTTTGGACCTGGGCATAATAGTATAGTTGTCACATCTGAGACTGATAACCAACTATTTTGTGTATTTCACGCATTTATAGATTATGAAAAAGAGATGGGAATCGGCAAATTTATATCTACCAAAGGGCATTCGAGAACAATAGAATCCGAGTAAAAAGTCTTTAGATAGCAGGGTAAAGTTTGGAACGATGGATAATTTCATGGTAAAAATATGAACGTACAACCTTAAAATTTAATTCAGTTAGCATTATAGGCTCATGGATTTTTACTTCTAGCTAACTTGTTCAATAACTAATATATGGAATTAACAACTAAATTTATAATTTTTGTAAGTAGAATCAAGTTTTTTGTTTTTTTCATTTTTTATAAATAAAACTAACCTCCTAAGTACATCACTAAATCATACTTAGGAGGTTAGTCGTATTTAAATGCCGTTTTCGTCGATTTCTGATTCTTCCTCATGATTTAACTGCATGTGAATGATTCCTTGCTTACCGGTTTCAACTAATTGAGGAATCAATTGTTCGGAACTTTCCTGAAAAATTCGGCTACCTAAAAATTCCAAAAGAATCGGTAAGTTAGTTCCAGCGATAACTTCAACATTTTTCATGTGCTGAGTGAGTAACATCGCAGTTTTAAATGGGGTTCCGCCTAACAAATCAGTAAAAACAATTACTTCTTTACAGTTTTCCACACACTTCTCAATACTTTTCTGTAGATTCTGTTCAAATAGTTTTGGGTCCATTTCAGCTTCGAATGGAATCAAATCTAAATTTTCCTGCGGTCCAGTTATCATCTGTGCGGCCCCAGATAGTCCTGGAGCAAAGCTACCATGTCCGGTTAAAATACATCCAATCATTGTATACCTCCAATTTTTATTCAATCTTAATAGTAAAACAATCTGAACTAATCGTCTATGCTTTTGTAAGTTAACACGCTAAGCTAATGAGCGTATTATTACTATAGACAAAATAAACCTAAAAGTAAATGGCTAAATTATACTATTTTTTCGAAATAAAGGGTTTACAAAAAGTTGTAAAGGGATTATTATCTAATCAGTAAGTTAACACGTTAAGTTGAGGGGAGTCAGTTATGTTACCAAAATATGAAATGATAAAAAATGATTTGATTGCAGCAATTGATTCAGGAAAATTTCAGCCGGGAGAAAAGATTTTCTCAGAAGGCGAATTAAAAAAAATCTATCAAGTTAGTAGTACGACTGTTGTAAGAGCTCTACAAGACCTAGTGTTAAGTGGCTATCTTATTCGTAAACAAGGGGAAGGAACTTTTGTCAGAAAGAATTATCGTCATAAAAAGGTGTATTTTGATGAAGGCGGCCCTTTAGTTTCGAAGAAAAAACAAGAAGATAGTTTTTCAAATGTTGTGGAAAAAACTACTACTACTGTTAATACAAATATAAGAAATAAACGAATAGAACAGTACTTAAATGGTAGCGGTAAGGGATTAACTCAGGTAGTTCAATTGGCGACGATTGATTCCTTTGTTTGGAAAATTCAAATTCGCTATGTCTTATCAGATCTGTTAAGCGATGAAGCAGTGGACAAGTTAAAAAATGGTGGAAGTTTATCTAAAGAATTAAAGCTTGAGTACAACTTAACTACATTGCCAATGAAAGCTGATATCAAGTTTAAATTACTTGCTCAAACAGCAGAAGTAATTCAGATGATTGATAGGGAAATACAAGAAGTAAATTGGCCAATAAATTTACCAGTCGTAACTATTGATCGTGTTTCGTTCGATGATAACGGAAAACCAATCGAATTTTCTAACACAATCATTCATCATAATTACTATTCGATAGAAATTGAATCTGAAGGGATGTAACAAAGAATGACAGCAATTAGCAAGGAGAAATTGATTAATAGTCAGCGTTTTTTTAACAACGGATTATTAACAAAGGAAAAAGTGGAAGGAGCAATTCAAGAAGCTTTAGAAAAAATTGATCGTAATATGAATAAATTGGGAGAACGATTCCCAACGCCAGCTACAAAAAATAATACTTATGAACCAATTGATAATATAGAATGGACTACAGGTTTTTGGACAGGAATGCTTTGGTTGGCCTATGAATACTCTAAAGATGAGAAATATCGTAAATTAGCGGAAAAGCAAGTAGTCAGCTTTCATCATCGTATTAAAGAAAATATTGAAGTAGAACATCATGATTTAGGCTTTTTGTATTCACTCTCTTGTGTTAGCGCCTACAAAATCACCGGAATGGAATTGGCAAAAGAAGCGGCGTTAATGGCAGCCGATAAATTAATTACTCGGTACCAAGCAAAGGGTGGGTTCATCCAAGCTTGGGGAGAATTAGGAGCAAAAGATAACTATCGCTTGATCGTTGATTGTTTACTGAATATTCCTTTACTTTATTGGGCGAGTGAAGTTACTGGGGATGAAAAGTATAACAAAATTGCTGATAATCACTATAAAGCAACGATCGATTACGCCATACGGGAAGATGCTTCAGCTTATCACACCTTTTATTTTGATCCTGAAACCGGCAAGCCATTAATGGGAAAAACGCGCCAAGGTTATTCGGATGATTCTAGTTGGGCTCGAGGCCAAAGCTGGTTGATTTATGGTATCGGCTTAAACTACTTTTACCATAAAAAAGAATCTGATATTTCGGTATATGAAGCTGTAACAAATTACTTTTTAAATAGATTACCAAAGGATTTTATTTGCTACTGGGATTTAATTTTTGATGAAACATCTCAGCAATCACGTGATTCTTCAGCAGCTGCAATTGCCGTTTGTGGCATGAATTTAATGAATCAATTTTTACCAGAAACAAATGAGTATAAGTTGACCTACACTTACGCACAACACAGCATGTTGGCAAGTCTGATTGAAAACTATACAGAGTCTAATGGAAATGGAATCCTACCATTGATTAATCATGGTGTTTACTCATGGCATTCTGGAAAAGGAGTGGATGAAGGAAATATTTGGGGAGATTACTATTATTTAGAAGCGCTGGTTCGATTCTACAAAGATTGGGAAATGTATTGGTAACAAGAAAAAATAAATTTTCAAGGAGAGCATCATGGAAAATAAACCAAATGTAAAAATGGTCCGGATCGACGAACGATTGATCCACGGACAAGGGCAGTTGTGGATTAAAAGCTTAGGTGTGAATTTGGTGATCTGTGCGAATGATAAAGTTTCTGAGGACAGTATTCAGCAAACACTAATGAAAACGGTTGTACCTAAGGAGGTGAGTGTTAGATTCTGGACAATCGAACGTACAGCAAAAGTTATTTGGAAAGCAGCGCCTGCACAAACGATTTTTGTCGTCGTTTCCTCAACAGAAGATGCACTTAAGTTAGCGGAATTTGGTTTTCCTTTGCAAGAATTAAATGTCGGAAATATTCATGCTGCAGAAGGAAAAGAAAAAGTATCTCAATTCATTTATCTAGGAGAGGAGGATAAACAAAACCTTCGTAAATTACGGGATGAGTACCAAGTAACCTTCAATACCCAAACATCCCCAGTATCGAATGATGGGGCACAATCTTTGGAAACATTGGAAAAAACTTTAAAATAAAAGGAGAAAAGCAATGGACATCTCAATTTTTCAAGCCATTATGATTGGATTAGTAACAGCGTTTTGTTATGCTGGGCAACTTTTAGGAATTTATACAAACCGTGCATTAGTTATGTCTTTCTTTGTCGGAGTTATTCTTGGAGATATTCCAACGGCTCTTGCAATGGGAGCACTCGCAGAACTTGCTTATATGGGATTTGGTGTTGGTGCTGGAGGAACGGTTCCCCCAAACCCAGTTGGTCCTGGTATTGTTGGGACAATCATGGCAATCACCATGAAAGATCAAGGCGTTACACCAGAATCAGCATTGGCACTATCTTTTCCGTTTGCTGTGCTGTTTCAGTTAGTGACGACAGCTCTGTATACCGTTTTTTCAGGAACAACGAAAAATGCAAAACAATTAATTGCGGAAGGAAAATACAACAAATATAATTGGCTGGCAAATTCGACATTTATCGGATTTTTGATTTCTGGTTTTATCATTGGAATCTTGGCAGCAGTAAGTCGTCCAGGACTCCAAGCGTTTGTTGAAGCTTTACCAGATTGGTTAGTCACTGGATTTTCTGTAGCGGGTGGTTTGATTCCTGCCATCGGATTTGCCATGATTATGTCTGTCATGTTAGAAAAAGATCTGACTCCTTACGTCTTATTAGGTTATGTTTGTGCAGCTTATCTTGAATTACCAACAATGGCGATTGCATTGGTAGGTACGGTCTTTGCTTTGATTAGCTACTACAACAAAGAAAAAGAAAAAAAGACTACTGGTGTTCAAGAGAAACCAGCGACACCAACTTATAATGATTTGTCACATATAGATGAGGAGGACTTTACTGATGGAATCTAGAGAACCAAAATTAACCTCAAAGGATTATCTTAAAACATCATTGCGCTCTTATTTTTTGCAGAATGGGTTTAATTATAATGCTTACCAAGGTGTCAGCTATTTGTTCACAATCTTACCAGCATTGAAAAAAATCTATAAAGATGAACCTGAAAAATTGAAAGAAACTGCGGCAGCAAATATTGAATTTTACAATACTAATCCACAGATGGTTCCATTTATTACAAGTATGCAATTAGCCATGTATGATCATGGAGAAGATGTGGAGAATGCACGGAGCATCAAGATGGCGCTGATGGGTCCATTATCCGGTATCGGTGATTCGATTGCACAGTTTGGACTAGCTCCACTATTTTCTACAATTTTTGCCGGAATGGCATTAGACGGACTGGGATTTGCGCCTATGGGGTTCTGGTTTGCAATGATTGCTTCTATGCTGACAATTAAAATTGCTATGGGATATTTTGGCTATAAATTGGGGACAAGTGTTATTGATACCCTGAGTGACAAAATTAGTCACATTTCAGCTGCTGCAAACATTATTGGGGTTACAGTTATTGCCGGATTAGCAACATCATTTGTAAAAGCAAATGTTGCAATTAAATATTCGACAAAACTTGCCAGTGGAGAGGATCAAGTAGTTGCAATCCAAGATATTTTAGACAAAATCATGCCTAAATTGTTACCAGCTATTTTGACAATTGGTGTTTATTATTTGGTTAAAAAGAAAAAATGGAGTACGTATCGATTGTTACTACTTTTATTTGCAATCGGTATTTTAGGTTCAGCATTAGGTATTTTAGGATAGGTGTGTACAAGAAGCTGAAATCCATTGATTTCAGCTTCTTGTACTTTATAAAGTGACTATATGGAAGGATTTAAGTAGTGACGTGTTGACAAAAGAGAAATGAAGGAGAAATAACATGAATTTTCAAGTTATTGAAATGTACCATCAGTCTTTTTTTGAAGAGAAAGAGCTAAAGCAATATCAACTAGAACATTCAAAATTTATTGATGGAATCTCTCGAAGATGTGAGTATCTATTGAAGGATAAAATTATTTTTACCGATTCACTGGATATGGAAGCAGTGAATGTTCCTTATAATCTTTGCTATAACAATTTACTAAAAACTCCAAATGGTGATCCAGAGTGGATATACATGGTTAGTCGCAATGGTTTTTTGGTTGATTTGGCTCTTATGTATCGATTGACAAACGAAGAAAAATATTTGGAAAAATGGAAGGAACTGCTACTTACATTTACAGAATGGCTGTTAGAGGACAATCCAGCTCTTTGGCGAAATTTAGATGTTGGATTAAGGTTGAGCAGTTGGGTAAAAAGTTGTATTTATTTAGGAGATCTTTCTAAAATTTTTACACTAACAGAAATAAAAAAAATAAAGAACAGTTTTTTGAATCAAACGATGTATTTGGAAACTAGCTTTATTGACAAAAATTATTTGAGTAATTGGGGTGTCTTGGCAATTACTGGATTGCTAAATGTAGCACAGCTACTTCCTGATATAGTGACTAAAAAAACGGAGAATTGGGCGTGGTCTGTTTTGTCACATGAGATGGCCCTTCAATTTTATCAAGACGGGATACATTGGGAGCAAAGTCCAATGTATCATCATGAGGTCGTTGTGAGTGTGTTACAATTGTGGTTGAATAAACAATATACGGGATGTTATTTTCCGAAAGGTATTCTTCACTATTTGAAAAAGGCAATTCAAGCAGCGCATTATTATTGTGATAGCAATGGAAAACTCCTTTCATTAAATGACAGTGATGCAGTGGATTTTTCGTACATCTACAGTATCTATTCGTTGTGTGGCTTTTTACCTCGGATTACGTCTCATAATGAAGAGAAAATTCAAGTGGGTTATCTTTATACAGGTACCAAAATAACTCATCTTGTTCAAGAATCACTACCAATTAGTTTTGATGAGATAGATAGCGGGTTTATGGCGTATAAAGAAGATACGACCTTTATTACTCTTTTTAATGGTCGTCATGGTAGTGGACATGGTCACGCAGCATTGGGTAGCTTGAGTATTCTACTGAAAAATCAAGAATTAATTGTGGATCCAGGAAGATATACTTATCGTGAGGATTCAAAGCTGCGTATTCAATTAAAATCAGAAGAAAGCCACAGTTCTATAATGATCGACCAAAAACCAAGTACTCGCATCAACGGTTCTTGGGGATATGATGAAATGGGAACTCCTCTGGCTTCAAATACGAAGAATAGCAAGGATTTAACAGAATTTATAGCTGTTTGGAGTGGTTGGATTTCTGAAAATCAGCTTGCTATTTTTAAGAGAAAAATAGTTATTTTAAAAGAAGCTTCTATTGTGATTGTCATCAATACGGTTGAGTGTCCAGGAAACCATAGATTAGCGGCATATTATCAATTAGCGCCACAAATAGAAGTGTTGAAGCAGGAGAAATTATTATTTGATAAAACATCTTATCAAATTTTTTTCAGTGAAAATCAGAAGGAATCTGTAGAGAAAGGAATTTATTCGGAGAAATATAATCAGTTAATAGAAAATAAGCGAATTGTATTGATGAGTGAATTTAAAGATCGTTCAGTTACTTATGAGGTATTCTATGATGCTGAGCAATACAAGATAGAATCTTTGCTTTGTTATCAAAACAAAGCGGATGAACCAGCAAAGACCGAACAGATTCTGGGAATCAGTATTCAACACAACCAATCAAGTCAACTATATGAGTACTACTATTCAGCATTTGATACATTTCGTGGAGATAAATTATATCATAGTGAAACTGGGCGAATGATTTACGGAGAATCGAATTTTTTTAAAGAAAATAGGAAATAAAAAGGTGGGCAAAACATGACTAAAATTACAATTAGTATTTTTAATCATAAGGGCGATATAAAAAAAGTTGAAAAAAAGTCTGGAGAAGAAATATTATATCATCAAATGCAAGTTATTGGAACAGATGAAGTATCCCTGGCGACAAGAAATTTGAAGTACGAGAATGGAGACAAAATTGTAGTGAACTTAGATCAAAAAAATGTCTTTCTTATAGCCAAGCTAGATGAAACTCTTGATACCTCATTGATTTATGTAAAAGATCAGCTTTGGGAATATTCGATTTCAAAAGACTCGGAACAAGTGAAAGCAGGACCTATGCATCGTTTTTCAACGGGAGATCATGTACTAAGTATCCGAACTGCGACAAGCGAAGAAATTTCTAGCTATCGTAATTTGGCATTGAATCCTCATGATCAGAAGGAATTTAACGGTGCCTATCCTCACGCTTTTGCAAATGTAGAAACTCGAAATGATGCGACTTTTTTTGCTTGTAATGCGATTGATGGAGTATTTGCTAATCATTCCCACGGATCGTACCCTTTTCAGTCTTGGGGTATCAATCAACAAAAAGATGCTGCATTGACCATCGATTTTGGCAGAAAAGTTTATCTTGATCAAGTAGTGTTTACTTTCCGAGCAGATTTTCCCCATGATAATTTTTGGGAACAGGTTTCGTTGATTTTTTCTGATGGATCAAAAGAAACTTTTCACACAAAGAAAACAGATCAACGACAAATGTTTTCGTTTTCTAAACGGCAAGTTACCTCTGTTACTTTTACCGAGTTGAAACAATCAGAGGAAGAATCACCGTTTCCAGCTTTGACAGAAATTGAGTTGTTTGGAATAAATCAGGAATAAATTTAGCCGCACTTCATAAGAAATAGGAACTTGTCAGAGCATTTTTGGAAAATACCATGCAAAAGCAAGTTACAATTTTGTAAAATTTCCCACTCTATTTAATCAATACCAGCTATTCGATTCTCAGAAATGGTGATACAATCAAGAAAAAGAAACCCGATGGAGGAATTTCAATGGTTGAAGGACACTACGAACGTTCGCGTTTTGTAATAGATTTTCATTTAGCAGCGTTTGCTTATTATGACGGATTGATGGTAATCGATGAACTAAGTTTGGGGCAGGTTGTTGAGCTTAAACCGGAGCCAGACAATCCTCATGATCCCAATGCAGTCGCAATTTACTACAAAGAACACAAAATTGGGTATGTTCCAGAAGCAAAAAATGATTTTTTAAGTACGATGCTGTATTTTGGTCACGGAGATATTTTTGAGGCACGAATTCAGGCAATGAACTTGCAGCAACATCCAGAACGCCAGTTTCGGGTGGTTATTTATGTGAAAGATGGACGAGAAAAAACTATGTTATCAGAGTAAGAAACGGTGGCACAAAACAAGAAATAAAAACATCTAAGATGAAATTTCGTCAAAATTACAAAAAAAGTCCTTTTTATTTGATTAAAACAAGCGAAAATTGTTACAATTACTTTGTGACTAAAGTCTATTTTGTTTTTAACAAGGTGATCAAGTAAAGAGGGTGTTGAGGATGATCAAGGTCTTTGGATCGACAGCATGTTTAACTTGTAAAAAAGTAAAGCACTGGTTGACTGAACATGAACTGGATTTTGAGGAAGTGGAAGTAAACGGCTCTACTTTGGCGTTAGAAGATGCTAAGCTACTTGTTAATCGTTGTTCTGGAAATACAGCCAAACTGATTGCAGAATGGTGTGAAGAATTTCAACGGCTGGAGATTGAAATAGACGACTTGCAAAATGAAGTTGCAGTTGAGATCTTGTGTCAGCATCCAACAATTTTGAGAAGACCGATTACTGTTTTTGATGATTTTATTATGATTGGTCTGGATGAAGATTTATTTGAGTCGGTACTAGCGGAAAAAGTAGCAGAATAAATGAAACAAGCGATCCTTTGGAGGGACCGCTTGTTTTTTTATCAAAATCCTCACTCATGAATTTGATGGTCAGGTCCTTTTGATTTTGTTAAATCCGGAACAATTTTAGTTTCTCTTTCCGGAATATTTGTTGGAGGGATTTCCGTGTTTTTCACTTCTTTATTTACCAAATCAGCTGTTTCTTCGGCATGAGTTTCTTTTAAATCCTGCTCATCGATTGTAGGAATCGTTGTTGGAGCATTATCTACCAATTCTTCATCGTAAGCCACCAAAATATTGCCTTTTGCTAATTCTATTTGATAATCTTTGATTTTTTCTTTGAAGGTATCCTGATCGCCGTCGAAGAAATCTTTGATTCTTTCCCATAGTGAGTCTTCTGCATCATCAGCCTCAACGGTAAAGCTTGTTTCTACGCGCAAAGCTGTTTTCTTTTGGATTTCCGGAAGAAATTGTTTATCAACGATCA
This sequence comes from Enterococcus massiliensis, assembly GCF_001050095.1. Taxonomy (NCBI): domain Bacteria; kingdom Bacillati; phylum Bacillota; class Bacilli; order Lactobacillales; family Enterococcaceae; genus Enterococcus; species Enterococcus massiliensis. The sequence goes on along the minus strand of NZ_CVRN01000005.1, from coordinate 214,782 downwards.
GACTGATTGACTCCTTGGGGTAACCGCTAGCAATTAATTTTTCAGCTACAACCTCAGCAGCTTCTAAATTTGGGAAATTTCCTTGAATAATTTTACTCATGTTCGTACTCCTCTCAAATTTTTTATACAGAATGGTGGAAGAAGCAATTATAAATTAATCGCTTCGCCACCGGTAATGCCATAAATTTGTGCAGTCACAAAGCTCGCATCATTTGATGCTAAAAAAACATAAATCGGTGCAAGTTCTGCTGGCTGTCCTGCTCGTCCCAGTAAGCTATTTTGCCCAAATTCTGGAATTGCATCTTGGGGTTGTCCTTGATCGAGTTGCAATGGTGTCCAGATTGGTCCCGGAGCAACGCCGTTGACACGGATGCCTTTTTCAGCAAATTGTCTTGCGAGATTCACAGTGAAATTTGCGATTGCCGCTTTTGTTGCTGCATAATCCGTCAAATGACTGCTAGGGTTGAATGCCTGAACAGAAGTCGTTGTGATGATCGCACCGCCGGCAGGTAAATGTGGTTCCGCAGCCTGTACAAGGGAGAACATCGAAATAATATTGACCATGAAAGTATCTTTTACTTGTTGGAGTGGAATTTTACCAATCCCTGGTTGTGAAATTTGTTGCGCCGCATTTAGAACCAATGTATCCAAACCGCCTAATTCTTTGACTGTTTGTTCTACCATCTTTGCAGGTGCTTCTTCATCGCGTAAATCATAAGGAAGTAAAATCACTTTGCGATTGGCTTCTTTAATGTATTTAGCCACTTCACGGGCATCTTTTTCTTCACCCGGAAAAAACTGTAGGGCAATGTCTGCTCCTTCACGAGCGTAGGCAATCGCTGCTGCCCGACCAATTCCAGAGTCACCACCAGTAATTAAGACACGTCGATTTTCCAATTTATGATGGCCGACATAACTTTCTTCTCCACAATCAGGATTGGGAGACATCTCCGTTTGTAACGCTGGGGTATTCTGATCCTGCTTTTTAAATTTTTCTGGATGATACAATTCTCGAGGATCTTTTAAAATCGGTTCAGTCATTTTTAGCGCTCCTTTTCACTTGATAATTTAATCTTAACGAAAAGCATTAGAAAGGAAAAGGAAAACGCATTTTATAGTCATTTTTAAATAATAAAATAATTCCTGAATTATTCATACTTCTAGATTTTTAACATTAATTTTGAAAAACCATCGGTTTTTCTTTTTCCGTTATTACATTTCAAATGTCGCTAGCGCTATTAGCTCAAAATATGATCTATTCAAGGAATGACGAGTCATTTTTCTTATTTTTGAGCGCAAATATCCCTTAGAATTAATAAGTTTTTAAAATTTCAGTTAGCTCCCAGTTCTACCAGCAGAGTTGCTGAATTTTTTCCAATAGATAATAGAACAGGTTCTGGTAAACATGGGAAGAGCTCGTTTTCAGAAACAATTTTCGACCGCTACGAATTAGCTTACCAGCCACTTTGAAAAGGCGAAGACGTAAGGTGTCTACTTGGAAAACTGCTTCTTTCGCAGGTAAACAGATTGTTTTCATGAAGTTGACCAAGTTGTAAGCCAAGAGGCTTATCATCATCCGAGCGTGGTTTTCCAGAAAAGTGGGACTATCCGTTTTATCGAAATAGAAACCATTTTTGGCTTCCTTGATATAATTCTCCATGATACCACGCTTATGGTAAATACCGAAAATCTCTTGAGGTAAAAGGTTGTGGGAAAAATTGGTAACCAAATATTCATGCCGAAACAACAATTCATTGGCTTCTCTGGTTGATTTGATACAAATCCGTCGTTCTTTTGACCATTTTTCAGCTTGATAGGTAGTTGAATAATAGTGAACTTCCCGTTGATACCACGGATGATCATCTCCTACAAGAACGAGATTCTCTGCAATTTTTTCTAGATTTCTATTCGCCTTCAGGCGAATAACATAGTAACTATCATTGGCTTCACAAGTCTCATATACTTCTGGTGTCGCGAAACCACTATCCCCTCGAACAAGGATATTCGTACATGGAAGAGTCTGTTGATAATGTTCAAGCATTGGTTTCAGAAATTCTTTCACGCCATTTGAAGTGTACACATTTCCAGAACGAAGTTCTGCTTTGAGAAAATCACCCGTCAGACCATCAAACGCTACTAACGGATGATACCCGTTCGTACCATAGTGGGCATTGAAATTAGCATCTTCTTGGTTACCAAAAGTATCCGAATGTGTGGAATCCAAATCAATGATCATTTCTGTAGCGTTCCGTTTTAAACGAACTTTGTCGATTAATGCTTGGTTTAAGAGTTGAAATTGGACAATTGTCTCTTCACTCACGCGATTCCAAAAGCGGGAAAGCGAGGCTTGTGAGGCCAAGGATTCCTTAGCCAGTACCAAACGGAAAATTGGGTCTTCACTCAGAATGTTGACAGAAGAATCCGCAGGATAACCTGCGATGAGCTGAAAAAGTAGTTGTTCCAGAACAGAAATATTGTCATGAATCCAATAGCGACGATTTTCGTTGAAAGTTAAGAGTTGCTTTGCCAGTTTTGTAAAGCCGATGGAATCCATAAATTCTTTAACCAAAATTAAGCCAACGTCTGTGGATAGATTTCCTCCTGTATTAGACACTATCATTTTTGAGTTGAAGTTTACTTGTTTTTCCTGTAATGTAGCCATTGAGAAGAACCCCTTTCTTTGGTTAGGTTTTGGCGATTTAACCATAGCAGATTGGGGTTCTTTTTGTACACTCAAAAGGTGTTGGGTAATAAAACAATAAACAGCGTTAGGACAATGTTTAAATAGCATTTCAAAAAAGCTATGAATTATTCAGGTAATTTATTATGAATAAAAAAGACCCAGAATGGTTTTTCTGAGTCATTGGATTTATTCTAAATTGTATTTAACGATCAAGGGTGACTGCGGTACCACTACAGGTGACCATCAGCATGCCATTATCTGAACCTAATACTTCATAATCCATTTTCATGCCAACAATGGCATCTGCATCAAACCTTTTTGCCCGCTGAACCATTTCGGCAATGGCTTCTTCTCTGGCTGTCGTCAGTTCATCTTCATAGCTTCGAGAACGGCCACCAAATACATTACGTACACTAGCACTAATGTCTTTGAATACATTGATTCCGGTGATCACCTCACCAAAAACGATTCCTTGGTACTTGGTGATCGTGTGCTGTTCGACTTGATTAGTTGTTGTGATAATCATTTTGTCACGCTCCTTTTTTTCAATTATACACGAGTCGCTGCGATTATAAAATCGTTTCCATCGTAAATTATTTTGGGAAAAATAAAAAACTTGATAGCTGTCAATTTTTTTCTTTCGACTAAGACCTATACTAGGTACATAGAAAAGAGAAAGAAGGAAATTTCCATGAGTAAAAAAATCACTCTACAATTAGATGCGCTGACTTGCCCCTCTTGTTTAACAAAAATTGAACATGCAATGAACAATCAACCCGGTGTCAGCAATGTAAAAGTCTTGTTTAATGCCAGCAAAGTGAAAGCAAATTTTGACGATACTCAAACTTCCCCAGAACAATTAAGTGATGTCGTCAATAAATTAGGCTATGAAGTTCAAAAAGTGAAAGTCGCTGAATTATAAAAATTGGAGGAAAATAACATGACAGAAAAAGATGTAATCGAAATAAACTATCAAGCAGAAGTCAAACAAGCTGATATTGATCATCACAAACCAACAGCCGGAGCCATGAGCGGACATATCGTTGCAAATTTTTGGTACTTTGATGTTAAGTTGCATCAAGCATTATGGTATGTGAAAGGACCACAAGCCATCGCGTTACAAGAATTCTATGAAAACTTGATTGCAGAAAATCGGACATGGTTGGATCGTCTGGGCGCTATTTTATTGGATGAAAATGAATTGCCACCTTCAACCGTCGCAGAATATACCCAATACGCAAAAATGAATGAAGATCCTCGCGTAAAATATTATGATGCAGCAGAGTTATTGGATGAAACAGCGCATGATATCACTACTGCAAATCTTTTTGTTGACCGTGCAATTTTATTGGCTCAAAAGGAAAATCGCCCAGCATTATCTGCCTTTTTTGTGGAATTGCGCGGGTACAATAATCATGTGATTCGGACGGTGCAAGCATTGTTGGGAAAAACTGCTTGGGACGGTTTGGTAGAAGAAGACGATGAGGATGACGAAGATTAATTAGATAATTATTTTTACAAAAAAGACGAGAATTCCTCGTCTTTTTTTGTGGTGCAATGCAAATAAATCTTGTTTTCAATCTGTCTATTTTCTTTTCTTATGCTATACTCTAGCCATCACTACCAATGAATGGAGCGAGAATATTTGAAAGATTTTTATTACTGCCGTACATCACGGGCAATTCAGACCCATCGGATTTTCCCCTTTGATTTGAATCCTTTTGGTTTTTTATTTGGTGGAAAACTGATGACTTTAATTGACGATACAGCTTCAATTTCTGTGACACGTCATTGCCGAAGAGGTGCAGTAACCGCCTCTCTAGATAATTTGAATTTTTTAAAACCGTTACATGAGAATCACTCAGTCTGTGTTGAATCCTATGTATCAGGGACCCACCATAAATCGATGGAGGTTTTCGTCAAAGTAATCGGTGAAAATCTAACTACGGGGGAGCGCTACTTAGCAGCAACCTGTTTCACAACTTTTGTGGCAGTTCCTTCTCATATGAATGAAGAAATTGATTTTGTCGTGCCAAAGGTGGAACCAGAGACTGAGGAAGAAAAGATGGTTTGTGCAGGATACGAAAAACGACGGTTACATCGATTGCAGGAACGGGATGAATACAAAGAATTTGCATCCTTGCTAACAACAGATCTGCCATGGGGAGATAAGTAAGAAAAGAATCTGAAGGATAGTTTGAGTTTAGACTACTTTCAGATTCTTTTAATATTTATTTACCTTGTTATTTAAAAGAGGTACAATAGAGGATAATAAAACTTTTTTGGAAAGGTGTAGGGAATGATTGAATTTGTTGGCGTGAATAAGAATTATGGAAATACGCAGGCGTTGAAGGAAATGACACTCACAATTAAACAGGGAGAAATTTTTGGATTTTTAGGACACAATGGCGCAGGAAAATCGACGACGATCAAGAGTCTAGTGAGTATTATTCAACCATCATCGGGAAAAATCACCGTTGATGGAATGGATTTAGAAGAAAACCGAATGGCAATCAAACAGAAAATCGGTTATGTTCCGGATTCACCAGATATTTTTTTGCAACTAACTGCAGGAGAGTATTGGGATTTGATTGCGGCAGCATATGAATTAGAGGCAGAGAAAAAGACGACACGTTTGGCTGAACTAACGAGCTTGTTTGATATGCAGAGCCATCAAGAAGAAACTATTGCCAGCTTCTCTCATGGGATGCGACAAAAAACAGTGTTGATCGGTACATTACTGCCGGATCCGGAAATTTGGGTTTTAGATGAACCCTTGCAAGGACTTGATCCGCAAGCAGCTTTTGATTTAAAGGAAATGATGAAAACCCACGCAGCAAAAGGAAAAACAGTTATTTTTTCAACCCATGTGTTAGACACTGCGCAACAATTATGTGATGAAATTGCTATTTTGAAAAAAGGAGAGTTGATTTACAATGGTTCGGTCACTGAATTATTGCAACAATCTCCAAATGAGACATTGGAAACCATCTATTTGAAAATGGCAGGTAGACAAGGAGAGCGGGCTGCAGAATTGGAGCGTGAACAGAATGAGTAAACGCCAATTAGCTGAACTGACACGAGTCAATCTTCGTTACGTTAATCCCCAAGCAACAGATAAAGCACGGAAAAGCGGGAAAACTGGCTCACGTCTTACGCGTTCGATTTTAAATCAATATGTATTATCAGGGATTCTCTTTTTGATGATTTATGGTTTTACGATGTTTTTGATTGATTTTAGCCGAATGCCGGGATTTTTTACCTACTACGTGGCGCTGTTTGGTCTGCTAGCATTATCTCAAGGAATATCGGTGATCTACAATGTTTTCTTTGAAGGGAATGATTTGGAATCTTTTCTACCATTACCTTTCATGCAAAGCCAAATTTTTCTGGCAAAAATCTTGGTCGTGGCACTAACGATTATTCCCTTCGTTCTACCATTAATGGTTTTGTTCTTACTGACGGGGTGGAAAGCAGGAATTTTTCTGCCGATTGTTGTGATTGCTTCGATTTTATTGTTTAGTCTTTTTTTGATGATTATTTTTAGTATCTGTAGTTTGATTGTTTTTGGTTTGGCGCGGACTGCTTTTTTTCAGAAACACAAAAAATTAGTCACCAGCTTGTTACTGGGTGGTTCAATGGGGATTGCGGTCATCGGTATTTTAGTCATGAATAATCAAACTTCTACCATTGGATCAGGTACGGCTGATCGTGGGGCGATTCCTTTTTTATTGCCTTTGTTTTATGCAGTGAAACAACCCTTTTCTTCCTCTGGTTTATTGAGTTGGTTGGGAACCATTGGGTTAGCTGCAGGATTTGGATTGATTATCAAACAATTGGTTTTACCAAAGTTATATGATCAATTGACAGCGTCAAACTCAAATGTTGGTTCTAAACGAAAACATAAAGCCAATCAAAATTTACGGCAATTGTTGTTCAATTATAATTCCCAATTAGTTCGTGATCCAAATCTCATCATGCAGGTGATCTCAACGTCATTGATGACGCCGGTTATTTTTATTGTTGCTTTTGCTCTAGGTGGCGGAATTAATTTAAGTGATTTGGATGGCCGATTGATCGGAGTTGTCTTTTTAGCAGGAGTCGCATTGGCCTTTTTGACTGTCAATCAAACCTCCTTCATTAGTAATATGATCTCCCTTGACCAAAGCAATTTTTTAGTTATCCGATCTTTGCCGATTTCTATGAAAAACTATTTAAAGGAAAAATTTCGTTTTGGTTGTTTGTTGCAGATGAGTATTACTAGTGTGATTGCATTATTGGGTGGTTTTCTCTTTCATTTGCCACTACTTTTCATCCTGAGTTTGGTTCTGGGAGCTTTATTAGGGAGTTATCTCTTGTCCTTGCGTTATTTTGCTCGAGATTATCGGTTAATGTTGTTAAGTTGGACGAATATCAATCAATTATTTACACGTGGTTCAGGAAATTTAGGAATGGTTGCAATGATGATTGGTTCCATAATTATAAGCAGTATTTTATTATTATTATACGGACTAGCCGCCTACACGATTGATTTTTGGCTGTTGAATGTTCCTGTTTTACTTGTTGTTCTCCTGTTAAGCCTTGGATGGGTCAACTATTATCAGCGGACATTTTGGGTGCGAGTAGATAAAAAGTAAGGAATGAAAAAAAATGAAAAAGTCGGATGATTATTCATCCTAACGATTGTAAATGACAGATTACTAGGAGGAAAAATAATGAATTATCACTTAATTGATCGAAAAAATTGGACAAGAGAAGAGTATTTTAGTCACTTTTTGCACCAAGCAACGACCTATAGTGTTACAGTTGAAGTCAATATCACTCACTTAATGGAAGAATTAACTAAAAGGAAGCGAAAATTTTATCCAGCCGTTATCTTTCTTTTGACAAAAGCCGCCAATAAGTTCGAACAATTTCGGATGGATTTTATTGAAGGTGAAACGCTGGTCTGCTGGGATAAATTAGTTCCGATTTATACAACAATGGCTGAAGAAGGAGACCTTTTTCAGGGTAACTGGTTGACTGAAAATCAACTGGAAACTTTTGATTCCTGCTATTCGGCTTACTTGGAAAATAGAAAGAAGCATAAAAAAAATACGAAAATGTTTCCTCAAGGGCAACCGCCTCAAAATAGCTTGTCCTTATCCCTGTTGCCATGGTTTTCTTTTAGTGGTTTCAATCTAAATATTGGCAATAATAATCAACCGCATTTACTGCCAATCATTACCGGTGGAAAAATTACTGAAAAAAACGGACAAAAATTCTTGCCTCTTTCAGTTCAAGTCCATCACGCAGTTTGTGATGGTTATCATGTTCATTTGTTTTTAGAAGAAGTGGAACGATTGATTGATCATGCAGAGCAGTGGATTGACTAAAGTGAATCCGATAAGCAAATAAAAAGTAAACCTCAATTAGTAAAAATGAGGTTTACTTTTTTAAAAATGAATAGGAGCACCTTGCAGAACGATAGGTCAGCTACACTTGTTTAGTAATAAGGACAAACATAATTATAAAAAATCAATTCTAAAAATAAAAAAATATTGTGAAAACAATCACTATATAATAAAATTTATGTTATACTATTTTTGTAGAAGGGGCCGCACAGTAATCCGCTTTGCAGATATGGAAGAAATAGAGAGGAATCTCCCCAGAATTTCAGTGACTATTTCTTCCACCCCCTTTTTTAAATAGTTATTTTTGATCTGACTTTAGTCAGGTCTTTTTTTATAAGTGAAGAGTCGATTATTAACAAAGAAAGCGCTATAATAGAAATAGAGAGTAGTGGTGCGTTTCTAAATGAAGGGAAGTAATCAAATGTTGCGCATACGGCTGAAAGAAGTAACGGATAAAAAAGGGTATTCCTTGACTGAGTTAGCAAACCATACTGGGATTTCTAAGACAGAACTTGAAAAATGGTATGCTACTGGAGAATTTGATGAGCATGGGATTCGGATTTGTGATTTAGACAATCTGGTTCTATTCTTAGACGTTTCCATGAAAAAACTCATTCCTGATACCCACAAAAAAATAGCGTAAAATGTATCAACGAGGAACAAATTTCAGGAGGAAGGAATCGAATGGAGCATCGAATAACGATAAAAAGTCAAAAAGAGGCGAAACTGATCACAGAGTTCAAGAGTTGGTATCATTCCTTTGTAGGAACAGATGAAAATTACCAAAAAAAATTGCTCGAATGGGCAGAACGATTTGATGAAATGGATCTGATTTTAGATTCTTCGGTTCTGCAAGCCAACCCTGCTAGAAAAAATCTACGAAGGAAAACTTTCTAATTAATACAAATAAACCGCAAAACAGCTTTTATTAGCTGTTTGCGGTTTTTAATAATCCCCCAAAAAGGATAGTCACCCATGCTCCGTGGTATAATGGGTATCATTCAAAAGAGGTGACTAGTATGCCGGAAAAGGTTCAGGCCGTCTTATTTTTTGATTTAGATGGCACGCTATTAAATAATCAGCATCAAGTTGAAGAAGAAATTATTTTTGCTATTCAAGAAATGAAAACAAGGGGAATTTTGCCAATCATTGCGACAGGGCGTTCTGTGAGTGCGGTGGAAGATATTATGGCTTATTCGGGTATTGACAGTATCGTAGCCATGAATGGACAATATATTGAAATTGCAGGAAAGGAAATTTATTCGGAAAAAATTCCGATTCCTCTATTAGATCGGTTTATCCAATTTTCGCAAGAACAGCAGATTGCACTAAGTCTGTATAATGCGCATCGTTTTTGGGCTACCAGTCATAGTGAAGTAATGAAGAAGGGGTATAAGATGATTCATTCTCCACTTCCTGAGATTTTACCGAAGGAGCATCATCATGAAGATGTCCATATGATTTTAGCGCTGACAGATAATTTAGCGCATGATAAATTATATCAGGAGCAGTTCCGAGAGTTTAGTTTTTATCGAAATGTTCCAATGGCAATCGATATCGTCAAGAAAGGAATTGATAAAAAATCAGGAATCACCCATCTGCTCCGTTATTTAGGCCACCAAGAAATTCCAACCTATGCCTTTGGGGATGGACCAAATGATGTGACTCTACTACAAGCCGTTACCCATGGAATCGCAATGGGAAATGCGGTTGCAGAAACTAAAGCAGCCGCTGAATTTATTACACGCAGTAACACAGATGGCGGTATTTTGCATGCCTTAAGACACTATGGATTGCTTCATTGAACTTTTTTGCAGAAATAATTTACATCGAGAAATGGGAGGACAATGGTATGACACTAGAAGTGACAAAGCAAGAAGCCATTCTGAAACTTGAAACAAAAATCCAAGGGAGTCGGGACACTGTTTGGCAACTGTTGACTACAACACCGGGGTACCAGCAATGGTTTTCCGAAATAAAGGCAGAAAATTTACCGGAATCTGGGGAACTCTTTTTTGAGGCGGAAGGATACAAGGAATCGTTAAAATTGTATCAGTATCGAGAAAGAGAGTGTTTGCAATTTGATTGGGCAGGAGCGATAGTACAATTTGCGCTTTCTGGAGACGAGGAGACAACAACTGTGAACTTTCAAGAAAATGCGCCTCTGGATTTTCCAAATCTTGCTCGTGACTTAGCAGGCTGGACGTTACAGCTTCAACATTTAAAAGCCGCAGCTGAGAAACAGCCTTATCATTTTGACAACGAAGAATTCACCGAATGGATGACTAAATACGGTCAAGATTTAGTTCCTATCGAATAGTGGAGAAATAAAAAGCCAAATGTGGGAGATTTTTACCCTCATTTGGCTTTTTCGTGTTAGAAAGTTAAATAGGTCAATTTTAGATAGTTTTTGTTCAATATAGAGTATTTTTTGTCGTAGCTTTTATTGTTATATTGTTCACATATAAATGAAAACGATTTAAAAAGGTGGTAAAACAATGATTATCAAAGAAGAACTCTTTGTACCAAAAGAATTGGTGGAAGAAAAAATTGATTTATTGATCAATAATCTGACAACAATCAAAGATGAAGCAGGAGATTTTTTATTAGACTTTGATGGGTTAAAGGTGGATGACAAGAGCTGGACTGTTTGGAATTGGCCACAAGGGGTAGGGTTATACGGAATCTATCGAAACTACCAACTCACAAAAAATCCAAAAGCCTACTCAGTTGTGCAACAATGGTTTGAAGATCGAATGATCGAAGGAGCGCCACCTAAAAATGTCAACACGATGGCACCCCTCCTCACGATGGCCTATCTTTATGAAGATACGAAGGATTCTCGCTATGTTCCATACCTTGAGCAATGGGCAGAATGGGTGATGCATGACATGCCTCGAACAGAGGAAGAGGGATTGCAGCATGCAACATACGGTCCAGAGAACAAAAATCAATTATGGGACGATACCTTGATGATGACTGTTTTGCCATTAGCGAAAATCGGGAAACTGTTGAATCGACCAGAATATCTCGAAGAAGCGCGTTATCAATTTATGATCCATGTGAAGTATCTAATGGATAAACAAACGGGATTATGGTATCACGGCTGGACATTTGAAGGAAACCATAATTATGCGGAAGCTTTTTGGGCAAGAGGCAATTGTTGGTTAACGATTGCCATTCCGGAAATCATCGAGATTTTAGAATTACCAAAAGAAGATGCGTTTGCAAAATTCTTGATTAAAACGCTGGAAGCTCAAGTTAAAGCATTAAAAGAATACCAAGCGGAAAATGGACTTTGGCACACATTGATCGATGATCCTTCCTCTTATGTTGAATCTTCGGCAACTGCCGGATTTGCGTATGGTATTTTAAAAGCAGTCCACAAACGATATCTACCACAAGAGTATAAGGACGTTGCTTATCGTGCTATTGCAGGTTTGTTGGAACAAATTGATGAAACGGGAGAGGTTCAAAATGTTTCCATTGGTACTGGCATGGGAGACAGCCTTGACTTTTATCGGAATATAGGACTTACTGCCATGCCGTACGGGCAATCTTTGACGGTGTTGTGTTTAACAGAATTGCTCGTTTCTTATTGTTAAAATAAAATTTTAGTAGTCCGTTGATTTGTAATGCGATATTATGAATCAACGGACACCTTTGTATTTATTTTTGTGCGAAAGTCAGAAATAGAACTAGTATTAAATTAAGAGGAGTAGGTGAGTCAATGTTAAATCTTGCAATTCGTGGGCATGATTTGTCCAACATCAACTCTGTTTCAGAGTTGGCAAAAAAAACGAAGGAACAAAAAATTTCCACCCTTCAATTAGCACTAGGGCTGTCATTTCCAGAGCTACCTTCTGGAACCAAAGAAATCAATCCAGGAATGGGAAATTATTTTCAACGAACATTAGCTGAAAAAAATGTTCAAGTAGGTATTTTGAGTTGTTATATCAATATGATTCACCCAAATCTGGAAATAAGGGAACAATTACTGCAAAAATTTGAAAGTTATATCCGTCATGCAAGATACTTTGGTGCATCCATGGTTGCTTCAGAGACAGGATGTGTGTTGCCAGAGATTCAATACACAGAGGAAAATTTTACGGATGAGGTATTTGCTGAGACAGTTGCAGTTATTCGTCGGCTTGTAAAAACAGGAGAAAAGCATAAAATGGTCATCGGAATCGAGCCGGGACTTAATCATCCAATCTATTCACTGGATCGGGTGGAGCAATTAATCCAATCTATTGAGTCGGATTACTTAGGAATTGTTCTTGATCCTACAAACTTAATCACAGGTGAAACGTATCAATCCCAAGTTGATTTAGTAAGAACAGCTTTTGATCGTTTTGGAGAAAAAATCGTTGCGGTTCATTTAAAAGATTTTAGCGTAAGAGATGGTAAGATCATCCCTGTTCCTTTAGGTGAAGGAGTGATTGATTATTTATCTATCTCGAAGATTGTTCAGGAAAAGCGTCCTTTTTCCTATGTTGTATTGGAAGAAACAAAAGACGATTTTATCAAACGGGCTGTGGAACGATTGAAATAATAGTATCAGAAAGACGAGAAATACCAGCAATCCATCAAAGGATTACTGGTATTTTTTTGTCAATGGAAAGTAATCAAAAAAATCCCCAGTATAACGAAGCATTTACTTAGTCATACTGGGGAACGGAAGAACTATTTAGTAGAATTTTTCAATAGATGCGTTTGACGATAAGCTTGTCTTGCTTCAAACCCAACGTCATTTTGACCCCACAAGTGTTCACGATCCCAACCAGTCAGTTGTTTCATGATTTCAGCAGTTTCAGGGGACATTTGATAATCGGTGTCTTTTTTATATGCCGCAACTTGTTTCAATAAAAGTGCGTGGGATTCTTTGCTTAATTTGAAATTAAATGACGCAATCGTTCCCAAAGTAAGAAAGAAGAAAACACCGACGACCATAATCACTACAATAGATTGGACTGCATGAGGGTTTTGCACGCTTGCTTTTGCAACAAAACCAGAATAATCAAGCAAGATTCCAACTAAAAATACAGCAAAGGCTTGGGTTGCTTTTCTGGTAAAAGTCATCACTCCGGCAAAAATTCCTTCACGTCGTTGACCAGTGACGAGTTCGTCAACATCAGGGATAAAGCTGTAAATATTCCATGGAATATAGGCCAATGCTCCTCGACCGATACCGCTGACAAAACCGGATGCCATCAAGAACCACATTTGATTTACACTAGGCAACAAGAAAGCAGCGAGAAATCCTAAAACACCTACGGCAAAGAAAAGAATTGAGAGACGGTAAATGACTGCAGGATTAAATTTTGAAATCGTAAAGATTCCAAAAACGACCCCCACGATACAAGCAATAGAAATTACGCTTAGAATATTTGAAGCAGTAATCGCAGTATAAGCCAGTGCAAACACGATAAAGTACGTGAAGACTTGTGAAAAGATATCTTGAGAAATATAGCAACCAAGATACATCAAGATGTGTACTCGAAAGGCTCTGATTTTGAAGGTTGAAAAGAGATCAACATAGATTTTATGGAACTTTTCACCAAGAGATAATTTTGTCGGAGTAGAAGATTGAACTGGTTGAATCGCTTCAATCTCTGCCAAGGGACGTTCCCACGTAAAAATATAGAGGAAAAATAAAATTACCACAAATACGGCCGCAAAAATGCCTGCTGCGTAGAGAAATGAAAGAGAATTATCTTTTCCTAGAAGCGCTATCAAACGTCCTGGAATAAAGGCTGCAAAAAAGGCAGAAACCTGACCACAGAACAAGCGTAATCCTGAGAAGATGGTTCGCTTTTTATAATCCTGGGTCATTTCAGAGGCTAATGTTTCATAAGGGACTAAGACCATTGTGTAGACAACATCAAATGTTACATATGTCACAAGATAGTAGAAAAAAGATTGTCCGCTAATCCAAAAAAGCATGTAGCTTAAAACAAGGGGAATACCTAGAAGAATGAAAAATTTTCGACGGCCGAAACGCTTGCCGATTTTCGTTTTATGAAAATTATCCGTAATGATTCCCATTAATGGACTTGCAATCGCATCGACAAAACGTGCACAGGCGAAGATCAAGGCCCCTTGTGTTGCGGTTAATCCACAAAAAGTTGTGTAGAAAAATAACAGCCATGCACTGGTCAGCGCAGTTGAACCTGCTCCGAGAAAGTCGACCATTCCATATGCTAAGTAGTTGTACCATTTGACTATTCGTTGTTGCATCTTTTTTTCCTCCAATATACTACAGAATTCAATAACGCTTACATTCATTTGCTTTATATTTGTTACTATTTTCACAGAGTATAACAAGAAAAAAGTTCGAAAAATATAACTAGTTTTGTAGTATAATTGTCAAAAATTGCTAATTAAATAATTGATAAGAAGGAGAGTGTCAGATGACTCAGCCGAAGAAAGCATCACAAGTTAATACAATGATTTCTGATCAATATGAGATTTATCACGTAAAAGACGTTGTCAGTCAGGAAAAAACGATCTACCATTCCCATGATTTTTATGAAGTGCACACGACACTTTCAGGTGTGGGATCCTTTTATCTTGAAGGAAAACAATTCAATGTGACAGAAGGAACAGTCTTGCTGATTCATTACAATGATTTGCATCGTATCATTAAACAAAATACAAATTTATTTGAACGGGTATATATTTTTCTAACTCCTCAATTTTTGGCAAGTCGTTCAACGAAACGAACAAATTTGGAGGATTGTTTTCAGCCTTTGGGGAACCATAAGAGTAGAATCATTCAAGCCAATCCTCAGAAATTAAAGAAATTATTGTCATTTATTGATGAAAAGCCGGATGCTTCTATTTATGGCTCCGATATAAAGTATGAACAAAAATTGATTGACTATATGATTTTTTTGAATCAACTCGTTCAAAAAGAAGAAAGTGAAAATCAATCGAATACTATTGTACAAAATGAGCGAATTGAGCAGATAATACAGTATATCTCTACCCATTTGACAGATGCATTAAGCCTTGAAGAAATGGAAAAAACTTTTTTTGTTAGTAAATACTATATCACCCGTGAATTCAAAAAACATACAGGCATTACCTTTCATCAATTTGTACTAAAAAAACGATTGCTTTATTCGAAGCAACTACTGAAGGAATACAAAAATTCAAGTCAAGTTTACTCAAAAGCTGGCTTCACCTCCTATCCTCATTTTTTGAAGGCCTTTAAAAAAGAATTTGGGCTGACCCCTAAAGAATTTATCAAGCGAGATGAGTCCAACCAGAAGATTCATTTTAAACATTATGAAGATTGAAAACGAACCAAGACAAGAGCCGGTTGAAAACCGCTCTTTTTTTATCCTAATTTGCGATAAGTACTTGGAGACATCCCAGTTTTCGACTTAAATAATCGGCTAAAATAGGCAAAATTTTCAATCCCCAATTCCAAAGAAATATCTTGGATTGAAAATTCCGTGTAACGAAGCAAATCTTTGGCGTAGGAAATTTTCTTACTAATCAAATAATCAATGGGGGGCATACCGATATATTTAGAAAAATCTTTACTCAGCTGAAATTTATTCAAAAGAAAGTGCAATTCCAACTGCTGTAAAGTGATGGCTTCACGAAAATGCTCATCTAAAAAGCGCTGTAGCTGATGAACATGAGAGGGAATATCCTCTTCCTTAAAGTCCAATTGATATTTTTGTAAAATCAGTTCATTTAACAGTTCGTGTATGGCAACAGAAACTAAAAAATCAGTTCTAGCGTTGGCAGCAGTTTGCAGATGGATCATTTCTGTAATCAATTGATGCAGACGATTTTTTTGGGGATCTTGTAGCGTGTGAAAAACATTGCGTCCGTCTTTGACAAATTCCTGATAAAATAATGCAGCATTTCCCCCATAGAAATGAACCCAATCCATTTCCCATGGGGATTCACTGGTTGTTTTGTATAATTGGTATTCTTTGCAGTCAATGAAAAAAACATCTCCTGCTTCAATGGGTTGCTCTTGCCCATGATAGGTAAGCTGCCCTTGCCCACTTAATGTAAATTTCACTAAATAGGAAGGAAGGTTTGCTCGTTCTGTGAAGTAAGGTTTCTTTGCTTTAAAATGGCCAATTTCCTGAATATAGTAGAATAATTCCTTGCTTTTTTGCGAAGGAGTCAAAATCACGCGGCTAGAATCGGCAGACCACGAATGATTCGCTTTTTCCCAATAGTCCATAAAGAGCCTCTTTTCTTTATCAAGATAGTGCAAGTATATACCAAAATCGTGTGAAGTAAAATACAAGCAGATGGTTTATTATTGTTTTATTAAGAAATGACAGCGTTTTATATATTTCTAAATAAAGAGGTGATTTTTTGAAAAATACATATCTAGCGATCGACATCGGTGCTTCCAGCGGACGCTTGATGCAATGCCAACGGGATGACACCGATCAACTAGTTTTGACCGAGATTCATCGATTTAAAAATGGCTTTGAAACAAAAAACGGATATGATTATTGGCAAATTGATTACTTTATTCATGAAATTTTGCGAGGCTTAGAAAAAGTCAAACAGGCAGGGATCACTAATTGTTTTGTAGGAATCGATACTTGGGGAGTCGATTATTGCCTGTTGGATAAAAAAGGCAAACGGCTCAGCGATCCGATTGCCTATCGGGACCCGCGAACGAACCAAGCAGTCGAAGCGTTTGCTAAAGATTATTCGTTGACAAAACTTTACGAACAAACTGGGATTCAAATCCAATCCTTCAACACCTTGTTTCAATTATTTGTAGAGGAAAAAGAAAAATTGGAGCAAGCTGATAAACTATTATTGATTCCAGATTACCTTGGGTATGTGTTTACTGGAAATATGGTAACGGAAAAAACCAATGCTTCCACCATGCAGTTGTTAAATGCTGGGACCAAGACGTGGGAACCGGAGTTACTTCATTTATTAGGAATCACGGAAACACTTTTTCCGCCATTAGTTGATGCCGGGACGATTCTGGGTTCGTTGCAACAAGATCACTTTCCAGAGTACGACTTACCAGAAGCGACATTTATCAGTGTGGCTAGTCACGATACTGCTTCGGCTGTTTTAGGAACGCCGGCAGAGTCAAAAGAATGGGGCTATATTAGCAGTGGAACTTGGTCGTTATTGGGTGTTGAAACAACGGTGGCTAATGTCACTCAGGATGCTTTTTTAGCAAATTATACCAATGAATGGGGAGCTCACAACACTATTCGCTTTTTGAAAAATATTATGGGCATGTGGCTGATCCAAGAAGTCGCCCGGATGCAAAATTATCATTACAGCTATGCTGAATTGGCTGAGTTAGCCAGCCAAGAATCCGGTTTTCAATCCTTAATTGATGTGAATGATGCACGTTTTTTAAATCCCGACAATATGATTGAGACGATTCAAACCTATTGTCGGGAAACGCAACAAAAAGTACCTGAAACACCAGGAGCTATTGCCCGTTGTGTATACGATAGTTTGGCGCTATGTTATGCCGAAGAATTAACAAAAATTACTCGATTGACGGGTGGTAAGCTAGAAAAACTGCATATTGTCGGTGGCGGGTCCAATAATGCCTTTCTCAATCAACTGACTGCCGATTGCGGCCAGATTGAAGTAATTGCCGGACCGGGAGAAGCGACGGCTATTGGAAATATCATGATGCAAATGTTAGCAGTTGGTGAATTTTCCTCAGTTCTAGCCGCACGTAAGCAGATCAAGGAATCTTTTCCTTGTCGAACCTTTTTCCCTGAACCATTATCTGAAGAAAAACAACTACTTATCAAAGGAGCAAAGTTATGAAAGATGTAGTCAAAAGCTATGAAGAAGCCAAAGAAAAATACGCTGCAATTGGTGTGGATACAGATGCTGCGCTAAAACAACTGCAGGATGTAAAAATCTCTATGCATTGCTGGCAAGGAGATGACGTCCTCGGTTTTCTTAATCCTGAAGGAGAATTGACTGGAGGAATCATGGCAACGGGAAATTATCCCGGTGCTGCTCATACGCCAACCCAATTGCGGGAAGATTTAGAAAAAGCTTATTCGCTGATTCCCGGAAAACATAAATTAAATCTCCATGCGATTTATTTGGATACAGATGAAGCGGTGGATTTAAATGAAATTGAGCCAAAACATTTTGAAAAATGGGTCTCATGGGCAAAAGAACAAGAAATTGGTCTGGATTTCAATCCAACGTTCTTTTCTCATCCAATGATGAAGGATGGCTATACGCTGGCTCATCCCGATAAAGAAGTTCGAGACTATTGGATTGAGCATGGAAAACGCAGTCGGAAAATTGCTGAATATTTTGGAAAAGAAACCGGACAAACTTGTATCAATAATTTCTGGGTACCAGATGGAATGAAAGACAATCCAATCGATCGCTATACCCCTAGAAAACGTTTGATGAACTCGCTGGATGAAATTTTTAGCGAAAAAGTCAATGAAGCATACACCCAAGATGCCGTTGAAAGCAAACTGTTTGGTTTAGGGGCGGAAGCCTATACGGTTGGTTCTCATGAATTTTATATGGGTTATGGGTTGACTCGAGATAAATTGATCTGCTTGGATGCAGGACATTTCCATCCAACGGAAGTTATTTCCAATAAGCTTTCTTCTTTGGCGTTGTTTAGTAAAGGAATCATGCTACATGTCAGTCGACCTGTTCGTTGGGATAGTGATCATGTGGTAATTATGGATGATGAATTGCAAGAAATCGGTAAAGAACTGGTTCGCAATCAATTATTGGCAAAAACCAATATTGGCTTAGATTTTTTTGATGCCACGATTAATCGAATTGCGGCTTGGGTCATTGGAACACGGAATACACAAAAAGCATTATTAAAAGCAATGTTAGAACCAATCGATCAGTTAAAGGAGATGGAACTGAATTTTGATTTCACTTCCCGCATGGCCTATACGGAAGAACTAAAAGATTTTCCTTCGGCAGCTGTCTGGAATTATTTCTGTTATCAAAACAACGTGCCGGTTGGCTTGGATTGGTTGACAGAGGTTCAGGCGTATGAAAAAGATGTATTGGCCAACAGATAAACAAAATGAAATTTTCTATTAGGAAAGTTCGTATGAAAGAGGAGCAAAACTAGTGAAAAAAGTTGATATTTTACAAGCACCCTTCGTTAAAGAAATGATGGAAACTACCGCAAATTTGTATCATCTGGGATGGGATGAACGCAATGGCGGCAATATTTCTTATTTGTTAAAAGAAGAAGAAGTCACACCGTTTTTGGATGTTACGCAAGTGATCCGTAAGATTCCAATGATTTTTGATGCTTCCGAACTGATCGGAAAGTATTTCATCGTGACAGGTTCTGGAAAATATTTCAAAAATGTTTGTACGGCACCGTCAGAAAATATTGGCGTTGTTCGAATTGCAGAAGATGGAAAAACCCTTGATCTTTTATGGGGATTAGAAGACTTTGCAGTACCAACGAGTGAATTACCAAGCCATTTAATGAGTCATATCTCTCGATTGGCTGTTGATCCAGAGCATCGTATTGTGATGCATAACCATGCCAGCCATTTATTGGCAATGAGTTTTACCCATGAATTGGATGAAAAAAAATTCACCCGCACCCTTTGGCAAATGTGTACAGAATGTTTAGTTGTATTTCCAGATGGAGTATCAATTATTCCTTGGATGGTTCCGGGGACCAACGAAATTGGGGAAGCAACAGCAGCGAAAATGAAAGAAACCCGCTTAGTTCTTTGGCCACAACATGGAATCTATGGCGCCGGCAAAAATATGGATGAGGTCTTCGGTTTAATTGAAACGGCTGAAAAAGCCGCACAAGTTTATACTTATGTCAAAGCGCAAGGACCAATCTTACAAACGATCACAGACGAGCAGCTATGGCAATTGGCAAATGCCTTTGGAGTAAAACCAAGAGCAGGCTACTTAGAAGAATAGGGAGGACTAAAATGATCAAAAAAGCCTTTTGTATGAAGGTTTATCCCGATAAGCATCAAGAGTATGAAAAACGACACAACGAATTATGGCCGGAAATGCGCGAAATGTTAACAGAACATGGGGCTAAAAACTACTCCATTTTTTTAGATCCGCAAACCAGTACCCTTTTTGGGTATTTAGAGATCGAAGAGGAGGAACGGTGGCAGCAAACCGCTGCTACCGCCATCAACCAAAAATGGTGGGCTTATATGGCAGATATCATGGAAACAAATCCAGATGATTCCCCAGTCACAAAAGACTTGATTCCGGTATTTCACCTGTAAACAAAAGAGTTATTCTTTTGTTTTATAAAATCTTGTGAACAAACACACAATTGGAGGAAGAAAAATGACAAACCGAATGATTTTGAATGAAACCTCATACCATGGGAAAGGAGCAATCGCTGAGATTCCGAATGAGATTCGGACTCGTGGCTTCAAAAAAGTAGTCGTGATCACCGATAAAGATTTGATAAAATTTGAGGTTGCCACTAAAGTAACGGATTTATTGGACCAAGCAGAAATCTCCTACACTGTTTATGACGGAATTGTACCTAACCCAACTATTGATAATGTAAAGGAAGGCGTGGCCTTCGTTAAAGAAGCAGACGCAGATTGTCTCGTAGCGATCGGTGGCGGCTCTCCTATTGATACGGCCAAAGCAATCGGAATCATCGCAACGAATCCGGAATATTCTGACGTCATCAGTCTGGAAGGAGTAGCGGAAACCAAAAATCCTTGTTTACCGATCTTAGCCGTTTCAACTACTTCCGGTACTGCCGCAGAAGTCACCATTAATTATGTGATTACTGACAAAGAAAATAACCGCAAATTCGTTTGTGTCGATCCCCATGATATTCCGGTAGTCGCTTTTGTGGACAGTGATATGATGATGGGCATGCCAAAAGCATTGTGTGCCGCAACAGGGATGGATGCCATGACGCATGCCATTGAAGGCTACATTACAAAAGGGGCCTGGGAAATGACCGATATGCTGCATATCAAGGCCATTGAAATTGTAGGTCGTGCCTTACGAGATTCTGTCGCAGGTGACCCTAAAGGACGGGAAGACATGGCTTTGGCACAATACATTGCCGGAATGGGTTTTTCCAATGTCGGTTTAGGTCTGGTTCACGGAATGGCGCATCCCTTGAGTGCGTGGTATAACATCCCTCACGGAGTGGCTTGTGCTTCGTTATTGCCAACGATTATGAAATACAACAAAGAATTCACCGGTGAAAAATACCGGGATATCGCAGTGGCTTTAAAGATTCCAAATGCCGCTACCCTTTCACTAGAAGAAGCTCGGGATGCTGCATGTGAAGCGATTGATCGCTTAAGTAAAGACGTAGGAATTCCCGCAACAATCTCAGAACTAGGCGTAAAAGCAGAAGACTTGCCACAGATTGCGGAAGATGCGTTTCGTGATGTGTGCACACCAGGAAATCCACGAGATACGACGGTAGCAGAGATTATTGCCTTGTACCAAAGTTTGATGTAAAAATAGTTAAACTAAATAGGAAATTTTATGGTGAATCTTAAGTCGTTTGATTTAGGATTCATTTTTTATGGTTATAGGACTATAGAAGTCGCATAGAGATGATAAATTTTATAAATATAACGTTTATCCGTTGCTTTTTTTTGAAAAAATTTAAAAAATAGGCACACTTTTTTCAATAAATTGTTATTTAAAATATGAAAACGTTTTATTTTAAGAGAATTATGTGATAAAATTTAAATAGAAACAGGAAAAATCTAATGAAAGGAGTAAAATTTAGTTTTTTTAAAAAATAAATACAGTTATTGTAAAATTATCAAAGTTCTAATTATTTTTAAGAAAGAAGGCGTATTTATTACAAGGAGGACAATGAAATGAATGGATTAATGAATTGGATGGAACGTTACATTTTGCCGTTGGCGACAAAAATTGGCTCAGAGAAGCATTTAGTTGCCTTACGAGATGCATTCATTGGAACGATGCCGGCAACGATGGCTGGAGCAATCGCGGTGTTGCTGAATGCATTTATGCGGGATTTTCCTAATACATATTTGGGACCAGAGAATGCGATTACAACATTT
The DNA here is from genome assembly GCF_001050095.1 of Enterococcus massiliensis. Lineage (NCBI taxonomy): Bacteria > Bacillati > Bacillota > Bacilli > Lactobacillales > Enterococcaceae > Enterococcus > Enterococcus massiliensis. The sequence goes on along the minus strand of NZ_CVRN01000005.1, from coordinate 192,661 downwards.
TTCACTCCAGTCATTGGCGTGAACGGATTGATTTGGAATGGGACACTAGCTGTCATGGCGATTATTTTTTCTTTATCCTTAGGAGCAAACTTGGCAAGAGCGTATGATGTTGACCCAGTTTCGGGAAGTATCGTAGCATTAGTGGCTTTTATCATTGGTCTGCCGGATGCAGCATCGGCAGTGTTGAATTTACCAGAAACTCTTTCAACAGATACGGCGGCGATCATTACAGAAGCCGGCGGGATTTTAGAAGCAGTTGAGGGCGGTGGTCAAACGTTGACGCTGGGTGCCTGGGGATACTTTAATTTCAGTAAATATATGGGTGGTTCTGGCTTGTTTACCGCAATGATCTTTGGCTTCATTTCCGTGCTGATTTTTTCCTTTTTAATTCGTAAAAACATCATCATTCGGATGCCGGATTCTGTACCACCGGCTGTTTCCAAAGCCTTTGCGGCGATTATTCCTGCGGCGGTTTCGTTATATACCGTCGGAATCGTTCACTATTTGTTCCGTCAAGCAATGGGCATGCCGTTGATTGACTGGATTTTGGAAGCGATTCAAACACCTTTGATGAATCTTTCTCAAGGCTATGGAGCAGTTTTCATTATTGTTTTATTGGTTCACGTGCTGTGGTTTTTCGGGCTACACGGGACGAATATCATGTCACCGGTTTTACAAACACTTTATGGTACAGCAATGGTTGAAAACACCAATGCGTTTCAAAATGGCGAGCCGATTCCTTTTAGATGGGTGGCAGGATCATTTGAGGCATTTGTTTGGCCGGGAGGCGCCGGGGTGACATTGGTGCTCCTAATTTCCATTTTGATTTTTTCTAAACGAGCAGATTATAAAACCGTGGGTAAATTGGGGATTGCTCCAGGGATTTTTAATATCAATGAGCCAGTGATGTTTGGATTACCTGTCGTATTAAATGCGTTGTTGATGATTCCATTCATTTTAGCACCTCTTGTTACAGCATCTATTGCATATTTTGCGACAATGGCAGGATTTGTTCGACCAGTCGTAGTAAATGTCATTTGGGTGATGCCGACCATTCTTAGTGGATTCTTGGCAACAGCCGGAGATTGGCGGGCAATTGTTTTGACTCTCGTGAATCTTGGTGTTGCTGCAGTAATTTGGACGCCGTTTATTCTGGCTTCTAATCGAATCAACCCGAACAGCGAAGAAATACCGAAAGAGGAGCAAGAAGATAGAAACCCAGATATTACAATCATTCCCTCGGAGGATTGATTTTGGGAGTATAAAAATAAACACAAAGCAGTTTGAGAATTGTTTCGCAGATTCTCAAACTGTTTCTCTTTTATTAATAAAAAAACGGTTGACATCTATTAAATTATTCAGTATTATTTGTACAATTCAAAATTATTAAAAAATTCTGTTAATTTAAAAAAGAAAGTTGGAATCCTGATGAAAGCAATGCAAATGAAGACAGTCTTATTATTATGACGGAGGGCTCACCTAATTAAAGGAGAGTCCTGTTTCGCATTGTATGGAACGGGAAGCCAAGCATCCCAGTTCCATGGGGTGCTTTTTTTATATTTCAAAATAAAAGTTTCAGCTTCAACCAAAAAATTTGGAAAACATTTTGATCAAAAAAAGGAGGAGTAATATGAGACAGATACAATTTTTTGATACTACATTACGAGATGGGGAACAAACTCCAGGTGTAAATTTTGATACAAAAGCAAAAGTTCAGATTGCCAAACAGTTGGAACGCTGGGGCGTTGATGTTATCGAAGCAGGATTTCCCATTGCTTCTGAAGGAGATTTTGAAGCAGTTCAAGCTATTGCTGAAGTAGCGGAAAAAATGACAGTTGCCGGACTAGCCCGCTGTCGAAAACCGGATATTGACCGTGTGGCTGAAGCCTTAGTTCATGCGAAAAAACCACAAATTCATGTTTTCTTGGCAACAAGCCCCATCCATATGGAAACAAAATTACACATGACGGAAGCCGAAGTGTTGGCATCCATTGATGAACATGTCCGCTATGCTCGAGAACGATTTGAAAAAGTTCAATTTTCTCCAGAAGATGCGACACGTAGTGAACCGAAGTTTTTATTACAAGCCGTTCAAACAGCCATCCATGCAGGTGCAACCATTATCAATATTCCCGATACGGTCGGTTACTCGAATCCCACCGAGTATGGAAGTATGATTCATACTCTTATTACTGCAATCAATGATCCAACGATTATTTTCTCTTCTCATTGTCATGATGATTTGGGAATGGCAGCTGCAAATGCTTTGGCAGCTATTGAAGCGGGAGCCAATCGGGTGGAAGGAACCATTAATGGTATCGGTGAACGAGCAGGAAATACACCTTTAGAAGAAATTGCTTTGAGTTTAGCAACACGAGCTGATTTTTATCAGGCGGAAAGTCAAATTGTTTTTGGGGAAACGAAACGAACCAGTGATTTAGTTAGTCGATTGTCTGGTGTTAGTGTTCCGCGAAACAAAGCCATCGTAGGTGCAAATGCTTTTGCTCATGAATCAGGTATTCATCAAGATGGAGTCTTAAAAAATCCAGGAACCTATGAAATTATTTCTCCGGCCTTTGTAGGAGTCGCAACAAATTCCTTACCATTAGGAAAACTGTCTGGCAGACATGCCTTTGTTGAAAAGATGAAGGCATTGGGCTTTACTTTTACCGAGGAAGAATTACACCTTGCTTTTAAAAGATTTAAAGCTTTGGCAGATAAGAAAAAAGAAATCAATGAGGAGGACTTATTCGCTTTAGTGTCAAGTCGAGAAAGAGCAGACTATCAATTAGACCAATTGATAATTAATTATTCCCTTGAGAAAGTACATGCAACAGTTACTATTTCAGAAAATGGTCAAACCTTCACAAAATCCGATCAGGGAGCGGGCAGTATTCAAGCTATTTATCAGACGATTGATCGTTTATTGCCTACATCTACGACACTGGCTGATTACCAGATAAAAAGTATCACATCTGGAGAAGATGCTCAAGCGGAAGTTTATGTGAGTGTGAAAAATGAAAATGGTCAAACGGTTCATGGTACAGGAATCGATTTTGATGTCCTACATGCTTCTGCAAAAGCTTATCTGCAAGCAAAGGGACGAATAAAAACTGAGGTGAGCAAAAATGAGTAGAAAAATCGTAGTGCTGGCGGGAGATGGTATTGGTCCAGAAATCATGGCAGCTGCACTTGATATATTTCATCAACTAATCCAAATCAAACAATGGGATTTTATTCTCGAAGAAGAGCCATTTGGTGGCAAGGGAATTGATATGGCTGGGGAGCCTTTTCCTGATAAAACAAAAAAAGCGTGTGAAACAGCCGATGCTATTTTACTTGGTGCGATTGGGGGACCAAAGTGGGACAAAGCCCCCGAAAGACCAGAACAGGGACTATTGGCTTTGCGAAAACAGCTAAAGCTTTATACAAATATTCGACCAATCCAGATGTCACCGGTTTTGACTGATTTTTCTCCACTGCGCCCAGAGATAGTTTCAGGAGCGGATTTTGTGATAGTTCGAGAATTGACAGGCGGAATTTATTTTGGAAAACCGCGAACACGAACGGATGAAACAGCCTTAGATACCTGTCGCTATGAAAAAAATGAAATCCAACGTATTCTTCGCTATGCCTTTCAATTGGCACAAACCCGCAGAAAAAAAGTAACCTCCGTGGATAAAGCGAATGTCTTGGCAACAAGTAAGCTTTGGCGACAAGTTGCCGAAGAAGTAGCACAAGAGTTCCCTGAGTGTGAGTTGGAGCATCAATTTGTCGATTCCGCTGCAATGTCCTTAATCAAAGAACCTCGACGGTTTGATGTGGTAGTAACTGAAAATCTGTTTGGAGACATTCTCAGTGATGAAGCCTCTATGATTCCAGGTTCATTGGGAGTGATGCCTAGTGCCAGTCACAGCATTGATGGCCCTTCCTTGTATGAGCCAATCCATGGATCTGCACCGGACATTGCCGGTTTGGGTATCGCCAATCCAGTATCTATGTTGCGTTCCCTGGCGATGATGTTACGGGAAAGTTTTAAAGAAAGAGAAGCAGCTGATTGGATCGAAACTGCCTGCACCGAAGTAATGGAGGAAGGTATTTTTACGAAAGATCTAGGTGGAACTGCAACAACCCAAAGCTTTACAAAAGCTGTTCAAGCAAAAATTAGGAGGAAAGCGGATGGAAACACTATTTGATAAACTATGGCATCGTCATGTTGTAACAGGAGAAGATGGCACAGCACAACTGTTATATGTCGATCTTCATTTAATTCACGAGGTAACTAGTCCGCAAGCGTTTGAGGGGATACGGCAAGCAGGGAGAACCCTACGACATCCGGAAAAAACTTTTGGGACGATGGATCACAATGTTCCTACAAAAGATATTTTTGAAATTAGAGATTTAATTGCTAAAAATCAAATGGATGCTCTACGAAACAACTGCAAAGAATTTGGTGTCGAACTTTGCGATAATGGGAGCGAAAATCAAGGAATTGTCCATATGGTAGGTCCAGAATCAGGCTTGACACAACCAGGAAAAGTTATCGTTTGCGGAGACTCCCACACAGCCACTCACGGGGCATTTGGTGCATTGGCTTTTGGCATTGGTACGAGTGAAGTGGAGCATGTTTTTGCCACTCAAACAATTCGGCAGCAAAAGCCGCAAAATATGGGAATTAAAATTACTGGAACATTAGCTCGAGGGGTATATGCTAAAGACATTGTTTTAGCACTGATTGCAAAATATGGCACTGACTTTGGCGTAGGGTATGCCGTAGAATTTTTTGGGGAGACGATTTCAGCGCTTTCAATGGAAGGGCGAATGACGATTTGTAATATGGCGATCGAAGGAGGAGCTAAAATGGGAATGATTGCTCCTGATGAAAAGACTTTTGATTATATTACCGGGCGTCGTTATGCTCCTAAGGATATGCAAAGGGCAATCCAAGATTGGGAGCAGCTTTACACGGATGACGAGAAAGCTTTTGATATCGTTTTGGAACTAGACGCTGGAGAATTGGCACCATTTGTTACATGGGGAACTAATCCAGAAATGGGTATTCCAGTGACGGGTACTTTTCCGGAAATTGTGGATATGAACGATGAACGAGCCTATAATTACATGGCACTTTCACCGGGACAAAAACCGGAAGACATAGAGATTGGTTATGTTTTTATTGGTTCTTGCACCAATGGTCGATTGTCCGATTTGCAAGAAGCAGCGAAGATGGTTGCTGGTAGAAAAATTAAAGATTCGATTACGGGAATCGTTGTTCCCGGTTCCCGTCCAGTTAAACATGCGGCAGAGGCAATTGGCTTGGATCAAATTTTTAAACAAGCCGGATTTGAATGGCGGGAACCAGGTTGCTCCATGTGCTTGGGAATGAATCCAGATCAAGTACCTGCAGGTGTTCACTGTGCCTCCACAAGTAACCGTAATTTTGAAGGTCGGCAAGGAAAAGGTGCACGAACACATTTATGCAGCCCAGCAATGGCAGCAGCAGCGGCTATTTATGGTACTTTTGTAGATATTAGGGAGGAGAAAATCTATGGAAAAATTTAACCAACATCAGGGAACCATTGTCCCGTTAATGAATGATAATATTGACACGGATCAGATTATACCCAAAGACTATTTAAAGCGAATTGAAAAAACCGGGTTTGGACAATTTTTATTTGATGAGTGGCGGTATCTGGAAGACCGATCTCCCAATCCAACATTTTCTCTGAATCAACCCCAATATCAAGGGGCAACGATTTTAATCACAGGGGATAATTTTGGTTCAGGATCTTCGCGAGAACATGCCGCGTGGGCGCTCCAGGATTTTGGCTTTCATGCAATCATTGCCGGTAGTTACAGTGATATTTTTTTTATGAATGCAATGAAAAATGGGTTATTGCCACTCGTGATGCCAGTAAAAATCCGTCAACAATTAGCAGCACTTTCTGGTGACAGCAAAATTATCATCGACCTGCCAGCACAAAAAATTATTACATCTTTTGGTGAGTTTCCTTTTGATTTTGATCCTGATTGGAAAGAAAAGCTGGTCAACGGGTTGGATGACATCTCGATTACATTGACCTATGCAGAAAAAATTGATGCTTATGAAAAGACGATTCCAAGTTATTATGTATAGAAAAAAGCCAAGAAGAATCTGCGCTGATTTTTCTTGGCGGTCCTTTTATTTTTTTAATTGAAACGACATCGTTACAGGGTTGTGATCGGAATTTTGAAATTTTTGATCCATGACTTGGACCTGTTCGATTTGGATATTATCGGAAACTAAGAAACCATCCACAAGGGAAACATAGCTTTTATCTGGGTCATAGGGAATATTTGATGCCCGAACAGATGGAACTTTAGCTGACTGTAAATCAGCCGTTGGAATTGAAAAATGTTCTGGCAAGTCTTCGACAGGAAACGGATGTGTCCAAGTTTCACGTTCTTTTTTTGTACCAAAAACTTCCGGGCTGTTACCAATCAAATCGTGGTTGTAATCACCGGCAACAATGACATAATGACCTTGTTCATATTCCTCCGACATTTTTGAAAATAATTTTGTCAATTGCGCCTCATGAATGGTGGGATCTTTTGTAAATGCAGATAGGTGGAGATTGATCATAGTCAGCGTTTGATTATCTGCTACAGCGACATGGCTAACTGAAAAAGCGCGGTCTAGGTCAAAGAATTTATTGAAATTTGTTTCAATGGGTAAAGAGTAGCGGGTACTTTCAGTTATTTCTCCCTTGGCTAGAGAAACCAGACCAGATCTTGCCTTACCGATTGGTTGCGTAAAGGGATAGAAAAGATACGCTGAGTCATAGTTTTGGGCAAAAACACTGGAATAATCAGTAAGATTATTTTCCAGCCATGCGACTTGATCAACATGGCGGGAACGATCACCTTCTACATCAACTTCTTGAAAGAAGGCAATATCCGGGTCAGCTTCTTGAACAGCAGCCGTGATTCCGGTCATATTTTTCTTCACTTCTGCTTCATCATAGGCCCGTGAATACTTTCCGCTGTCCATGAAGAAACTGAAATCTTGTGAATAAGCACCAAAACCAATATTAAACGTTAAAGCTTTATAAGTCGTATCTGTTTGTAAATGATTTGTCTGGTTGTGAGCAATAGTCAGCGTTTGTTTGTCCGGCAATCGATCATAGCTAAGAAATAGATACGCCAAATACCCACCAAAAATCAGAACAAGTCCTAATAACAAACCACCAATTATTTTTATCATTTTTTTCATCATTTTCCTCCTTACAGTCTCAATTATCATAACAGAAGATTGAAATTTGCGGAATCTATTTGTTTAGAATTCAAATGCTCACTTTTTTCCAAAATCTGGGGTACAATAAGTGAAAGGAGAGGATTCTCATGACGGTTTATGATTATCAGGCAACAACAGAAGATGGCAAAAAATATTCTTTAGATCAGTATAAAGGCAAGGTTCTGGTGATTGTCAATACGGCAACCAAATGCGGTTTAGCACCACAATTTGAAGAATTAGAGCAACTGTACAAGACGTATCAGGAACAAGGATTTGTTATTTTGGGTTTCCCATCCAACCAATTTAAACAAGAAGTAAGTTCCAGCAAAGAAGCAGCAGAAAGTTGCCGAAGGACTTATGGAGTGACCTTCCCAATGCATGAGATTGCTGAAGTCAATGGAGAAAACGCACTGCCGCTATTTAAATATCTCGAAGAACAAGCGCCAGGAACCCTTGGAAAAGCATTGAAATGGAACTTTACTAAATTTTTGATTGATCGTGATGGAAATGTGGTTCAACGATTTGCACCACAAACGAATCCTCAAAAAATGACCGAAGAAATTGAAGAGTTGTTAAAAAAATAAAGACAGCAGAAAACGTCTGATTGGTTTGGGATAAATTCCATCCAATCAGATGTTTTTTTTTGAAAAAATATTGACAAAAATTATACATCGCTTTATTATACTCGTGTAACGAGGTATTAGATAAAAGGATGTGAAGAGTTGGAACTGGATAAAGAAATTTTGCGGGGATATATTGATCCGATAATTCTTAGTATTTTAGCGAAAGAAGACAGCTACGGATATGATGTTGCACGGCAGGCGAAAATTTTGAGTGAGCAATCCTTTGAATTAAAGGAAGGTACGTTGTATGTTGCCTTCAAACGCTTAGAAAAACATGGCTATGTGACAAGTTATTGGCAGGAAGGACAAGCGGCACGACGCAAGTACTATCATCTCACTGAAAGCGGGCTTGCTTTTTTAAAACATAAACAACAAGAATGGCTATTTATCAAAAAATTAATGGATACTTATTATGAGGGAGTAGATAAAGCATGATCTTTTCACCAAAAACGGAAGAAGCAATGACTCGTTTTGCAAAAGAGGCGATTAAGAACTCGCTGGATAAAAGCGAATTGAGCTATTTTGAAAGATTGGAATTAAAAGCCAAGCAACTACAAGAGAAAACAAAGAAAAGTTTTGGTACCAATCGTGAGGAAGAAACCGCAGAGTTGACGAGTTATATGCGAGACTATATGGAGCAATTGATTAATGAAGAGGGGTTGTCAGAAACCGATGCATTCGCAAAAGCAAAGGCGGTTTTTCAGATAGACAGCTCGAATCATTCAGAAGCAGAAAAAAAGCAAGAACGTCTCGCTTATTATGAAAATTTCGATCCAGCGACAGAAGAAGCAATTGGGCTTTCCTATGCCAGTCGCATGTTTCTAGGTACAGTGATCGGGGCAGTTCTGGGAATCTTTGGTCAGATTTTTTATGATGGAGCAATTTTCGGTGTGGTTTTATGGATTATGTTGGGATTGGGATTATTGTTTGGCCTAGGATTAGGGATGGCAAGTCACGCCAAAATTTCAAAAAGCAGGATAGAAAGATAAAGGCAGTAAGTATAGGCGGACTATATCAACAGATTGTTTGGAAAACTCATGCGTCTTTTTAAAATCTTTTAAAAGGGCGGTGAGTTTTTGTTGTGATTTACCCGGTATCATTTATTTCAAAAAGTAAATTTGTTCTTTTTTTGTTTTTTTGTTACAAAAGTGGGAAACGTTTACTATAATAAATAAAAGCGAATATTTTTTAGGGAGGAAATGGATGAGCGGAAAATTTGGAAAGTTTGAAAAAGCAATCAGTTTTTTTATTGATCTGTTGTTGGCACTCTTGGTTTTAGTCGTACTGGTAGTGATGGCAGAAGCAGTCTACACAATTATTAAACAGGTAATTCCGTTAAAAGAAATCAGCGACTTATCGATTTTGATTGAGGAAATAGCTACGTTGTTCATTTTACTGGAAATCGTTTTGATGTTGCTGCGCTACGTGAAAGAGGGACATCACATTCCTGTTCGCTATCTGATCTTGATCAGTATTACAGCAATCTTGAGGGAACTGTTGCTGGCTCATGGTGGAGGATTAGAAACTCTCTTTTTAGCAGGAGCTATCCTGGTTTTGGTTGTGGTTTTGATGCTATTGGAAAGAGTCAAAGCCTTTCATGGAAAAGATTCATAAAAAAATCGACCCAAAATGAGTCGATTTCTCTACTTAAATCAGAGGAATGGCAATAGTGAAACAAGTCCCTTTCTCTGAGCTTTCTAAGTCTAAAAGCCAATCATGTTTCTTGATGATGGAGGCAACAACAAACAGCCCCAATCCTGTTCCGCCATCTTCAGACTTCGTAGTATAAAACGGCGTGAATATTTTGCTTTCGATGGCTTTTGAAATTCCCGGTCCATTGTCTTGAACAACCAGTACAGCGAATTTTTTCTTTTGTAAAGCAGCTGAATGCTGTTGGAATTGTTTCGTCTGCTTCTGGTTTGCAGGTGTCAGATTGACTTGGATCACGGCATTGTTTCCGGCAGCTTGAAATGCATTGGTAATTAAATTATAGAGTAAAACCTGTAAATCATCTGCTTCAAAAAAACTTTCCCCTACTTCTTCAGCGGATAGTTGAAGGTTCACCGTTTGAGGAATCAGCACATGCATCGTTTGAACGGCTTCTGTCACGACGTTTTTTAAATCAAGATTTGTCCGAGGACGGGTATCACTTTTTGAAAAACGTAGGACGTTTCCGGCTAATTGTTGACCTTTTTTTGCTGCTTGATAAATTTCTTTTAAATCTTCCTGCAACACTTCATCTTCTTGATGTTCCGCCAAAAGAAGTTGGATATTTCCTAATAGAGGAGTCAAGAAATTGTTCATGTCGTGGACAATCGAAGTAGTAAGCAAACCGACTGTTTCAAGTTTTGATTCCTGTTGAAAAATTTTCTCTGTTTCATATCGTTCTGCCAGCAGCTTTTGCTTTTCTTGAAGACGCATATTTTCTACATAGGCCTGATTGCGTTTGGCATAACTGCGTAAATTTAAAAGGGTTAAGGCAATCAGGGCCAAAAGAAGGAAGAAAAGTCCTAGAAGAATCAGGATTTCCTGCAGGGTAATTCCACTTCGTTGGTTGACATCTGAATTGCTGGCTACGATCCAACGAGCTTTACCGATCGTCACCCATTGATACGCACTTATTTTTAATGTCTTTCGAGGTTTGTCTTCTGTCCACCAGTAAGAATAGTAGGACAGGGTCCCGTGGTCGTGGGTGGCCTGGACTTCTTGCAGGTGTTCCAGATCAGAAAGATCCAAATCAGGAAATTTTTTTCTGCGGTCTTGAATAATATCCCAGCCGATTTGTTCTTCAACTGGGTGAACCAGCACACGGAAGTCTTCATTTTTAATCATGGTATAGCCATAATAATCATTGTCCTCAGGAAGAATCTCATTTTGATAAAGTTTTTCCAAATTAAGAGGGACAACAAGGGTTGCATGCACCGATTTATCGTGGTTCGTTACGGGTTGGTAGAGATTGATATAGGAAGCGTTATTAGCAAAAAATTCTTTGCCGTTTTGAATGGTGTTTCCTGCCAAAGCGTCCTCAAAATAAGAATCCTTTTGAATAAAAGCAGGGAGTTGTGCTATTTTTTCCAACCGGTTATCGGTGTAGCTGTAACCTTCCAACAGATTTCCCTCGGTATCTAGCAGATAGATTCCTTCAAGCGCTTGATTTGCAGGTTGAAAGTCATTAATCAATCGATTTTTTTTGGGTAGCTGGGTAAGCTGGTCTTCGTTAAAAAAGTCCAAAGAATAATTTTCTAAAATATCTGAATAGTTTTGAATGGATAAGGACCAGACTTTTGTTGCATAATCATTGATTTTCGTTAGTTGATTTTTGTTTAACTTCATGGCTTGTTCTCGTGTGTTATGATAGCTGGTAATTGTTAAGATGATACCGAGAAGGGTTAATATGGCTACACTGAGCAAACCAATTATCAACCATTTATTTGAAGGTTTATTTTCCATAACAGATCCTTTCGAAAAATAAAGTATAAAGGAGAAAAACGATGCGCAATGACAAAATATTAATCGTTGATGATGATCCGGCGATTCGGCGTCTAATTTGGAAATCGCTGCAAGCAACCGGTATCTTGATTTATCAAAGTGAATCCGTAGAAAAAACCCTCGATATCATGTCACGAGTCCAGTTTGATTTATTTCTTTTAGATATCACTTTGGATTATGAAAATGACGGGTTTCATCTGGCACAAATGATACGAGAAACAGATCCAATTGTACCCATTTTATTTCTAAGTGGAAAGACCAGCGAAAATGATATTATTGCTGGTCTCGAGATGGGGGCGGATCAGTATATTACGAAACCATTCTCACCAAATCTGTTAAAAGCGCAAATTTTAGCAACGTTAAATCGAGGCAAGGTGATTCGCAAACAAAGCCGACATCCTCAAACCGTGGAGATTGAAGTGGGGGATTTTCGCTTTGATAAAAGCCGCTACCAACTGTTCAAAAAAGATCAGTTAATCAAGTTATCCTCTAAGGAAACCCAGTTCATGCAGTTCTTTTTGGAAAATCCTGATCAAGTATTCTCGAAGGAACAAATCTATCAGAGCGTATGGGACGATGGGGTGTTAGATAACAATACCATCATGGTTTTTATCAATCATCTCCGCAATAAAATCGAAGATGATCCAAAAAATGCCCGCTACTTGCGAACGATTTGGGGAATCGGCTATACTTTCATTCCCGATGGAGAAGGTTAGAAAAGTTCCTCTAAAAAGGCAAAATAAATGCCCAGCGCCAGCAAGTCGGCCGTTCCACCCGGGCTTAAATTACGAGTGATCAGCAGTGAATCATACGCAGCTAATTCATCGACTAATTTTTCAGCAGAAAGATTGGCTTGATGAATTTTTTTTGTCTCCTCTTTAACGGTTTGCCAAGCGGAGAAACCACCACGGTGCAAAAGGTTACTGTCCTCGATTTCACTCATCAACAAAACCATTGCCCGTAGTAAGACGTTCTCTTTTTTTTCCGTTCTATTTTCCCGTAAGAAAGGTAGCAGCAGTTGAGATAACGCTGGATAACCTTGCGCAGCTTCTCCTCGAATTCCAGTGATTCCCTGTTCCAAATAAAGTTTTTCACCATAAGTCAGTTTTTCTTTTAGGTGTAATGCTTCAAAGTCTTGTTTGATGACATGCTGGGTCATTTTCGCGCTGAGTTGCAAAATGTTAGCCGTGTCTTTTTCGGAAAAGGGGAGTCTTTCTTTTTGCAGATAGAATCCCGTAGCAGCAAGCAAAACAGCAAAAGAAAAGTTGGCCCCTTTATGGGTGTTAACTCCTTTTGTGGCTTGCAACATTTTTTTTTCAGCCTCAATTCCTAACCTTCGAACTTTTTCAAATAATTCTGGAAATGTCCCTTGATGGGTATAGCCAGCTTCGGCATAGTGAAAAAAGAAAGGAGCAAGGCTGGTGATACTATCAATGAAGGTATAGAAATCCATATCTTGGTGTGCACCGTTTGTTTGTCGATCCACCAATCCCGGCTTTGGTGACAAAGCTACTTCGTACAGCAATGCCTTTTCGGCAAAAGCAGCGATTTGTTGCGATGGGTTACTCAATTTGATGACGCTCCATTTCTTTAATGATAAATTGTAAGGAGTGATCCAAGTGCTCATGAGTAATCAAAGTAATCTGATCAATATTATTGGTTCTCATGCCGCGATAGATCAGCCAATGTTCCTCCAATGCTTTGGAACGGCGAGCAGATGCGCGAATAGCAATGTCGCGAAAATAAACCAAATAGGCCTGCAATTCTGTGACGATTTCTTTTAGACGCAGCATTTGGCTTTTTTGATAAATAAATGAATTGAATTCAGAAAAATTGGCCAGCAAATCATCTACCTTGTCTTCTCGGTTAAAGGCTTCTCCGCGCTCAAGCAATGCCTTGAGCTCGTCAAAGTCAGCATCGGTCATCAGTTCCATTGCCTTAATGGTCGCTAAAGTATCCAATGATTTGCGAATATCGTAGATTTCATGGGCGTCCTTGATACTGATTCCTTTCACTAAAATGCCAATTTTTGGAATATGTTCAACTAATTGTTCCTCGGTAAGCTTTTGCAAAGCAAAACGAATCGGTGTTCTGCTGATATTTAAAACATCGGAGAACTCTTTTTCATTGATTCGTTCGCCGGCAGGAATGTCGCCTAAGATAATTGTTTTGCGAAAAGCTTCGTAAACTAGGACTTTCAATGGTTTATTTTGAGATAAATCTAAGTTTTTTTTGACCGCTTCAATCGTGGGGTTCATAAAAAATCTCCTTTGGTTAAACGAATAATCCCCTTTATGATAATTCATGCAGCATAATTTATCTACATTTCAGGTTAACTTTCCCATTTTTTGTGATTATTTGGTAAACTAAAACCGAGGCGTATTGTACGCCTCGGTTAAAAGTGTCCATCGATCTATTGAGGAATATATAGTGGCATATGTCCCAAGAGAACGATCGTTACGATGAAAATAGCGAAGATTCCCAGAGCGTATTTTGCGGATTCTTTTTGCCAAGCACCCATGTCTAAGCCGGTCAAACGTAAGAGCAGATAGATGAAGGCAACTAGTGGGCTTAACAAGTGGAACGCTTGACCCATTAATGAAGCAAGGGCCATTTGCATATTGGTAAAGCCGTAAGCTTGTCCAGCTTCTGCCAAAACAGGTAAGACACCAAAGTAAAACCCATCATTAGAAATAAAGAAGGTACCGGGTGCGGAGATAAGGGCAATAACGATTCCCCAGAAACCAGCCAATTGTTTAGGAATGATTTGAGTAAAGCTGTTTGCCAATGCTTCTGCCATTCCGGAGCCTTGGAAAAGACCCATGAACACGCCGGCAGCAAAAACTAAGATAACTACTTGCACAGCATCGCCGCCGTTTGCGCCAATTCGTGCCGATTGATCTTTCAAGACAGGATAGTTGACCATCAAAGCGATACACGTTCCAACCAAGAATAAAAGCAAAGGAGGCATTTCAAGAGCAGGAATAAAGGAACCTGCCACCAACCAAGCAATTAGCAAAATAGTCAAAAGACCGTTGAAGATGAAGTTTTTTGGTCGACGGATTTGCAAAGTATCAGGATCAGTAACTGTAGTCATTTCTTCAATTTCTTCTGCGGTTAATTCAGTAACACCAAGACGGGCACGTTCTTGTTTACCCATTCGACGAGCAACGAAGAAAATTACGTAAAGAATTGAGAGAATCATTCCAGGTGCCAGATAAGTCAGAATGTCGGCATCAACTTTTAAAACTGCCATCGCACGAGCCGTTGGGCCGCCCCAAGGCAACAAATTCATAATCGTGTTTTGTAAAATAATCAAAACACCCAGATTCATCATTTTCATATCTAATTTTTTATAGATAGGAATAAAAGCCGAGCAACAAATCAAGGTGGTCGTTGTTCCGTCACCGTTCAGTGATACGGCAGCAGCAACAACTGCAGTTGCCATCAGTACTTTCATTGGATCACCTTTTGCAAAAAGAATCATTCGCTTGGTGATAGGATCAAAAAGTCCGGCATCCAACATAATTGAGAAATAGAGAATGGCAAACAGCAACATAATTCCGGTGTTCGATGTGGTTTTGATTCCTTCTAAAACAAAATCACCGATATTTCCTTTTTTCGAGACGCCAGCAATCATTGCTACCAATGTGAATAGCAGTGGAATAATTACCAAGGAGGTAAATGGCGACATCTTTTTCTTCATGATTACATACATAAAGATGATAATCATGGCGTAAGAGAGTATAGTCAATAGCATTTTTCTTCTTCCTTCCTTTTTTGAGCTAGCGAAATGAAAGCGTTGTCACTGGATATCAATAAAAAAACGAAAGAACATTAACAATAATTTCACAAAGTGTTTTTTTATTAACAGCATTTCGCTTGACGACCATAGAATAATCAAAAAGGAACAAACTTAAAAGAGCAGAAAGAAGAAAAGAACAGAAAAAAAACAATTTGGTCTATCTAATCTTATCAATAGCTTAAAAATATATTAATATTTTCTTAACGATAATAAAAACGCTGATATAGCGGGATTTATATGTATTTAATAAGCGTTTTCAGTTAATTGAAACAACAAAAGAACAATTTTGACAGCGGAATCTTCTAGAAGATTGGTCTATAAACTATATAATAGAGACGACAAGAACTAAGAGGAAAGGAGTGGGGATATGAGGTTGTTTAAAAGGCTGTTTGAAAAATCACAAGAGCCAGAAAATGCGCCAATTGAAAGTGTTTTAGAGGAAAGAACAGCAGATGATGAGCAGTGGGAACCGGTGCCTGCCTTTATTGAAGCAGATGCCGCCGACTATCAACTTGTCAGTGTGATTGCAACAGCGATTGCCGCAGGAGATCATCCGGAAAGTCAATTTGCTGTCAAACGAATCATGCAGCGCAATCCTGAAGCCCGGACAGTCTCGATCATTGCTGCTAGCTTGGCGGCGGAAATAAAAGAAGAGAGTCAATTAGTGGTAACAAGTATTTCAAGAAAAAAACAATAAGATGGGAGGATTATTATGTTACGCAAATTTAAAATTTCAATTGATGGAAAAGAATATTTAGTGGAAATGGAAGAAATCGGAGGGGTGCCGCAGCCGATTGTACCTTCAACAGAAACACCAGCTGTTCCAGCTGCACAAGCAACCCCTTCACCAGTCGCTCACGAAGAAGAAGTACCGGCTGCTAGTATTCCCGTAACGGGTGCCGGAGAAGATGCGATGGCCGCACCGATGCCAGGTACGATATTACGCTTATTGGTAAATGTAGGGGATCAAGTCAAAGAAAACCAACCCCTAATGATTTTAGAAGCTATGAAAATGGAAAATGAAGTCGTTGCTGGAAAAGCCGGCACAGTCGCTGGAATTCATGTGACGCAAGGACAAGTAGTCAACGCAGGAGATCCATTGATCACTATTCAATAGACAACAGATCGTAGAAGGAACAATTAAGAAGGAAGTGAAATCGTGGAAACACTTATTCAAGGAATCACGTCGATTACCGGCGGACAAATTATCATGATGCTTATCGGAGCATTACTGATGTATCTAGGAATCAAAAAAGAATACGAACCAACATTACTTGTGCCAATGGGCTTAGGAACCATGTTGGTCAATTTTCCCGGATCAGGAGTTTTGACACAAACCGTGGGAGGCGTCCAACAAGAAGGCGTCTTCGATATTTTATTCAAAGCCGGAATCGGCACTGAACTTTTTCCATTATTAATTTTTATCGGCATTGGCGCCATGATCGATTTTGGCCCATTGCTGCAAAATCCGTTTATGTTGCTGTTTGGTGCGGCTGCCCAGTTTGGGATTTTCTTCACCATCATCGTAGCGGTATTGTTTGGCTTTGATATCCGAGAAGCAGCTTCAATTGGGATTATCGGTGCAGCCGATGGACCGACAGCGATTTTTGTAGCCAACACTTTGGCAGAAAATCTTTTAGGACCAATCACAGTAGCAGCGTATTCTTATATGGCACTGGTTCCAATTATTCAACCTATTGCGATTAAAGCAGTCACAACGAAAAAAGAACGTCAAATTCGCATGCACTATAAAGCGGAAAACGTATCTAAAATGACCAAAATTCTTTTCCCAATCATCATCACGGTGGTTGCTGGATTTATCGCACCAATTTCCTTGCCGTTAGTTGGATTCCTGATGTTTGGTAATTTATTGCGGGAATGCGGCGTGCTGGATCGTTTATCACTCACAGCTCAAAACGAATTGGTTAATATTATCAGTATTTTGTTGGGTCTGACGATTTCTTTCAAAATGCAAGCTGATCAATTCTTGAATGTTCAAACATTGATGATCATTGCCTTTGGTTTAGTTGCCTTTATCATGGACTCAATCGGTGGGGTGTTGTTTGCGAAATTATTGAATCTGTTCCGCAAAGAAAAAATCAACCCAATGATCGGTGCGGCGGGTATTTCTGCCTTCCCAATGTCAAGTCGGGTTATTCAAAAAATGGCAACAGACGAAGATCCTCAAAACTTTGTCTTGATGTATGCTGTGGGTGCGAACGTTTCCGGACAAATTGCTTCGGTTATTGCCGGCGGATTACTATTAGCATTCTTTAGTTAACCCTGTTGGTTTAGTGAACAGGATAAAGCAAGGAGGAAAGTAAAATGAACGTAAATGTAGCAGATATATGGACAGCGTTAGAATTGATGGTCTTTGGAATGGGCGGCGTCTTTTTAGTATTATTTATCTTATATCTGGTTTCTCAAGGCCTATTAAAATTTTTCCCGGCAAGTAAGAAATAGAAAAGGAGACGGACATGTTTACCTTAAAGAGACTTTGGCTGGATCGTGATCCTCAGGCATTGAAGCTGTGGACAGAATTGATGGTGAAGGCTCATCTTGATCCAAATGAGAAAGTCGAGTATACAGTTGGAATTTTTTCCGGAAATCAGCTTGCCGCGACGGGATCTTTTGACCGTAATATCATCAAATGTGTTGTCGTCTGTAAAGATTTTCAATCTGAGAATTTATTGACTCAACTTATTATGCATTTGATGGCAAAAATGCGTGAGGAATCTTTCACCCATGTATTAGTTTATACAAAGCCCAACAATGAAGAAATTTTTCATTCGTTAGGCTTTCAGTCAATCATTGCCAGTAGCAAGATTCTTTTTATGGAACAGGGTTCGCCCAATTTTAACGATTATCTAAATTTATTGCGTCATCTTAAAAAAGAAGGTCTGGCAAGCAGTATTGTAATGAACGCCAATCCCTTTACCAAAGGTCACCAATATCTGGTGGAATATGCTGCCAAAAACAGCAATCAGGTATATGTATTTGTGGTTTCTGAAGACCGTTCAGAATTTACTACTGAAGAACGACTCGATATGGTTAAACTGGGAGTCGCTCATTTACCTAATGTTACAGTGGTTCCCACGAAGGATTATCTGGTCTCTTCTGCGACTTTTCCTTCCTATTTCTTAAAGGATCAAGCAGAGATGACTGTGGCAAAAATCCAAGCAGAGGTAGATTCCCGCCTATTTAAAGAGCGAATTGCGCCAGTGTTGTCAATCTCTAAACGTTTTGTTGGAGAGGAACCTTTTTCGGAGGTAACAGAAATTTATAACCAAAGTATGCGGGAAATTTTTGCGGAGAAATTAGAACTTATCGTTTTGCCGCGAAAAGAAATAAAAGGAACGGTCATCAGCGCCACCAAGGTACGAGAGGCAATCAAAAACCATGAGGAACAGCTTCTTTTAGATTTTTTGCCGAAAACGACTTACGATTATCTAAAAGAGCATAAAAAAATATAGAGGTGAAACACAGTGGAAATAGTTAAAAATGCAGTTGCTGGAACAGTAGAATCCAGTGATATCATGATTACTGTTGACCCAAATGAAACCGAAGAAATCTCGATTCATTTAGAAAGCAGTGTGGAAAAGCAATTCGGAAATCAAATTCGTAAAGTCATTGAAGAAACCCTTCAAAAGTTAGGGATTACTTCTGCAAAAATCACTGCTGTTGATAAAGGTGCGTTGGATTGTACAATTCAAGCCCGGACGATTACGGTCGCCCATCGTGCAGCAGGTATCGAATCCTATGACTGGAAGGAGATAGACTCATGGAACGTTTAAGAAGAACAATGATGTTTGTGCCCGGCGCAAACGCCGCAATGCTTCGTGATGCACCCTTATATGGCGCTGATTCCATCATGTTTGATTTAGAAGATGCCGTTTCTTTAAAAGAAAAAGATTCTGCTCGTACACTGGTTCACTTTGCTTTACGCACATTTGATTACAGTAGCGTTGAAACTGTCGTACGGATCAATGGTTTGGATACGACTGGGGCGCAAGATGTCGAAGCAATGGTTCTAGCGGGTGTTGATGTAATCCGTTTACCTAAAACAGAAACTGCCCAAGATATCGTGGATGTCGATCAAGTTATTACTGATGTCGAAAAAAACAATGGTATCCCGATTGGTACAACCAAAATGATGGCAGCAATCGAATCAGCAGAAGGCGTTCTGAACGCTCGGGATATTGCTAAAGCATCAAATCGTTTGATCGGAATCGCTTTGGGAGCAGAAGATTATGTTACCAACATGAAAACCCGTCGTTTCCCTGACGGACAAGAATTGTTCTTCGCTCGTAGTATGATTTTACATGCTGCTCGTGCCGCGGGGATTGCCGCAATCGACACCGTTTATTCAGATGTTAATAATACAGAAGGCTTCCAAGATGAAGTTCGCCGAATCAAACAATTAGGTTTTGACGGGAAATCAGTCATCAATCCTCGGCAAATTCCTTTAGTCAACGCAATTTACGCACCAAATGAAAAAGAAATCCAAAACGCAAAAGAAGTGATCTGGGCTATTCGTGAAGCAGAAGCAAAAGGATCAGGAGTCATTGCGTTAAATGGTAAGATGATCGATAAACCAATCGTTGAACGGGCAGAGCGTGTGATTGCCTTGGCAAAAGCTGCCAAATTGATTACTGAGGAGGATATTTAGACATGGTTATGAATAAAGTAGGAAAAGATATCCCTCAACCATATGCAGAAAAATATGGCGTATATGAAGGAGAACTAGCACATATCGCAGAGTATCAAGAAGCAAGCCGAAAAATCAAACCAGTGAAACCACGAGACACAAAATTATTGAAAAGCATTCGTGAAGCAATTGAAAAAACTGGTTTGAAGGACGGAATGACGATTTCTTTTCATCATCATTTCCGGGAAGGCGATTTTGTCATGAATCTGGTTTTGGCGGAAATTGCTAAAATGGGTATTAAAAATATTTCAATCGCTCCAAGTTCGATTGCTAATGTTCATGAACCTTTGATTGAACATATTAAGAATGGTGTCGTGACCAATATCACCTCTAGTGGTCTACGGGATAAAGTCGGTGCGGCAATTTCAGCTGGCATCATGGAAAATCCTGTCGTTATCCGTTCTCATGGAGGCCGAGCACGAGCAATTGCCGCCGGAGATATTCATATTGATGTAGCTTTCTTGGGTGCACCAAGCTCTGATGAATATGGAAATGCCAATGGAACCGTGGGAAAAGCGACGTGTGGTTCATTAGGTTATGCCATGATTGATGCAAAATATGCCGATCAAGTTGTCATTATTACCGATACCCTAGTTCCATTTCCTAATACACCAATCAGTATTCCTCAAACAGATGTGGATTATGTGGTAGAGGTTGATGCAATCGGTGATCCTCAAGGAATTGCCAAAGGAGCAACCCGATTTACCAAAAATCCTAAAGAATTATTGATTGCAGAATATGCAGCAAAAGTAATCACGAATTCTCCATACTATAAAGAAGGTTTTTCTTTCCAAACAGGAACAGGCGGTGCGGCACTTGCGGTATCTCGTTTCTTACGAGAAGCAATGATCAAAGACGGAATTAAAGCCAGTTTTGCTCTTGGCGGAATCACGAATGCGATGGTGGAATTACTAGAAGAAGGACTTGTTGAAAAAATTATTGACGTTCAGGATTTCGATCATCCATCTGCTGTTTCTTTGGGTGCAAATACTAATCATTACGAAATTGATGCAAATATGTATGCTTCTCCTTTAAGTAAAGGAGCGGTTATCAATCAGCTTGATACAGCAATTTTATCAGCGTTAGAAATTGACACAGATTTTAATGTCAATGTTATTACTGGCTCTGATGGTGTAATTCGCGGAGCCTCAGGCGGACACTCAGATACCAGTATGGCTTGCAAAATGAGTATGGTAATCGCACCTATTATTCGTGGTCGGATTCCGACAATCGTGGATAAAGTAAATACAGTAGTTACACCAGGAACAAGTGTGGATGTGGTTGTAACAGAAGTCGGGATTGCCATCAATCCTAATCGTCCTGATTTGATGGAACAGTTCAAAAAATTAGATGTACCACAATTAACAATCGAAGAACTGAAAGAAAAGGCATACAGCATCGTTGGCACCCCTGAACCTATTCAATATGGTGATAAAGTGGTGGCTTTGATTGAATATCGCGACGGTTCATTGATCGATGTGGTCAAGAATGTCTAGTAAAGTATTTGAAGGTCCTCAAGTAACCTTGGTGGAAATGTTGGCGACACGAGAAAGACGAGCAGCAATTCAACAAGAAATACTTCAAGCAACTGATGGCGCAGCATTAGTATCTGCCACGCTAAATATTCCTGGTCCAGTGAAAAGTTCACCGTTGCTGGTTGCGTTGTTTAATCAAGCTATGGAACAGATTGAAGCGCGTCTACAGGATACGACGCCATTGGTTAACCTATATCGAGAAGAGAAAACAGGACCTGAATATTATCTGCTAGTCGGGCTTAATCCAAAAGAAGTAAAAAAACGAATGGTTGATATCGAAGAAAATCATCCATACGGGCGTTTATTAGATCTGGATATTCTCTGGTTGGAAGATGATACGAAGAAAAGTATTAGCCGTCAAGAGCTTGGCCTACCTAGTCGCCGTTGTTACGTTTGTCAGCAGGATGCTAAAATCTGTGGCCGAGCAAGAAAACACTCTATAGAAGAGATGCGTCAAGCAATAGAAAAAATGATTGAAGATGGAAAGGAGACTCCTAATGACTAAAAAAATTCATTTCATGGAGACGGTTTTGCGGGATGGGCAACAGAGTTTGATTGCTACACGGATGCCGACTTCTGATATGCTGCCGATTCTTAAAACGATGGATGAAGCAGGCTTTTATTCCTTAGAAATGTGGGGCGGAGCAACATTTGATTCCTGTATTCGTTTTTTAGATGAAGATCCGTGGGAGCGATTGCGTCAAATTCGCTCACAGGTGAAAAATACAAAGTTACAAATGCTGTTACGGGGGCAAAACCTGTTAGGCTATAAAAATTATGCAGATGATGTTGTGCGGGCCTTCGTAGAAAAATCGATCCAAAACGGAATCGATGTGATTCGGGTGTTTGACGCATTGAATGATACTCGCAATTTAAAAACCTCTATCGTGACCGCTAAAGAAGCTGGCGGTCATTGTCAAACAGCCATCTCTTACACGACAAGTTCGATCCACACAGTTGATTATTTTGTTCAGTTGGCCAAAGAAATGGCTAATACTGGTGCAGATTCTATTTGTATCAAAGACATGGCAGGCGTTTTGACTCCTCAAACAGGCTATGAGCTGGTTAGTCGAATCAAGGATGCTGTGGACCTTCCATTAGAAGTGCATACCCATGCGACCAGCGGTATTTCGGAAATGACCTATCTTAAAGTTGCCGAAGCCGGCGCAGATATTATCGATACCGCTATTTCTTCTTTTGCTGGCGGAACCAGTCAGCCAGCAACGGAATCTGTGGCGATTGCATTGGAAGATATGGGATTTGACACCGGTTTGAAGATGGATAAATTAACCGAAATTGCGGAACACTTCAATCCAATTCGTGATCGTTTCCGTAACGAAGGTTTGTTGAATCCAAAAGTGAAAGATGTGGAGCCTAAAACTTTGATTTATCAAGTTCCGGGAGGAATGTTGTCAAATCTTCTTAGTCAATTGACGGAACAAGGCTTGCAAGACAAATATGACGAAGTTTTAGCAGAAGTCCCTAAAGTCCGAGCAGATCTTGGGTATCCACCACTGGTAACGCCGCTGTCACAAATGGTTGGGACGCAGTCATTGATGAATGTGCTTTCTGGAGAACGATACAAATTGGTACCCAATGAAATCAAAGACTATGTGCGAGGGTTATATGGACGTCCTCCAGCACCGATTGCCAAGGAAATTCAAGAAAAAATTATTGGCAATGACGAAGTAGTTACCGTCCGACCAGCCGACTTGATTGCACCACAATTACCAGGTTTTGCAGAGGAAATCAAAGAATATGCTCGTTCGGAAGAAGATGTTTTGATGTATGCAGTCTTTCCAAAACAGGCAAAAGATTTTCTCGGAAGAAGAGAAGATCGCTTTTACGATATTCCCCTCCAAACAGTCGATGTGCGGATTGATATGAATTAATTTAATAAAATGAAAAAGACCCCTGAAATTAGATTTCTACCTAGTTTCAGGGGTGTATTGCGTGGTTCAAGCTATTGAGTTTTCAAAGATGAAAAAGTTACGAAGGATTCTCTATACCAGCAATCCCGTAATAATAGCACTCAAGAAGCTGACTAATGTTGCACTTAACAAAATTTTTAACCCGTGTTTGGCAATCAGATTGCCTTTCTCTTCATTTAATCCTTTCATTGCACCGGAAATGATACCAATAGAAGAAAAATTAGCAAAGGAAACGAGAAAAACAGAGATGATTGCTGTTGTACGTGGGCTAAAGGTGTAAGTTCCCCTGGCTAATTCAGTCATAGCTACAAATTCATTTGTAACTAACTTTGTTGCCATAATACTTCCAGCGTCAACAGCTTCCTGCCAAGGAATCCCCGTCAGAAATGCTAGAGGAGCAAAAACATACCCCAAGATTTCTTGGAAAGAGATACCAAAAATTCCTGAAAAAATTGCATTGATCATGGCGATTAGCGCAACGAAACCAATCAACATTGCAGCAACTGTTACGGCAACATGGAACCCATCTAAGATATATTCACCAAGCATTTGGAAAAAAGTTTGGGTTTTATCTTCTTCAATAATCAACTCATCTTCCGTTTCTTTCAATTGATACGGATTGACAATAGAAGCAATAATGAATCCACCGAATAAGTTTAATACCAAAGCAGTAATGACATATTTCGAATCAATCAATGCCATATAAGAACCAACAATCGACATGGAAACAGTGGACATGGCGGAAGTTGCCATCGTAACTAATCTTTTTTCTGTTAAGAGGGGCAGTTCTTTTTTTACAGAAATAAAAACTTCTGATTGTCCAAGAATTGCGGAGGCAATGCCATTATAGGATTCCAATTTTCCCATGCCATTAACCTTGCTAAGCGCCAATCCAATGATGCGCATAACCCATGGAAGAATTTTTATATAGCGAAGAATACCGATAATCGCAGAAATAAAAATGATAGGCATCAAAACATTGAGGAAAAAAGGAAAACTGCCTTTATTTGCGATTCCGCCAAAAACAAAGGTAACACCAGCTCCAGCAAAAGCTAAAAGCTGATTGAATAATTTGGCAAGACTTGCGACCAAGGTGGTACCGAAAGTCGTTCGCAACAGAAGAAATCCCAAAATAAATTGCAATAGAACCATCAACCCTAACGGACGCATCTGAATCTTCTGTTTATTTGTGCTTATGAGATAAGCAATTCCTAACACAACAACCAAACCAATGAAACCAAAAATATAATTCAACAAATCACTCCTTAGTAAAATTCCACTTATTTTACCCGGTTTTGCAGGTAAAGACTATTTTAAATCGTACTTTTTTAGCACATTCTTAGATAAAACGTTCTCAAAAAATAACGTAAACGGTTTAAATTAGAAACGGATGAAAGTAAATTTTAACAGCAAAAATTGGATAGTGAAAAAATAGATTTTAAGAAATCATTAAATGTTTCTGCAAATTTTCAGGAAAAAGAAAATAAAATTGACAATAAATCGGTTTCTGGCTAAACTTATAGCAGTTACTTAAAGTTAGTAAAACAGTTTACGAGAAAATTAACTTTATTATTGGACTCTGTAGGACGTAATGAATGTGGATGACAATTTCACTAGAATGAATGAGGAGAAAACTATTTTGAAAAAGAAAACAATTATTCGAGTATTGGCCGCTGTAGTCGTTTTGGCAACTGTTTTTGTTTCAGGAAAAGCATTTGGTGATAATTTGGTTTTGTGGGGCGGAGAGTCGAATTTGACAGAAATTCAAAATAATCTTGCGACACTGGATGGCTTACTTTCAAAAAAAGAACAATCTATTTCAACTTTGACGAAAGAAAGTGAGACACAAAAAAATAATTTCGTAACTGTGACCAATGAATTGACGGCTTCTAAGGAAGAGCTGATTAAAACACAGGCGTCCCTTCGTCAAAAGGAAGAGACTAGAAATAATTATCAAGCACAAATGGAAGCTTTGCAAAAACAATTAGCAGGATTACAGGATCAAAAGAATCAAGAGCTTCAAAGTAAAATGGCGGAGTTACAAAGAAAAGACGATGAAATTCAACAAAAAATCGCCGAAGGAAATCTGAAAGTGGAAGAAAAGCAAAAAGAGGTTGCCGCAAAACAGCAGGAACTTGATAGTGCAAACAACAAAATCGCTGAATTAAATCAGCAATTAGGCAGTCTTCAAAATGAAAAAACGGATTTACAAAATCAATTAACTGAAGCAAATCAAGAATTAAATGCAGTAACTAAAGAAAATGATGATCTAAAATCAGTCGTTCAACAACTGACAAAAGCACAAAAAGATGTAGCAGACACGAAAAACTATTCAGATAGCATTGTTGAAAAGCATTCTGAAGAGTAAAAAGGGAATAAATAAAATAACAAAACACGGGAAATCATTCAAAAGGATGGTCTGCCGTGTTTTTCTTTATTCTGATAAAAAATCTTTCAATTTCTGTTGGTCTTCTTTTGTTGGAATTGACTGTTCCTTCGGTAATTATTGCCAACGATCTGCAGAAAGACCGCTTTTTTCTGGAAACTGTATTTATGTTGGGCGGAGGGATTGCGCTTTACTCTCCACGTCAATGAGAAGAATTATTCCATCGATTTCGCTTTCTTTCAGCATCGTTTCTTCCTTTTGGTCGATAGTCAAAAATTCCAGCAGCGATTTTTTGCTTAACAACACACCTAGTCTGCGGGCAGTTTGCTTGATTTGACGTAAAATTAAATCTTTTTCTTCCAAACGCAGCGTGATTCTCCTCGCTTACTTGCAGGTGATCTTTTGTTATTCTTATTTACACCTACTGTTAGGCACGGAAATCTTCTTTTGAAAAAATAACAACTCATTTTATTACCTAAAACAAATTTGGAATTTTCAGAATATTTATCAGAAAATGTGTTGACAATTAAAAAAACAAGGTATATATTTAGTTCAACAAATTTTTCCACATGATATTCTAATTTATTATTTAAAGGGAGTTACCCATTATGACTAAGAATTTTAAAAACATCGTCATTATTTTACGCTTTAGGACTTAGAACGTTGCGAAAAATCGCTAATGTTTGAGTCCTGTTTGTCTTAATCAAATGGGATTTGAGACATCCCATTAAATTTTAATGGGATGTCTTTTTTTATCATAATATAGACAGAAACAATGAGAAACAGTCGAAGGAAAAAGGAGGACAGCCAATGGAGAAAAATGACTATACAGGTGCTGAAATTTTATTAGAAATGCTAAAAGAACACGGTGTTGACACCGTGTTTGGTTATCCGGGAGGAGCTGTACTTCCTCTGTACGATGCTCTATATGACGATAGTCTTCGTCATATTTTGACACGACACGAACAAGGTGCGGTTCACGCAGCAGAAGGGTATGCAAAAGCCACCGGAAAGCCGGGAGTAGTTATCGTAACCAGTGGGCCGGGAGCAACAAATGCGGTGACTGGAATCGCAGACGCAATGAGTGATTCGGTTCCGTTGATTGTATTTACCGGACAAGTTGCGACACCGGGAATCGGAAAAGATGCCTTTCAAGAAGCGGACATTGTGGGAATTACAATGCCGATTACCAAAAACAATTATCAAGTTCGTTATCCAGAAGATTTACCCAAAATTATCGATGAAGCATTTCATATTGCAACAACTGGTAGAAAAGGTCCGGTAGTGATTGATTTACCAAAAGATCTTTCCGTCAGTCGTGTTCAAAAAACCTCCCGAGAGCCTGTCAAATTACCGAGTTATCAGCCAACGTACCAACCCAATAAACTACAGATTGCCCGTTTGGTGGAAGCAATTCAACAGGCAAAGAAACCCGCAGTATTAGCCGGTGGAGGAATCATTTATGCGAATGCCACCGAAGAATTTCGACAATTTATTGAAAAATATCACATTCCTACATTATCCACTTTATTGGGACTAGGTGCTTTACCAACGGATCATGAATTATTTTTAGGAATGGGGGGAATGCACGGTTCCTTTGCTGCCAATATGGCGTTGACGGATTGTGATCTTTTGATTAACATCGGGGCGCGTTTTGATGATCGGCTGGCAAGTGCGCCGCAATCCTTTGCTCCAAATGCTATCGTGGCTCATGTAGATGTGGACCCAGCAGAAATCGGGAAAGTAATTGAGACACAAGTACCGATTGTTGGTGATGCGAAGGCCACGTTGCAGGCTTTGCTTAAAGAAGAAGTCACGGTCTCTTGTGTTAAATGGCAAGAATTAAACGCGCTTCGAAAAAAGCGTCATCCGTTTCATTATCAAGAGAATACGGAGGAAATCAAACCTCAAGCAATCATTGAAGAGATTGGCAAGCTGACCAAAGGCGAAGCCATTGTCGTTACAGATGTAGGACAACACCAAATGTGGGCGGCACAGTTTTATCCTTTTAAAAATAGTCATCAACTGATTACCAGCGGTGGCTTAGGCACAATGGGTTTTGGCATTCCTGCTGCTATTGGGGCACAATTGGCACATCCAGATAAGACAGTTGTGTTGTTTGTCGGCGATGGCGGCTTTCAAATGACGAGTCAGGAGCTGGCAATTCTAAATGATTATCAATTACCAATCAAGATCGTCCTATTGAATAATGGTTCTTTAGGAATGGTGAGGCAGTGGCAGGAACGCTTTTTCAACGGACGAAAATCTGAATCCGTATTTCAAAGCCAACCTGATTTCATTAAATTAGCGAGTGCCTACGGAGTTCAAGCAAAAAAATATGAACATCCTGAGCAATTGACGGATTTTGCAGCGTTTTTTCAAAAACCGGCACCAGTTTTGATTGAGGTAGTGATACCGGGGACTGAAGAAGTTTTGCCGATGATTCCGGCTGGAAAACCAAATGATCAAATGCTGGGGGTGGAGTAAATGCGACGTATAATTACAGCTATCGTTCAAAATAATTCTGGGGTACTGAATCGTTTTACTGGTGTTTTGAGTCGAAGACAAGTAAATATCGATAGTATCTCAGTAGGACCAACCGAAAAAACAACCCTTTCACGGATTACAATCGTGATTCATGTTGCTTCTCTTGCAGAGGTTGAGCAGGTGACGAAACAGTTGAACAAACAAATCGATGTAGTGAAAGTTTCCGATATTACGGATGAATCCTATTTAGAAAGAGAATTGGCATTAGTTAAAGTAAATGCACCAACAGCAATTCGCTCGGAACTTTTATCCGTCATTGATCCATTTCGTGCCAATATCATCGATGTGGGTGTGAAGTCAGTGGTGATACAAGTAACAGGAACCAGCGAAAAAATCGATGCTTTTGTCGATGTTGTTTCTTCTTATGGTGTGAAACAGTTAGCACGAACCGGAATTACCAGTTTTACTAGAGGAAATTAAGTAGTTCTTACAAGCATTTGCTTTTGAGATAGATAAAAAATTGGAGGAATTTATTATGGCAAAAGTATATTATGACGAATCAGTAGCAACAAATTATTTAGAAGGAAAAACCGTAGCAATCGTTGGTTACGGTTCTCAAGGACATGCCCATGCACAAAATTTACGGGATAATGGCAACAATGTAGTTGTCGGTATCCGTGAAGGAAAATCAGCAAATGCTGCCCGACATGATGGGTTTGATGTGAAATCCGTAGCGGAAGCCGTAAAAGAAGCGGATGTCGTGATGGTTTTGGCACCAGACGAGGTTCAAGGAACACTTTATGAAAAAGAAATCGCACCAAATTTGGAAGCAGGAAATGCACTGGCTTTTGCTCATGGATTCAATATCCATTTTGACGTAATCCAGCCGCCAAAAGATGTTGATGTCTTTCTTGTTGCTCCTAAAGGGCCAGGACATTTGGTTCGCCGGACATTTGCTGAAGGTTTTGGCGTTCCTTCGTTGTTTGGTGTTCATCAAGACGCAACAGGGAATGCCCGTGAAGTTGCTTTATCATATGCGAAAGGAATTGGTGCTACACGGGTGGGTGTGCTGGAAACGACCTTTAAGGAAGAAACAGAAACCGATCTTTTTGGTGAACAAGCCGTGCTTTGTGGTGGATTAACAAGTATGATCGAAGCAGGTTTCGAAACATTAACAGAAGCCGGCTACCAACCAGAACTTGCTTATTTTGAAGTTTGTCACGAAATGAAACTGATCGTGGATTTGATCTATGAAGGTGGATTTGAAAAAATGCGTTATTCCATCTCAAATACGGCAGAATACGGCGATTATGTTTCCGGTCCTCGAGTAATCACGGAAGAAACAAAAAAACATATGAAAGAAGTTTTAACTGATATCCAAAACGGCTCATTTGCTAAATCCTTTGTGGAAGACAACAAAAACGGCTTCAAAGAATTTTATAAGCTTCGTGAAGAAAATGCCAACCATCCAATGGGGAAAGTTGGAGCAGAATTGCGTAAAATGATGCCATTTGTCAATCAAGATTAGCGGAAAGTTGGAGGAGCGAATGGAAGAAGAATTAACTTATAAAGATGTCGAGGCAGCATATCAGGTATTGGCTCCTGTTGTTAACAAAACACCTTTACAATATGATCGTTACCTTTCAGAAAAGTATGACTGTCAGGTTTACTTGAAGCGAGAAGACTTGCAAAAAGTTCGTTCCTTTAAATTGCGGGGCGCCTACTATGCAATCCATCAACTGCCAAAAAAAGATTTGGAAAAGGGAATCGTGTGCGCTAGTGCCGGCAATCATGCACAGGGAGTAGCATTTACTTGTAAAGAGATGAATGTTAAAGCAACGATTTTTATGCCGACAACGACACCAAATCAGAAAATTTCACAAGTGGAGTTTTTTGGAGGAGAAAATGTCGAAGTCAAATTGATTGGTGATACCTTTGATGCTTCTGCTTCCGCAGCAAAACGTTTTGCTGCGGAAGAGGGGCAATCCTTCATCGCACCTTTTGACGATTATGCGATTATGGCGGGGCAAGGAACAACTGCTGTAGAAATTTTTGACGAAGCAAAGAAAAAACAACTTTCCGTTGATTTTCTTTTGGCGGCAGTCGGCGGTGGCGGCTTGTTGAGCGGTGTTTCCATTTATACAAAGGCAGTATCTCCAATTACCCAAGTAATCGGCGTGGAGCCAAGTGGTGCAGCTTCAATGGCTGCGGCTTTTCAACATGGCGGACCAGTTACACTTGCTCAAATGGAAAAATTTGTGGATGGTGCAGCTGTCAGAGAAGTGGGGCAATTAACGTATCGTATCTGCAAAAAAACAGTGGATCAATTGGTACATGTTCCAGAAGGTCAAGTCTGTTCGACTATTCTAGAATTATATTCAAAGCAGGCAATCGTCGCTGAACCAGCAGGGGCGTTGAGTGTAGCAGCGTTAGAAAATTTCAAAAATGAAATCAAAGGAAAAACCGTTGTTTGTGTAATCAGTGGTGGGAATAATGATATTAATCGAATGGCAGAAATTGAGGAGCGTTCCTTGGTTTTTGAAGGCTTGAAACATTATTTTGTTGTGAATTTTCCGCAACGTCCAGGTGCTTTAAGGGAATTTGTAACGGATATTTTAGGTGAGGGAGATGACATTACTCGATTCGAGTATACTAAAAAGGTGAATCGGGGAACCGGTCCGGTCGTTTTAGGTGTCTTATTGAAGAATCCAAAAAGTCTAGAACCACTTTTAACAAGAATGGCAGAATTTGATCCTAAGTTTATTGAATTGAGTCAAAATCCTTCACTTTATTCATTATTAGTATAGTAAAAATCAATATAAAATAATAAAATGAAGCTTTTTGAATAAAAATAAGGTAAGATAGAGAAATAAATTTATCATTGTGAGGAGCGTGACCTATGGAGAAAATGGATTGGGCAAATTTAGGCTTTCGATACCATAATATGCCTTACCGATTCATTGCACATTTTAAAGATGGGCAATGGCAGGCAGGAACGTTGCAAGAGTCGAATGAATTGTCAATTGGTGAAGCATCAACGGCATTACATTATGGGCAACAATGCTTTGAAGGACTGAAAACTTATCGGCGAAAAGATGGGACGATCCAGTTGTTTCGTGCCGATCAAAATTCTCAACGCTTGAATCGTAGCGCAAAACGATTACTGATGCCAGAAGTTCCCGAAGCAATGTTTTTGGATGCCGTGAAGCAAGTGGTACGAGCAAATGAAGAATTTGTTCCGCCTTATGGATACGGGGCAACACTCTACGTTAGGCCTTTACTGATAGGGGTCGGAAATTGTTTAGGCGTACAACCGGCAGAGGAGTATCTTTTTGTGGTCTTTTGTTCACCTGTCGGGGCATACTTCAAGGATGGGCTAAAGCCAGCCAATTTTATCGTGACAGATTTTGACCGTGCTGCTCCAGTAGGAACCGGCGCCAGCAAGGTCGGTGGAAATTACGGAGGTAGTTTGTACCCGCATTTAGAAGCGGTCAAAGCTAATTTTGCTGATTGCATTTACCTCGATCCGGCGACTCATACCAAAATTGAAGAAGTAGGAGCGGCTAACTTTTTTGGTATTACTCAGGATGGTACCTTTGTCACACCTCTATCAGAATCGATTTTACCATCCATTACCAAGTATTCGTTGCTTTATTTAGCAAAAGAACGTTTTGGAATGCCGACGATTGAAGGAGACGTCTTCATTGATGATTTAGCACGTTTTAAAGAAGCGGGAGCCTGTGGCACTGCTGCTGTTATCACACCAATTGGAGGAATTCAATACGGAGAAGAATTTCATGTTTTTTTCAGTGAAACAGAAGTTGGGCCCACCGTACGAAAATTATATGACGAATTAGTTGGTATCCAGTTTGGTGATGTCAAAGCACCAGAAGGTTGGATTCAAGAAGTCTAGAAAAATGATTCATTTGATCGACTCGTGAAGTGATCGAATGAATCATTTTTTTGCATATAATGAAAGAATTTTTTGGGAAAAAGAAGAGAAAAAAAGAAATTAAAAAAACTTGTGATAAATATCACAAAAAATCTTGCAAATTAAAAAACAAGGTGTATTATATGGGTGTAAGCAAGAAATGACAATCGATTGTAAGTTTTCAGAAAGATAGTTATCAGGAGGAATTTCATTATGGCAAAGGCAACTGTTCCGAAAAAGAACGAAAATATTGAAAAAAATGAAAAGGAAACTTCTTTGGATATCGCTCGTGAATATACGAGCAAATTAGTGGATAAAGCCTTAGAAGCTGAAGCAGTATATGCACACTTTTCTCAAGCTGAAGTAGACAAAATCGTCGCAGCCGCTGCTCTTGCTGGTTCGGAAGCTGCATTAATGTTGGCTCATGAAGCAGTAGACGAAACAAAACGGGGCGTTGTAGAGGATAAAGATACGAAAAACCGTTTTGCAACCGAAAATATTTATAATTTAATCAAACATGAAAAAACAGTTGGTGTGATTGGAGAAAATAAAATTGCTGGACAAGTACAAATTGCAGCGCCTCTCGGTGTTTTAGCTGGGATTGTTCCTACAACCAATCCAACGTCCACTACCATGTTCAAATCATTGATGGCATTAAAAACACGGAATGCAATCGTTTTTGCTTTTCATCCACAAGCACAAAAATGTTCCGTTCATGCGGCAGAAATTTTATACAAAGCCGCTGTGGCTGCCGGTGCACCGGAAAATATCATTCAATGGGTTGAAACCCCTTCATTGGATAATACATCAGCATTGATCCAAAACCCTAACATTGCTTCAATCCTTGCAACAGGCGGACCTGGAATGGTTAATGCCGCTTTGAAATCCGGAAATCCTTCAATGGGTGTTGGTGCCGGAAATGGTGCTGTTTATGTCGATCATACGGCGTATCTTGATCGTGCAGTGGAAGATTTGCTTCTATCTAAACGTTTTGATAATGGAATGATTTGTGCAACCGAAAATTCCGTTGTCGTTGAAGCACCGATTTATAATGAATGGCTGGAAAAAATGTTGGAAAAAGGTGCTTACCTTGTTCCGAAAAAAGATTATCAAGCTTTAGCAGATTTTGTTTTTAATGCGAATCATGGTGTGAACGGTGCTGTTGCCGGAATGTCTGCTCGTTGGATCGCAGATAATGCAGGAATCGAATTTCCAGAAGATAAAGATGTGATGTTGTTTGAATTAGATCCAAAAAACATTGGAGAAAAACTTTCTTCCGAAAAACTATCACCTCTACTATCTGTTTACAAAGCAAAAGATCGTCAAGATGGGATGGCTATTGTTGCTAAACTTTTGGATTATCAAGGTGCAGGTCATAATGCTGCGATTCAAATCGGTTCTCAAGCAGATCCTTTTGTTAAAGAATTTGCAGACAAAACGAATGCAGCCCGAATTTTGGTGAACCAACCAGATTCCATCGGTGGAATTGGTGACATCTATACAGATGGCTTGCGGGCAAGCTTAACTTTAGGAACAGGATCATGGGGGAAAAATTCATTGTCACATAACTTATCGACTTCCGACCTATTGAACGTAAAAACCGTTGCTAAAAGAAGAAATCGTCCACAATGGGTTCGTTTACCAGAAAAAATATATTACGAAAAAAATGCGATCTCCTACTTACAAGATGAAGTAGAAAATATTGAACGTGCCTTTATCGTAGCCGATCCCGGAATGGTCCAATTTGGATTTGTTGATACGGTTTATCAGCAATTAGATTTACGGGACAATCAAGTGAAGACTGCAATTTATGGGACGGTACAACCAGACCCAACATTAGGTCAAACGATTGAAATTGCTAAACAAATGAGCGAATTTAAACCAGATACGATTATTGCCATCGGTGGTGGTTCTGCTCTAGATGCAGCGAAAATTGCTCGTTTCATATATGAATATTCATTGGATCAAGAAGCTGGCTTCTTAGACAGCTATGAAAAAGTCAGCGACTTGTTCTTCCAATTGCAACAAAAATTTATTGATATCAGAAAACGAATTGTGCGTTTCCATCATCAAACAGAAACAAAATTGGTGGCAATTCCAACCACTTCCGGAACTGGTTCAGAAGTAACGCCCTATTCAGTTATTACGGATGATAATACTCACGTGAAATACCCATTAACAGATTATGAATTGACACCACAAGTTGCTATTGTTGATCCAGAATTTGTATTGACTGTTCCAAGACGGACGGTGGCATTATCTGGTTTGGATACATTGTCTCATGCGTTAGAATCCTATGTTTCTGTCATGGCTTCTGATTTCACCCGTCCATGGTCGATGCAAGCAATCAAGTTGGTTTTTGAAAACTTAGAAGAATCCTATAAATTTGATCCTAAAAATCCAACCTTGGCTGGGGAAACAGCGCGCGTTAACATGCATTATGCTGCAACTCTTGGTGGAATGGCTTTTGCAAATGCATTTCTTGGAATCAATCACTCCATCGCCCATAAAACAGGTGGCGAGTTTGGTTTGCCACATGGTTTAGCGATTACGATCGCAATGAAACATGTTGTTCGTTTTAATGGCGCAACCGGTAAAGTGAAACGTACCCCTTATCCACGTTATGAAGTGTATCGCGGCCAAAAAGATTATGCAGATATTGCCCGGGCTTTAGGACTTAAAGGAAATAACGATGGAGAATTAGTAGAAGCATTGTGTGATAAAATCGATGCATTAGCGAAGAAGTTGGAAGTTGATCCTCGACTTTCAGCAAACGGTGTTACGCGTGAACAATTTGATCAGTCAGTCGATAAATTAGTTGATCTAATTTACAACGATCAATGTACCTCAGCAAATCCACGCCAACCAAGTCTAAGTGAAATTCGTCAATTATTGGTGGATCAATTCTAGAGGGATAATCGGTTGATTTAATAATTGTTGCTGTTTGAATAGAAAGAAATGGACCACTTGATTGTCGAGTGGTTCTTTCTTTTTATCTGTTTAAATCTGTTATAATTTATGGAGCAACTAGTAAAGAGAAGGAAATATTACACTATTTTTTGAAAAAATTGCTGGAAGAAGGGATTATGGATGGAAAATATCTATGCTTTTTCTGAGAAGAAAGAGTTCGATAAGTATAAAGAGACAATAAGTAGCTTGAATAATGTGGTACATAACTATAAGCAGGTACTTGAAAAAGATTATGCATTGCGTAAGTCACCGAGGGGAATTGTTTGGACTACCCCGAATCATGCAACTACTATTTTTAGCAAGAATCCAATTCCAGCTTTTACGAGAGATAATGTGATTTTCTTTAGTCCCGATGAAGAAAAGTGGCGGGAAATTTTTCATGAACAATTAGGCAATCATTCATTACCGTGGATAGATGACTATTACAAAGAGAATTTATTTAATCAGCTTGCTGATGTTCTCTGCCATGAGTTGACACATCACATTGATTTATTTCCTGGAGAGTTCGAGGATTACTATGATTCAGATATTTGGTTTGAGGAGGGAATGGCATTTTATATTCCAAGAAAGATTCTTTTAACGAAAGAGAAGTTTCGTCAAATTATTAAAGTAGAAAGAACAATTGCAAAATCTCTTAATGTGGAGTACGGTGGACACAGCATTTTGGAATTTGGGGAAGAAACGTATTCTAGTAGTATTGCTAGTATTATGTTTGATTATTTTCGCAGTTTCTTACTTGTAAATTACTTAACGGATGGGCTGTTCCAAGGAGATGAGAAGGCATTTCTTCGAGAGTACAATCACTATTTCCCCAATCGTTCAGAGCTTAGTTTTGAACAGTATTTTCAAGTTTCTTTAAGCGAAATCTGGATAGAAATTCTAAAAACAAAAGACTAAAAATGTAACGGCATACATTCTATTTTTTGATACTAGCTATCGGTTTTTCTTTGCAAAGGGATATTTCAATTAGTGGTTAAATCACCTATAATAAATGTGAATTTAAACACAAAGGTGGATTTGATGAAAAAATTAATAAGAATTGTACCGATCCCAATGTGTGGATTGATTTTAGCTCTGGTTTCACTAGGAAATTTGTTGAAGGAAGCTGGATTAGTTGTGTTTGGCACCGGATTGGGAATTATCGGCGGTATTTTGATGCTGCTGATTTTTGGAAAACTGATTTTTTATCCAAAAGAAATTGCAAAAGAATTGCAGCAGCCGGTGATTGCTTCAGTAGCACCGACCTTTACGATGGCATTGATGGTGATTTGTACCTATCTTACCGATTTTCCGATAATCTCTCAGCAAATTCGTTACGTGTGGTTATTGTTGGTAGGTCTTCATTGGGGATTGATGTTCTATTTTACATGGCGTTTTGTAGTCTCCAAAAAATTCCAATGGGAAAATTTATTTCCCAGCTGGTTTATCGTTTATGTTGGTATTGGTGTCATCTCTGTGACCGCAGGGAAGTTTTATCCAATCGTCGGACAAGTAATGTTTTGGGTGGGATTGGTTCTGTATTTGGCTTTATTACCGTTTATCTTGTATCGGGTGTTTATCTTTAAAAAAATGCCTCAAGCGACCTTGCCTTTAACCACAATTATTGCAGCTCCTGGCTCCTTGTGTTTGACGGGATATCTAAAAATAGTTACACAGCCGTCAGAATTTTTGGTTTTAAGCTTGTTCTTTTTATCTCAAATATTGTACTTTTTGGTTTTATTTCAAGGAAAAAGGCTGTTAAAAATCCCGTTCTTTCCGAGTTATGCTGCATTTACATTTCCATTGGTAATTTCAGCAACCGCATGTTTTCAAGTGCAGAAATTTTTATTTATTCACCAAGTAGACACCGGGTTTTTACCGATTTTGGTTGTTATTGAGATGGGAATTGCTGTAGCGATTGTTTTGTATGTATTGGCTCGTTATGGTATTTTTCTTTCTTCAACCGCTAAGGAACCAACAGGACAAGAGGTGGCAGATCCTGCTGAAAACTGAGAAAACGTGGATTAAACAGGGTAGAGCGAGATTTTCAGTACTGAATTTGAGAACTGCAACAATAACAGTTCAACAGCTCCAAATCGAGAAAGAGAGAAAGGGAAATACTTAGTAAAAATAATGCAAATTTTTTTGACTGCGGGAATCGCAAATTAAATTTCTTCAATTATGCAAAAAAGGATTCAGCAAGTATTTTTTTGTTCCAATATAATTTTCTTTTCTTATCATTTTTCTCATTTCGTAGTGGATAAGCACGATTAATTCACTAAAAAACGGTATAATTATAGTAGGAAAACAAACACAAGGAGTAAGAAATGGAATTACGTTTGCTAAAATATTTTTGGACGATTGCCGAAGAAGGAACGATTTCTCAGGCTGCTGAAGTTTTACATATCACTCAACCTACATTGAGTCGGCAGTTAAAAGAGCTGGAGGATGAACTGGGAACGGCACTCTTTGTCCGAGAAAAACGAAAAATGGTTTTAACAGAAGCTGGTCGATTTTTAAAGAGTCGCAGCGAAGAAATCATACATTTAACAGATCAAACCACAAAAGAATTCGAAGATCGAAAAAAGGAGCTCTTTAGTGGGCATTTTACAATCGGTTGTGTGGAAGCAGACAATTCAGATACGTTGGCGATGATGTTGGAGGAATTTATCAGCGATTTTCCTCAAGTTCATTTTCATATTCACAGCGGTACCAGTGACGATATCACCGATCGCCTTGAAAAAGGATTAGTGGACTTAGCAATTTTACTTGAGCCTATCGCAACGGAGAATTATTACACAGTGTCTTTGACCAGAAAGGAAAAATGGGGATTGTTAACTTCCGCAGAATCATTTCTTGCACAGAAGGAAACGCTAAAAAAAGAGGATGTCTATGGTATTCCGTTATTGATTTCTCAAAGACCCGAAGTTCAGAACATGCTTTCTGATTGGTTGGAAACGGAAATCGATAAATTAACGATTGTCGGGACTTATAATTTAATCTTCAATGTTTTTTCTTTAGTAGATAATCGGGTGGGATCGGCAATTACGATTGAGGGCTCTGTTTCAAATCGCAAAATGGATACTTTAAAATTTATTCCCTTAGAGCCAACCATCGAGACGAACTGCGTCCTCGTTTGGAAAAAGAATCGTGTCCTGTCACCACCGGTAAATGAACTGATTTCCCGTTTCAAGAAAGCTTTTAACAATTAAGTATGCTTTAAAAGCATGAATGGTTGTCTAACTAAGCATTATATATTTCTAACAAAAAACTGTAAGCTATCAAGTGTAGAGGATAGCTTACAGTTTTTTTACGAAAGAGGGTGAGCGTGTGACGGCAGTGATTTATTTTTCAAGAGCCGGAGAAAATTTGATCGAGGGTGTGTCACAAAATATTATAAGAGGAAATACGGAAGTGCTGGCAAAAAAGATTGCTAAAAAGTTAAGCATACCGACATTTGCGATTGAACCAGCTCTTCCTTATCCAATAGCATACAGCGAGACAGTCGCTCGTGTAAAAAAGGAAAAAGAACAACAAAGTCGTCCTGAAATAAAACCAATTTCCTTGGATTTTCAGGAGGAGAAAACGATTTTCCTAGGTTTTCCCAATTGGTGGGGAACCTTTCCAATGCCGATGGCTAGCTTTTTGGCCTCAGGTTTATTGGATGGAAAAGTGATTTATCCATTTTGTACCCACGAGGGCAGTGCATTTGGCAGCAGTTTAGAGGACTTGGCAAAGAGCTGTCCTACTGCTGAAATTAAAACAGGGTTATCTGTTCGTGGTTCACGGGTTTCAAAATCAGATGCAGCGATCAAAAATTGGTTACAGCAATATTATTGTGAAAAAAATAAAGGAAAAGAGTGAAAACTATGGCAAAGCAAACAGCAGGTAGAGATAATTTAGGTGAATTTGCACCAAAATTTGCGGAATTAAATGACGATGTTTTATTTGGGGAGGTCTGGTCCCGAGAGGAAGAACTTGCCTCACATCAAAGAAGTCTAATAACTATTTCGGCGCTGATTTCAGCCGGAAATTTTGAACAACTACCCGCACATTTGCAGATAGGTAAGGAAAACGGGATTACAAAGGAAGAAATCTCTGAAGTCATCACACATTTAGCATTTTATGTTGGTTGGCCTAAAGCGTGGTCAGCTTTCAACCTTGCAAAAGAAATTTATCAAAAGTAAAGAAAAGAGGAAATTTATATGTCAGAATCAAAAGTAATTGTTATCACAGGTGCTTCAAGTGGAATTGGTAAAGCGACAGCCGAAATTTTAGCAAAAGATGGAGCAAAATTAGTTCTTGCCGCTCGTCGTGAAAACCTACTGCAGGAACTAGTTGAAACAGTAAAAGAAAATAGCGGTGAAGCTGTTTATGCGGTAACCGATGTGACGAAAGTAGAGCAGGTGGAAGCATTGGCAAAATTAGCGATCGATACATATGGTCGTATTGATGTCTGGTTGAATAATGCAGGAATCATGCCGCAGTCATTATTGATCCAAAAGAAAATTACCGACTGGGATGCCATGATCGATATCAATATCAAAGGTACTCTCTATGGAATTGGTGCGGCGTTGCCATTCATGACGAAACAAAAAGCTGGGCAATTCATTAATATTTCTTCCGTTGCCGGACACTTTGCCCATGCTGGAGGTTCAGTTTATTCTGCAACAAAATGGGCGGTTCGAGCAATCAGCGAATCATTGCGGGAAGAAGTTGCCGGAGATAATATTCGAGTGACTGTGGTTTCTCCGGGGGCGATTAATACAGAATTGTTGACTTCCGTAACAGATAAGGGATTTCAAAGTAATTTTGAAGATTTTTATGAGGCCTATGGAATTTCTGCAGACCGCGTGGCATTGACTATTAAACAAGCAATTGATTTACCAGAAGATGCTGCATGGAATGAAGTAATCATTCGTCCCACAAAGCAAGTAATGTAAAAATGTTCAAGAAATTGGAGGAGCGAATTTATGGCAAAATTTGAGGAACTTAAAGAGGGCGGAATTTTTTCTGTCGGTGATAAAAACGAAACATTTGCAAACTATTTCATCGGTCAAAGTTATCTAAAGATGTTGGTTGCCGATCCGGAGATTAGTGTAAATGTTGGAAACGTGACCTTTGAACCAGGCTGTCGAAACAATTGGCATGTTCATCATGAGGGGTATCAATTATTATTGGTAACCGGTGGTGAAGGCTGGTATCAGGAAGAGGGTAAAGCGGCACAATTTTTGACGGCTGGAGATGTAGTCGTAATCAAAGATGGTATTAAGCATTGGCATGGTGCCACAAAGGATAGTTGGTTTGCTCATCTTGCCATCACAGCCGGTACTGCAGAATGGTGTGAAGAAGTCACTGATGAAGCCTATGAAAAATTGGAAAAGTAACCGGATATAAAATAAATCAAAAAAATTTTTGAAGTATTCGAGCTGAACAAAGGGGAGTCAGGTTCCTTCTTGTTCAGTTTTTTTGTTATAAAAAAGTCAGTAGAAAATATGAAGCAACACCACGAAGATTTAAGATTTCTTTACCTATCGTAGTATCCATGAGGTATAATCAAAAGCAGGGCTTATGAGAATCTAAATAGCAAAAATTCTCAAAATGAGAATGATTGAAATAGGCAAAGTGGAGGCAATAAATTGAAAAAAAATCATGTTTACCTACGCTCGACATTCCGAGATATTCGTTATTCATTT
Source organism: Enterococcus massiliensis (assembly GCF_001050095.1). NCBI lineage: Bacteria > Bacillati > Bacillota > Bacilli > Lactobacillales > Enterococcaceae > Enterococcus > Enterococcus massiliensis. The sequence goes on along the minus strand of NZ_CVRN01000005.1, from coordinate 151,848 downwards.
GGTCGTTTTATTGCAATCGTTTTGATTATATTTATGGGCGTTTTACTTTTTGTCGGAATCAAATCCGTGGGACCAAATTTGGAACAAACAGCAGAAAATTTGGTTGAACCAGCAAAATTATCTGATTTACAAGTAATTTCAACAGGTGGCTTGACTGAAAAAGACAAAAAAATTGCAGAGTCAATTGAAGGAACCCAAGCGGAATTGGGTTTTAGCCTGCCTTATTTAGAAAATTCAAAGCAACTAAACATACAACTGTATTCCTATCACGAAGACCGGCAAAATCAGCTGCAATTGATGGAGGGAAAATTTCCGAAAGCCAATGAAGTCGTTGTGGACCAAGAGTTAAAAGCAAGTTATCCTCTAGGCGCGACTCTTTCCATAGAAGATGAGCAACTCAAAGATGGAAAATACAAAATTGTCGGTTACGTCCGTTCGCCGATTTATATTGATAATTTGGAACGAGGAATCACCACGATTGGCGATGGGCAGCTAGATGGATTTATGTATCTGCCAGAGGAAGCTTTTCAAGCAGAGGCCTATTCTATCTTGTTTCTTTCCTTTGATGATTTGTCTAAAAATAGTTTTTCGGAAGAATACCAACGGGCTCTCGATAAAAAAGTTGAAAAAATAGAAACAGCTTTTGCTACTCGTAAAAAACAACGTAGGCAGGAGTTGCAAGAAGTTGCGTTGACAACAATCAAGGAGCAGGAACAAGAGCTGACAGCGAATGAAGAAACGCTGACAGCAGCTCAGGAACGGATGGAACAAGGAAGGCTACAATTAGAAAATCAGCAGGCACAATTGGACGCTCAAAAAGCAAGTATTTCTCAGCAAGTGGGAGCAGAACTTGTGGAAGCCCAATTTGCCGATGCACAACAACAAATAACTCAAGCACAGGAAGACTTGGAGAATCAGCAGGCGGCGCTCACTAAAAATCAAGAAAAATTAGCTGAAGGAAAGAAAAAAATCAGTGAAGCAAAAGAAGAAACGGCTGAGATGGCTACACCTAGTTATCTGATAAATAATCGCAGTAGTAATCCCGGATATAGTGAATACCAAAGCCTTTCGGATCGTATTGATGCAATTGCCAACGTTTTTCCGGTATTTTTCTTTTTTATCGCTATTTTGATTACTTTTACTACTATGACACGCATGATCGAAGAAAACCGCAAGGAAATTGGAACGTTGAAAGCTCTGGGGTATCATCCGGCCGAAATTGCGAGTAAATACATCCTGTATGCGTTATTGGCAGCGACATTAGGAACCACATTTGGTGTAATTGCTGGTTCAAAAGGATTACCGAGAATTGTATTTCAAATGATGCAAGATCAATATATTTTTACAGAGTTCACAACAAATTACTTTATACTCCCGATTGGAATTGCTGTTGCGGCGGCTTTATTGGCTACACTGGGTTCTTCTTTTATCGTTTTGATCAAAGATTTTCGGGAAAAACCTGCGGAGCTTTTACTACCTAAAGCGCCTAAAGAAGGGCAACGGGTTTTCTTAGAACGGGCTACGCCAATCTGGACAAGAATGAGTTTTAATCAAAAGGTAACTTACCGCAACTTATTTCGTTATAAAGCGCGGATGATTCTGACGATACTGGGCATCGCAGGCTGTAGCGGGTTGATGTTGGCAGGATTTGGTCTAAATGATTCCATCAGTGCACCAGCTAAAAAACAATTCACACAATTAGCGCACTATCAGGCAATCATCACTCTTAATGAACAAAACAATCAAAAAAATAATAAAGTAGAACAGCTTTTAGCAGATAACAAGGTGTCTGAATTTTTACCGATATTCACCGAACAGGTCAACTTTAGAAGAAAAAGCAGCAATCAAACGGCAAGTTTATTTGTGACAGATGATTTGCAGCATTTTACAAAATTTATTTCCATTTTGCCGCAAACGAAACAATCAGCAAAAAAATTGACGAATGACGGGGCGATTATCAGTCAACGTTTGGCAGAGATTTATCAAGTCGACGTAGGGGAAGTCATTACTATGGAATCAGACGGTAAGGAGTACCCCTTAAAAGTTGCAGGCATTACAGAAAATTATTTAGGGCATAATGTGTATCTCAGCGCCGATTATTATAAAAAAGTAGCGCAGGAAGCTGCTGGAATCAATGGCTATTTAGTAAAAGCCTCTTTGACGAATAAACAAGAAGCTGTTTTATCAAAAGAGATGCTTGCTTCAGGTGAAGTTTTGAATACAACGTTTATAAGTGACCAAGTGACAAAGCAAGAAGCGGCTACAAATAATATTGGTGCGGTAGTTTTGATTTTTATTGTTTTATCCGGTACGTTGGCTTTCGTTGTTTTGTATAATCTTACAAATATTAATATTTCTGAGCGGGAGCGTGAATTGGCAACAATCAAGGTGTTAGGTTTTTATGACAAGGAAGTCACGATGTACATCCTCCGTGAAAATATTATCTTCACATTTTTTGGTATTTTGTTTGGTTTCTTGATCGGGAATCTGTTGACCTGGTTCATTTTGGCAATGGCTTCTTCTGATTTAATGGTTTTTCCAATGATTATCCATTGGCAAGGATATGTCATCTCGGCGGTAATGACGCTCGTATTTTCAGGAATCGTGTCATTCGTCACGCATTACAAACTGCGAGGTATTCATATGATCGAAGCGCTGAAGTCTAACGATTAAACAAGAAAGCAGTGGAATTTTCTTTCTTTTATACAAAAAAATGAGAAAAGTGCATGAATTTTCAGAAAAAACTTGCAATATAACTAAACTTTGATAAAATTTCTATTAATATAAAATGAAAAGGTGGGATTGGATTGAAGAGATTCATGGGGCTATCATTGATTCAGAAAATCATTATCGGGATTTTATTTGGGGCATTATTAGGTGTACTCGTTCCATCCTGGGAACCAATCGGAATTTTAGGTGATTTATTTATCGGCGCACTAAAAGGGATTGCTCCGGTTTTAGTTTTTACATTAATCGTGGCATCATTAGCAAAACACACAAAAGGTACCCAAACCCACATGAAATCAGTGGTGGTACTGTATTTGATCGCAACATTAGTGGCGGCACTCGTTGCGGTGGCGGCTTCTTATCTTTTCCCGGTGAATTTGGTGTTACCTGAGTTGACAACGGAATACCAAGCACCAGAAAATTTGAAAGAGATCGTAACAGATATTTTGACAAATGCTGTGATGAATCCGGTACAAGCAGTGGCAGAAGGAAATTATTTAGCTATTCTGGTTTGGGGCTGTATGATCGGTTTTAGTTTACGTGCATTTAGTGAACAAACGAAAAAAGTTGTGAACGATATTTCAGAAGCAATCTCCAATGTCGTACAAATCGTCATTCAATTGGCACCAATCGGAATCACTGGACTGGTCTTTCGTTCAGTAGCAGATATTGGTTTGCGAGGGATGGCGGATTATGGAAAATTGATTTTGCTGGTTGTCGGAACGATGCTTTTTGTGGCGTTTGTGGTTTATCCGTTGATGGTTTTTCTACTGTTACGGCAAAATCCATTTCCTTTGACCTTGTATTGTATGAAGGAAAGTGGAATTCCAGCTTTCTTCACGCGGAGTTCTGCGGTCAATATTCCTATTAATATGGAACTGTCAGAGCGATTGCAGCTGAACAAGGAATCCTACTCCATTTCAATTCCACTAGGGGCGACTGCTAACAGTGGAGGTGCTGCGATGACGATTTCGATTATGACGTTAGCAACGGCTCATACGTTAGGTATCCAAGTTCCCTTTACGTTGGCTTTTCTGCTATGCCTATTGTCGGCGATTTCTGCTACCGGTGTATCCGGGATCGCTGGCGGAAGTCTATTACTGATTCCCTTAGCGTGCAGCCTCTTCAACATTTCAAATGATATTGCGATGCAAGTCGTAGGTGTCGGGTTCGTCATCGGTGTTATTCAAGATTCTGTCGAAACCGCGGTGAATTCTGCCAGTGATTTATTATTCACTGCTACAGCGGAATTTTATGATTTACAACGTGCCGGGAAAAAAGTTGATATTAATCAGCGGGTACGAGAAGCAAAATTATAAGATTATTCAAAATGAATAGGAAAAACGACTCCCTAGTTTGACTCATTTGTAGTGAAACGGGGAGTCTTTTCTTGTAGAATGAAGGAAATCGAAATTGTAGGAGGAGTACACTAAATGGAACTGACAACCAGTCAATTACGAAGTATCAGACTTTTTCACAATGGTCTATTGCAACCAAGTGAACCAAAACAAGTTTTAGAAAAAACGGTAGGCATTCAAAGCCAGCATTTGAAAATGGCGGAACTTAATCTGGCATTGCGTAGCGAGAAAAGTGAATGGGGTGAGCTGCCTGAGCTTTATGGAACAAAACAGGTGGTACGTTCGTGGGGGCAACGGTGGACCCACCATCTAATGACTATCGAGGATTGGAATTTGGTAATTAATGCTCGAAAACAAGAACAGTTGCCAATTAATTACTATCGTGGACAAAAAGACGAGATTTTTATACTCATTGAAAAAATAAAGAAACGATTACCGGCACAAAGCTCTTGGCAACGAAAAGAAATAGAAGAACTGATCCAAGAGATTTTTCCAACGTACGACGGAGAAGGACGCTTTTTACATGCAATCCTCCAAGAACTTGTGGCGCAAGGTGTCGTCTTCTTTGACGGAGGATCATCGCTGACAAACTGGATATTATGGGTGGCAACAAAGGATCAGTTTCAGCCGATAGAGCCGCAAACAGCAATTTCAGAATTGATTCTTCGGTATTTGAAAGGATTCGGACCAGCAAGTATTGAAGATTTTGTTCGATGGTCAGGAATTAAAATTTCTCGGGTAAGAAAATCTTGGCAAAAAATCGCCGAAGAGTCATCAAATTATGACTGGCAAGGCAATCATTTAATTGGCATCGAGAGATATTCTTCACAAAAAGTAACGGAGTTAACAGAACGATTTACGATGTCGGGCTTTCTAGCGGCTCGTTTTGACGCATCACTAACGGGGTATGTCGATAAAAGTTGGTTGATACCCAAAGAATACCAATCAATCATGTGGACGGTTAATGGGATTTTGATGGCACCTATATTTGTAGAAGGAGAGGTTGTTGGCCACTGGAATTATCGATTGGCTGGCAAACAGGTGACCTTTGAACTCCTTAATTGGAAAATGATTACTCCTTCGTTTAAAAAAGAGATCGAAGAAAAATTGCAAAAAGTCGCCGATTTTTTACAAGCCGACGACTTCAAAGTGAACTATACACAGCTCTAAGGAGAGCAGTTTTTACGGCAGTGTGAGAAATCTACTTGAGAGCAAAAGTTCAGAGAGATTCTGCAGTCAATTCGATCAGATTTCCTTCTGGATCTTGAATAACGGCTTCATAGTAGCCGTCACCTGTTATGCGTGGACCATTTAAAAGCACATTTTTTGTTTTAAAAACCTTTGCGAACTGATCGACGTCTTCCTTTGATCCGACAGATAGGGCAATATGCGCATAACCGAAGACGTCTGTTTGCTTTTCAATTAGGTCCGGTTTATTCATTAGTTCGAGTCGTGCTCCAGATTTAAAGCTCAAAAAGTAGGAATAAAAATTTGTTTTTGAATTGTGGTATAAATCAGAGGCAGTTGTCTGGAAATGATCTTGATAAAATCTTTTCATTTTTTCTAGATCTTTTACCCAAAGCGCAAGGTGGTCGATTTTTATTTGTGGCATATCAAAGCTCCTCGTTTCTATTTTTTGTCTCTTCTGTTGTACCATAGTGGTCGATTTTAATAAACTATTTGTATCTACAGATTATTTTTTTCACTTTTTTAAAGAAAAATTTGGGAAAATGCTAAAAAAAAACACATGCATTTTACTTGTAAGTCACCAATAGCTAAGCTAAAATCAACAAAGAATAACAAAAGAGAGTTGTGTGCTACCATGATTAATACAAAATAATCGTTTTTCTAATTTGGAAAACACTCCAATAGAAAAACAACAACAAAATTATAAATTTAGGAGTGTTTAAATGAAAGATCCTCAGACATTTGAAATAAAAAATTGGCGGAGAAACTTTTTTATCTTTCTATCCGGTCAATTTTTATCGGGTATTACCAGTATGGTTGTCCAATACTCGATTATCTGGTACTTAACAAAAACGACCGGCTCAGCAACTGTTTTAAGTTTTGCGACACTATTGGGGATGATACCGATGGTGGTGTTGAGTCCTTTTGTTGGTCCCTTGATTGACCGGTGGGATAAAAAGAAATTACTGATTACCACCGACATCATTGTTGCAATCTTTGCGATTTTTCTATCGATTGCGGGAACTGTTTCAGAAGATTTTCCATTGTGGCTCGTCTATGTTTCATTGTTTATTCGTTCCGTTGCCCAAACATTCCAAATGCCTACTATCCAGTCTATTTTGCCGACGATGGTTCCGGAATCACAGCTGACGAGAGTGAATGGGCAACTTGGCACAGTTCAATCAGCGAACTTCATTATTGCCCCTGCACTGGGTGCGTTTCTATTTTCTGTCATTCCAATGAATTTCTTGATTTTGGTAGATGTTTTGGGTGCCATTTTAGGTGTTGCTATGTTGTTGATGGTGACGATTCCTCATGTGATTTCTGAGGGAGAAAAAGTGCATCTATTATCTGATACAATTTTTGGTTTGAAAAAATTAACCGAAAACAAAGGTTTATGGTATATCACGATTATTGGTGCTGCATTCACTTTGATTTTTATGCCTGCTGCAAGTTTATATCCGCTTATGACCATGGATTATTTTAATGGAACCGTGGGACAAGCGGGCTTGATTGAAGTAATCTATTCAGTGGGGATGCTTGGTGGTGGAGCAATCATTGGTATTTTTGGCAAGTGGTCGGATCGAATGAAACCCATTTTAGCAGCCTACGGAGTCATTGGTGTGACGATTGGATTGAGCGGACTTTTACCGGGAACCAATCGCGGGTTTGTTTATTTTGTTGTTTTGAATGTGATTGCTGGTTTTGCCACGCCATTCTTCAATACGTTATTAATGGCGATGATCCAGCAAAGTTACGAACCAAAATATTTAGGCCGAATTCTTGGTGTTTTAAATTCGCTCATGAGTATAACCGGCCCAATTGGCTTGATTTTTGCCGGCCCATTGGCAGACAAGATCGGAGTGGAAAAAATATTTGTTATTGCAGGTGTAGGTACATTGATTTGTGGTGTGATTACTTTCTTTACACCAGCTGCTCGAAATTACGACAAACGGTTGCAGGAACAACTTGAAAAGAAAAAAGCAGAAGAAGTTGCTGCTGAAATGGAATGAGAATCGTTAGATAGTCATTCCCAAAATGATGTTACAGAGTTTGTTGCAACACGAATAAAACGAGATTTAAACCTCTAGTTTTGCTAGAGGTTTTTGGTGTTTAATTAATCGGTGATCAAGTCGGTTTATAAAACTGTAAAAATAGTTAGTTTTTTATATAATCGTGATGTATAAAATAGTTTAAGATTGAGGATAAGTAATGACAAAAAATAACTATCAAGATCAATCAGAATTATTGTTGCTAAAAGTTAGAGCAAATCTTTTTCGGGAATGGAAACAGATCGCGGACGATGATGGAGTGGAAGCGTCTTTAAGTAATGAACCCTTTATCAGTACAAAGAAAATCATACAAAATAAATTTGAAAAAGAGGCAGTTGGCGGACATCTGTTCTTTTATCAGGATAAATTAATTTTTTCGCCTCATAGTTTTAATATAGATACGTCAACTCAAGAAATACTTAGAAAAGATATTAAGAGAATCATGGAAATCAATACATTTGGAATTGTACCCAATGGGTTAATCGTTGAAACAAGTACGCAAAAATTTCAATTCGTGTTATCTCAACGTAGAAAAGTAATCAATGTATTCAATATTGCTTATTAGTTGATTACTTAGAGAGGAGAAAATCTCAGCTTTGACTATCAATTAACAGGTTTTCATATTTCTTCTTTAATATGAATCTGATTTGTACGCCATCGTTTAGTTTAAATTAGAACGGTATTTCCACGTAATTAAGTTTTTAACTCATAATTAAGAATATTAAGTCTCATCTGGTGTTGCTAGAATTATATAGCGTTATGAGATATAATTGAATGGTAATAATAGAATAATAAAGGATGTGGGCAGAAATGTTATTAACCAAATCAAGAGTACAAGGGAGCTCAATCATTATTACATTGCCGAGTGATAATGGTAAGAAGCCTGAAGCGAATCAGGAATATGTAGTAATGTATTCAGAAGATGGCGTAATTACACTTGTTCCCAAAATAGGAGACCCATTCGATCAGGGAACTGAAGCAGAATTTTATGAACAGGATGAGTGGTCTGATTTAACACCAGAAGGGAGAGAAGTTTTTTAATGCACGAGGAAAAATTATTTATTCCTAAAAAGGGAGATATCGTCTGGATTGACTTCGATCCTTCTGCTGGCCATGAAATTCAAAAAAGAAGACCGGGTCTTGTGGTGTCTCGCTATGAGTTCAATAGAAAGACGTTATTTGCAGTTATATGTCCCATCACGTCTACAATCAAAGACTATCCAACTCGACATACTTTGCCGGATGGAACAGATACCCGCGGACAGATTATTATTTCACAACTAAAATCTCTCGATTTTAAAGTAAGGAACTTAGAGTATATTGAACACCTACCACTTCAAGAAATGGCAAAAATAGATCAGATTATTGAATATATTTTTTAATTTTCAACCGGGTATTTTAGAAGCAGTAAATTACAATGAAGGGGAAATTGTCGGACGTCATCATTTAATCACAGCAGGAAATGATGTTGAAATTAAAGCAACAGTTGATCGTCCAATTATTAAAGCGAATGGATCGGATTTAGCATATATTAAAATTTCGCTTTCAGACAGTGAAGGCAATGAAAATCTAAATAGTAAAGAAAAAATCAATATTTGTATTGAAGGATCGGGAGAAATCATCGGGTTTGGAAGTGCGGATCCACAGACAGAGAACTTTTATCAGTCCAATGAATGGGAAACATATGATGGTAAATTGCTTGCAGTCGTACGTTCAAAGAAAAAAAGTGGAAACATCAACGTATCAATTAATTTCATTAATATAGAAAGAGCTGGAAAGATAATTCAAATTGTTTCTGAATAGGTTAAAGCTTACAGATGTTTGCTCAAATGTCTTAGCTGTTTTCCGTAGGTATCGGTATTTTTCTTGATTTAGGTGATGGTTGGAGAATAGTGTTTTCGACTATATTGTGTGTACTCTTAGCTTTTGAAATTGAAAGAAAAATCCTCAAAAGTGTCTAAAATGTGGCGATTTTACATTTTAGGCACTTTTTTTCTCAGAATTCAGCAACTAAAAACAGTGTTGAATTATTTCAGCGTAGTTTTGCCGAAAATGTTATACTGATGGAGTGAGAAACTTCGTAGGAGGAAATGATGAACAACAATGATATTCTAATTAGATTGCGTTATGCATTAGACTTGAAGAATCAGGAAATGATCAAAATTTTTCAATTGGGTGGAATGGAAATCGATCAGATCAAATTAGGAGAGCTTCTAACAAAACAGTCGTCCAATGAAGATCTGCCAAGAGATGCTGTTTGTGACGCAAAAACTTTGGAGACTTTTCTTAATGGATTTATTATTTTTAAGCGTGGAAAACAAACGATAAAACCGGGTGTGACACCACCAAACCCATTTCAAATCAGCAATCAGGCAAGTGTAAATAACGTGCTTATCAAGAAAGTCCGAATTGCTTTATCGATGACAAGTGATGATATATTGGATGTACTACGGTTAGCAGAAGTTTACGCTTCTCCAAGCGAAATCAGTGCAATTTTGCGCAAAGAAGGACACAGAAATTACATGGCTTGTGGAGATCGCTATGCCCGTAACTTCTTAAAGGGGCTTACTATCCGGTACCGTGAAGCTTAGAATTTTTATTCGGAATTACAAAATTTAAAAACGTGAAAAAAGTAACCATTATTCTATTTTGACTGAAACAGTGTAGAACATGGTTGCTTTTTTAGTACCTTGGATTGCAGACAGCTACTAGTTTTGTATGAGGAGATTGATTTTTGCTAGTAAAGGGTGTCAGATACTAATTTGAAGATGTCCTGTTAGAAGAAAAGTAGATTTGCATGCTATTCTGCTGGAAGACTTTTTCAGATAAAGTGAAAAATTACTTTATTGTGCAAGCGGTTTATGCTACTATGTGAATGTATCCTAACTTCTAATCAAGGATAGTTTATCTGAATAGAAAAGGAACCTGCAGGACGATTTGATGTTTTTTATCAGATGTGGTTACTTTTCTATTTTTTACATAGTTCAGTTTTGTGTTAATCATAAACATACGCGAAAGTGGGTTTCTCTATGGAAAAATTTTTAAAGACTTCAATTATTAGTCGTTTTGGATTGTTGGGATTTTTGTTATTCAACCACTATTCCCAAAAGAATAGATGGCAAGATAAATACTTTATTTTTTCAAGATTTACAATTGGTTTTTTTCTCGTTTTTTTAGGACCGGGTTTAATTATTGGCATCAGCTTAAAGCATAGTTGGCTTGGAATTTTCTTTCTTACTATACTAAGTACAGTATATGGCTGGTGGGCAGAAACATTTTTTAATAAATTTACTCAGAAAAGGGAGAAAAACTAATGTCATATGTTGTTACTTCAGAAAAAGGGAGCGGACTTGTGTTTCTATCTTTTTTTATCAGTACTCTTTTGTTAGTAGGTTTATTTGTTGTGTTATATTTTGTGGTAAAAGCTGCTGTTCGCAACGGAATCAAAGAAGCGAAAAAAAGCGATAACGACCAACAAAATAGTGATTAGTAACTATAGAATGGCCTTTTTTTCGCTATTTTGTACTATTGTTGTATACTGAAGAAAACGATTGTTATTTACTGGAGAATACAAGCTCTTACGAGAAATCATAAAGAGGAGAATTGGAAGGGAATCAAGTGAAAAATTGGACAAAAAATCAGAAGATTGATTTTTTATATGAAATCATTTTCTTCTTGATTTATTTTATTGTTTTACTGATTGTTAAACTAATTGGATGGGATAATCATTTCGAGTACTTCTTATTTCTGCTCGCTATTTCAACTTCAGGTATATTAAAAATTAGACGTCAAAAGAAACGCTTCAGGAAGATTGGTCAATTACAAAAGATATTGCCTGTTTCAATAGAAGAAATGCGAGCGATTAGTGGTGCTGGCAGATATGATTTAATCGAGTGGAAAGAAGACAAGATGATGATTACTCCGAAACAAATGTATATTTTAGAAGATTATTTAGATAAAAAATATTTTTTGAAATATGGAGAAGAATTCAATAAGAAAGAAAATAGGTAGGAACTGAAGGATGGAAAGTCTTAGTCGTTTATTCTTTTAGCGTAAAATTTTACATTTGATTTTTAGATTCTACGACATACTTACTTTTTACTTTAACGAAAATTATCAAGGAAAGAATTAGCAAAAAGATTCCCATAAATATAAGAAATATACCAAGTTGATAATTTAGAGCAAATTCTTGCCCAATCGATTTACGCTGTTTTTTTGTGAGTAGCTCATAATCTTGTATTGGAATAAAATTAATGGATAAAATGATTCCTATAAATGAAGAAACCAGTCCTGATATGGAAAGAATTATTGATAACTTTTTAATATAATCACCACCGAAGAGTTGGCATTATTTCAATTTTAAATTGTACTATTTCTATTAATATGATTAGTTATTGTAGCACTAAATACGCTATGATGAAAGTGGTTTCTAAGAAAATCTGTATCACAGTAATAAGTATGAGAAAATATATTGTATTCTAAGCTAGGAATTACCCTGTAACAATCAATTTACCCTCAGACATGATTCAATGGTTAAAGATAAAATTGAAGTTATTTTGAACTTTCCGCTTTTGAAGAACTATAAAAAGTCTTGTAGAATCGATGATCTGTTTGATTTTTTTTGAGTGGGATTCCCTGTTACTATCAGAAACCACACAGAATAATAAATGAATTTTATGTTATCTGCATTAAAGGATTGATAAATCTAGATAGGAGTATTTAGACAGTGCCTAGCTTGTAATATTATAAGTTTCCAGATAATGCGGAAAAAATTAAACCAATGAGTCCTACAGCAATGAAGCCTAAAGATAATCCAGCTCTTTTTTTACGAGAATCAACAAGTAACTTTATATCCTCCGACATATCGGAAGGATACTTATTTCTACCAAGTAAATATAAAATAAGTCCGCCCCCGCTATTTGTACTTCCAATTGAAAATAATCCCCAAAGTTTTGGATGTTTTAGTCCCCGGCTTTCTGCATCAAGAACGACTAATTGAAATACTTGGTATGCAAGTGTAACACTACCCAGTAAAACCATGAATAGAAAAACTATCGCTAAGATTAACAAAGTAAATTCCCCCTACAATTTTTTAATTATTTGATAAAAAAGGATGCATGTACTGATGATTCCAATCGCAGAGCTCCCAAAGATTAGGTAGTTGTTTTGGAGTATTAATCCATTGAAAAATACGAACGAAAGTAGCAAAGCCACGTTTATAAGAAAGGCTACAATAAGCTTTTGATTGCTCTTTACAATATTGGTGCTTTTTTCTAAATGATCCATCATCTCTTGATCTCCTTTCAAAAGGTTGTCCAGGCTCACGCTATATAGGTTGCTTAATTTAATGACACTAACAATATCAGGGAAGGACTTTTCGTTTTCCCAATTTGATATTGTTTGGCGTGACACTTGAATATTTTCAGCAACCTTTTCCTGAGTTAAGCCTGCCTGATTTCTTGCTTCTTTTAGCTTGGCTCCTATTTCCATTTTAGATATCAATCCTTTCGTCATTCAATATTTCATATTCTCACATCATCGTCTATCAAATATACCTTACAAGTACAAAACAACCTTGTCAAAATTTTTTAACATCCTTTATTTGACGGTAATTTCCTTAAAATTAAGCTTGGATGAAGAGGGGTATAAAGTTTTTTTTAAAAGTTACTTTTTCCAATTTTAACTATTTTTCTTATAACGTATTTTTTTAATCTGTAAATTGAAATTTGTGGTAATATGAATCTAACGAGTTATAGGGAAGTAGTGGGTAGTTCTAGGAGTTAATTGGAGTTATCTTATGACCATTGAAGCAGATAAAAAATATTACTTCAATGTTAAGGAAAATGTTTTTTTTCGGGGCTAATTACAGAAGATAAATCTCGATAGTGTAGAGGTAGTAATATAAATTAAATTCTTTGTCAAAAGTTAATCTGACAAGGGATGTTTAGTGGAATAACAGTAAAGATTTATCGTATTTTGATGAAAGTTTAATCTTGTGGCTATCAAAGAATGTTGATTCTACTACTAGTTGAATCGTTTTTTATGTCTATAGTCATTAGTGATATTCCCTGATTAATCTAGTCTTGGAGTTGGACAGACAAAAAGGAGATGATTTATATTCTAGGAATTTATTTTTTTATAATCTTTCTTATGATCATAGAGTGCGTTCTCATTATTTATAGAAACAAACTCAGGTATATCACAACCAGAAGGATTATAAATGCGGCAATAACTTTGATAGGGTTCTTCATTATCTGTAGTATTCTACCAATAATCTTATATGTGATTAAAAAATGGAAGTAGAATAACTGATGAGAAAACTACTATTATGCTTGTCTGGTACAAAAGTTTTTTCAGAATAGACTGCACGTAAACATGATCTATTTTCTATTATTTTTGTGTATTAATTAAAAAGCTAATCCTATCGGCATGAACTAACCGGATGTAAAAGGATTCTCCTCAGGGGAGAGACTGACAGAACGGGTTGTTTTATGCACAAGAAACAAAAAGTGCAATAGGAAAAAAAGAGCTAGAAGCCCTTTGCTTTCAAGGGTTTCTAGCTCTCCTACGATTATTCCCACTCATTTTTTTATCTAGAATAAGGTAAGAATGTATTCATTATTCAAACATACTTTCATTTGTTACCTCAAATATCCACCATTATTTAGATCGAAAGTGGCTCCGGTATAATGAGCGCTTTCCTCTGAAAGCAAGAAGTTTGCCGTATCAGCGACATCTTTTGGTAAAACGGGTTCTTTGATCAAATGATGTTGTTGGTATTCTTTTTTTCGCCAATCTGGAATAATTGCCATCATATCTGTATCAACCATTGTCGGAGCAATAGCATTTACCAAAATTTGTGGCGAAAAGCGTAAAGCCAAACTCTTTGTTAGACCCAATAGAGCTGCTTTTGATAAGCCGTACAATGCGTCAGAGCTACCTTCTTGCCCAGAAATAGAAGAAATGTTGATAATTCTTCCATGAGCCTCTTGTTGTATAAGATGTTGAATGAAAAATTTAGAAAAAACCGTGGCACCTTTAATGTTTATTTCTAAAATGCGATCGATTGCAGCTTCATCATAATCTAATAGGCTAAATGCGTTGTACACACCGGCATTATTGACCAATCCATAAAGCGGCTGATCAGCGATTCCCTCAAAAAAATGTGCTACTGCTTGATAATTTGTCACATCAATACAGGTAGTTGTTAAGTGAGGGTGGCTACTGAGGGCGGTTAATTTTTCGTGCTCTTTGTCGATTGCAATCACATGATATCCTTCTTGTAGACAACGTGCTATAAGTGCTTGTCCGATTCCACCGGCAGCACCGGTAATAATTATTTTTTTCATTGTTTTTCCTCCGGAGTTTTGATTCTTAAGACTGTAATAAAACTTTTCCAATACTTCTCCCGACTCCAAATAAGTGTGGGATTATTCTCCCTTTGTGATGACCGTACCAATGCCTTCATATCCGTTGATGAAGGATTTTTTTCATCTGGATTTAGTGAGGAATAAACAAATTATAGCACTTGTTATTTTTCTTGCCACTAGAAATTCGGGAACAATCGATTAGTTTCTGTGAATCACGGACAAAAAATGCAAGGGAATAAAGCGAAAAAAAGCCAAACGTTGCCCCGCTGCCAAACGTTTGGCTGGACTGCTATTTATAAAACGTCAAAAACTTCGACACTAACTTCTTCGTGCTCGATACTATCTGAAAACCAAATTGCATTCCATTCCGGTAAGCTTCTTTCAAAAGTAGTTCGTTCTTGGTAGTCTGCTAGTGAATCATAATAAATGTCTAAGACAACGATTGCATCTTCGCCTTCGAAGCGTTGGAACATTTCAATTTTTTTGTTGGTGACCGGAGAATGAAATTTTGGATTATTTCCTGATTCGACAAATTTTTCCATAAGTTTAGATAAATCTTTCTTTTTCGTTCGATAGGTGAAAACGACTTTAATCATATGATTCGCTCCTTGAGTTTGATTTAGTTTTAAAAAACATTTTTTACGATAGTCCATACAGTTTCGAATTCTGTTTGAAACTGATTATCCCAGCGGTCGGCGTAGGCAGGTGCTGAAAAGAACATAAAGGACAATAAGATACCAGTTGTCAAAGTTTCATCGAGTCCGGTAGCATCCATGAAACTGTGCCCCAGTTTTTGAATGTGTTGTGAATAAGCCGACTTATCATGATCGATGTAAGTCGTATAGATAGCAAACATTTTAGGATCATCGAATTTTGCACGATATTTTCCAGATGCAAGTGTCCAAAGCCAATCATGAGCAATCGCAGATACCTCAGCATATCCAGAGGTATCAAAGGGAAAGAGTGCTTCCAACTGTTTGTCTAACCATCTTAAGGCCAGTGCCGTCCAAAGCGCTTTTTTATTTGGAAAATATTTGTATAAGGCAGCGTGACTGACACCGAGAGCTTTTCCAACATCAATCAAGGAAATTTTATCGCTGTGAGTTGCTTCGACTAATTCGGAGGCGGTTATTAAAATGAGTTCTTTCGATAAGTTTTTCATGGATTGATTTTAACAGAAGTTACAAAAATTGACAAATGTAATCTATTGCTTTATTATTTCCTCAAGTTACAAAATCAAATAAATGTAAGTGAGGAAATAAAATGAAACAAACTGGTAATACAATTCTGATTACGGGTGGAACTTCCGGCTTGGGATTCGGACTTGCAAAAGCTTTTCTAGAACGGGGAAATACGGTAATTATAACTTCACGTCGCAAAGAAGTAATCGATACGCTGGTGTCAGAAAACCAGGGACTTTTTGGTTACGCAGCGGATGTCGCTGATTTTGAAAGTGTAAAAAAACTGCAAAAAGTAATCAGCAAACACCATCCACAACTAAATATGGTTATCAATTCGGTAGGAATCATGCAATCCATGAATTTTTTTGACAGTCACTCGCTTTTAACAAACGAAATTGAAACGAATCTTGTTGGTACTATCAATATAGCTAAGCTCTTTTTGCCACTCTTAGCTAAGAAAAAAGAGGCGATGCTGATTAATATTAGTTCTGGATTATCTTATGTCGCAAGTCCGGCACATCCGTTGTACTCGGCTAGTAAAGCAGGAGTAAATGGATTGACTGAAGCGATTCGGGGACAAGCTGATTATTTTGGTTACGATAATTTGCACATTCTTCAAGTTGCACCACCGTTGATTTCTGAAACGAATCTTGAACCAATGATGCATGAAACTGGTGATAAGAATCCAATGAACATGAAGCTTGAAGACTTTGTCCGTGTTGTTTTAAAAGGGATAGAAAAGAATAAAAAAATAATCAATCCCGGTCCTAGCAAATTTTTAAATCTGTTAGGTAAGTTGGGATCAGTAAAGATGAAAGTACGTGCGACACAAACGACAATGGCGACAATATTTGGTAGTGAAAAAACATCCAGATAAAAAATCGTTCATCCTTTTTGATTTACTCGTGATAAGTTAAAACTATCGTGATATATGTTCCCATAACTAAGGGAATTTTATTTGAAGATGGGACGTCACTTGGCTTATACTTCAAGTTGTCCGTAAATGGAACACAGGAAATGAAGAGGGAGTGCTGAAAGAATGAAAAAGATATTTACTGGGGTGTTGATTGCTATGGCAGGAGTGGTGTTGGCTGCCTGTGGAAATGGCAAAAGTTCTGAATCAAGTACTCCAAAAGAGTCGAATGATACCTTCACCTATGCGATTAATGGGGATCCTTCGTCGATGAATCCAATCAATGTCAGTGACCGCTGGGGACTGACGTCAACAAATATGATTTATTCTCCACTAGCGCGAATCGAAGGAGACGGCACACAAAAATTAGAATTAGCCGAAGCAATTGAACCTGCAGCTGATGGGAAATCAATCACCGTTAAATTGAAGAAAGACATTAAATGGTCAGACGGAGAGGCTTTTACAGCTGATGACGTGGTCTTTACTTATTCACAAAAAGTGAAGAAAGAAAACGGAAATGCTGATTCCCTTTGGGTAGATGGAAAGCCGATTAGTGTAAAAAAAATTGATGATACGACCGTTGAGTTTGACTTACCTTCTGTGAGCGCAGCTGCATTAAATAATATTGCTACGGAAACGTACATTATTCCAGAGCATATTTTTAAAGATGAAAAAGATTTTGCAGCAAGCACGTTAGCGGCTAAACCAGTTGGAACTGGTCCTTATGTACTAAAAGAATATAAAACAGGTCAGTATCTACAATTTGTTGCAAACGAAAACTATTATGGTGGTACACCAGAAATCAAAAATATTACGTTACGAATCATCACTAGTGCAGATACTACAAAGGTTGCCTTACAAAAGGGCGAGGTGGATGCTTCCTTTATTTTACCTAATGACATTGAAGATCTAGATACCGATACAACAGATGTTTACGAATACAGTGAAAATCGGGTAGGATATTTAGGCTTTAATACAAATTCTGATAATCTAAAAGATGTAAAGGTACGTCAAGCCATTCAATATGCTTTGAATCGGGATGATTTAAACAAAGCAGCGTATCTGGATGAAAAGTATTATCAAAATGTTCAATCGATTTTACCTCCAAATAATCCTTATGCTACAACAGATGTGAACGATTATAAAACGGATATCGATAAGTCGAAGGAATTGCTAAAAGAAGCAGGAGTTAGTGATTTAACAATCAATTTGGCATTTTCATCCTCAGATCCGGCACAAACTGTTCAGGCAACGTTGATTCAACAACAACTTGAAAAAGTTGGTATCACCGTAGAACTTGCAGGTGGGGATAGTGCGGCATATGGAGCAGAGTTGAAAAAACCAGGTTCTAAGAAATATGACTTGTTTATGAATGGTTATATCATGGGAAATGATCCTGATTTGTATTCGTATCTTTTCGCTTCTACCGGTTCTGCAAATTACTTCCAATATAAGAGCGATGCAACGGATGAACTTTTCCGACAAGGCTCTGTTGAGATGGATGACACTAAACGAAAAGAAATTTATGTGAAATTGCAACAACAGATTGCTGATGATGCAGTAATTTATCCAATTGTTGATAATAAAAAGGTCTTAGCAGTAAATAGCCGTGTTCAAAACATAAAAGAAGCCGGTTTGATTCCAATCTATACTTTGGAAGATATGAGTAAATTAACATTAAAATAAAGTGATTTTTACTGCCAGTGCTAGAAACCACAAAGGGATCTAGCCTGGTTTTATTGATTAAAGAGGAGGAGCTGTTTTTGTTACGGTACATAATTAAACGTTTATTCATTGCTATTCCGCTATTGTTTGTCATTTCATTTCTTGTTTTTTCATTGATTCATTTGGCGCCATACGATGTGATTGATTCGATTACTACCCCAAATATGTCTCAAGAAACGATTGCGATTTTAAGAGAGAGGTATGGATTGGACCAACCGTTTCTTGTCCAATACTGGCACTGGTTGACCCAAATTTTTCATGGTGATTTTGGGTATTCGTTAGTAAGTCAGCAAAGTATCGGTACAGAGTTGGCTGCTCGAATCCCAAATACGATTCGTCTTGTATTACCTGCCTATTTGACCGCGTTGCTTTTGGCAGTTGTTCTTGGCTTGTTAGCCGGTGCGAATAAGGGAAAATTTTTAGATCACTTTATTGATGGTGTTGCTTCTTTTGGTATTGCAATTCCAACATTTTGGTTTGCGATGATTATGATTTATCTTTTTGGTTATAAATTAAATCTTTTTCCAATTTTAGGGATGCATACCGTTGGACAGGAAGGGTCAATTTCCGACTTTTTTGCTCATTTTTGGTTGCCATATATTACCTTGACGATCGCTTTTTTCCCAGAGTTAACCCGCTACATTCGCTCTTCAACGATGCAGCAGCTCTCTCAAGATTATGTCACTGTTCAACAAGCTTTTCAGGCCAGTAAATGGGAAATTTTTACGCGACACATTAGTCGAAATATCTTGATTCCCATTGTGACTCAAATCGGGTTGGCGCTTCCTATGTTAGTGACGGGAGCAATTATTACAGAAACGATTTTCGATTGGCCAGGTGTAGGTCCTTATTTGATGACTGCCACAAAAGGGTTGGATTATCCAATCATCATGGCAGTAATGCTTTTATCTGCAACACTTGTGATCGTTGGGAATTTATTGTCAGATATTTTATATTCTGTTGTCGATCCGCGTATACGGCAGAAGGGAGGAAAATAAGGAATGATTAAACGAATAAAAGAAACATTGGTTGTACATCCTGTTTATTATTTTCCTCTTATTTTTCTAAGTGTATTGGTGATTTTATCGCTGGCTGCCCCTTTGATTCCTATCGATCCCAAACTGACAGATGTCAGCGCTACGTCTCAAGCACCAAGTCTGCAACATATTTTTGGAACGGATGAAGTTGGGCGAGATTATTTCATTCGTGTCGTTTATGGTGGCAGAATTTCATTGTTAGTCGGAATGTTAGCGATGATCACCTCTGTTTTGATTGGTACAATTATTGGAATCGTTGCGGGTTTTATCGGCGGATGGCTAGATAATGTTTTGATGCGGATTGTAGATGTACTTTCCGCAATTCCCTGGATGGTCTTAGTGATTGTCTTGAGTGTCTTCTTGAAACCGGGACTTTCCACTTTAGTCATCGTTATTGGTGGATTTTCATGGATGAGCATCGCTCGTTTATTGCGAGCAGAAACGATGTCTGCCAAAGAAAGAGAATACGTGGAGTATGCCCAATTTATTGGTGAAAAGAGAGTTCATCTTATTTTGAAACATATCCTACCACAAATTCTACCAACTATGATTGTGGCTGCAACAATGAGTATTTCAGGAGCAATTATGACAGAATCAGCTTTGAGCTTTCTAGGTCTGGGAATCCAACAACCTAGTGCCTCATGGGGCAGCCTTTTACAAAATGCCCAAAGTTCGTTACAACGGGCGCCTTATATGGCAATTCTGCCGGGAATTTTTGTCGCATTTACGGTTTTTTCATTTAACCGGTTGGGTGACTTTTTACGCGTGATATTGTTACGGGAGGATGAAAAAAATGACTGAATCAATTCTTAAACTGAAAAATTTAACCGTTGATTATGAAAAGAAACATCGTCCTAAAAAACAGTTGATTCGCCACATAGATTTAGATATCCCAAAAGGAAAAATCGTGGGAATTGTTGGAGAGTCCGGCAGTGGCAAGAGTATTTCAATGAAAGCAGCAATGAGTCTTTTACCAGACTATTTAAAAACTCGTGCGGATTTATTTGAGTTTGCAGGTACTCCTGTTGAATTTGGGGACCATTTGCCGATCGCAATGATTTTCCAAGATCCTATGACGGCTTTAAATCCATTACGAACGATTGGCTACCATTTGACAGAAGTTATTGCTCGTTTTCAGAAAGTGAAGGGGGCGAAAGCGAAAGCTCTAGCGATTACGGAGCTTCAAAACGTTGGGATTCCTTTTCCAGAAAAACGGTTGAAACAGTATCCTCACGAACTCTCCGGTGGTATGCGGCAACGAGTCATGATTGCCATGGCATTTTTGGCACAACCTCAGTTGCTGATTGCAGATGAACCAACAACAGCATTAGATGTGACCATCCAAGCGCAAATTCTCTATTTGATTCGCAAATTGCAACAAGAAACAAATCTCTCCGTGGTGCTCGTAACCCATGATTTTGGTGTTGTTGCTGGAATGAGTGAATTCATCAAGGTGATGTATCAAGGGAAAATCGTTGAAGAAGGAACTACAGAAGAAATTTTTTACAACCCACAGCATGAATATACGAAAAAACTTTTAAAAGCCTCAACGATTGGCCGAAAAGGTGAAAGCTTATATAGTCTGCAAGCTGAGAAGCTCATTATTGCGGATAATTTAGTGAAGCATGAGCTTTCGGAAACGCATCATGTCTGGTTAGAAGGTGAAAACAATGAATGAACTTATTCGGATAGAAAAAGCAAATAAAATCTTCGTGAAAAAGAGTCTTTTAAAAAACTCTCTACCGATTCATGCAATCAATCAAGCAGATTTAACCATTTATCAAGGAGAAACGGTTGGTTTAGTAGGTGAATCAGGGAGCGGCAAAACAACCTTAGGCCGTAGTATTTTGCAACTAGAAACTCTAACTAGTGGCGATATTTACTTTAAAGGAGTAAATTTAACTCAGGCAAATAAAAACCAACGACAAAAAGCGCAAAAGGATATGCAAATTATCTATCAAGATCCTTACTCCTCGTTAAATCCAAATTTAACTGCCTTACAGTTAGTAATGGAACCGTTAGAATTGCAATTTTCTTCAGCAGAAGCGAAAAAAAGAGCGATGGAAGTGTTAGCGTTAGTCGGATTTACAGAGGAGGATGCAAATAAATTACCTTTTGCATTTAGTGGTGGGCAACGCCAACGTATCGGGATTGCCAGAGCAGTAGCGACAAACCCGGAGTTTATTTTG
This sequence comes from Enterococcus massiliensis, assembly GCF_001050095.1. Classification (NCBI taxonomy): domain Bacteria; kingdom Bacillati; phylum Bacillota; class Bacilli; order Lactobacillales; family Enterococcaceae; genus Enterococcus; species Enterococcus massiliensis. The sequence continues at coordinate 130,109 of NZ_CVRN01000005.1, read as the reverse complement.
TGTGATGAGCCAATTTCCGCACTGGACGTGTCGATTCAAGCGCAAATTATCAATTTACTTGTTCAATTACAAAAGAAGTTTTCATTGACTTATTTATTCATTTCTCACGACTTATCAATGGTACGGTATATTTCTGATCGAATCTTAGTAATGTATCAGGGGAAAATTCTTGAAGTCGGACCGGCAGAAGAATTGTTTATCAATCCGCAACATGCTTATACCAAGAAATTATTGCGGGCTATTCCAGAACCTGATCCAAAAAAAGCACGGAAAAATTTTTCGGAAATGGTTGAGGACTATCGATTTGATGAGAAAAAAACCCAATGGACAGAAGTTTCAGAAGGTCATTTTTATGCAAAGGAGATTTTATGATGGAAGAGATTCATTTGATTCAGGGAGAACATGGCATGGAGCTTCCCCGAGAGGAAGAAAATTGGGTGTTGCTCCGTAAATATGGGTATTCTCCTGTGCAGAGCCTTGTTGCAGCAGCAGGGGCTTGTGGAGCATACGTGTATCAAGACGTATTGAAAAATTCTAAGGTTCCGTATGTCTTTCATGGCGTGGACATTAGTTATAGTCGTGATGAAACAAAGCAAAGTCATCCTCTTAAAGAAATCGCCATCCAGTTTAAGGTGACGGTCGATGAAGAATACAAAGGACGGGCCGAACGGGGCACTCGGCTGGTTTCTCGTTACTGCCCAGTTATTCAATCGTTGGATCCATCAATTAAAATTGTTGAGACAGTTGTTTTTGTTTAAAAATAAATAAGATTTTAGTGGAGAAAAAGCGATTGTGATTCTTGCAATGGCTTTTTCTAGTATATTCTTTTTCCTCCGTTTATAGTAAAAGTTGGGAAATACCTTTAGAAAAAGGGTATAATTAACTTGAAAATTCATAGGAAAATTTCTGAGGTGTAAAAATGAAAGGAATTATTTTTGATTTTAATGGGACCATGTTTCAAGATTCTCATTTACACGAAAAGGCTTGGATCGAAATGATTCAGCAATACTCTACGAATAAAATTTCTGAGCAAGAAATATTGTTAAATATCCATGGACACACAAACGATCAAATTTTACGATACTTTATTTCAGCCGAATTGACGAATGCAGAGATTCAAAAATTATCGGATGAAAAGGAACAGTACTATCGTGAATTGTGCCTGCAAGATTCCACACAACTTGTGCTAACTAGTGGGCTAGAAGCTGTTCTTGATATGTTTAAAGAGAAGAACATTCCTAGAACGATTGCTACCGCAACTGGAAGAGAAAACCTACTTTTTTATTTTGAAACATTTGATCTAGCCAAGTGGTTTGATTTAGAGAATGTTGTTTATGATGATGGTACTTTTGAAGGAAAACCAGAACCAGATATCTTTTTAAAAGCAGCAGAAAAAATTGATCTTTTGCCAGAAACCTGTGTGGTGATTGAGGATGCAGTTTCAGGAATCCTTGCCGCAGATCGGGCAAAAATCGGAAAAATTATTGCCATCGATCCAAGCGGAAAAAATCGTCTTCTTTTTCAGAAAGAAAACTTGAGAATCGATGCGTTGATCGAGAATTTTGATGGTTTTCCAATGGGGTTGTTTTAGATAAAGTATTTAGAAAATTTTTGTTTCTTGGCTAAGGCTTTTTTTGAAATACCTTTGTTTAGAGAGTCTGTCAATAAAAAGCAGAATATCAATGTATTGAATGAAATATCTTAAAAATAAGAACTATTTAGAAAATATATAGTTGAAATTTAATAAAGAATAGATTATAGTATACATGTAAACGGTTACTTATTTGGAAGGTGAAGAAATGGCGACCATTAGAGATGTGGCAAAACTTGCAGATTTGTCTGTTGCAACGGTATCAAGAGCGATTAATGGAAGTGGCTATGTTAGCGAGAATTCTCAAAAAAAAATCGATAGTGCAATAAAAGCTTTGAATTTTCGGCCTAATGAGGTGGCGCGTTCTCTTTATCAAAAAAAATCGAAATTAGTCGGTTTATTATTACCTGATATTTCTAACCCATTTTTTCCGCTTTTAGCAAAAGGGGTAGAAGATTTTTTACATGGGAAAGGGTATCAAGTTATCCTTGGAAATGTACAGGAAAATTCTGAACGAGCAGTGGATTATATTCATGCATTTAGTCAAAATAATATTGCGGGTGTATTATCTGCAGTGGACAGTGACAATATCACTTATGATGACGTTAAACCTCTCGTTTTTCTGGATCGTGTTGGCATGGATTCGGAGTATTCAATTCATGCGGATGATATATTTGGTGGGGCATTGGCAGCACAAACTGTACTTGCCACCTCGCCTAAGGGAGTCATTGTAATTGCTGGACCGAAAGAAGTTGATCGTTCTCATGATCGTTTGCAGGGAATGATCAAAATATTGAATCAGTCAAAAATCCGTTACTACGTTGTTCATTCCACCTCATTTTTATTAGAGGATGCCATAAAAACGGCACAAGAGGTTTTTGAGCATTTTCCACTGATTGATACTGCGATAGCACCAAGTGATATCCATGCCATTGCTCTAATTCAAGAGGGGTATCGCCGCGGTATCAAGGTTCCGGATGATTTGCAGGTTATTGGTTATGATGATATCCCCATCAGTAATTTGGTTGTTCCTCCGTTGACGACGATTCATCAACCTGCTTATGAAATAGGTTACAAAGGAGCGGAAATGCTCTATCAACTTATGAACAACCAGAAAGTAAATGAGAAGAAAATCATTCTGCCAGTTAAATTAATTGAACGAGATACTTTAAGAAAGAAGGAAAATAAATGAAGATTACAGTTGTGGGCAGTATTTCAACTGATTTTGTGGTAACCACAGAAATCAAGCCAAATCAAGGAGAAACCGTTATTGGAAAATCTTTTACAACTGCATTTGGTGGTAAAGGTGCCAATCAGGCAGTAGCTGCCAGTCGTCTTGGTTCCGATGTAACGATGGTAGGAAAAGTAGGCAATGATGTATTTGGGACGGCTAACATCATGAATCTTGAGAAAAATGATATTAATATAAACTATGTGGAACGGGTTACATACGTTGAAAGTGGATCGGCCCATATTGTTTTGTTTAATGAGGACAATAGTATCATCGTGATTCCAGGAGCAAATAATGAGCTGACACCGCAAGATATTCCATCATTTAGTGAGCAATTATTAGCAAGTGAACTTGTGATTTTGCAAAATGAAATACCACAAGCAACAAATGAAGCAATCATTGATTTTTGCTGGAAACATAAAATAGATATTTTGTTAAATCCTGCACCAGCTCGGCCCATATCTGAGAAGTATATTGAAAAATTGACTTATCTAACACCAAATGAGCACGAAGCTGCAGTTATTTTTCCCGGACAAAATCAAAAAGAATTACTGGCAAAATACCCTAACAAGCTCATCATTACCTTGGGATCAAAAGGAGCAATATTTCATAATGGTAGAGAAGAAGAGATTGTATCAGCTTTTAAGGTCAAGCCCCTTGATACTACTGGTGCTGGTGATACATTCAATGGTGCCATGGCAACCGCATTATTAAATGGTACTGATTTATCTGGAGCATTGGAATTTGCTAATCTTGCTGCTGCTATTTCTGTTCAGGGGTTTGGTGCGCAAGGTGGTATGCCAACATTAGAAAAGATGAAGGAGCATCCATATTATGAAAAAAAATGGAATTTTAAATAGTAAAATCGCCAAAGTTTTAGCAGACTTAGGGCATACAGATCAAATCACGATAGGGGATGCCGGATTGCCGGTTCCCTTAGGAGTTGAAAAGATAGATCTCGCATTACGCTTAGGAGTGCCCAATTTTAAAACAGTTTTAGAAACGGTCTTAGAGGATATGGCAATTGAAAAAGTTTTTTTGGCAGCGGAAATAAAAGCAGAGAATCCTACTCAGTTAAATAAAATTTTGAAAGCGCTGCCTGAATCTGTGGACGTAATTTTTATCAGTCATGAAGATTTAAAAAAACAAACAATCTACTCAAAAGCGGTGATACGAACGGGAGAAGCTACACCTTATTCAAACATTATCTTGCAATCTGCAGTAATTTTTTGAAACAAAAAGAGTGTGTTCTTATCTAATTAATTATTAATAGAGGGGAGATTTACTCTATGTTCACCATTTTATCTTTAAGGAGGTACTAGAAATGAATGTTGAAATGAAGAATATATCTAAATCATTTGGAACAAATAAAGTATTGCGAGACGTTAGTATTGAAATTAAAAGTGGTGAAATTCATGCATTGATGGGAGAAAACGGCGCTGGAAAATCGACATTGATGAATATTTTGACCGGGCTTCATAAAAAAGATGGTGGAACGATTTTTATCGATGGACAGGAAAAAGCATTTTCTGGTCCAAAAGAAGCAGAAGAATTTGGGATTAGTTTCATTCATCAAGAAATGAATTCATGGCCACAGATGACTGTTTTAGAAAATTTATTTTTAAATAATGAACTGAAAAATTCCTTTGGGTTACTGAACACGAAACAGATGAAAAAAATCGCGCTAGCGCACTTGGAACAGTTGGGTATTAATCTTCCACTAGATGTCGAAATAGATAGTCTGTCTGTTGGACAACAACAAATAATTGAAATCATCAAAGCACTAATGACTAATGCTAAGGTTTTAATTATGGATGAGCCTACTGCAGCTTTATCTGAAACAGAAATTAAAGCATTGTTTAAAATCATTCATCAATTAAAAGATCAAGGTGTCGCTATTGTCTATATCTCTCATCGAATGGAAGAGATTTTTCTGATCAGTAATAGGATAACAGTCATGCGGGATGGGCTTTCTATCGATACAAAAAAAACTAGTGAAACCAATGTTAACGAGGTCGTTAAAAAAATGGTTGGACGAGAAATCTCGGATTATTATCCAGAAAAAAACAGTCCTATTGGTGATACCATCTTTACTATTGATCATTTAACTGCCGCAAGTGGCTTTTTCAAGGATATTTCTTTTTCAGTAAGAAGTGGAAAAATTCTTGGGTTTTCTGGTTTGATGGGTTCTGGTCGTACCGAGATTATGCGAGGGATTTTTGGACTTGATCCAATTTCTTCAGGAACGTTAACAATCAATGATGAAAAAAGAAAAATTGAATCGCCTACGAAATCAATTCAATCAGGAATCGGCTTTTTAACAGAAAATCGTAAATCAGAAGGATTAATTTTAGATTTTCCTGTTTTAGATAACATTAGCCTGCCGTCTATTGATGGATTCAATAAACGAGGTCTTGTTGATCAAAAGGTGGAAAAAGAATTTGCAGAATTACTGATCCAACGTTTATTGATTAAGGTTCAATCAGCAGATGACATTGTTGGTGAACTCTCTGGAGGAAATCAGCAGAAGGTCGTATTGGCAAAATGGATCGGTGCTGGTCCAAAGGTTTTGATCTTGGATGAGCCGACACGAGGGGTAGATGTTGGAGCAAAACGTGAGATTTACCAGTTGATTAATGAGCTTGCCGAAAGGGGAGTAGCTATCATCGTTGTGTCCAGTGATTTACCTGAAATTATGGGAATCAGCGATCGTATCCTTATCATACATGAAGGAAAAATCAATGGCGAATTACAAAGGACAGAATTTGAACAAGAAAAGATTATGACCTATGCGACAGGAGGAAAATGAGATGGAAAAACAGAAAAATGTTACTAAAAGTAGAATCAATGCAGCCGAAATTATTTCAAAATTAGGACCACTTCTTGCTTTGATCGTATTAATCGTTGTCGTTTCTATTATGAACAGTGAGTTCTTGAATCCCAATAATCTATTGAACTTGTTACGACAAGTGGCGGCAAATGGTTTTATTGCATTTGGGATGACCTTTGTCATTTTGACGGGAGGAATAGACCTTTCTGTAGGTTCAACTTTGGCATTATCTAGTGCTTTAACAGCTGGTTTTATGGCTAATGGTATGAATGTGATATTAGCTGTTCTTTTAGGATTATTGACTGGAGCCATTTTAGGTGCAATAAACGGTCTGTTAATATCTAAGGGAAATATGGCACCATTTATCGCTACATTGGCAACGATGACAATTTATCGTGGGGCAACGCTTGTTTACACAAAAGGTAATCCGATTACTGGGCTGGGAGACAGTTTCTTTTTTAGTTTTATTGGTCGAGGTTATGTACTCGGTATTCCATTCCCAGTTATTCTACTCTTTATTATGTTTTTAGTTTTATTCATATTGTTGCATCGAACAACTTTTGGTCGAAAAACATACGCAATCGGTGGAAATGAGAAAGCATCATTTGTCGCTGGAGTAAAAATAGATAAAATAAAAATTTTGATCTATTCACTTTCAGGTTTGATGGCATCTATTAGTGGTATGATTATCACTTCCCGTTTAAATTCAGCTCAGCCAACTGCTGGACAAGCTTACGAAATGGATGCTATTGCAGCGGTAGTTTTGGGAGGAACTAGTCTTTCAGGCGGGAAAGGTCGAATCTTTGGCACCTTAGTTGGTGCATTAATTATTGGGACATTGAATAATGGATTGAACTTATTAGGTGTCTCAAGCTTCTATCAACAAATCGTTAAAGGAATCGTAATTGTTATCGCTGTGTTGCTAGATCGTAAAAAGAAATAAGGACATTTGTCCATAAATTTTTAAGGAGGAAATATGATGAAAAAATTTTTTGTATTAGCACTAGGCGTACTGATGTTAACAGGATGTGGAACGACTGGTTTAGAAGGTGGTTCAAGTAGTTCACAGGGAAAATCTGAAGAAAAGAAGCCATCTGAGTTGACTGTGGGAGTTTCTGTTTCAACGTTGAATAATCCGTTCTTTGTTTCGTTACGTGATGGTATCCAAAAATTGGCCGATGAGAATGAAACAACTATTAAGGTGGTTGATGCTCAAGATGATACAGCAAAACAAAGTAATGATGTTGACGATTTGATTCAACAAGATGTTGATGTGATCCTAGTGAATCCCGTTGATTCATCAGCAATTGTACCTGCTGTCGAGGCAGCCAACAACGCTGATATTCCGGTCATTGCAATCGATCGCAGCAGTGATGGAGGAGAATTATTGACTATTGTTGCTTCCAACAATGAGGAAGGCGGAAAAATGGCAGCAGAATTTATTATTGAAAAATTAGGTGAGAATGCGAAAATTGCTGAATTAGAAGGTGTACCTGGAGCATCAGCAACTCGTGAACGTGGAAAGGGTTTTGATGAATATTCGGAAGGTAAACTTGATGTGGTAGATAAACAATCAGCGAACTTTGACCGTGCAAAAGGATTGACGGTAATGGAAAATATTTTACAAGCACATTCTGATTTGCAAGGTGTTTTTGCTCAAAATGACGAAATGGCGTTAGGCGCTGCCGAAGCGGCGAGTGGTAAAGGAGAAGAATTTATTATCGTTGGTTTTGATGGTACCGAAGATGGGTTGAAAGCTATCAAAGATGGAAAAATCAGCGCAACAATTGCACAAAAACCTGAAGAAATGGGTAAACTTGCTTTGCAAGCAGCCTTTGATCATTTTTCTGGTAAAACAGTAGAAGAGAAAATCGATTCGCCACTTGATTTAGTGACAGAATAATTTCTAATCATTTTTAGATAAATCTTGCGTTTACAGAGTAATCCAAGCAAAACAATCATAACCACCCGTCAAACGGGTGGTTTGCTCTGGGGCTGTAAGCCCCCGTTACTAGCCAGCGTCTAAAGGCGCTGGCTTTCACAGTGTGTTCAAGCCACACTGGTATTGTCACTTTTGCCACCTCTAAAGAGGTGATTTTATCACTCACTAACCCTTAAAAGGGTCCTCATATTCTCGTACACTCAACTTATCTAATGCTATATCACGTTTTTCTTGTTCTTGAATATATTTCTTGATGGTCGCTTCATTAAGTCCTACCGTGCTCACATAGTATCCTTCAGACCAAAAATGGCGATTTCCAAATTTGTATTTTAAATTTGCATGCTTATCAAATATCATCAGGGCACTTTTTCCTTTTAAATACCCCATAAAACTTGAAATGCTTATTTTTGGTGGAATACTTACTAACAAATGAACATGGTCTATCATCATATGACCTTCAATTATTTCTACACCTTTATAACTGCATAGTCTTTTGATGATTTTGCGAAGACTAGCTCTGTATTGATTATAAATTATTTTTCTTCTATACTTTGGGGTGAATACAATGTGGTATTTGCATAACCATTTTGTATGGGCTAAGCTGTTTGCTTTATTAGCCAATTAATCTCTTCCTTTCGTTATCATGTGGCCTGAACAACTACATTGTAACGCTAGTGAGGAGATTTTTTTGTATAACTTTTGGCTATCCACCCGCATAGCAGGTGGTTTTTTGTTTCGCACGCTTTGCGAGCTCAACTGGGTCTAAAGATATAAAATAAAAGGAAAACTTAATCTAATAAGTTTTCCTTTTACCATTTACTTGGATTTTTTGATGTAGCAAACAAATAAATTTTCAATGGAATCGGGGTAAGAGTACTACCTACGAGCATCGAAGCTAAGTTTTCCACCAGCTTCGATGTTTATTTATTTTCTTCCATACAATTTAAAGTTTCAAAAAATATCAATGAATTAATTCTCACAATCATTGAAAGTTGAATCTTCATGTGAGAAAATGTTCAAGGTCAATTTACATGAATGTTTCAGAAAACTAGATCTGTACATTCAAAATAGAAAAGAGGGAGTCAGAAAATGAAAAAAGCGTCAAAAATTTTTGGTTTATTAGCTAGTGCATTATTTCTAGCTGCTGGGTGTTCTGCAGATAATGGCAAAGGAGATACTTCAGCCAATAGCTCAAGTGAATCTGCGGAGGTTGCTTCAGGAGCATCAGCCCAAGCCTATACAGATCCGAAAGAAATGAAAGATGAATATGATATTATCATTGTGGGTTCCGGTGGAGCAGGGATGTCTGCAGCAATCGAAGCAAAAGATGCTGGTTTAAATCCGGTTATCTTTGAAAAAATGCCGGTTGTTGGAGGAAATACAAATAAAGCTTCTTCTGGAATGAATGCGTCAGAAACAAAATTCCAAAAAGAACAAGGAATCACTGACAGCAACGATGCGTTTTATGAAGAAACGCTAAAAGGCGGTCATGATACAAATGATAAAGAATTGTTACGTTATTTCGTGGATCATTCTGCGGATGCTATCGATTGGTTGGATTCATTAGATATCCGTTTAAATAACTTGACAATTACTGGCGGTATGAGCACAAAACGTACCCATCGTCCTGAAGATGGTTCTGCAGTCGGTGAATATTTGGTTAAAGGATTATCGGAAAATGTTCAAAAAAGAGAGATTCCGGTATTTGTTAATAGCGATGTAAAAGAATTGATCAAAGAAGACGACCAAGTTACAGGTGTGAAAGTTAGTGTGAAGGGACAAGCTGAGAAAGAAATCTCAGGAAAAGCAGTTATTGTAGCAACTGGTGGTTTTGGTGCCAGCGCTGAAATGATTGAAGAAGTTCGACCTGATTTAAAAGGAATCGTAACCACCAATCAAGAAGGAAGCACCGGAGACGGAATCAAAATGATTGAATCCGTTGGCGGCTATACTGTTGATATGGATCAAATCCAAGTCCATCCTACAGTGCAACAAGACAAAGGCGTACTGATTGGAGAAGCTGTTCGTGGAGAAGGCGCCATTCTTGTTGATGAGAACGGAAATCGCTTTGTAAATGAGTTGGATACCCGGGACAATGTTACCGCAGCAATCAATAAGTTACCTGCTAAAGCAGCTTACTTGGTTTTTGATCAAGGTGTTCGTGATCGGGCAACAGCTATCGAGTTTTATGACAAGCAAGGATACGTTGTTGAAGGAAAAACAGTTGCTGAATTAAGTGAAAAACTTAAATTCTCTGGGGACGATTTAGTAAAAACCGTTGATACATGGAACAAAGCCGTTGCGGATAAAAAAGATACCACTTTTAATCGGACAACTGCGATGGATCATGATTTGAGTACAGGACCATTTTACGCAATTAAAATAGCACCAGGAATCCATTACACAATGGGTGGCGTAAAAATCAACAGTAAAACTGAAGTATTGAAAAAAGATGGAGAAACAATCCCAGGATTGTTCGCTGCTGGTGAAGTAACGGGTGGCCTTCATGGACAAAACAGAATCGGTGGAAACTCTGTAGCTGAAATTATTATTTTTGGCCGACAAGCAGGAATCCAAGCGGCTGATTTTGTGAAATAAGAGAGTCGCTAGTCGAATAACTTGTTTATATCATAAAAATCCACAGTTGTTGTCTTAGACACGATAACAGCTGTGGATTTTTTCATTTTGAGTTATTTTATTTGCGGTCTGATAGGCAGGAAACTTTTTAGCTGTGAGGACCAGAAAAAAACGCCATTTGATCTCCAATGAACAGGAGAGACAAATGGCGTTTCCTTTTTTAGTTGATTGCAAAAGGTTTAAAAAAGCAACTGCCAAGTAAATCCAAACTTGTCGGTAACCCAACAAATCTCAGTATATTTATCAAAATTCTTTTCATGCATTATTATGGTGCCACCATCTTTTAGCGTATTAAACGCTTGATCAAATTCAGTCTGTCCGTCTACCTCAATTAAAATAGATGTTGCCCAATTGGAGGTTGGCGCTGGAGAATCCTTAGTCATATCTAAAAAACCAATCACTAAATTACCTAGTTTCAGTTCCCCTTCGAGAATAAGATTTGGTTCATCTTTGCTGGCTTCCCCATACCGGTTTAACTTGGTAATTTCAGAACTTGGAAAGGCTAGATGATACCAATTAATCGCAGCTTCGGCCTGACCACTATACGTCAAAAACGGAAATGCTTGTTTCATTTTTTTCCCTCCTAACATGCCGTTGAAATCGTTACCAATGAAAGTATAGCATGAGATAAACTAAAATAGCCAAAGATAGGGTTTGTCTGAAGATGGGAAAAGCATTCGCTATCGATTTTAATGGCTGCCGGTTTTTCAAATTTTTTAAAAGCTATTTTTAGAAATTCTCAATTTTACGAGGCAGAATCAGGAATAGGATGCCACCAATGATGAGAGCTGAAAAAAGAAATACGAGGTGATAACCAGTCAAAGTTTGAGAATCATGGGTAAACCCAAAGCTATAAAAGATTCCTAAAAGTGTAATCATGAAACTTTGTCCTAAGGTTCGACACAAGGTAATAAATCCTGAGACAGTACTGATATTTTCCTCCGTGGCATTTGACTGGGCAGTGATCAGGCTGATTGTAAAAGCTAGACCGATACCAAGCCCAGAAAAACCTGCTAATAACAAAAGAATAAGATAAGAAGCTGAGGCAGGTAAAAAGCTCATAACCCCAAAAATACCTAAAATAAGTGTTAAAGAAAGGAGCAAAATTTTTTTCTTACCAAAATAACCAGCAAGCTGTGCAGAGAAATAAGAACCGGTAATGAACAGGATCGAGGAAGGAAGTAAAGCAAGACCGGCCAAGGTGGGGGTGAAGTGCAATTCAGTTTGGACCCATAATGGTACGTAGACTTGAAACCCGATAAGTGCCCCGTTAATCAAAAAAATCACTGCAACAAACAGTAGAAAATTTTTCTTTCTAAACGTCGTGAGGGGAAGAATCGGCATTTTTTCTTTTCGTTCTAATTTGATAAATCCCCAAAGTAATCCACACCCGAATAGAAAGAGTAGTGCCCCAAGAAGCAGATTTGTTGTCATTAGTTGGATACTTGTAAGCATAAGAAATAGCAGCACAGCAAAAATGACCTGTTGGCGAAGATAATGGCTGTTTTTTTCTTTTTTTATTGGCTGCTTTTTTTCATGATAGACGAAAAACACGATTAGGAACACCGCGATCCCAAAAGGAATATTAATGAAAAAAATCCAGTGCCAAGTAAAATTGGATACCAACATTCCTCCTAGTAAAGGAGCAATCAGAGAGGCGATTCCCCATGCAGAATTATTCAAGCCCATGATTTTGCCCCGCTGTTCTAAATCGAATAAATCACCAATCAAGGCAAAGGTAATAGGTAGAATCCCACCCGAACCGATACCTTGAATCACTCGAAAAATAATTAGGCTGAGGTAAGAAGTCGAAAGTCCGCAAAGCATCGTTCCCAAAGTAAATAGAGCTAAACCGAAAAGAAAAATTTTTTTCTTTCCTATTTGATCGGCCCAATGACTTAAAAAGGGTGTGGCAATTGCACTGGCAAAGAGATAACTCGAAAATAATAATGAAACAGAGTCATTTTGATTATTGAAACTTTTAAAGATGTCATTAGCAGCAGTGACCACAATGGTTGACTCAATGGCGGTCATAAAAGTAGCGCCATAAATCGCCAGCATCATCCAGCGTTTATTTTTTTTCATAAAAAATCCTCCAATCAAAAGGTGAGCAGTAAGCGAACGGTTAATTATGCTTGCGCAAGCAATTATATAGTTGTTTCTGCTATTTGTCAATGAAGCACCATTTTTAGTGTCGATTACTAAAGAAACACACTATTAGTTACGGTTTGTTTTTTTTCAGCAAAAAATAAGGAAATTTTCAGTCTAGTTGAAGTTTTTTCAAACTACTGTAGAATAGATTTTAGTTTAATGAAAGGTAGGAATCATTTATTGGATGCAAATATTTTAAGTTTAATTGGTGTCGTCATCGTTATCATTGGCTTTGCACTTAAGTTGGATTCGATTCTGATTGTTGTGGTTGCGCTCATCGCAACAGCGCTAGTCAGTGGATTAGGATTTACGGCAATGCTGGAGACTTTGGGAACGAGCTTCGTTGCGAATAGAGGAATGGCTATTTTTATTATTATTATGTTGGCAACCGGAACTTTGGAAAGAAATGGATTAAAAGAATCGGCTGCTCGCTTGATAAAAAAAGCAAAACGTGTAAATACCAGTACGATTTTGATGATTTACGGGGTGTTTCGTACAATCTTTGCGGCATTTAATGTTAGCTTTGGCGGTGTCGCTGGATTCGTCCGTCCGATTGTCTATCCGATGATGGAAGGCGCTGTGGAATCAAAAAAATTGCCGGAAAATGAAAATTATTCCGAAGACTTAAAAGGGATGTCTTCCGCCATGGAAAATATCACTTGGTTTTTCGGACAGAATTTATTTATCGGTGGCGCAGGAGCATTGCTGGTACAGTCTACATTAAAAAGTTTAGGCTATGAAGTCTCACTCGTCCGTTTGATGGTCGTTGAGATTCCCGTTGCTCTTGTGGCTTTAGTCGTCGCTTGTCTTTATTTTTATTTTAAAGATAAACGTTTGATGAAAAAATATTATGGCGAAAAGGAGGAGAAATAAAATGACCTTTTTTTCAAGTTCAGAGGTATTATTAAGTGAGAAGCTTTTGGAGATCATTTATCTTGTCATGGGGTTGATCTCAGCAGGTACAGGAATCTATAATTTATTGGATCACAGCAATAAAAATCGGTTTGGTACGGGTATTTTTTGGTTGATTTTAGGAATTGTAATTGGTTTTGGGCGTTGGATTCCTAGTGTTTGGGTTGGGGTATTGATTTTAGTGATGACGATTCCAGCAATCTTGCAAAAAGTGACAAAAGGAAAAAGTCATGCTGCAAGCAAAGAATACATGGAAAACATGGCAAATAAAATCGGTAATCGGATTTTTCTGCCGGCGTTGAGTATTGGTTTTGTTGCAATTATTATTGCTTTGTTCACTAAGCTTGGTGCTTTAGTTGGTGTTGGTCTTGGCGTGTTACTGGCAATTGTTTTAATGATGCTCTTTTCAAAAGATAATAAGCCGGCGACTTTTTTCAAAGATGCGGTGGAAATGTTAGGAACAGTTGGTCCGTTATCCATGCTGCCGATGCTCTTGGCTTCATTAGGAGCGGTATTTACTCAGGCTGGAGTTGGTGAAGTTATTTCCAATGGAGTGAGCGGAATCGTGCCAAAAGGGAACATGACGGTAGGAATCATTATCTATGCTCTAGGCATGGTTATTTTTACAATCATCATGGGAAATGCCTTTGCTGCAATCACCGTAATGACTGTCGGAATTGGTGCACCCTTTGTACTAGCTTATGGGGCAGATCCGGCATTGGTTGTAATGGTGGCGTTAAGTTGCGGTTTTTGCGGAACATTGATGACGCCAATGGCAGCCAATTTTAACATTGTACCTGTTGCTATTTTGGAAATGAAGGATAAATATGGTGTTATAAAAAATCAAATTTTTGTCGCTTTGTTTATGCTGGTCTTCCAAATTGTTTATATGTTGATTTTCAAATAAGAAAGGTTGGATGAACATGAAAGTTTTAGTTACCGGTTTTGATCCGTTTGGCGGAGAAAAAGTCAATCCTGCATATGAAGCAGTTAAATTATTACCTAATGAGATTGCTGGGGCAGAAATCGTTAAGCTGGAAGTACCGACTGTTTTTGGCGAAAGTGGAGAAAAAGTTCGCACAGCGATTCAAAAAGAAACGCCTGATATCGTTATTTGTGTCGGACAGGCAGGGGGTCGGGCCTCTGTCTCTTTTGAACGGGTAGCAATCAATTTAATTGAAGCTCGGATTCCTGATAATAAAGGAAATCAGCCAGCAGGGGCTAAAATCCAGGAGGATGGCGAAACAGCATATTTTACTTCCTTACCAATCAAAGCGATGGTCAAACATGTCAATGATCATGGACTGCCCGGTTATATTTCCTATACTGCCGGAACTTTTGTCTGCAACGAAATTATGTACAATTTGTTGTACACGATTGCCAACGAATTTCCTACTGTTAAAGGAGGATTTATCCACGTACCTTTTGAAACAAGTCAAGCAGTGGGGAAACCTGCAGATACGCCATCAATGCCAATTACTACCATCGCAAAAACCATTGAATTAGCGATTGAAGCTGCAGTTACACAAAAAGAAGACATTCAGTTGAATGTTGGAACAACACATTAAGCTTTGTCTATATAACTGTATAAAACAAAAATTCCTCTGATCGTGTTAATCGGAGGAATTTTTGTTTGCATTTTTTTCATTTTTTAGAAGATAACTGGCAGCTGTCAGCAAAATGGTCAGGAGCAAAAGAAAGAAAGGAAATAAGTGCAGTGACCATTGATCTGCGAGCCAACCAAATAAAGGGGGAATCAGCATGACACCAATATAAGCAGCAGCCATTTGTGAACCAATCACTGCTTGAGAATAGTTCCTTCCAAAGGTTTTTGGCGTTAAATGCGTGAAATTTGGAAAAAGCGGGCCATTGCCCAAACCAATAAAAAATAAGGGCAAAGCGGCAAACGTTTGTGGAAGGGGAAAAATGAGTAGAAGTAAAGCCCCAAAGATAATTCCCTCACCGATAAAAATAATCTGCCAAGTAGTTAAAAAACGGGAAAGGACACCGGAGAAAAAGCGACCTATTGTCATTCCCAAGTAATAAAAGGTTAAAACACCGGCAGCGGCGGCAACCGGTATTTCCCGAACCTGAACAAAATAGCTGGCGCCCCATATGCCACTAGTAAATTCCAATCCACAAGAGCTAATAAAGACAAGCCACACCAAGCGGACTTTAGGATTTTTGCTTAGGTGAAACAAAGAAATTTGTTTTGGTTGGCTTTCTTCTTGAACCTGCGCCCATTTTGCCTGAACCTTTCCCCATAAGGGTTGGCTGAAAACCATCAAAAAAGCGATCACTAATTGTACAAAAAACATTAAACGGTATCCTTGGTGCCAGCTTTGGCCGCCACCTAAAATCTGACTCATCAGCAGAGGACTCATAGTGATTCCGATACCATAAAAACAATGGAGAAAATTCATGTGAATCGCTTGATAGTGAAGAGCAACATAATTATTCAGTGCAGCATCAATTGCGCCTCCACCTAAACCCAAGGGAATGGAGCAAAAGACCAGCCAGAGAAAATTCGGAGCTAAAGAAAAGCCGAATAAACCGATTGCTGTGGCAAAGGTACTGATAACTACCGTTTTGTTGGTTCCCAATGTTCTAATCAAGCGTGCACTGTTCAAACTAGCGATAACTGTCGCTCCTTGCAGGACCAATGTTAGGATGTTAAGGGAAGCAATCGGAACTTGAAAATCTTGATAAATCGCCGGCCAAGCAGTACCTAATAGGGAGTCGGGTATGCCTAGTCCAATAAAAGCAATATAAATGAAAAATAAGAGTAATGTAGCCATAGTTACCTCGTAAGTTTTTTTAGTTGTTGGTTAGCTAGTCTTGAAATAAAGAAGAAAAATTTTGTTGTTGAATGCCTTTTAAAAAAGCAGTGACAAAATTTTCTTCGGCTTTTGAGAGCGTCTTATCCATACGATGAGCAATGAAATAGCTCAGGGATAATTCGGTAACCGGAAACAAATTATAGTTTCCGGGTTTAAGAGAATAAATTACACTTTCCGGAGCAATGGCTAACCCAAGACCGTTTTTAGCAAGTTCCACCACTGTATAGATATTATCGCTTTCTAGGGAAATTGCGGGTTCAATTTTATATTTTTGAAAGAGCTGATCCATTTGACGACGAATCGCTGATCCACTGGAAGTCAGCACAAATTTTTCTTGCAGCAAGTCCTTTATTGCAATCGATTTTAGGTCTAATAAGCGAATACCTGCTTGGTAAAAACGAGAAGAGTCGGGAATGATACCATAGTAATTTTCTTTTGAACACTCGTAAACCTTTAGATTTGGGGAAACGGTCTCGGGATTTTGACCGATGTAAAAATTCGTTTCGCCTTTCAACACCTTACTTTCATTGGTTTTTGGCAACTTCTCATCCAACAACAATTTTACTGTTGGATTATTTTGCTGGTATTCCGGCAGAAAAAGCGGCAGGAGAAAAATCCCTAAGCTAGACAAGATGCCGACTCGAATTTTTGTTTGATCGGGATCAGTATATAGCTCCAATTTCTTTTGAAGTTGAGAGGCCTCCATTTCGAGGGTTTCTAAATATTGATAGTAAACCTTGCCAGCCTCTGTCAATTGCAGGTGACCGGTATGACGATTAATAATCTCTGTTCCTAATTCTTGTTCTACTTTTTGAATCGCTTGGGTTAAATAAGGCTGCGAAATAAATAAATCTTTGGCTGCTTTGGTGTAATTTCCGTGCTTTAGAAGAATATCTAAATAATGCAGCATCACCGGTGAGTCTTTTAGAGCCATGAGTATCCCTCCAGTTTCTTTTCATTATAACAAAATACTTATAGCATGATAGTTAAATAAATATTTCACAAACAGTTGTGTAAGGATTAGACTGACCTTAAGTAAATGGAAACGATATTTACTACAAAACAGAAGAAAAATAAAAAAGTTATTTGCGCATTTTTTGAGCAACATAAATTTTTTTCTTCAATATTGTTAAATATATCACATTTAATTTTGAAAGGAAGTTTTTAAATGAAACTTATCGGAATCGTTGGAACAAACTCGGATCGTTCCACCAATCGAAAATTATTACAGTTTATCCAAAGACATTTTTCTGATCAAGCAACCATCGAACTTTGTGAGATCAAAGATATCCCAGCTTTTGATGAGCCGGAAGATAAAACACCACCAGTAGCAGTCCAAGAACTATCAAATAAGATTACCAAAGCTGATGGTGTGATTATCAGTACACCAGAATATGATCACACAATTCCTGCTGCTTTAAAAAGTGTTTTGGAATGGCTATCTTATACGACACAACCATTAATTGATAAACCTGTGATGGTAACGGGGGCTTCATTGGGTTCGTTGGGGTCTTCTCGGGCTCAAGCACATTTGCGTCAAATTTTAGATGCGCCAGAATTGAAAGCCCGTCTTATGCCAAGTGCCGAATTTTTATTAGGTCATTCGGAACAAGCCTTTGATGAAGAAGGAAACCTGAAGGATCAAGAGAAGGTTGCGGAACTGGAAGAAGATTTTAATGAGTTTTTGCATTTTGTGACCTTGACCAACCAATTGTTAAAGGATCGCAGTAAAAAACAAACCAAACCATTTTCATGGGAAGTCTAGTGAGGAGGAAGTAAAATGAAATATGCAGCACTTATCGGAACAAATGCCAATCATTCGTATAATCGAACACTTGTGCAATTCATGAAAAAACATTTCGCAGATTCTGCTGAAATTGAAATTTTAGAAATCAAAAATGTACCAATGTTTAATGAAACAGACGATCAAACAGAAAGCCCAGTCATCCAAACCCTCAACCAAAAAATCAGCGAAGCCGATGGAGTCATCATTGCGACACCTGAACACAATCATTCCGTTCCTTCTGCATTAAAGAGCGTTTTAGAATGGTTGTCCTTCAATATCCATCCTTTCGATGGTAAACCAGTTATGATTGTTGGAGCTTCTTATGATGTTCAAGGATCATCCCGCGCACAATTGCATTTACGGCAAATTTTGGACGCACCGGGAGTAAATGCTTCGGTTATGCCAGGGAGCGAATTTTTACTAGGTCGTGCGCAACAAGCCTTTGATGAAGATGGTAATTTGAAGGATGTTAGAACGATTGAATTTCTAGAAAGCTGTTTCCGAAAATTCATCCGTTTTACAGAAATTGCCAATTTATTGAATGTTCCAGAAAATATCACCTTTGAACCAGGAAAATATGAAGTGACGGCGGTGGGACATAACGGAAATCTACCAATGACTGTCACTTTAAGCGATGATCGAATCGAAGCAATCGATATCGATACATCAGGTGAATCAGAAGGAATTGCAGATATTGTCTTTACTCGAATTCCCCAAGAAATCATTGATGGGCAAACCCTGAATGTCGATGCCGTTTCTGGGGCATCAGTCACCAGTCACGGGGTAGTTGATGGCGTGGCAAAGGCGGTACAACTTGCCGGAGCAAATCCGGATGCTTTAAGAAAGCGCCCCAAAACCGGCTTCATTCCTCAAACAAAAGCGGTAGAATACACAACAGATGTTGTTGTTGTCGGTGGTGGTGGCGCAGGTTTAAGTGCGGCAGCCAGTGTTTTACAGGCTGGAAAAAAAGTAATCCTCGTCGAAAAATTCCCTGCACTTGGCGGAAATACAGTTCGAGCTGGAGGACCAATGAATGCAGCGGATCCTGCTTGGCAAAATAGCTTTGATGCTTTGCCGGGTGAAAGTGCAACATTGGAAGAAATGCTGCATCTAGATGAAAGTACGATCGATCCAGAATATTTAGCCGATTTTAAAACATTGAAACAACAAATCAATGCTTATTTGAAGGAAACTACGGACACGAAAGAATATCTTTTTGACTCCTCAATTTGGCATCGAATCCAAACGTATCTTGGCGGAAAACGGACAGACTTAAAAGGAAATGTCATTTATGGTCAATACGATCTTGTAAAAATCTTAACGGATCATGCATTGGAATCAGTCGAATGGTTGGAAGAAGTTGGCGTAGCGTTCGATAAAAATCACGTGGATATGCCTGTTGGTGCAAAATGGCGTCGGGGACACAAACCTCTTAAAAGTGAAGGCTTTGCCTTTATCTCTGCATTGAAAGAGTTCGTTGAGAAGAACGGCGGCACAATTCTGACCGATACACCAGTCAAAGAATTACTAATTGAAGATGGCAAGGTAGTAGGTCTTATTGGTCGGGGCATTAATAATCAAAAAGTCACGATTCATGCAAAAGCAGTGGTTTTGGCTTCAGGTGGTTTTGGTGCCAACACGAAAATGTTGAAACAATACAATACTTACTGGACACAAATTGATGACGACATTAAAACATCGAATTCACCTGCGATTACCGGTGACGGAATCAAACTAGGTGAAAGTGCGGGAGCGGATTTAGTAGGTATGGGCTTTTCACAAATGATGCCTGTTTCTGATCCGAATACCGGAGCACTATTCAGCGGGTTACAGGTACCGCCAGCAAACTTTGTTATGGTTAATCAAAAAGGCAAACGATTCGTTAATGAGTATGAAAGTCGTGATGTTTTGACTCAAGCGGCTATTGATAACGGCAGTCTGTTTTACTTGATTGCCGATGATGAAATTAAAAAAACAGCTTACAATACAAATCAAGAAAAATTAGACAAACAAGTTGCTGCAGGAACCTTATTCCGATCAGAAACGATTGAAGGGTTAGCAGAGCAACTTGGAATGGACCCAGCAACTCTGAAAGACACGATTGAAAAATATAACTCTTATGTAGATGCAGGAAATGATCCTGAGTTTGGCAAAGATGTTTTCGATCTAAAAGTTACGAAAGCACCATTCTATGCAACACCAAGAAAACCAGCCGTTCACCACACCATGGGTGGATTGAAGATTGATACGCAGACACATGTTTTAGACAAAAATGGAAAACAAATTTCTGGATTATATGCTGCCGGGGAAGTTGCCGGTGGAATTCACGCAGGAAATCGTTTAGGAGGAAATTCCTTAACGGATATCTTTACCTTTGGACGAATCGCTGGGAAAACAGCAATCAAAGATTTTTTTGAATAAATGATTCATCCATAGTTTAGGAAAAAATTTGCTAAATCAGTGAGTAGAAAAATGCTCATTGATTTAGTAAATGAATTGTTCGTTTATCGGTTTTAAAAATTCATGTGAATTTTGTAACAATAATAGCAATGGAGGAAGAAAATGGAAAATAAATCATTGAATCGCTGGCCAGTTCTAATTGCTTCAACAGCAGTCTTGCTGTGTACTGGTGCAGTGTATGCGTTTAGCGTTTTTGCAGGTCCACTAAGTCAATTAAAGGGTTGGAGCATGTCAGAAATTATGTTGGCGTTTACTATTAATGCCGCTGTTGGACCAATCACTATGATTCTTGGTGGGTTTCTAACAGATAGAGGGTTAGCCAAATGGACGATTTTCTTTGGTGGGATTCTTTTCGGCGTAGGATTTTTCTTGACTGGACTAGTAAATTCGCCAGGGATGCTTTATCTTACTTATGGTATTTTAGCTGGTTTGGGGCAAGGATTTGCTTATTCTGCTTGCCTAAGCAACACCTTACGCTTGTTTCCAGACAAACGTGGCTTAGCATCCGGACTAATCACAGCAGGAATGGGGGGTGCTGCAATTATTGCTGCACCAATTGCCAATAGTCTGATTGAATCACAGGATGCGTTGTACGCATTTAGGATGTTAGGAATCGCCTATATACTTGTCGTTGTCGTTGCCAATTTCTTTATTAAAAATGCACCGACTGACTTCAAGCCAAAGGGATGGACAGCGCCGGTTGTAAAAAGTGGCAATAGTTCAATTAATAAAAATTGGAAAAAGATGTTGCAGACACCAGAATTTTATTTAATTATTTTTATGCTGGGGGTCGGTGCATTCTCCGGATTGATGATTGCATCAAATGCTGCAGTCATTGGACAAGAAATGTTTGGTTTAACTGCGGCAGCTGCTGCGTTTTACGTAAGTCTTTATTCTCTAAGCAATTGCTTGGGTCGCGTTCTTTGGGGAACCGTCTCTGATCGTCTTGGGCGGACAAAAACGTTGCTGATTATCTATACTGTGGTGGCTTGTTCACTATTAGTATTAGCTTTGCTTTCGGGAACGGCAGCTTTTGCTATCGGTATTATCGGCTTAGGTCTATGTTTTGGTGGCGTGATGGGAGTTTTTCCATCAATGGTTATGGAAAACTACGGTCCTGTCAATCAAGGTGTTAACTACGGTATCGTTTTTATCGGGTATTCGACGGCAGCCTTTTTTGGACCAAAAGTTGCAACCGGGATGGCAGCGAACCACAATGGTGACTTTACCCAAGCCTTCTACACAGCAATTGTACTAGCTGTTGTGGGACTATTGTTGGATCTCGTTTATATCCAACGAAAGAAAAACCAACAAGCAGAACCATTGGTTAAAGGCAGATAATCAAAAATAGACAACTTGGGTCGTTTTTCCTTTTTTTAGGAGAAGCGGCTTTTAATTTTGGTATAGTAAACAAGATAAAATATTTCTGTGACTGATAGATATTAACTAATTTTAAAATACACCTTACTTAGGTGAAATCTCTTCCAAAAACAACATTCTTTTAAAAAGTGAGGAAAGAATGTTATAACTAGAGTAATGAAAAATAAAAGGATGGATAAGAATGACAAAAATAGACGGAACGTTTACGTTTCCAAGAGGATTATCAGTAAAAAATCGGATCGTTATGGCACCAATGACTACAAAAATGTCTTTTTATGATGGGGTAGTAACGCAAGATGAACGGGAATATTATGGCTTGCGCTCTGGTGAAGCTGGCATAGTAATTACTGGTGCAGCAAACGTTCAGGAAGATGGAAAAGGCTGGGAAGGGGAGTTAGGCGTGTATGATGACCGTTTTATTCCCGGGTTAGCAAAATTGGCTTCAACCATCAAAGAAAATGGTACGAAAGCCATTCTGCAAATTTTTCATGGAGGACGAATGACAAACTCAGCGATTTTGCGGGGAACCCAAACTATCGCACCCAGCGCGGTTGCCGCTGAACGTCCAAAGGCAGAAACACCTCGTGAAATGACTTCAGAAGAAATTTACACCTTGATTGATAATTTTGCAAAGGCTACTGAAAGAGCCATTAAAGCAGGGTTTGACGGGGTTGAGCTGCATGGAGCCAACACTTATTTAATTCAGCAATTCTTTTCTCCTCATTCCAACCGTAGGGAAGACGAATGGGGCGGTACGTTAGATAAAAGATTTCATTTTATTGATTTATTGGTAGATAAGGTCTTGGAAACAGTGGATAAAAGCGACGCGGAAGACTTTATTGTGGGATATCGTTTTTCTCCAGAAGAATATGAAACGCCAGGAATTCGATTTGACGATACTTTGTTCCTTGTCGATCAATTAGCAAATAAAAAACTGGATTACCTACATCTTTCTCTTAACGATTTTGCGAAAGTCTCTGTCAGTGAAAACTACCAAAACAAAGCAATGATGGATTATGTGGCAGAGAAAATTGATCATCGGCTACCTTTGATTGGTGTAGGGAATGTCCGAACCAAAAAGGATGCAGAAAATGTCTTAAAACAAGCAGATTTTGTTGCGATTGGACGGGCAATCTTGATTGATCCTCATTGGCCAAGTAAGGTCTTGAATAATCAAGAAGAACTATTACGCACCCGTCTTAGCCAGTATGACCGTGAAGAACTGCTTTTACATGATGGTGTCTGGGAATTTTTAATCAATATGATGCCAGAACGATTAATTGATTAACCTAAAAAGTGTATCCGGATTTTCGAGTCCAGATACACTTTTTTCGATTATTGTTTTACCACTGGAATCCAGATTTCACCCGTTACCTGATTTTCTTTTTGTTCATTCACAACGACAGTATTAGGACCACCTACATAGGCATAGTCAGAAAGATTCATCAGAACGTCTCCAAAAGCACTACCCGTTAATTGCATAGCCAAAGATTCAATATCAGAAGAAGTTCCAGAGATAATAAGATATTCGCTTGTAGGAAATTCAATGTTACGAGTGACTTCCGGCAATGTTTCATCCGTCTGTACTCCGAAGTAATACATCATTTTATCGTCATAAGCTTCATTTACTAGAAATAATTCTGGTGTTTTTGCTACTGATTTCAATTTATCAAAAGTTCCGTTTGTTTGAATTTTTTTATAAAAATCTGCTTTTTCTTGATTGATCCCCATAAAATCTGTGTAATGGCTTTTTAATTCTACGCCTGTTCCGGCAACGTACAATTTCTGAATTAATGACCGAGTTTCAAGTTTCCCGTGCGACAGCTATTCGCGATGTGCGAGAAATTGAGGCCAGTGGTATGCCCTTGGTCTCAGAAGTTGGTCGAGATGGCGGCTATTCCGTTATTCAAAATTCTCTTTTACCTGCGATTCGGTTCAAAGACGATGAGGTAAAGGCGCTTTTTCTTGCTTTTATGGCTACACGCAATCAGCAGCTTCCTTATTTAAAAAGTCGCCAGTCTTTGACCGAGAAATTATTAGGACTGCTTTCTGAAAGCCAGCAGGAGGAATTGATTATTTTGAATCAGTTGATTCAGTTTGCGAGCACTAATGCTAAAAATCCGGAGCTGCTCGAACTCAGCGATCAGCCTTCACCTATGGTAGAGAAAGTCATCCGTTTAGCTTTGAAAGATGTTTATCTGAATATAGTGGTGGAAGAGGGGAACAGACAGGAAACTTCCTTCATTTATCTTCTTCACCTTTATCAAGAAAATGGAGCATGGTTAATTGATGGCTTTGATCTCGACAAAAAAGAAGAGAAAATAATTTTTGTTAAAGATATTCTGGAGATTAATTTGGCACCCTCAAAGAACACATGGACAGAAAAAAAGATTCGTATGTTATTGACGCAACAAGCACCTGTAAACAATTTCAAGTTGCAGCTTAGTGGTACTGCCATCTCACAATTTAAAAAATACCATCCAATTCATTTACTGCTGGCTTATACTTCACCGTTTCAGTCAACAGCCATTGTAAAAGGATTTATTGATTTAAATGATTCTAAAAAAATTCAAGAGGCCATCAATTGGTTGTTGTTTCTTGGTGAGGAGTGTAAGATTCTGGAAATTCCTGATATGGTTGAAAAGAAATTACAGGAACGAATTCAGGGCTATATTGGAAAATTTAGTGGATAAAATTGGAATTTTCTGCTTTATCTCTCCTATAAATTATAGGATTTCCCTGCTGTTTTTCTAAATGACTATCCGCAAAAATTTTTTCTTAGATAGTAATTTAGAAAATTGGTTCAGGAATTATAGCTAATCAATGACGTATTCCTAAATTTATTTTGTTTCATGAATATATACGAAGCAGTTAGGGGTTAGCTATAGGTATAAAGGCTCTGTCGATTAACAATCCATCTTTCAGAAAAATACAGATTTTCAGGAAAGATGGATAGAAAGACAAATACCTCCATACAAAACGAGTGCTATTCAATGAAAATGAAGCAACTTAACCTATGATAATACTTAATCTTTTAGATACAGGTTGCTAACGTGGTTAATTATTGAAAAAATTATTCTTTTCCATAGCTTTCAGCGATAAAAATTGTTTTGTTTAGGCAATAAAAGAAACGAATCAACTGTATAAAAATTATGTAAACTAGGAATTAGATTTTTAATGTATAGCGGTTGTTTTTTTCATATAAACCTTCAGCAATTGGTTTGAATTTTTTAAGTCATATAAGGAATTGAAAATTCTAAAATAATATTCTAGTTCGTGAATACTGACGATTTTCTTTAAGACAATTATTGGGAAAACTTTTTCCTAGCAAAGTAAAAACCAAAGATTTATTCACTTACTTACTTGTTCCCTTTTTTATTTATAAAATAACAATCTTTCTTAAAAAACGGTTCTTTTCCGAAAATTAGATAGACTTTGATTTACTAGAATATTTTTGCAATTTCACATAGCCCTATTTTGCGTACTTGCTTATTTATCGGAAAATATCATTGTGTTATCAAAGATTATGAGTTTTTTCGTTGACTTTTCGGTATATACCAATTATAATTATTATAGGATCTTCCCTACCCTATAATTGAAAGGAATGAAAAAGAATGGATGAAGAACGTATTTATGAATGTATTCAAGATGAATTAAAAAACATGCCCGAGTTTGTTTCTGAATTTGTAAAGATAAAAACAGTCGGACAGTACTCTCCTCTTACAATTTACGAGTATCTAAAAAATTATCGTCCCTTCTTTGAATATCTGACACAACATCATTTGGTTGCTGAAACAAAGCCGGCTGATATCTCGATTGCATCGATGCAAAAGTTGACTGTTCTGGAATTAAATGATTATAAAGCATTTTTACAAACGAGAAAACCACATCGCTCCCCCGCTGCTCAAGCAAAAGTTGCGACTAGTTCACCAAAGAAAAAAGCTAGAAAAGCTAAGTTATCAACGGTGACCGTGCAACGAGCAATCACTGCCTTAAAGGTTCTCTTTAAATTTTTGACTGAAAGTTCTGCGAATAAATGGCATAAACCCTATCTCGAGCATAATCCGATGAATGAAGTAAAGAGTGTTGCTGTCAAAATGACACTACAAGCTCGGGCAGATAAAATTTCTGACTATCTTTTTTTAGGAGAGCAAACGCAGGAATATCTGGACTTTATTGAAACAATTTATCCGACAAAAATTTCTGCTCAGGCAAAAAAATTTTATGATCGTGACAAAGAACGAGACCTCGCCATCAATGCATTGATTCTCTACTCCGGTTTGCGACTTTCAGAAGTCGTCAATATTGATTTAGAAGACTTATCCTTTGAAAAAAATCGGGTTCGAGTTGTCCGTAAAGGTGCTAAAGATGATGCCGTTTATATTGGTGCAAAAGCAATGGAATATCTCGCAGCATACATCGAAATTAGAGCAAGTCGTTATAAACCAGATGAGGATGAACCTGCATTTTTTCTTTCTAGAAGCAGTAAACAAGCCAAAAGAATGACTGGTTCTGCCATCGAAAAAATGGTTGGTAAATATTCTGAGATGTTCAAAATTCGCATTTCTCCTCACAAAATGCGGCATACCATGGCAACTCGCCTGTATCTCAATACGTTGGATCTTATGCTCACAGCAAAACAACTGGGCCATAAGGATACCTCTACCACTACTCTTTATACAAGTATTGCCAACGATGATACCAAGGATGCACTGAATAACTTGTGAAAAATGAACTTTATATTTCAACAACAAAAAAGCAGAGAAAATCCGCCATTTTCATTTTGGCGATTATTTCTCTGCTTTTTTGTTGAAAAAACATAATACTTCCATAGAAAACATTCAATTATCGAGTATTGCCCAGTTGCTTGTCAGCCAGGTTAAAATTCAACTTCCTCAGTTTTTTGAAGTGACTGAAAGAATAGTTGCGTTAATAGTAACTGGTGATACAGTATTAACAGCTGATTCACCTTCAAAGGTAATGACCACGGATGTATTGATTTTTAGTTCTTTAGCAAATTCCAGATAATTTTTAGTAGTAACTGCTAATTCTACTCTTTCTATTTCAGGATTAGTTGTTGCTAGCAGGATAAATGAACACCTGTCGTCCGTTTTTTCTATGTTGAGAATGGTACCATCCAGTACTGTTTGATTGGCATTATTTACTCTAGTAAAGAAAAGAACGGCGAAGATGGTCAGTATTGCTAACAACGACAATATAACTACTCTTTTTTTCATTTATTATTCTCCTAAAGATACTATAACATCAATAGACATTTTGCTTATGTATTCGCGACCAACTCAGATTAGTGAAATAAATAGGACTGACAATACGTCTGCCGACTATATCACCATCATGCCCCATTTCCTTCAAAAGGATTTGAAATAAGAAACGAATATTAACTCTGCTCATTGTGTAACCTAAATTGTTTCGGAGATTGACCATAATATTCGCCAAATTTTCGAATGAAATAAGAAACATTAGGTAATCCTATGTCAGCAGCAATTTCTTTTATTGTCTTAGTTGAATTCAGTAATTCTCTTTTTGCATGGTCCATCCGAATAGCCATTAATCTTTGCTGCGGTGTTTGGTTGGTTACTTTCTTAAAAACATGCCGCAAATGAGATTCTGATCCGCGAGCCAAATAAGATAACTCCTCTAATGTCAGATTCAATTGATAATTTTGCTGTAAAATTGTTTCTATCTCCTTTGCCCACATCACATCATCGATTACTTCATCCGTTGGTCGGCATCTTTTACAGGGGCGATAGCCCTGTTTTTCTGGTTCATTCAAATCGTAATATATTTCTATATTTTCTTTATTCGGGATACGTGAATGACAAGAAGGTCGGCAAAAAATCTTGGTTGTTTTTACTGCGTAACGAAACAGGTCATCATAGGTTTCATCATTTTCCACAATTGCTTGCCATTCTTTGTTAGTGACCATTTTATGCCTCCTTTAAATGCGTATATTTTCCAATTTTTTTCTTTCTACTCCTTCTAAAGCCAACAATGCAATTTTGCGATTCATTCCACCGGCATAGCCCGTCAAAGATCCATCCGTTCCCACCACTCTATGACAGGGAATTAAGATAGTTATTGGATTGTGTCCAACAGCTCCCCCAACAGCGCGGGCAGAACTTTTTTTGCCATTTTCTCGGTTAAATATCTTATCAGCAATTTCTTTATAAGTAATTGTTTGACCATAAGGTACGCCTTCTAAAATTTCCAATACTTTTTTTCGAAATTCTGTTACTTCGGGTGCAAGGAATGATTGGTCTACTTCTGGATTTTTCCCTGCAAAATACTGTTCTAACCACTTTTTTACCCATTTGGTGACCTGATTGCTTCCGCTGTTTATGACTGATAAATCATATTGTGAACCATGATACGATTGATTTTCGAACCAAATACCTTTAACTGTTTTTTCATCACACAAAATATCTAGCTTACCTAGCGGTGATAAATAGTCACTTTTATATAGCATATTTCTGATCCTCCTGTTTAAAGCTGCTAAACGACACCATATAATTCTAATTAGGTTCCTACGTAATCTAATAGTAACAAAAATTAGGTGCAAAAAATATCACTATGTGGCTTTTTAATTCATTGTTTGGATGTCCTTTATAAATAAAAAAGCAGAGAAAATTACCCAATTTTTTGGCAATCAGTCCCTGCTATTATATATTGTTTTTATAAGGCTAAATTTTTAGAGGCTAGTCAACGTTTGAAACTAGCCCAAACGTTTGATGGTTTCGACTGGATGATCTTATCCCTAATAAATGCGGGTATTCCTATTTAATCTCTAATAAATTTTGGTAGAGTGGTTTCGTGCGCAAATCGTATACGCCCAAAGAGCCCTTTGCTAGTTCAAAGACCCGTAGCACTTCTTTACTCGTTGGTGTTGGATAAATCTGATTTAGATAGGCATTTTTTTCAAAAATTTCATCTAAATATTTTGTCCCAATTTCTTCCACTTTCCCTTTGACTGTGATTGAGATTGAAGACATGGTATCTTCTCCCTTGATTCCCGTAATCGCAACGTATGGGTGAGTTAATAGTTGAGTATAAAATGGTTTAGTATTTGCGGTTAAAAAGAATAACTTATTTCCCTTTATGAGCATCACATCAATAATACGAGATTCAGGCATGCCATTTTTATCTACTGTTGAAAAGACGGTATACTGAATTTCATCTTTTAAAAATTGTAAATAGTCTGCGATGGTCATTTTGTTGTGATCCATTTGTGTCACTTCTTTCTGTTCATTTTTTCACGGAAACCACACTTGGTTATCTAACAACTACATGCGTAAGGTAACCGCTACATTCAAAACAATTCCAAAAATCAAGAAAATCCATGTCCAATATTTATTTGGTATGAAAAACAGTGAGGATCGATCTTTTACTTGAACCCGTTCGCCTGTCTGCTCATTCACATAGGTTTGGACTTCATCTGAAATATAGCGTTTCGTCAGAAAATAATTTATTCCCGCAGTTAATAGCGTAGTAAACAAACCTTCTATAAAGAAAATTATAGGATTTGAATCATCTAATGGCAGACGATTAATAAACCAGTAACCTGGAACGCTCCCGATAATAAGTGCTAACAGCACTAATCCACCTTTTCCTCGCCAAATAATCATATTACTTCCACTCTATTCTTACTAAATTTTTCTTGAGAAATTCTGAGCACTTTTTACCTATAGAGTTCTCTAAAATTTGTACTTGTAACGCGTTCTTGTCATTAGAAAATGCTCTGTAGAATTGCGACTCATTTATTTTATTATATAAGAATTTAAAAACAAAAACGTGTCAATTTTTAGTCTCAAGTGAACAATTTATGACAAGTTATAAAAAATATCAAGAAATTTGGCGAAAACTAGAGTTGATAGAAAAAAATTTCTTTTTGCGTATCAATAGTCGTTACATTTACTTATTCATTTTGTAGGATATTCCTGGTAATCATTCATTTATCAAGAGATTCGGGTGTAATTGATGGTTTTCTTTTTGCTATTACCCAATAAATACATACCAGTTTAACGATTGCATTGAAAGCAAAAAAAAAGAATTATGATCCTCATTAATCATAATTCTTCATAGATAGGTAAAAAACTATTTATACTTTCAGTCTATTCTCCAAGGCCAGCTCAATACAGGACTCAATCAGTTGAGAAAGAGAGTTACCTGCTGCGGCCATCATTCTGGGGTATCGACTGTAAGAGGTGAACCCTGGTAAAGTATTGATTTCATTGATTACCAACTGCCCGTCTTCACGCAAAAATAAATCGATACGGGCAAGTCCTTCACAACCTAAACTTCGAAAAATTTCTTTAGCAGTATGTTGAATTTCTTTTCTTTTTTCAGCCGGTATATCAGCTGGGACGGTAAAAAAAGAATTTTCTGAACCATTTTCCGGTGTTTCTTCTTGATGAATACGAAAAATACCATGGGATAAGGTAATTTGATCAACTTCACCAACGACAAGATTGTCGCGGTTTCCTAAGACAGCACAACCAACTTCCGCTCCGATAACCGCTTCTTCAATCAGGATTTTGGTGTCATATTTCCTAGCTGCTTCAATCGCAGCCCATAACTCTGCTTGTTTTTTCACTTTTGTCACGCCAAAGGAGGAGCCTGATCGTGCAGGTTTGACAAAAACAGGATAGGAAAAGTTCTTTTCTGCAATATTTGTCTCTTCATTAATGACTGAAAAATTTGGAGTTAAAAATCCGGCGTTTCTGGCAACGGTGTAAGTCAATGCCTTATCCATACAGATAACGGAGCTTTCAATTCCGCACCCTACATAAGGAATACCGGATAATTCAAATAATCCTTGGATTGCTCCATCCTCTCCGGTTTTTCCGTGAAGCGCTGAAAAAGCTACGTCAACAGGAATAAGCTGATATTCTTTTTCTTTTAAGACAATCAATCCGTGAATCGCTTTGTCCGGTGAAAGGATTGCTGGCTGACAACTCTCCTGCTCCCAGCCAATTTTTGGCCTATCGCATAATCGCCAGGCACCTTCTTTGGTGATTCCAATATAAATTGGTTGAAATTTTTCTGTATTGATATGCTCGGCAATTTCTCTTGCGGATTTTACAGAAACTTCATGTTCCTCTGAAGCTCCTCCAAATAAAATGACGATGTTTAACTTATTCATACTGATTTCCCCTTCTAAAATTAGTTTATTATTGCGCTAAATATTCTTCTAAACAGATTGCTTGATCGTAAATTTTTGTAGCAGCAGCAACCCCCACATATCGATAATGCCACGGCTCATTGATTACTCCAGTTATGGTTGTTTTATTTGCGGGATAACGATTGATGAACCCAAATTTATGGGCGTTTATTTTTAACCAGCCATACACCTCCTCAGAGGAAGAACGCAGCTGATCTTCATTGATATCTACGGCAATTCCTAATTGGTGCTCACTCGTTCCAGGAAGTGCAACCCATTGTTCCGCTTTTTCTTCTGCTTGATTTTTACCGTACCCCTCAGACTGATACTCAGCAATTTTTTCATCCAGCAATTTCTGTTGCTCCTTTGTACTTCGATATCCAGACACAACTACCGGATAAACATTCTCTGCTCTTGCTGCATCAAACATTTTTTGCAGAAAAGGATAAATTCGCTGATCAATTAATTGCCCATTCGATAGTTCTTTTAATTCTACCGAATAGTTGTTAGGTATTGTGTGCCATTTATTAACAAGAATAAGAGCCCAGTCAGATGAATCAGTAGTCGTTTTTATTGTAGACTGCGCATCTGTCGTAGCAAAACCAAGCACGGATTCCTCAAAAAAGTCATGTTTATTCTCTGGTATACCAATGAAATAAACCAGCCCTGCTACAAGTATCAAAAGGAAGCTGCCGGTAGTCCGCCACCCTTTTTTCGTTTTGAAAAATCGACTTCCAAAAGTATAGAAAAAAAATCCACCTAGACCACCAACCGTATTTAAAAGTAAATCATCGACATCAGAAATATCTTGAGCCAAAATATATTGCGTTAGTTCAAGCGTCAGACTCAGAAAAAATGATCCTGCCAAAATGCGTAGCAAATGGCGATGTTTTGATGATAGGACCGTAACCATATATCCAAATGGGACAAATAAAAGAGCTTTTCCTAACAACTTACTGGCTCCAGCTAGAGAAGCTCCGCCCCTAAATGGAATGATATTGATGCTTCGTCCACCTAAATTTTCAACTTGAAAAAAAGATAGTTTGAGAACAATCAGTAGATAAACGACCAGTAATATGGTAATGATTATTTTTTCAATAGTTGCTTTTTTCATATGATTTCTCCTCTAAAAGTAATAACTTTGTTCTACGGTCATTATTATGGCAAAGCTATCTGTATCTAAACTGGATATTTCCTGTAGTTTTTCTGTAGAGACAAAAAAAACGACCAATTTCATGGTCGTTTCTACATTTATTTAGATACTTTTGGGAAAAGCAGCTTGAAACAATACGCCTTTTTCCGTGTTTTCTAATTTAAATTCGGTATTCATTTCATTCAGTAGTCTTTGCACGATGGTCAGACCTAGTCCACTGCGATGTTCTTTTCCCGTTCGTGCTTTGTCTCCTCGATAAAATGGGTCAAAAATCTTTGTCAAAATTTTATTATCGATTTGCGCCTGTGCATTCAAGACGTTTAGTCGATAACTGTCAGAATACTCTTCACTCCAAATACAAATTGTCGCTTCATTCGGAGAATTTTGTAGCGCATTGGCTAGGACATTGGACAAGACTTTTCTTAACATGTTCACATCAGCAAGAATAAATGTTTCTGCTGGAATAGTTATCTTGATAACCTGTCTTGATTCTTCAAGCAATGACTGGTATGGCAGTAGAGCTTCATTGACAGACGAAAGTAAATCTACTTTTTCAGGTGATGCAATTATTTTTCCATCGTTCAGTTTAACTAATTCCAATATCTCAGAAACCAGCTCACTTTGCCTATCCATTAATTTCAAACATTCCCGCAAATATTTAGGATGATTTTTATATTCTCCGATATTTGCCAGCATCCCCTCTAATAAAATACTCGTGGCAGCAATCGGTGTTTTCAATTCATGAGAAGCCGCTGAAAAGAAATCTCTTTGAGCTTCTTCCATCTCCCGCTCGCGGATAATCTCATTTTGTTGGTGGGCAATTGTCTCTTTTAGTTTATGATACATTGAATGAATATCTCGGGATAAATCCCCCAATTCATCTTTACGATTCGGCAAACTTTGGGTCATATCTTCAAGCTTAGACATTTTCTTTGTATCTTCTGCCAGCCTTTTAATGGGATCAGCAACTTGCTTTGTAAAAACATACGCAATCACTAAACACAAAATCACAATAAAGATAAAAATAAGTAATCCCCGCAAGAGCATTTCCCGATGAAATTTCGTCAGAACTGGACGAGTTTGGGCAATAATGGAATACCCCAAGGAATCATCTTTATAAACGACATAATAAAAATCCTTTTGTGCATCAGCTGTAATATCTGCTTCAGGAGTGGCGTAAATTTCCTGATTTCTACCACTAGCAATCGCAAATTCAAAAGATTGATTCTCGTTATAAAATTTTTCAGCTACCTCCGGGATGTTGTCATAATCACTGTTTTTTACTCGATTTACTAATGGCTGATAAGAAGTAAAAATTTGCTCTTTTTCCACCGACCGATACAAGGTGAAAAACTGATTATAAAATAATCCCGCCGTGACAAGAACTAAAAACAGCATGGCAAGAATCGTATAGCTGAATATTTTTAGAAAAATCCCATTTTTCCTCATGGTTTATCCTCTAAATAATAACCCACGCCGCGTACTGTTTTAATAATATTTTCCGGCAGTTTATTTCTTAAATTTTTGATGTGGGTATGAATTGTACTTTCGTCCCCCTCAAATTCATAGCCCCAAACACGAGACAAAATAAATTCGTGGGTGAGCGTCTTCCCTTTGCTTTGAATCATCAGCATTAAAATCTCAAATTCTTTTAATGTAAGTCCTAACTCTTCTCCGTCATAAGTTCCGTTGAAGCTTTCTGGAAAAAGTGTCAGTTTCCCCCGGTGAAGCTCCTTTGATAAAGCACCTGTTCGGCGAAGCAGAGCTTCCACCCGTTTTAGTAATAATTGAATTTTAAATGGTTTCGTTACATAATCATCGGCCTCTTCATCAAAGGCTTTTAGCTCATTTTCATCATCAGATAGAGCTGTCATCATTAAAACAGGGGTATCATTAAGCTTCCGTAATTCCCGTAAAAGCTCATGTCCATTCATTCCCGGCAGCATGATATCCAGAATCACCAACTGATAGATGGTTTCATACATTTTTTCATACGCATCATTTCCATCTGAACAGGCATCCACCTCATACCCCGCTTCAGTCAAAAAAGTTTTTACTGTATTGCAAATATTCTCATCATCTTCGACGAGCAAAATCCGTACAACCATATTTTCCCCTCCCATTAGAAATTTTACTAGGACAATCTGTGTTTTTTCTGTATTTAAAATTATTTACTTTTTCGAAAATAAATGCGTTACACGAGAAAAAATTTTTTAGGTTTTCATACATCAAGTTATACCGCAAAAATGCTAGAATATCGAGTATAGTCTTAATGAAAGTTACTATTTTCTTTCCTGTAGTTTGCATTAAACGATTTCTTTATTTACTACTAATTTATGACTCAAAAATAACCCTTATAAAACAAATAGTTGAGTGTTCCTATTTAAACATGATACTATGAATTGTACGTAATTTATTCAGCAATTTAAGATATCCTATGATTATTATTTCTTAAAAAATAACTAATTATCTTCTCCTGCGTCAACTGACTAACCATTTCCCAAATAAGCTATTTTCTTAAAGTCCCTATTCTTACTAAAAAGGAGCTCACCGTTATGAAAATCATCAAAGTCAGCACCGCTTCCCATGACCTTCGTCCCGCAATCAGCAAGATATTTGTTGAAGGTTTCTATGAATGGTTAAAATTTTTCTCCAAAGATAAAGAAAAATTAGCCCGAACCTTTACTCATATTTTTAATCCAGAAGTTTTTTATGCCGCGGTAGAAAATGATATCATTTTGGGTTTTGCAGCCTGTAGTGATGGCACAAATCCATCGGTTCAATTAAAACAGCAAGAATTTAGAAAACACCTTGGATTCATCAAAGGAACGATTGCCTATCGTGTTTTGAGACGCGAATTTGAGGAAAAACCGTACCCTTTTGAAATTTTGCCAGATATGGGTGCGGTGGAGTTTGTTGCTACAGATAGTCAACATCGAGGCCGAGGCGTAGCAACACAAATTATCCGCTATATTCATGAGACTACTCCCTATACTACGTATGTTTTAGAAGTAGCCGACACAAATACCAAAGCACTCAAGCTTTACGAAAAACTTGGTTATCACGTCTTTAAATCCGTTGCGGAACGTCACGCTAAGCGTAGTGGTTTTAATTTTTATCTGTACATGGAATATACAAAATCATGATAGGTACTCTAACTGCAAAGTTGCTTATTTGGCAACTTTTTTTGTAACGATAATCAAAAATTATTTTCTTTCTGCAAAAAATCTTGTTGATAATCTCTCACATATTCCTCGAAAGAAGTCGCTTTTCGCCCTAAAACTTGTTCAACTGTCGCTGTTACCTTCTTTGCATTCCCAAGTTGGGTGATGAGGTAAAGCATCACCATCACATTCACGTAGTCTTTTTTTATTCCTCTTTGCAGCATGGTCCTACGAAAGCCCAATAAGCTTGGTTTGCTGTAACTAATTGTTTTCCCTAAAACGTTGGTCATAATCGCTGCAATTTCATTATACGTCCATGCTTTTTCTCCAGTTATTTCCAGTTCTTTGTTTATGTAATCGTTCGATAACAGGCATTTTGCACTGACGGCGGCAATATCTCTTGTATCAATGAAACTGGTTCTTGAGTTACCGGCTGGAATGTACAATTCATGATGATCACGAATATCTGCTACATGTGTGGTGTTTAGATTTTGCATAAAGAAGCATGGTCGGATAAATGTATGAGGAATACCTAATTCAAGAATTTTCTTTTCAATTTTATGATGCGGGGTAACTGGATTCTTTTCAACGCCAATCAAGGAGACAAACACGACTTGTTTTATCTTTCTTGCTTTGACTTCCTCTAAAAAAGGAAACATATCTTTTTTTGGATCTGCTAGTTGTGGAGGACGAATAAAAAATACTCGATCAACATTTTCTAATGCTTTTGAAAAAGTCGCTGGGTTCAGAAAATCAAATTTAATCAGTTCTACATTGGCAAAGTTCGCAAAGCGAGTGGTTGCACTCTCAGGATGAAAAATGCCAGCAATAACTTGAACATTTTTATTTTTTGATAACTCTTTTATTAGCGGAAATCCAATATTTCCTGTTCCTCCGATAACCAATATTTTTTCCATTAGACTACTTCCTCACTATCTAATTTTTGTAAAATTTGATTTAAACGTTCACTCTCATTTTGAGAAAGCTTGGCGGTAAATTCCTCTAAAATTTGATTGCTGATTTTCACAGCTTTTGTGTAAACATCCATGCCCTCTTGACTTAAAAACAAATCAAAAGCCCGACTATCCGCTTTATTTTTTCGTTTGTATATGAGTTTTTTATTTTCTAACCGTTTAATAATTGCCGAGATAGTCGGTTTATCCATATCAAGAATTTTTGCCAATTCATTAGCGGTCATTAACTTATCATTGTCATAATGACTCAACTGCTGGATCACTGCCCACTGCTGCACCGTAATATCTAAAGGATGTAGCGCATAATTTAGTTTATATCTCAATTTTTTAGACACGCTCATTAATAAATAGCCCGTATTATCCATTCAATCATCTCCTAATATGGTTAGTTTACTAACTATATTCTGAAAAGTAAAGCTTTTATCCAGGCAAAAAACGAAATTCATTCTTATCTCCAAAAAAACAGAGAAACTTTTCCAATTTTGGAATTTGTCTCTCTGTTTTCTTGTCTCTTTTAATAAGCTTGCTTCAAAAATTATTTTTTATAAAGTGCGAAAGTGTTCCTTCTGCTCTTTGGTCAAATGCTCCATTGCATATCTCAATTGAATGCGTGGCATATCATGCGCATATTTTTCAAGAAATACGAGTAACTGTGTCTCATCTACATCACCTGCTGCCCGTAACATCCAACCAGAAGCTTTATGAATCAGATCTTCCTGATCTTTTATCAGTAGCTTCGCAATTTCAAACGTCTCTTTTATTTCTCCTTGCTTAATAAAAAAGCCTGTGGTGACAATCGCAGTTCGTCGTTCCCAAATATTTTGCGATTTTGCTAAATCATAAAGAACATCCCGAGGTTTATCGATTAAGTATCTTCCCACCACCCATGGTGCACTACGATCAACAATATCCCAATTATTAATGCGATCATGACGGCGCAAATAAAGCTCAAATAATTGCTTACGCTGATCTTCTGTAATTCTCTTGCTTCGTGCCTGCCAATCCATAACACTCACAGCTCCAACACGTGCTTCATGGATTGGGCTTTCTAAGACTTTTTCAATTTCTGAAAGTGGAAGCTGAATGAACTTCTTGGCTAATTTGAAGACATCCCCCATCCGTACACCGATAAAATAATCTTGCACCGACTGTTTGTCTTTTTCAAATGTAAAAAAGCGCTGATATTTATCCATCTCTTCCTCAGATTGAAGGTCCTCTAATTCATCTAAAAATTGCGTAGCAGTTAAGTTCTTAGACATAAGAAATCTCCTTTTTTTAAATTATAGCGTAATTTTTGTGATTCGATTAATTTATTTCACATTCTATAGCTTCCTCAATATTATAGAGAAAGTATTCAAAAATCCTTTCCATTTTCAAATTGTTCCTTAACTAAAAAGAGCAGAAAAAGGAAAACCTTCTTTCTGCCCGTTTTAGTATTTGTGTGAAATTTCCACTTATAACGCTTCAACAATCTTTTGAAGAATATTCTCCACTGTCACGCCATTTTCAGTAAGTAATTCTGCTGCGTTGTAACGATCATGAAAGGCTTTTTCTAGCCCATAGGTTTGGACTTTAATCTTGGTGTTTCCAAAATAATCGGAAACCGTTTGTCCGTACCCGCCATCGATGATCCCATCTTACATTGTCACAACGAGTTGATGGTCAGCACTCAAATGATTAAGTAATTCCGTATCTAACCCCGAAATAAATCTTGGATTGATCAAGGTTGCTTTGATTCCATGCTTTTCTTCCAACCCTACTGCTACTTCTTCAGCCAACTGATAAAAATTACCAAGTCCAAGAAGAGCCACTTGTTTTCCTTCTTGGATCACTTGATTCTTGAAAAGTTGAGAATAATCAGTCGTATCTGGAATACCTGTTTCTTTTAGCGGACCAACAGGTACACGAATAGCAACCGGATGATTCGTTTGGTCAATAGACCAGTCAAGCATGGCAAGGTATTCTTCCTTATTAGTAGGTGCAAGATAGACGATGTTTGGAATATGACTCAAATAAGAAATATCAAAAATTCCCAAGTGACTCTCATCATTCATTCCATTGACAGAGGCACCATAAACCAAAATTGTTCCTGGTAAATCGTTTAAGGCTAAATCATGAGAAATTTGGTCATAGCTTCGTTGCATAAAAGTTGATGTGACTGCCCAAATGGGTTTAACGCCATTCTTTGCTAATCCCGCCGTCATACTTGCTGCGTGCTGTTCTGCAATACCCACATCCACAAACTGTTTGCCGACTTTTCTTCGTTGTTCCTGATTAAAAACAACCATGGGTGTTCCAGCATTGATTGCCACGACTTTAGGATCACTGGCCAT
This sequence comes from Enterococcus massiliensis, assembly GCF_001050095.1. Lineage (NCBI taxonomy): Bacteria > Bacillati > Bacillota > Bacilli > Lactobacillales > Enterococcaceae > Enterococcus > Enterococcus massiliensis. The sequence continues at coordinate 91,547 of NZ_CVRN01000005.1, read as the reverse complement.
TTTTTTCATTAAGAAATCGGTCGTGACACTTCCATAAGAATTCCCGCTGTTTCTTCGAGTGTATTCCCCGGTTTCCAAACTAAATGGACCGCCAGCATGGAATTTTTCTCGATTTTCTTCAGCAAATCTAAACCCTTTACCTTTGATTGTATGAATATGCAGCAAAATCGGATGATCAGAATCCTTTACCTGTTCAAACAGAGCAATCAATGCGTTTAAATCATTCCCATTATCAAGATAACGATAATCAAAGCCCAACGCTTTAAAGAAATTATTTTCTGCCGCACCGTTTGTTTCTCGTAATGCGCGCAGGTTTTGATAGATACCCCCATGGTTTTCGGCAATGGATTGATCGTTATCATTCACAATCACGATTGTATTTGTTCCTTGCTCAATAATGTTATTAAGCCCCTCATAAGCTAATCCACCGGAAAGTGATCCGTCTCCGATAACAGCAACGACATTACTAGTTTCCTCTTTTAAATCCCGCGCTTTTGCGACACCATTGGCTAAAGAAAGAGACGTTGATGTGTGACCTACCGTGAAAAGATCATGTTCACTTTCTTTTGGATTTGTATAACCCGAGACATCGTCATAATGTACTGGATCAATAAATGCTTGCACACGTCCGGTCAGCATTTTATGAATATAACTTTGATGGGAGACATCAAAAATAAATTTGTCTACTGGTGATTGAAAAACATAGTGCATTGCAACGGTCATTTCCACAACACCAAGATTGGGACCGTTATGTCCTCCATGATGGCTGACCTTTTCTAGCAGTGCTTGTCGTGCTTCATCAACTAATAGTTGTAACTGTGCAGTGGATAATTTTTTTACATCCTCTGGACCTTTAATTGTTTCTAAAATCATAGTATTCCTCCTTCATTCTGGGTTAGTGTACACCTTAAACTGGACTTTAAGTCAAGTTTATTTTAGGATTTTTCAAAATATTTTCATCTATTTATTGAAAATATTTTGACTTTGCAAATAGTCTATGCTAAAAATAGACTATAAATAAGGGAATGAATGTCTCCCTTGGTATAAACCAAAACCGCAAAAGAGCTGATGACTTCTACAAGTGAACTTATTTGTAGATTTCTCGGCTTTTTTTATGATTTTTAGAAAGGGAAAACGCGATGGAACAGACAAAAAAATATTTTTTAAAACAAGAAGGCGCGCTTTATGGCTCGGTTATTTTTGTTGCTAGTGTGATGGGAATTATCTCCCACTACTTATTAAGCGCTTTGCACTTTGTTTCTACGTTGCGAGAAAATAATAACTTTTTCCTTTTTTTCTTGCCATTTATCGGAGTGCTGACTGCCTACGTCTATCAAAATTACGGAAAAGGCGCACAAAAAGGCAATAATTTAATTATTGAAAGTACTCAAAAAGAAGGACTGGTTCCATTACGGATGGCAGTATTTACCTTTATCTTTACCATCTTGACCCATTTATTCGGAGGATCTGCTGGTCGTGAAGGATCTGCGGTGCAAATCGGTGGCGTTTTATCGAACAAAACTGGGACCTTCTTCAAATTAGAGAAAGAGAAAAGAAAACAATTAATTCATGCTGGCATAAGCGCAGGATTTTCTTCCATCTTTGGTACTCCTTTAGCTGGCGCATTTTTTGGAATGGAAATGGTCTTTATTGGAAAACTAGAACGAAACTCTTTGATTCCCTGCTTTCTCGCTTCATATTTAGCTAATTTTATTTCTATTCAGATGGGAACGACTCATGAACTACATCAAATCAAAGATATTCCCCAATTCAGCGTATCTATTCTTTTGATTGTTGTGCTCGCATCTGTTTTGTTTGGTATTTTCGGCTATTTATTTGCTTGGTGGGTACACACGTTAAAAAGAATCTACCAAGAACAGATGAACAATTATCTGCTTCGTGCCTTTATTGCTTCGGTTATTTTTGTTGCGTTCATTTTTATTTTTAATGGTCAAAAATATGAAGGGTTGAGCTTGGGAATTATTGATGAAGCATTTGCAGGAGGTTCTTCCTTTTTCGATCCGATATTAAAATTATTTTTTACAGGTTTGACATTAGGGGCGGGTTTTCAAGGTGGAGAAGTGACCCCATTATTTGATATTGGTTCTAGCCTGGGAAGTGCGCTGGGAGGCTTCACAGGAATTTCCCCCTCCTTCTTAGCTGCTTTAGGCCTGATTGCTGTATTTGGTTGTGCAGCCAATGCGCCATTAACGACCATTATGTTAGGCATTGACCTTTTTGGAACAGAGGCTATTCCCTACTATGTAATCGCGGCTTTCGTCAGTTATCTCGTCTCCGGTCATCAAGGAATTTACACGTCACAAACTATTGTTCATTCCAAACTGTTCTTTTTAAAACACCACGAAGGTTATCAATTAAAGGATATAAAAAATATAAAGTAAGCCAAAAAAAACTGTTGTAGATGAAATATTGGTTCTTTGTCCAATGATGTTGGTGAAGAGTAATCTTAGAATTATTGGCGACCAACGGACTTTTTCATTGATAAAGCAGTGTTTTTTCGCTACAGAGGTACTGCAACAAACGTCCGCCGACAAACTTCTATATTTAAAACGGCGTTCCTGAGTTCAAGGTAGGTACGGTATTTTGAAACAACGTCATTCTTACAGTGATTGGATTCTTTGGCTGCATAGGGCAATTTTCCATGATGAATATTTCAGATTTGACCTTTGTATTTTTCCTTTGTTAGACAAATTTCGTTAAATGTAACCGATTGATCTAGAATATCCAATCTTTCTTTGATAAGCTGAGTGTAGGACATCTTGATTCCTCCTTTTGGGTTGGTTCGCCAAATTAATTCTAAAGGATTTCAGGGTGTCTTTTCTATTGTTTTTGAAAATAAAAAAGATGCCAGTGAGATTCACCAACATCAAAAAGTATAGAGCCTAAAAATCAGTCATCTGACGCGACATATTTTCCATCTTCGGATAATTTATTAACTTGTTTTTCAGTCGTAGATGTATTGGTTGATGAAGAACTAGGTTTAGAAGTGCTATTACTCTTATCCGATGTATTTGTCGAACAACCGCCCAAAAAAAGCTTGCCAACATTAAAGCCATGGTTCTTTTCATTTTTCTCTTTCCCTTTTTAAATAATATTATCTCCCTATTCTACTTAGCAATGAATATGGTGTAAATTGTCTACTTAGATTTTTCTATTTTTCAAGCAACCAATCCACAATATATTTAACTTCAATTCCATCTATTTGATTAATATCTTGGTATCTACCAGTGACTAGAATCTTTCTATAATTATCAATAATATTATTTAGGTTATCTGTCTCGTGAGTGTTATTAGGAAGATCATAAGTAACTTGAACATAAAGAATTTCATCTAATTTTCTAGCGATGAAGTCAATTTCCTTAGTCCCTAATCGGCCAATATCTACTTGATATCCTCTTCTCTTTAATTCAATAAATACTATGTTCTCTAAACGGTTGCTGTAATTCCCATCTTTTCTCCCAACCGCATTTCTTCTTAATCCAGAATCAACAATAAAGTATTTTCCATTGGTTCGTAAGTATTCACGACCACGAATATCATACTGTTTTCCTCGATAGAATAAATAACCAGTTTCCAAGAGATCAAGGTATTTCTTAATTGTAGGAATTGTTGTAGGAACTCCCTCACTCGTTAATGTATTAGCAAGTCTAGCAGAATTAACTAGCTGTCCTACATTATCTGAAAGAAAGCTAATGAGTGCTTTTAACGTTACTGGGTCTTTAACGCCAGCTCTAAATGCGATATCATTGAGAACTATTGTGTCGAATATTCCTTGTAGAATTACATCTTTTATTTCTTCATCTGCCAAGACAACTGATGGAAAACCACCATATTTCTCATATTCAAGATAAGCTTGATCTACATGTCTGGAATCTGAATTAATTTCCTTTACCTGAAGAAATTCACTAAATGATAAAGGATAAACCAAAATCTCAACGTATCTACCGCTTAACAATGTTGCCAGCTCGCCCGACAGCATATCAGCATTAGATCCCGTAATGGTAATGTCACTATCGAAGCTCGTTTTTAATCCATTAACTACTCTCTGCCAACCTTCAACCATTTGAATTTCGTCAAACATAAAATATAGTTTATCCTGATTGTCAGGAAGTCGTTTATCTATTTCTGCTCTAAACTTCTTTTCACTATTTATTGAAAGAGATTCATAGCTCTCAAAATTAATATAGATTATATTTTCATCTTTGACCCCCAAATCTTCAAGATGTTGTTTATATAATTTCACCAAAAAAGATTTTCCAGATCTTCGAACCCCAGTCAATATTTTTATAAAATCAGAATCTTTGAACTTGAGAATTTGATCTAGATAAAAAGGTCTATTAAACATACTTCTCACCTCGCCAATTTGTAATAAGTACTTCACCTGAAAATATAAAGTTTGTTTTATATTTATCTCTTAACGTGGATAATATAAACTTTGATTTATATATATGTCATTATACCATAATATTTAAAGACCTGTTTATATTTTTCGGCTTTTAACTAAAACAGTCACCCATTATGACTATCCATTAGGTGACTGCCGTGATTGTGTCTATTTTTTTGGAGGGAGGGGCCACCGGTTTCTTGTATTCCATCGAAATAAATAAAATAGTTTTGAGAATACAACTATGATTTTATGACTCCTGGAATAACCAATAACGATGAACATAGAAATAAAAGGAAGTGGAGTAAAGTCTGCATATTTATCTACTAAAAAATTATTAGATAAATTACGACCTATTGAAAAGGTATTTCTAGCATTATTCCTATAACTTGGAATCTCCATAGCTTTATCAAAATAATTTTCATCCTTCTCTCCCTCAATCAACTGGATTTATTGAAGAGTATGAAGTTATTAGTGTCTTCTATAGCACTTCCTTCACCACCAACAAGTTTTATATAACCTTGAAGGCTCATCATCTGCAACAGGTTTTTCAATCAATCTGAAAAAGATTTTATTTACTGAGCCACGACCTTCGCATCAGCATTTTCTAAAGAAACGCTGATTTCTCGGGGAAGAGAAGTATCGTGCTACAAATTGGCGGTTCTTTTTAACGAATAGACATCACTTCTATCGTTTTTTTTTACTTGACTGCTCTTTTTCTAATCATCAAAGAGTTGGATTAATGCTCAGCTTGATGATGCCCACTGGTTGTTCTGCCTGATCTGGATTGATGACAAATTGAATTTCTTGTTGGTCATCTTCCAAACCGTAGGAAACAGCAAATTGCATTGTTTCTCCGGGGCCTAAAATAAAATCATAAAAATTATACAAGAGCTGATCTTCTTCTGGATGCTCCGCCAAATAATTTTCATCTAACCAAACTTCCTCCAATGCAAGCTCTTCTTTATCCGTCACTTGACTGATTGTTCCTAGTGAATAGAATGAATCTGCGCTAAAATAGTCATCTTCACTGATATTCTCCATTTTGAAAACGATAAAGACAGCAGGATCACCTTCTTCATCAGAAACAACTTTTGCAGCATTAACAGTTAATTCAAACCCTGGGGTGTGGATTATTTTGTCTTGAATAGAAATTTGTTTATTCTTGTAAAGTGTTTCTGCTTCCTCATAACTCTCATCGTCTTCTTCAAAATCATAATCATCCTCTGACCACTCATCTGTAAAACTAAAGATACTTCCTCCAGTGATTCGTTTTAAAGGCTGAACAATGCTATCTGGAACCTCTTCATCATAATAAGTATCCCCAATATCTTGTGCAGCTTTTAGAAAACTAAAAAGTTGAATCATCTGATCATAATCCGTCGTTTTGGCATTTTTTATTGCCTGATAGAATTCTATGCCTCGTTCATTTAAGCGTAATAATTCTTTGGTCAATTCTTTTTGAGTCGCATTGTGAACCAAATCAGCAGAGAGGATTTTTAATTTATTGTCTATTTCCTGGGCTTCATTTTTCGTGATCGCATTCTTTGGGGAAGAGCCGTCTGCAAAAACTTTTTCCACTGGTTCATAAACGATCGTACTGATTTTTTCATAGTAACCGTATAATTCTTTTTTTGAATAACTTCTGGTTTCATTTCCTTGGCAGCCTGCAAGAAGCACAAGACAGCCAATCATCAGCAGAACATTGCTAAAATAAGAAATTTTCTTGTGAAATACAGGTACCATTTGCTTCCTCCTTCTTGATTTGTAAGAGATGCATACTATTTTAACAACAATTCTATTATTTCGTTGCTAAATCCATCTTAATCGTACCCACAGGTTCGTTGTCCCAGTCAGGATTTACCTCAAACTCAATCTTTTGTTTACTATCAGCCAATTTATACGCAGCGGCTGCCTGCATTGTTTCCCCTGGGGCTACAATTTCAAGGTAATAATTATCATTTAAAGTTTGATCTTTCTCATTGCTCTCAAGATATTCTTCACTTGGGTCGCTTTCATCTAATGCCACATGACCTTTATCCGTTGTTTGATAAAAAGTACCCAAATAGTAAAGCAGGTCAAGATCGAGATCATCCGAATCACTCAAATTTTTTACTTCATAAGTAATTAAAGCCGCATCACCGTCATCATAATCAGGAACGATTTTCGCACTTTTTAGTGTTAATTCAAAATCTTCAGTGGTAATGGTCATTCCTTTGATGGCGACATCCTCATTTGAATAATAGTATTCTTCATCATCTTCGTATTCTTCATCTTCTTCATAGTCATCGGCACTTTCCCCACCAAAAAGTCCTTCTAACCCACTACCAGATTCTTCACTTTCCTCAAGGCTCTCAGTAATTTCCTTAAAGGTATCTGGAATCTCGCCATCAAAATAATCATCACCAACATCTTCTAACGATTTCAGAAAATCAAGCATCTTGATAGCTACATCATACTCATCCGCTTCCAAATCATCCGTACTCTTATAAATATCTAATGCTTTATCATTTAGCTTGATTAAAGCATTGGTTATTTTTTTCTCTGAATTATTGCTTTCCAAAGATTCTTTAATATCAGTTAAATCATCTTTAGCCTCTTTAAACTCATCTTCCAAATCTGCCAAACTATCTTCATCTGTTACATTAATTTCTCCGCTGACAAGCTGTTCAATGGGTTCATAAGTTGTCTCTGCAATATCATCATAATACCGTTGTAAATCTTTCTTTGTATAATTTGGTCCTTGCTGACAACCCGCGAGAAACAATGCAGCAAAGCTGACAGTCATCAAAATTTTTTTCATTTTCTTCTCCTTTATTTCTGCTTTTTTAATAGCATTGATTTACCCAATAATGTATCTCTATTTCGTATCTACCTAATTTTGCCATATTTTCCAGTAAAAAAAATGTCAATTTTTAACCAGTTCGCACGAATTTATGACATTCGTTCAATTTTTTATTGAAATATGAATAAAAATAAACGGAACCAGTTTTTTCGTTGTTTTATTAAGAAAATTTAATAATTTATTTGCTATTTTTTGCTAAAGAAATCGTCCTATCGGTGAATGAAAATCAAAAAAAGCCCAAACAATAGTCAAGACCAGAGAATCCTGTTGCTGTTTGTCGCAACTAATGATTCTTACTGTTTTTACTATTGTTTGGACTATTGATTGATTACAACTTCATTAAGGCCTTTTTTTCTAAAGAGTAATATTCAGGTACTTAGCTACCTGTTCTACGTCTTTGTCTCCACGTCCGGATATATTGATAATGACCAGTTCTTCTTTTGACAGAGTGGGAACTCGCTTGATTGCTTCTGCAATCGCATGTGAGCTCTCAATCGCTGGAATGATTCCCTCTGTTTTGGAAAGTGTCAAAAATCCATCTACTGCCTCTTTGTCAGTCACAGCAACATATTCTGCCCGGCCAGTTTCTTTTAAAAACGCATGTTCAGGCCCTACACCAGGATAATCTAGTCCTGCAGAAATGGAATAAACCGGTAAAATACCACCTTGTTTATCAAAAAGACCATACGTATTCATGCCATCGATAATACCAATTTCTCCTTTCGTCATCGTTGCGGCATGATAAGGAGTATCAACACCCTTTCCTGCTGCTTCCACACCAATCAATTTTACTGACGGCTCAGGAATAAACGCAGCAAATGCACCGATTGCATTTGATCCGCCTCCTACACAGGCAAAAATGTAATCTGGCAAGCGACCTTCTTTTTCTAAAATTTGTCTCTTTGCTTCCTCACTGATAATTTTTTGAAAATCTTTTACCATCGTCGGATAAGGATGAGGACCCACAGCCGAGCCGAGAACATAAAATGTATCCTCTAAATGTTCAATGAAATAGCCGAAAGTGGCATCCACCGCATCCTTTAAAGTTTGAGTTCCTTGGGTCACAGAATGAACTTTGGCGCCTAACATCTCCATTCGAAAAACATTCAGCTTTTGACGAGCCACATCTTCTGCACCCATAAATACTTCACACGCCATACCGAATTTTGCCGCAGCTGCAGCAGTGGCTACTCCGTGCTGGCCAGCTCCAGTTTCAGCAATGATTTTGGTCTTTCCCATTCGTTTTGCAAGTAGAATTTGTCCTAAAACATTATTTAGTTTATGTGCGCCAAGGTGATTCAAATCTTCACGCTTCAGATAAATTTTTGCTCCTCCCAATTTTTTCGTCAAAGATTCTGCAAAATACAATGGCGTTTCCCGCCCTGAATAATCTTTTAAATAATGCTGATATTCCGCCAAAAATTCCGGATCATCTTTATATTGTTCGTATGCTGCTGCAACTTGATCCAAAGCCACTTTTACCTCATTAGGAACAAATTGTCCGCCAAATTCACCATAAAATCCTTTTTCATTCATTGTCATAGTCACTTTCTCCTTAGGTCTATTTTAGTTTTTTGTCACCAAAGTATGCTCTAAAAAGAAAAAAGACCGAATAGCGAAAAAACGCTAGCCGGTCATCAATCTAAAGGATTATTCACCGACATAGATGCTTTTTAGAACATACTCTAAAAGTTGCATCTATGCCTTTACCTGCATACACACAACTTCATCTTTGCCAGTTTTGCCAATTTATCATGGAATGTGTAAACATGTGAATCATCCTTTCCGTTTTATTTTCCAAAATCATAGCACAGAAACAAAAAAATACAACGCTTTTTCTAAAGTTTTTTTAGAGTCTTTTAAAAGGTTGGATTATTTTAACTTCAGCGATTAATCACAAAATCGAACCAACCTTTTCTTTTGACAGGAACATCATATTTTAATTGATAGTTCATTTGACCTTCAGATAACGCAGCGTAAATTTCCTGTAACTCTTTTTGTCCATCTTCCATTGACTCATACCAAGCCAAGGGAACCATATTCTCTCCCCAAAAAGTAGTTGCATCGATTCCAAGCATTTGAACAGCAGGTTGTCCCTTCTTTTTACCGAAAACATTAGCAAGTTGAAATTTATAAAATGAAGAAAGCTGTCCATTAATCTTGCTCATGATTGAAATTCGATGAGTTCCTTCATTGATTGGTTTTTTCGTAAATGATTTTTTATCTAAATTTCCTAAAAGGTAATCAAATGAGACTTCAAAATAATTTGCAATAAGCGCTAGTTTTTCAAAGTCTGGTTGTGCTGTCCCATTTTCATATTTTGAAATTGATTGTCTGGAAACATTTAATAATTCTGATAATGCTTCCTGAGAAACACTTTTTTCTTTTCTTAACTCTTTCAATTTTTCACTAAACATCTATTTACAACCCTTCTCATCCATTCTTGTTCATTTGAATAAAAAAGGCAAGAACTAAAAAGTTGCATTTCGTCAACTACTCGTTGCAAGGTAATATTATGCGTCTAGAAATATTTCATATCAACACGGACATCAAATAAATGATACCAGTAACTATAAAAGACAAAATGACTTTATTGGTTTTCTTTTCGGGATCGATTGCGATTTTTTGCAGTGTGATAACACCTGATCCTATTAAGAAAAATAATAACAAAAATCCCACTTCGACACCCCCACAGTTAATCTCGATTCATTTGCTCTTGCTATAATTTTATTTATTTGAATAGTCCATTCTCAATTTATGTTTAAGGTAAAAAAATATACTATAAGTGTAAGGAAAAAAGAATCAATCAGATTCTTTTTTCCTTACTTTTTAAACTGGAACCCATTCGCCTAACCATTTAGCCGCGGTATAATCGTATTGTCGTTTATACGCTTTTCCGTTGATATTTTTAAAACGCCAGCCAATAATATTCGCTCTTGCTGAAATTTGAGGTTCTGTCTGAGGCACTTCTTCTGCAGATGAAACGAGCGGAAAGCTGCTTACCCCAATAATTCCTACAATTAATCCAACGAGTACTCTTTTTTTCACGTCATAACCTTCTTTCGATTATTTTTTTATAATTGGGATTCCCTCAATGGAAGGATCATCCAAATCTGAAATAGTTCCCATATCATTTCCTTCAATGATTAGTCGAAAAACATTACCCTGTTGTAAAATATATGTTGCCGGTTGATTGGATTCAATTTTTTGAGTGTCTTGAATATCGGCTTCTTTATAGCGGTAAGGTTCAAAGATAAAGGAAGTAACGATAAACGGTAGGATAAATGCTAAAGTCAATAGGTACCGTTTCGTTCGCTTATTTTTAAAACCTGCCAAAAGAAATTCGATTCGTCTAGAAAGGATATTTGAATCGGAAAAAGTAAAATTCGTCACCAATCTGTTCGCCAGTTTGGGGTCCGTTTTTTTCTCCTTCTTTTTTACCGACACGAGAGATTCTACATAGCTAAAATAACCCTCTTTTGTCATAGAAGAAGTTACTTGATGATCCACACGTAACTCAATAATAAAATGGACTTGATTACGGAAGAGATATAGTGGGAGGAACCACCAATAGCTGCTGACAATCAACTGCAATAAAAACTTTTTTAGAGGATCTTTATTTTTGATGTGCTGGTATTCATGAAGCAAAATATTTTGACGTTCCGCTTCAGAATAACTTTTATCTGGAATAAATATTCTTGGATGAAAAATTCCTAACATAAATGGAATAGAAACGAATGACGACTGATAGACCAACGTTTTCTTAGAAGTGTCTTTTAAAAGACTCGAATCAATCAGTTGTTGAATATCTTGTGATTGGGCACTCTCTTCGATGACACTGGTCAATTTTTTTAGTCGCAGCCATTTAAAAAAGAACAAAATATAAGAAATAATTGCACCTATAATCCAAATGATTGCAAAGAAACGAAATAGTGAACCAGACGTTCCAGATAATGTAAGGTTCGTTTCAAAAAAACTATATATTTTTGGTAATACCGTTTTTGAAGGAACCGTCACTGTATTGGCTAATTCAACAGGAAAAACCAACCGCATTGAAACAAAAAACGCCAAAATCAACAATAAGTCTGTACGAATCAACCGATAGGCTTTTTTAGAAGTTAGCAAAAACTGAAGCAAAATTACCAATAAACAAACTGCCAACAATGAAATAAGCAATGAAGAAAAAGAAAGATTCATAAATTATTTCCCTTCGTTCAGCTCATCCTTTTTCCGTTGAATCATTTGCTCTAATTCATCAAGAACAACTTCATCGTCATTGGTCTCAATAAAATTTGATACAAGTGACTTCATTGAAAAGGAGGAAAGCTGGCTGGTAACAAATTCTTCTTGCGCAATGGTCGGTCTGAATAATCGAGTAAGCACCGTTCCACTGTAACCAATATCATCAACAGCTATTAATTGATACTTCAACAGTTTACGCAAAACAGCTTGGATAGTATTTTTATTCAATGATGGGTCGTTTCGTTCGATGTCACTCGCCGATAGGGCTTTTTCCGTATTCCACAGAACCGTCATGATCTGCATTTCTTTTTTTGTGAGTTTGATATTTTTCACTCTTTCTACCTCCTGAAAGTATTCTCTAAAATAAATTATAGCATATTATCCGATTGATAGCGTAAATATTTACGGTAATTCTCTTTTATCTGATTAACTAATCCTAGCGAAGCGTTTCTTTTTCTGGGATTCTTTCCTCCATCTTGGCTCCTCGCAAGTACAAACTTAATCCAATAACTAAAGAAAAATAGATAATTGCCAACAACCAACGAACAAATGTGGAATGGACTAGAATACCGGACAAAAGAAAGACCACTCCCATCATGAGAAACATCCGTTGCTTTTCTTTGCTCGTCATTTTCTTTTCCAAAAATGGTGTCACATATTTTTGATACGCATTCAAACCAGTCAATCGATGATAAAGTTTCGGAGAACTTCTCATCCAAAAGAAGCCCGTTAATAAATAAAAACCAGTTGTTGGCAACACGGGGAGGAAGATTCCCGCCGTGCCGATGATAAACGTCAATGAACCTAAACAAATAAACAAATATTTTTTCATGTTTCTCTACCTTTTATTTTTTCCTGTATTATATAGTATTTCCACAAAAGAAACATTAGAAACCCTCAGATTCAACTTTTATTTGCTTCTTTTCCGACAAGTCGTTATACTTTTTTTGAGGTGAATACGTTGCCAAAATATATCGAGATCGCAAATATTCTAAGAGAACGCATTGAAAACGAAATTTATGCCAAGGGAAGTTTACTTCCAAATCAGACAGATCTTGTTAGAGAATTTCATGTCAGTCGAACAACAATCAAAAAAGCAGTCAGTATTCTGATTATGGAAGGCTTGCTTTTTTCAAAACGCGGAGCAGGAACAACTGTTTTAAATCATCCTTTTTTGGGAAAAGAAACTTCTCCTATTAATGAATACGCTGGACTCAGTTATCAAATGAAACGACAAAATCGGTCGATTGAAAGTCAAGTAATCACTTTTGAAGTAAAATTTCCCGATGAAAAAATTCAGGAAAAGTTAATGATCTCGGAAAAAGATCCGGTCTATGAAATCATGCGTTTACGAATCTTAGATGAAAAGCCCTATGTCCTTGAACACTCCTTTATGCCGGTCAGTCTGGTTCCGGGATTAACATTGGAGATTTTGCATCACTCGGTGTATGACTATCTGCTGCAAACTTTGGGGCATCATTTTGCGGGTGCCTACCGAACCATTTCCGCTGCAAAAAGCGATTTCTTTGATCAAGAATATCTTCGCTGCAAAAGAGATGATCCGGTTTTAGAAGTCGAACAAGTCATTTATCTTGAAGATGGTCGACCAATCGATTACTCCACGAGTCATAACCGTTATGACACCCGCGGCTATTCCATTTTAGATGTAAAATACAGCTCTTTAGATTAATCTTTTGATTTTCAGTCTTTGATCGATTGATCAAAGGCTTTTTTTATGCTCGAAAGAAATGTTTGGATTTATTTTTAAAAAGACTAGTCATTTATCTTTTTTGGTGCTACTATAAATGAGAAATCGATTTCAGTTTCAACCGTTCTAGAACATGAATACTTTTATTAAGGAGATAATCATGGATAATTTTGTTGCATTTATGGAAAAACATTTTATTCCGGTTGCTTCTAAAATTGGGGCACAACGCCATTTAGTTGCTATTCGTGATGGGTTTATCGTCACGATGCCATTAATGATTTTAGGATCATTCGGGGTATTAATAAATAATTTACCTATCCCACCATATATCACATTTATGAACAACCTTTTCGGTGAAGGAAAATGGCAAGCTTTCGGAAATAATTTATCTTCAGGTACCTTTTCAATTTTGGCGTTACTGATTGCTTTCACTGTTGCCTATAATTTGGCAAAAAGCTATGGCAAAGATGCTTTAGCTGCAGGTGCAATTTCAGTTTCTAGTTTCTTCGCTCTAGGTGCATTACCAGTTGATGCCGATGGAAATTTGAGTAATGCTGGACTAGGCTCACAAGGATTATTTTTAGCATTGATCGTTGCAGTCTGCTCTACTGAGATTTTCAGAAGACTTATCGGCAATCAACGGTTAGTAATCAAGATGCCTGATGGTGTGCCACCTGCAGTTTCTCGTTCATTTGCTGCTCTCTTCCCCGCAATGATTACAGTAGCGATTTTTGCTTTTATTACTGCATTATTCCAAGCAGCAGGTGTAACTAGTATCGTGACAGCTTTTTATGAATTGGTTCAAGAACCATTTATGGGCTTGGCCAACTCGTATCCTGCCGCTCTTTTACTTGGTTTTATTTCTGCATTCTTATGGTTCTTTGGTTTGCATGGTGCAAATATCATCGATCCATTTATGCAAACAATCAATATTCCTGCAATTGAAGCAAATGTAAAAGCACTACAATCTGGCGAAAAAATGCCTTTTATTGTTAACAAACCTTTCTTTGACTCCTTTGTTAACTTAGGTGGTACCGGTGCAACTTTGGGTCTTTTAATTGCTATTTTCTTAGTCGCTCGTAAACACAAAGCTTACATGACAGTAGCAAAATTATCCATTGCCCCAGGTGTTTTCATGATTAATGAACCCGTTATGTTCGGGTTACCAGTTGTATTAAACCCAATCTTGTTCATTCCATATGTCTTCACTCCACTTGTTCTAGTGACTGTCGCATATGTTGCTACTGCAACCGGATTGGTTCCAGCCTGTTCAATCATCGCACCTTGGACGACTCCACCTATTATCGGCGGTATCCTGTCTACACAAAGTTTAGCTGGCGGTGTTCTTGCTGCAGTAAACTTAGTCATTTCTATCTTGATTTACCTGCCATTTGTAAAATTGGCACAAATCCAAGAAGTTCGTCGTATGAAAGCAGAAGCCTAAAGTGTTTCCTGTTGAATGAAATAAAGCACCACTTCTCTCTTCCAATTTTTCTGGAAAATAGAAGTGGTGCTTTTTGATTGGTACCTAATCAACTACGTAGAACTTTTTCCATTGATTTTCCCTTGGCTAATTCATCTACTAGTTTATCTAGGTAACGAATTTTTTGCATCAATGGTTCTTCAATCGTTTCAACACGAACGCCACAAACGACACCTTTGATTAATGCAGCATTCGGATTGATTTGGGCTTGATCAAAGTATTCTTCAAAAGTTACCTCATCATCAATTAATTTTTGCTGGGTGGCTGCATCAAATCCTGTCAGCCATTCGATGGCTTCGTCAAGCTCAGCTTTCGTACGCCCTTTTTTTTCGAGCTTCTGAATGTACATTGGGTAAACACTAGCAAACGAAACTTTATAGATTCTGCTCATTGTGATTCTCCTCAAAAAAAGTTTTTGAACTACGGATATTTATCTATTAATTTTTTTTATTATATCCCAGCTTTCTCTCTTTTACCAAACAAAAGAGAGATTATTAGTGGATATCCAATACAATCCAATTCCCAGCTTCTTTTGCTAAGGTCCACTCCTCAGAAAACCGCTCTCTTTTTGCTTGCTTTTTAGCTTCTTCAATTTGTTCTGTTGAATCAGAGTCGGAGATAAAATAATCTTTCATAGCAGCATCTACACGCAGAACAAGCATGGTATCAGAAAAACTTCGTACCTCAGTAACACTAAAAATTTTTATATCTTCCAATTTATTATATTTATGGTCTTTTTTATATTCCTCAATTATTTGGGAATTCTTTTTATACAATGATGTGGACATTTTGTCTTTTATCGGTGTAAGATTGTTCATTGACCATGCCTCTTGAAAATTCATGAACAATCCGCGAAATGTTTTATTTATCTCCTTTGAAACTCGTGGACCTCTTCCGATTCCTTTGTTGAAAAGAAATTTATAAAGACCAAAGGCAGGAAGAAGAATCAACAGGATATTATTGAAAAAGAACGAAGACCAACCACGCATTCCCCAAGAACGAATTGGATGTTGGTAAAAATAGCTATGTGTATTTGAATAGCTCCCCCCTCTAGAAAAAGAACTCCCTCCATGGCTTCCGCCAAATCTAGCAAATGTTTCTTGTGGAGCTACAAAAAAAAGCAGTAATGCAAAACTTATAAGGCATAAACAAATCAAAATTTTTTTCTTCATTTAGATAGTTCTCCTATGCTTTTGTTCCAATTTTTAGAAGTATACGCCTCCTATCAATAAAAGTAAATATTTTTTCGTTATTTAATTACTGGTTAAAGTGCTAATGCCCGCTCGTTACTTTAATCCCAATAATTCCGGTAATCAATAAACCGATAAAAAGCCACGTCGATAATGAAAGATGATCCTTGAACAAAAGAACGCCGACAAGAATCGATCCCACGGCACCAACTCCTGTCCAGATTGGATACGCCAAACTTAAAGGCAATAACTTTGTTGCTTTTGCTAAGAAAAAGAAACTCAAAATCATTCCTACAACGGTTGCCATTGAAAAACCAAATTTAGAGAAACCCACACTCAATTTCATGGTGGTCGCCCAAACCACTTCAAAAACTCCTGCGATTATTAAATACATCCATGCCATTTTCTCTTCCTCCTAAACTAAAAAAGACAACTACGCCTCCTCTACTAGACCTAAAGAGGAAGGTAATTGTCTCGCCCGGCGGCGTTTAAATATTACGACTATTATACTAAAAATCAGAAAAACGTCAACTTTTTCCTTACAGGAAACCATAAGTCTAAAAATCAAGCCCTGCATATACAAATATGGTATCCTGAGTATATAAATGAAATGAGGTGTAAACGAATGAACAGTATCCATTTAATTTGTCTGGGCGTAAAAGATCTTTCAGCATCTAGAAAATTTTATAAAGCACTAGGCTTTGAGGAACCAAATGACAAAAATTCTGAAACGATTGTTTTTTATAATAATTTTGGCACTAAACTTGAACTTTTTCCTTACAAAGAATTGCTAAAAGATATTGGAATTTCAGAAACAGATCATCCGATGCCACAGTCTTTTAATGGGATGACTTTGGCTTTCAATACCAAAAGTGAGAAAGAAGCCGAACAAACATTTGAAAATGCCCTCAAAAATGGCGGCATGCTAGTAAAACCATTAACTTGGGGCGATTGGGGTGGGTATAGTGGCTACTTTAAAGATATCAACGGATATTTCTGGGAAGTCGCCTATTCTAGTGCATGGAAATTTGATCAAAATGATATGTTGATTATTGAATAATTTAGAAACCATGTCCTGAATTTTATCGGACATGGTTTTTTCTGTCCCCTTGACCCATTGAATGATGAGAACTAAATGTTAGTTAATTTTATTAGTCACAGAAAGATTTTACATTTATATCAAATGTTTTTATTCAATAAACGTTAAAAATCTCCGATTCCAAATTTTCTCATAGAAGTTAATCGTTGTTTCTACTGTCATATAGTCATTACTATAGGTCGTCGTTCCCCCTCTTCTCATCCATAGCTTATACCCTAATCCATGAGCAAATTTAACGGTGGTATCAATACAATACTCGGTCTGAGCACCACAGATTTCAAGGGAGCGACACTCATTTTTTTCCAATAGTTCTTGTAAATTTGTGTGATAAAAAGAGTTTGCATGGATTTTTCTGACAAAATAACTTTTTGCAGGAAGAAATAATTCTGGAAGAAGTTCCCACATTTCAGTTTCCGGAATCAATTCTTCATCCTCATGTTGGATAAAAATAATTGTTTTTCCTGCCTTATCGTAGTCGTCAATTCTCTGATTTGTTTCTTTAACTACCTTTGTTAAGTTATGAATTGGTGTTCCATCATAGCAAACACCATTTTGTAAATCGATAATCAGTAGTGCATCTGCGACGGGTTTCATTAGAATTCCTTCTTTCGATTCTTTCATTTTTTCGTCTCTATTGACAATCCAACCATTTTTCTCTAAGATAATTTAAACTTTTATATGAAGAAAGAGCCTGATACCTATGAAACTACGAAAAATGACAAAAGCAGACAATCCTGCCATCAAAAAACTTGTCCAAGACTCCTTAAAAACGCTTGGCTATGATATTCCCGGTACCGCATATTTTGATCCCCAATTGGATGATTTATTCAATTACTATCGAACCCATTCTCCCGGACAATATTGGGTCATTGAGCAAGAGCACCAAATTATCGGTGGCGTTGGAATTGCACCTTTTTCAGAAGCAAGTGGCATTTGTGAACTACAAAAATTATATCTAGCGGAGAAATTTCAAGGCCTTGGCTTATCAAAAAAACTAATGGTAGCAGCCCTTAACTTTGCCAAGAAGCATTATCGTCAGTGCTATCTTGAAACCCACACGGATTTAGCAACCGCTTGTCGCTTATATGAAAAATATGGTTTTCAGTTATTGAATGGGCCGTTAAAAGGTAGCGAGCATTCAGCGATGAATGCATGGTATTTATTGGATCTAGAGAATTGACACTCCCACGACTTAAGTCACAAGCCTCATTCCTTCGGAATTGAGGTGGGATTCTTTGGTACTAAACCGTACGCTGTCCATTTCTGTTTTGTACTAGCCCAAAGCTAAGGGTATGCCAATACCCTATCCTAAACCAGAGCATATAGCTGTTTAGGCTACTTGATTTTTACCATCAAGTATAGGTGCATAAATGATATTTTTTGCACCGACAATATCTCTATGACCGATATATCCGCAATCAGAGCAATAATACCTTCGGTCTTTTGCATGATGTTGATGCCCACAATTCGGACATCTTTGACTGGTGTAGGCTGGATTAACATATTCAACCTTAATACCAACTAAATTTGCTTTATATTCGATAAAAGATGCTAAACAATAGAATGACCAATTACTTAAAGAATGGTTGTTTTTACGACTTTTTCTTGTCTGTTTGCGGATATTCGCCAATTTTTCTAAACGAATAATTCCGACATTGTGTTTACTAGCGAAATCTACGATTTCTCTACTAATTTTATGGTCTTGGTCTTTCATCCAACGTTGCTCTTTATCTTTTGATTTTTTAATTGCATTTAATTTTTTAGCATTCCCTAATTCCTTCCTACGAGAATTGTGATAGCGTCGAACATACTTGTTCATACGCCCATTACCAGAAAATTTAACTTCATTTTCAGCTGTGCAACATACCGCAGGAATTTTAATGCCTAAATCGACACCCATTATTTTAGTGGACGTGTTCACTTTTTCAGAGATTTCAATCCCAATCTGAGCTATATAGTGATTTCTTTTTTTAGTGACTCGCAGAGTCCCAATTTTATTAGCTTTTTTCAAAAGAGATAGCTCGTATTTAGGAATGTCTGCAAAAATTTCAACTTTTTTAGACTTGCCATCAATCACAAAGGGCATTTTAATGCTAGAAGGGCAAATAGTGAAATTCTGATTATTCCAAATAATAACTGGTTTTTTCAAGACGAGTATCTTCTTAAAATGACTTTTCTTAACTTTTTGAAAAACAGATTTCGCATCACGAATGGCTTGATTTTTAACTGCACTATTTAGTGGGGCAGGGACGTCTTTAGAGGTTTTTTTCGTTACTTTCTCAGCAATAACCATTTCAGAAACTAATAAATTGACTACCTCAATATAAGTTAAAGAAGACGTTTGAATTAATTTTATTTGTGTCTTTGTTGGATTAAGCTTTATTTTTACCGTCATTGCTTGTGGCATAACTTTTTTACCTCAACTCTTTAAATTCAGACAATATATCATTTTTATTTTTGAATAAGCGGACAGCTTTTATCAGTTCTCGTTTATTGTTTGGAATTGCTTGATAACACAAATAGCAATATTCATCGTAGATGTATGGAACTTTATCAACTGCTTCTTGACTATATCCAGCATTATTGCCAATTTTAGCGATATACTCGCCTAATTCATATTGTTCTTTAGTAGCATCCTCAAATTTTAGGGTCATGCGTGGGATCACCGCTTTCGTTGATTTTCAACATACTGTTTAATTGTTTGGCTAGATACATTTCCTGCGGTGGAAACGAAATAACTGCGTGTCCAAAGACTTGGCATAGCCTTCAACTCTGGAAACTCGTCACGCAAAATTCTTGAAGTTCCGCCCTTCACTTTTGCCATTATATCCACAGGACTATAAGGTGGGAGTGCATTTAAAAATAAATGACAGTGGTCTTTATCTGTTTCTAAAGCAATAATTTTAAATCTGTGAGTATCTGCTATTTGATGGACCAACTCTTTGAATCGCAAATCTAATTTCTGATTCAAAAAAATTTTTCGTCGATATCTGGAGCAAAAAACAAAATGATAGTTGATTAAACTTACTGTTGTCTTGGTTCTGCGATATTCTTCCATAAATTAATTGTAGCATATTTGTGTATGTTTCATTGTTAAACATACAGCTTTATACATCAAAAAAAGAAAGGATAGATTTAGGTCTTCGAGTCCTCAGCAGAGAACCCTCATACCTACTTCACTATCAGCCCACGATTAAAACCGTGGGCTTTCTCGTTCAGAAATTCTGTAATTCGATCTCTTTTCTTACCAAAAGTATTCTTTTCGCCACACATAGATATAGGAAAGCTGTTTGATACTTATTGCCAAAAGACCCAGCAACAATAAGATTTCGGTAGAGACTCGCTTGCCACCAGTGATTATTAATAAAAAAAGAAGAAAGCTAATAAATGCTTCGGTATAAGCAGATGAACGTAGGCTTGCCTTTTGACTGATTTTGGTCGTTCGTTCATCCTCAAACTCTTCTGTCACTCGCAACTCGGAAAATAAAAAAATTGATAAACGTGTAGTAAGGATTATGTTTTCGAGCATCCTTCACTCCTTTTAGTAACAATAAAATAGCAAAAATCAACAGGACTAACAAAATAGCCGCGATACCTAACATAAGACCCATAACCTGTGGGAATGAAAGATAGTTATTGATACTTTCTAGTTTGTTCAAAAGAACCCATGATCCCCCAACTACCCAGAAAAAAACTACTAAAAATAAATTTTTCCGTTGTATTCCCTTAATTGTCTCCATCAGTTTTCCCTCTTTTCAAACAAATCTTCAATTTTTAAATCAAAAACTGCCACCAAGTCCAATGCAAGCTCTAGAGATGGTACGTAAGAACCCTTTTCCATAGATATAATCGTTTGCCTCGAGACTTGAACTTTATCAGCCAACTCTGCTTGTGTCAGCCCTTGTTTTTTTCGTTGCTCCCTTACTGTATTACGGATTGGCACATTCTCAACTCCTAACATTCTACGCCGAATTGTAAAGTTAACTTTATTTTGATCAAAGTATAAAGCTTCTCTTTTGTAAAGTCAACTTTACTTATTAATAAAATTATTTTTATTGGAAATAAATTAGAGAAAGTCTTTGTGGTATCACAAAAAGTTTGGGATAATGAATTAAACCTATCTATTAATAAAGTGATAGCCTTTTGCTATTCTTTATTTTCACACCCCAACCAATGATGAAAGTGGTGTTACTTATGGAGAAATCTTTTAAACATGCAGAAGCAAAAATCAATGAATTAATGGCTGTTTTAGAACAAAATATTCTTGGTAAACCAGAAATTTTACGTCTAACGATCACAGCATTATTAGCTGATGGGCATGTGCTGTTTGAAGATGTACCTGGTGTTGGAAAAACGTTGCTGGCAAAAACGCTGACTCAAGCCATTCAAGCCGATTTCAAACGAATTCAGTTTACACCTGATTTATTGCCCAGTGATCTTTTAGGTGTTTCCATTTTTAATCGGCAAACCAATCAATTTGAATTCCATCAAGGACCGATCTTCACAACGATTCTTTTAGCAGATGAATTGAATCGAACGACACCTCGAACACAAGCAGCGCTACTGGAAGCCATGTCAGAAAAGCAGGTGACGATCGAATCAACTTCCATGCCGTTGAATCCGCATTTTTTTGTGATTGCTACCCAAAACCCATTGGAAAATGAAGGTACCTATCCTCTTCCTGAGGCACAACTGGATCGCTTTTTATTTCGCTTGAAATTAGGTTACCCAGCGACAAATTTTGAATTGCAAATGTTAGCGGGAACGACTGCTACACGTACTGTTGCTCCCGTTTTATCCCTAGAACAATTGACTGTTCTAAAACAAAATGTTCAGCAGGTCCATGTTGCTCCAGAGCTTTTACACTATGCGCTTCAGTTGATTCAAGCAACTCGGGTTCATCCTGAATTAATTTTAGGCATTTCTCCTCGTGCCGGTGTCGCTTTCATCCAGGCTGCAAAAGCTTATGCATTAACTTGGGGGCGATCCTATGTAATACCGGACGACCTACAAGCAGTTGTACCGGCGGTTTTTCATCATCGCTTAATTTTAAAAGATTTCTCTCAAAAACAAGTCGATCAAATCATCCGTGAAATCATTGCTCAGACACCCGTTCCAGTGAGGTAGCAAAATGATAAAAACGATTTTCCATTTTTTTCTACAAGTAGTGGTTCTATTCATCTTGGGACTCTATGCCTTTGGATTTAATTATTCTCTTGGCTGGTATCTCTTTTATTTCTACGGTTTATTTTGTTTCGTTAACTGGGTACTATGGCTCCTCCCCAGTCGTTTTCTCTTATTTTCTTTGAACCAAACAATTACCCATGTTCAAACCAAAGAAAAATTACCTATTCATTTCAATCAAAAACGGCATCTGTACTCACATATAACGATTAATGGCGAAAATATCGTTCTCGACAAACAGGAAATTTTTTATTTGTCTGTTTTTTTCAAATATAGAGGTACAGTCGATACTCTACCCCTCTCGTTAGAAATTCGTGATCTCACTGGCAAATTACGTCGAAGAAAACGATATTTGTTAAACACTGAGCTACTTATCTTGCCCAAACTAAACCTTGAGTACAGTCAGAATCTTTATGCATTTTTACTTAAAAAAGGATTGCTTCATGGAAAAGATGAATTTTCCTCAGAAATTGCTGACCATCGTAGTTATCACTATGGAGACCCGTTGAATCAAATCAATTGGAAGCTTTCTGCCCGGATGGAAGACCTTGTGACTCGAGAATTACTTCCGGAAAAAAATCAACCAATTCTTGCGCTTTTGTGGTCCGATTCAGAAGAGTTGCTTGGTTTATATTATTCCCTTTATCAGCAGCATAAAAACGATTTCCACTTTGTCCTTTGGTCTCAAAAAGGAGTCCTTTCTCAAAACATCCCCGCCAAAGAATGGGCAGATTATCATCGTGGAGATCCACCTGAAGCTATGCCAAAAAATCGAAGTATTTTGCTTTTCAGCGAACAAAAGGAGTCGACCAATTCGATCATTGACTGGTTACAGCAAAATAATTCAGTGACTCGAATCGAACAAAAAGAAAACCTTCAGATTCATGGGAAGAAACAAAGGTGGACTTTACCAAAGGTGGTGGCTGCCGATGACTGAATCGAGAGGAAAACGTTGGCTTTTTTCACTTTTTTCTTTTTTGCTGTTGGCTACTATGATAACTCCTTTTTCTAAAGCTAATGAATTTTCTCCAACATGGAGTTTATATCTCTTCTTATTTTTACTGCAACTTTTGCTCTCTCTTCCCTGGCGACTTTTACGTATCACCGGGACACTTGTACTGACTCTGTGGTTCTTGCGATTTGCGATTCCTGTAGCCCCTCAATTAGCTTTTCAAGCGTGGCTTTCTGCCTTTATTCGGCGTATTCAGAGTCACTTACAGTTGATTTACCAAGGAAATGCTTCCTACTTACATGTTGATTTAGCCCTTTTGTTTATGGTCAGTTTCTTACTTTTGTTAAGTTTATTGATCTTACGGTTTTATCGTTGGCGTTTTGCCGTATTCGCTACAATCAGCTACTTGATTTTATTGACGATTTTCAATCATCAAACTCTATTACTCGAAGGTGTCTTGGTTTCCATCAGCAGTTGCGGCTTTTTACTGACAGAAAAAAATAGCCAAAGAAAAAATTTCCGATTGCTACTCTTTTTAAGTCTTATCGGGGTGTTGGCTTTTACTTTTCCGATTGGTTTGCCACAAGTGCAAAAAGAAGTTTTTTTCTGGGGACAGCCCTTGCGAAATCGTATCAATCAAGCGGGTATTTTTGATGCGATCGCTGATTATGGAAGTGGATTGAATACACTGAAACGAAGTGGTTTTTCAGAAGACGATACCAATCTTGGTGGTCCGCTGGCAGATGATTTTACGGTTTTGTTTACGACAAAAATGACTGAGCCCAGCTATTGGCGCGTTGAGACTAAAACAAATTACAGTGGAAAAGGCTGGACAGATACAGGGAGTGACAGAGGAATTCCGGCTGATCCCTTCTCACTTTTTTCCTATCCAGAAACATTGGTGGAGGACAGTGAAACCATCAATATCTTCCCACAAGAAACATTGTCTTATTTACCTCTGCCATATGGAAATAGTCAATGGAATATTCCGGATTCATTAACCGATGTTCGTTACCAACGTGAAACGGAACATATCTCTTTTTCACCAACGAAAACGGAACAACAGTTATCCTTTCGTCCCCTTGAAAGACCGGAAACCATTCAAGAAGCAGCCCTTCCCGATGGTATGCAGATGTATACCCAGCTGCCTGATTCATTACCGGGTCGTGTAAAGGAGTTAGCGGTAGAAATTACGGAGGGGACTCAAGGTCAATTAGAAAAAGTTGAGGCTGTTCAAAGGTATCTTCGTGCCGGAGGAGGATTACGTTATTCCAAAATTGATGCAGAATATACGCCAGAAAATCGTGATTACGTAGATTACTTTCTTTTTGACACAAAGGTTGGTTACTGTGATAATTTTTCGACAGCTATGATTGTTTTGTTACGCAGTTTAGAGATTCCAACACGTTGGGCAAAGGGCTTCAATAGTGGAAATATCGTGGAAACAGAAGATGTCGCTGAAATCACGATTCGAAATGCCGATGCCCATTCTTGGCCGGAAGTTTATTTTACAAATTATGGTTGGCTGCCGTTTGAACCCACACCGGCATTTTCTGACGCCTTTTCTCAGGATCAGTCAGCTGATTCAACACTTCCGACTGCGGACGACTCTCCCTCAGAGTCGAGCTCCTTAAATACGACAACAATGGAAACGACTCAAATAAGCAGCAGCGACTTTACCCAAGAGACGCCTTCAAATGGACAAAATTATCTACGTCTTGCACTCTTCCTATTGGTTTCGGTGCTTTTGATTACCGCCAAATTTTGGCTATATTATCTTTTTTCCGTTGCGATTCGACTGCTTTCCTTTGATCGCGGCTACCGTTTGCTGCTCTTTTTATTTTCAAAAAGACTTCCTCGACAACCAGCAGAAACTCTAACTGTTTACAGCCAACGAACAGAAGCGGCATGGAAACTAAATGGCAGTTGGCAAACGGCAACCAATCAGTATGAGAATTTTCTTTACAACCATTCAAAAAATCCGACAACGAAAAATTTTCTTTTAGAAAGTTTGCACGGCCTATTCTTTTCAAAAAAGCAGCAATAACTTTCATCCATAAACAAATCCGATGACTGCTTCTCTTATCAATAAGAGCAACGGTCATCGGATTTACTTTTTGAAGCAGTTATTTGCGAGAATTTTCTTTTTTATCCTCAATTAATTTCACTTCTAAAAGTGGCATTGATTGAGAAATTATTTCCCGTGCGAAGTCGATATCAGTAATCCATTGATTGATCTGTTCCTCTTCGATCACTAGCGGCATCCGGTCATGGATTTGTTCTACTGATGCATTTGCTTCAGTCGTCAGGATAATCGATTCAGTCTCAAAGCCTGCTTCCTTCTTATGAATCCGATAAAAACCGGCTACATACAGCGTTTCTCCTTTTGAAAAGAAAAATTTTTCTTTCTCTTTCCACTCATAGAAGCCGCTCATGGGAAAAACACAGCGATTTTCTCGAAAATGTTTTGCAAAAGTTTTCTTTTCTTCCACTGTTTCTGATCGCGCATTGATCAATAGTTGCCCTTTGCGAAAGCCTTCAAACCCCCATCGGGTAATTCCAGCAACAACCTCTCCTTGCTTATTCGCCCCTAATGTAACGACGTGATTAGAAGGATAGATTTCTGCTAAAGATACCTCAACATCCTTTTTTCTACGTTTCATTGCCGAATCCCAATATGCCTTGAGTTTCTCGGAGTGTTTGTCAAAAAAATATCTTCCGCACATTTCTCATCACCCTTTCTATTTTCCTGTCGCTAATCTTTCTTTTATTTTACTATGCCTTCGAAAAGAAACCCTCTATTTTGCTTCATTGATTCCTTTTTTAGACAAACAACACCAACTGTCTAAATAGTCCCTGTCCTTCAGCCCGTATGTTTTGCATTCATTTTTAAGCAGGTCTATGCTTGTTTTATAGAAAGAAGGAATGAGTAACGATTCATGCAACACCCAGGTTTCATCAATTTTTTATTTTGGAGAGGAGCAATTCATCATGAAAAAGAAATTATTTGGCATTGGCTTAACAGTAGGTATCCTAGCATTAGGTGCAGCTTACCTTGCTAAAAAAACAGGCTTTTTCGAAGATGATAGTCACTTATACGATGAATATGAGTCTATCTAGTTTCTAAGAATGTCGGAAGTTAACAATGATGGAGGAATTAGTGATGAAAAAAAATAAAGCTATAATGATTGGTGCCGGTTTATCAAATATGGCAGCAGCTGTTTACTTGATTCAAGAAGGCAGATGGAATGGCGAACAAATCACCTTTTATTCTTTAGATGATCATGGTTCAAACGACGGAGCACCAACAGAAACAGTTACAGATGAATATTGGAATAAGAATCATCCGATGGAAAACCAAAAGGGTTATGTTGCCCGTGGCGGTCGGATGCTGAATTACCGGACCTATGTGGACTTAATGGATCTTTTGGATCGGATTCCTTCTGCAACCGAATCAGATATGACAGCGGCAGAAGACACTCGCGATTTTGATGCAAAACACCGCACCTTTGATAAAGCACGTCTATTGGAAGGCGGCAAAGGCATCATTGATGGTGGACATCTTGGTTTAAACAATAAAGATCGGATTCTATTGACGAAATTGATTGCTATGCCTGATTCCGAAGAAGAAAAGCTGGATAACCTATCCATTGCTAAATATTTTAAAGATGATCCTCACTTTTTTGAAACTAATTTTTGGTTTATGTGGGAAACAACTTTTGCCTTTCGTTTGCAAAGCTCTGCACAAGAATTACGACGCTACATGCATCAAATGATTTATGAATTCACTCAAATCGAACATTTAGTCGGTGTCAATCGGACTCGCTACAATCAATATGAAAGTATTATGCTGCCTTTAATCAATTATTTGAAAGAACAAGGCTGTAAAATTGTTTTGGATCGCTTAGTTACTGATTGGGATTTCAAGGAAACGACGATGCAAGATGAAATTACGGTGACTGGTTTGAAGATGCTGAATACCAAAACGAATGAAGAAGAATATGTTCCTGTTGATGAAGACACAGCAGTTATCTTTACAAACGGTTCAATCACCGATTCCGCAACACTGGGTGATTTTGAGCATGCAGCTCCTGAAAATATGGATTACGGTGCTGCCTCAAGCTTATGGAAAAAAGCCAGCGACCGTTTCTACAATTTAGGTAATCCCGATAAATTCTTTGCCGATCGCAATGCCAGTGAATGGGTCAGCTTTACTTTGACCACAAAAAATCATGTTCTTTTAAATGAAATCACTCGTATTACGACCCAAGTACCCGGAAATGCTTTAAACTCATTTGTTTCAACGACGCCAATTACGCCTCTTGGTCAAAAAGATGTCAACATGTCGATCGTTGTCCACCACCAACCACACTTTACAACGCAACAACCAAACGAAACGGTTATCTGGGGTTACTTCTTGTATCCTCGCCGTCGTGGTGAATTCGTGGACAAACAATACATCAAGATGAACGGAAAAGAAATGTTGCAAGAATTAATCGGGCAACTGTCAAAAGTCGATCCCGGTCCTGGAAATATTCGTGACAAAGAAGCAGAAATCATGGAAAGTGTCATCAATAATATTCCCGTTTACATGCCGTATGCTTCCGCATTGTTCAATAATCGAGCAAAAACGGATCGTCCAAAAGTCATTCCACAACATTCAACCAATCTGGCCTTTACCGGTGAATTTGTAGAACAACCTTATCAAATGATCTTTACTGAACAAAGTGCTGTCCGTTCCGGCGAGATTGCCGCTTACCATTTTGCCGGCATTCCAATGTCCCGCTTGGTACCAACGCCACGCTACGACAAAGATTTAAAAACCTTGGCTCGGGCTGCTAAGAAAATGTTTGAATAAGTTCTAAAGGCTAACGCCCTCAAAGGTAAAAAGTCCACTTTGAGGGCGTTTTTTTCCATTCTTTTTTGAAAGGACAGAAATAATAGCTATTGATTGTGTTTATTCCTTTTTTGTTCTATCATTTTAGTGATAGCGAAAGAAAGAGGTGGCTTCATGTTTTATTTAGATGAAGAAGACGAAAAAGAAAAACAAAGCAATGATCTTTCCAGTATTTACCGGAAAAAATTATTGGAACAACGAACTGTATTGATTTATGGTGAGATCACTCAAGAATTAGCGAAAGATGTCACTTCACAATTACTTTTGTTGGCAGCTTTAGCAGATGACCCCATCAATGTCTACATCAATTCTCCTGGTGGTCATGTGGAATCCGGTGATACGATCCATGACGTCATTCAATTTATCAAACCAAAAGTAAATATAATCGGTACTGGTTGGGTAGCGAGTGCTGGGATCACAATTTATTTGGGTGCTGAGAAAGAAAATCGCTACAGTTTACCAAATACCCGTTACATGATCCATCAACCAGCTGGCGGTGTTCAAGGACAATCGACAGAAATTCAAATTGAAGCCAAAGAAATCATTCGAACCCGTGAACGGATCAATCGTTTGATTGCGGAAGCTACTGGACAACCTATTGAAAAAGTTCAAAAAGATACTGATCGGAATTTCTGGATGACCGTTGACGAAGCAAAAGATTATGGCATCGTTGGTAAGATTGTTCAAACATCTGATGAGGTTGCAAATTAATCTTCATTCAAAAAAAGGTGCGGCAGAAAAATCTGCTTCACCTTTTTCTCATTTTATTTTATGGCATTGCCATCCATGTTGGTTCTAAAATGTTGCCATCCAAATCACTGACTTCATATCCGAGCATCGTCTCTTCAGGGATCGCTTCATTTGGTGCTGATTTATAATAAGAGCCCCCATTTTCTTCTGCTGTTTTCGCAAATTTACGGACCGCATCGGCACTTTCTAAACCAAAAGCAACTAAAGCTCCACTCATCTTTTGAGGGTCCATGACTTCTTTGTCGCCAATGAACTCTTTATAGTAATCTCGTGTCAGCAGCATCACCCAGAAATTATCATCCCAGACCATCCCACTTGCCCGTTCATCGGAAAATTCTTTATTTTGAGTAAATCCCAACTTCGTATAAAATTCTGTTGCTTTTGCTAAGTCTTTCACTGGAAAGTTTGCAAATACCATTGTTGCCATTTCCGTCACCTCCACTTTTATGCAAATATCATCTCACGAAAGCGTTTTATTTGTCAAAGTATGGGATTTTCCTTTAGAAAAAGGTAACTTTCTTCTACAGTACTATCCAATATCTTCTCATTAACTGCTTTTCATGATTCAACCGTTTATCCTCTAATCGTCCATAGTTCTTTTCAATGACTCTTGCTGAAGCCTGATTCGTTTCTTTACATGTCACTAAAATTCGTTTAATCCCATTTTTTTTTGCTTCCTGTAGACCGAGTGCTAAAACTTCTGTTCCATACCCTTGCTTCCGTTCGTCCGGTCGGATGGCATAACCGATGTGTCCGCCAAAATTCAGAAGATAGTCATTTAATCTTAAGCGCAGATTTAGCATTCCAATAATCTTTTGATCCTCATCAATTGCCAGAAATTGAATGCCGGGAACCTTTCCACTTGGTGTAGTAGGTGAACGTAATTGTTCTAGTGAAGTCAACCATTTATCAATCGATGGACTAGCAGCTAAATCACTGCTTCCTTCAATTTTATTCGTACCAGCAGGAAACGCTGCTTTAAAATTCCCGATTTCTTTTTTGTAGCTTGAAGTTGCTTCTACTAAGAAAATTTTTTTCACTACTATTCTCCTGCCTTTTCTCTACTTCACAACCGTCCATTCATCAATCGTTTTACCCTCAGCGTCCTTTAGTTCCAGCCAGCTATTTGTTCCTGCAAAATAAAGAAACAGCCCCACTTCATTGACGCTTTTTAAAATGATATCTTCTGTTGTCACAAAATTTTTGAATTTATCTGCATGCTCTGAACGAATCTTTTCCCCAAAACGTGCAGACATTCCCACAGAACCATCTTTATTAAGCGGTGCAACAGGCTTCATCACAGCGCCAGCTTTAATCAACATTTCATTCCGTTTTTGCCAAATAACAGTGGCTTTTGCCTCATAAGCTTCCACATAAAATTCTTTTTCACTCACAGCTTTGCTCCAGCGATGTTGCGCTTTTGCTGGTTTTTTCTTTGGTTTTGGCTTTAAAGTCACACCAAAACTATCTAACACAACTAAAATTGTATCAAGATAATTCATCACTAATTTTTCATGATTTGAAGGAATTTTTGCAGGTGTGTCCCGCTTTGTTAATTTTACGCCATTTTCCTCTGCGATTTGTGCTAATTTTTCAGAAAGATAGCCAAGTTCAATCTCTTCAGGGGGGAAAATTGCGACTGCTCGTTCGCCCTCCTTCTCCTCTGCCTTTTCTTCAATTTTTTCAATTGCAAAAACGATTTGATCCTTTGACCAAACAACAACGGCTGGTTGATCCAGCTTTAATTTATTAGCTTTCGTCAAAATCAATTTACCCAATTCTGGTAGTTCAATTACCGTTTGCTTATCTGTGAACTGGATTGTCGCCTTGATGTCCATCTCAAACTGCCTCCTTTTTCGAACAAACTGTTCAATAAATTTGAATTGCCTCAATTATAGCAAAAGAACCTTTTAGGCTAAACTGATTTGTCTTTTTCTATCCTTTAAAATCACAAAAAAGCAGCTCCATTTCTAAAAAAAGAAATAGAACTGCTTCCCTCAAAAAAATTTACCGCTCAACAATATACTTCTCAGTAAATCGTTTGCCTTCTTCTGTCGGCTTCACTTGATCTACCATATCAAAGAGAAATTGCTCCCCGCTTTCCGGATCCTTCACAATGACAAGATGGCCGTTGAGTTTTCGCTTAGAATATTCAATTTGGGCGGTGCGCATCAGTTCCTTTGTATCATAGTTAGAAGCTAATGCATTGCCAGCATTGAAAAATATTGATTCTTCCATAAAAAAACGTCCCTTCAATCTCTAAATGTGAATCTTTCTAATTTCAGTATAGCATAGGCTCTGGAAGACTTATATTTTCACGACTTGATTGTCTTGAATCAATAGTTGTTTCTCTGTCACTTTTTTCAAAAAATAGCGATCGTGGGAAACCACCAATAACGTTTCATTATACTGGGCTAAAATTTCTTCCAATTCTTCTTTCCCGTAGATATCTAAATGGTTTGTTGGTTCATCGAGAATCAGAAAATTGATTTTATCTTGCAGTAGATGCAAAAGATACAAACGCATCTGTTCTCCACCCGAAAGATCTTTGATTCGTTTATTAACATCTTCCGCAAAAAAACCAAAACGGGCAAGAGTTTGGCGGGCAATCTGCTCGTCAGAAATTTTTGTTTTCACGTAGGCTAAAATGCGCAATTCAGGTTTTTCAAAAGAAAGCTTCTGTGGTAAATAGCCAACTTTAATATTCGCTCCTAAACGAATCTCTCCTTCATCCAATGGTGTATCACTTAAAAGACACCGAATCAACGTACTTTTTCCACTGCCATTTTGTCCCATTAGAGCCACTCGCTCCTGACGATAAAGAGTGAATTGACTATCAGAAAACAGCAATTTTTCCCCTGCAAATTTACCGACATTTTTAGCAATCACTACTTCTTTTCCTGAACGATTTGCTTGGGATATTTGCTGCAGTCGCTGCTTAGGGGGTACTGGTGGTTTGATTAGCTGTGTCTTAAGCTTTTCAGCACGACGTTCAACTTCCTTTGCTTTGCGATAAAAATCATCATTGTCCGATTCGTTTGCCCACTGCCGATAACGTCGTGCCATCAAAACAAGCCGTTGAATCTCTTTTTGCTGCAGATCAAAATTTTTCTGGAGAGCTGCCATGCGTTCCCGTTTCAACGTAGCGTACTTGCTATAATTTCCAGGATAGCTGACCAGTTGCTCGTCTTCTATCTCTACAATGCGGTTTACAACGTTCTCCAAAAATGCACGATCATGGGATATAATCAAATAGGCTTGTTTCGTATGGCTCAAATAATTTTCCAACCACTGAATTCCTTCAAGATCCAGGTGATTGGTCGGCTCATCCAGCAAAAGCACCTCGGCATTGCCCACTAGAATTCGTGCCAGCTCAACTCTAACATGTTCTCCACCACTTAACTGCAGAAGTGAAGCTTCCGCTTTATGACCGATTCCCAGTCCTTTTAATGTCCCACTGATGCGGTCCTCCAAAGTATAACCGCCATTTTTTTCATAGCAGTCTTGTAACCGCCCGTACTGAATTAGCAGGCGCTCAATATCAGCCGCAACATCTGTCATTTGAATTTCTATTCGTTGCATTTCTTGCCTTAAGTTTTGCAGCTCATGGAAACTGGTCAATAAATACTCTTTTACTGTTTCTTTATTTCTTGTTAATTTTTGTGGGACAAAACCAATTGCCAATCCTTTTTTCCGAGCAACGACACCTTCTTGAATTCCTTCTGCTCCAGTTAGAATAGTCAATAAACTACTCTTTCCGCTACCGTTTATCCCTACCAAACCAATTTTATCTCCCGATTGAATCGTTAAATCCAACTTTTTAAAAAGCGGTGTAGTTCCAAAATTCTTTGTAACTTTGTTTGCTTGTATCAACATGTTGTCTCTCTCCTTATAGATCAGAGACCATAAAAAAAGGTCATGATAAACATCATGACCTCGTTATTTTATAAACGATTAGAAGATTGAAACGCTTCTCATGGTCACTGATCTCCTTCATTATTTGCGATTTTTTGGCAGACTGCTCCCTTGTTCGCATTTTTGAAGGTAAGATCATGACAAAAGCTGATGAAATAGCGAAGGCTAAATTCATTTGGCGTTATTTTTGACATGCAGACCATTGATTCGTTTCCCCCTCTCTGAAAGTTCCTTACTAGTGACAGTGTAGCAAAATTTTCCTAAAACCGTCAACAAAAAAAATGTCTAAATTTTCTCTCTCACTTTATTACTGACTGCTCCTTTGTTTTTCGATAAACAAAAAAGGAAGAGAGAAGACAAATTATGAACATACCAAGTAATAGCCCAACCAATGCACTCCAGGGAAACTCAAATTTAAAATACGGCAATTTTCGCTTCACCAAACTGCCAAAAAGTTGCAGTAGTGGTCGTCCAATCACTAACTGACTAAGTGTAAAAACAAACCAGTAAAACAGTCCTTCTGTCAACACCAATCGCCAAAGCTGACGTGATGTCAAACCGAGGATTTCCATCAAAATAAATTCTTTTCTACGGAGAATCAAATTTGATTGTAAAGTATTGAAATAGTTTAGCAAGCCGGCAAAAATCAAGACACTACAGACCACTAATAAAACAAATTGAGTGGATTGAGAATTATTTTTTTCTGCTTCAAGAGAATCAGAGTTGGCAAACATGCCAATCATATCTGCCTCTCCCATTTCTTGATTTGCTTTTTGAACTACATGGGTTAATTCCTGTCTGACTTGTGTTTCTGAGCCGCTTTTTTGCCATAAATCAAAAGAAAAATATTTGATTGGCAAAGATACTTTTTCGAAAGCTTTTTCTGTCATAATAAAATAATTGATGTCTGTTCCGTTTGATCCACGAGTAAATTTTGGAAAGGCAGCACTGGTATTATCCAAATAACCCGAACATTTTAATGCGGCTAACGGTTTCGTTTGTTGCAGCTTTGCATCTGGAACCGTGACAGAGAAAAAGTCAATCGGTTGTCCTAAGGTGTCTTCTGTCTCAACTTCCAATTGTTTAGATAATAGATGATGATGCAATAAAAATACCCCCTCTCCTTTTTCAAAGGAAGAAAAATCTGTCTGGTAGTCGAGTTGCTGCACATATTTTTTTAATTTTTGAACCGTTTTTGTATCCACAACCTGGATAGTGCCTGCGTTCGTGTTAAAGCTTTCTTGTTTATTTGCCAAATATCTAGGTGCTAACGCTGCTTGATTCTTCAAATCGATTTTTACATAACTGCCTTTGACTGCTTGAGATTTCTTATGATCAAAAAAAGAGGAATGCTTAATTTCACTGATAAGTGTCTCGGGTAAAATAGCGGATCTATCCGTAAAATTTACGGGTCCTTCCTTTTCACCCAAATAAAATGAATCAAAGAAACTAATAATGGTAAAATCAGGATTTTGCTTAATCTCATTTACGGTATTTGTTCCCTCTATCAGGACAAATCCACCCAGTCCAACAAGACTGCCCAAAAAAAGAGAACCAATCGTTACCGCAAATTTTCTTTTTGAGCGT
The DNA here is from genome assembly GCF_001050095.1 of Enterococcus massiliensis. Taxonomy (NCBI): domain Bacteria; kingdom Bacillati; phylum Bacillota; class Bacilli; order Lactobacillales; family Enterococcaceae; genus Enterococcus; species Enterococcus massiliensis. The sequence continues at coordinate 57,290 of NZ_CVRN01000005.1, read as the reverse complement.
AGTGCATTTTTTATTCCCATCGTAAAAATAGATATCCCCCGTTTGTTGATTTTTGCTTTCTTTTTTCCAGAGGGAACTTCAACAAAATGTAAGGCATTCAACGGAGACATGACTGCAAGCTTACTCACAACATGCCCCGTCGCCAACAACAGCATTCCTGCCACAGCAAGCAAAGTAAAAATCAGTAACAGGGGGTCTCCCATCACGAACTCTTCAATCGAACCAAAACCCGTCAAGTAGAGTTTTTTCAAAACTAACGGCAGCATTAATGAAACTGCCAAGTAAGAACCAATTCCGCCGATTACTTCTCCAATCACTAAATTTTTTCCCGTTTGATAAAAAATAATTTTTAGCAACTGTTTATTTGTCGTTCCCAGTACCTTCAACAATCCGTACTCTCGAAGCTGGCTGTCCAAACTGATAGATAGCAGATTATATAGAAGAAGATACATCGCAAACAAAATAATCAACGATATAAAAAAAGCGATTCCATAGCTCCCGAATATCCCATTCACTGCTTGTGTTTGAAAGTCAGTCATCCCAACGATTTGTTGCGTATTATTGACCATTGGCAACTCATTGTAGAGTCGTTTTTCGATGGCTTCACCTGTATAATCACCCTGTTGCATAACTAACAAATTAGCTGGAAATAAAGCAAGGTGATGTTGGGTCAAATACTCTTCCGAAACAAATCCTTGAGGAAGCGTTGTTGAAGGATCTGCGTATTCCTGATAACTCCCCGACAACAAAAAATTCTGTGTAGTCGTCCTTGTCTCGAGTTGAAACGTCAGTTGAATTTTTTTACCAATACTGTTTTTCGAAAGTCCTAATTGTTGCAGAATTCGGAGAGGTAGCATAATTTCATTCGCTTTTTCCGGATATTTTCCGTGAAGATTTGTCATTGCAGGAAGTTTCATTTTTTCATAAACTGTTTGATCTAGATACACCAACTCACCAATTGTGTCTTTTTTCAATGTAATCTTGCCAAACTTTTTTTCTATCCCTACTGCTGAAAGATAGGTCATTTTTTTTAATTGCTGCACTTGTGCTTTGCTGCCATCTTCGATTCTCACAGAAGCAACAGAACCGGCAGCTCGCGCAGTCACTAAATAATCCGTTTGAATTTTTCCTTTTCCCACAGAAAATGCACTGTAAATTAGGAAAATTGCTGTAATAATTGTACCAATCAACAAAAAGTTTTTTCGGCGATTTTTATGATAATAGGCATTACCTATTTGGCGAATAGCTTTCCCATTATTATTTCTGAATCTCACACCTGCCACCTGCTGTCTGACACGATTTTCCCATCTTCAATTCGAATCATTCGCTGCGCTAATTGCGCAACTTCTTCATCATGAGTCACTACGATTATCGTTTGTTGGAATCTTTCGGCTAATCTTTGTATCAGTCCCATCACTTCCATACTGTTCCTCGAATCTAGATTTCCGGTCGGTTCATCCGCCAAAATAATCGCCGGTTTAGTAATCAACGCCCGCGCAATAGCCACTCTTTGCTGCTGTCCTCCTGACAAAGTATTCGGCATCCGATCAAGTTTATTCGTCAAGCCCAGAATTGAAACAATGGTCTCTAAAAAAGAGTGGTCTATCGCTACTCCATCTAGATTTAGCGGTAAAACGATGTTATCGTAGACATTCAATACTGGCAATAAATTATAGTTTTGAAAAATAAATCCAATATTGCGGCGCCGAAAAATCGTTCCTTCATCCTTTGTCAGCTTTGCCAAATCTTGTTGATAGATTTGTATCTCGCCCTTCGTTGGTAAATCAATTCCTCCCAATAAATTCAGCAGTGTAGATTTCCCACTACCGGAAGAACCGACAATTGCGATAAATTCTTGAGAAGCAATGGTGAGATTAATATCTGTTAGAGCACTCACCTTGGTTTCATTTTTTCCATAGACTTTTGAAAGCTGTTTAATCGTTACAATCGTTTCCAATTTTTATTTCCCTCCTTTACCTTCTATTTTACGGACTAAATCTAACAAAATGGTTACAAAAAAGCTTCAACCTAAAGATTGAAGCTCCCATTTGGTAAATAAATGCTCACGTCTAGTCCTGGATTTTTTCGTTTTACCTTAATGAACCCATCATGTTTTTTGACGATTTCCCGTGTCAAATAGAGACCTAAACCAAACCCCGGTTGATTTTTAACCTTGTTTCCCCGATAATAACGCTGAAAAATCAAATTTTCTTCCTGCTCCTGAATGCCAATTCCTTGATCTTCGACAGTAATTGCTGTAAACAGCTCATTGACTTTTAGACGGATTGTAATACTAGATTTTTCAGGTGAGTATTTAATACTGTTTTCCAATACATTCACAATGGCTTCTTTCAGCCAATTTTTATCTGCCATTATTGTCGGTGTATCTTCAACAGACTTTACTTGTAGTTGTAACTGTTTTTCTGTGATTTGAGGATAGACTTCACTAACGGATTCTGCAATGATTTCAAGCAAGGACTCTTCATTTTTTTTGATTTGAATTATTTCATTTTCCAACCGGGCAGATAAAATAAATTTTTCCGTCAAAAATCTAATCGTTTGGCTCGTATCTTGTAAAATAGCAAGATAGGCATCTTTTTCTGTTGCTGAACTGCTTTTTTTTGAAAGCAGTTCCAAGTACAGTGTTAAGTTAGCCAATGGTGTTCTCAGTTGGTGGGCGATGTCAGATACTTGTTTTTTCACTGCTCGATGTTCCTTTAACAAATTATGTTGAGCATGATTATTAATTTCCTGTAGTCTAAAAATTTGAGAATTAATTTTAGCAATTAGTGACTCTTGGTTACTTTCAGAGGGATGAAAAGGTTGCTTCATCATCAATTTTTCTAATTGTTGAGAAATCTGTACCAATTCACCTTCAAATTTCCGCCGAATCAAGCTGAAATAAATGATACCTGCCGAAAGAAAAAACAAGTACAAAAGCAACCACCAAATTTTTCCAAGATCAATGAAAAAAAACAAAAAGATACTTGCAAAAATTAGCAACATTCCTTCAATCAATCGCTCTTTTTTCATTTTTTCAGTCTCCAAACGTGTAGCCTAGACCAAAGATATTTTTGATATAGCACGGATCAGCAGGATTGTCGTTGATTTTTTTTCGTAATCGATTAATGGTTACACTAACCGTATTTTCTCCCACAAAATTGCCATCAATATCCCAAACTTTCCGAAGCAACGTTTCCTTCGTTAAAATCTTTCCTCGGTTTTGTACCAAAACAGCTAGTAGTTTATACTCTTTTGCAGTCAGCTTGATCTCTTTATTTTGAATGAAAGCCTTCTTTTTTTCCAAATCGACAGAAAGGTCCTGATAACGAATGATTGCTAAATCAACAGATGTACGTTCCAAAATCGCTTGGATTTTTCGTTTCAAAATTTCGGGATTAATTGGCTTTACAATATAATCGATGCAACCCACATCATATCCTTCCAATATATCTTCTTCTTCATCTTTTGCCGTCAAAAAAATAATTGGGCATTTTTCTTCACCAAACCATTTGGCAAAAGCAAATCCCGTTCCGTCAGGCAAAATAAGATCTGACAAAATTAAATCGAAAGAAACGGATGCAGCCAATTTTTTTGCCGTCTGCAAATCAGCGGCACTTTCTGTTTGATAACCAGCATCTCTGAAAAAGAGACAAAGTGCCTGATTCAAACGCAAATCATCTTCAATAATCAGTAGGGAAGGCATTTTACTCAGCTCTTTTCATTTCTTTTATTATATCAGGCGGAAAAATTTATTGACGGAAAAACACTACATTCTTTTTTTCGACAATAAATTAATTGCTAGATTTTAAGCGATTCATTCCAAAACCGGTAATTGAACTAATTAGTGAAAACAGTGGCGACAATAGACTGAAGAAAACAAACGGTAAATAAGTCAGTGTCGGTACGCCAAAGGTTCCTGCGACAAAACTTCCCGCAATTCCCCACGGTATGAGATAGTTGATGACCGTTCCGCCATCTTCTAATGCACGGCCTAATACAGTCGGGTCATATCCCGCCTTTTTGTATACTTCTTTAAACGCATTTCCTGGTAAAATCACTGATAAGAATTGCTCACCAATAAATAAATTGACACCAATACTTGCCATTAAGGTAGTAAACATCAAGCGGACCGGACTATTCAATTTTTCTGCAATATGATTCATTACTGTCGTTATCAGTCCGAATTTCATCAATAACCCGCCCAAAGACAGAGTCAGAATAATCAATGAAACAGTTGGCATCATACTTTCAATGCCTCCACGACTCAATAATAAATCAATCTGTTGATTTTTCGTATCGGAAGTAAATCCCGATTCAATGACTGTCGCAATTTTTTGGATGCTTGTTTGCGGATTTTGAATGAACACCATGACAATTGCGACGACAATATTCAGTAAAATCGTCACGATTGCCGGCAGTCGCTTCCACGCACAAAAGAACATCAAAAATAACGGAAATAATGCCCAGCCCGAAACAACAAATTGTTCTTCCAAAACCTTTGTCACTGTCTTTACTTGTTCTAAACTGGCGGAATGATCGCTCTGCCCTAAAACAACATACAGAATAAATGAAAGTACAAAAGCTGGAACAGTTGACCACATCATGTGCTTGATATGTTGGAATAAATCTGCTTCAACAATTGCTGCGGCCAAATTGGTGGATTCTGACAGTGGAGACATTTTATCGCCAAAAACAGAGCCTGAAACGATGGCACCAACAACCAATGCTTCATTCAGTCCTAGCGTAACACCAATTCCGAAAAATGCGATTCCGATCGTAGACATAACAGTAAACGCACTACCCACTGCGCTACCAACAATGGCACAAACGACAAAGATCGATGGAACAAACCATTGCACACTGATTAAACGAAAACCATACACCATTAAAGTTGGAATGATTCCCGCTTGAATCCAAACGGCGATCAAAGCACCCACTAAAATAAAAATCATAATTGGAATAATTCCTGGTTTAATCCCTTCAATGATTCCTTGATGCAACAAATCAAAAGAATATTTTTTGATTGCCGCATACAACATCACTAACGCAATCGAAAATAAAATTGCAACATTCGGGGAAATCCCAATACCAATTACCCCCACCGCAATACTAACCACGATTAAAATCAACATAAGACTTGCTTCAATCAACGATGGCTGAACTTTTTTCTCCATATTCATTCTCCTCTTTTTTTATCAATAAGCCTCAGAAAACACCAAAAAGAGACTCATCCTCAATTTAAGGACGAATCTCTCCGCGGTACCACCTTATTTAAAAGTATTGCTACTTTTCACTCTTCTATTTAACTGGATAAAAGCGATTAGTGTACTTCACAAAAACAGACTTGATCGATTCTCAGCACCCATCGACTTTCTGAACAAAACATCTGCATGCTACTGCGCTAATGGCGGTGTTTCTTCAACAACTCGGCTAACTTGGTGCTATTATACACCAGATAAATAGGTTAAGCTACTAAAGCTTTTATAAATAGTCCCCAAATACTGTATATTTTTTATTATACTAATTGGTCGAGATCATATACGAATCCATTTTCATCGCTCAGTCGTTTGTAAAATTCTCCACTTTTTTTGATTGTTCTTTTTTGGCTTGACAAATCCAAGGAAACTAATCCATAACGATTTTTATATCCATTAATCCAAGACCAGCAATCAATAAAAGTCCAAAGATGATAACCTTTGATATTACAACCTTCATCAATTGCTTTCCATAAGTAAGCTAAATGGTCCTTAATAAAATCGATTCGATAATCATCGATGACTTGTCCTTTTGAATCCATAAATCTTTCTTCATTTGCTACTCCCATGCCATTTTCCGAAATAAAAGATTCAATATTATTATAATTATTTTTTATATCCATACACAAATCATAGATACCTTTTTCGTAAATTTCCCAGCCACGATATTCATTCATTTTTCTACCTGGCATGATATGATTCTCAAAAAACCATTCTGGTAAAAATGGACTCTCTGGATTAACAGCAGTTAAACGTGCCTTAACTCGACGAGGTTCATAATAATTTAATCCTAAAATTTGAGCAGTGTTCTCTTTAATTATTGCTAAATCTTCTATTTTGTAATCTTCAGGCAACTGTTGATACTTTTCTAAAAGATTTACCAATTCTTTCGGAAATTCTCCTTTAACCATCGGATCAAGAAAGCTACGTGTATAAAACAAGTCAGCAATTTCGGCCGCTTTGATATCAGCTGGGTTTTGGCTTCTTGGAAAAGTAGGACTCAGATTTAAAATGACGCCAATTTTACTACTTAAATCATATTTCTTAAAAGCTTGAATTGTTTTTGCATGAGCTAAAATGGTAAAGAACGCTGCTTGTGCTCCCTTTTTAAAATCAACAATGTTAGGATAATGAAAATCCTCTAGATAAGATCCTAGAATTGGTCCCAAGGGTTCATTAAAGGTAAACCAATGATATACGAGATCTCCAAATTCTTTAAAACAAGTATCTGCAAAATTGACATAAGCTTCAACAACTTCTCGGGATTCCCAACCACCCTTATCCTGCAATTTTGCTGGCATATCAAAGTGATACAGGTTTGCAAAAATCTTGATATTGTTTTGCTTCATTTCAGTAAACAGTTCACGATAAAAAGAAATAGCTTTTTTATTCACTTCCCCAATACCATCAGAAGGAAACATTCTTGCCCATGAAATAGAGACCCTAAAAGAATTATGTCCAGTTTCTTTCATTAGCTGCACATCTTCTTTATATCTATGAATATGATCTGTCGTGATTTCTGAACTCACACCTTGATAAAATCTATATGGCTGTTCTTTATACCATCGTTCCCAAACTGTCTCTGCTTTACCAGTTTCTCCTCTACCTTCTGCTTGTTCCGCTGACCATGCTGATCCCCACCAAAAATCTTTTGGAAAAGTTACTTTTGTTAAATTCATTATTTATTTACCTCCCAAATCTTTTTCTAATCATACCACCTCTTCTTGAAAAAGAAAACTCTTTTATAAAAAGTTATATATCTTTATTTAATTAGTATACATTATTATAGATAACTGCAGCGGAAATGTGTTAAAATATATATACTACTATAGTTTTAAAGATGGAGGAAAGAAAATGAAGAAAATACCACGATACATGGAGGTCTATCTTGATATTAAACAAAAAATAGCATTGGGAAAATTTAAAGTTGGAGAAAAATTACCCACTGGAGACGCATTGTCAGAATTATATAATACAAGTAAGCTGACGGTAAAAAAAGGAGTAGATCTATTGGTTTCGGAAGGATTAGTCCGAAGTCGAAGCGGCTTTGGTACAGAAGTTTTGCGAAAACCGATAGATAATTCAAAGGTATTTGGCCCAAATGAAGGACTGTTCGATGTTATGGGAGAAGAACATGTCGATTCAGAGATACATACCTTCTCCATTGAACTACCTACTGATAAGGTAGCAGAAATGCTTAATATAGACTCAAAAGATTATGTGTATAATATTATTCGTAGTCGATTTATTGATCATTTACCGTACTCTATAGAGCAAACATTCATGCCTTTAACGATTATTCCCGGTTTAGAGCCAAAACATCTGAAAAAATCAGTGTATTCCTATATCACAAATGAATTAGGACTTGAGATAAAGTCTTCTCATATCTGGATCAAAGGTGATACAGCAAGTGAATTTGATGCTCGAATTTTAGATATCACTCCTGGAGACTTCATGATTGAAGTAGATAAGGTGGTCTCCTTATCCTCTGGAAATCCTTTTGAGTACTCTCTTTCCAGACATATTTATAAAGATTTTATCTTTGAAGCTGTCTTTGTAGAAAAATAGCTTTTTCTTCCCTATTCTCTATTCCCTCTGATTAAAGATATATATATTTAATAAAAGGAATTTACTTTTATAAAAAGATGATGTATTATCTATTTGTGAAAGGAAATCGATTACAAAAATGAAGAGGGGAATTTTGATGGACAGAAGTAGAAAAGATATTATATTTGAAAAGTTTGGGATAATTGCAACAAAACTAGGAAACCAAATTCACTTACGAACATTGAGAGACGCATTTGCTACATTTATGCCATTTATGATGTTAGCTGGTTTTGTAACACTAATTAATTATGTTATTTTAGAACCGACTGGTTTTATGGGAAAGCTAATTAATCCAGACACATTAACAACTATTCAACAAATCGGCATTTCTATTGGCAATGGTACTCTTAGCATTACAACATTACTGATAGTTGCCTCTGTTTCTTATCATATGTGCATCAGCAGAAATTATACAAATCATATCGCGGCTGTGTTAGTAGCTATCTCAACCTTTATCGTACTTACTCCAATGAAAATGATGTTCACACCTGAAAATGCTCAAAAAGTTATTGAGGTTACCGGTGTTATTCCCGTAACACATACAGGTGCCTCGGGCATGTTTGTCGGAATTTTTGTTGGTCTTTTAGCAACTGAATTGTTTATAAAATTATCTAACAACGAAAAATTGCAAATTAAGTTATCCGGAAACATACCACCAGCTGTATTAAAATCTTTCAACGTCCTTATCCCAATAATGATTACTGTAACGTCATTTGCTATCTTATCTTTTATCATTAATTTATTATTCAACATGGACGTAAATAAATTAATCACAACTATCATCACTGGACCACTGAGCAAAGTAACAACCGGTTTACCAGGATTTCTTTTGATTACTTCAATCGCAAATTTATTCTTTGGTTTTGGAATCCATCAAGCGGTTATTTCTGGTTCATTACTTGATCCTTTCTTGATTCAAAACATGCAAGAAAATATGGCTGCTTATGCAAACAAAGAAGCTATCCCTCACATTATTAATATGGCATTCAAGGATACCTTCGCAGTTATGGGGGGCTCAGGCAATACTATTGCCTTATTGATAGCTATCTTCATTTTTAGTCGTCGAAAAGATTATAAAGATTTTGCTAAGTTATCCGTCACACCAGCAATCTTTAATATCAGTGAACCAATTATCTTCGGTTTACCAATTGTTTTTAATATAAGCTTAATTATCCCATTTGTGATTGCACCCATCTTTTCTCTAATTGTTGCCTACTTTGCTACTGCAATCGGACTAATAAATCATGTCGTAGTACAAATTCCATGGACAACACCACCCGTAATTTCTGGCTTCTTGTCAACAGGTGGAGATTGGCGTGCGGCAGTATTACAGGTGTTGATTATCATTGCAAGTGTCTTTATCTACCTACCATTTCTACGCATAGACGAAAAAGTGACATCAAAAATGAGTGAAGAAAATCTGAAAAGTGAATAATAGCTAGAAAGTCTTCCATACGTAATTTTTTAGCGTATGGAAGACTTTTTTTATCACCCTTTATTTTTCCTTGCTATTTCTACAAACAAAAAAATAACGATAGGGAATAAAATTCTTTTGCCACATTTTTTGGATTAATTTGGTATTCTCTTACCGCAACAGCTTCAACAAATCTTTCTCTCCTTGTTCTCCGGTATACAGTAACAAGCGATCTCCTGAAAGTAATTGCGTATCGCCTTTAGGAATAATCGTTTCTTTATTTCGTGTGATCGCAATCATTACCGTATCAAGAGGAATTTCAAGATCCTTAATAAAACATTTATCAGCTTTTGCGTTTTCTCGAATCATTACCTCGACAATCGCATTGTTTCCCTGATTCAAATGCGCCAAAGTGACCATATCGTCTAAATTGATTTGATCGATGATAATACTGGATAAGATGTCTGCTTGACTGACTTTTATGTCTACACCCATTTCATCATTGAAAAGCCATTCGTTTTTTGGACTATTGACCCGTGCAACAACCTTTGGAATACCAAATTCGAATTTTGCAATCGTTGCTCCGACGACATTTGTTTCATCTGCACCAGTAACAAAAGCAACCACATCCGAATCATTGATTTCAGCACGTTCTAATACTTTAGGATCTGTCCCATCGCCTTCAATAATATCATTTGTTGGAAAAATATTTTTTAGCAGAGTAACACCTTTTGAACGTTTTTCGATAATTTTCACTTCATTGTTAGAATCTCTCAGCTTTTTTCCAACATAGGTACCAACTTGCCCACCGCCAATAATCAATACTTTCATAAGAAATTCTCCTCTCACAACTCCATGATTTGTTTGATTCTATTCAACGATTCCGGCATCGCAGATACATATAGCCGATCCCCTTGTTTCAACACTGTTCCATTGGAAGGAATGAAGGTATCATTTCCTCGTCCAAGTGCCACGACACGAATTTCATTTAACGGAAATGCATCGATCAAAACAGAATTATCTAAGAGGCTTGGGATGACTAGACGCAAAATTTCAACAGGCGTATTGCCAATCGTCATGACGCTGTCAAGAGTGCTGAATGTCAGCAATTCTTTCGTTCTGGCAATTGACCACTTTGTCGTAGCAATCACTTGAATGCCTAGCGCATTATACACATCAACTTTTCTTTGATCGTACAATCGGGCAATCACTTTAGGAACCCGATATTTATTTTTAGCGATACGAGCAACTAAGGCATTGATATCATCACTTTCCGTACAACCAATCAAGCTATCCGTCTTTTCAATTCCAGCTTTTTCAAGAAGTTCTTTATCAAATTCGATACCTGTCAATGTTTCTCCTTCAAAATCAGCATCCAGATTTTTGAACAGTTCTGGTTTTGAACTGATAACCGTCACCTCGTTCCCATCTTGGGATAGTTCAGTCGCCAAACCTGAACCCAATCGACCACAGCCAACAACAATAATTTTCATCTTGCTTCCTCCTTCTAAATACTTCTTTTCCGTAGCCATGCTTTTCTGATTTCTTCCAAGCCAATAATTGGAACTGGGCAAAGAATCAGATAAATCCACTCAGCAAGTGCAATTGGTGCTGTGTTAAACAAGGAATGAAACACTGGAACATATGCTAATAGACAAAATAGAAAAATTTCAACAATCAAGCCAAAGTTGATGGTTCGATTTGAAAACAACTTAATTTTGAAAATCGATTGTTTTTCGGTTCGGCAATTCATCGCGGCACCTATCTGGCAAAAAATGATTGCCCCTAGAGTCATCGTTGTTGCTTGCCGATAAATCAACCCCGAATCAGCGAGTTCTTGCCCAAAACCACCATTCAGCCAGTAGGAAAAGAAAAATGCACCCATCGCAACTGTCGCTTCTAACAATCCATACCAAATAAAGGATTTAACAAGAAGTTTTTTATTTAGCAAAGGATCTTTTCTTGAACGTGGAGGACGGGACATAATTCCCTCTTCCGGCGCTTCAATACCCAAACCTAAAGCTGGAAGCATATCTGTTCCAAGATCGACAGCTAATATCTGCATAACTGTTAAGGGCAATGGAATCCCTCCCCGAGAAAATAAGAATGCCGCAGAGGGAACCGCTTCTGATGTATTACTGTTAAAAATATAAGCCAAGAATTTTGGGATATTGGTGTAAACAGCTCTTCCTTCTTCTACCGCACGAACAATCGATGCAAAATTATCATCCGTTAAAATCATATCTGCCGATTCTTTCGCGACATCCGTTCCGGTTATCCCCATCGCAACCCCAATATCTGCTTTTTTCAATGCAGGTGCATCATTTACACCGTCACCGGTGACCGCAACAACATTGCCCATTTCTTGTAAGTTTGTAACGACACGAAATTTTTGTTCTGGTGCGACTCTTGCAAAAACGACTTCATCAGATAATGCTTTTTTCAACTCATCATCCGTCATAGACTCTAGTTCGATTCCTGTTACCACACGTGGGTTTTCTTCCTTGACGATTCCGATTCGTTTTGCAATACTGACCGCAGTCAAACCATAGTCACCCGTAATCATAATGATACGAATGCTTGCATGATGGCATTGTTCAACTGCTGCTGAAACTTCAACTCTTGGCGGATCAGCCATCACAACTAACCCTAGAAAAATCATTTCTTGTTCAATCATTTCTGGCGTATAGCTAGTAAGTCCTTTGGGTAAGCCATCTACTTGATCCAAGAGACGACAGGCAACTGCTAAAACCCGCAATCCTTGACGGGCATATTGGTCATTTGCTATCATGGTTTTTTCTTGTTCGTCCGTTGTGATTTCTTGGATTTCACCATTTTTCAACGTATACTTACACAATTCAACTGTTTCTTTTGGTGCACCCTTTGTGAAAGAAACCCGATTACTTCCGAAAAAGTTTTTTTTCATCGCATGGATGGTTGTCATTCGTTTTCTATTTGAATCAAAGGGTAATTCTCGTACTCGTTTTGCTAATTCTTCATTTTCAACTAAATCAATACCGGCTTTTTCAGCAACTACATCCAAACAGGCCTCAGTGGGATCACCCAGTACTGTATAGCGAGGATTTTCATCGTCTGGTGGTAATACTCGCGCATTGCTGCACAAGCTCCCTCCCCGAATAACCCATTCCAAAGTTTCATTATCAAATGCCGTAATCGGTTGACCATTTTTCATTAGTTTACCTTTTGGAGCATAGCCTAACCCTGTCACTTCGTATTCCTGATCTAACAGCCATACATGATTAACCGTCATCTCATTTTGGGTGAGAGTTCCTGTTTTGTCCGAACAAATAACGGATGTTGCACCTAGTGTCTCAACAGAGGATAATTTTTTTACTAGCGCGTGTTCTTTCGCCATTTTTTGAACAGCCATTGCTAATGACAGCGTAACTGTCGGTAACAATCCTTCTGGGATAAATGCCACGATCATCCCTAAAGAAAAAATAAATGCTTTTGCTACTGGTTGATGGACAAAAAAGACTGCCGCCACTAGGAAAAACACTCCTACCGAGATAGCAATCATCGAGATTTGTTTCGTTAAACGATCCAATTCAATCTGCAAAGGACTTTTTTCTTCGCCGAGTGATTGTGTCAGACCCGCGATCTTTCCAAATTCGGTGTTCATCCCAATCGTTGAGACGACAACTTTTCCACTGCCATTTGAAACACTGGTTCCCGCAAAAACAATATTCTTAAATTCTAGTTTACTAGCGTGAGTATCAATAATTGCCTCACTATTTTTTCTAACTGGATTCGATTCTCCCGTCAGAGCTGATTGATTGACTTGTAAGTCCGTTGTTTGAATCAACCGACCATCCGCAGAAATCCGATCGCCTTCTTCTATTAACAAAACATCTCCAGGAACAAGGTCTTCCGTCAGAATTTGTTCTTCTTTGTCGTTTCGAATTACGCGAGCATATGAAGGTAACATTTTTTTTAAGGCTTCTGTTGCTTTGCTTGCACGATTTTCTTGAAAGAAACTAAACAACCCATTGATAATGTTTACCAACCAGATTGCCACCCCTAGTTGTGGTGTGTCCGTGAAAAATAGTGCCACTGCACCACCAACCCACAATAAAATCGCCATAAGACTGACAAAATTTTTGATAAACTTGATAAAAATCGATTCACCTTTTGCTTCTTCAATTCTATTTGTACCAAATTTTTCTTTCGCCTGTAAGACCTCTTTATTTGTTAATCCCTCCGGACGACTTCCAAGCTCGTGATAAACCTCATCTATTTGAAGGCTCTCAATTCCCCCAGAAGCTTGCTTTTTTTCATTCATTTGAAAGAACCCCTTTTTTTCATAAAAATCACTATATTTTAATCGATTGCAAGCTAGTAAACAAAACAGCTTCCATGCTGTAAGTATAGAACTTATTGGTGAAACATCAAGTAATACGAGTTATTAAGCAACTCTTCCTTTCACGATTGTGATATTTTCAACAAATTTTTCTCACTGTCTTTTCACAAAAATTCTTAACTCATTTTCAAGCAAAAATTTCTTGAAGTACACCCGTATTGCCATACAAAAAAACCTAAAGTGCGTAAACACACTTCAGGTTCAATCTTTCGTCTAACTCTTCGCTTTTTCTGGAGCCGCTAATTCCTGCAAAACATTTTGAGCAACTTTTTCCGGAATACCGATTGCCTGAATTTCGGCAACGCTGGCTGCTTGAATATTTTTTAAGGATTTAAATTCCTTCAATAGTAATTTCTTGCGTTTAGGACCCAACCCTTCAATTCCATCCAGTTTTGAAGCAAAACTATTTTTACTGCGCAATTGACGATGGAAGGTAATGGCAAATCGATGGACTTCATCTTGGATACGTTGCAACAAGAAAAATTCTGGTGAATTACGTTCCAATGCAATTGTTTCTAAATTTGCACCAAAAAGAAGTTCGCTGGTTTTATGCTTGTCATCTTTTGCTAATCCAGCGATAGGAATATCCATTCCTAATTGATTCGCCAAAACTTCTCTTGCGGCATCTACTTGTCCTTTCCCACCATCAATGATAATCAGATCGGGTGGTGTTAGCCCATCTTTGATCACACGGGAGTAGCGGCGATAGATCACTTCACGCATAGAAGCATAGTCATCCGGTCCTACAACCGTTTTAATTTTGTATTTTCGGTAATCTTTTTTCGAAGGTTTTCCATCCACAAATACAACCATTGCCGAAACTGGATTTGTTCCCATGATATTCGAGTTATCGAAGGCTTCGATGCGAATTGGTGTTGGAATGTTCATGGCATTACCTAATTTTTCGACTGCACCGATCGTTCGTTCTTGTTTTCGTTGGATCAAGTCAAATTTTTCACTTAATGCCACTCGAGCATTTTTGTTAGCTAATTCAACTAATTTTTTCTTTTCTCCCCGTTGCGGTTGCAATACTTTTGTATCTAGTACCGCAGCAACAGCTTCTTGATCGATATCGTTAGGGATCAAAACTTCTTTCGGAATAAAGTGCTCGGCTTCTTGATAAAATTGTCCGATATACGTCAGTAAATCTTCGGTTGGTTCATTGTAAAACGGAAAAATAGAGACATCCCGCTCAATCAACTTTCCTTGACGGACAAAAAAGACCTGAACACACATCCACCCTTTATCTACAGCATAACCAAAAACATCCCGATCCATGAAATCCGTTTGAGTCATTTTTTGCCGTGTCATGACTGTTTCGATTGCTCGAATCTGATCCCGATATTCGGCTGCTTTTTCAAATTCCAAATTTTGTGCTGCTGCGTTCATTTTTTCTTGAATTTCTTCTTGAATCTGTGTGTGCCCGCCATTTAAAAAACTTTTGATTTCTTCTACCATGTCTTTAAAAATTTGCGGATCAACATGAAACACATATGGACACAAACATTGCCCTAAATGATAGTACAAACAGGGTTCTTTTTGGTGCGTACCGCATTTACGTAAAGGAAACAACCGGTCCAAAATCTTTTTCGTTTCATTTGCTGCACCAACATCGGGATATGGACCAAAATAAAGGGCCTTGTCCTTCAATACTTTACGCGTAATCATCAATCGAGGATACTTTTCATTGGTAATTTTGATAAAGGGATAGGTCTTATCATCCTTTAACATAATATTGTATTTAGGATCGTTCTTTTTGATTAGATTGATTTCCAGCAACAGGGCTTCGATATTAGATTCTGTCACGATATACTCGAAATCATCAATTTCAGAAACCAACCGTTCCGTTTTTGTATTGTGACTGCCGGTAAAATAGGAGCGTACCCGATTTTTTAAAATCTTGGCTTTTCCTACATAAATAATCGTACCATTTTTATCCTTCATCAGATAACAGCCCGGTTGATCTGGTAAAAGCGCTAATTTATTTTTTATGCGTTCATTCAAGGCATCTTCACCTCATTATGTATTTACAAACTGAGAATAGTATATCACGAGTGTCAATCAGAAGAACCAATCTTGCCTGTCCTTAAGAAAAACTAGAAAAACGGAGAAAAAATTTTTTCTCCGCCACCAGATATTATTGTGTTGCCAAATTAAAAATAATCCGATCTTCGGCTTTTAACTTAATTTCTTTGGCTCCCTTTAAAACCGGCTGATCATTGATTGTATACGTCCAATATTTATTGGCCTTTTCATCTTGAACATGATTGTCAATTTCCGTAATAAATCCGTCTTGGTCTTTGATCTCAAAATTATTTTTCATCGTCTCAAACAAAGTATCATTTTTTTTGATTGTAACTTTTTTACTGCTTAGTTCTTGCCCGTCTTCCTTCAACGCAATCGTGACTGTTTGTGAAACAGCTTCCGTTGTTGTCGTGTTGCCCTTTTGTTCGTTATTATTTGGTGAACAGGCACTGATTAAAAGAACACTCAAAAAAAGCAGAGTGGTTGAAATAATTTTTTTCATACTAACTCCTTATAATAATCCATATTTTTGTTTTACTCGTTGTAACTTTTCTAAAAAGGGATTCGCAAATAAAAGTAAAAAAACAGCGGTTGATATTCCATGAATCAAATCCATGGGGGCGCCAGAGATAAAAGCGGCAAGTAAAATATCTTTATTCAAGGTCGGCATAAACAATAAAACAGATGCTGGATTCATGATCCCACCATAGATGAAGAAAATGCTGAAAAAACCGAAAAGTGCCAAGGACCAACGATTTTTCTTCAATAGTCCCCAACGATACAGCAAACCGGCAATAAAACCAATCATCCCAAACGCAAACATCTGCCACGGTGTCCAAGGACCTTGGCTGAAAAAAATATTCGACACCAAAGCCGTAAAGCACCCCACTAAAAAACCAGATTCTGGACCAAAAGCAATCCCAGTGATAATCACAATAGCAGCCACAGGTTTAACTTGTGGCAACATGAAAAATGCCCCTCGACCAGCAACAGCTAGAGCAATCAGCACTGCCAAAATGATTAATTCCCGCGCTTGTGGTTTACGATTTTCAAAAACAATGAAAAAAGGAAGCATTGCTAATCCTAAAAGAAGCAAACTTGCTGTCAAATAATTTCGACTGCCTAGTTTCGGCATAATGACTAAGACTAGCAGTATCCCCAAAAACACGATTCCCAAGCTGATGAAAGTTCGTTTAGACACAGATTGTCGTCTTTTTTGAGAAACAACAGGCAAAATTGACTCCTCTATTTCCTCTTCCTCATTTTCTTTCATCGTCTCATGAGGAAAAGGTTGATCGGCATAAAAAGCTTTTAAAAATTCTTCTGTTCGTCTAGACATTTCTTCACATCCTCAATCGTAACTGCATTGGGAAAATACTTTCGTGCCATTCTGTTGGCAGCAGTCGTATAAAAATGGTTTCCAGCAAAAAAAGCTTTGGCATTTTTTGTTGAAATAATCTGTCCATCAAAAAATAATCCGCAGGTATCTGCATGCTCAGCAATAAATTCGATATCGTGGGAAACCATCACGATAGTCACACCTTGCGCCTGTAATTCCTTTAGCAAATGTCCCAATTCATTTTTATAAAAAGCATCTAACCCTTTCGTTGGCTCATCCAACAATAAAATTTTGGGTCGCAACAGTAAAATCTTTGCTAGCGCCAATCGTTGTTGTTCCCCACCACTTAAATCATAGGGATGGCGGTCCAATAAATTTTCTAATTTGGCGGTCTCAGCGATTCCGGTAATAAGTTGTTGGGTTGTCATCTGACTAGTGACTCGATTTGGCTGCAACATGTCCGCAAGCTCGGTACCAACTGTTTTCTTCACAAACAAACTTTGCGGATTTTGCGGTAGGACGCCCAACAGATCCACATGCAACTCCTGATCCGAAAAACGTTCAATTTTCTTCCCCAAAATTTTTATTTTACCCCGATAAGGATGATTTAGCCCAGCAAGTAAAGAAAGCATCGTACTTTTCCCTGCCCCATTCCCGCCAACGATTCCGGTAAAGCTACCTTTGTCTACTTGAAAAGAGAAATCTTTCAAAATATCCTCTGCTTCACTTTGATAACGAAACCAAACATCCTTCACTTCAATGATTGGCTGCTTACTTTTATTTATCGGCTGATCTGTTTGAATAGGTAACTTCCGAAGAGAAAGAGTTTCCAACCATGTCCGCCCTTCTCTGACAGTCAAAGGAATTGGGGTATTTTGTTGTGATGCATGAGCAAAAATTTGTACAGGTGCCGGCATTGCCGCAAACAAATCATTAGGACTGTCTGACAAAATCTGACTGACTTTTTGTGGGGTTCCCTCTACAGTCAATCGGCCTTCTTCCATCAACCACACCTGATCCGCCATCGGTAACGCTTCCTGTAAGCGATGCTCTGTCAGCAAAATCGTCGTACCGATCTCTCGATTGATTTTTGCAATCGTTTCTAAAAACTCTGTCGTAGCGATTGGATCCAGCTGTGAAGTCGGTTCGTCTAAAATTAGTAAACGAGGGTGCAAGGTCATAACGCTTGCCAAATTTAATAACTGCTTTTGTCCTCCCGACAATTCAGCTACCTCTTTGTGAAACCAGTTTTGAAGACCGAAGTAAGCGGCCATTTCAGCTACCCGCAAACGAATCGTCGCCGAATCATAGCCTAAACTTTCTAAACCAAATGCTAATTCATGCCAGACTTTATCGGTGACTAACTGGTTTTCTGGGTTTTGCAGAACATATCCGATTGCTGTCGTTTGCTCTCGAAGGGGTAGTGTATCTAATGGACGATTCTCAAAAAATATTTTCCCCGTTTTTTCCCCATGAGGAGCTAAAACTGGTTTAAGCTGTCGTAGCAACGTAGTTTTCCCGCTGCCGCTTTTTCCAAATAATACGGTAAAACTGCCTTCTTCCATTTTTCCGGAAAAATTCGCAACGGCCGCCGACTTTGCATCGGGATAATAAAAGGAAAAATCATTGATGGTTAATAGTGGCACTTCCTGCACCTCCCGCTATTTTTCTGGCTTGTCGCCACCGAATTTTTTCATATACTGCTAGAATCATTGGGAGATTACAAAGAATCAGAAAGCTGAGATATCCTAAACTTTCTCCAAATGTTTTAGGCAAAGAAATGATTAATTGCGGATTGTAACTGGTATAAAACTGTCCCCTGCGCCAAAAATAAAAAAATACACCGCTACACAAAAGCAAACTACTGAGCAATAAACCATCTCGGCGATCAAAACGGTACAGTGAAAATGCACTACGGCCTTTTAATCCATAGCCTCGTGCCTTCATTGAATCTGCTGTTTCAATCGCATTTTCCAGCGACCAAGTAATCATGATGGAAAAAATCGTCAATGCATGCTTCATTTTTTGAATCATGGACCCATGTGAAAAATCTCGACCGATACTTTTTTGTCCCTGACGAACCACCGCCAATTGTTGAGAAAATTTTGGCACAAAGCGAAAAACCATGGATAGAACCAAAGAACTGGCAGGCAAAATTTTCCCAAATAAATACACAAATTTGTCTGTAGTCATCACTGCATTGTAGCAAGTAAACCAGGTTAAAGTAATTCCCAGCACCGCAGCTAGAACAACCCCATAGGCGATGGCTTCCATTGTAATTCTGTTTCCATTTTCTAAAATGAGCAGCGGTGTCACTCCATAATGATTAAAGACGGGATTAAGCAGCGCCACCACGACCATTCCCGGCAGCAAAAAAGTGAGTAACCGTCTAAAAAACTGCCGACTTCCTTTCAAATAACTCGCATAAATGCCAGCGGATAGAAAGGAAATTCCCAAAATCAACGGCTGCAGACAAAACATACTGCTGCCAATGACTAAAAGAAAATAGAGAAAATTAATTACAGGATGGCTTTGAGAAAAGGCATCTCTTTTTTCTCGTAAGTTCATCGTTATTCTCCTCCAGAATTAAGATCCGTTCCTAATTCAATCGTATATAACCAATCAATTTGATCTCCTGCTTGCAAATCACGATACTTTGATGCCCCATAATTTGGCACCCACCCGTTGACTTTATACATCCAGCCAGATAAGTTTCCAGCATCAAATTCATACAATTGATTGATTCCTTCAACATAATACGCGTCGTACATCGGTGTCCAGCTGGCTTCCATTTGAATACCTACTTGTTTCGTTGTACGAACTAAAATATCATACACCGAATCATTTTCTTTTAATACAACCTGTGTTGGGACTAAAATCCATCCATCCTTTGGCAGGAAGGCTTGCTTTTCTTTTTTTAGTTTCTCTCGATTTTTTAGAAGTGCAGAAGCAGAAATTGAAACGGTCACCATTTTTTCTGGTTCTTCCTTTGAATCCGTCTGTGAAGAGGCAACAGAAGAAGTTTCTTGCTTGAGCGTTTCTGCTTCTGGATGGATTGTTTCTTGCGTAGAATCCTGATCAACTTCTTGCTGAGCTGTAGATGATTGCGTTATTTGTTTTGCCAGCGACGAACTCGTTGTTTGTGCAGAGGCCTTTTCCATTTCTGCTTTAGTCTTGCCGCCAATCAGGTAATATTGCACCCCGCTTTCCAGTACGGTGAAGGAAAGTTTGGTTTGCTTTCCGGCAGTCGAAATTTGGGGTTGACTTTCTTTAAGTGTTTGCAGCTTACCATTGATTTTACGAACAAGAAGAACTTTGTCTGCCTGCCATTTTTTAGGCAAATAGATTTCGATAATTGGTGTTTCCGCTAAAGTCATTTTTTCAATCTTCACACCCAATGCTTCACTAGCTTGGTTCGCTGCTTCCTTAATCTCCTGCAACCCCTCCTGAAAAGTAACTTTAAGATGCTGATCGACAGGATTTTGGATTTGTTTCCCTTGATACAGCCACTGATACTGGATCGTGCCTGCGGTTCCTTTAAATGTGTAAACCTTTTTCTTTCCACTGATTGTTGCCAACTGTTCCTTTTTCACGATTCCATTTTCATTTAGGTTCGTCACACTGGCTAAAGGGGTTGTTTCTTTTGTCTGCGGTGTACAGCTACCTAAGAACCAGAGAAAAACTAGAAGGGAGGCTATCCATTTTTTCTTCATTTCAATAATTCCCTTCTTGATTTTTTTACTCTGTATAAGCCAGCACCCACCAGTAGGATACAAATGACACTTCCACCTATAATTTCAGGAATTGGCAATTCTTCTGCCTTCGCTTTCTTGTATTTTTGCGGGACAGATTTTTTTGGAGTATAGGTTTCCCCAACAAAATTCCAACCAGATTGACTATTATTAAGAATAGTATTCGTTGTTTGTGTTTCGGCTGCTTGTGTCATGGGTTTTTGTAGGTATTGCGTAGTAGCAGAAGGTCGTTTTTTGCTAACAAATTGTTGAAAACCCGCAGTGGATTCAGTGACAGAAGCAATACCATTATCTCCCGACTCACGTTGAAAATTTTCTGGTTCATTCTCCGTTGTTTTCTCTGATTTTTGAATTGCTCCTTCTGACGCAACTAATAGTTGATAGACTTCTGCAGGGATTAATTTTTTTTGTTTTCCAGTTAGTCCATCATAAGCTGCTCGCGCTAGCTTGACTGCTTCAGGTTGCCGGTTTGGCTGAGTTAATTTTTTGATTTGCTCACTCACTTGCGCGACGGTTTCTTGATCTGATAGTGAAACAACATCTGACATTTGATAAAAACTTGTCTTCTTGTCTGCCAATCGTTGGTAAGCCACAAGGGCACTTAACGCCTGTTCGGTTGCCATCCCATTTGCCTCACCAGGTGCACCTCCGCCACTGCTGTTTCCTCCTGGCAGAACATGCATGAAGCCACCATTTTTAAGCTGAAATTTTGCCAATGCTTCTAGCAGATTTTTCTTTTTGATAAATCGAGAATCTTTTGTCGGATCAACGTCTAATGCCGTCAATGCAAGGATTACCTGCGCAATCTCTTCAGAATTTTCTGTTTTGGCACTACCAAAACTTCCTGCAGAATTTTGTTGTTTAGATAAAAAGGTGAGTCCGCGATCAATCGCCTTTTTTACTGCTGGCTGCTGGCGGTATGGCGCTAAAGCCTGCAAAGTCATCGCGGTGATGTCAATTGTCGGTGTCTTCCCATAAAGAGTCCATCCTCCGCCAACTATTTCTTTTTCTAAAAGGTAATCAAGCAACTTTTTTCTGGTTGTCATGGTTTTCTGCTGAGGAGCCGCATTTAAAGCAAGCAAAGCAAAAATGCCACCATTGATTCCCTGATAGATGGTTTTAGAAAAATCTTGCAAGGGTAAAAACAAATCAAAATCTGCCACTTCGGCTGGGTTTTTGCCAATCGCAGTTAACGCTAAAATCAACCGTGAATATTCCGTGTATTTTACTGAATGCAGCTGCCCATTTACCTCTTGTAGTCGACGAACTACGTTTTGATAGTAAGTCGTCATTAACGGAGAGTTTTGTGGATACCCATTACGTGCCAATGCCAAAATCAGCCATTCATTGGAATAGGTCGGCACGTAGCTTGTAAATAATGATAAGACATAGTTTTGCGTATGGTCAAGCACCTGTTGATAAACCATATCTTGTTTTTTTAATTCATCTAATCGTTCTTCCAGTTCTTCTAATTTTTTCAGCGACTCGGAAGATATCATTGTTTTTTGGCTTGCCGACAACTGATTATATTCAGCACGAACATCGATAATCATTGCTTCATCAAAAAGTTGCAACTTCGCCCACTGGGGTAAGTTCTCGATTTTCTCTTTGAGTTGA
Organism: Enterococcus massiliensis; assembly: GCF_001050095.1. NCBI lineage: Bacteria > Bacillati > Bacillota > Bacilli > Lactobacillales > Enterococcaceae > Enterococcus > Enterococcus massiliensis. The sequence continues at coordinate 34,897 of NZ_CVRN01000005.1, read as the reverse complement.
TCTGCCTTTTGTCGATCCATCACCAGCTTTTCTAAAATATCTCTTGCTTGAGCCAGTTTTTCTTGTAGTTCTAAGGAAACTTCTTCTCTGGAAGTTTCAGATAACTGTGCCAAGGCAGTAGTTAATCGACTCACTTCAGCCAAATTTTCTAAACGTAATTGCTGATTTTCCGGTAAATTTTCTATACCATTGGCAATACTTTCTATTTCTGCAATTAAGTCAGCAATTTTCTTTTCAGCCATTTGCAGTTTTTCTAAAGATTTAGCAGAAAGTTGGTTTTTTTCCGGGGTAGATAAACTTTCATATTTGTTCCGGGTATTTTTTACCATTCCTTGATAATAAAGAGAAATATTTTCCGGTGTTGGTAAATAACTGATACTTTCTTCCACTGCCGCAATTTTTTTTGCAGAGGCGACAATTTCTGTCATTCTTACAGAACACTGGTTTAACTTTTTGCGATTTTCTGCGGAAATCTTTTCTTTTACCTTCGTTGAAAGCAAGTTATATTCCATCACCGCCGTTTCGACTTCTTCTTGTTCCTTTAGGGTCAACACTTGACTATCCGGCAATTGATTGATTACTTTCGTCATTCGCTGAACAGCCGTTTCTTCACTTTCAATCGGAAGTGTGGGCACCGGATTTTTCGTAAATTGATAAATCACACCCTTGTTGGCTTGCTGAAACAATACTTGTCTTAAGGCATGGGCAGTTTGTGCCGTTGCCATGCTATCTGGTTTTGTATCCTCCATCAACCAACGGACGCCGCCATCTTCCAGTTGAAAAGCAAGCAATGCTTCGATCGGTGTGACCGATTTTTGATAATCCCCGCGGGTCAAATCTTCTCCCACCGCTGCCAGACCTAAAACTGCCTGCGCTTGACTATTTGCGTTGGGTTCTGGTGAATAATAAGTTGCAATAAAAAATTGTCCCTGCTCATTTAGACAATTTTTAAAGAAAGAAACACCGTTGGAAATAGCTTTTTTTACTGCCGGTTGATCTTTGAAAGGAGCCAATGCGGTCAAGGTCATTCCCGTCACATCGATATCCCCTGCATTACCAAATAGTGCCCAGCCGCCATCACTCAGCTGTTGTTGAGTGAGTGCATCAATCAACTGTTGAATCTTAGCTTCACGGTTTTCAACTGCATACTCTTTTGAGTAAAGAGCGATTAAACCAAAGATTTGATTGTTGATAGTTCCATTTAGGTCGCTGTCAGCAATCAATTGAATCAAATTTTTTCCCACAACATTTGTGGGATCGCCGCCTAAAGCCAACACACCGATTGTTTGACGTTCCGCATCCGTCCACGGACGTTTCCCACTACCAGACCCGTAATCGACCTTCAAAATCGTGGTTGCTAATTTTTTGTAGGCAGCCGTTCGTGTTGCTTCGTCTGCTGGATTCTCTGAACGAGCCAACGCTAGGGCTGACCATTCATCCAACGTTTTAAGATGGGTGGTCAAGTAGGTGGTTGCCCCATGCAATGAATCAGCAATCGTTTCTGACGGAGAAACGGTAGTTAGTTTATCTATTGCAGCTTGTAATTTTCCCTGATTAATCACTTTTTTCTGCTGATCAGAAGAGAACCCATCAAAAATTTTTTTGACAGAAAATACCTGTGACTTATCTGCCACAGTCAATTGACTTACTTCAGGTAATTGTTCAATTTGTTTAATCAGTTGATCAATTTTTTGTTGTTCTTTTAATTGATTGATTTTAACTTCTGCTTGAACTAACTGTTGCAGAATCTCTGCAGCCACTTGCTTTTTCTCTTCACCAGATAAAGCATCATAAGCTTCGCGGACAGCACGCACTTCGGTTTCCTGAGCAAGGGTCGTAATTGCACCTAGTTGCTTGATTTGGGTTTCAACTTTTGATGCTGCTGTAGCCGCTTCATTATTTTTATTAGGTTCTTGCAACCAAGCCAGTGCTTGATTGACCTCTGTCTGAGAAACCGTTAGACCAGTAAGCTTTTCAAAAGCATTTTGATAGGCTTCTTGATAACTGCTTCCTTGATTAAGCCAGGCGTTTTTATTCTGATTGATTTGCGCTATTTTTTTCGTCAACGCTGTTTTGTCCGCAATTGGCAGATAGTCTGTCTCTGCGTATGCTGCGCCCAAATCAGTCCCATAACCAATTAAAGAGAACTGAACTCGAAAAACATCCCCATTTTGCGGATAAGTATCACTCATTCCCCGACCAGAAAATTGATTATTTATGGAATACATCCAACCAGATGTCGCAGTGTAGGAAAATTCTGCTAAATTTTGATTGGCTTCATTTTTTTCTGTATTTGACAAAGATATTCCCGCTTGTTTCGCAAAATTCTGCAATTCTTGTGGAATAGCTAATGGATTATTGATACTGTTTTTGACACTTTCTAAATAAAATTGATTGGCTAGTGTACCAGAATGCTCATACCCGTAGCCGGCTTTTTTAAATATAGAATCCAGCACTTGCGCATAGTTCCAATTTTGTGTCACATTTATTTCTTGTGGCTCGATGATGTAGCCTTGACCTAACACAAATTTTTCCACCGAAACGGTAATTGTTTTGCTCGTTTGTTTTACTTCCATTGCTTTTGTTTCACTCACTGCTGTAGATTGTGGTAAATTCCTTTCACTCGCAGTTGTACTTTCTTCTGTTGAAGTAGTTGTTTCACTCGAATGTGTCGAGGAATTAATCGTTTCAGCGGTTGTTGTGGCTTCTGTTTTCGTTATCAGCTCTGAAGATAAAGAAGTCTCTTGACTTTCCCTTGTTTCGCTACTTGCTTCAACTACCGCCGCAAACACCGGCAGACTCATAAAAAAAGACTGACTCACCAAAAGCAGAGTCAAAAAGATCTGCACCGTTTTTTTCATTTTTCTCCCCATTTCTTTCACACAAAAAACACTCCATAAAATACAGAGTGTCCAGCAACCACTAATTGATGCATGGCAAAAAACCATGTCAAAGAAATGGATGCTGGACAATTCACCCTGATATGTTGTCCAGTGCCGTTAGTTGAAGCTATCTGACTTCGTGTTGTCTTCCTATTCAAGTTTTTTGAATGAGTTTAGGAATCTCCACGTTACAGTAGAAAGGGGCTGTTGCGGATTTCCACCGCATTCCCTTCAAGCTATCGGTCCATAAATAAAAAGTATTCCTTGTTCATTATTTCTGGATTACAGTCCACATTTTAATTGGACTTTGCAGTTGGTACACGTACTACAACCACCGATTTCTTCGATCGTTCCTTTTTGACAGATTGGGCAGATTTCTCCTTCCAATGGTTGTTGATCCACCGTCACTACATTTTCATCTTCCAATGTAGCTTCCTGATAATTCTCTTGCGCTTCCAGCGTCAACACTTGACTCTCTCGGCTGCCATCGACATAAACGGTCCCACCTTTTGCTCCGCCGCGATAAAGTGCTTCGTAAATTGCTGCTACTTGATCCACACGATAACCTCGTGGTGCATTGACTGTTTTAGAAATAGAGCTGTCTACCCAGCGTTGAATGGTACATTGCACGCCAACATGGGCTTCCGGAGTTAAACTCATAGCAGAAACAAAAAATTCCGGTAATTGTTCTTTGGTATAAGCAGAATGATCGGCCAAATATTCTTCAACGATTGCTGCATTCACTTCAATAAATTTACCAAGTCTGCCACTGCGGAAGTAAGAGAAGGAAAAATAAGGTTCCAAGCCAGTCGAAACCCCTGCCATAGTTCCTGTTGAACCAGTAGGAGCAACCGTCAACAAATGAGAATTTCGAATACCATATTTAAGAACGCCTTGACGAATCGCTTCAGGCATTTTTTTCATATAACCGGATTGAATAAATTTCTCCCGTAATTCACGAGTTTCCTGTTCGTCTTTTCCAATTAAGTATGGGAAGCTTCCTTTTTCTTTTGCCAATTCGATAGATGTCTCATAGGCTGTTGTGGCAATTTTTTCAAAAACGTTATCCACCAATTGGTTCCCGGTTTCTGATCCATAGGTTTCTTCACAGTAAATCAATAAATCTGCAAGACCCATCACACCTAAACCAACACGACGTTCTCCTTTGGCTTGGGTTTCATTTTTATCAAAAAAATAAGGGGTAGCATCAATGACGTTGTCTTGGAAACGAACGCTCGCACGAACAACTTCTGCTAATTTTTCAAAGTTTACTTGTCTATTTTTTTTATCAACCATATTTGCTAAATTAATCGCAGCTAAATTACAAACGGCATAAGGGGTTAGTGGCTGTTCTCCACAAGGATTTGTTGCCACGACCTTTTGTCCGTAGGCAGAAGCGTTCGTCATTTCGTTTGCATTGTCTATAAAAAAGATTCCTGGTTCTGCTGAGTAAGTCGCACAAAAAGTAATCAAATTCCACAATTCCCGAGCTTGGATTGTTTCATAAGTTTTTACCCGTCTGCCTGTTGTCGCCCATTCTCTGACATCGCCAATTTCCGCCCAGTTTTCATCGTAATCTGCCATCTCTTCTTCATTATAGTCTTCAATTGCTGGGAAACGCAGGGCATATTCATTATCGTTTTCTACTGCATCCATGAAATCTTTTGTCAGACAAACAGAAATATTTGCCCCAGATAAAAATTCACTATTTTTAACAGAATAACTGCCGCCTTGCTGTAATTTTTGTTTAATTTCTTTGAGGTACTGCGAGTCATTGAATTCGCTGGCTTTTTGACTCTCAATAACTGCCGTATAAAATTCTTTCTCTGCTTCTGCTAAAGGGGTAAAGGACAATTTTTCACTGGCTAATTTTTTGACAATAGGACTTCTCGTTGTAGCAATCAAATGCTGCAAAACAGCCGGATTTTGCATTTTTGAAATAATAAATTCAAAAATATCTGGATGCCAATCTGCCATCATAATCATTTGTGCGCCTCGCCGACTGCCACCCTGCTCTACTAAATGGGTAAGATTTGCCAAGTCGTTCAGCCACGAAACTGAACCGGATGATTTTCCATTGACCCCATGAACGATGGCTGCTCGTGGACGCAAGGTTGACCCATTGGTTCCAACACCACCCCCGCGACTCATAATTTCCATCACTTCTTGTCGGTGAGTTGCCAAACCGCCTCGTGAATCATGGATGAATGGCATTACAAAACAATTAAAGTAGGTGACTTCCGAATTTGTTCCCGCACCATACAACACTCGACCCGCTGGAATCAAATTTTGTTCCACCAGCTGTTGATAAAAAGTTTGGAATAATTCTTCTTGTTTTTTACCATTTTCCATCTTTGCAATACCTGTCGCTACACGTTTTGCAATTTGTTCGAAATAAATTTCCATGGGTTTTTCTACTTCATTTTTGTGACGTTCAACCAGACCAGAAGCTGCTTCGAGAGGATCCGTCAACGCCGTGCGAAATTCTTCTTCCACTTCGATGATTAATCGATCGTCTGTTTGATCCTGCACCACACCGATTCCTCTTGCCGGATATTGTGGATCTGGATGGGTCGTCAAAACAACCAAATCCCCTTTTGTGATCGTTTGACCGTTAGGATCTTTAAAGGCATAACGATCCAGCATAATCAGACGGGAAATCCCTTCAAAAGTCATGGTCATTTCTTTTTCGACGGGGAAGACACCAGAAAATTGTTGAATCGTTTGATTTAATTTTTCAATATATTGAAAGCTCAAGGCTTTTGCCACAAAAATCACTCCTAAATAAAAAAATTCGCGAACAGCACAATATCTTGTGTTCGAGAATAATTATCACACTATATATCGTATAATTCAACGTTGTAATTTATAATTTTTTTTGTTATAGTTGAGAATGTTTATCAGTTAAGCTTTTGTTTTTTCATAAAAAAAAACTCAGAATCAAAAAATTCTGAGCAAGTTTTTGCTATTAATTCTTTTCTACCAAGAATAATTGTTTTGAGTAAACCGACGATAGGAATGCCGAACACAGCTGCCGTAGATAAGTAAAAAGACTCCCGCACCCACCGTGATGAAAAATCCTGAAATACCAATTGTTCCACCTGCATACATCGTCATTGATGCAAGAATTGGGAACAACGAGAATACACACAAACCGATTCCACCAATCAAAGAGAAACTAAAACTTTTACGATAAGCATCTTCTCTGAGTTGTGCTGCATGAATCACCTTCCCCGAAATCAATCGATTGCCTAAAAAACGATTCAATTCTGAATTTTTCATGCCGGCAACGATGAAAAAACCTACAGCAACAGCCGCTCCTAGAAATAAAAGCCCAAAAGCAATTGATAGTCCACCTAATCCGGCAAAAAAGAAGAAGCCGGCGATTGCTAAACAACTAATAAACACGCCACTAGCAATTTGAAAACTGGTTTTCTTCGCTTGACGCCAATATTCTTCTGCTTCTTCTAAGCTAATATTGTTCTCACCATCTGTTTCCGCAAATACCTTTTCTTTCTCCAAATTCATTTCATCCAGCAATTCATCGATGGAACCAAATGTTGCGATTACCGTACCAATTGCTTCGTGCTCATTTTTTCCTTCTTCAATTAGTTCATGATAATGATCTTCCATATTTGCCAATAAATCAGTCTTTAATTTTTCTGTTTCTCTGTTTCGTGGTACTTCAATAAAAAGACTTTCTAAATAATTGCGAATCGTATCCATTTAATTTCCCTCCATAAACTGATCAACAACTGCTTTTGTCAACTGCCATTCCTGTTTTTTGTCATTCAAATAATCCAAACCGACCTTAGTGATCTTGTAGTAGGTTCGTTTTTTCCCATGTGTCACCTCACCAGGATAGGAGGTAATAAGCTCATTTTTTTCCAATCGAGAAAAAACGGAGTACAGCGTGGTTTCTTTGATTACATATTTTTCCTTTGTCATTTCACGAATCGTTTTTGAAATTTCGTATCCATAGGAATCATTTTTTTTCAGGATTGACAAAATAATCGCATCATTGTAGCCGCGTATTCCATCGCTTGAGATCATTTTGCTTCCCCTCCAAAAGTACTTCATCTGTCGTTGTAATTAGCATACTACGATTACTCCGACAGGTAAAGTACTTTTTTCTAAGACTTTAGTCGGATTTTTAGCTCTTGAATTTACATTCAAGTACAACAAAAAAGCCGAGAAATGGTTCTCGGCTTTTAAATAGGACAATTTGTCATTTACTCCCCATCAAGAAAATTCCATTGCATGAAATCTTCAAAGAGTTGTTCTTCCTGATTGCTTTGAAATTGCTGCTCTTCCTCGTCGTCTTCTTCTGCTGCAAGCACAAACTCTTCCAACTCTTCTGATTCCTCTTCACCAAAGGGATCCTTTTCGTCAAAATCAGCTTCAAAAACTTCCTCATTCATGGTTTCCTGCTCCTTTCAGAATTTGCTCCATTCTAAAAATCCCATTCTTCCGCTTGCTCAGCTTCAAACTTTTGATAAAGAACTTCTAAGAAAGCCATTGTCGTGACGGAATAATAAGGTACGACATAAAATCCAGCCAATCCATAGGTCATCCCATAAAGGAAAAACCAAAAATAAAAAGATGCTTGTAAAAATAGATATTCCAATTTATAGCCCTTCATTATCTGCCGGCTCAAAGCGATTGCTTCCTTCGCAGATAATTCAGGTCGTTTTTCCAGCAGATAATTTGTCATTGCATAAGAAGCTTTTTTGATAATACCTGGAATCACAAACAGCAATGACCATAAAAAAGTATACAGAGTAATCAGTAAATTGGCCTTGATCACACGATTTTTCTGTGATTTCACAAAGTATTTGAAAATCTTTATGCCATCAGCTTTTTGTCCTCTCAAAGTGAAAATACCGCTCCATTGAAGAACTGGTTCAATTTGACTTGAAAATAACAAAATAATCGCAAATAAAATCAGACTCAGCAATCCACCTATAAATAAATTAGAACCGGAATTAGACCGATCATATTCCACATAAGAATAACCCGAATAATCGCTGTAAAAATCATTTTCTGCGCCGAAATTTCCCATTACTAAAATCATCAAGAAAATAAGACCGACCAGCACAATACCACAACCAATAATGGTCGGAACCCATTCTCCGTATCGACCGGACAGCTTTCTTTGCACTTCTTGTTTTAGCTCCGCTCGAGTAACCCCCAAACTGTTTGCTGCTTCCATTTGTAAAACGGTTGGTTTCTCTTTCATTACCGGAGATAATTCTGCCTTGGAATTAGTCAAATCAAACCCACAATAGCGACAAACCTTATCACCCTCACTCACTTCTTTTCCGCAATTCGGACAATTACTCACTTCAATCCCTCCAGATTTATTATTTGTTTGATTATACTACGTTTGAAAAAAAGAAAAAACAAATAACCTTGCTAATCTGAATAGCCGGTTGCTATATTCTTAAGAAAAATACGACATCTAAATTACCTGGGCTGATTTCACTGGTATTCGATTCTGAAATAATCTAGTTGTTTTTTAAACCTATCTTGAGCCAATAAGCAAGTATCCATCAGATATTCCTTATCCGTCTTCCATTCCTTTAAACCGCGATAGTAAAACAGCTTTAATTCTTCATTAATGATAAAAGGAACCATATTGTTTCTCAAACATTCTTTGAACATTATCAATCGCCCGACTCGACCGTTTCCATCTTGAAAAGGATGGATAGATTCAAATTCGTAATGAAAAGCAATGATTTCTTCAAATGTCTTTGTTTTTACTTTATTATACTGAGCCAAGAGTTCTTTCATTTTTTTAGCTGTATTTTCAGGTGAAGTAGTTGATTTTCCGCCAACCTCATTTGGCAGCTTCTTATATTCACCTACTGCAAACCATTCTTTTCTTGAATCACTGGTACCGTTTTTTAAAATCTGATGGAGTTTTTTTACAAGGGATTCACTTAACTGATAATTAGCTTCTTCAATTATTACATCAATACAACGGAAATGATTGGCTGTTTCCATAATGTCATCTACATTTATACTATTCTCTCCTATACCAATTGTATTCGTCTCATAAATATATCGTGTCTGATCATGAGTTAATTGACTCCCTTCAATATGGTTAGAATTATACGTCAAATCAATTTGGATTCGATGGTAGATGCTTCCTTTTTGATGGGTTCTTTTTTCATCTTTTACTATTTCTAACAAGCTGGGGGAGAGTACTTCCTTTTTATTTAAGCGTTTGGGTTTCTTAACATTCGCAGGTATTTCCCAAGTCTTTCCATTTAATCTTGCCCCTGTGATTCGTCCCATTCTCGCATAATTTCTGACCGTTCGCTCGGATAAATTCCATTTTTTTGCTAAATCTGTTACGGATAAATACTTCAATTTGATCACCTCTCTTACAATATAGCACCTAACGGCAATAACTAACAATTTATATATTTAAAAAATAAATATTGCCGACAATAATAGAATTCATTCGTATAAAATCGGAAAATACCGACTATTTTCGGTGGCTCAGTAGATTATTAATTAATTTCCATCTATAAATTCTTTCGCAAGTTGCTCATTAATAATACGTAAAGAAGTTTGCTCCCGATTCGAATTATTCAAAAAAGATATATTTCCGTACCAACAGATTGACCTATCCAAAATACACACTGCCTGAGTAATTGTAGGCAAGAATTTAATGACACTATTACTGGGTAATTTTTCAACAAGCTTTTGTTGATTTACTCTTGATCTCCCGTTAAGTGTAGATGGTATCGTTGTTACTACCGTAAATTTTGCAGCTAAATTCTGTTTGAGTAACCCAACCAAGGAACTATTTAGTTTGGGAATGGCAATAAAAATTGTTTCTTTGGTATTTTGTACATCTTCTTTAAAGAACTGACAATAATTGTTGCCATCATAGATATGTGCTTGGTATTTTCTTGTAAACTCATCCTCCGCAAGCTCATAGTTCAACTGCTTATAAAATCTCGTTCGTTTGCGATACATTCGAGCAAACATTACGTTTGAGATATCAACATAATCATAAATTCTTAATTCATCTTTGTTTTTAAGATTTCTTTGTAATCTCCCTGCGTATTGCTTTACCATAATCTCAGATTGAAAAGGTAAAGTTAAAAAGAGTGTGTCTAATTGAGGTAAATCAAATCCTTCTCCAGCATATTTCCCAGTTGCAAATAAAATATAAGGCGTAGTTCGATCCAACAGTTCCGAGACAACATTTTTATTATTTTTTTTATTTCCTGCGCCAATAAGTTTATACAGGTCATTACTAGAAAGATGCTTAGAAACTTCGGCTTCAATTAACTGTAAGTGATCTACGCGCTCACTTAAAACCAGACACGTTCGCCCTGTTTTGAAATTCGCCACAATATCTTCGACAATCTGCTGAGTTCTATTTATAGATTTACTGAGAGATGAGAGTTGATCAACATAGGATAGTTTCTTAAATTCTTTGCCTAATTCGCCAATCGATGTGTATCTTGGGTATAGGTATTGCTTAATAAGAACATTCTCTTCTTGTAATTGAGAACTTTCATATCTTAGAGGGCCGCATCTCATATTAATGATGGGTGTCAGACCATCTTCCCGTTTAGGCGTAGCACTCAATCCCAAAATATACTTACAAGCAGCTTGTTTTATTACACCATCAAAAGAAAATGCTGCAATATGATGACACTCATCAATAATTACCATTCCATAGTCTGTAAAAAAAGTGTTCCGTTCTTCCTCTGACATTTTTGAAAGTTTTTGAATCGAAGCAACATCGATTACTTTTGTCTGTTGGAACTTATTTCCAAAAATAGTGCCAATTTTTTCTTTTTTCCTCACTCGTCCAGTAGGGGTGTATTCCTTGAATGGTTCAGAGTTAATTCTCAAAAAATTCTGTAGCTGATTGAACCACTGATTTGATAAATTTTGATTATGTACCAAAATAAGCGTCGAGACTTTTCTTTTAGCAATCATGTAAGCGGCCAGAACGGTTTTTCCAAATCCTGTTCTTGCTGAAATTATACCTAGGTCATGTTCCGCGATTGATTGAATCGCCTTCACTTGTTCGTTCCGTAGTTCCCCGACGAATTCAACATCGATTATTACTCCACTCGAAGTCAAATCGTCAATCCGCATCTCTGGCATAAGATTACACATAGTTTCCTCGATTCCTCTTGGGAGGAATAGCATATTATTACTGATTTTAGCAGCTGTTAACAACCGTGGAATATTCCAAATAGGTGCCCTCATTCGTTGTAGTTTATAGTATTCAGGGTTCTTAAATGTTGCAAGAAACATCAACCGAATTTGGTCCTCTCTACTTACACCATTAAGAGAAATTTGAAGCTCGCCAGAACGTTTTACTTGTAATTTCGCCGGGTATTTTTTCTTATGCCCCATTGTTTGTAAATACCGGTTTTCATCAAATTCATACTCTAGAATCAAAACTTCACTGTTGATTTCAGTAATTCTGTCATCTATTTCATTGGAATCATATTTGGGAATTTTAGAAAGATGATTCCATAAATCAGTTGGCTGTAAGGTCTGAAATTGATCAGTTAAAAAAATTGAACAGCCTTTTTTTACATTCTCCCATTTAAGCGGAAGTGCAATTAAATTCCCAAATCCCCCTTTAGGCAATGTATCCTGCAGAGGTATGATACGGTCGTAGGCAGTAAAATTCATTAATGGAGTGTGCATCATCGCATCTGTTAACAGCAGATTTGCCAGTCTTCTTCCTTTTGAGGCAGGTATTTTTTCTTTAAAAAAGAGCCAAATATGGATACCGTTTCCTGATTGAGATCGTTCAATCAACGGAGTTATATCATATCGTTGGCAGGTTTCTACAAAAGATTTTGCCTCCTCTTCCGCATGCCCTTTATCAAAATCTATTACAACAAAATGAGACGTGTCATCTTCAAGTAACGGGTAAATTCCATAAAAGTTATTTCTAGCATCGTTCATTATATGCTTATTGATTGTTTCATCATCATATGGAACAAACTGCCTTATTGGACATTCTATGCACTTATACTTAGGATTGTCATTTTTCGGACATCGAGGATTTTTGCTCCATTCCAAACGACAATACGGACTATATCCTTTTCCGTTACCCCATCGTTTGGCAAAGACATCTTGACGTCCTGTAAAATAGCTTTTAAACAGATTCAATTTTTCTTCCTTTGAAAAACCCTTGTGGTTCATATGATTCTCTAAACTAGCTTGCGTAATTGAATATTGTGTTCCAGACGAATCTTCAACAATAAAAACCTGTTCACCTGAAAATAAGTCAGATAATTTCTTCAAGAGAATCAATTCTTGACCATTTTTTAATCGCACATATTTTTTCATTTATAGTTCTCTTCTTTGCTTAAGATTTGTCTGCCACAAACTTTTTCCCTAATTAAAAATTCCCGTAATCATAAAGAAACAAGCACACAATCCTACAACAAAATTTCCCCTCCATCAATATTCTCCAATACCTTCGTGGCTGTTGGATTTTCCATTTCAGTCGCTCCTTGAATTCTTTTCTTTATTTTATCACTAATTTACTTACTGACGACCCTTATTTTCTCCTAGCTCATTCGTAATCACAAAAAAAGCAACTGACCAAGTAGCAGTCAATTGCTTTAGAATTAATCAAGTTCCAGTGCACCAGTGTAGAGTTGGTAATAGACACCTTTTTCTGAAAGTAAACTGTCGTGGTCTCCGCGTTCAATGATTCGTCCATGATCTAGAACCATAATCACATCTGAATTTTTGATAGTTGATAAACGATGGGCAATAACGAAAACAGTTCGTCCATGCATCAAGGAATCCATTCCTCGTTGCACGATTCCTTCTGTTCGGGTATCAATACTGCTGGTAGCTTCATCCAAAATCATGACTGGCGGATCAGCAATCGCGGCTCTGGCAATTGCCAACAATTGTCGTTGTCCTTGCGATAAGCCTTCTCCATCACCAGTAATAATCGTTTCATAGCCATTCGGTAGATTCGCAATAAAATCCTCCGCATTAGCTAATTTTGCCGCTTTGATAACCTCTTCGTCTGTTGCATCCAGTTTTCCATAGCGAATATTTTCTCTAACCGTTCCAGTAAATAAATGGGTATCCTGTAAAACGATCCCCAACGAATGGCGCAAAGATTCTTTTTTGATTTTTTTGATGTTAATCCCGTCGTAACGGATTTTTCCTTCTTGAATATCGTAAAAACGATTAATCAAATTCGTAATCGTAGTCTTTCCAGCACCTGTTGCACCCACAAAAGCAACCTTTTGTCCAGGCTTGGCAAACAGATTGATGTCCTTCAAAATCATTTGGTCATCCACATACCCGAAATTCACGGATTCAAAAACAACATCCCCTGATACTTCTGTATACGTGATACTGCCATCTTCATGAGGATGTTTCCAAGCCCAAAGGCCGGTTCGATGAGGTGTTTCCACTAAAACACCGTTGTCCTCTTTTGCATTGACCAAGGTTACATACCCTTCGTCTGTTTCCGGTTGTTCATCCAGTAATTGGAAAATTCGTTCCGCTCCGGCTAACGCCATGATAACAAAATTGATTTGTTGGGAAATCTGTGCGATTGGATTGTTCAAAGATCGACTTAGTTGTAAAAAGGAAGCCAATTGCCCAATCGTCAATTGAATCGTTCCACGAACGGAAAGTAACCCACCAACCACCGCAATCAAACAATATTGGATATTCAACAAGTTCATCATAATTGGCATGAGGGAGTTGGCATGGACATTCGCATTCGTTGCATTGTCTCGCAATTCCTCATTTAGAGAATCAAAACCTTCGATTACTTTTTCTTCATGGTTGAAAACTTTCACGACTTTTTGTCCATGAACCATTTCTTCGATATATCCATTTAATTTTCCCAACGAATGTTGTTGAGCACCAAAATATTGACCTGCACGTCCTGAGATGACCCGAATTGTAGCCATCATCAGTGAAACCGACAAAATCACAAAAAATGTCATCGGCACACTAACTGAAAACATCGCAATAAAAACCGAAATAAATGTGACAAATGCCGCAAATAGGTTAGGAATACTTTGCGAAATCATCTGACGCAGTGTGTCAATATCATTGGTATAGTAACTCATAATGTCACCTTGTGTTCGTTGATCGAAATAACGAATCGGCAGTGTCTCCATATGAGAAAACATGTCATCACGAATTTTTTTCTGAGTTCCTTGAGAGACCTTGACCATGATAATATTAAAGGCCCAGGTTGCCAGAATTCCGACCAAATAAATAGCGCCCATTTGAATAATCGCTGTCATCAATCCAGAGAAATCTTGACTATTTCCTTGTAAAATCGGTGTAATGTCCTCATCGATCACCGTTTGCAGGAATAAAGAACCACGAACATTGGCAAAGGCTGAAAGCAAAATACAAGCCACTACGACTAGCAAAGCCAATTTATAATCTTGCCACATATAACCAAATAATCGCTTTAATGTAGCGCCTGGCCGTTCAGAACGACGTGTATGGGTTTTAATTCGCTTCATAGCTTCCAAATCCTTTCTGCTGCGTTTCGTAGATTTCTTGATAAATGGCATTTGACTGCAGCAATTCGTTATGGGTTCCGATTCCGTTGATTTCGCCTTTATCCATAACAATAATTTTATCCGCATCTTCTACCGAAGAAACACGTTGAGCAATAATAAATGTCGTCGTTCCCGGAATCTCTTTCTTCAATCCTTGACGAATCAGTGTATCTGTTTTTGTGTCTACTGCTGAAGTTGAATCATCTAAAATCAAGATTTTCGGTTTTTTCAATAGTGCCCGTGCAATTGTTAACCGTTGCTTTTGTCCTCCAGAAACGTTTGATCCACCTTGAGAAATCGGTGCTTGGTATTTCTCTGGAAATTCTTGAATAAAAGAATCTGCCTGAGAAATTTTAGCCATTTTTTCAACTTCTTCATCCTTGGCTTGTTCATCTCCCCAGCGTAGATTGGAAGCAATTGTACCAGAAAATAAGACGTTATTTTGAAGAACCATTGACACACTATCCCGCAATGTAACCAAGTCGTATTCTTTCACATTGATACCTCCGACCAATACTTCGCCGTCAGTCACATCATACAATCGAGGAATCAATTGGACTAAGGAAGATTTCGAACTACCTGTTCCACCGATAATACCAATAACCTCACCGGTTTGTGCTTTAAAGCTAATATGTTTTAAAGCTAACTTTTCTGGATCATTCCCATAACTGAAGCTGACATTTTTAAATTCAACTTTCCCATCAGGAACATGAGTCAACGCATGCATCGGATTCGCCAAATCACTTTCTTCGTCTAAAACTTCTACAATTCGTTCACCACTTGCTCTGGCAATCAAGACCATCACAAAGATCATCGAAAGCATATTCAGACTCATCAAGGTTTGCATTGCATAGGTAAACATACTTACCAGTTCTCCAGTTGACATTTGATTCGCTACGACCAAATGCGCACCCAGCCATGACAACAAAAGCATTGTCGTGTACATACAAAATTGTAATAGTGGTGAATTGAAAGCCACCGTACTTTCAGCTTTGGAGAAAGTTTTGAAGATTTCCTCAGAAACTTTGTTAAATTTTTGTCCTTCATGTTCTTCCCTGACATAAGATTTCACCACGCGAATGCCTTGCAGGTTTTCCTGAACAACATTATTCATTTTGTCGTAAATTCGAAAAACTTTTTCAAATAATGGATGAGCGATTCGCACAACGACGAATAGACCAATCGCAAGAATCGGCAAGACAATAACAAAAGTTGAAGCCATTTCACCATTAATGGAAAAAGCCATGATTAATGAAAAAATCAACATCAACGGACTGCGAATTAGCATGCGAATCACCATTTGATACGCATTTTGAACGTTTGTTACATCCGTTGTCAAACGAGTTACCAGACTATTAGTTGAAAAACGATCAATGTTGGAGAATGAATAGCCTTGAATCTTTCTAAACATGGCTCCCCGCAAATTTTTGGCAAATCCTGCAGATGCAATCGCAGCAAAACGCCCCGACATTGCACCTAAAAATAGCGCTACCAGCGCACACACAAGTAAGATCACGCCATAAAAAATAATTGCCTGCTGATTTCTTTCTTCGATCCCTTGATCAATCAGTGCTGCAATTACTAATGGAATAATAATATCTAACAAACATTCCCCTGTAACAAAAAGAGGGGTAATAATTGTTGCTTTTTTAAACTCTCCGACGTGTTGAATTAATTTTTTTACCATGATTTCCCTCCTTCTTCTTTAGTATAAACTATTTTTTCCTAAAACATCTAGGAAGAAAGTGTGAATTTTTTCCTTTTATATAGGAAAGAACTTTTTTAATCCCTAATTTTCTGTTTTTCGAAAAACTAAGTGCTGCCTACAATTATAATCATTTATTTTTAGCATTACTAAATAAAAGAAGCGTTCCTAGGCTTTTACTTGTTCGCTTTTCAAGTCTGTGCTACACTATCATTGAATTCAAAATGATATCAAAAAGATATCACAGGAGGAAAGAAAATGGAAAATAAAGCAGTTGAAGTAAAGGTTCCCACGGAAGAAATTATTTTTACCCCCCGCAATGGTCTTCCCATTCTTGTTTTAAACCTATTAGGCATCGTTTTATCAATTGTACTATTCGTGATCGGCATTTTATTTATTGAGGGTGGAGAAAATACTACTCTTGGCGGTCTTCTTATGGGTGTCTCAATTTTTTATTGGGCATTTCCTGTTTGGTTACTTTTTGCCGGACTAAAAGTTGTCCATCCAAATGAAGCATTGGTGCTGACTCTTTTTGGGAAATACGTAGGAACAATCAAAGGTGCAGGTATTTATTTTGTTAATCCTTTTTCAACAGCCGCACCGGTTCCAAGAGGTAGTATGCAAGAGTTGGCTTCCGTTCGTGACAATGAAACTGACCCTGTCACCGGAACGAAAAAAAGTAGTTCACAGCTTCCAAAAAAACGGTTATCCTTAAAAACGATGGCATTAAGCAACAACAAACAAAAGGTCAACGATAAATTAGGAAATCCAATCATCATCAGTATTGTAGTTATTTGGCATATCCGCGATACTGCTAAAGCAATGTTTGATGTTGATAATTTTGTCGACTATTTGTCCATTCAATCGGATTCTGCTTTACGGAATATTGTTCGTTTGTATCCTTATGATGCAACAGATGATGAAGATGCGAATGAAAAGAGTCTTCGGGGATCTAGTCTTGAAGTAAGCGCAAAATTAACGGAAGAAATTCAAAGCAAGGTTAGCGTTGCTGGAATCGAGATTTTGGAAGCCAAGATTACTCACTTAGCTTATGCACCAGAAATCGCCGCAGCTATGTTGCAGCGCCAACAAGCCTCTGCCATTGTTGATGCACGTCAACTAATTGTAGAAGGAGCGGTTGGCATGGTTGAAATGGCAATTGAAAAGTTAAACGAACAAAGTGTTGTGGAATTAGATGAAGAACGTAAAGCGGCAATGGTCAGCAATCTTATGGTCGTCTTATGTGGAAATCGCGAAGCACAGCCCATTGTAAATAGCGGCTCATTGTACTAAAATTTCAAGTAGATTCACAAGTCCCAAAAAGAAAGGAGCGGTATCTTGTGGGCGGGGAAAAAAGCAAAGGTAAAAAGCAAGTACCGTTGCGCCTTTCTGCTGAGCTGTACGAAGATCTTGCAGCTTGGGCTGAAGACGAGTTTCGTAGTGTCAATGGTCAAATTGAATATCTATTGAGTGAAGCAGTAAAAAAACGCAAGAAAAAAGAGCAGAAATCTTGACCCTTTACCTTCCAGCGGCACCCTCATTGAGGTACCTGCTTTCAATTATTTAATCAAAAAAAATTTCTCTACTAAACCCAACACATTGGAGGTGCAACAATGGACGAAAAAAATTATGCTTTTGAATCCCAGATTTATTCCTCAGAAGTGGGTAAAGGTGGCGCCTATGTAATTTTCCCATACGATGTTCGCGAGGAATTCAATAAGGGGCGCGTTAAAGTCCACGCAACGTTTGATGGAGAACCTTATGATGGCAGTATCGTAAATATGGGGCGAAAAAATGACGATGGATCAATTTGTTATATCATCGGTATTCGAAAAGATATCCGAAAAAAAATCGGAAAAGATATTGGCGATCAAGTAAATGTAACCATTCAAGAACGACTAGACTAAAAACTTGCTGACGCACCTAGTGAAATGGTGGTCAGCAAGTTTTTTAGTCTATCTTAATTTAGCAACAATCATAAACCGATGCTCCAGATTATAAATATAGCCGTTTCGTTTCAATTCTTCTCGAAGAAAATACAGTTGCTCTTTATGCGTTGCCACTGAAAATCCGGGAAACTCCCACGGAATCGTTCGACAATAATAAATCAATCCGTCCATATCAAAAAACTTTTGTACCGGATAAGCTTCATTTTCGTACAAAATCTCAAACCCATGTTCCGTTAATGATCGAACAACTTTTGATAAATGCAAATCAAAGCGCGGTTTTGTATAATCATCAATCAATTTTGTCGATAATGGCAAGCCATTCAAATCCCCCACTTGTTGCGTAATGAAATATCCTCCCGGTTTCAATACGCGCTTGACCTCCGAAAAATTAAAAAAAGCATGCGAGTTGCTCACAAAATCAAAGTGCTTATCCTTAAATGGCAACAATTCGCCGTCCTGAACAAACCGGACATCTACTCCTTTAGGTTGTAGCCGTTCCAATAAAAGGCGATAATTATTTCCCCAGCCTTCGGTTACAGATGTGCGTTTATAAGGATGATGGAAAGTTTCCAATAATTCACCGCCACCGGTCCCCATATCTAACAACTGCATTTCAGGTTGAAGATACCTTTTTACAAGCTCATAATAATTCCAAGGTGTTTCGTCTTGAGCATATTTATTTTCAAGATAAGAAAAATCCCACCCCGAAAAATTTTGTTGATTTTTTTCGCTTTGAAGCCATTCATTTTCTATTTGATTCATTTGACTAATATCCTCCTTGTTTACTCCTAATAAAAACGCGGCAAATGATATAGTCAATGTTGATAGGAAATCGTTTTATCTTGATATAGTGCCTACCAAACTCAACTATACCAAGTAGTTAATTCGTTTCATTCCCTTTCCCCCCTATTGATTTAAAGAAATAGCCTGTTGAATCAAGTATTTGATTGCTTGCGGCTGAATTTCTTCGAGTTTTTTTATACGAATATGACGCATCGTTTTTGCTTCCCCTTGTAATAAATGAGCTTGATCCACTGCCTCCAGCTCACTTCCCCGATGAAAGCCGAGGCTGACATGGGCTTTAGCAACCTGTATGAAACAAACCAAGCCATTGGAAGAATAATTGGGCATCGACCATTTGAATTCCTCAATGAGTTCTGGTGATGACTCAAAAATTAATTCTCGTAATGAAACAGCAATTTCTTTAGTAGCTGCGGGTAATTCTGCAATAAAGTGATTAACGGCAGAGATTTTACGATGGGTTGCCATGATGCTCCTCTTTTCTATCAATAAATTTTTAACGTTTTTTCAACGAATTACCTTGGTTTTTTACGATTCTTTTTTTCTGCTACAGCTTGCAATTGTTGGATTGCTTGTTCTATTTCTTGAAGTGCTTCAGGATCCTCTTCCTTCAACCGCAAAACTTCCAACTGAGTTAGCCATTCTTCTGGTTCACGATTGCCTAATCTTCCAATTGCCCAAGCCGCCGTCCCGCGAATCACCGGACGAATGTCCTTTTGAGCACACACCAAAATTTCTGGTAATGCGCTGCGATCGCCAAGGTTTGCCAAAGCAATCAGGGCATTTCGTTGCAGTGGTTTTTTCCCTCGCCAAGAACCGGCGAGATGACCAAACTGTTGATTAAATTCTTTATTGGATAAATTCAACATTGGTTTTAATTTTGGATAAACTTCGTCAACTTTTGGCTCCATCTCTTCGTGAAAATGGAAGTCTTTTCCCTGATTATAAGGACATACCAACTGACAAATATCACAACCGTAAACGACATTTCGGATTTTCTTGCGGTATTCTTCCGGCATCATGCCTTTTGTTTGCGTTTGGTAGGATAGACAGCGCTTGGCG
This sequence comes from Enterococcus massiliensis, assembly GCF_001050095.1. Classification (NCBI taxonomy): domain Bacteria; kingdom Bacillati; phylum Bacillota; class Bacilli; order Lactobacillales; family Enterococcaceae; genus Enterococcus; species Enterococcus massiliensis. Next base: position 14,943 of record NZ_CVRN01000005.1, on the reverse strand, counting down.
TTCATTCGACCATCTCCTAACAAAGCATTGGTTGGACAGGCAGTCACACATCTGGTACACTCTCCGCAACCAAAAGGAACCGGTTCATCTGCTTCAAAACGAATATTGGTGACAATTTCTCCCAAATAAACAAACGAACCATATTCTTCTGTAATCAACAGGCCATTCCGCCCGATAAATCCTAATCCTGCTCGTTGCGCAACAGCAACATCGACAAGTTCCCCGGTATCTACTTGCGGTGCAAAACGCCAATTTTCAGCTTCTTCTAAATCTTTTGCCTGTTCTTGGATGAAAGCAATCAGTTTTTGCAAGCGATCTCGCAAAATATCATGATAATCAATTCCCCATGAAGCTCGAGCAAACATTCCTCGTTTTTCATCATTGGGTATCTCTTCTCCGATTTTTGTTGGGTAAGCTAATGCGATTGCAATGATTGTCTGAGGATCTTCGAATGTCTTTTCCAGATAAATTCGTTCCTCAATAATTTTATGCTCAAACCCAGAATTATACCCCCGTGCTCGCTGTTCCTGCAACGAAGCCTCTAATTCATAAAATGGTTCTGCCGTAGCAAAACCGATTTTATCGATTCCAATTCGTTTACTTTCTGCAATAATTTTTTCCTTTAAAGTTGGCATGGTGTCACCTGCTTTTGTTTTTAAACTCTTTCTCATTGGGCTTATTTTACCATAATAATGAATATCCAGCAGTATGAAAATAAAACATGCTCCACAGAAAAACCTTCAGAAAAAAGTTACATTTTCTGAAGGTTTTCAATATCTATCTTTTCATAACCATTTATCTAGTTTTGTTTCTCAGACTAACCAAAATAATTCAATAATACACCTGCTGCTACAGCAGAGCCGATAATTCCCGCTACATTCGGTCCCATTGCGTGCATTAATAAATAACTTTCTGGATTCGCCTTGATTCCTTCGGCTTGAACCACTCGTGCTGCCATAGGAACTGCAGAAACACCTGCTGCACCAATCATCGGATTAATTTTCCCTCGGGTAAATTTACACATTAATTTACCGAACAAAACGCCGGAAGCCGTTCCGATAACAAATGCAAATAAGCCCAGTAAAATGATTTTCAGCGTATCAATGGAAAGAAATAAATTCCCCTCCGCTTTTGCCCCAACTGTGATTCCCAGAAGAATCGTAATAATATACATAGATGTGTTTTGCAAAACTTCTGCCAACTTTGGAACAATTCCTACCTCCCGTATGAGATTTCCCAGCATCAACATACCGATTAATGTCGTTGCGGAAGGAACGATCAATGAAACTAAAAGTGTCGTAACAATTGGAAAAATAATTTTTTCTTTTTTTGAAACTTTTCGGATCTGCTTCATTTCGATCTCACGTTCTTGCTTCGTTGTCAAAAGTCTGATGATTGGCGGTTGAATGATCGGTATCAGCGCCATGTAAGAATATGCTGATAAAGAGATAATCGGTAAAAGATGCGGTGCCAAACGTGTAGTTAAGAAAATAGCCGTTGGACCATCTGCTCCGCCGATGATTCCTACTGCAGCTGACTCTGCTCCGGTCAATCCTAATGCTATTGCTCCAAAGAAAGCTGCAAAAATCCCTAATTGTGCCGCAGCTCCTAGCAGTAAAGTTTTTGGATTCGCAATCAAAGGACCAAAATCTGTAGCCGCCCCAAGACAAAGAAAAATCAAGGGTGGATAAATTCCCAAATTTGTTCCTTGATAAAGGTAATAAAGTAGTCCACCGGGTGTTGAATTTTGTGCTTCTTCCATCAAACCAGCCAAAGGTAAATTGACCAACAAAATGCCAAAAGCAATGGGAATAATCAAATAAGGTTCATACCCTTTAGCAATCCCAAGATAAAGAAAGAAACATGCTAAAAATAACATAAAAAGATTATTGAACGTCAAATGAGCAAATCCTGAGGTTAATAAAAGTTCTTTTATAATATCGATCATTTAATCACTTCCTTGGATCGTCATTAACAGTTCCTGTGTTTCAACCGTTTGTTTTTCTTTCACTAAAATTTCTTGAATTCTACCATTTTCGGGAGCCACAATTTCATTTTCCATTTTTAATGCCTCTAGAACCAATAGCTGCTCGCCTTTTTTTACCACGTCACCTGCTTTGACATTTATTTTCAAAACTGTCCCTGCAAGAGGTGCAGTAATCTTTTTTTGCGCTGTGTCTACTGTATCTCCGCTTCTTTGCGACTCTTCTGGGAAAGACCCAACCATCGGTGTTTGTTCCGAAGAAAGCTCCCGAATAGAAACTTGGTAGACTTGATTATTTACTGTAATTTCATATAGTTTCATCTCACTCACCTAACTCGTTTTATTGAAACGATTTCATATTGTTTATCCTGTTCTTCTTTATTTGTCACTACTAAAGCCGCCATTACTGCCGCCATGGCCTCCTGTGAAGAAACTGTTTTCTGCTTGCTAGATTCAGTGGGTAACATTGTTTCTTCTTCCGGCTTTGGTTTAACTGACAACAAAAATGCACTTATTTTTAAACTAATCATCAAACCAATCAGGACAAGAAAAACGATAACCATTGCACCTATCATTAATCTAATTCCTTCAAAATTAGTCATTAGAATCCCTCCAACCTCGTTACAGCCTGAATTTTTATTATTGATTCCTGCTCATAAAATTTTGGTGCTAATTGCGGAAATAAAATATATGTCAATCGCTTTTCATCAGAAAAATCGGGATATTTATTTTTAAGTTCCGCATACTCAGGTACCAATCTGTCTGCTGGTCGACTGGTAATGATTGGTGTTGCTCCAATAAGCTGACTTTTTATCTCTTTGGAAATTGGTACTGGTGATAATCCATAGTGACCAGAAACATAATTTTTAATTTCTTTTGAAATTTGATCATATCGTCTACCTGATAGAACGTTCATTGTTGCTTGTGTTCCTACCATTTGACTCATCGGTGTTACCAAAGGTGGATAACCCAACTCTTCACGAACTCGGGGAACTTCTTGCAGAACTTGATCATATTTTGCGATTGCTCTAGCAGCTTGTAATTGTGCATAAAGATTAGAAAGCATGCCACCAGGTATTTGATAAATCAGGGCCTTAGGATCTGGTGTTAACATCTCTGGGCTGATCAAACCATTGGCTAGATATTTTGTGCGAATTGTTTTGAAATAATCCGCAATTTCAGAAAGCAGGCTAAAATCCAAATCAATTCTCTCTTTAAATGCTAATCCGATGGACTCTGTCGCTGGCTGACTTGTCCCAGAGCTAAACGGAGAAATTGCTGTGTCAATACCGTCAATTCCACTCTCAATAGCAGCTTGATAAGTCATTTCAGCAATTCCACAGGTACAGTGGGTGTGCAGATGCAATGGAACCGTAATTACTTTCTTGATTTGGTAGATTAATTCCCGAGCTACATCTGGCATTAGTATTCCTGCCATATCCTTGATACATATGGAGTCAGCCCCCATTTCATTAAGCTTTTTTGCTAATTCTGTAAAATAATAAATTGTATGCACAGGACTGACTGTATAACAAATTGTTAATTGAGAATGACCATGATACTTTTTCACTGCTTGATGAGCAGTGGCTAAATTCCGAACATCATTCAAAGCATCGAAAATACGAATGATATCAATGCCATTTTGAATAGATAATTGAACAAATTTATCAACAACATCATCTGAATAATGGCGATACCCTAAAAGATTCTGTCCTCTTAACAGCATTTGTAACGGCGTTTTTTTTACTTGGTTACGAATTTTTCGTAATCTTTCCCAGGGATCTTCATGTAAGTATCTAAGACATGCGTCAAAGGTAGCACCACCCCAACACTCCAGTGCGTTGTATCCCGCCTGATCCATTTTTTCTAATATTGGTAACATATCCGCTGTAGACATTCGAGTTGACATAAGACTTTGTTGACCATCTCTTAAAACGGTTTCATTTATATTGATTCTTTTCATTTATATTGCTCCTTTCAGCCAAAGAACGGCCATACAATCGGAATGAGAAAAATCGAAACAACCAGTAAAATGGCAGTCAAAGGAACACCTGGTTTTGCGTAGTCAGCAAATTTTAAGCCACTGGGTCCGTAAATCATTGCATTACCTGGTTGCCCGATTGGTGTTGTAATAGCTAGACAGGCACCAATAGAAATTGCCATAATAACTGCAGTCGGATCAGCACCAATTTTATGAGCAATAGAAATACCAAGTGGGGTAAAAATAGCCATACAAGTTGTATTTGATAAAAATTGTGACAGTACGCAGGGAACAATCATACAAACAGCAGTGATAATAAAAGGATTAGTTGTTCCTCCCATTATTTTCAAAACAAAATTAGCAATCATTTCTCCCGCTCCCGTTTGTTCCAACGCTGTTGATAGCGGTAAAATACCACCAAATAAGAATAAAGTTTTCCAACTAATTACACGATATGCTTCGTTTTCTTTAATAACTCCAGAAAGTACCAATGCTAACGCGCCAATAACTGCAATGATAGCTGCATTTATATTGATTTGTGCTGAAAACAACATACCAAGCACAGTCAGCAAGGTGATTACCGCAACAAATTTCTTATGCCACGCAGGAATCTCAGTAGCCTTTTCCTCTTTAAATTCCTGCTCTTCATCACTTTGACGATTTGGAATCAATTTATAACCGATAATCAGCATATAGATAACTGAAATAATAAAAAGTGGCAGAGTTACTTTCGCAATTTCAAACATACTAACTAGCGTTCCAGGCTTAGAAGCCTCAATCTGTGCTTTAGCAAATAACCAGCCAGGGCCACCAAGAAATGTGATAGAACCTCCCATTCCCACAGCGACCATCATGGTATAGAGCAATTTGCTCTTGCTATAACCGCTACCTGCTGCAAGACCAATAATCAATGGTAAAAAGATAGCACTTGTACTTGTATTTGATAAGAAAGCAGATAATGAACCCGCAACCAACAAAATAGCAAGCACTAATTTTTTTTCGTTATCAGCATATTTTTTTATCAAGTTTCCTAAATCTGTTGCAATTCCTACTGAAAAAACAGCATGTCCAATCACAAACATGGCACCGAATAAAATAATATTGATATTAGCAAAATCCTTGAACGCATCTTGCGGTGTTAGGATACCGCTTAAAGTAAGAGAAAGTGCGCATAAAAAAGCAGTTGCAGCAGGGGGAATAAGTTCTAGCAACAGCATGACAGCGGTAGCCACCATAATGAGTAAGGTTAAAACAGCTTGATCCATTTATTTTTCCTCCTTAAAACATATAAATTACCAATAAAAATTAAAAATCTAATAATGATCCGTCAAAGGAACGTTTAGCTCCTTTTGTTGCTCGATCTTTTGGTGGAAACAAACTTTGCGCATCTTCTGTCAATTCGATACCAATTCCAGGTCGATCTGGAACCACTAGACACCCGGATTCAATCTGCAATGGATCAACAATCATTGCGTCTTCTTTACCGTTTAGACAAAAATCTGGTAATTCTTGGATCGCTACATTTGAAACACTTGCACAAATCTGCAAGCAGGCTGCTGTGGATACAGGACCTAAAGGATTATGGGGAATGACACTTATATTGTGTGCTTCTGCCAGCCCACAAATTTTTTTCACAGTTGTGATTCCACCAACTGCGCAAACATCGGGACGAATATAGAGTGCTCCTTTGCGACTTAATAAAGTTTCGAACTCGGAAAGATTGATAAACCGTTCTCCAGTAGTTATCGGAATATCGATTTTTTCTGCTAACCATCCCATTTGATCAGGTGTATCTGGTGTGATAGGATCTTCCAGCGCAAAAGGACGGTATTTTTTCACCTCATTTGCAAAGACTAAAGCTTCCGGCAATGTCATACTGCGATGAATTTCTAAAATCAAATCAAAATCGGTCCCCACTGCTTCTCGACAACGTCTTACTTTTTCTAGATTCAATTCGATTTTGCTTGAAAAATATTCTTTTTTTCCTGTTGGATCACCGTCGGGTTCGCTTAAAAATATTTTTGCTGCATTAAAACCATCCTTTTGCAGCTGTTTGACTCCTTGAACCATTTCCTCAATGGATTGACTTGAAAATCCGGAAGCATATGTCCGTACACGATCGCGGATTTTGCCTCCTAACAACTCATACACTGGAACACCTAACCATTTGCCTTTGATATCCCAAAGTGCAATATCGATCGCACTAATTGCACTCATGATGACAGATCCGCGGAAATACATCGCCCGATACATATTTTGAAAGTGCCATTCGATTTTCCTTGGGTCTTCTCCAATTAAAAAATCTGCTAATTTTTCGATTGCTCCTCTTGTTGCATCAAGAAATCCCCAATTACCTGCTTCTCCCAAACCTACAATTCCTTCATCGGTATAAACTTTGACGAAAAGATAATGTTTGATTGGTATGGTCTCAATTTTTGTAATTCGCATAAAATCCACTCCTTCTAAAATTTTGTTCGTTTTGATATACGCAAAAACTATGCCAATTATTTGAACTAACTATATCAGCAAGCGCTTTCTTTTACTTGAAAAACAAGTAAGAGAATTTGTAAAATAATTTCGAAATGAAATGGTTTTTCAAATTGAAAGTTATCTGAAAAAAAAGCTATAATTTTTTTAAAACATTCTCTCAATTAGTGAATACATAGTAGGCAAGAGTAAAACTGTGACAATACCATTTATACAAATGCACAATCCCGAAAGGATACCTTCGACTTCCCCCAATTCAATAGCTCGTCCTGTACCGATTGCATGGGATGTACTACCCAAAGCAATGCCTCGAGCAACTGGACTGTTGATGCGAAAAATCTTGAAAACCTGACTACTAAGTAAAGCTCCTAAGATTCCTGTCGAAACAACAATTGCCAATGTTACCGCCGGAATACCACCCATTTGATTTGAAAGATCAATTGCCAAGGCTGCCGTTACCGTTTTGGGTAATAAAGAAAGAATCATTCCATCATTCAGCGAAAACAAGTGACCGAGAGAAATACTTAATACGCAGTTAGTCAGTATCCCGGCTAATGTTGCAAACAAAACAACAAGAATATTTTGCTTCAAAATTGCCAAATGACGATAGAGAGGTAGTGCCAAAGAAATCGTGGCTGGGGTAATCATCATCGTTAGGAAATTTGCGCCGATGTCATACTCTTCATAACTAATTCCAGTTATTTTTAAGAAAAAAATTATTATAAAAATTGTTGCAATCAACGGATTGATAAATGGAATCCGAACAATTCGAAAAAGTACTTCCATCAAGCTATAGGTGGTAATTGTCAGAGCCAAACCAAACAAAGGGCTTTGGGTCAATTCTGAAAACATTTACTTCTCCTCCTTTTGATTTTTATTTTTTTTCTACACAGTTCAACGGCGTCGAATTTGTATTTTTTCTACAAATTCGGCTGTTTTGCCAATTATCATCAGAATTACTATGACGCAGAGAGTAGTGATTCCCAATAAAATCGGCCAAGTGTCTTTAATTACTCCGTAAAAATCCATCAACCTAACACCAGCCGGTACAAAAAAAATAGTTAGATTATCCAAGAAAAAATCACAGATTGGTTCAATTTTTTTTGCATCAACGATTTTATTTTCAAATGCCAAAAATAATAGAAGAATTCCAAGAATACTTCCGGGAATCGGTAAATCAAGTATCAATCGTACTCCTTCCCCTAAAATAGAAAACGCGAGCAAAATTGCTAATTGTGTTCCTAGTTTCATAATCGTTGCCCCTTTCTATATGTTTTACCTAGAAAATGATTAAATTCCCTTATCCCTTTTGATAAATAAACTCCTATTTTTGAAACAGTAAAATCATCTTTTTTGTCGCAAGAACTATGCCACCTTTTAAAATAAATAATTACTTCAATAAAAAAAGGAAGTGAAATCAATAATTGATCTCGCTTCCTCGCATGCTTATATTTTATTGTAAATGGTCTTAGTCCTTGAAAATTTGGTATTGTTTCATTCTTCGCCATAGAGTTGTTGGACTGATTCCTAACCGTTTAGCAATTTCTTCCTTAGCAATTCCTTTATCCATCAACTCAAGAATCTGCTGTTTTTCATAACTTTGTAATGACTTCTCCTGACGTTCATAGCCAAATGCCATAGTTAATTGATTTTCAATAAATTCTGGTCCAATCTTTGGTTCATTCGCCAAAATGGCCAATCGTTCACAAAAATTCCGTAACTGACGAACATTTCCCTTCCAAGAGAATTGTTTTAATATTTTTTTACTCTCTGCTGTGAAAGAAAGATTTTTACCTATTTTTTCACCTAATCGTTGGATTAATGAATCAGCTATCACACAAATATCTTCTTTTCGCTGCCATAACGGTGGAATTTCAACAGATAATACATTTAAACGATAATATAAATCTTCTCGAAATTTCCCATTAGCAATCAAGGTTGTCATATCACGATTCGTCGCAACTATGATACGAATATCTAACGGAACGACTGTCTCTCCGCCAATTCTAATAATATTTCTTTCTTCCAAAACTCGAAGTAGTCTTGTTTGTGCAGACAACTCCATTTCTGAAATCTCGTCTAAAAAAATAGTTCCTTTATTTGCCTGCTCAAATAACCCCTTCTTCCCTGACATCAATGCTCCAGTAAAGGCACCCTTCTCGTATCCAAATAACTCACTTTCTAGTAAATTGTCTGGTAAAGAAGCACAGTTGACAGCTACAAAAGGTTGATTGCGCCGCGAGCTACTATTATGGATACTTTGTGCAAACAATTCTTTCCCGGTTCCTGTTTCACCAAAGATCATAATTGTTGAGTCATAGTGAGCAAATGAACGACTGGTTTCTTTTATTTTTTGAATCTGATTTGAGTCTCCTAAAATATCAGCAAAAGTATATTTAGCTACATGTCCTTTTTGTCTTAATTCATTTTGAGCTTTCTCGTTTAGCTTTTCTACCCGCTCAAATTTATCTAGAAATAAAACAACACGATCCGCTCGACCATCTTTGGGAATAGGCTGAATATTATACAGATAGATTGTATTATTTATTTCAGTTAATGCCCCGTATACATTCTCATTTTCTGTCAATGAATCCAGAAACTGATTTTTTTTCAAACTCGGCAGCAACTGCCAGATTGGTTGTTGAGTAGAACCATTTTTTCCAATAATTCGTTTTGCAGAGTCATTCATAAAAATGATTTCTCCAGATCGATTCAATAGAAAAATCGATTCGAAGGAAGCTTCTAAAATTATTCTTAAATCACGAGAATAGGTCTGTTCTGCCTGAATGCTCTCTCCTAACTGCTCAGCAATTCTAAACGCATTCGCCATCGATTCGTGGGCATATCTGCCATCTAGCCGATGAGTAGGAATCGGCAATCTTTTAATTTGTTCATAAATAGATGTGCTTGCTACCAGCATGTCTGCTCCTTTTTGTATTTCTTTTTTTGCAGCTTTAATGATAGCCCTAGGAGAAACTTCATCTAGATTCACGATATTGATTTTTGCCTCAAACAACTGTTGTGATAGCTCAAGTGAAAGTACTAGGCTGTCGATTTCCTTTTCGTTTGTTAAAAATGCTATTTGCCCCTGTTTGTGCTCAGGTAATCCTAATTGTTGTTTTGCCTCGCTCAAAACCTTTAAAAATTCGCCTTGAGTCAGTGAACAAAAAACGATTGGAATCTTTTTGGTCATTCCATTAACAAAATTCTTCATTCCACCACGAGCAACTAGCACATCACATTCCTCGTCAATTGCTTGAATGATGGTTTCAGATAAATTTTCTGCTGTCGTCAAATAAAAGACAAAGCAATTGTTAAAACCTTTTTGAGACACTGTTTGTGCAACCTGTAGCAATTTTTTTGTCGTTACCACGACGCCGATTTTAATCATACCCTACTCCTTTCCAGTCTTCTAATAAATTCCAGCTTTCTACAGTCTCAATCGACATAACTTATTTAATCTATCTCTATATTATACTTGAATTTGAGTAAATGAAACCGTTTAAAAAATGTTTCTGAATCCACAAAAAAAGATTCTTCGCTTTTTATTTAGGCGAAGAATCAAAACAGTTTATTATTAATACTTACTTAAGAGCAAGCTCCTGAAAATTCTGCAACAATTGATAAGTAGTTCGATACCCTTCACAAGCATCTTCTGGTACTTCATAGTTATTGGTAACTTGAGCCAATCGAGTCAACTCATTCGTCACGTCAGCTTCAGGATTCTTACGGGTCTTGTCTTTCATTGCGACAAAAAGTTCACGCACTTCCGCTAGTTCAGGATGATGTCCGCCATGAACTTTAAGGATTCGATCAGTAAAAAATGCTAATTTGGGAAATTCTTCTTCGATAAATTCTTGTTTTGTCATGCTGATTCCTTCTTTCTTCTTGTTGAATACAGCATACAAGATTTTCCGTTGAAAAAAATTGATTTCTATCAAGATTTGATAAAGAGGTTTTTTACACCTTTTCTTTATTTGTCAGCTTAACAAATGGTAGGTAGATCAAAATACCGATAAGAATCAAGACAACTTGTAATAAAGAAGCTCTCCAATCGCCGTTTGTTGCAAGATAACCAGAGATAACTGGCGGAGTGGTCCAAGGAATCAAAACAGATGTTTTTGCGATGAGTCCAAGAGAAGTTGCATAATACGCAATCGTTGTAGTAACTAATGGTACTACGACTAACGGGATCCCTAGTAATGGATTGAAAACAACAGGAATACCAAACATCATTGGTTCACTAACATTGAAAAGTGCTGGAATCGTTCCTACTTTGGTAATTGAACGATAATCTTCGCGTTTTGAGCCGATGTAGATTGCGACTACTAGACAGATTAGCATGCCGCCTCCGCCCATCCAACCAAAGGAATCTAAGAAAGGTTTCGTCACGATATTGGGCATGTCTGCACCATTTTTTAAGGCGTCCATATTTTGTTGCAAGGCAGTCAGCATGATTGGTTCTCCAACTGATCCTAAAATAAATGTTCCGTGTAGACCGAAAGCCCATAGTAAATTACTCAAAAAGACATAGAGTAAAAGACCACCAATCGATTGGAAAGATGCAACTAACGGTGCTTGGAAAAATTTTGCAATCAAAGCTGGAAGGTCAGTATGTGCTCCCCAAACGACCAAGACTTCGACCAGACCAAAAATCAATGTCACTAAAAATGCTGGAATCAAAATGTTAAATGATTTTGCAATGGAAGGCGGTACACTTTCAGGCATTTTAATTTTTAGCTTATCTAATTTAGAGAATTTGCAAAGTAAAGTTACCGAAAAAAGCGCAGCAATAATAGCCAAAAACATTCCTGTAGCACTTGTTTGAGTTTGGGTCAACACTGCACCTGCTGTCACAGTATTTCCTTTGATATCTGTCAATGCCGTTTGTGCTGGTAAAACCAACACTGCAGAGATCAGACCCACAACTCCACCAAAGAGACCTTCTTCTTGATAGCTGACAGCTAATTTATAACCAATCGTCATAGCAATCAGTAAAGCAAGAATACCTAACGTCGAGTTGTACACTTGATTCCCTAGATCCATCCATTTTGCAGCGCCAGCAAAATTTTTCAGTAGACCATTTGTAGGACTTAAAACTAGGTTATTGATTAATACCCAAAAAGAAGCAATAATCGTTACGGGAATCAACGTGACAAAACCATCACGAATCGCAGTGATATGACGTTGAGATGAAAATTTGTTTGCAAAGGTTAACATTTTACCGATAAATTGATTTGAATCGTTCATTTTTTTCTCTCCTTCTTTTGAAAAACTCTAACATCACAATAAATTTCAAACATTCGATTCCATGGTGAAGATAATTTCTGTATTTCTAGAGATTGATTTGAAAAACTATTCGGCAAATAGTTTTCTGCCATTGTCATCATCTTCTGATGAATCTGTTCCATTACTTTTGCTTCCTCAGTTTTTAAATCAAAATAGTTCAAGCCAAGACTGGGTAGTAGTGTTTTTGTCAGATCCATACGAATAGCAGCTTGATAGAATCCATCTTCAAAAATATTTGAGATCAAATTATCCATCATTGCTTTTTCATCCACTTCATTCTGAGCAAAAGTCAGGGCAGAAAGAGTGCTTCCCAATGAATTACAATTCGTATTCCATGCTTTATAGCAGATCAATTGCTCGATTAAATTTTTCTGATCCAGCATCTGCAATAGCTCCAAATCTCCACCATTGGCAAAAGCGCTGTCACAAATGCCCACTTTTTTTCCTTTTTGAATTGCTCTTTCGATTTGATCAACAAAGGTTAACAAATGCCGATAGCTGTCGTAAGTGACATCTTTATTCTTAAACTGATCCCAAGATTCCTGCATTTTTTTTCCAGGAACATTATAAGCTAGAATAAAATCGGCTTCCGATTCGTTATCGACCGGACGCATACCTGCGGCCATGACATGAGCTTTTAAACTTTCATTGATTATTCGGTCTTCATACAAAGGAACCAAGGTTGGACCTAATGTAGAAGCATACCGAACAAAAAGCGTTGGCTGTGTATTTCGCCAGTCATTATACGCCCGCGCTAGCAACGTGAAGCCTACCTCGTCTGCTCCAGGATAGACCATGACTTTGCCTTTTAATCCCAATTCCTGGATTGTTCCATAAACTTTTTTTTGATCAATTGCCGTGTAGCCATATGGGGCAGAATCGTCTTGCGGAATACTCAAGAAATCAATAATTCCCTCTTTTACCAATTGAATATTGGTTAAATTAGCGTTTACATTAAAATGCCGTCTCGTTTCATAATCTGAAATAACTTCTTGTGGCAGCTCTTTTTGTAAAGCTTCTAATTCCTGCTGTTCGCTTTCCATCAAATTTTCACGGTTTGCTTTATCAGACAACCAACCGAAGCGAAAAATTCTTTCCCCATAAACTTCATAATAGTCAGGCTCTTCATCTGAACTATTATATTTTGGTGTACGCATAATTAAATTTGATAAGAATAGTTTCTTTTCCGGATAGTTTTTTTTCAATGTTCGTAAATTGGATTCATATTCTTTTAAATCCGCAAGTGTCAAATGATGCAACCTTGAAGGCAACAGTCCCCCATATAAAAGCATTTCTACTGATATAATCAGATAATCAGTACGAGCGATTTCCTTTTGGATAAATTGCCAGATTCTATTTGTATCAGCGGCGTTTTTTTTATAGCCCATTTCTTCCGCCGGCAAAGAAATGACCTCTACATCACGAGCAACCTTAGCAGCATTGATTGGGTAAACCGCATTGCATGGTCGCTCATCTAAAGGAACATAAAGTATACGCAAATTTTTTACACTCCCTTCACGTTTACGTAAATTTCATCGACAATATGACCCACCGTTTTTTGATAATGCCCCGCTTGTTCAATAATATCTGAATGTGCCTCTCTGACTGCATACGCATGGTCTGTTAAGTGAAACATGGAAACATCACTCTCCGCATCGCCGGCAACATAAACATTTTTTCTAGAAACTGCCAATTTTCCCATGATGAAAGAAACAGCATTTCCTTTTGAAACCTTTGCAGAAAAAACTTCCAAAGATGATGGACTTGTTTGCACAATGCCCACTTTGTCTTTTCCCAAATTCTTTTCGATTCGTTCCTTAATGGTAGTGAATTCATTTGTTGTTCCAAAAGTCAGATAAATCGTTGCTTTTCCGGCATGTTGTAAAACATAATCAGGCAAATTTTTAATGACGATAGAGGTATCGATAAATTCCGCCACATTTTCTGGATCTCTTGGGCTAGGAAATAATCGATTTTCCAATGTTGAAACCTCGGTTCGCAAGTTCATTCCAAAAATAGCTTGATTTAAAGAGGCGATATACTCACTTGGGATGCTTTCAAAGAAAACCGTTTCCTCTTTGGCGTTTTTTATGACAGCACCATTTTGGCTAATACGAAATTCGCCCTTAAATCCCAGTTGTTGTTCAACATATTGGATATCGCTGTCCATTCGACCGGTACAAATAACGAAATGTCCACCGTCTTCACAAAATTTTTTTATTTTTTCCAAGCTATCATGATCTACTTTTCCATTAGCATCCAATAAGGTACCATCTAAATCGCAGATCAATAATTGATTCTTCATTAATTTCAAAGAGTTTCTTCCTCCTGTGCTTTCTTTGCGGCTGCCACATATCGTGCTGTGATTAGTTGCGGACGAGTAATGATTGACCCAACTACCACCGCAAATGCACCTAATTTTAGTGCTTGGGTTACTTGTTCTGGCTGATCCGTATGCCCTTCCATAATTACAGGCACTTTGCTGTTTGCAATAATTTTTTGCAAGAGTTCAAAATCCGGTGTTTCTGTTTTTTTTGAATAGTCTGTGTAACCTGCCATCGTCGTTGAAATAAGATCAAAGCCAGTTTTTTCAGCAACCATTGCTTCTTCAAAAGTAGAAATATCCGCCATTGCTAATCGTCCTGCATCGTGAATTTGTTTTACTAAATCACTGATTTTTTCGTCATGAGGGCGTTTCCTTTTTGTGGCATCCAATGCAATGATTTCTGCACTTGTTGTTAATAATTCAGAGACTTCTTTTTTTGTTGCAGTGATATAAACTTCTGAATCCGAATAATCTCTTTTGATTATACCAATCAAAGGTAAATCAATTTCTTTCTTGATTTCCTGGATATCCTCTACAGAATTTGCTCGAATCCCTGCGGCACCACCCTGCTGAGCAGCTAAAGCCATTTTGCTCATAATAAATGAACTGTACAATGGTTCGTCTGATAAGGCTTGGCAAGACACAATAAGTTTACCTTTTAGTTTTTCCAGCATACTGACTCACCTCACTTTTCTATTTTTCTATACAAATCAATGATTTCCTTCGCCAAGTCGGTAAAAGCAATGGCCGTCATCAAATGGTCTTGACTATGGACTGTCAGCAGTGTGACTTCCATGTGATTGCCTTGCGCTTCTTGCGTCAACATATTGGTTTGGGAATGGTGTGCTTCGACCAAAGATTTTTCTGCGTCTTTGA
>NZ_CVRN01000004.1:0-262120 GCF_001050095.1 Enterococcus massiliensis | reverse complement strand
GGTTCGTTTGCTTGCTTTGTTCAGTTTTCAAAGGTCTACTGCGTTGTTTCAGCAACTTTTAAATCATATCAGATTGACAAGTGATTGTCAACTAAAAGTTTGAAGTTTTTTTCGTTTGAACAAAGTGCTTAAAACGAATTTTCTTCGGCTGCTTAACAGCGACTTTGTTATTTTAGCAATCTGTTTGCCGTCTGTCAATCACTTTTTTAAGTTTTTTCCAAACTTTTTTAATTGCTGTTCTCAAGCGTTGTTGCTCTCTTGAGGACATGTAATAATATACCAACTAAAACACGTGAGGTCAATGGATTTCTTGTGCTTTTTTTAACTTTTTTTCATATCCGATTGTTTATTTCTTTCTAGCTGATAATCATTCGTTATTTAAGCTTTTTCATGCAAAATTAACGGGTAAAAAGCGGAAATATCTAGTGAAGTTTTCTATTAAAAAAACCTGCCGATCATTGAAATCGACAGGTTTTTCTATTTTATCTCATTGTTGGGAACAATAGGACGTCGCGAATCGATTGCGCATCAGTCAACAACATGACTAGTCGGTCGATTCCGATTCCTAGTCCTCCTGTTGGCGGCATACCATATTCTAATGCCTCTAGGAAATCTTCATCCACCCCATGAGCTTCATCGTTTCCTTGTTCTCGTTCTTTTTCTTGGTCTTCAAAACGTGCTCTCTGATCGATAGGATCGTTTAACTCAGTGAAGGCATTGGCAAATTCTCTGCCTACAATAAATAGTTCGAAGCGATCGGTAAAGCGACCGTCATCCGGATTTTTCTTCGCCAATGGAGAAACTTCTACTGGGTGACCATAAACAAAAGTTGGTTGTTGCAGTGTATCTTCTACGAATGTTTCGAAAAATTCATTGATGATGTGTCCTACAGTCATCGCATCAGTAATCTCAACATGATGTTTTTTAGCCAATTCACGAGCTTCGGCAACCGTCATTTCTTGCCAGAAGTCAACACCGGTTTGCTCTTTGATGGCATCGACCATGTGGATCCGTTTGAATTCAACTTCCAGGTCAACTTGTTGCCCGTCATAGCTGATGGTTGCATTACCAAGAACCTTTTGGGCGGCGTTGCGGATAATTCCTTCTGTCAGGTCCATCACATCACGGTAATCGGTATAAGCAGTATAGACTTCGAGCATCGTAAATTCTGGGTTATGGGTCGTGTCGATTCCTTCGTTTCGGAAAACCCGACCAATTTCATAAACTTTCTCCATGCCACCGACAATCAGACGTTTTAAATGCAATTCCAAAGCGATACGCAAATATAGGTCCATATCCAATGCATTATGATGGGTCGTAAATGGACGGGCAGCGGCTCCGCCGGCTTGATTGTGCAGAACCGGTGTTTCCACTTCCAAATAGTCCAATCCATCTAAATAGCGACGGATTTCGCTGATAATTTGGCTGCGTTTGGTGAAACGGTCAAAACTTTCCCGGTTGCTGATTAAATCCAAATAGCGTTGACGGTAGCGTTGTTCAACATTCGTCAAGCCATGGTATTTATCAGGCAACGGGCGCAACGCTTTTGATAAAATCGTGATTTCTTTGGCTTTGATGGTTACTTCACCGGTATCGGTTTTCATGATTTCACCGGCTACACCGAAGAAATCTCCAAGGTCAGCATGTTTGAAAACATCATAAGCTGCATCTCCGACTTGATCTTTGCGAACGTAGATTTGGATTTGTCCTTCCCGATCTTGCAAATGGGCAAAGCCGGCTTTGCCCTTGCCTCGTTTGGTAATGATGCGGCCAGCGATACTTGCTGAGAGATTCATTTCCGCTAATTCTTCTTTTGTGCGTTGGTTAAATAATTCATGCAATTCTGCGGAGTTATGGGTCCGGTCGAAACGCTTGCCGAAAGGATCAATCCCCTCTTCTCGCAACTGTTCCATCTTTTGACGACGAACCAGCATTTGGTCATTTAGTTCTTCTTGTGTGTGTTGTTCCTCTGTCACGAGTGTTCCTCCATTCTGTTTTCTGTTCTTTCTTATAATGCCAATGATGGCGAAAAAAAGCAAGACGATTTAAGCTTTTCGTCTTGTTTTTTATTCTTTATGCAGCTATCTTGCTACCGGATGCTGTTCGATTTTTTCTACAAAAGCATCAAGGAGATCAATGATCGTGTGTTGGTCCTCCGCTTGATTGATAGCCACTTTAACTTTTGCCGCGCGAGGAATCCCCTTTAGATAGTAGGAAGCATGCTGACGAAACTCTCTGGCAGCTACTCCTTCTCCCTTTAAATCCACCAAACGTTGCAGATGTACCTTCGCTGTTGCGATTTTTTCTCTTGGCATAGGTTCGGCCGTCAACTCTCCAGTTTCCAAGTAATGTTGTGTGCGATGAATCATCCAAGGATTCCCCAAAGCTGCCCGACCGATCATTACACCATCGGCACCGACTTCTTCCAGCATTCGTTTCGCATCTTCCGGGGTTTTTACGTCACCATTCCCCATAAATGGAATCGTGATATTTTGTTTAACTTCTTTTAATACTTCCCAATTTGCCACACCTTCATACATCTGAACCCGTGTCCGTCCATGCATGGCAATTGCTGAGGCACCGGCTGCTTCTGCCGCTTGGGCATTTTGAACGGCAAAAACATGCTGATCATCCCAACCAATACGCATTTTTACTGTCACGGGGATATCGACGGCAGCAGACACCGCATGTACCATTTCATACACTTTATCGGGGTCCAACAACCATTTTGCACCCGCTTCTGCCTTGATGACTTTGTTGACGGGACAGCCCATGTTGATGTCGATGATATCTGCTTGAGTATTTTCCTGAACAAAGCGCGCTGCTTCCACTAAGGAGTCCTTGTTTCCGCCAAAAATCTGAACACTCAATGGATGTTCCCGTTCATCAATATACAGCATCTCCAAGGTTTTTTTGTTACGAAAATGGATACCCTGGTCGCTAATCATTTCGCAAACGACTAATCCGGCACCAAATTCTTTGACGGTTACACGAAAGGCCGCGTTGGTAATCCCTGCCATAGGGGCAACAACAACGCGATTGGAAATCTCTACATTCCCGATTTTCCATGTGTTGTTCATTTTTTCCCTCCCGCTTCTTCCTTTAATGCAGCTAAATCTTCTTCTGTGTACTGATACTTATTATTGCAAAAAGCGCAAACTGCTTCGGCACCATGATCTTCCTCGATCATTGCCTGAATTTCATCTGGTCCTAGAGCGATGATTGCTTCTGAAAATTTTTCTTTTGAACAGTCACAGGCAAATTGCACGTCAATAGTGTCCAAAAATTCCACTTTGGTAGCTGGCAACAGACCTTGTAAAATATCTTCTGGCCGTTGTCCTTCATCCAATAAGGTGGAAATTCGCGGCGTTTCCTTCAACGCCATCTCAATTGCCTCAATTACGGCTTCATCTGCTCCCGGCATGATTTGGATCATGAATCCTCCGGCCGTTTTGATGGAATCATCTGTATTGACTAACACGCTTAACCCAACGGCAGAAGGAATTTGCTCGGATACGGCCAAATAGTAAGTAAAGTCATCCCCCAGCTCTCCTGATACAATCGGTGTTTGACCGGAGAAAGGTTCTTTCAATCCCAAATCCTTAATGACGGTGAACATTCCTTGGGTTCCAACTGCTCCTCGGACATCAATCTTTCCCTGTTCATTCAGAGGCAAACTTAAATGTGGATTTTTGATATAGCCTTTGACGTCCCCGTGACCGTTACTATCGACGATAATCGCCCCGGCAGGACCATCTCCTTGAATCTTGATAGTTAATTTATCTTCACCTTTAACGGTAGCTCCTAACAACAAGCCGCCAACCAGCGCCCGTCCTAAGGCAGCAGAGGAAGTATTCCATGTATCATGACGCTTTTGCGCTTCGGCAACTGTGTGAGTCGCGCTGACTGCGTATGCGCGAACAAAGCCGTCGTATGCTAATGCTTTTACTAAATAATCTTTCATGGGATCAATCGCTCCTTTTGATTTTACTTATGAATCATACTAGGAAGCGGCTTGTTTTTCAACGTTGCCGGTTCAAAACAAATAAAAAACTTAAAAAAATCCAGCCAGAGGGACGGATTTTCCGTCTTCTGGCTGGATCTGTCATTTCTTATTGTTCATCTTTTGGTTGATCGGAATCATCTTTTGTGCGAACTTCTTCAGCTTCTGCGTCAAAGTACTCTTTTGCTTCTTCAAAATCAGATTTTTCAGCGGCTTGTTTTTCCGCATCCTTTTCTTCCAAGGCACGTTTTGCTTCTTCAAAAGTTTGTGCTTTTTCGCTTGGGTATTCTTCTTCTGTTCCTTCCGGCATTTTACCTTCTTCAAACAGTGATTTGATTGCTTTCGCATCCAAGGTTTCATGTTGCAACAATTTTTCAGCAATCAATTTGTGTTGTTTGCGATGCGCTTCAATGATTTCCCGCGCTTTTTCATGGGCTTGATTCAAAATGCTTCGTACTTCTTGATCGATCTCATAAGCGACTTGTTCCGAGTAAGCTTTGGTTTGACCGTAGTCACGACCGACAAAGACTTGATGATTGCCTTCATATTGAACAGGTCCAAGTTTTTCACTCATCCCGTATTCAGTCACCATGCTGCGAGCCAAACCGGTTGCTTGTTCAAAGTCATTGGAAGCACCGGTAGATTGAACGTTGAAGATGATTTCTTCTGCTGTCCGTCCACCAAGCAACCCAACGATTTGTTCAAACATATCGTCTTTGGTCATTAGCATTTGATCTTCTCTTGGCAAGGCGATCATGTATCCACCCGCTTTTCCACGAGGGATGATCGTTACTTTATGCACCACTCGGGCACGGCTTAAGACCAAACCAACGATCGTATGCCCTGCTTCGTGGTATGCCACCATTTCTCGTTCCCGTTTGCTGATTACGCGATCTTTCTTCGCTGGTCCAGCAATAACACGGTCTTCGGCTTCATCCACATCAGAAGCATCAATTTTCTTTTTATTTCGACGAGCAGCAACTAATGCCGCTTCATTCAAGACATTCTCTAAATCTGCACCGGCAAAGCCTGGTGTTTGTTGCGCTACGACTTTCAAATCAACGTCATCCGCTAACGGTTTGTTCCGAGCATGAACCCGTAAAATCGCTTCACGACCTTTAACGTCTGGACGACCCACCAAAATTTGACGGTCAAAACGACCTGGACGTAGCAAAGCAGGATCTAACACATCGGAACGGTTTGTTGCGGCGATGACGATGACGCCTTCGTTGCCGTCAAATCCATCCATCTCAACCAATAATTGGTTCAAGGTTTGTTCCCGTTCATCATGGCCGCCGCCCATACCAGCGCCACGTTGACGACCAACGGCATCGATTTCATCGATGAAGATAATTGCTGGTGCATTTTTCTTTGCGGTTTCAAAGAGGTCACGGACACGACTTGCTCCGACACCAACGAACATTTCTACAAAGTCTGAACCAGAAATTGAATAAAACGGTACGCCTGCTTCACCGGCAACGGCTTTTGCAAGCAAAGTTTTACCAGTTCCGGGAGGTCCTTCCAACAAGACACCGGCTGGGATGCGGGCGCCAAGTTCCACGAAACGCCGCGGATCTTTCAAGAATTCAACAACTTCTACTAGTTCTTGTTTTTCTTCTTCTGCTCCGGCAACATCAGAGAAGCGGATACGGTTGGCTTTTTTGTCAGCTTCTTTGGCTTTGGATTTGCCAAAGTTCATGACACGGCCGCCACCACCGCCGCCACCGCCTTGTTGGCCCATCATCATATAGAAGAAAAAGATAATGATTACCAATGGCAGGAAGCTCATTAACAGCGAAAGCCATACGCCGCTGTTTGATTGTTCTTTGATGACTGTTTTCACATCGTTCTCACTGGCTAAGTCCGTCACTTCGCTAAGTGTGGAATCATTTGGTAGAACGGTTGTAGAAAAACTGGTTGTTGGTGTATCTGTGTCTCCCCAAACAGACAGCCCATTGCTGTTGCTGACCGTTTGTTTTTCTTTGTATTCACCGGTAATTTTGTAAACACCATTTGTTGGCTGGACGGAAAATTCTTTGATTTTGCCATCTCTTAATTGTTCGGTAAATTTAGAGTACTCGATGTCTGGCGATTGCTGGCTGCCGTTTCCAAAGATGAAATAGACGACCATGACCATCGCAAGGAGCACGAGTACATAGTATAAGGTATTTTTCAGCATACCGTTATTTTTCTTATTCATGCTTGCCCTCCCTGGCTATTCTTTTATCAATACTGACCATTACATTGTACCATATCTAAATTGAATTCTAGCATTAATTTGACTGATAAACGCTAGGTTTTAAAACTCCTACATAAGGAAGGTTGCGATATTGCTCAATGTAATCTAAACCGTATCCGACCACAAATTCATTTGGCACATCAAAACCGATATAATCTGCTTCGATATCTACCACACGGCCTTCTTGTTTATCTAACAAGGTCACGATTTTTACTGATTTGGCTTTGCGGTATTTGAACAGATCCACTAGATACGCAAGGGTGCGGCCACTGTCAATGATGTCTTCCACGATTAACAGGTCACGACCTTCAACATTGGTATCGAGGTCCTTCAAAATTTTTACTTCTCCTGATGAAACGGTTGCCTTACCGTAACTGGACACGTCCATAAAGTCCATCTCCAAGTAACAATCCATCGCACGAACGATATCTGCCATAAAATGGATTGAACCTTTCAAAACGCCGATTACTAGCGGGTTCTTTCCTTCGTATTCACTGGTCAGTTCTTTCCCCAACACGTCACAGCGAGCAGAAATCTCTTCTTTGGTAACTAAGATTTTCTCGATATCTTTTTCTAACATTTTCTTCTCCTTCCAATGCTACTTCCGATATTTATAAAGAAGTCTGTAGTGTATTTTATCAGTTTCCTCGGCAATACTCAAATAAGAAAAGAGGACCGGTAGAATTGCCACTATGCGTTGTTCCTCATCTTCCACCAGCCAAGCCCGTTCCCGTTGTTCATTAGGTATTTTTTTATCGATAAACACACGACTGACTTTTTTTCGCAACGCTGGAGTCAGCTGAATCCTGTCTCCTGCCTTGCGTTTACGGATTGTTACCATCGTGGAAAAGTCTACCGGTAAAACTTGACTGAATTCTGACCAAAATTTGACTTTTTTGGGAATTTTCCCCGGTTGATCACTGCGCCACAGCGCCAACCATTCATTTTCTGACAAAAAAAGGCTTTCGCCTAACCGCATTTCGTGGCATTTCAGTGCTTCTTGGCTTTGATTTCGCTGCAAAGAAAAGCGGTCATAGGTTTTGATAACTTGCCAATCTTCCTCAAAATCTAAGGTCCACTGGGCTTTCTCACTATTTAGCTGCTGCAAAATTTTCATCAGCTGCTCTTCACTGGCACCGATTCCCAGTTGTTTGCGACTTTCCATAAAGAAATATTGCAAATAAAAATAGCGTTGAGCAGGCGCATTCGCCAAAAAATCAGGCAAGGCAAACTGCCAATCCGCTTCTCGGTGGACGGCTGTTTCAAACCATGCTTTTTGCTGTTGTGTCACCCAGTCTTCTGCCCAAAGCAATTGCTGAGACAATTGCTGAAAATGCGGTAAAATCTGTGGATTTTCTTTTTTTAACAAGGGAACCACCTGATGCCGCAGCCGATTTCGCTGCATATCCAACGAAGAATTGGTTTCGTCTTCATAATAGAAGATTTTTTTTTGCTGGGCGTAGGTTTGAATTTCTTCTTTGCTGAAGGACAGCAGTGGACGAATCAGCTTTCCGCCAGCAAAAGATTGGCTGGGACGGATTCCGGCAGCACTTTTCAAATTGCCTTCCCGCATCATTTTCATCAGCATCGTTTCCAGTTGGTCATCACTGTGATGGGCTGTCATCAGAGTATCAAAATAATACGTCTGCATCAGCTGACGAAAAAAATCATAGCGAAATTGCCGTGCCGCATTTTCCATCCCGGCGATTGGCGGATTTTCCCAGCGACGAACATAACAGGGAATTCCTTTTTTTTGACAATAGTCCTGCAAAAACTTTTCTTCCTGCTGTGACGCCTCCCGCAACTGATGGTTGATATGAGCCACAGCGATGGTGCAGTCGATTTTTTGACTGACTTTTTCCATCAAATCCAGCAAAACCATTGAATCTACCCCGGTAGAGACCGCCAGCAAAATATTTCGCTGTGGCTCCCAGTAGCCCTCCTGATTGCCTCGCTGCCAAAACGCTGTTTCTAATTCCACACACTTCACCTGCTTTTTTTAAGATTCTATCCTTGATTGAATGACAGAAAAAAAATCCGAACTATCGTAGAAAGCACTCCAAAGCGCCACAGTTTTGCGACAAGGACCAACCGGACCGCAGGAGCAATATTCTATATAGTTCGGATTACATTTGATTTTGGTAATCATGGGTTCAAAAACTTCTAATCAGGAACGAATAGGTCTGATTTCTTTATCTTTGAACGAATGAATACAACTTCATTCCGCCTTTGTTTCACTCTCTGCAAAACAAATTCAGTTATTAGTTGCGACGCCCACCGCGGCCACCGCGTTTTCCTTCAGTATTGCGTTTCAAAGATGTCAGACGGTCATCGCTGTCTTTCAAAAATGAACTCATCAATGAATCGAAGTCTTGTTTATTGGCAGCATTCATTGGGCTTTGCCCACGAGAAAATGATTTCTTTTGTACGGGACGGCTGCTGCGTGGTTCTTTTTTTACAAATTCACGTTTTTCTTGCGGTTGTTCTTGCGCTTTGCGAATTGATAAGCCGATTTTCCCGTCATCTCCAACAGAAGTGACCAATACCGTTACTTCATCGCCAACCTTCAACACATCATTGATATCTTTGACAAAGCCATTTGATACTTCGCTGATGTGAACCAACCCGGTTTTTCTATCCCCTAAATCGATAAATGCACCAAAATTTGTGATACCAGACACTTTTCCTTGTAGCTTAGCTCCTGCTTCGATTGACATATAAAAACTGTTCCTCCTAGTTTTTTCCCTAAATATATATTTCACTACTCATTGGTAGTAGTAGACGATTGTGATTCGCTTGTTTGATTGTCTCCTTCTGGCAAAGGGTAGACACTTTCTCCGTCTTTTGAATAAAAGAAACGGCTGCGGGCTAATTTTGCCACGTAGTCATCGTCCTTCAACAGGGAAACATCATGTTGGAGCTGGGCAACCGTTTTGGCGGCTTCTTCCTGCTCAAGCACTGCTTCCTGCTTGATTTCCCGGAGTTCTTGCAAACGTTGATGGTCTTGAAACAATTGAAACCCGACAAACACAAAAACGGCTATCGCTGCAATAAAAATCGCACCTAAGCGTCGGCGACGAAAAACAACTTGCTGATGTTGTTCTTTGTATTTTGCATACTGAGCCTTTGCATAAGCAGTGTCAAGCGTCGTAATGTTGTTCTCGTTTTTCATCGCATACTCTCTCCATCTCTCGTGATTGTCGTTCTCATTATACCAACATCAAGATAGCTTGTCTAATCTAATTCGCATGACTTTCTTGACGTGTTTCCGAAATAATTTCGTACATTTTTTCTGCATCTTCTTTTTTCGTTGATTCATGCAGTTCGGTGACTTTGATTTCCAAGAGTTTGTTGCCAAATTGAATCTTTACAAGGTCGCCGATTTTTACGGTACTGCTGGATTTTGCCAGCTTGCCGTTGATCTGGATTCGCCCTTTGTCTGCCACTTCTTTAGCAACCGTTCGCCGTTTGATGATTCGCGCGATTTTTAAAAATTTGTCTAAACGCATCGTTTTTAGCTCCTTTTAAAACGTAATATTTTTTTCCCAAATGGCAGTAATAGCCATTCTCTAACAGTAAACAGGCGCAATCGAATCGCGCTGCCGATGAAAAAGACGACGCCAATCGCCACTCCCACCACACTGATTCCCAGTGCCTGCAATCGGTGTTGGACATTACCAAAAAGAAATGCCACACCGCTATAATAAACCAATATACTACAAATCATGATTCCAATACAGAAAATCAATGTTCTGCCGAATTTTCGTTCCCGCCAAAAAGCGTTTAGGCGAGCATCTTCTTTTTTGATCAGCCGCTGTAAAACTATCGCTAAGCCGGCCAACGTTCCTAAGCTGGCACCCACCGTCCCAAATAGCGCCGTCAATCCCCAAGTGGCAATACATTTCACCAAAAGACCCAACCCGGCTGCTTGGATTGATGTACGGAAGCGGTTTTTGCTTTGGGCAATACTTTGATAGGCTTGGATCATCCCCATCAAAAACACGGAAAAAACAAATAGAGTCAGTGTTTCATTTCCGGAAAAATCCTTGAACAGGGCAAAATTCACATAGGGAAGTAATAAAACTAGGCCCACGGAAGCCGCCAGCGCAATACTCGCCGTCAAACGCAGATAAATTTTGGCGGAATTACGAAACAGGCGTTGATTTTCTTGGTGAAGATACCCCGTCAATGCCGGCAAAAAAGTCGAACTTAATGCTGTTGCAGCCACGAGTCCCAACTGTACTAATGGCTGTCCCCGATCGTAAACACCCTTGGCGATTCGTGCCGCCTGTTGTGTCAGTCCGTAGGTTTCCAACGCATTGGTAATGACAAAGGAATCAATCAGCTGAAATAAAATCAGCAGACCACTATAAATAAAAAGCAGACCGCCTTCAATTAAAAAACGTCGCCGTAAGTCCGGATCTTGAGGAGAAAAAAGCGGCAAACGATTCAAACCTAACGTTCGGCCATGAATTTTTTTTTCGTAATGGGCTAAAATCAGCCACGCGGCAGAACCGCCGACCACTGCCCCAAGCATGGCGATTGTTCCGGTTTGATAGATAGACAAACCAAAATGGCGAAAAGCCCAAGCCGCAAGCAATATCACGCTGACCCGCAGCAACTGTTCCACCACCTGCGAAACAGCAGAAGGTACCATTTGAAGATTCCCCTGAAAATTTCCCCGATAAAAGGCCAACGGAGCAACCAATAAAAAGGCGAAGGACACCACCCGAATCAACACTGCTAACTGGGCATTTCCCATCAGGTAAGCGAAAGCTCCCGCACCAAAAAAAGTAGCTCCCCACAACAGAACCGAAGTCCATAAAACCAATGGATACAGTTTTTCCATGCCTTCTCGTTGCGCTTTTAGCGTAGGCTTTTCTGCAATATATTTGGAGATAAACTGCGGCAGCCCGGAAAGCGCCAGCGTCATCGCCATGCCATAGATTGGATAAACCTGCTGGTACACATAGAAGCCTTCATCCCCCACCACGTTTTGAAAGGGAACTCGATAGACTGCACTCAGTAATTTCGCCACAAAAGATGCCAACGTCAGCACGAAGGCCCCTTGCATGACTGTCTTCATTTGATTTTTTGCCACAAGTTCGCCTCCGCTCTTTTCTGATTTTTACATGGATTGCTCGTTATTCCGGTTTTTTTGTTTTGTATTTTTCTGCCCGTAATGCTTTAACAAAAGACTGAATTTCTTGCAGCCAGACAATCTCCGACATTTTTTGTGGAATCGTCAGTGTAATCTGCATTTTTTCATTGCTGACTCCCAACGCCGCTTTCAGCTTCGTTGCCGTCAACGCTTCAAACAATTGCTCAACAGAATATGTTTTCGTTCCCACCTTGCTCAACACAAAACGCAGCTGCTGCTGTTCCTTGCGAATCGTTTCCAGCAGGGCGCGGTCGCCATCCATCTTGATTTGTCCGATTGTCAGCAAATGAGCCACTTCATCAGGATACTCACCAAAACGATCTAACAAATCATCTTGAACTTCATCCAACATTTCTTCTGTTTCCAATTCGCGGATTCGTTTGTAAATCTCGATTTTTTGCCGTTCATCTTCAATATAGGTTCCCGGCAGATAGGCATCGATTCCCAAATCGATTTCCACGGAGGTTTTTTCGGTTTGCGTATTCTTTCCTTGTTTTCGTGCCACAGCTTCAGACAGCATTTGAGAGTACATATCAAACCCAACGGCATCAATAAAGCCATGCTGCTGTGCTCCCAACAGATTTCCCGCACCCCGAATCGACAAATCCCGCATTGCAATTTTAAAGCCGGAACCCAATTCCGTAAAATCTTTGATGGCTTGCAGCCGTTTTTCACTGACTTCATTCAATACTTTTTGCTGTTCATACATAAAGTAGGCATAAGCGACCCGATTTGACCGACCGACACGTCCTCGCAATTGATACAGGGTGGATAAACCCATATAATCAGCATTTTCAACGAATAACGTATTGGCATTGGGAATGTCAACACCGGTTTCGATGATGGTGGTAGTGACTAACACGTCATACTGCCCCTCGATAAAATCAAATAGCGTATTTTCTAATTGAATTTCCGTCATCTGACCATGCGCAAAACCGATTCGAGCATCCGGCACCAGCGCTTGGATTTCATCAACTTTTTTCTCAATTGTAGCAACCCGGTTGTACAAGTAGAAAACCTGTCCTCCCCGAGCCATTT
The DNA here is from genome assembly GCF_001050095.1 of Enterococcus massiliensis. Lineage (NCBI taxonomy): Bacteria > Bacillati > Bacillota > Bacilli > Lactobacillales > Enterococcaceae > Enterococcus > Enterococcus massiliensis. Next base: position 249,679 of record NZ_CVRN01000004.1, on the reverse strand, counting down.
CCCGCAAAATCGCTTCACGGATTGCACCGGGATTGGTTTCCATCACATAGGTTTGAATGGGGTAGCGGTTTTCCGGCGGCGTTTCGATGACTGATAAATCACGAACCCCCAGCATCGACATGTGCAACGTACGGGGAATCGGTGTTGCCGTCAACGTCAAGACATCGACTTGTGAACGAAGTTGTTTCAACCGTTCCTTATGCTTCACGCCAAAACGCTGTTCCTCATCTACTACCAACAAACCTAAATCAGAAAACTGCACATCTTTTGACAATAGACGATGGGTACCCACCACGATATCCACTTGACCGGTCCGTAATTGTTCAATGGTTTCTTCCTGTTGCTTTTTCGTACGGAATCGACTCAGCAAACCGATATTTACCGGAAACCCTTCAAAACGATCCATCATGGTTTCATAATGCTGTTGCGCCAAAATCGTTGTCGGAACTAAAAAAGCGACCTGTTTGCTTTCCTTAATGGCTTTAAAAGCTGCCCGCAAAGCTACTTCTGTTTTCCCAAAGCCCACATCGCCGACTAGCAGCCGATCCATTGGCTTGGTTTTTTCCATGTCGTGCTTGATTTCTGCCGTACTCCGCAACTGATCGTCGGTTTCCGTATAAGCAAAGGCATCCTCAAATTCTTGCTGGTACCCGTCATCCGGCCCAAACGCATACCCTTTTTCTGATTCTCGTTTGGCATACAGTGCAATCAAATCATCTGCGATATCTTCGATTCGACTGGATACTTTGCGTTTTGTTTTGCTCCATTCACTGCCGCCAAGTTTGTTGATCTTTGGCGTTTTTGATTCAGAAGCCACATATTTTTGGATCAAATTCAACTGAGTGACTGGAATAAATAATTTGTCCTCGTTTTGGTACACAATCGTGAGGTAATCTTGATGGACACCGTCGACTTCCAACGTCTGCATCCCGATAAATTTCCCAATCCCATGATTGGCATGAACGACAAAATCCCCGGGCTTCAATTCATTATAGCTTTTTAGCCGTTCGGCATTGGAAATCGTCTGCCGCCGCGCACGTTTTTTCTTGACCTTTTGAAAAATCTCTTTTTCCGTCACTACCACTAACCGATCCTGCGGCAATTCAAATCCGCTTTGTAGACTCCCTTGGATGATTTGGGTACGTCCGGTTATTATTTTGTTGGCCGCTGCCTGCACCGCATAAATTTCATGGTCTCGAAAATCATTTTCCATTTTTTGTGCGCGTTCAGCATCTGCCACCACAAAAATCACTGTCTGTTGTTGTTTTTCCCAACGGTCGATTTCTGCTTTTAACAAACCGATTTGGCTGAAAAATTGTTGCATCGGGCGGTATTGAAAATTATGGATTGCTTGAAAGCGCAGATTTCCCATTCCTTTTTGGAACAACGCAAAAAACGTAGTGACAAAATTTTCTTTTTGGAAAAATTGATGACTGTCACTGCCAAAATGTTGTTCAGAAAAGACCCGCAGCTCTTCGATTCGTTGCGTCTGCCATTCTGCTTCTTCCCGTTCGATTTCCCGATTTGTTTCCATAATTCGGGGATAATCGTCCACAAACAACAGACTGTCAGGCAGAAAGTAATCTGCTACTGTATGCTCTTCTTCGTACAACAAATCTGCATAGTAGTTCGCATTTTCTCCCGGCAAATTTGCTTGCCAAGAAGCCGCTAATTGACCAAAATAATCTGTTAAAAATTCCTTGTCTGTGGCTTCTTTCGTAACGGCCAAACGTTTTTTCAGAACTTCCTCCAGCCGCTGCCGCCCGTGAGCCATATCGGCTTCTGAAAAAACCAATTCAGTGGTCGGCGTAATCGTGACCTGCTCCACATTGCCCACAGATCGTTGCGTCTCCACGTCAAAATAGCGCATTGAATCGATTTCGACATCAAACAATTCAATACGGATTGGATATTCAGAGGTGATGGGATAAATATCAAGGATACTACCGCGAATACTGAATTCGCCGGGTTTCCCAATCATGCTTTGGCGTTCATAGCCCATTAAAAGCAAAGTTTGTGGCAATTTTTCCAGTGCAAGTTCCGTGCCGATGTTCCAATGAAGCTGGTACTCCCGCCAGGTTTGCGGATCAGGTAATAATTTTCGTAGAGCCGCTACCGGTACGACGTAAATTCCTTTTTTTTGCTGACTGACCGCATTTAAGGTTTCTACTCGTTCCGCCCGAGCTTCTGGAGAAGAAAATGCCATCTCCGCCGACAACACTTCGTCCACCGGAAAGAGGTAAACATTCTCTTCCAAGTTACGTAAATCTTCCGTTATCTGATTGGCATAGTACAGATTAGGTGTGACCAAAATAATTTGTTTTTGAAATTTTTGATACGTTCCAAGAATTGCCAACGTTTTTGCCGAACCGGATAATCCCGTCAGCAATTGCCGCTTGGCTTGTTGCTTGATTTGTTCCTGCCACTGATTGATCAGTGGCGTTTGGTTCATAACATCAACCAAGTTCATTGTTTTGCCCCTCGTTCATTTTAATGTATGCCATTTCCTTACTAGAAAATGACGTTTGATTTTCTCTACGCATATCATTCCGCTAGACCACTTGGTAAAAGTGGAACTGAAATTCGTGTTTATTAATAGTAATAAAATTTCTGTGTCTGTTTAATTAAAGTGGTTCATCGTTGCGGTGAAGTCTTGGTTTTCAAGGTAAAATTCACAGGCTGCCACCGCTTTGTCAATGCTGGCTGCAATCGTTGGCAGATCTTCTTTGGCAAAGGGACTCAAGACGTGATTCACTACAGTCATCCCTGCACGTGGTCGGTCGATCCCGATTTTCACACGATCAAAAACAGTGGTGCCTAAATGAGAAATCAGACTCTTCATTCCATTATGTCCCCCCGCACTACCCTTTTGTCGCAGTCGAATTTTTCCTAGCGCCAAATCCAAATCATCGTAAACAACCACCAGCTCTTCAGGAAGAATGCCATAATAGGTCATCAACGGTCCAACAGCACGACCAGAATCATTCATAAATGTTTGAGGCTTCACAAGAAATACTTTTTCTCCATTACTAAAAAAGTCGGCGATTTCCGCTTCGAAAGGACTTGTTTTAAAGCTGATCTGCTGTTTCTTTGCCAACTGGTCAACTGTCATAAAGCCGACATTATGTTTTGTCATTTCATATTTTTTTCCGGGATTTCCCAACCCGACAATCATTTTCATAAAACACATTCACTCTTCTCTTCAAACACAAAAGGCTGGACGGTATCACTACCACCCAGTTGTGTCTTTTCTAATTCTAAAAAATTATAACACAGACGAGAAGGTTGTCGTTACCCATAAACCTCTAAATTTTCATTAAACTTTTAAAGAAGCCGCTAAAAATTTGAAAACTGGCAATCCTATTATTTCAACATTGTAAGCTTTTACACAATATAACAGTTAAAAAAACTGTTATAATTTCAAGCGTATTAGATGACAGTCACAAGGAGAAATGGTACGATTGTGTAGGATAGAACAAATCTGAGGAAGGAATGATACAACAATGACAGATGTCGAAAAAAGAGAGTATCTTAAAGATCACCAAAAAGTAATTCTTGTCGGAGATGGTGCAGTAGGTTCCAGTTATGCTTTTGCCTTAGTCACACAAAATATTGCGCAGGAAGTCGGAATCGTTGATATTAACACAGCCAAAACTGAAGGAGATGCACTGGATTTAACCGATGCTCTTGCATGGACTTCACCAAAGAAAATTTACTCTGCCACTTATGCGGATGCCCATGATGCAGATTTAGTTGTCATTACAGCCGGCGCTCCTCAACGTCCTGGAGAAACTCGCTTGGATTTAGTTCACAAAAACTTAAAAATCAATCGCAGTGTTGTGACACAAATCGTAGAATCCGGATTTAACGGAATCTTCTTAGTCGCAGCAAATCCTGTGGATATTTTAACTTACGCAACGTGGAAATTCTCTGGTTTCCCTAAAGAACGCGTTATCGGTTCAGGAACATCTCTTGATTCCGCTCGTTTCCGTCAAAAAATTGCGGAACTTGTTAACGTGGATGCTCGTAACGTCCATGCCTACATTTTAGGTGAACACGGCGATTCAGAATTCCCTGTTTGGTCTCATGCCAACGTTGCTGGTCTGCAAATTTATGAATGGATCAAAAATAATCCTGACGTTGATGAAGAAGCAATGGTCAACATGTTCTTTAGTGTTCGTGATGCTGCTTATACCATTATCGAGAAAAAAGGTGCGACCTTCTATGGTATCGCTACTGCCTTGGCTCGGATCACCCGCGCCATCTTGAATGATGAAAATGCCGTGTTCCCATTATCTGTTTATTTGGATGGCGAATACGATCAAAACGACATTTATATCGGTGCTCCTGCCGTAATCAACGCGCAAGGTATCCAACAAGTTATCCAAATTCCATTGACAGATTCCGAACAAGATCGGATGAACGCTTCTGCTTCAGAATTGAAAGCAATTTTGACACAAGCATTCAGCGACCTTGAAAAAGAAGACGCAGAAAACAAATAAAAAAATAGGACTCATCCATTCGATGGGTCCTATTTTTTCTTTTTTTACTTTCTAATTAACCATCAATTATTACATTAAGGTTTTCTAAGTTTATCTTTAGTTTCAAGCATTATATTCGTTTTTTTTCTTTAATGTGCTATCATAAATTTACATATTTTGATATTCAATTTAAATCTACTTAGAGGAGCATTCTTAATGACCAGAGCATCGCGCCATAAATCACATAGTAAAACCATTATTTTCGTCATCCTAGGTCTAATCGTCGCGATTTCTGCGGGCTATTTTATTCGTGGAAATCATTACGCCGAACGTTTTTTGCCCAACACAACAATTAATGATGTGGGCATCAGCAATTTAACGGTTACTGCAGCAAACAAGAAGCTGAAGGGAAATGCCGACGAGCAGGAGTTTTCGATTACAGACGATGGTCAGGTTTGGAAAAGTCTCAAAAAGACCCAATTAGGTTTAAAAACGGATTATACTTCTGAGCTGAATAAAGTTCTTTCTTCTCAAAACCAATGGACTTGGGGTGTTGCCTATGTCTTTGCTGCTGAGAAAGATTCCCTGGACGGCGTTGCCGTAGATGAAGACAAATTAAATCAAGAAATCAGTACATTGGAAACCGAATTGACCGCATTGAATAAAGAGCGGACAGCTACTCAAGATGCCAAGCTGGATAAAGAGGCCACCGGCTTTAAGATTACTGCCGAAGTTCAAGGAGATAGCCTAGATACGAAAAAAATTGTTGCTGATTTAAAAAAAGCCGTCAGCTCTTCCGAAGATTCGTTGGAATTAGCGGACTATGTAGAAAAACCAGCCGTTACTTCAACGGATGAGTCCTTGACTAAACAACTGGATGCTCTCAATAAAATCGCAACAATCAACGCAACCTACTCTATTAATGGTGAAACGTTCCAAATTCCTACTGAAACGATTATGGACTGGTTGACCTACAAAGATGAAAAGGCTGCTGTTGATAAAGAAAAAATTCGTAGCTATGTTGCAGATCTCGGAGAGCAATACAACACCAGCACCAATGATTCCACCTTCAACAGTACCAAACGCGGAGAAGTTTCCGTCCCTGCCGGTACTTGGAGCTGGACGATCCAAACAGATGCTGAAACGGATGCCCTAGCAGATGCAATGTTAGCTGGTGAAGATTTCACTCGTTCACCGATTGTCCAAGGAAGCACTACTGCAGATCAAGCATTGATTGGTGATACTTATATCGAAGTCGATTTAGAAAACCAACACATGTGGTATTACAAAGACGGTGCGGTTGCGTTAGAAACTGACGTCATCACCGGAAAACCAAAGACACCAACTCCCGCTGGCGTGTTCTATATTTGGAACAAAGAACGCAATGCCACCTTGAAAGGGCAAAACGACGATGGATCCGATTATGCAAGTCCCGTTGACTACTGGTTGCCTATTGATTGGACCGGTGTAGGTATTCATGATTCTGATTGGCAAACGTCTTACGGTGGTGACTTGTGGAAAACCCGTGGTTCTCACGGCTGTGTCAACACACCACCAAGTGTAATGAAAGAATTGTACGGTTTAGTTTCAGAAGGAACTCCAGTTATCGTCTTTTAGTTTACTAAAAATGGTTCTCGCAAAATTGCGAGAACCATTTTTTTATTCTTCAACAGAAGTAAATACTTCCGATACATCATCGTCATCTTCCAGCTTGTCGATTAACTGGTCTAACTGTGCTTTTTGATCTTCGGCTAAAACAATCGTTGTTTGTGGAATCATGGTTAATTCGGCTTGTGCCAACTTAAAGCCGTCTTTTTCTAATTGATCACGGACTGTAACAAAATCTTCCGGTGCAGTATAAATTTCAAAAACTTCCGGCGAAGTAATCAAGTCTTCTGCTCCAGCTTCCAACACGTCTTCAAACATCGTGTCTTCATCGACTGTCAACCCTTCCCGTTCAATGGCAATATACCCTTTGCGATCAAACAGATAGCTGACAGAACCTGTTTCACCTAGGCTCCCCCCGTTTCGAGTAAAGGCGACACGAACATTGGTGGCTGTCCGATTGCGGTTGTCCGTCAACGTGTGCACAAGAATCGCCACGCCACCGGGTCCATAACCTTCATAGCTTACTTCATCATAATTTGCACTTTCTGCTGCACTGGTGGCTTTTTTGATAGCACGATCTACGTTATCGTTGGGCATATTAGCTGCCTTCGCCTTATCTACTACCAGACGCAAAGCAGGATTCATCGTCGGGTCAGGACCACCTGATTTGGCTGCCATATAGATTTCACGGGAAAGTTTTTGAAATATTTTCCCCCGTTTTGCATCCTGTGCATTTTTTCTGCCTTGAATGTTGTTCCATTTTGAGTGTCCTGACATAAAATTTCCTCCTTCATGCGCCTGCTTCGAAAAAGCGGGACTGACTACTTCTCTATTGTATAACTTTATTGAAAATTTTCAAATTTCTCCTACAACTCGTGATTTATCGTTTTTTTCGCCAGTTCATGAACAGCAACACCAGCAGAACACCTGTCAACGCACCGGCAGAATCCAAGAGGATATCTTGAAACAACGGGGTACGTCCCCCAGTCAGCATTTGATGGTATTCATCCAAGCCGGCATAACCCGTTGCCGCTAACCAGGCAAAAAAAGCACTCCACCAAATAGATTTCATTTTATAAAACAAGGCCAGACAAAAACTGCCCGCCATCACAAAATACGTCAGAAAATGCGCCCCTTTGCGGATAAAAAACTCTACAAAAGAAAAGTATCCTTCCGATTGAATACTGACTTCACTGCCGGCATACATAAACTGAATTCCAGATAGCTGTTCCTTGAATGGTTCATTTTTCAATACTTTTGACAGCAGACCAATCTGCGACTGCTGTTGGTAAGTTTGTGATGAACTGTAAAAAAGAATCGCAATCACCACTAAACCAATCACTAAATAAAAATTAGGATTTTCCCAAATACGCATGAATTCCCTTCCCTTCGTGCCTACTATCTTACCATGTTTCTCTCCTTTTGAAAAAGGACAATCTATTTTCACTTGTGCTATACTAAAGAAGATATTTAATCGAAAGGGGTCTTTTTTTATGAAGTATGCAATCAATTGGGATCTTGATACGATTTTCCCTGGCGGAAGCGCATCTCCTGAATTGCAACAACGTTTAACAAAATTATCCGAGGAGTTAACAAGCTATGGGGATGCTGTACAGCAATTTGATGCGACAGCAGACCAGCTAGCAACAATCATGCAACAGCAAGAAGTCATCACCAACGGCTTCTCTCAATGCGGCTCATTTATCAATGCCCTGCTTTCTGCGGATGTAAATGATGCAAAAGCGAAAATTCTAAGCGGACAGCTTTCTGATTTGCGTCCTCGTTTCCAATTAACAGCAACAATTTTAGCGAAAAAATTGACAGAACTTTCTGATGAAAGCTTTCAAACATTGCTTACTTCAGAAGCCTTGCAACCCATCGCTTTTCGTTTGAAGGAAACTCGTCGTGAAGGACAGGAACAACTTTCAGAAGCAGAGGAAAACATCATCAACACACTTTCTCTTGATGGTTTGGAAGCTTGGAGCCAACATTACGACACCCTTGTCGCAACCATTGAGATTCCTTTCACCCAAGCAGATGGAACCAAAGTAAACCTATCAGCAGGACAAGCTTTCAATAAAATGATGGGCGATCCTGATGCGGCTGTTCGTCAGCAATTATTTGACACTTGGGAAAAAATTTGGGGAGAAAAAGCGGATCTTTTCAGCGATACATTGAACCACTTAGACGGGTTCCGTCTTTCCACCTATAAACTTCACGGTGTGGATGATTATTTGAAACAACCGTTGGAATACAATCGCTTGAAAAAAGAAACCCTTGATGTCATGTGGGATACTGTTCAAAAAAACAAACAACCGATCATTGATTACCTAACTCGTAAAGCACAGCTATTCGGGAAAGAAAAAATGGCATGGCAAGACCAAGATGCCCCAATCATTTTAGGAAACATGGAAGAACGGACCTTCAGCTTTGATGAAGCCGCAGCTTTTATCATTGAGAATTTCCATAAATTCAGTCCTAAAATGTCTAGCTTTGCCAAAAAAGCCTTTGAAAAAAGCTGGATTGAAGCCGAAGATCGTCCTGGCAAACGTCCTGGCGGTTACTGCACGGAATTACCAGAAACCCAAGAATCTCGAATCTTTATGACGTACAGCAACTCTGTCAATGAAGTCGCAACCTTGGCACATGAACTAGGTCATGCGTTTCACAGCAGCGTAATGTGGGATCTGCCTGCATTAAACCGTGACTATGCCATGAACGTTGCCGAAACAGCCAGCACTTTCGCAGAATTGATCGTGGCTGATGCAACCTTGAAGGAAGCCAAAACCAAAGAAGAAAAGATTAATTTATTGGATACAAAAATGCAAAACGCAATTGCGATGTTTATGAATATCCATGCCCGTTATATTTTTGAAAATCATTTTTACCAAGCACGACAAAAAGGATTGGTTTCTACCGATGAAATCACTGAGATGATGGTTAATGCCCAAAAAGAAAGCTACCAAAACGGTCTAGCCAATTACCATCCTCATTTCTGGGCAGCAAAATTGCACTTCTTTATCGATGATGTGCCGTTTTACAACTTCCCATACACCTTTGGTTATCTATTCAGCATGGGAATCTATGCGTATGCTACCAAGCAAGGCACCAGCTTTGAAGATGCCTATATCGCTTTATTGCGAGACACTGCATCAATGACTACCGAAGAACTTGCTGAAAAACATCTACAAGTCGATTTGACAAAACCAGACTTCTGGCAAGCAGGAATCGACATGGTCTTAAAAGACGTAGCAACCTTCATGGAACTGACAGAAGACTATGTAAAATAGTAGCACCTAAAAAACGGACCTCAATTTCTGAGATCCGTTTTTTTGCATATCAAAAAAAGTCGGCGAGATTCGCCGACTTTGCAATTGATTTCAATGATTAACGATGAATATAAGTGTAACCTGATGCACTCAAGGTTTGGATGTTTGGTCCACCTGGTGTACTAAAGCCCATTCCGCCTTGTGAAATTGTAATTGTATTATTTGAAGCGTTGTAAGACTCTACGTAAGCAACATGTCCGTAAGTACCGTCGGCTGTCCAGTCGCCAATTTGTTGACCAGCGCCAAAGACAACAATTGTACCAGCTGCCGGTGTTGAGTTAACCGTGTAGCCATCTGCTGCGGCAGAGCCACCCCATTGTGCCCCATTTCCCCAGTAAGTTCCAGCCCAAGGAGCACGTTTTTTTACATACCAGGTACATTGACCGTAAGAATACATATTTCCTGATGAGCTATGGTCAACGCCATTGCCGCCGCCATCACCATTATCTGTAACTTCGGTATTGTCACTTCCATTATCTTGTTCTTCTGATGATTTATCAGCAGAATCATTGGATGGTGTTGTTGTTTTAGCAGGTGTGTTTGTTGAAACTTCGGCTGCTGCCGCTTCTTGTGCTGCTTTTTCATTCGCTTGACTCTTCGCTTCAGCTGCTGCACGTTCTTCGGCTGCGCGTTTTTGTTCTTCGGCAACTCGTTTTTGTTCTGCTTCTGCTTCTGCTTTTTGTTTCTTCAAGTCTGCTTTGTCATTTTCAGCCGTTGCTTGTTCTGCGGCTAAATCAGCTTTTAAGACATTCAAATTTGCTTGTTTAGAAGCAATACTATCTTTTTGGTCTTGTAATTGACTTTGATTTTCTGCAATTTCAGCAATCTTTGCTTCATTTTCTTTGATGTTTTTTTCGACTTCTTCTTGATCTTGTTTTTGTTGTTCTACTAGATCATTATTGGCATTAACGATCGTTGTCATTGCTTGCACCCGACCGATAGCATCTGTTAATGAATCAGCATCTAATACTGCATCGATGAAGTTCGTGCTTTGTCCGTTGACTTGAACGTCACGAGCTTGTTTTTTGATTGCTTCTTCACGTTTTGCAATCCGAACTTTTAATTTTGCAATCGTATCTTGTAATTTTACAGTATCATTGCTTAATTTTTCTTGTTTTGCTTCTAAGTCATTGACCTTAGCAGTGACATCCGCAATTTCTGCTTCTAATGCATCGATTTGCGCTTGAGCATCTGCTTGTTGTCCTTTTAAGTCATTGATTTTTTGATCTTGTTGTTCGATTTTTTGATCGAAACTATCTGCCGCGGCTACACTTGGAGCGGCTACTGCTGTGAGCGTCAATGAACATACCATTAATGCTGATAACAAACTTTTCTTCACTCTATTTTTCCCCCGACTGGCTTCATTTTCTATCTGAATTTAACCTTAAAATTATATAAGATTCTTTAAATTCTGTTTTACGATAAATGAATTGTAACATAGCCATATGTCAGCCATATAAAAGTAATGTTACAAAAAAATTTCAATTTCCGTTCTAAATAACAATTATTCTAAAGAAAAAGGAATTGAAAACAAAAAAAGAGTCGATGAATTGCTCATCGACTCTAGCATTTATTTTTAATTACATACGAACAGCGAAGCTTGGGCTGTAATATTGATATGAGCTGACCGAAACCATTTGTCCAGGTGCTGGCGCATGAACATATTGTCCTCCACCTAAGGCGATTGCTACGTGTCCAGCACTTCCTACACTACCCCAGAACAACAAATCTCCGGCTTGTGCTTGGCTGATTGGAATTACAGTACCGACTGTACTTTGCGCCCCGGCTGTTCTTGGAAGAGAAATTCCAGAAGCTGCAAATACATATTTTGTAAATCCAGAACAATCGAATCCTTCCGTTGGGTTATTTCCACCCCACGTGTAAGGAACTTTATTAACAAATGATAATGCATAACCTACAACTCCACCATTGCTTGCAGGAGGTGTGGAAACGCTAGGTTTTGATGTTTCCGGTGTTTCTTCAACATCATTATTTGGTGTAGAAGGCGTTTCTTCGACATCGTTATTTGGTGTAGAAGGTGTTTCAACTTCAGTACTTGGTGTAGTTTCTTGATTATTGCTGTTTCCACTAGCAGAACTGCTTTCAGTGGTATTATTACTTTCTGCAGTTGGTGCTTCCGCTACTTCTTGTGCTTCTGCTACTTGACGTTGTTCTTCTTGAACTCGGGCTTGTTCAGCCTCAGCTTCTTCTTTTTTCTTATTCAAATCTGCTTTGTCACTTTCAGCAGTAGCTTGATCAACAGCTAAGGTCGTCTTCAAAACATCCAAATCAGCTTGTTTAGAAATCAATTCACCTTTTTGATCTTCTAAAGTTGCTTGGTTTTCTGTAATTTCAGCTAATTTTTGTTCATTTTTAGCTTTTTTCGTTTTTACTGCTTCTTGGTCTTCTTTTTGTTGTTGAACTAAATCATTGTTGGCATTGACGATTGTTGTCATTGCTTGTACTCGTCCAATTGCATCCGTTAAAGAATCTGCATCTAAAACTGCATCGATAAAGTTCGTGCTTTGTCCATTGACTTGAACGTCACGTGCTTGTTTTTGAATAGCTTCCTCACGTTTTTCAATACGAACTTGTAAATCTTCGATATCTTTTTGTAATGCTTTAGAAGCATCAAAAAGTTTAGATTGTTTAGCTAATAGGTCTTCAGCTTTTGTATTAATAGAAGCAACTTGTTCTTCCAATGCATCGATTTGCGCTTGTGCATCGGCTTGCTTTCCTTTTAATTCATTGATTTTGTTGTCTTGTTGTTCGATTTTTTGATCGATATCATCTGCCGCGGCTACACTTGGAGCGGCTACTGCTGTAAGCGCTAGTGAGCATACCAATAATACTGATACGAAACTTTTCTTCACTCTTCATTCCTCCGACTGGCTTTATTCTTTCAATTAATGGAAATCTATTATAGAAATTTAAATTTTTATAAGATTTCCTAAAGTCATTTCTTAGTGAATTGTACCATAGGGATATGTCAGTCTGATAAAAGAAATGTTACAAAAGTGTTTCAATTAAAGCGTTTCACTCGTTATTTTTTATTGAAAAAGTAATTCGTTCGCTGAGGTTGCCAACTTTTCAATGATTTCTTTCCCAGCAGCTTCAGTTTTATTTCCCTTTGTTAAAATAGCAATGGTGTATCCCTGAGGATTATCCTCCTGATAAACATGTCCAATACTATTGACTGTCCACTCATTGTCTAATGGCAGCCACCCATCTTTAAGTTGAAATTGGCTTCCACCTGCTGAAATTCCCCATTGTTGCGTTTCGTCCACATTGGCCATCAATTCTTTGATATATGTTTGATGTTTCTCTGAAAGGTATTCCGAGTCGTAATAAATAGTATTCAGTAATTTCATTTGATCAGCTGCAGTTGTCGTAGTAGTTCCCCAAGCAGTTGAATCTGATTTGGAATTATCCATCTCCAAGCCTTTAAAAAGTGAATCCAATCCATTATAACCGCCTAGTTCATTCAGTAACAAGGAGCTTGCCGAATCATTGTCACTGTATTCAATCATTTGTTTTGCTAACGCCTGCTCTTCTGCAGTTAACTCTGAATTTTGTGTTTCTTTTTGATGCAACAACTCTACTAAAATTGCTACTTTGATGATACTTGCTGAATAAAATGTCTCCCCTTTAGCTGTTGAGAAATAATAACTCTGCTTTCGATCTGCGGAGTAAATGGCGACATCTACACTACCGGTATAGTCAGCTACCTGTTGCTGCCAAGATTGAGTTAATTTTTCAGAAAGAATTTTGTCCCCAGCTATTTGCATTTTTTCCATATTTTTTTCACTAGTCACTAAATTAGCGGAGAGTTTCTCTTCGACTCTTGTACTGATTTTTGGTGCTTTCGCTACAGATACTCCCGTTGCAATCATCAGAATAATTCCGATAGAAAAAATAACTTTAATTAACTTTTGAGTATCGATTTTCAGTCGACCCAAAAAACTTTCACGATTTGAAAATACAGCTTTACTTTCCATATAAAACCAAAGTATCCCCCCAGCCAATACACCAGCAAGAATCATTGCTATTCCCCAGAACAACTTAGATACTAACAGAATATAGAATGACCAATAAAAAAGAAAAAATAAGCCGTTTTTTTCATCAAATACTAGCCATTTATCCTCATATTTCATCTTGGTTACCAGTAATTTCACGCTATACAGGAAGTAACTACTTAAAATTGTAGTGAAGCCCGCAGTCATATAAAAATACGGACTGCTTAATGAAAAAATAATACTCGTACTAAAGAGAATTATAGCGACAAGGACTACTCGTAAAGAAATCGTTAGCTGGCTGATTTTTGGGGATTTTTCCAGAAAACGTTGACTGGGTACCCTTCCTCCACTTAACGTTGCTGTTACTATCCCACTAAAGAAAGGAAAGGCATGTCTAAATGATGATAGAAGAAGCTCAGCATGCGCCATGCCAGACGCGGTTCCTTGTCCCATGAAGAGATAGCTAATAACAGCAAGTGGAAAGGCAAAAATAAAAAGGACCTTTCGAATTTTTTTCTTAGTCATCTGTCCGTTATTTCTTTTTGTATAGATCAAGAGAAAAAGAAGAGTCACCAAAAAACACTGCATTCCTAATGCTACCGGCCACAATTGGCTAAAGAGAAATTGTCCTTGGTCTGCAAAGGTTATTCCGTGAAAAATCTGATAATAGTTGGTAACAAATCCAAAAATAGCCGCAAGCTGCCGATACCCATCTACTAAGAAGTCATGATTGATTAAGCTGGCAAACGGAAAAAGAATTATAACAAAACCGATAAGCACACCGATTAGTCGAACTATCTTTTTGATGCTATCAGAAAAAAATTTATTTGGTTTCTTTGCAAAAGAATCTATTATCCAAGATGCGACAAAAAAGCCACTAATCGTCAATAGCAGCTCAAAGCCAATGTATCCACCAGTAAAAGCTTTTGGTACTATTAAAAAAAGGAGGAGAACCAATTCTGCAAAATATTGTGGCAGAAAAAACCAATTTATTTTCATTTTACTTGATACACCCCATCCTTAAATTCACCTGTGTAACGTTCCCCGCTTTTTGTTGTCAATGCACCCTTTCCTTCAGTAATTCCCATATTAAATTCGCCTTCGTATTGCCATGTTTTGGAAATAAATTTTCCCTTTCCGTCAAAGTAACCATTAGTGAACTCTCCAACATAGCTGTTGCCATTTGCAAAGGTAACCGTTCCTTTACCTGAGAACTCACCATTTTTCATTTGTTGCTGCCCCTTGACTTGTATTTCACCAAGTTGATAATCCACCGACTGCTGCGATCCGCCTTTTAACGCAAAAAAGCTGCAACATCCCAAAATTAACAACCCTCCAACACTGATAATCTTTTTCATTCTAAACACTCCTGAGAAACCGATGAGGTGAAAAAGAAACTCATCCGTCACTTATCTTTTCATTTCATACGCTACCATTCTCAATTAAAAAGAACAAGTATTTATCGTGGGTTTTTGCAAATTTCCCCAGCGAATTTATAGCCAAAACAAAAAAACCTCCAAAAAATCATTCGACTGCGAACAATTTTTTGAAGGGATAGATACAAAGAACAAATAAAATCATATTTATTAATAGTGTTGGTCCCAAGAAACGGGTAACGAAGAACATACCGTTGACACTGGTCAGCTTAAACAATAACTGGATACCTAGTGTTGCCAGCTCATAGCCGGTGACAAAAATAATCAATCCGAAAAACATCGTGAACAGATTTCGATACAAGGTTTTCGCCATCGTAAACATTAGCCAAACAAGTATTGGTAATGCCACTGCATAGATACCTAAGACGCCGATGTAATAAAAATCATACAAAATCCCCAGAATCAGTGCAGTGATCAACATGAACCGTTTAGAAAGTACCCGACAGCCGCACATCAGGGCTAAAATCAAAAAATGAAATTTCGCCATGTAGACATCCTTCGTCCAGATTTCCAGTAGACGAGTCGCTTGACCATCAAGCAGCATCATAAAAAAGAAAAAAGGTACTGCATAATATTTAACGTATTCTTTTCGCATCCCTTATCCTTCCTTTACCATCCGTTGAACGATCGTCACAACCGACAAATCATACATTTGTGCATAAGGCTTCACGTAGACCTGTGTATCCAAACCAAAGCTGTCAGCTTTCATTTCAATTACTGTTCCGATTGGCAAATCTGCCGGAGAGTTCCCTCCTAATCCGGATGTTTGTACCACATCGCCGGCTTTCAATTTGTTTTCACCGGTCAATTGGTCGACAACCAAGGCATTGGCTTTTTCATCATATTCACTCAGTAAACCAAATGCTTCTCCGCTTTCGCTGGAAATTCGCACAGGAAAATGGTTGGAATTTTGATTTTCTGATGTCAGTAATTCGATTTTAGACGATGCCAGATTGACTTCAATCACTCGACCAATCAGACCCTTTTGCGACAATACCGCCATATTGACCTCAATGCCGTCTTTTGATCCTTTATCTACTACCAACATGTCCTGCCATGAATTTGGTGAACGGGTGATAACATTGGCAGTCACTTTTTCATAATTTGTTAAAGTTTGGTTGAGTTCCAATTCTTCCTTTAAAGATTTGATTTCACGTTCATAGTTTTTATTTTTTTGTGCTACTTCATCGTAGCTGTCGATTTTTTCCTTCAATCGTTCATTTTCACTATACGTTGTAAAAAGATTGTGGACCGAATTGACGCCATTTTCCACCAAACGAATCGGTGTTGAAACGACTTTATCGACAAGTCCTACGCTGTCATTAACAATGGATTGAAAAAAATTGGTTTTGGTTTCTGAGGCACGTTTGGCGGCTGTTACGCTCAAAACGGTTACCACAAAAATCACCAAAATCAACGTGATGATAATATTTTTATTGGGATTAAACTTCTTCACTTGGACACCTCAACTAATTCAGACTGATAGTATTGATTTTACCACTATTTTGGCATAAACAAAAGACAAGCACAGCGTCTTAAGCTTTTTTTTGCAAATCAACTTTCTTTCTTTTCTTTGCAAAAAAACAACCTAATTTTCTATCCTTGTCTCACATTCAATCTTTGCTTTGAATAACCGCAATAATGCCAGAATCAAAAGAAATCTGGGCACTGTCTGTTAAAAATTCATTGCTGGCAAAAGAGGTCGGAACATTGACCTGCTGATTCGTCAACGTGTATTTACTGTTGCTCAATGTTAAATTTTCCACTGGTGTCAAACAGCAATACCCCAAATAAGTCATTCCCGGAACCCGAGTAATCTCATAGCTGCCGGCAGTCAAATACGTCAACTGATTTTGCCGATCGGCCATCGTTAACTGATGCAAAAATGGGGCGAAGCGTGCTTCCACTCCCAACCAAATATTTGCCAGCAAATGATCCAATCGGCCACCGGTTGCACCAACTAGCAGCACTTCCGCTTCAGGAAATGTTTGAAAAACTGCCGCTAATGCCAATTGGGTATCGGTATCATCCTTTTCAGCAGGGGAAGATTTAATTTCTTTGGCTTTTTGAAAAACCAGTTGTCGTTCCGACTCATTCAGGGAATCAAAATCGCCGACTGCCAAATCCAAAGGAAAATCTCTTCCTATTAAATGGTAGCCTCCCCGATCGATCCCTACATAAAAATCATACTGATCCGACAAGGATGGCCATTCTTCCGGCGGTCCTCCGGCTGCGACTAAAATCTTCATTTATGCCCATGCCTCTTTCAAGGCTTGAATTCTTTTTTCCGGCTGTTCGCTGCCATAAATATAGGATCCTGCAACAAAAACTTCTGCCCCGGCTTTTTGACATTTCACCGCTGTTTCCGGCACGATTCCGCCATCCACTTCGATTTCAAAATGATAGCCTTTTTCTTCCCGTAATTGAGCCAATTCAGCAATTTTTTCAACACATTCTTCAATAAAACTTTGTCCGCCAAAGCCCGGATTAACCGTCATAACTAATACAAGATCTGCCATGGACAAAACATGTTTGATCGCTGAAACCGGTGTTCCGGGATTGATGGTCACACCCGCTTTGACATTTTGTGCTTTAATCATTTGGACTGCCCGATGAATATGGGGTGTTGCTTCCTCATGAACCGTGATGATGTCTGCGCCGGCTTTAGCAAAAGCTTCGATATAATTTTCTGGATCAACAATCATCAAATGACAGTCTAACGGCAATTTTGTGATGGGACGAATTGCCGCCACTACATTTGGTCCGATGGTAATGTTCGGTACAAACTGTCCGTCCATCACGTCCACATGGATATAGTCCGCTCCATGCTGTTCAACAAATTGGATATCCCGTTGCAAATTGGCAAAATCCGCGCTTAAAATAGATGGCGCAATTTTCATATTACTCTCTCCTTTTGCGATAAACCGGACGCCGGTTTTCGATTTCTGCTAAAAATTGTAAATAATTATCGTATCTTGTTTGGGCGATTTCTCCACTTGCGACCTGTCGCTTGACCTCGCATTGTGGCTCTTTGTCGTGCATGCACTCCCGAAACTTACAAAGGTGAGAAGCGGCAACAAATTCAGGAAATTCTTTCGGCAGTTCTGTGGACTCAATCGCTAAAAAGTCAATGGAACTAAATCCTGGCGTATCCGCAACTAAGCCATCAGCAATCGACAACAATTCTACATGCCGCGTGGTGTGCTTCCCCCGACCAAGTGAATCCGAAATTGCAGCGGTAGCCAAATCCAACTCCGGCAAAATTTTATTCAACAGGGTAGATTTCCCTGCCCCAGATTGCCCCATAAATACACTGATTCGTTCAGGAAACAAGCGGGTCAAGTCGGCAAAACCATTTTCTGAAGCAATCACCGTGTAGCCGATTTTTTCATAGCAGGCTTTGATCGTCGCCACCAGCGATTTATCCGTTAGTAAATCAATCTTACTTAAATAAATGATGGGTTCGATTGCTTCATACTCCAAAGTCACTAAAAAACGATCCAGCAGATTAAAAGAAAAATTGGGTTCCACCAGACTGGCAACGATGATTCCTTGATCGACATTGGCTACCGGCGGACGGACCAGCTCGTTTTTTCGCGGCAAAATTTCCAGTAGATAGCCGTCTGTCAGGTTGCTGCTTTCAAAAATTACTTCATCTCCGACTAACGGAGTGATTTTGCGGTTACGAAAATTCCCTCTTGCCCGAGTCTGATATACCTGACCCTCAGCTGCGACATAATAAAAGCCGCTCAACGCTTTTCGAATTTGCCCTCTCACGAGATTCCCCCTTGCTTTGTTCATTACCTATTTCCTGATAATCATCCGTTACTTTCGATTCTCTTCATGGTTCATTCTAACATAGATTAGAGGAATGATTAACTGGGGATTCCATTTCCTATATTATTCAATCGACATTAGTAAAAAAAATCATATTCCCCTATCTATAAGCAATATCTCAATTTTCTTGAATTCGACTCATTAACATAAAATGCTTCAATTAAATAATTCTGTTGAACTTGCTGTGTAGTGAGCTGATTCTCTTTTGCTATCTGCTTGATTTTTGATTTAAAACTCATTGCATTCTTGAACCTCACAATAACACTCCCATATAATTTCTAACTTTTTCTTCTACTCCAAACATCCGAGCGTATCGGAACAACTTATTTACATCTTTTTCTTTGTCTGTAGCATAGCGCTTAAATGCAGGTATAACTTGCTCGAAATCTGCATCATACTTAGGTTTTAATAATTCTGCCAACACCCGTTCGATTTCATAGACCTTTACTAAGGTACCTCCAGGGCGTTTCGCTTCAATGATTCCCATCTCATACTGTTCATTTTTGCTGATGGTTACTGGTCGGATATTATCAGCCTTCATCCTTGTGGTTGAGGTACCTTGCTTAAAGGTCATTACAATCTGTATAGGCACTCGATCTGAATACCCTAACAAATAAAGAGCCGTTTCATGCGAAAAAATCCCCTTTGGATATCTTTGTTGCAACAGAAAAAAATCATCTGCATAGCCATTTTTGGTAACATAAATACCTCGTTGAACTGGAAATATTTTTTCTAGCCTCTCTAAATCTTGTAATACCCATCTGCCTACGCCAAGTTTCTTTAATTCTTTAGTAGTAATAATTCCATTATTTTGATTGGCAAATCTTAAAACTTTTTCTACTTGAGTCATAGTTATCACCTACTTCTATGCTAATATCCTGTGTTTATTATAGCATATTAGCAGGTTTCACTCTACTTACTTTTTCCCGGTATTTTTTTCAAGCAGCACAAAAAAACGCCCCTAGAAAGGAGCGTGGTGGATAGCGCAGCAAGAAAGAACCTGATTCGTTAAAAGTGAAATGTCGAGATTTTCTGCGTTCTGCACTATCAAGGAGCGGAAAGCCGTTTCGAATAATTGGCAAATAAACGGCTTCCCGATGAAAAAGATTTCGTACCTAAAGTATACGTTTAGCGAAAGAAAATTGAAAATGCGTATCGGGATATTTTTCTATTTGTAAAACGGGTGACCCTTCCCGCTGTTCAACTTTCTACTAAGCGTATCTGCACCTATATTAACGATGTTGTCATCCATGCTAGAGAAACGAATTTACAAATTTCCTAAGATTTCTTCCTAACCTCTAACCTTTTTCGCTGAACGCAATTTATCGATTTTTTTCTCTAACGCATGGATGGTGAAAAGAAAATCATTGTAAAATGCGTGGAAAAGCTGTGCTTGGGCATGATATTCGCCGCTGAGTTTTTTCTTGTTTAAGGAATCAGAGCTTTCATCAAAATAGTGTTTCATCACTGTTAACGGTTCTGCCCACGAAGCTAATTTTTCCAACTCACTTTTTAATAAGTAAATTTCTTGATGGGTAATAGCTTTAATCGGCTGCTTATTCTTTGTCTGATATTTTCCTACCTTTACAATATCCATCTAACCTTCCTCCAATTAAGTGAAATTTATTTTTTACATCTTTGCTATCAAAAAATCCATAAAAAAGAGGTACCGGACGACTGTCCAATACCTCTGACATAGCAAATAAACGAGCAGCGGTCTACCTTGATAACTTCCTAACTTCAAATAAAAATTGCACTAAACCGATAGAAATCCAGCATAAAATTAGGTACAATTAACAAGGTTAGTGCTTGCACTAACTATGGCAACTTGATTGATCAGTTCGTCCTGATTTTTCAAGGCCTTGTGGTTTAGCGTCAACTAAACTGCAAGGTGCCTTTTTTTATTCGATTTATCCCGTCAAACGGAAAATATTAAAGAGTACAAATCTAATACAACAATTTCACTTTAGCCACGCACTCATTTATTATCTCTAGAGGCGCTTTTTCTACAAATGAAAAGCCCCTAGATGCTATGTCGATCATTCGATGATGTTCCAAAAGTATTTCACCCTTGCTTTTAAGATCAGTAGTTAAAGGAACATGCAATGGAAAACTTTTTTCTTTAGTAGTTATAGGTGCAATTCCCACCATATAATTTAGGAACTTATTAGGCTTGGAGAGAATAATACAAGGACGTTTCCCCATCTGTTCATGTCCCTTAGTTGAATTTAAGTTCACATAAATGATATCTCCTTGTTC
Source organism: Enterococcus massiliensis (assembly GCF_001050095.1). Lineage (NCBI taxonomy): Bacteria > Bacillati > Bacillota > Bacilli > Lactobacillales > Enterococcaceae > Enterococcus > Enterococcus massiliensis. Next base: position 228,713 of record NZ_CVRN01000004.1, on the reverse strand, counting down.
TAAATCACGATAATCCTTTTTAACGACCATTAAACTATTTCCCTTCCCACAGGATTTCCCCAATCAAATTTCTCCTCTTCCCCTAGCGGAGAACCTTCATAGTCTTCAAATAATTCATCCAATGTACTAGGAATATCCTTCTTTGGTGTTAAAACAATTTTTCCATAGTCGATGACCATGTCAAATTTTGTGGCAGAAGGATCTCCCAGTTCACTTAGTTCTTCTTTACTAATCCTAAATCCCTGTGAATTTCCCCATTTCTTTAATTCAATCTCTTTAGCTAACATGGTATCAACTCCTCACTTAAAGTATATACATGTATAAACTCATTGTCAATTAAAAAATTCCTTGTAGAATTTTTTATTTTTCTATTTGTAAAACTGTCGTGGTTTCCCGCTCTCCAACTTTACGAATCCCAACCCCTTTTGGAAAAACAAATTGCAGTATTGTCTGTTTCGGTTTGGTAAGTCCGATTTGAAAACGAATACCGTTCATTTTTTCGCCCTTTAATTTCACCGTATACAAATTTCCCGGTAAGTTTTTAAAGATCACTTTTCCATTTTCATCTGAGTTCACGGCATAAGGCACATCATTTCGCAGCAACGTTTGTTTTCCCTTACGGTCAAACAGCACAACTTGTTGATTTTTTAGCGGTACGCTTTGAGCATCTTCTAAATAAAATACCACGTCGATGGTTTTTTTTCGCAAACGGTAATTTTGACAGACCCGATAAAAAAGATAGCCCAACACCCCTAGCAACAAAACAATGCCCAGCATAATCAACACCTGCTGCAACAGACGAGATTCATTGGTTTTCTTGACGGTTGCCGCCATTTCTTCGGTGTAAGGTACCCGATGCCCACGAACCAGCAAACGGTGGGAATTAATCATATAAGGCGTACAGGTAATCAGTGTCACCAAATCTTCGCCGGACACCAGTTTCAGATCTTCCGTGACGTTTGGTTCCACCACCTTGATCTGATCCACTTCGTACGCCAATTTTTCTCCAAGAATTTCCAAAACAAAAATATCCTTAAGCTTCACATCCGGCAAATCCGTGAACAACTGTCGCTGAGGCAACCCACGATGGGCAGAAATCGCTGAATGCGTATTTTCACCGCCGGTAGGATAAGACGTTCCCTGCAAAACCGTGGCACCACGTTCCAGCAACCGATCATTCGTGGTGTCAAACACCGGCATCACCGCTTGAATGCTGGGAATCGTCAGCGTTCCAATCAAATGTTTTTCGATGTACTGCTGACTGGCAGACTTTTCTTGCGAGGCTTCTTCAAACGGATCGGCATTCGGTGCCGTCCCTTTTTTTGCAATTTCCTCGTTTGCCTGCTGCATCGCCGTTAATTCTTGTTCCTTCGCCTTTTTTTGATACCGCTCAATCATCCGCTGATCGATAAATCCATTGATCGCATCCGAATAAAACGGATAAAGTGCCGTTAAACTTCCCACCAGAAAAAGGAAAATCATGATAATTCTTGTAATCAGTTGTTTTTTTACACCCTTTTTCATACCATCCCTCCATCAAAAAGAACGGTTTGTTTTTCCCGAGATTTCACAACCCGCACTCGTTTTTTTCGGCTGGATAAACGAAACTCTCGGTCACGAACCCGCCAGATTTTCGCTTTTAGTTTTGGTGCCACCTCTCCTTCAGCGACTACCCAATAAATGCCGCCGGGAATTTCTGAGAAAACCACTTCATTTTTCTCCATTGCCGTTGCAAAAATCGGTTCATCCTTTCGCAAAAACGGTGTCCCGTTTTTTGATAATAATTGAAAACGTCGGGGGGATTTCTCCTCGACAAAAAAGCGCAGCGTATACGTTCGTTTTGAAGCCTGAAACAGAACTGCCTTTCGCCACAGCCAATAGCTGAACAAACTAAGGACAGCTACTGCGGCGGCTGACAATACCGCCAATCGCCAAAATTGAAAACGTCGGGTTTGCGTGATGACCGCCCCCATTTTTTCCTCGTAAGGAATACGAAAACCCGTTACCAATAAACGATGAGAATTTACCATGTAGGGCGTACAGGTCAACAACGTTACCAAATCCCGATCCTCTTGAATCGCCAGCACTTCGATATTGTCTGGCAAAACTACCTGAATCTCATCCACCTCATAGGCCAACCGTTCTCCCAGTACATCGATATAAAATTGATCCCCTTTTTCCAGTTTTTCCAAATCAGTAAAAATCATTTTTTCCGGAATTCCGGTGTGTCCGGTAATCACCGAGTGGGTATTATCGCCGCCGATGGGATAGGAGGTTCCCTGCAGCAAAGTCGTTCCTTTTTCCAGCAGTGCTTGATTCGTTTCGTTGAAAATCGGCAAGCTGGCACGGATTTTAGGAATATACAACGCCCCTAATAAATGCTGCTCATAATAATCGGCAGAATAATTTCCATTAAATTCTGTCGTATCGAACAATTCCTCCATCAAACCAATCCCGGCAATACTGTTGGCTTCCTGTCGCTTCGCATTTTCTGCCGCCATTTTTTCCAACGCCTGTTCCCGATTCTTTTGATTTTCCGCCGCCGCTTCCCGCTGATGCTTCTCCACCATTTTTTGATCGATATAATTATTTAAAGAATCCACAAAGAAAGGATAGGAAAAAACGCCGATGCCGGTTAGGAACATCAACACGATCAGACCTTTAATCACTAGATTGGTTCGTTGCTTTTTCGCCTCTGATTGCTGCGGTTTTTTCACTACCGTCACCTCCGTTTTGCTTTTTTTGCTATGTAGATGATTTTAAAAACAGGCTGAAACACTTCTCAACTGAGTCTCTCAGCCTATTTTTATGATAAAAATTAGTCGTTCGTTTGTTTTTCCCGCTTATACCAAACAAATGCCCCCAGCATCAAACCAAGACCAATTGCTAAAAAGGCTAAAATGCCGTTACCGCCAGTCGCAGGCAGAAGCCCCTTGGGTGTGTTGTAAATCGTTGTGAATTTTTTCGGATCAGAGTAGTCGCCAACGTTCACGGAAAAATGTGTTTCTTTTTCGGTGATGATGAAACCTTCTGGAGGGGCGATTTCTTCGAGGACGTAGCCAACTTCAAAACCTTCAATAACCGGCACGGGTGCTAATCCTAAAATTTTTATAACGCCGTTTTCGTCAGTTGTAAGTATCGTTGCCTCGTCTTCATTTTGTGTACCGTCAATAATAAATCCTTCATCCGAAAATATGATGTATTCTTTCTCCTCACCAAAGAAGTAATACATTCGAAACTCGACCCCTGGTAGTGGTGCATTAGTATGCGCGTTTACCTTTTGGAATTTATGACCTAACATGACAACTTTCTCTGAAACCACTGTATCTGGACCAGAACCAAAATCAATTTCTGCTTTATTTTCTAATGCTTTATCAGCTGCATCGGGTGAAATTTTCATATCGTAAAAAATAACAAGCGTTGCACCCTCTAGGCTTCGTACCTTGTCACTTTTTAAATCAAATTCTATTTTAAATCCACCATCACCTTCCAGTGAAATTTGATAATCCTCCCTCTCAGTCAGGCCTCTAATAGATATACTCTGACTTCCATCTTCTTTCAAAATATATTCCAATCCTTCATCAGGTCTATCCGTTACTTCAAATCTTTCTTTATTCTCTAAATTTTTTGGTACATTGACCCAAATACGGTACTCAACCCTATTCCCCAAATTTGGATACGCTAGTGCTCCTCCGATTTCTACAGCAGTTATCCCTTCCGAAACATACAAATACTTTTGATTCCTCCGCTGTATATTCTTCGGATACAAATGAACATGGCTAAGTTCATTCTCTGTATAACTTCCATCTTCCTCCATCTCATAAGCCGGCATTGGAAGAACCATTGGCACCGCCATTTCGGTCACATTCGATGGTGCTTGGGTTTCAATAAAGAGATAAACCGCATCAACACCACCAGATTTTTTCGCCAACTTTTCAAACGTTGCAGTTCCTTCCGTTCCCTCGGTTGTTTTCTCACCAACCTTCGTACCATACGCAGAGACTATTTTTCCTGTGGCATCTTCTTGAATTTTTTTAATTGCTTCCTCACTGGTCATTCCTGTGGCAAATGGCAGAGTTGTCAAATCACCCAAAACATATTCTTGATATTTTTCGGTGACATCATAGACAACAAAGGTTGCTCCCGCCAATTTTGTTCCACCGAAATCTTCCATAATACTTCCGGTGTTTTGTTGATTTTCTGGTCGTTTGACTCCTTCTGTATCGATATTCCACGCTCGTTTATGGATAGTCACATCCACCGTTTCTGATTCTGCCGCCTGTGAAGACCCATTTCCAGTAAATAAAGCTCCTAAAAACATTGGCAAAAGCATCAGAATGATTGCTAAAAGTTTTGGCACTTTCTCTCTTTTCATATTCCCCTCCATGTTCACGTATTTGTTCATCCACAACGTTTATCCTTTTGAGTAAAATGAGCTGAGACAGTTTTACAACGACTGCATCAGCTCATTTCTATTCTACCTTGACTAAAATCTCTTAAACTTGTGCTTGTTTCTTAGAATTTTTGTACCAAACGAAGGCACCTAGCATTAAACCAAGCCCGATTGCCAAGAAGGCAAATATTCCGTTACCACCAGTTGATGGAAGGAGACCTTTAGGGGTGTTGGCTACATTAGTTGCAAGAGTAGTATTACCGTATTTACCATACTCTACTTTAAATCCCACATTTTCTGTTAATAGAACATAACCTTCGGGTGCTTTTGTTTCTTCTAAGAAATAGTTACCATTTTCAAAACCTTTAATATTTAATACACCGGCAGATCCTGAAGTAATCTTTGTGCCAGTTGCATCCTTACTATCTGCCCAAACTCCAGTAAAGGTATACTCCCCAGTTGTGCTTGCTCCAAAAACAGCGTACTTATCTCCATTTTTCACAACAAATTCTGCACCTGCTAAACCTGCACCGGTATGAGCATCCGTTTTCTTGAATTGATATCCACCAGTTACAACACCGGGACCCTTGATTTCATTCGGTTTGCTACCAATAGTAAACAATGCCTCATTTCCATGGATGTCATTTGGATTAATATCCCCTGTTAAGGTCATTTTATAGGTAATTGTGATTGGCTCTCCTGCAAAATCTCTAATACCTTTTTCTGTATCAAATACAATTTCAAAACCATTTGGATTTGAAGTTCCACCTACAGTAAGTGAATAATCATCTGCTTCCAGCGTATTTGGAAGACTAATTGAACCCTGTTTAAGAACTAAGCCTGCACTTGGCGTATCTTTTACACTAAATGTGTTAAAAGATGCAATATCCTTAGGCACATGAATAGTAATTTTATAATCAATTTCATCACCAATGTTTACATTCATACCAACTAAATTTCCTTTATCATCTTCAACTTTAGCTGTAATATTTGTAATTTCTTTCGTATCCTCCATAGTTACATTTTTTGGATACAAGTGAATGTCTGTGTTTAAGGTGGAGTCATCTCCTACAGTATAAATCGGCATTGCTAAGACGATTGGAGCCGCTTTTTCACGAACTTCGACTGGTGCATCTGTTTCTATAAATAGATAAACAGCGTCTTTGCTAATACCTCCAACCATTTTTTTCAGAGGTAAATTTCCAAATTTAACTTCTCCAGTAGTACCCGTAGTTCCTTTTGTATCTGTATTTTCACCGTCTACAATACTAGCTGCATAAGTTGGTTTACCACTTGTTGAGTCATTAACAATGGTATTCACTGCTGATTGCTGTGGGTTCTCTGCTGTGCTTGCGAATATTAATTCATGATATTTTGCAGTCACATCATAGACGGTAAATTCAACTCCACTTAACGTCGTTCCATCCTCAGCAAACTCTGGCATCTGTTTCCCGTCATTCGGTAACTCTCCGGGCATTTCATCTTTCCACGCCAATTTATGCAACGTCACATCTACATCTTTCGGAACCTCTGCTGCATCCACACTAGTTCCTGCTCCCATTGCCCCAAAAAGTAGTGGCAATGCCATCATACCTGCGGCTAGTAAGCCGAATATTTTCTTCGCTTTCATCTCTTTTCCTCCTAATATTTTTAGTGTGCTTGTACCCGAAATCTTGCGCTCAGGTACAAGCCAGTTAATTATTTATCTTCTGAATTCGACTTAATTGCCGCTTTGCGACGATGCCAAATCACTAATCCAATTCCTAGCAATAGGACACCAATCAATGAAATAAATGATTTTGCTTCACCAGTCACTGGAAGAAATGGCTTCTTCGGTGGTATTGGCTCACCCGGTTGTTGCGGTGTTGCTGGATCTTCTGGATCAGTTGGTGGTGTTGGTGTTTCATAGTTGTATACACGGGGTTCTGCTTTTTGATAAGCAGAAGCCGGTACTTCACCACTTTCCAATTCATCCATTTGTTGTCCGTTAACTGTTACATACAACGGATTGCCGTTCTCATCTTCCCAAGAATCAGGAACGACTACCGGAATATCCGTTTTTTCGATCTGATAGCCTTCAACGGATTGAACTTCTTCAAAGAAGAACTCTCCCGATGGCAACAAACGTCCACCTGTAGTAACAACTCCATCTTTATCTGAAGTAAACTTGCTAACATCCGGATTATTTAGCGGATCATCGGATGGAATCCAACTATTTTGTAAATCGGAAACTGGACTTAGATCAAGATAAAGTTTTTGATTGCCTACCATTTGGTACAAGACGAAAATCGCGCCTTCTAATGGAACACCAATTTCTGGTGATTCTGCATTTTCTTTTCCATATTTAAAGAAATACGGATCACGCAAGTACCCGATGTTTTTCGGATAGATGTGAATTTCATCTAATTCTTCTGTTTGATTGGTGGGATTCATGATTGGTAGTGCAACAATGATTGGATTTGCGATTCGCTCCAAATCAATATTGAATTCCACCGTGTCGTTCACCACTTCATTTTCAAAAATCAGATAAAGTGCATAACGTCCATCTTTCTTCCGAGAAACAGGAACACGAGCGGTACCTCGAGGATTATCCTCTGCACCAGTTGAAACTGTTGCTATTTCCTGAATTTTACCGCTCTTAATCAACTCTTTAGCTGCCGTTCGATTACCATACTCTTTCATCAACTCTTCTAATGATTGATCTGCTTTTTCTGCATAGAAGTAATCTGAAATATCGTAGACAGTGAACTCCGCACCATTTAATGGTGTCGGTCCAGTAACGATGTCAAAATCTTCGTCCAATTCAAGTCCGTTATTTTCATACGTGACCTCATCTTTGTTGATATCTCGTATGATTCGTTTATGAAGCACCAAGTCTACGGTATCACCTTGTGCATCCGCCTGTGTTGCTAAACCAAATACGCTAATCATCGGTAGCAGAAGTAAAAGTGTTAGGAGAATTCCTTTTAGTCGTTTCATTTACTTCGCCCCCTTTCGATTGCGGTACACATAGTAGACGGTCGTTCCAATCGCAAAGATGATGAGTGTCGCCGCGGCAATCATAGATGCTTTCCGCCCTTGCCCACCAGTTGATGGCAGTTGACCTTTTGGTTTGTTTAGGACAGTTAACTCATGCGAGACAGTTAACGAATTTGAAGAATCCGAGTTAGAAACTGAAACATAAGGAGATTCGGTTATGGAAATATCCCCATTGATATCAACAGTGAAATCAATCGTGTCAATTAAACCGATATATTTTTCTGGAACTATAGTTTCTCTTAATTGATAAGACTTTCCAATTTGAAGTTTTTGGTTTTCTTCAAAATTGAAGGTTACTTTCCCATCAGTAGTAGATGTTCCAGAAGCAATTGCGGTGGTTAGATTTTCCTTATCGAAAATCTCAAATTCAACATTTTCAATTGGAAGATTGGAATGCTCGTCTAGTTTCAAAACATCAAGAGTTAAGGCTTTGGTTAAGTTATTGATTGTCAGTTCAAAGCTGTTCAATGATTTTTGAACTACATTTTGAGATACACCTTCCAATCCATCAATATCAACTAATATAGAGAATTTTGGATCACCAGATAGTGGATCTTGTCTGACGTTGATCGTCCATGAAATAGGAACTTGAACGCCCCCATGTTCATGCCTTTCAGTTAGTTTATACGTTCCTACACCAAGAGATTCAAAATTAGCTTCCCCTGGAATACTAATTTCATTTGAATAGGATGCTACTGGATTTTCCGTTTTCCCCTCTTCAGATAGACCTGTTAACTGAAGTTTAAATGTTGCTTTAAAGCCTTCCGGCAATTCATTTCCGTCCAGTGTCTTATCAATTTCCAACTCAGCAGTCAGAACTTCTACTGTATGAGTTGCATCTGCTGATTGTTGATTGTTACCGGGATAGTTAGACAAACCGGTTGTATTATCGAATCTCGTTGTTCCATAATTCGTTACATACTCACTAGCACCATCGTCTTCTGATGCTATTCCTGCTTTCGCAGTTAATGGTGCTTTATACTCAACCCTACTTTCAGGATAAAATACATGATCCTTTGAGTATGTTTCATCACCAATAAATTCACCCATTGAGAATGCAGGTTCTACAACTAGTAACTCACCTGCGAAATCTGTCTCCCAAGTGACTTTATCTTTCCATCCATCAAAAATAGTGGGGCCTTCTTCATTATCACTTACTGGTCTTGGCATTGCTTGTTGATTTAGTAAGATAGTTTCCTTTGTGTCTGGACCAATAATCGGTAGAAGTTTGACATCTACATATGGAGTAGAGAGACCTATATACTCTGGTCTTACACCTTCTTCATTTTCTTCACCGACTACAGTAAATTGTTGCAACGTATCTACACCAGGAATTGTAATACCTGATTCAGCACCTATATTCGTCGGAACAACATCAGCACCAACAAAATTTTCTTTTGCTTTGACTAAAATTGTTGTACTCCATGAATAGTGGACAATTTCTCCTCCTTCAGGATCTCTAACTCCCTCTAACTCTATATCCTCAATAACAAAAGAACTTGTTCCGTCAGCATGGGGGGTTAACTGACCAATATCATTCTTTTCTACTTTAAAATATGGACTGATTACATCTTGTAATTGAATTTTTTCAATTTTGATCTGACTTATCAGTGAATCAATCATCAATGGTATTATCTGACCGATATCAATTGGATTCCCATACTCATCTTCTTTTCCTTCATAAAAATAATTTTCTTCTGTAGTCACAGAATACTTTGTCCAATGTGAAGAATCACCATCTGTTTGAGCAGCGAAAGTATTTTCCTTAGAAAGGTAGGATGATTTACTCATAAGCGTTCCAACGTCCTCAGAGTCTGTAATCTCATCTCCAACTGTGAAGACAACAAAAGCCTGATTATCACGGTCTTTTAATAAGTTATTTGCATATGTGACAACACTTAAGGCATCTTTGCTCCCTTTCCTATGTGTCAAAATTGTACTAACTTGAGTATTAAGATTTTTGTAATCCTGATCTTTCCAATATGTCATCGGTTCAAAATGTGTCACAATATTCCCCATTGTGGCGTTAAAATGTCCAGAAGGTCCTAAAGCTGGTAGAACCGCAATATTAATGTTATCTGCAGCCTCACCTAGTTGTTCTGCCAAATAGGTAATCGCATTGATGACATCACCTGCTCGAGTTCCACCATTTGCAGAACTACTTCCATCCACAATAAATACAATATCCGCCGCACCATGAATCAACGGGGCATCCGCCTCCAAATCAAACGTAATTTCATACAATCGCTGATCCCACGCTTCTTGTGGAGTAAGACTAACCCCATTCGCATCTTCCGTCGCCAATCGTGCGCGTTTCGTTGCAGTAACCGGTGGCAACTCTGGTTCCGCCGTACTTCTTCCCAATCCAGCAGCCGGTAAAATCACATTTTCATCTATTGCGACTTCTTCTTCCACATCTGTAGCTTCTGTGGCTTCTTCCGCAACTTCATCCTCCACAGCCGTTTCGGATTCCACAGGTTCTTCCACTTGTAACTGTGCTGTTACTTGGTGAGGGCCCTGTTGCGTTGTTGACAGAATGTTTTCTGTGATGACTTCTTCTGTAACCTGTTCAATTTCCGTAACTGCTTGGGGTTCAGTCACTTCCTCTGTTTCTTCCTCTGTAGCTTCTTGAACAACTGGCATTTCCACCACTGTTTCAATTTCCTTGGTAATAATCTGCTGTTGGTCTAACTGAATATCGATAGCTAAAGTCGCTTCCTCCTTTGGAACTTCGGCTAAAAGCTGTCCTTTAGATGTTGCAGAAAAATCATTTTCTACCAGCCAGCCATCTGCCTGCATGGTCATTCCCGGAGCGTTGGCGTTGTTTACTGTACCAACTCCCGTCGCCGCTTTGTCTAATTTTAGTTTCATCAAACGCTGCACATCATTTGATGAACCACTTTGATACTTTTGATAATCAATTGTCCATGCAACAGTTGCTTCCTTTTCTTCATAGGAAACCTCTACACGTCCATAATTTTCATCATCAAAAATTACTTCTCCCGTCGTGATTGCCTCTGCTTTATCCGGCATTGATAAGGCAATCGTACTAATATAGGGAAGAATGATTGTCAAAATAACCAAGAATGGCACAAGCGACCGCCATTTCTTCTTCATTTTCATTTCATTGTCCACTTCCTTTCCTCTCAATAAATCGATTCCTTCTGCTCCTCATTTAACAGACATCACTTCTTTAAACGAATGAACGCTTGCAATCGATAACCCCCTTATTTTTTCAAACTGTTTTCTAATTTATTACACTTCAAGAGTAACAATTTAATCGTTTTCTCACAAACTATAGAAAAGTCAGACAACTTATTAATTAAATAACGTTAACAAACGTATGAATAGTATGATAAAAGGTAAAACACGGACTTAAATAATTTATTATCACAAATAAATCGTTACATTTATCACAAAACAAAACTTATTTTATGAAAAAAGATTATAAAAACGCACTATTTTACTGACCTATGTAAAAACAACTAGAATTATAATATAATAAACAACGTGCATTATATTAGATTAAGATTATAAAACATCCTGTTTTTTTCGATAATTATTTGATAACAGCAAGCCCTTTCTTTATAATTAAAGTAGAAAGAGGTGGGGTTATGCTGGCGACAATCATGTTATCGAAAAAAGAACAGAAGAAAATCTAAATTTTTCAATTTTTAGAGACATTGCCTGCTGGTGAACATTCTGTGAAGTCAATTAGCGATAGTTTGGGCTTCGTTTATAGCAGCACCCAAAATTTATTAACGGAAATGAAGCTGGAATTTGATGAATTAAGCGAAGATAATATCACTTTTTTTACATTACAAGGACAGATTCATTGGCCAATCATCGGAATAACCTACGATCAGTATTTCTCTCATTTAATCCAACAAGGAGTGCCTTATCAAGCGTTGCTTTATATGCTGGAACGCCCCCGCCATAATTTAAAGGATTTTTGCGCTTCTCATTACATAAGTATCGCTTCAGGGATGCGGCATCTGCAGCCCCTTGCGGAATACCTGCAACAGTTTAATCTCCTATTTAACCGCACCAAGCTTTCATTAAAGGGAGACGAGCGTTTGATTCGTCTGACTTTTTTTAATTTTATTTGGGCAGTATCAAAAGGAGATGAAGAATTATTTCAACATTTTCAACGAGGCGAATTAATGGCAACTTTAGCATCTCTTAGCAAGGAAGTGCCTATGGGTCGAGATTACGTTGGTGCAAAGGAAGTCTATTTGTTTGCGGAAATCACTTATTTGCGAATCAAGGGGGAGTTTTGGGTGGAAGATGATCCGCAGTATGACCCGGTCTTGATTCATTCAAGTTCACTGACCGCTCAATCGTTGCAAGATTTTTTTCCGATTAAAGAAGAACATTTGATAGCAGAATATCGCTTCATGCAGTTTATGCACTTTTATGCGCCGACCTACGCAGATGAACAGGACCCGCGACTGCCAATGATGCAGGAACATTTTCAGCAAAAAAATCAGCTAACCACGATTTTGCGAAACTTTGAAAAATTTTGGAGCAAGGAAATTCTTCGAGGTGATTTTAATCTTTTTGAAAAAAATCCGGCGATTCACGGAAATCTTTACAATATTCTTTTTTGCTACTACGTGTTTCCCCAACGCATTCCGACATTGTTTAATTTGCTGAGCTACTTTCGACAAAACCAGTCTGTACTTTTTGAAGCGTTGCAAAAACAAGTTGCTTCCTTTTTCCAACGTTTCAGTCGGCGACAAGGTTTTGAATGGCTGCAAAGTTGCCAGCAGTGCATCACTGATTTATTTACCTGGTTAACCTTGGAATATTTTGAGGAATCCGGACAACGACAGTCCTTGCTCGTTGCTTTGGTGATGGAATCCAATCAGCTTTTTCTGCAGGATATTAAAAATCACTTGAAGGATCTTTCCTTCATTAAACTGGTCCCCTACTCTATTTACGAAAAAGAGCACTATGACTTTCTGATTTGTTCTTCCGCGCTATTGCTCCCAGAAGAAAATCAGACACCCTTTTTCGTTTTCAATTTTTTCAGCAAGAATACCGATTACGTTACTCTTTACCGGGAATTGCGTTATTGGCACCGGAAGAAGAATCTTTCCTATAAAAACCAGATTCCTGTAAATAGTTAACGTTCATTTGTGTGTAACCAAAAAAAGCTGAACTCACTGGTTTTTCCCAGTGAGTTCAGCTTTTTTCGACTATCATAATTTTCTTGATTCTTACAGGTTTCTAGGTTGCTTTTCTGCCAAAAAAGAAAGACACGATGGCAACTAAGATGACTGCGCCGATAATTGATGGAATGACTGCCATTCCTCCGATGACTGGTCCCCATGTTCCTAACAGTGCTTGCCCGATAGCAGAGCCCACCAAACCGGCGATCACATTTGCGATGATTCCCATTGAACCACCTTTATTTGTGATTGCTCCAGCAATTGCGCCAATAACACCACCTACGATTAATGACCAAATAAATCCCATAATTTTTCTCCTCCTTTACTGAACGTTGCGTTCCTTTTTTTCAACTTCCTACAATAAGATATTTATGAAAAGCAGACATATCTCATGATAAGATACCTTGCTTATTCCCAAAAAATTTTTGTTACTTTGTAAAATCTTTTTTACTCAGATGGACCGCAGCAATCACTGCCAAAATCACAGAAAGCACGATCACGACCCAGAAACCTACCTGTGAACCCTTCCCAGGAAGTCCACCGGTATTCATCCCCCAAATACCTGACACGAGGGCGGGAATCGAAATCACAAGTGCCGCTGAATCCAAATATTTCATCAGATGGTTCAGATTATTGTCCATCATATCGGTGAATAACCCACCGATTGCCTCTAAAAGATCGCGATAAATAGCAATCAATTTATTCACCTGCCGATGGCGCAGCTGAACATCATAGACCAGTTCTGGGTTATCGATTTTTTCGAGAAATTTGGTTTTTTCCCAGAGATAAGTCAGTGTTTCATCCTGATCCTGCAAGGTATGATCGATATACACGATATCCCGTGTCGTATCAGCCAAATTAAACAATTCTTGATTCTCAGTAGTTTTCCGAGCGGCTTTATCCAATTGATCAATCCGCACCTTGATTTCTTCTAAATCTATCAAGTAGTGGTCGTAGATCGACAATAGTGAATAAGCAATTACTTGTTCAAAACAATTGAATTCTCGTGAATACTTGGCGATCATCGAGGGAATAAAATCAGAATCCCGGCAAGAATAGGTCAGCAGCATTTTCTCAGCCACAACAAAAGAGATCGGATGCAGTCGGGATTCAATTGATTGCTCTGTTTGATCCGATAGATTCAAAACCACCAATGAGTAAACCTCTCCTAATTTCTCTGATTGCAGATGTTCTACTCGTGAAACTTCTTCCGGTTCATCAATCCCTGCGAATAAGTCGATTGGTAAATCATATTTTTCTGCGATGTCTTTGATTTCATCCTCAGATAAATTTTGAACATTCACCCAATTCGCTTCTGCAGCATCACTCTTGAGGGTTCCAGCAGCATTCAGCTTGTAGTACTCAATCATTTTGCCCTCCATAAAGATTAATTTTTTCTCATCTTTAATATAATTGTCCTCTTTTGCGGATTTTTTGTCAAAAAATAACTATTATTTTATTTTTATAGAAAAAAATACAACTATAATTAGATTTAATCCCTTGAGTATGAGCATTTCTTTTGAATAGTCGTAAAAAAAAGTAGAAACTAGGAGTAAGAATGAATTTCCCATCACTGGAGGTGTTTCTTTGTTAGTAATCATTGACATGCAAAACCATATTCTTGATCCTGAAAGTGAATTTTACCTTCCAGATTCGGAAGAGCTGGTAAAAAGAATCCAACATCGACTGGAAATAGCTCGAGAAAATCAGGAATACATTCTCTACACCCGAGATATTCCAATCGAGTATAAAAACACTGCCAATGAAGAGCAAAAATCATTGCAACTTATTCCAGAGCTTACGCCAAAGAACGGTGAGCGGGTCGCCAAAAAATATTACTTTAGTATTCCTCCAGAAACTTTGGTGGAAATCAAAAAAGCTCTGTTTGACAGCAAACAAGAGCAAAAAAATATCGAAATTACCGGTGTAGAAACCAATTTGTGTGTTCTTTCAAATGCCATCGAGATACAAAGTGCTTTTCCGGAAGCAGATTTTTTGATTGATCCAGCTTTGGTTTCCAGCAGAAAACACGGAGCGAAGGCACTGGAGTTGTTGAAGGCATTTAATATGCAGGTTGGTGGTAGGGAAAATTAAAAATGAGCGCTATAATTTCTAGGACTGATAGAAATATTCTATCGGTCTTAGTTTTTTTGTAAAAAAACTAAAGAACATACAAAAACCCCCGACAAGCCAAACATCACCGTTTGCCTTATCAGGGGTTTCCTTATTTCTTATTTTTCAAAAAAATCAAAATTAGCGATCTTCTGAAGTAACACCAACTGTTGCCCAAACATTGTAGTCGATGTCGTATGCCCAATCCCAACCAGTTACACGTTCTGAGATAGGTAATACTTCATTACGGTAAAGTGTTGGAATAACGAAGGCTTCATCAGAAGCATATTCTTGCCATGCATCGAAAGCTTCTTTACGTTTGTCATCATCAAAGGAAGCTTTTGAATCGATTGCTTGCAATAATTTTGTGTTTTCTTCTGATTCGAAACGAGTGTAGTTGAAGGCTGAGTTAGGACCATACAATCCGGTTGGTGAAGGATCAGCTCCTGTACCCCAAGCACCTTGGTACACATCGATTTCAGGATCATCATTTTCTAATTTGTCGTAGAATGCTTGGAAGTCGATCAAACGGCCAGTCGTATATTCAACATCTAAACCGATTGCTTTCCATTGTTGTACATAGTAATCTGCTAATGGTTGTGCGGTTTCACCACCGGACATAGAAGCGAAGTTGATGGTTAATTTTTCGCCATCTTTGTTTTCACGGATTCCATCGTCATCAGTATCTTTGTAGCCAGCATCATCCAATAATTTGTTTGCTTTGTCCACATCTTGTGTATAGCCTTTTACTTTTGTATCATGCAAAGTACCAAATACTGGTGGGATTAGGGTTGTCGCATTGCTACGCAAACCGTTGTAGAACTTGTTACCCACGGCATCGTTGTCGATGGCATAACCCATTGCTTGGCGTAGAGATTTGTCAGCCATTTTTGAGTTTTCATCGTATTCAACTTTGTTTTCATCAGCATTCCATTTACCTAATTTGAAACCAAGGTAAGTATAAG
Organism: Enterococcus massiliensis; assembly: GCF_001050095.1. NCBI lineage: Bacteria > Bacillati > Bacillota > Bacilli > Lactobacillales > Enterococcaceae > Enterococcus > Enterococcus massiliensis. The sequence goes on along the minus strand of NZ_CVRN01000004.1, from coordinate 213,030 downwards.
ATTGTTCTGGACGACCTAAGATTTCATAGCCTTCCACGTCTTTATACGTTGCATAAGCATCTGTTGGCATAGAAAGTGCGATATCGTATTGTTTTGATTTCAACGCTTCTACAATTGATGCAGATGGAACAGATTTAAAGACCATTTTTGAAAGTTTTGGTTTTTCGCCATAGTAATATTCATTTGGCGCAAATTCAACTGATTCGCCTTTTACAATGTTCTTCATGTAGTAAGGACCAAAAGTAACTGGGTTCTTACGAACAGCATCACTTGATTCCATGTCTTTGACTGCAATACCTTCAAAGCTGTGTTTTGGTAACGCGTTACTCCAAACACCACCACCAGCTTGCATCATACCTGGATGCACTTCTTTATAAGTGATCGTTACTGTTTTGTCGTCGTCTTTTTTAATACCGGAAATTGTGTCAGCTTTCCCAGCGTGGTAATCTTCCATCCCTACGATATTCGTAAAGTTGGCATCGTAACGGATACCGGTATAGTCTTTGTCTCCAATTACTTCATAAGAGAAAATCACGTCATCTGCTGTCACATCTTCGCCATCTGACCATTTCAAATTGTCACGCAAAGTAATCGTTGCTGTATTGTTGTCTTGATCAAGTTTCAAGTTTGCGGCACCGCCGTCAACGATTTTGAAGTCATTATCTGTTACAAATAATGATTCAACACTTGCTTGCATAAATTGATAATCATAGTTATCTTGATAGAATTCTTGTTGGAACAAACCTTGGAATTGCGTATCCATAACTACCGCTACATCCAATGTTCCGCCGTCGATTGCTTTTTTGTCATTTGATACTTTTAGAGGTAATTTGCTTGCATCCTCTGTTTCCGTCGCTGAATTTCCACCTGACGAATCTGTTCCCCCGTTACCGCCGCCACATGCTGCCAGTAAAGCAACAGATGCTAAAGCGATTACTCCAAAAATCTTTTTCTTCATCCTATATCCTCCTCTAATCTATTAACCTAGTCGTTGACGGGCATCCGCAGAGCGCTTGAATGCTTGTCCAACGTAATTAATGCTCAACATCAGTACCAAAATCAGTATCGATGCTGGCAACCAGATCCATTGTTTATTCACCAGTACGTCCCCGTTGCTGGCGAAGCTGATCAATGTTCCCAAACTTGGCACATTGGTCGGTAACCCGAAGCCCAAGAAGGTCAGGGTCGTTTCAATTCCGATATTCGCCGCAAAGTTCATGGTCAAGTTGGTAATGATCAATGAGCTCAAATTCGGCATGATTTCCCGGAACATGATTTTAAGATCCCCTGTTCCCATCGTTTTTGATGCAGAAACATAATCTCGACGACCTTCCGATAAGGTTTTACTGCGGAAGAGCCGGGCTTTTCCTACCCAATAAAAGGCACTCATGATCCAAATAAAGGACCAGACATTGTATCGAGGAATAATCGTTACGAAAACGATAATAATCAACATAATTGGTAGAATCATGACAAAATCTACGATTCGCATCAAAATATTGTCAATCATCCCGCCATAGTAGCCAGAAATAATTCCCAAGCCAACACCGATAATCGAAGTAATGATTGTGATGGCAAAACCAATCAAAATCGAATTTCTTGCCCCGATGATCAATTGACCCCAGACATCCCGACCACCTTCATCGGCACCTAAGAAGAATTTTACGCCATCCATGGATACTGAACCAGGAGGAGCGTATTTATCTAAAATACTGACATACATAACCTTGTCTTGATCGATAACGATTGCCGCAATAAAAACGAAAAGCAATACGGCGATCAGTAAAATCAGCGAGAAAATCGCTAATCTATCTTTTAAAAATTCACGAACGATCATTTGAAATCCCATAGGTGGGATACTTTCTTGTTTCAATGCTTCTTCTTTTTTTTCAGCCATTTTCTTTCTCCCTCCCTATTGAATTCTGATCCGTGGATCGACGATACTCATAATGATATCTGATAATAGTGTACCGATCAGTGTTGCGATCCCTAAAATCAGCACCAAGGAGGTGATAACGGCGTAATCCCGTTGAGAGATACTATCGATAAATAATTTACCAACACCAGGATAAGCAAAGATTTGTTCAATAACGACTGATCCAGCAATTAGGGAAGTAATTTCATACCCCATTTGGGAAGCAATCGGTAAGGACGCATTTCTAAAAATGTGTCGAGAAAAGACTTTCTTTGTTGGTACCCCTTTTGATCGCGCTGTCCGTACAAAATCCAGAGATTTCGAATCGATGACTTCGCTTCGCAGGTATTGGATCGTGACTGCGGTTCCTAAGAAAGCTTGTGTTAAGGAAGGTAAGACCAAATGATACGCCTTATTCCAAAAGGCCGCCATGCCAGTCAAACCAGCATTCACAGAGCCGCTGGTTGGGAACCAACCTAGACGATACCCAAAAACAAAAAGCATAATCAAAGCGAAGATAAACAATGGTACAGCGAAACTGAAAAAGTTGTAAACCACTACGACTTTATCCAACCAAGAATTTTGGTAACGACCAGCTAACATTCCCAGCGGTACAGCAATCAAGTAAGTAATGATGACTGTCAAAAGTGACAACCATAATGTATTTACGATCCGACCGGCTAATAAAGAAGCTACTGGCAATTTGTAGATAAAGCTGCGACCGAAGTCTCCTTGCAGTGCATTACCGATCCAACGGAAATATTGGGTGTACCATGGATCATTCAAACCAGCAGTTTCCCGTAATTGTGCAATAACTGCAGGGTCTTGGTTTGGATTGATCAACCCAGTAAACGGATCCCCAGGCATCATTTTTGCCAAAACAAAAATCAAAATACTCAAAATAATTACTTGAGGGATCATCAATAATAAACGACGCAGAATTGTTTTCCACATATTATTTTGCCCCCCCATCTTTTAATGCAACTTGGTGTGTGCCGGTCAATTTTCGCAAATCATAGACACGTCCCGTATTGTCATAATATTCCTTTTGACGTCGAATGTATTCTTCCTCTACCCGGCGGCGTTCATCTTTATGGGCTTCCCGGTTTGGTACATCGATTTGTGGAATAGCAGATAGTAGGCGTTTGGTATAAATGTGGCGCGGGTCATTATAAATATCTTCCCGACTGCCGATTTCAACGAAGCGGCCTTTATACATGATAGCGATATTGTCACACATGTGTTTGACAACACCCAAGTCATGGGAAATGAACAAATAGCTCAAGCCGTATTCTTGTTGGATTCGTTTCATAAAGTTCAAAACCTGTGCTTGAACGGATAAGTCCAAAGCAGAAACCGGTTCGTCAGCTACGATCAATTTTGGATTGGAAGCTACTGCTCGAGCAACTCCTAACCGTTGTCGTTGTCCGCCGGAAAATTCATGAGGATACTTGTACAACGCATCCCCGGGCATCCCAACGATGTCCAACAATTCCCGAACCCGTTTCTTTTCTTCTTGATCGCTCAAGCGTTCAAAGTTGCGTAATGGTTCGGCAATGATGTCGATAACCCGTTTTTTAGGATTCAAACTGGACATGGAATCTTGGAAAATCATCTGTACATCTTTGTTGTAGTTCATTTTCCGGCGATTCGCCCGTTTGGTTACATCTTGTCCGTCAAAAATGATTTCGCCGCTGGTTACTTTTTCTAACCCGACGATGGCTTTTCCGGTAGTCGATTTTCCTGAACCGGATTCGCCAACTAAACCATATGTTTTTCCTTTTTCAATCACGAAGTCCACGCCGTCCACAGCATACACATAATCGGTTACTCGATTGAAGAAACCGCTACGAATCGGATAGTGGATTTTCAGATCTTTGATTGTAATTAATTCTGACATTTACACTTCTCCTTCGTCTCTAAAATGGAAATGCTGATAGCACGTACAACGTACTAAATGATTAGGCGCCACTTCATGAAGGGTTGGATTTTCTTCATGGGCACTTTCCGGAATCCAAGAAATTCGAGGAGCAAAACGGCACCCGGTACGAAGCATATTTTTCAATGAAGGTACTACACCTTCGATAACGTGCAATTCATCATTTTCTGAGTCATCCTGTGGAATCGAGTTCAACAATGAACGTGTGTAAGGATGTTGCGGATTAGCAAATAATTCTTCTGCTGTTGCCACTTCAACAAATTGTCCAGCGTACATTACCGCCACCCGATCTGCCATCTCAGCCACGACCCCTAAGTCATGGGTGATCAGAATAATTCCTGATTGGGTTTCTTCCTGCAAATCTTTTAGCAAATCCAAAATTTGTGCTTGAATGGTTACGTCTAGTGCCGTCGTTGGTTCGTCTGCGATGATGATAGGTGGTTTGCAGGCGATGGCAATGGCGATGATTACCCGTTGCCGCATCCCGCCGGATAATTCATGGGGGTATTGACGACCCACACGAGCCGGATTTGGGATTCCTACTTGACCCAACAATTCCAATGCCCGTGCTTGACGCTGCTCAGCATTCATGTCGGTATGGTAAAACAACCCTTCCTTGATTTGGTCTTCAATTCGCATCAATGGGTTTAAGGCAGACAATGGATCTTGGAAAATCATTCCAATATCATTTCCGCGAATTTTATTATAAAGTGTCTCATTTAAGTTTGATAAGTTCAAATCTTTGTACAAAATTTCGCCGGTGATTTTGGTGTTGTTCGGATCATGGAGCCCCATGATGGTCGTAGCCAATGTACTTTTGCCACAACCGGATTCGCCTACGATCGCTAAAATCTCATTGCGGTCTAATGTAAACGAAACACCGTCTACTGCATCATAATACTCATCTTTAATACGAAAGCCTGTATGTAGGTTTTGAACTTCTAGCAATTGATTATCTCCTGACAATCGAATACCCCTCTCTGCTTCGGATGAAGTTTTTTACTGAAAAATGATTCAAAAAAAGCTGTCCGTTTTTTGCCCATTGGTTTCTTAACATTGTGTAATATTTTCTTAATAATTATATAGAATGAAACGGTATATTGCAAGTTTTATTATTTAAAAAGCAGAATTTTCAGAATACTTTCACTATATTTCCACACATGATTTGCGGGTAAAAAAAAACGCGCCTAATCAGAGCGTTCTAATTAGGCGAAATACTTAGGCTAAATGGCTTGCAATGTAGTCAACTGCTCCGCCAACAGTTTGGATTTGTTCAGCATCCTCATCAGAGATTTCGGTACCAAACTCATCTTCTAATTCTAATACAAACTCCATTACACTAATGGAATCCGCGTTCAAGTCATCTTTAATACTCATTTCATCGGTAACTTTATCCGCGTCGACCTCAAAATGATTGGCGATCACGACGGCTACTTTCTTAAATACTTCATCACGTGTCAATTGCATTCACCTCCACGCTTTTGACCAAAGTTGAAAAGTTAGCTAATACAGATTTTACGTCTTTCTGTTGCGTTTGTCTAGACTTTTTTGCAGTTTCATTACAAAAATGTCAGACTAGTTTCGAATAAACATTCATTTTTCGTCATTTTTTTCATAAAATTCAACCAATTGATTCACAACATCCGTTTCCAACATGGTGTGAATTTGGTGGATTGTATAGGCGACCGCTTCTGGTCCGGTAGCTCCGTGGGTCTTGATGACCGGTGCTTTTAAGCCAAACAAAACGGCACCGCCATGTTTGGAATAATCCAGTTCATTTTTTAGTCCCCGTAGTGAATCTTTCAATAAAACCGCACCTAATTTTCCTTTAACGCCGGCAGATAAAATCGATTCTTTTAATAATGCCATTAAATTCAGCGCTGTTCCTTCGATGGATTTCAACACGGCATTGCCGGTAAATCCATCCGTCACCACAACATCGGCTGCGCCGGTCAATAATTCCCGTGCTTCTACATTGCCGATAAAATGGATGCTTGGTTCGTTTTTCAACAAGTCAAAGGCGGCTTTCGTCAGCTCACTGCCTTTGGTTTCTTCCGTTCCATTGTTCAACAAGCCCACTCTCGGCTCTTGAATTCCCCGAACATTTTTCGCATAGAAGGAACCTAAAATACCGTATTGCAGTAAATGTTCCGCTTTGTTTTCTGCATTGGCACCCAGATCTAGCATATCAAAACCGGTCTCTTTGCCCATCACTGGCAGTGTCGACATCAAGCCGGGGCGTTCCACGCCTTTGATTCGTCCGACGATAAACAGCCCTGCTGCTAATAGCGCGCCTGTGTTGCCGGCAGAAAACACGGCATCCGCTTCTCCTTGTTTCACTGCTTGTGCTGCCAAAACCATCGAAGCATTTTTCTTTCTGCGGATTGCTTTTACTGGTTCATCATCACTGTTGATTTTTTCATCGGTATGGATGATCGTCACATTGGCGTGATCTGTCACGTATTTTGTTATTTCGCTTTCTTTTCCATAAAGTTGAAAGTGGATGTCTGGAAATTCTTTTTTCGCCAGCATGACCCCTTCAACGATTGCTTTGGGGGCATTGTCGCCGCCCATCGCATCAACCGCAATTCTCATCATAGGTATCGTTCCCCGCATTCTTAGGTTAAATTTTATTTTTTCTCTGCCGATTTTCTGAGCAACAAAAAGCAAAAAAGCGGCGATTTTTTTTCATTCTTTTTTAGTATAGCATATTTTTTTAGTCGAAAAACTGGTTTTCTGCCGCTTGCTTTTCGAGGTAATCTGCCAGTGGTGCATAGTCTGGTAAGACCTGCCAATTCTGCTTTTTCCAAATTTCTTGGGCTTCTTGTCGGGCAACTTCCAAAATCGTTGCATCCGCCACAATATCTCCTGCCATAAATTGAGGCAAGCCGGATTGTCGAAAGCCGAATACTTCTCCGGGGCCTCGCAACTCCAGATCTTTTTCGCTCAATAAAAAGCCGTTGTTGGTTTCTGTCATGATTTTCATTCGTTCGACACCCATCTCGTTTTTTGGATCAGCGACCAAAATGCAATAAGAAGCCTGCGCCCCACGTCCCACCCGGCCCCGTAATTGGTGCAGTTGGGCCAAACCAAAGCGATCCGCATCCATAATCAGCATGACGGTCGCATTCGGTACATTGACACCGACTTCAATCACGGTTGTAGAAACCAAAATCTGCGTGTCGTTGTTTTTGAAGGTTTCCATGATGGTTTCTTTTTCTTGGTTTTTCATTTTTCCATGAAGCAAATCCACCTGGTAGTCCGGGGCAAAATACGCCTGCAAGCGTTCATAGATTTCCACAGCATTTTTGACATCCAAGGATTCAGATTCTTCAATCAGCGGACAGATCACATACATTTGATGCCCCTGCTGCAATTCACGAAAACTCCATTCTAAAACCGAATCCAATTGCGGCGGACGAATCCAGCGAGTCTCGATGGGAACTCGCCCGGCCGGCAATTCATCGATGATCGAAACGTCCATTTCTCCATATGCTGTGATTGCCAACGTTCGGGGAATCGGCGTTGCTGTCATAAACAACACATCAGGATGCAGCCCTTTTTCCCGCAAAACCCGCCGTTGGTTAACGCCAAAACGGTGCTGTTCGTCCGTGATGACCAAACCGAGATAGGCAAAATTGACCCCTTCTTGGATCAACGCGTGGGTCCCAACAATAATATCAATCTCCCCATTTGCCAATTGTTCCAAAATCACCCGCCGCTCCTTTGCTTTGGTAGAACCTGTCAGCAAAGCTGTACGAATTTCCAGCGGATCAAAAAGTTGATTCAAACTTTCCATATGCTGCTGCGCCAAAATTTCAGTTGGCACCATCAATGCGCCTTGAAATCCAGCCGTTACCGTCGCGTAAAGAGCAATGGCGGCGACCACGGTTTTGCCGCTGCCGACATCCCCTTGCAACAAGCGCTGCATGTGTCTTGGACTGCGCAAGTCACTGCAAATTTCATTGGTGACTCGTTTTTGGGCATTGGTCAATTCAAAAGGCAGTTTCTGGGTAAATTGCTTTAATCGTTGCACGTCGTATTGAATGGCGATTCCATTGACCTCTGCTTTTTCCTTTTGTTTTAACCCTTGAACCTTCAATTGAAATAAAAAGAATTCTTCAAAGATCACTCGTCGTTTAGCCTGATGGTTTTCTTCGGGATTTTCCGGAAAATGCATCGCAAACATCGCCTGTTTTCGATCGATCAAGCGATATTTTTCCCGCAAAGACAAAGGTAGGTTTTCTTCGATTTCCTCACCAAATTGTGCAAAAGCCTGACGAATCAATTCGATTAAAGTTCGTTGTTTGATTTTCTTATTCACGTGATAAATCGGCGCAAAATCTCCCTGACTTTGACTGCCAAGGATTTTCATTCCTGTCAACGCTTGGCGTTTGGCATCCCATTTGCCATAAACAGCCAGCTCTTCTCCCATAATCGCTTTGTCCTTCAAATACGGCTGATTGAAAAAAGAAACATTGAACACGCCATGATCCTGCATCATCCGAAACTGCAGACGGGATTTTTTATAGCCGAAACGGTTGAGTACTGGTGGAGAAACGACAACACCTTTGATGGTCACCTTTTCCTGATCTTGAATCTCCTGCAAGTCCCGTTCTTGAATGTCTTCATACCGAAACGGGTAATAGCTCATTAAATCCTCGACGGTCAAAATTCCCAGTTCCGCCAAATCCTGTGCTCTTTTTTCTCCGACTCCCTTTAAAAACTGAACTGCGGTCGTTACCATCCAACTCCTCCTTCCCGATGATTTCTCTCTTTGCAAAAAAACAGGATGGTCCATAACTTATAAGTGAAGTTATGGCTCATCCTGTCAGAATCATGTAAAAAACTGCTGATCCGTCTTATTCTGCGGCAAAAAGATAAGGATATACAGGTTGATTTCCCGGATGGATCTCAACTTCCAATTCTTCATGTGCTTCTTGTAATGCGGCGCCTAATTTTTCGGCATCGTCTTGTGTAGCATCATCACCAAAAATAATCGTAACGATTTCGGTTTCATCTGAAATCATTTGATTCAAAGTAGTCAAAGCAGTCGTTGACTGATCTGGATCAGAAACGACAATCTTACCGTCGATCATTCCCAAAAAGTCTCCTTCTGTGATCGTCACTCCATCGATGGCGGTGTTACGAATCGCATGGGTAACGGAGCCGCTGACAACATTTGCCAAGGCATCGCTCATCGTAGTTTTGTTTTCTTCCAGTGTTGCTTGGTCATTAAAGGACAGCATTGCCGTCATCCCTTGTGGAATCGTCCGACTTGGAATTACCGCAACAGGGACCTCTGCGACTTCTGCCGCCTGATCTGCTGCCATAAAGATATTTTTATTATTCGGTAAAATGATAACCTGTTCTGCATTGACTTTATTAATCGCAGTCAAAATATCTTCCGTACTTGGGTTCATCGTTTGACCACCGCTGATAATATAATTAGCACCCAGGCTCTTGAACAATTCGCTCACACCTTCACCGGCTGCGATTGCGATGATTCCATAAGGAACCCGAGGTGCTTCTGCAAATTCTTGAACCTGTTCGTCATGTTCCAAAATCGTTTCGTGTTGTAAACGCATATTGTCGACTTTGACTTTGACTAATGAACCAAATTTTTGCCCGTAGTTCATCACTTCGCCGGGATGCTCTGTATGCACGTGGACTTTGATGATTTCATCATCGTTGACGACAAGCAAAGAATCGCCGATTTCATTTAGATAATTACGGAAAGTTTCATAATCAAAAGTACTGTCGACAGTTGGTCCTTCGCCGATATTTACCATGATTTCGGTACAATAACCGAATTTGATGTCTTCTGTTGCTAATTGTCCTTGGACGCTGCGGTGATGCTCGGCATTTACCATTTCATCCATGGCAGCTGGGGAAGGTTCAAATGTTTCATCTGCTTGATACTCTCCTGTCAAAGCAGCCAAAAAGCCTTCATAAATATAAATCAGTCCTTGACCGCCGCTGTCTACTACGCCGACTTCTTTTAAGACCGGCAATAAATCCGGCGTTTTTGCCAAGGCACGTTTGCCTCCGCGTAAAACCGCCGTCATCACTTCGATACAATCATCACTTTCGCTGGCTTTGCGTTCGCCGTATTCCGCCGCCACTCGGGCAACCGTCAAAATCGTTCCCTCAACCGGCTTCATGACAGCTTTATAAGCAGTTTCTACGCCATGACTAAAGGCTTGCGCTAATTCTTGTGGGTTTAATGTCGTGACGTCAGGGATTTGTTTTGAAAATCCGCGAAACAATTGCGACAGGATAACACCGGAATTTCCTCGCGCCCCCATCAATAGTCCTTTAGATAAAACCGTCGCTAAATCGCCGACTTTTTCAGAAGCGGAATCTGCGACCGCTTTGGCACCGCTGGTCATCGATAAATTCATATTCGTTCCAGTGTCCCCATCAGGAACCGGGAATACATTCAACGAGTTGACATACTCCGCATTTGCTTGCAGACGATTGGCACCAGCCTGGACCATTTCTTGAAATTGACTCGCGCTGATATTCGTTACTTTCACTGATAATCCTCCTTCGAATCGCTGTAGTTACACAGCATCGCTGCCTAATCAGGCAGTACACGTACACCTTGAACAAACACATTTACTGAATTGGCGGCAACGCCCAGCATTGTTTCAAGATTATATTTGACTTTTTCTTGGACATTTCGCGAAACTTCCGAAATTTTTGTCCCATAGCTTACGATTGTGTAAACATCCACCGCAATGCCGTTTTCTTCTTGACGTACAACGACGCCCCGTGAATAATTTTCTTTTCTTAAAATCTCATTGATGTTATCTTTGATTTGATTTTTGCTTGCCATCCCTACGATACCAAATACATCGGTTGCTGCACCGCCGACGACAGTTGCGATCACTTCATTTGTAATTTCGATAGTTCCTGATGCCGTTTTAATTTTTACAGCCATGATAAGCCTCCTTAACAGGCAATTTTGCCTATTTTCTACTACAATAGTTTATCATAGCTGACCCTTAAATAAAAGAAGGATCTACAGAAACAAAAACAGGCGCACCCTTTCACAACGTTGTATAATTTACATGGTTTGCAGGAAAAAGTCAATGTTTCACAGAAAATAAGCTTGCAAAATTACTGCGTTTATGGTAAATTCGTTTAGTATGAGCCAAATAAGCGCTCCAAGATCAAGGCAAAGGAGGAAATAGTCACATGGCAAAGGTTTGCTACTTTACAGGTCGTAAAACAACAAGTGGAAACAACCGCTCTCACGCAATGAACTCAACAAAGCGTACCGTAAAACCTAATTTACAAAAAGTACGTGTTCTTATTGACGGAAAACCTAAAAAAGTTTGGGTGTCAGCTCGTGCTTTGAAATCAGGAAAAGTTGAGCGCGTTTAATCACACAACTACTCAAACCGTTCGTTCATCGAGCGGTTTTTTGTTTTCTCAAAAATCAAAACAAGGCGGCCTCTTTGAAAAGGATCGCCTTGTTTTTTCTTAAATTTTCTATGTGCCGCTTCAACAAAAGCGAGGAAATATGTTCTTTTACATCTAATAAAAAACTACATTATTGATAACAAGGTGTCAATACCATAACGATAATTTATCTGATATTGTTTATATTTTACCAAATAAATTAAAAACTAAAAATAACAACATGAAATAAATTATTAAAAACTTTGGTTATTTTTTAATCAAAGACTTCCTTCTTCTTTTTTCATTGTTTTTGGAACTATGGTAAAATAAAAATCATTATGAAAGAAATTTGGTGGACTTATGTTTTTGACAATCAAACAATTTTGCAAACAACACGCCCGATATATGCTGGCTAGCTTTTTTATCCCACTGGGTATTATGGCCTTCATCTATTTGACGATTGGAATTTTCCCCGGCAGCAGCCGCAGTATTTTAGCCAGTGATGCCTTTTCCCAATTTTCGAATTTCCATGCGAGCTTTCGCAATGCATTACTGGGGAAACAAAGCTTCCTTTACACGTGGAATGCTTCTTTAGGATTGAATTACCTTTCTTTGGTTTCTTATTACCTAGGCGGCCTTTTCACGCCCCTTGTCCTGCTGTTTCCCAATCAATTGATGCCAGATGCCCTATATTTTTTGACTCTGCTGAAAATCGGCAGTGCCGGACTGGCTTTTTGGTTTTATGCTCGACAAACTTTTCACATCGAAAAATGGCAGCACGTGACTCTTGCCGTTTCTTATGCCCTGATGTCTTTTATCACTGCTCATTCTGAAATCATTATGTGGCTAGATGCTTTTGTTTATTTACCTCTTATTATCATGGGTATCGACCGCTTAATCCAACAGCACAAACCGAAGCTGCTGTTTTTCAGCTATCTGCTATTGTTTCTCTCCAGCTTTTATATGGGTTTTATGATTGCCATTTTTTCGGCACTGTATTTTTTGGTCCGCTTATTGGACAATTGGCGACAAACAAAAAAAGTGATTGTTCCTTATGGGCTAACGGCTTTGCTGTCGGGCGGCGCCTCCATGATTATCATTTTGCCAGCAATTTTAGATCTGCGGGCAAACGGGGAGGAATTAAGTAAAATCACCACCCTAAAAACCGAAGCAACTGATTTTCTCGATCTTGTCCTAAAAAATCTCGTGGGCGTTTACGATACCACCAAATACGGTTCGATTCCCTTTATTTATGTGGGTTTGCTGCCGTTGGTCCTTTGTCTTTTTTACTTTGTCTCTAAAGCACCCTTGAAACAAAAACTGCTGTATGCCGGCTTTTTTGCCCTATTGACTGCTAGTTTTTATCTGGTACCTCTGAATTTATTTTGGCACGGTATGCACGCTCCAAATATGTTTTTATTCCGCTATGCCTACCTGTTTTCTTTTCTTGTTATCATGTTGGCAGGTTACGGGTGGGAACGAGTGGATCAAAAATCCAACGGCAAACTACTGGGAGTCATTCTGATTCAAATGGCGTTGTTTTGCTTGGCCTTTGGAATTCGTCCTGCTGGTAGTTATGAATATATCAAATTTTCTTCCTTTGCCGTCAGCATTTTTTTCCTATTGCTCTACTTATTGGCCTTTGGTTTGTACCGACTACGAAGCTATCCTAAGCATTTATTCGTAGTGTTAATTCTGCTTGTAGTAAGTTTTGAAGCCATCGTGAACACCAATGGCATGGTGCGGGGAATTTTGAACGATTGGAATTATGCCTCCCGCAGTTTGTATACCGAACCTTATCCTGCCATCGATGAATTGGTTCAAAAAACCAAATCTGCGGATTTTTCTCGAGTGGAAAATCTTGATCCGGTTTCTTCCAATGACAGCTTTAATTATGGGTACAGCGGTGTCAGCATGTTTTCTTCCATCCGCAACCGCCATTCTTCCAGCTACTTGGATCAGTTGGGCTTTCGTTCACGGGGAACCAATCTAAACATCCGCTACCCCAACAATACGTTGTTGATGGACAGTTTTTTAGGAATCAAATACAATCTCAGCAAAACACCGATTAATAAATACGGCTTTACAGAAACCGCCCGCTCGAAGGATTATCAATTGTACAAAAACGAAAATGCACTGCCTCTGGCTTTTCTAGCGAATCCGGACGCCGCAAAGGTTCCTCAACCGTCAAATGACAATTTGACCAGTCAAACCAATCTAATCAACGGTTTAGCTGATCTGCAACAGACTTATTTTCAATTTTGGCCGCTGACGATTTCAGAAACGGATAACACAACGGTCACCTATGACGGAATGTACACGATTTTTACCGAAGAAAAAGGCAATCTCGCCAAGGAAGTAACATGGAAAGTCGCCGTTCCCGCTCATTCTCAGGCATACCTTAGTTTGTATCCGCAAGATTTTGCACAATTGGAAAGCTCGACAGCCACGATTACTGTCAACGGAGAACAGCGAAAGTCTCAAATCAACATTACGGGGCAATATTACGACCTCGGGTATTACGAACAAGCAACTGAAATTGAATTTACCGCCAGCTTCTATGGCACACAAAAAGTCGGCTTCCAAAATCCACAAGTGGTCACTTTGAACACCAAAGCCTATCAATCCGCTATGGATCAGATCAAGGAACAAGGTGTGAATCTAAATGTCGGCAAACGCTCCGCAGAGGGGCAGGTAACGACGAAAGAAGAACAACTGCTCGTTACGACGATTCCATACGAAAAGGGCTGGCAGGCAACCGTAGACGGCAAAAAAGTCCCTGTCTCCGCCTTTCAAGATGCTTTTGTCAGTTTGACGCTTCCAAAAGGCAAACACACCATTCGCTTGTCCTATTTGCCACAAGGATTTTTACCGGGGGTACTGCTCTTCTTCAGCTGTCTTCTTCTCTTCTTCCTATTTGATTATTTCTACCGCAAACAAAAAAGATAAAAAAATACCGAACAAGCCCTCTGACTTGTTCGGTATTTTTTAGGCTTTTGTTTCATAGCTAACTTTCATTAAGTAGAGCCCTTCTGGATGAGCAGTGGGTCCTGCCAAATCACGGTTTTTCGCTTCAATAATTGCTGGAATACTGTCGGCCGGCATCCGACCATTGCCGATTTTCAGCAACGTACCCATCATGATCCGAATCATTTTATACAAAAATCCGTTTCCACGAAAAGTAAACACCAACTCATCATCTGCTACCTGTTCCACCGTCGCTTCATAAATCGTTCGCACCTTGTCCTCCACTGAACTGCCGCTGGCGCAAAACGATGTAAAATCGTGAGTACCCAAAAAATCTGTCAATGCCCGCCTTATTTTTTCTAAATCTAAAGGATAAGGATAGTAGCTGGCATAGTGCCGCAAAAATGGACTACGGGGTTTGCCAATATTCAATCGAAATTGATAGGTTTTTTCCTGTACAAGATAGCGGGCGTGAAACGTGTCATCCACGATTTCCACCGATTTGACCGCAATATCCTCCGGCGATTGGGTATCCAAGGCAAAACGCATTCTTTCTAACGGACGTTCTTGGGGATAATCAAAATGGATGACCTGTCCCACTGCATGGACTCTTGCATCCGTTCTTCCTGAACCATGGACTTCGATAAATTGCCCATTCGCCATTTTTTGTATTGTTTTTTCTAATTCTCCTTGGACTGTCCGGCCAGTTTCCTGTCGTTGAAAGCCATTAAAATTTGTTCCATCGTAAGCAATGATTGCTTTGTAACGCACCACTGAAATTCCCCATTTCCTTCTTTTACTAAAACAAAAAGAAGCAGAAACGCTGCATCGCTGCTTGTTTCTGCCTCACAAAATCAGCTCTTTAAAAAAATCAAGATTGCTGTAACTGCCGCAAAAATCACTACGACCCATGTATCACGGGTATGCCAAGCCAGCTTGCGGTATTTGGTCCGTCCTTCGCCGCCAGTATAGCCGCGAGCTTCCATGGCGGTAGCCAGATCCTCCGCCCGATTAAAACTGCTGACAAACAGCGGAATCAGCAAAGGAACCACTGCCTTCATTTTTTGGATCAAACTGCCTTCCCCAAAATCGACCCCGCGAGCTCGTTGTGCGTTCATGATTTTTTCCGTCTCATCCATTAACGTAGGAACGAAACGCAACGCAATTGACAGCATCAAAGAAACTTCATGAACCGGAAATCGAACCGCTTTTAACGGTCGCAAAATATATTCGATTGCATCGGATAACTCTAAAGGAGCAGTGGTCAGTGTCAGTAAGGTAGACATGAAAATAATCAAAATAAAACGGCAAAAAATGAAAATCCCATTCATCACGCCAAACTCCGTGATATTAAAAATTCCCCATTGCCAATAAACCGCCCCACCGGTAGTAAACAGGACCTGCAATGCAACGGTAAATAAAATCAGCCAAATCAGCGGCTTGACGCCACGGATAAAGAACTTCAGCGAAACCCCAGACAAAAGAATACTGCCCAAAGTAAAGATACCTAAAAACAAATAGCTTTGCCAATTATTTGCTAAAAAGATAATACCAATAAAATAGAAACTGGCAAGTAATTTTACCCGCGGATCCAGATTGTGAATAATGGAGTCCCCAGGAATATAACGACCAAAAATCAATTTATTCATCATGGGCAATTCCTCCTTGCGCCACGATTTGATTTGCCAATTCATCAGCGGTTATTGGTAACTGCTCAAAGGAAAAGCCCTTTTTCGCTAACTCTAAAGCAAAGGATGTCGCAGTTGGCACACCGATTTTTTTCTCATTTGCCCACTCGACTTCTTGAAAGACCGCTTGCGGTGTTCCGCTTTTAACCAGGTGGCCTTTTTCCAGAATGTACATGAAATCTGCATATTCAGCGACATCATCCATTAAATGAGTTACCAAAATGATGGTCATTTTTTTGTCTCGATGAAGACGATCAAACATTTCCATCATATCCTTGCGGCCTTTAGGGTCCAAGCCGGCTGTTGGTTCGTCTAAAACGAGAACTTCCGGTTCCATTGCCAAAACACCGGCAATC
The DNA here is from genome assembly GCF_001050095.1 of Enterococcus massiliensis. Classification (NCBI taxonomy): domain Bacteria; kingdom Bacillati; phylum Bacillota; class Bacilli; order Lactobacillales; family Enterococcaceae; genus Enterococcus; species Enterococcus massiliensis. The sequence continues at coordinate 196,755 of NZ_CVRN01000004.1, read as the reverse complement.
GCCACCCGTCGCATTTGTCCCCCAGATAGATCAAAAGGGGAACGATTCAAATACTGGTCATCTAATCCCACCAGATTCAAATATTCCTTCGCTAAAGCCATCGCTTTTTCTTCCGGTACACCAAAATTCTTTGGTCCAAAGGCAATGTCTTTAGCCACTGTTTCTTCAAACAACTGTGCTTCAGGAAATTGAAAAACAATCCCGACTTTTTTTCGAATGGGTTTCAAATTTTTATTATCGGTTTCCGGTGTAATGGTGCGTTCACCAATCGTCACTGTTCCATCTGTGGGCTTTAACAAAGCATTCAAATGTTGCAGTAAGGTAGACTTGCCACTGCCGGTATGGCCAACAATCGCCGTATAGGTTCCTTCTTTGATAGCTAAATCAATCGCAAACAATGCCCGCTGTTCAAAAGGTGTGTGGGGCTGATAAGTAAAATCTACTTTTTCAAAACGGATGTCCATAACCAGTCCACCATCCTTTCTTCAGTCAAGTACTCGCTTGGCACCGTAATGCCCCGTGCTTTCAATGCCGCCTTTAATTTTTCAGGAAAAGGCAAATCCAAGCCCAATTCGATCAATTTCGGTCCCGCAGAAAAAATCTTCTCCGGTGTTCCTTCATCCACCAATTGTCCCTGACGCATAACCAAGACACGATTGGCATTGGCAGCTTCATCAATATCGTGAGTGATGGATAAAACAGTCAAATTATTTTGTTCCTTTATTTTTTTGATAGTAGCCAATACTTCTTCCCGACCTTCCGGGTCCAGCATACTGGTGGCCTCATCCAAAATAATGATATCCGGACGCAGCGCAACGATACCGGCAATTGCTACCCGTTGTTTTTGTCCACCAGAAAGACGGGCAGGTTCCCGTTTCTTGAATTCCGACATTCTTACCTGTTCTAATGCTTCTTGTACCCGAACCAGCATCTCTTCCCGGGGGACGCCCTGATTCTCCATACCAAAGGCAACATCATCTTCCACTGTTGATCCGACAAACTGATTGTCAGGATTCTGAAAGACCATGCCCACCATTTTGCGGATATTCCAAACGTTTTCTTCATTTAATGCCAGCTCACCGACAGAAACGGTTCCTTCTTGAGGTAAAATCAATCCATTGATGGTCTTAGCCAAGGTGGATTTTCCCGAACCATTATGACCAACGATCGCCACCCATTCCCCTTTCTCAATCGAAAAAGAAATGTCATTTAAAGCCGGTTGCGGTTCATCTGGATCATAGCTGAACTTGATATTGTTTAATTCAATAATTGGCTTCATGTTTGCTCCCTATCTCTGTTTTCATTCTTACTAAATCTATCAAAAAAACTTAGAGATTTCAATCATTCTTATCCTTTGTTTTTCTTTTACGCGCCATCAACTGTCAAGACAGTTGATCGAGGGTAAAAAAAAAGCACTTTATGATGAGTGCTTGCACCCCGAAAGAATCGGGATGCAGCGCTGAGCTAGACTCGGAAGTTGCCCTCCAACATCATAACACTCTTAAAAGAACATCTATAAAGTGATGAAAAGTGTGATTTTAAACAAGTTCTAGGATAACCATTGGTGCAGCATCTCCGCGTCTTGGTTCTGTTTTCAAGATACGAGTGTAGCCACCTTGGCGATCTGCATAACGAGGTGCGATATCACTGAACAACTTTTGTAAAGCTGATTCAACGACAACTTCTTCGTTTTCTTCACGAACACTTGCTACTTCGTTACGAACGAAAGCTGCAGCTTGACGACGTGCATGTAGATCTCCGCGTTTTCCTAAAGTGATCATTTTTTCAGTAGTTGAACGAACTTCTTTCGCACGTGCTTCAGTCGTCACGATACGCTCGTTAATGATTAAATCAGTTGTTAAATCACGCAACATCGCTTTACGTTGGCTAGATGTACGTCCTAATTTACGGTAACTCACGTGGGTTTCCCTCCTTCGTTTTCACTCCGTATACAGTTTATCCTTTGAAAAGGGCAAACTAGCATCCTTCGTAAACAATCTTAATCGTCTTTGCGTAAGCCCAAACCAAGATCATGTAATTTTGCCTTCACTTCTTCAAGTGATTTACGGCCCAAGTTACGTACTTTGATCATTTCTGGTTCAGATTTGTTTGTCAATTCTTGTACAGTATTGATACCTGCACGTTTTAGACAGTTGTATGAACGAACAGATAAGTCTAATTCTTCGATTGTCATTTCCAACATTTTTTCTTTTTGTGTTTCTTCTTTTTCAATCATGATTTCCGCGTTTTTCGCTTCATCCGTCAGATTCACAAAAATATCCAAATGTTCAGTCATGATTTTCGCAGCTAAACTCATTGCTTCCAATGGTAAAATGGAACCATCTGTCCAAATTTCCATTGTTAGTTTATCGAAATCATCTCGACGACCGACACGAGTGTTTTCTACTTGGTAGTTAACACGGCGAACAGGCGTATAGATTGAATCAACTGGAAGAACACCGATCGGCATGTCTTCTTTTTTGTTTTCATCCGCTTGAACATATCCACGGCCAGGTTTTACAGTTAAACGAGCATGGAATGTCGCACCTTCAGAAACATTGCAGATGTACATATCTTTATTCAAGATTTCTACATCGCTGTCAACAATAATGTCGCCAGCTGTTACATTGGCTGGACCGGTAATATCGATTTCAAGGGTTTTTTCTTCTTGCGTGTACATCTTTAATGCAAGACCTTTAATATTCAAGATAATTTGAGCAACATCTTCTCGCACACCTTTAATGGTTGAGAATTCGTGTAACACACCATCGATTTGAATACTAGTGATCGCTGCACCAGGTAAAGAAGATAACAAAATACGACGTAGGGAATTCCCTAAAGTAGTCCCGTAGCCTCTTTCAAGAGGTTCGACGATGAACTTGCCATAATCTTTTTCTTCATCAATTTTTACGATTCTTGGTTTTTCGAATTCAATCATTCTTATCTTTTACCCCTTTCAAAACGAAAAGTGTCTTGTTCAATGACGTAATTGTAAAACTCAAAATGAGCAGCACTCATTAAACACGACGGCGTTTTGGAGGGCGGCATCCATTATGAGGAACTGGAGTCACGTCACGAATTGCAGTCACTTCTAAACCTGTTGCTTGTAAGGAACGAATTGCTGCTTCACGTCCGGAACCAGGTCCTTTAACTGTTACTTCAACAGTTCTCAATCCGTGTTCCATTGCTACTTTTGTTGCAGTTTCTGCTGCCATTTGAGCGGCAAAAGGTGTTGATTTTTTGCTTCCTTTGAAACCTAATGCACCAGCTGATGACCATGATAAAGCATTCCCATGAGTATCAGTGATCATTACGATTGTATTGTTGAATGTTGAATGGATATGCGCGATACCCGCTTCAATATTCTTTTTCACACGGCGTTTACGACTCACTTTTTTTGCTGCCATGAAGTTTTAACCTCCTTCACTTAGGAATTATTTTTTCTTGCCTGCCACTGTTTTAGACGGGCCTTTACGAGTACGTGCATTGTTCTTTGTGTTTTGTCCGCGAACAGGCAAGCCACGACGATGACGGATGCCACGGTAAGAACCGATTTCCATCAAACGTTTGATGTTCAGGTTGACTTCACGACGAAGGTCACCTTCAACTTTTAATCTATCTACTTCCGCACGGATCGCGTCTGTTTGTTCATTCGTTAAATCACGAACGCGAACTTCTTCAGAAACGCCAGCGTTTGCTAAAATCTTTTGAGCAGTCGTGTTACCAATACCATAGATATAAGTAAGTGAAACGACTACTCGTTTATCACGAGGAATATCTACTCCTGCAATACGAGCCATATTTTGTTACACCTCCGATTATCCTTGACGTTGTTTGTGTTTTGGATTTGCTGGGCAAATCACCATAACGCGCCCTTTACGACGAATTACTTTACAATGTTCGCACATTGGTTTTACTGATGGTCTTACTTTCATGATAATACCTCCTGTGGTTTTACGGAGTACAATTATTTAAAGCGATACGTGATACGGCCACGAGTTAAATCATAGGGAGATAACTCAACGGTTACTTTATCGCCAGGTAAGATACGGATGTAATGCATACGAATTTTACCTGATACGGTAGCAAGAACTTGGTGTCCGTTTTCTAGTTCGACTTTAAACATTGCATTCGGCAAAGTTTCGACGACTGTACCTTCGACTTCAATCATATCTTCTTTTGCCACGCACAGTACCTCCTTGTACTTGTGATTTTCACACGATAAAACGGCGGAAACTGTCTGTTCCCACCTAAGTTTCTCAAAAAATGCTTCTAGGTGAAAGCCTAAAAGTCGGACTGACACATTTTATCATAATTTGTCATACTTAGCAAGAGAAAGTTTCAGCGCTGCAAGTCGGTTACGGGCAATCATTTCGTTACTCGATGATTTTCTTAACATCTGAAAATACAGCATCGATCTCACGATTACCATCAATAGACTGCAGCAAACCTTTTTCTTTATAGTAAGCTAAAATTGGTTCACTACCTTTTACATTGACAGCTAGACGATTTTTGACCGTCTCAGGCTTATCATCTTCTCGTTGGTAAAATTCGTGTCCGCCACAGCGATCACAAGTTCCTTCAACTGTAGTTGGGTTGAAGATTTTATGATACGTTGCACCGCAATTGCGGCAGATAAAGCGACCAGCTAAACGTTCAACGAGTATTTCTTCAGGGACATGGATTTCAACAACGTGATCCAATTTCTTTCCAAGTTCATTAAGCATTTGGTCCAGCGCTTTGGCTTGTTCCAAAGTCCGAGGAAAGCCATCTAATAGAAAGCCTTTGTCGGTATCCGGTTCAGCCAAGCGTTCTTTGACGATGCCGTTCGTTACTTCGTCAGGAACTAGTTCTCCATTGTCCATGTATGATTTTGCTTCCAGGCCAAGAGTTGTTTTGTTTGCCATTGCGGCACGAAACATATCACCTGTTGAAATATGCGGAATTTGGTAAGCAGCGACGATTTGTTCTGCTTGCGTTCCTTTTCCAGCTCCGGGTAATCCCATTAAAACGAGGTTCATACTTACTCCTCCTGTAAAGTTGTAGAATGGTGTTGAGGAGAGCCTCAACACACCTTCTTCACTCTAATTGATAAAACCAGTATATTTCCGTTTCAGCATTAGTCCTTCTAGCTGTTTCGCTGTTTCAAGAGCAACACCGATAACGATCAATAAACTCGTTCCGCCTAATCCGATTGATTGCGGCAAGTTCCAAACCATTTGCGCAACGATTGGAAGCAGTGCAACTAGTCCTAAGAACAGTGCACCAACAGCACTTAAACGCATCAATAGATGTGAGACGTATTCTTCCGTTCCTTTACCAGGACGGACACTTGGAATGTAGCTTCCTTGTTTTTGCAAGTTTTCCGCTAATTTTTCAGGATTGACCTGAACAAACGCGTAGAAAAATGTAAAGGCAACGATTAATACAGTATAGATTGCTGCACCAGGAATAGTGCTGTAATCAAAGATCTGCATCAATGTATCATACCAGCCAACTCCACGGTACGAACCACCCAATGCTTGTAAAATCGCATTAGGAGTTGCAATAAAGGAACTAGCAAAGATAACTGGGATCACTCCGGCAGCATTTACTTTTAACGGTAGATAACTGCTTGTTGGCGCCCCTGCCACTCGTTTAGTATATTGAATCGGAATTTTGCGTTCTGCTTGTTGCACAAAGGTTACCAATGTCACAACGACCAAGATCGCAATCAGCAAGACGAGGATAAAAATCGCCGACTTCCAGATTTCAGATGATTCAATATTGATAAAGTAATCTTCTACTATTTCTTTTACGCCGTTTGGCAAACCGGAAATGATCCCTGCGAAGATGATCATCGATACGCCATTACCAATACCTTTTTCAGTGATTTGTTCTCCCAACCAGGTAACAAACATGGTACCGGCAGTCAAAACCAAACCAATAACGAAAAATGTATTGATGCTAGGATTTTCAACAAAACCTAATTGCGTCCACGCATTAAATCCTGCGGTAATCCCGATTGATTGAACAAAAGCAAGAATCAGCGTTAATACGCGGGTCGCTTGATTTAACTTCTTACGACCGACTTCTCCTTGTTTTGACCATTCAACAAATTTTGGTACAATGTCCATTTGTAACAATTGGACGATGATCGAAGCAGTGATGTATGGTGAAACTCCCATTGCAAAGACAGAGAAATTTTGCATGGCGCTTCCGCTGACCATGTTCAACATACCTAAGAATGGCAAATCAGCCAAACTCAGCAAACGGCTCGCATTTACGCCCGGCACAGTGATCTGCGCACCCAGACGAAACACGAACAGAGCAAATACGGTGAAAAAAATTCTTGATCGAATGTCTTTTACTTTGAAAGAATCTTTCAGTAATTTAAACATTAAATCACCTCGATTGATCCACCAGCAGCAACGATTGCTTCTTCGGCTGCTTTAGAGAATTTAGCTGCTTTCACAGTTAACTTCTTAGTTAATTCTCCATTGGCTAAGACTTTGATTCCAGCTTTTTCGTTTTTAACGATTCCAGCTTCAACTAAAGCAACTGGTGTTACTTCAGCTCCATCTTCAAAGCGATTCAAAGCATCTAGATTAACGACTGCATAGTCTTTACGGTTCACATTTGTAAAGCCGCGTTTTGGTAAACGACGGAATAATGGAGTTTGACCCCCTTCAAATCCTAAACGAACACCACCGCCTGAACGTGCTTTTTGTCCTTTTTGACCGCGTCCAGATGTTTTACCGTTGCCAGATGATGTCCCGCGTCCAACACGGTTCCGTACTTGACGAGAACCTTCTGCAGGTTTTAATTCATGAAGTTTCATAGGTTTGGCACCTCCTTAATCAGAGTAACTTTTTGTTGTTTCTTAGATTTCTTCAACGTCCACTAAATGAGAAACAGTGTTGACCATACCTTTGATTGCTTCATTGGCAGGTTTCACTACACTGCTGTTCATTTTTTTCAGACCCAACGCTTTAACTGTGTCCCGTTGGTTTTGAGGACGTCCGATAATACTGCGCTTTAAAGTAATTTTTAATTCAGCCATTATTTTTGTCCTCCTTATCCGATTAATTCTTCAACTGATTTGCCGCGAAGTTCTGCAACTTCTTCTGCACGTTTCAATTGTTTCAATCCTTCAACAGTTGCGCGAACAACGTTGATTGGTGTGTTTGAACCTAATGATTTAGATGTGATATCAGCTACTCCAGCTAATTCTAAGACGGCACGAACTGGTCCACCAGCAGCTACCCCAGAACCTTCTACAGCAGGTTTCATCAGGATACGTCCACCACCGAATACACCGATGACTTCGTGAGGGATTGTTGAACCAACCATTGGCACTTCAACTAAATGTTTTTTCGCGTCTTCGATTGCTTTACGGATTGCTTCTGGAACTTCTTGGGCTTTCCCAGTACCGAAACCAACGTGTCCGTTTTTGTCTCCTACAACGACTAAAGCTGCGAAGCGCAGACGACGTCCACCTTTAACAACCTTAGTGACACGGTTGATCGCAACCACGCGGTCTTCTAATTCCAAGTGTTTTGGATCAATATAAACCATGAATGGTGTTCCTCCTTTTCCTAAAATTCTAGTCCATTTTCGCGAGCTGCTTCAGCTAAAGCTTCTACACGGCCATGGTAAAGGTATCCACCACGGTCAAAGACTACTACTTTAACACCTTTTGCTGCTGCACGTTCTGCGATTAATTTACCGACAGCTTGTGCTTGTTCTGTTTTTGTTCCACCTGAAATTTCTTTATCCAAGGCAGAGGCACTTGCTAGCGTCACACCCGCTACGTCATCAATGACTTGCGCGTAGATGTTTTTGTTAGAACGGAAAACGTTCAAGCGTGGGCACTCAGCAGTACCAGAGATTTTGTTACGGACACGACGATGTCTCTTTTGACGTGTTTTGTTTTTATCTGGTTTTGTAATCACAATTGTCACCTCTTTATTTAAGCTGGCCTAAGCCGCAAATCGTAGTTGCCTACGATTATTTACCAGTTTTACCTTCTTTACGGCGTACATATTCGCCAACATAGCGGATACCTTTGCCTTTATAAGGTTCTGGAGGACGAACGGCACGAATGTTAGCAGCTAATTCGCCAACGTTTTCTTTGTTTGCCCCTTTAATCATTACTTGTGTATTTGATGGAACTTCGATCGTTACGCCTTCTGGAGCTTCGATCTCAACTTGGTGAGAATAACCTACGCTCAAGACAAGTTTTTTGCCTTGCAATTGCGCACGGTACCCAACCCCGATAAGTTCTAATCCTTTTTGGAATCCTTCGCTGACTCCGACAACCATGTTGTTGAAGTTTGCACGGGTCGTTCCGTGGATTGTTTTCATTTCTTTGCTGTCATTTGGACGAGTGAAAGTTACTTCATTTCCTTCGATATTCATTTTGATATCTGCAGAAAATGTACGAGTTAATTCCCCGTTAGGTCCTTTAACTGTAATGACATTGCCATCTTGCTTGACTTCAACGCCAGCAGGAAGAACGACGATTTTATTACCGATACGACTCACTTGAAGACACCTCCTTGTGTATTATTTAAAATTACCATACATAAGCGACAACTTCGCCGCCGACATTTTTTGCTCGTGCTTCTTTGTCAGTGATAACACCGTCAGAAGTTGAGATGATTGCGATACCTAAACCATTCAATACTTTAGGCACTTCGTCAGCTTTAACGTAAGCACGTAAACCTGGTTTAGAAATACGTTTCAAGTTAGTGATAACACGTTCACCATTTTTTCCGTATTTAAGGAATACGCGGATCACGCCTTGTGTGTCATCTTCGATATATTCAACATCGCGGACAAATCCTTCTTTTTTAAGGATTTCAGCAATGTCGCGTTTGATTTTTGAAGCAGGTACTTCTAATGCTTCGTGTTTTACCATGTTGGCATTACGAATGCGAGTTAGAAAATCTGCGATTGGATCTGTCATGACCATTAGATGATTTACCTCCTTTATGCGAGTTTACTTGTTTACCAGCTAGCTTTCTTCACGCCGGGAATTTGACCTTTATAGGCAAGTTCGCGGAAGCAAATACGGCAAAGTTTGAATTTACGATAAACTGAATGTGGACGGCCGCAACGTTCGCAACGTGTGTATTCTTGTGATGAGAATTTTGCAGGACGTTTGTTTTTAGCAATCATTGATTTTTTAGCCACGTAGTTCGCCTCCTTTTTTTATTTTTGGAATGGCATGCCTAATTGTGCCAACAATTCACGAGATTCTTCATCTGTGTTTGCAGTTGTTACAATAACGATATCCATCCCACGGACTTTATCTACCAAATCATAATCAACTTCTGGGAAGATTAATTGTTCTTTGATACCTAATGTGTAGTTTCCACGTCCATCGAACGCTTTTTTACTTACACCATGGAAGTCACGTACACGTGGTAGAGAAACTGATACCAATTTATCTAAGAATTCAAACATTCTTTCTCCACGAAGAGTAACTTTTGCACCAATCGGCATTCCTTCACGCAAGCGGAAGCCGGCGATTGATTTTTTAGCTTTAGTGATCAATGGTTTTTGACCGGAGATCAAGGTTAATTCTTCAACAGCTTTATCTAAGTTCTTTGCATTTGAAACGGCATCACCCACACCCATGTTGATAACGATTTTTTCAACTTTTGGTGCTTGCATGACAGAACTGTAGCTGAATTTTTCCATTAATGACGGAACAACTTCTTTAGTATATTTTTCTTTAAGGCGGTTCATTCAGTAAGCCCCTCCTTCCTTAATTTGATTATTTGTCTAACACTTCGCCGGTTTTCTTAGAAACGCGGACTTTTTTACCGTCAACTTCTTTGTAGCCAACCTTAGTAGCTTCGCCGTTTGAAGGATCAATCACCATTACATTAGAAACATGAATTGGTGCTTCCATTTCAACGATTCCGCCTTGAGGAGCAGCTTGAGAAGGTTTTTGGTGTTTTTTAACGATGTTCACACCTTCGACAACAACTTTATCTTGCTTAGGAAACGCTGATAATACAACGCCTTCTTTGTTCTTGTCTTTGCCAGTGATAACTTTTACTTTATCGCCTTTTTTAACAAACATTATTGTTTCGCACCTCCTTTGATAATGAACGACTGGTTATAATACTTCTGGTGCTAGGGAAACGATCTTCATGAAATTGTTTTCGCGTAATTCGCGGGCAACAGGTCCAAAGATCCGAGTTCCACGTGGGCTCTTATCGTCACGGATAATAACCGCAGCATTTTCATCAAATTTAATATAAGAACCGTCAGTACGACGAGCTCCTGATTTTGTACGAACGATAACGGCTTTTACAACGTCACCTTTTTTGACAACCCCACCTGGCGTTGCTTGTTTAACCGAAGCAACAATCACGTCTCCGATATTCGCTGTCTTACGGCCTGAACCGCCAAGAACTTTGATCGTCAAGATTTCACGAGCGCCTGAGTTGTCAGCAACTTTTAATCGACTTTCTGTTTGGATCACGATGTGTATCCTCCTTTCAGATTTTGCAATTCAATCTACCTAGGAAAATCTCGTGTGATTAAATAATCACTGCTTTTTCAATGACTTCTACTAGACGGAAACGTTTAGTAGCTGATAATGGACGAGTTTCCATAATTTTCACGATATCGCCAATTTTTGCTTCATTGTTTTCATCGTGGACTTTGTATTTCTTCGAATAGTTCAGACGTTTCCCGTAGATAGGGTGGTTTTTCTTTGTTTCGACAGCAACTGTAATGGTTTTATCCATTTTGTCAGATACCACGCGACCTTGGTAAACTTTGCGTTGATTTCTTTCTTCAGTCATACGCTAATGGCCTCCTTCCACTTTTACTTAGCTTGTTCACGCAATACAGTTTTGATGCGTGCAATCGATTTACGTACTTCTTTGATACGTGCAGTGTTTTCTAATTGACCTGTTGCTAATTGGAATCTAAGATTAAACAATTCTTCTTTTAATTGTTTTTCTTGATCAAGCATTTCGGCAGTGGTTAATTCTCTGATTTCTTTAACCTTCATTCGATTCACCACCCATTTCCTCACGTTTTACGATCTTAGTTTTCATTGGTAATTTGTGAGAAGCAAGACGTAATGCTTCACGAGCAACTTCTTCAGGTACACCCGCAATTTCAAACATGATTTTTCCACGTTTAACTGGTGAAACCCAACCTTCAGGAGCCCCTTTACCTTTACCCATACGTACGCCGATGGCTTTACTTGTATATGATTTATGAGGGAAAATTTTAATCCATACTTTCCCACCACGTTTCATGTAACGAGTCATAGCAACACGGGATGCTTCGATTTGACGGTTTGTAATCCAGTGTGATTCAACTGCTTGTAAGCCGTATTCACCGAAAGCTACTTCTTTTCCGCCTTTGGCTTCTCCGCGCATTTTACCGCGGAATTCACGACGGTGTTTTACACGTTTTGGTACTAACATGTTTATTTCCCTCCTTTCTCAGTGTTCTTTTTAGTTGGAAGAATTTCTCCACGATAGATCCACACTTTAACTCCTAGTTTTCCGTATGTTGTATCTGCTTCTTCCCAAGCGTAATCAATATCTGCACGCAAAGTATGAAGTGGAACTGTTCCTTCTGAGTAACCTTCTGAACGAGCGATATCTGCGCCATTCAAACGGCCTGAAACTTGTGTTTTGATTCCTTTAGCGCCTGAACGCATCGTGCGTTGGATTGCTTGTTTTTGAGCCCGACGGAAAGCAACACGGCCTTCTAATTGGCGTGCAATTCCTTCGCCTACTAATTTAGCATCTAGATCTGGTTTTTTGATTTCCACGATGTTGATGTGGATACGTTTGCCAGTCAATTTATTTAATTCTTTTCTTAGGTTTTCGACTTCAGATCCGCCTTTACCGATAACCATACCTGGTTTAGCTGTATGGATTGAAACATTTACGCGATTTGCTGCACGTTCGATTTCAACTGTTGACACAGCGGCATCAGCAAGTTTCTTCGCGATAAATTTACGGATTCTTAAATCTTCGTGTAGAAAGTCGGCATAATCTTTTTCAGCATACCATTTTGCATCCCAGTCACGGATGATGCCTACACGCATTCCAATTGGATGTACTTTTTGCCCCACTGATTGTCCCTCCTTATTTTTCTGATACGACTACAGTAATATGACTTGTCCGTTTGTTGATAGGAGAAGCTGAACCTTTTGCACGTGGACGGAAACGTTTCATTGTTGGTCCTTCGTTAACATAAGCTTCAGAAACAACTAAATTTTCTACATCTAAATCATAATTGTTTTCTGCATTCGCTACTGCGGACATCAAAACTTTTTCGATGATTCCAGCAGATTTGTTTGGTGTGAACTTCAAGATAGCAATTGCTTCAGCAACGCTTTTCCCTCTAATTAAGTCAATTACAAGACGTGATTTGCGAGGAGAAGTACGAACTGTTTTCGCAACTGCTTTAGCTGATGTGATTTGTTCTGCCATTTGGTTATCCTCCCCTCAAATTAGCGTTTTGTTTTCTTATCGTCGGCAGCGTGGCCACGATAAGTTCTTGTTGGTGCAAATTCACCTAATTTATGTCCTACCATGTCTTCTTGGATGTAAACTGGTACATGTTTACGACCATCATAAACTGCGATAGTAAATCCAATAAAATTAGGAAAGACTGTTGAACGGCGAGACCAAGTTTTGATAACTTTTTTCTTTTCAACGCCTTCTTGTGCTTCGACCTTTTTCATCAAATGCTCATCGACGAAAGGTCCCTTCTTTAAACTACGACCCATGGTGAACCTCCTCTCAAAATATGCGATACATGGTCAGAGAAATTATTTAGTCTTACGACGAACGATAAGCTTGTCTGATTTTGCTTTCTTGTTACGTGTTTTGTAACCAAGAGCAGGTTGACCCCAAGGTGATACTGGAGCTTTACGTCCGATTGGTGCTTTACCTTCACCACCACCGTGTGGGTGATCGTTAGGGTTCATTACGCTACCACGAACTGTTGGGCGTTTACGCATCCAACGAGAACGGCCAGCTTTACCGATATTGATCAATTCGTGTTGTTCATTTCCAACAGCACCGATTGTTGCACGGCATGTTGCCAAGATCATCCGAACTTCGCCTGAATTCAAGCGGATCAATACGTATTTACCTTCTTTACCAAGCACTTGTGCGCTGGTACCAGCTGAACGGATTAATTGTCCGCCTTTGCCAGGTTTCATTTCGATGTTGTGGATAACAGTACCAACTGGAATGTTTTCTAGTGGTAGTGCATTTCCGACTTTGATATCCGCATCTGAACCAGAAACGACAGTCATGCCAACTTCTAATCCTTTAGGTGCTAAGATATATGCTTTAACCCCGTCTTCATAATGAACTAACGCGATGTTAGCAGAACGGTTTGGATCGTATTCAATCGTTTTAACAGTTGCAACAACATTGTCTTTGTTACGTTTGAAGTCGATCACGCGGTATTGACGCTTGTGTCCGCCACCTTGATGACGTACAGTGATACGACCGTTGTTGTTACGACCGGCGTTGTTTTTCAATGGTTCTAACAAAGTTTTCTCTGGAGTTGCTGTAGTGATTTCAGCAAAGTCAGAGCTTGTCATGTTACGACGACCATTTGAGGTAGGTTTGTACTTTTTAATCGCCACGTCTGTTTCCCTCCTATTTAATAGTAGAATTCAATGCTTATTCCGCATCAAAAATTTGGATTTCTTTTGAATCTTCAGTTAATGTCACAACAGCTTTGCGACGTTTTTTGGTATAACCTGTATATTTGCCCATGCGTTTGAATTTAGGACGCACGTTGATGATGTTCACGTTAGAAACCTTCACATCAAAGGCTGCTTCGACAGCTTGTTTTACTAAAGTTTTATTTGCTTTTGTGTCTACTTCAAAAGTGTATTTCTTGTCATCCATGGCAAGCATTGACTTTTCAGTGATCACTGGGCGTTTGATTACGTCTAGTAAGTTCATTATGCAAGCACCTCCTCAATTTGAGTAAGAGCAGTTTGAGTTGCTAACACTTTCTCGCTGGAAACAAGATCTAAAACACTCATGTTCGTAGCAGTCGTAACAGAAACGTTTGGAAGATTACGAGCAGATAATGCTGCAAAATCATTTTCGTTTTCTAGAACTACCAATACTTTAGAGTCAATAGACAAGTTTGCAAGAACTTGTTTGAATTCTTTTGTTTTTGGTGCGTCAAAGCTTAATGCATCAACAGCAACCAAGTTGTTTGAAGCAACTTTTTCTGACAATACAGATTTCATTGCTAAGCGACGAACTTTTTTAGGAAGTTTGTAGCTGTATGAACGTGGTGTTGGTCCGAAGACGATACCACCTCCACGCCATTGTGGTGAACGGATTGAACCTTGACGGGCACGACCTGTTCCTTTTTGGCGCCATGGTTTACGTCCACCGCCACGAACAGCGCTACGATTTTTCACAGCGTGCGTTCCTTGTCTTAATGAAGCGCGTTGCATTAGAATTGCATCATACACAACACTTTCATTTGGTTCGATTCCGAAGATTTCTTCATTTAATGTCAATTCGCCATTTTGGCTTCCATCTTGTTTAAATAATGCTACATTCGGCATTCCTTAGTTCCTCCTTTCTACCTATCTCATTATTTAGCTTTTACAGCTGATTTGATTGTAATCAATGATTTTTTCGCGCCAGGCACGTTACCTTTGATCAAGATAACATTACGTTCAGCATCAACACGAGCGATTTCCAAGTTTTGGATCGTTACGCGATCGCCACCCATACGGCCAGCAAGATGTTTGTTTTTGAATACACGGTTAGGTGCAACTGGACCCATTGATCCAGGACGACGATGGTAACGAGATCCGTGAGCCATTGGTCCGCGGCTTTGTCCGTAACGTTTGATAACGCCTTGGAATCCTTTACCTTTTGTAGTTCCGGTAACATCAACGACGTCTCCAGCTTGGAAAACATCTACTTTAATTTCTGATCCTACTTCTAACCCCTCAAGCTCAACATCTTTGAATTCGCGAATGAAGCGCTTAGGAGCCGTGTTTGCTTTTGCAACATGACCTTTCGCAGGTTTGTTCGATAAAACTTCACGCATATCTTGGTAACCGACTTGAACAGCTTCATAGCCGTCGTTTTCCATTGTTTTCAATTGTAGAACTACGTTTGGCGTAGCTTCAACAACAGTTACTGGAATCAATTCCCCAGATTCAGTGAAGATTTGTGTCATTCCCACTTTTTTCCCTAAGATTCCTTTGGTCATGATTACACCTCCATCTTAATTTAGTTTTATAGTTTGATTTCGATATTCACACCGGACGGCAAGTCAAGCTTCATTAAAGCATCAACTGTTTTTGGTGTTGGGTTCACAATGTCGATTAGACGTTTGTGTGTCCGCATTTCGAATTGTTCGCGTGAATCTTTGTATTTATGTGTCGCACGGATCACAGTGTAAAGACTGCGTTCTGTTGGTAATGGAATTGGACCAGACACGCTAGCTCCAGTTCTTTTTGCAGTTTCTACGATTTTATCCGCGGATTGGTCTAAAATACGGTGTTCATACGCTTTTAAACGGATACGAATTTTTTGTTTTGCCATTTTTTTCCCTCCTTCGCCTATTTTGAAAAGTAGACATAGCTCCACGAAAATTTTCCGTCACGCTCGTCCATGGCAAAGCGTCCGGGCGTGTCGCAACCTCTCGTTTCGTAGCCGGCAGAATTTTTCTTTTCTACCAGTGTGATTTACACTTGAATGTAAACAGCACCTTTATGATTATAGTATAGATGAAACTTGATAGCAAGCATTTTTTATTGAAATTCCAAGGTTTTTCTACTTTTATTTTGGGAGGGTTTTCAAAAAGGACGAAAAAAAATCTCAAGAAATTTTTCTCGAGATTTTTTCTTCCTAGACAAAGGAATGTTTGAACGTTCGATCCATTGCTTGCTTCAGTGGAAAATACAGCAGTGTCACGATAACAATCGTGGTAGCCGTATTGATCAGCGTTGCAGGCAATTTCGTCAACGCCGCCGCAAAGGCACTGGTAAAATCACTACCGACAATCAGCAGCATCACGGTATTTTTGATTTGAGTCATGATAATTTTAGCGATTCCCGTGCCGAATGCGATGACAACAATCTGCCAAATTTTTGTCGGACGCTTTTTAAACAACAGAATCAATCCGTAGGCCACACCGCCAACGATAAAACTTTCTAAAATAAAATAAGGGGCCTCGGTCACATAGCCATTCAACACATCAAAAATTGCAAAACCAAGTCCACCCGCCAACGCACCGCGGAAATACCCCAGCAGCAAAACAGCTAACAGCAAAACAGCATTCCCTAAATGGACAAAGGCTCCCGGCATCGGAATCTTGATGGTGGTGGCAACCACCGTCAAGGCAGTAAATAAAGCAATAAGGACGATACTTTGAATTCGTCGATCCATTTTTACGCCTCCATTCTTTTTTCTGCGTGATTGTATGCTCCGTGCCAAACGTGACCAACATAAGGATTTACCCGCACACCTTCTTGAATTCCTTTGGCAACGAAGGCTTTGGCAGTCGTGACTGCTTTTTCAACAGAGAATCCTTTGGCTAACCCAGCTGTGATTGCCGCTGCAAATGTGCAACCAGCTCCATGATTAAAATCAGTGGCGTACAATTCATTTTCCAATACGTGAAAATGAAGTCCATCAAACAGCACATCGATGGCTTTTTCCGTCCCTAAACGATGTCCGCCTTTGACTACGACATTTTTCGCTCCCAATTGATGGATTTTTTTCGCCGCTTGTTTCATCTCTTCCACCGAGGTCAAATCTCCCATTTCTGACAAGATTCCGGCTTCCACTAAATTCGGCGTCGTTACCAACGCTTGAGGCAAAAGATATTTTTTAATCGCCTCCACACTTTCAGGCTGTAAAATTTCAGCGGTTCCTTTGCAGGCAATTACCGGATCAATCACGATATTCGCAACTTCATACGGTTGGATAAATTCACTGGCAGTTTGAATGTTTTCTTCATTTCCCATCATTCCGGTTTTCAAAGCATCGACTGCTCCACCAGCAAAAACAGATATCAGTTGTTTTTTTAGCAAGTCTGCCGGCAATTCTGTCACTTCATGGGACCAGCCAGCTTCCGGGTCCATCGTCACGACGGAAGTAATACTTGAAAAACCGAAGACCCCATATTCTTCAAACGTTTTTAAATCAGCTTGCAGACCAGCGCCACCTGTTGAGTCAGACCCAGCAATCGTTAATACTTTTTTCATTGCACAACACTCCTTAAATTCAAAATCCCCATAAAATTTCGGATTTTTCTTCTTTAGAGTAGTATAGCGAAACTTTTTCTTGACGAAAACGACCAATTGGTTTATTTTCAAACCAACCAATTAATTTTTGAAAGGAAGGATTCTATGTGGCTTTTAGACAAAAAAGAAAAATTGCCCTTATTTCAGCAGATCATCAATCAAATTATCGAGTATATCCAAAACGGTACTTTGACTGCTGGTGATAAACTGCCGCCGGAACGCAAATTAGCAGAACTGTATCAGGTCAATCGTTCAACAGTCAATCACGCCTTAGAAGAACTGGTCAGTTTAGGCTGGATCACTCGTCGTCAAGGAAGTGGAACTGAAGTCGCAGCAGGGCGTTGGGGAAGTCGTCAACAGCCAATCCAGCAATGGCGCAAATTATTGACGCATTCCATTAAACCTGATCCTTTTATTGAAGGACTTAATTTGCTAAAAAATACTCCGGATGTGCTGGATGTTTTCACTGGAGATTTACCAATGGAATTGATTCCGGATTTTCAATTTCCTGCAATTACTTGGGAGCAAGTGATTGGCGAGGAAGCCATCCTCACCACCACCGGCTATCCTCCACTAAAAGAATACATTAAAAAAAATCTGCAGGAAAATTTTTCCCTTGACTTGAAAGGACAGGAACTTTTGATTACCTCCGGCTCGACACAGGGAATCATGCTGTTATTGCAGACCTTACTGCAAGCAGGCGATCGTATCGCAACAGAGGAACCCTCTTTTTTATTTTCTTTGCCGCTTTTTCAATTTTTAGGAATTCGCGTAGAAGGGATTTCTTGTGATAGCGAGGGCATTCGTCCAGAAGTTTTGGAAAAACAAATTTTGGCAAAAAAAATAAAGTTGCTTTATTTAAATCCCAGTTTTCAGAACCCCACCGGTGGCAGTATGTCCTTAAAGCGACGACAAGAGGTTTTGGCACTTTGCCAAAAGTATTCGCTGCCGATTGTCGAAGATGATGTTTTCAGTGAATTGGCTTTTGATGAACAGTTGCCAAAATTAAAAAAACTTGCTCCCCAACAAGTCATTTACCTTGGTTCCTTGTCCAAAATTTTTGGTGCTTCCATCAAAATTGGCTGGCTGTCAGCACCAGCTCCGCTTATTGCAAACTTAGCAGATGCCAAACAGCGCATCGATGCCGATACCACTATTTTTTCACAATTATTGGCAAACACCGCTTTGCGTGCACCGGATTATCAGCAACAACACCAGTTCCTGCTGAAAGAATTGCAGCACCGTAGTCAGCTTTTTTATCACAGTATGCAACAACTTTCCGAGGACTGGCGCTATCAGCCGATCCACGGCGGCTTGTATTATTGGCTAACCTGGAAGCACAAGAACCTCACCCGTTCTTCTTGGCAAAAATTTCTTGACGAAAAACTGCTGGTGGCGCCGTCTTTTCTTTTTAGCGACGACAGCCTATCGATGCGGATCAATTATACCCGAATGAACGAAGCCCAACTAAAGATTTTTACTGCCCGCCTTCAAAAAATTTCTCAAGAATGGAAAAAGAATAAATGAAAAAAAGCAAAATCCGCAAGGGATTTTGCTTTTTAATTTTCTTAATATAATCTGAGATTAGCTTAAGATTGAAGATACAACGCCTGAACCAACAGTACGTCCGCCTTCACGAATTGAGAAACGAGTTCCGTCTTCGATAGCGATTGGGTGGATTAATTCAACTTCCATTGTTACGTTATCGCCAGGCATAACCATTTCAGTTCCTTCTGGCAGATCAACAACACCAGTTACGTCTGTTGTACGGAAGTAGAATTGTGGGCGGTAGTTAGTGAAGAAAGGAGTATGACGTCCGCCTTCTTCTTTAGTTAAAACATAAACTTCCGCTGTAAATTTTGTATGTGGAGTGATT
The DNA here is from genome assembly GCF_001050095.1 of Enterococcus massiliensis. Taxonomy (NCBI): domain Bacteria; kingdom Bacillati; phylum Bacillota; class Bacilli; order Lactobacillales; family Enterococcaceae; genus Enterococcus; species Enterococcus massiliensis. The sequence goes on along the minus strand of NZ_CVRN01000004.1, from coordinate 177,598 downwards.
GTTCCTGGTTTAGACAATACTTGTCCACGTTGGATGTCTTCACGAGCAACCCCACGTAGCAATGCACCGATGTTATCCCCAGCTTCTGCGTAGTCTAACAATTTACGGAACATTTCAACACCAGTAACAGTTGTTTTTGCTGTTTCTTCAGCGATACCAACGATTTCTACTTCGTCCCCAACGCGAACTTGTCCACGTTCAACACGACCTGTAGCAACGGTACCACGACCAGTGATTGAGAATACATCTTCGATTGGCATCATGAATGGTTTGTCATGATCGCGTTCTGGAGTTGGGATATATTCGTCAACTGCAGCCATCAATTCTAAGATTTTTTCTTCGTATGAAGGGTCGCCTTCTAAAGCTTTCAATGCTGAACCAGCGATAACTGGAGTGTCATCTCCTGGGAAACCATATTCAGTCAATAGGTCGCGAACTTCCATTTCAACTAATTCTAATAATTCTTCGTCGTCAACCATATCCATTTTGTTTAAGAAAACAACAATGTAAGGAACGCCAACGTTACGTGACAATAGGATGTGTTCACGTGTTTGAGGCATAGGGCCATCAGCAGCAGAAACTACTAAGATAGCTCCGTCCATTTGAGCAGCACCAGTGATCATGTTCTTAACGTAGTCCGCGTGTCCTGGGCAGTCAACGTGAGCATAGTGACGGTTTTCTGTTTCATATTCAACGTGAGCTGTTGAAATAGTGATTCCGCGTTCGCGTTCTTCTGGAGCGCCATCGATTTGATCGTAAGCTGAAGCTTGAGCCAAACCTTTTTTAGATAGTACAGTTGTGATAGCAGCTGTAAGAGTAGTTTTACCATGGTCAACGTGTCCGATAGTTCCGATGTTTACATGGGGTTTAGAACGGTCAAATTTTTCTTTTGCCATTTTAAAATGTTCCTCCTAATAAATACATTTTTGTTTTTTTCTGATAGGTAAGCAACCGTTGCCGATTGCTCGCCCTTATCATTCGTTAATTATTGTACACGAAACTTTTCAAAAAATACAGTTCTTTTAAGAAAATCTAAGCTTTCAAACTATTCAGCTTTTCCGCCGTTTTTCTTAATGATTTCTTCTTGAACAGATTTCGGTACATCTTCGTAGTGGTCGAAAGTCATTGTAAATACGCCACGACCTTGTGTTGCAGAACGCAGTGTCGTTGCATAACCAAACATTTCAGCCAGAGGAACCATCGCACGGACAACTTGCGTATTACCGCGAGCTTCCATACCTTCAACTCGGCCACGACGTGCGGTTACGTGTCCCATTACATCACCTAAGTAATCTTCAGGGGCAACGATTTCTACAGACATGATTGGTTCAAGGATCACAGGGTTTGCTTTTTTCGCAGCGGCTCTCAACGCCATCGAAGCAGCAACACGGAAAGCTGTTTCACTTGAATCGACATCATGGTAAGAACCATCATGAAGTTTTGCTTTGATATCAACCATAGGATAACCGGCAAGAACACCGTTTTCCATAGAATCTTTCAAACCAGCTTCAACAGCAGGGATGTATTCACGAGGAACGACCCCACCGACGATGGCATTTTCAAATTCAAATCCAGCGCCTTCTTCATTTGGCGTAAATTCGATCCATACGTGACCGTATTGACCTTTACCACCAGATTGGCGTACGAACTTACCTTCTGCATCCGTTGAAGAACGGAATGTTTCACGGTAAGAAACTTGTGGTGCACCAACGTTCGCTTCAACTTTGAATTCGCGACGCATACGGTCAACGATGATATCCAAGTGAAGTTCACCCATTCCGGCAATGATTGTTTCGCCAGTTTCAGGGTTTGTTTCGGCACGGAAAGTTGGATCTTCTTCAGAAAGTTTTTGCAAAGCGATACCCATTTTATCTTGGTCAGCTTTTGATTTTGGTTCAATAGCAACTTGGATAACTGGTTCTGGGAATTCCATTGATTCAAGGATAACTTGATCCTTTTCATCACAAAGGGTGTCCCCAGTTGTTGTATCTTTCAAACCAACTGCCGCTGCGATATCTCCAGCATATACTTCAGAGATTTCAGAACGAGAGTTAGCATGCATTTGCAGGATACGACCAACACGTTCGCGTTTGTCTTTCGTTGCGTTACGGATGTAAGAACCGGATTCTAGAACACCAGAGTACACACGGAAGAATGTCAAACGACCAACGAATGGGTCTGTCATTACTTTAAATGCTAAAGCTGAGAAAGGTGCGCTGTCGTCGGCTGGACGTTCAACTTCTTCGTCAGTTTTAGGATTGATCCCTTTGATTGCAGGGATATCTAATGGAGATGGCAAGTAATCAATAACGGCATCCAATAATAATTGAACCCCTTTATTTTTGAAGGCTGAACCACAAAGAACTGGGTAGAATTCTACGGCAGTCGTCGCACGACGGATACCTTCTTTAAGTTCGGCTTCGGTGATTTCTTCACCTTCCAAATATTTCATTGTTAATTCTTCATCAGTTTCAGCAACTGCTTCAACTAATTTTTCACGCCATTCTTCAGCCAATTCACGGTATTCTTCAGGAATCTCAGTTTCTTCGATTTCTGTACCAAGATCGTTGGTGTACATTTCAGCTTTCATCTTCACTAAATCAATGATTCCTGTGAAGTCGTCTTCTGCACCGATCGGAATTTGGATTGGATGCGCATTGGCTTGTAGACGGTCATGTAACGTTGATACAGAATATAAGAAATCTGCACCGATTTTGTCCATTTTATTGGCAAATACGATACGAGGAACGCCGTAAGTTGTTGCTTGACGCCAAACAGTTTCTGTTTGAGGTTCAACACCAGATTGTGCATCAAGAACGGTAACCGCACCATCAAGTACGCGTAATGAACGTTCTACTTCAACTGTGAAGTCTACGTGTCCTGGGGTATCGATGATGTTGATTCGATGACCTTTCCATTGTGCCGTAGTCGCAGCGGATGTGATCGTGATTCCACGTTCTTGTTCTTGTTCCATCCAGTCCATTTGTGAAGCTCCTTCATGAGTTTCACCAATTTTATGGATTTTACCAGTATAGTACAAGATACGTTCTGTTGCAGTCGTTTTACCAGCATCGATGTGGGCCATGATACCGATATTACGAGTGTTATGAAGAGAAAATTCTCTGGTCATGCTCCTTTTGTCTCCTCTCTTTTTATAAGGTACCTAGAGTATTGCTTGCCTTCTGCTGACAAAAATGTCCCACGCAGAGAGGATCTTACCAGCGATAATGAGCAAATGCACGGTTGGCTTCTGCCATTTTGTGTGTATCTTCGCGTTTTTTCACAGAAGCACCAGTGTTATTGGCAGCATCCATGATTTCTTTTGCAAGACGTTCTTCCATTGTGTGTTCGCCACGCAGACGTGCGTAGTTAACCACCCAACGAAGACCTAAAGTCGTACGACGTTCAGGGCGAACTTCAACGGGAACTTGATAGTTTGAACCCCCAACACGACGAGCTTTAACTTCTAAAACAGGCATAACGTTTTTCATTGCTTGTTCGAAAACTTCCAATGGATCGTTACCTGTAGATTCTTTGATAATGCCAAATGCATTATAGATAATGTTTGAAGCAATCCCACGTTTTCCGTCAACCATTACACGGTTGATTAAGCGAGTTACTAATTTTGAGTTATAAATAGGATCTGGTAAAACATCACGTTTTGCAACAGGACCTTTACGAGGCATCCGTAACTCCTCCTTCCGAAATATTTCTTCTATAAAATAGTTTCATTTGAATAATTTTTTGAAGCGAATTAAGCTTTAGGTCTCTTCGTACCATATTTTGAACGAGATTGTTTACGATCATTCACGCCGGCAGTATCTAATGCACCACGAACGATATGATAACGTACCCCTGGTAAGTCTTTCACACGTCCACCACGTAACAAGACAACACTATGTTCTTGCAAGTTGTGGCCAATACCTGGGATATAAGCTGTTACTTCAATCAAGTTAGACAAACGAACACGCGCATATTTACGTAAAGCGGAGTTCGGTTTTTTAGGCGTCATAGTACCCACACGTGTAGCTACCCCACGTTTTTGAGGTGAGTTCACGTTTGTTTGAGTCTTCTTGAAGCTGTTATATCCTTTGTTCAATGCAGGTGAATTTGATTTTTCAACCTTGGATTTACGAGGTTTACGTACTAATTGGTTAATTGTAGGCATCCCTAGTTTTCCTCCTTCCTTGATTCGCTAGTCTAGTCCCACACATCCAGGTGGTCCTTTTTTTGCGATAAAAAATAATGCAATCGCTGCATCTATTATCAGTTGTACTTTTCTCACAGTCAGCACGTCCCAAAATCGGAACCTGTATACAAAGCACCTTTGATAGAATATCATGATTAAATCAAGGTGTCAACTGACTTTCCTTATTTTTCTGGTTTTCTTTTGGCAAACTTTTTTCTGGTTTTCTGCATTTAGCCACTGTTTTTTTTTGATGATTACCATTAGAATAGAAGCGACTCTGAAAAAAGGCGGGAAAACGATGAATTTGAAAAAAATGGTAGGGATCGAAGCGGCACGACAGATTGAAGACGGCATGATCGTCGGATTGGGCACCGGCTCCACAGCATATTATATGGTAGAAGAAGTTGGGCGTTTGGTAAAAGAAGAAGGCTTATCCATCACCGGAGTGACTACCTCCAACGCAACCAAGATCCACGCACAGAAATTGGGAATTCCCTTAAAAACTATCGACGAGGTTTCCCATGTCGATTTGACGATCGACGGTGCTGATGAAATCAGTCAGGATTTTCAAGGAATCAAAGGCGGAGGTGCAGCTTTATTGTTTGAAAAAATCGTTGCTACCTATTCCAGCAAAGTGATTTGGATCGTGGATCGTTCAAAAATGGTTACTGATTTAGGGGCTTTTCCCCTACCCGTAGAAGTAATTCCTTACGGCAGCCAACAAATCATGCGGATTTTTGAAGAAAAAGGCTACCATCCGGTCATGCGAATGAATTCAGATAGTGAATACTTGCGCACTGACAGCAATAATTACATCATTGATCTGCATCTAGAAAAAATCAGTGCTCCCCATGCTTTGGCCGCAGAATTGGAAAAAATGGTAGGCGTCGTGGAACACGGACTATTTTTGGATATGGTGGACACGGTTATTGTTGGGAACGAAGATGGGCCGAAACTCCTTTACCGTCCATGATTTCTTTTTTAGAAAAAAGATAAACTGGTTATTTTAGTCATAATAAACAAAAAAAATAGATTTTTTTGCGCTAAAAGGGTACCTTTTTGGCTGAAATTATGCTACATTCTTCTTAATTGAAAAAAGGTAAGAGGGGACAGATAATGAAACTTATTGGCTACGTAAGAACAACAATCAATGATGCTGTAACAGATACACAAACCGATATTTTATCAAATTACGGCTGTGACGAAATTTTTCTGGATACCTTTGAAAAAAATGAAACCGATGATCTCCACTGTGATTTAGATACGGTTATCTCCCAATTAACTACTGGGGATACTTTGGTGGTTTCAGATTTGCATCGTCTTGGACGTTCCACCCGGCAATTAACTGACTTGACCCGGCAGTTTCAAGAACGCGGCATCCACTTGGTAAGTATCAATGAAGGTATCGATACCCGCGAACCGATGGGAATGATCTATTTCCGATTGATGGACGGTTTAGCCAACATGGAATGTGCGTTAATCAAAGAACGGACCCTTGTCGGTTTGGATAATGCCCGTAAAAAAGGAAAAATCGGCGGACGGCCAAAGATTGATCCAAAAACCGTTAGAAAAATTCGCCGGCTTTATTATGAAAAGAAAGAAACGATTCAATACATTTCTGCAAAATGCGGCGTTTCTGTCGGTACTTGCTACAAGTACATCAATTTACCGGACGAAGAAGTTTTGAAAATCGTCGACTAAATAAGCAGCGGATTTCTCTCACTATCCTGTGAGAAATCCGCTTTTTTTCTGTTTTCAATGGAAATCTCCCCGAAAACATTGTACAATAAACAAGAAATTGAAAATTTCAGAAACTAGAGAGATAAAGGAGAGTTTTTTCATGCCAAAATTAGTTTTTTCTCGTCATGGATTAAGTGAATGGAACAAATTGAACCAATTTACTGGCTGGGCTGATGTTGACTTAGCTCCAGAAGGTGTCGAAGAAGCCATCGAAGGCGGACGTAAAATCAAAGAAGCCGGCATCGAATTCGATGTTGCGTTTACTTCTGTTTTAACTCGTGCCATCAAAACATGTAACTTGCTTTTAGAATATTCTGATCAATTATGGGTACCTCAAATCAAATCATGGCGCTTAAACGAACGTCATTATGGAAAATTGCAAGGCTTGAACAAAAAAGAAACCGCTGAAAAATACGGTGACGAACAAGTTCATATCTGGCGTCGTTCTTATGATGTTTTGCCTCCATTGATGGATGCAGAAGATGAAGGTTCTGCAGCTCAAGATCGTCGTTACGCAATGTTGGACCCTCGCGATGTACCTGGTGGGGAAAACTTGAAAGTAACTTTGGAACGTGCCTTACCATTCTGGCAAGACCAAATCGCTCCTGCTTTGAAAGACGACAAAACTGTCTTAGTTGCTGCTCACGGTAACTCTTTACGTGCTTTAGCAAAACATATCGAAGGCATTTCTGATGAAGATATCATGGATCTTGAAATTCCAACAGGCAAACCACTTGTTTATGAATTGAATGATGATCTGACCGTTATCAAAAAATATTACTTATAAGAAGTAACTAAAAAACATTCGTCTGCTGGCGGGATGTAAGACTTTTGTCTTGCCTCCCACAGCGATGAATGTTTTTTTAGCTGTTGATGTCTTTATGGCGATAATGATACCACGTGATTCCCAGAAATAGTGTACAACCCATAAGAAATAGCAGCAAATACACCCCTTGGATTTTTCTTTCGACCACCAAATCCTTGGTATTAAAATAGCTGAAGGGTGTCAAAAAGCGGAAAAACGCCAACTTTTCTTGCAACGCTGGAATCAGGCTGATGACATATAAAACCAGAATGCTCCCTAGAACAAGGGAAAGACTCGTTTTGATTGAAATCGTAAACCCAGAGATAAAAAAACCGATACAGGCAAAGAAAAGGTGTAGCAACCAAGTGCCCAGTGTCAGCCAAAGAAAGCTGTCCATTCTAAAATCCGTAAGCTGAAATAGACGCAGTAATACAAAGTTACTGAGTGCAAATATCCCGTTGAATAGCGTGACTAACACAACGACACTGGCAAATTTTCCCATCAGAATATTTCCTCTACTGATAGGTTTAGCCAACAAAAATTCGCTTGTCTGCTCACTTTCCTCTTTCGTAAGCATGGTAGCTCCCAAGATTCCTGCAAAAGCACTCCCTAAAATAGCAGTCAGTAATTGAGCCCGACGGGCATAAAAATGCAGCACATCTGTCATCTCCAATACATCTAAATGCAGTGCTTGGATAAACTCTTGCGGGTACTGCGCCAAAAATGCCTCTGTTGATTGCGCCAGCTCCGCCGTTGCCTGAAAACTGGTCAACAGCAAGATGTTACAAACAATCAGCAAAACCAGCCAAATCAGCGTTGAAAAATAATTTTGTTTCAATTCCTGAACAAAAAGTGTCATCTTCCCTCCCGCCCTTCATAATACTGCATGACAACTTCTTCAAGAGACGGCTCCGTAATCTTTAAATCAAGCAGTCCGGGTTGATTGATTGTTGCTAAAAGAAACGGTAGTTCTCCTTCATATAAGAAAGTCGCTGAATTTTTTGTTTGTTGGAAGTCGCTTTTTTTCAAATCAGAAAAATCCGGTAATTCCTGGTACCTCACGTAAATTCGTTTAAATCGACTCCTTGTCAATTGTTCCATTCTCTCGACTTTCAACAACTGACCATTTTGAATAATCGCCACTCGATCACAAATCCGTTCCACTTCGCTCATCACATGTGAGGAAAACAGGATCGTTACCCCTTTTTTCTTCTCCTCTGCCAACAAATCAAAAAATTGATTTTGGATAAAAGGATCCAGCCCACTGGTGGGTTCATCAAAAATCAAAACATTTGGTTCATGCTGCAATGCTTGAATAATTCCGACTTTTTTCTTGTTGCCGCTAGATAAGGTTTTGATTTTTCTTGTTAGATCCAAATTCAGCCTTTCAGCCAATACCATCATTTTATTGGCGCAGTCTTTCCGATAAAATTTTGCCGAATACCGCAATAGTTCTTCCGCCGTCATCTGTTTATAATAATTGACCGTTGCCGGTGTGTACCCTATCAATTGTTTTACCTCACGACTTTGTGTAAAACAATCTTTACCGTCAATCATTGCCGTACCACTGGTAGGAAAAAGCATCGCCAACAGCAACCGGATCGTTGTAGATTTTCCTGCACCATTTGGACCAATAAAACCAAAAATCTCGCCTTTCTCCACGGATAAGGTGATATCTAAAATCCCCCGCTGTTTCCCATACATTTTTGTCAGCTGTTGCGTCTGAATCATCGCCATAGTTTACACCTCCGTTTTCTTGACACCAAGGAAAGCGTTATCTATTTTAAGTATACGTGCTCTGTAAGGTCTCCGGCAAAAATCGTGCTTACAAAAAAAGCCGGAATCAGGATTCCGGCTTTCTCTCGTACGTTCCTTTAGTTGTTACCCAGTTGCTGTTTCCAATCCAACTTCGATCATTTCATTAAAGGTGGTTTGACGTTCTTCCGCAGATGTTGCTTCGCCGGTCACAATATGATCACTGACGGTGCAAATTGCCAACGTTTGTACATGGAATTTTGATCCTAGGTAATACAAAGCTGCGGCTTCCATTTCCACTCCCATGACACCCAATTCTGCCAGTTGCAAGGTTTCCGTCATATCATCTTTGTAGAACGTATCTTCAGACAAAAGATTTCCTACATGTGTCGTATAGCCTTTTTCTTTTGCGATTTCGTACGCTTTTAACAGCAAATTAAAATCAGCAATAGGGGGGTAATGGAAACTAGAAAAGTTTTTAGCAACCATGGAAGAACTCGTTGCTGCTGCTTGTCCAATGACCAAATCCCGAACGTGGACATCTTTTGAAATTGCACCGCAAGTACCGACACGAATCAATTTTTTCACCCCATAAGAAGTGATTAGCTCTTGCGCGTAGATACTTGCAGAAGGCATTCCCATCCCTGTTCCTTGAACCGAGATGCGCTCTCCTTTATAAACACCGGTATATCCCAACATCCCCCGGACATTATTGTAACAAATCGGATCTTCCAAAAATGTTTCAGCAATATATTTTGCCCGCAATGGATCCCCTGGTAATAATATTTTATCGGCAATCTCGCCTGCTTTTGCTTCAATATGAACGCTCATAAAAATCTCCCTTCTACAATGCCGCCAAAGTTTCTTTGACCAACGCTTTGAATTCTGCCTTCACACGAGTGGTTGTTTCCACAACTTCTTCATGATTCAAACTTGCCTGCATACCGGCAGCTAAATTGGTAATGCAAGAAATCCCAAGAACTTTTAGTCCACTGTGGACCGCAACAATAACTTCCGGAACAGTAGACATCCCAACCGCATCTGCTCCTGCGATTCGGGCAAAACGAACCTCTGCCGGAGTTTCATAAGTTGGTCCAGAAAAGCCCATATACACACCTTCGCGAAGATGTAGTTGGCGTTTTTCAGCAACTTTTTTTGCTGTTTCCCGGTAAGTCAGCGTATATGCTTGACTCATATCAGGAAAACGAGGGCCGATTTTTTCGTCATTACTGCCGATCAACGGATTATTTCCGGTGAAATTGATTTGATCGGTAATCAGCATCAAATCTCCCGGTGTGAAGGTTTCATTTACACCGCCACTGGCATTGGTTACTACCAATGAGTGTGCGCCCAGCGCTGCCATCACGCGAACCGGATAAGTCACTGTTTGCATCGAGTGACCTTCATAATAATGGAAACGTCCTTGCATAGCTAAAACTTTTTTCCCTGCTAGTTCACCATAAACCAATTGTCCGGCATGTCCCACGACTGTTGAGACAGGAAAATGTGGGATTTCTTGGTAAGGAATTTTGATTGGATCGGTGATTTCATCAGCTAATTCACCTAAACCCGAGCCTAAAATCAAGCCAAAGTCTACTTCTTTGACTCCCGCTTCTCGGATAAATTCAATTGTTTGTTTAATCTGTTCAGACATTGCTCCACTCCTTGTTCATTTTAAAGTATTCATTTTTCTGATAGAAAAATGAGTTTGATTTTCACGCCGTATATCATTTCGCTAAACTGCTTAGTAAAAGCGAAACTGACATCCTTGTTCAGTTTAAAGTATTCATTTTTTTAATAGAAAATTGAGTTTGATTTTCACACCGTATATCATTTCGCTAAACTGCTTAGTAAAAGCGAAACTGACATCCTTGTTCATTTTAAAGTATTCATTTTTCTGATAGAAAAATGAGTTTGATTTTCACGCCGTATATCATTTCGCTAGACTACTTGGTAAAAGCGAAACTGACATCCTTGTTCATTTTAAAGTATTCATTTTTCTGATAGAAAAATGAGTTTGATTTTCACGCCGTATATCATTTCGCTAAACTGCTTGGTAAAAGCGAAACTGACATCCTTGTTCATTTTAAAGTATTCATTTTTTCTGATAGAAAAATGAGTTTGATTTTCACGCCGTATATCATTTCGCTAGACTACTTGGTAAAAGCGAAACTGACATTTTTTTCTTAGCTAACTATAGTTTATTTCAAAAATTTCAGGAAGCTGTTGCCGTTTTCTGTAGCTGGTACGCCAAAGTTGTCAGCGATAGTTGCTGAAATATCTGAGTAAAACCCTTGAGGTAATGCTCCTTGTTCTGTCATTTTTTTACTGTAAACCAACAAAGGTACATATTCGCGGGTATGATCCGTTCCTGGGAAGGTTGGGTCATTGCCGTGATCGGCAGTAATCATCAACAAATCATCTTCTGCCATGGAATCAAGCAATTCTGGCAGACGCAAATCAAAATCTTCAATTGCGTGGGCATAACCGACAACATCCCGACGATGACCATACAATGCATCAAAATCAACAAGGTTGGTAAAACTCAAACCAGTAAATTCTTGCTTCATCACCTTCAGCAATTGATCTACACCATCCATATTGCTCTTCGTGCGGATTGCTTGGGTCATTCCTTGTCCATTAAAGATGTCATTGATTTTTCCAACAGCAATCACATCATTTCCGTTTTCTTTTAAAGAATCCAAGACGGTTTTACCAAAAGGATCCAAGGCATAATCGTGGCGATTGCTGGTGCGAGTAAAGTTTCCTGGTTCACCTACGTATGGACGCGCAATAATACGACCAATCATGTAAGGTTCATCTTTCGTAATATCACGCACATATTGGCAAATTCGATAAAGCTCTTCTAAAGGAATAATTTCTTCGTGGGCAGCAATTTGCAAAACAGGATCGGCTGACGTATAAACAATCAGATCTCCAGTTTTCATTTGATGTTCGCCGTAATCATTAATCACTTCTGTACCAGAGTAAGGTTTGTTGCAAACTACTTTACGTCCAGAGAAGTCTTCGATTTGTTTTAATAAATCATCGGGAAATCCATTTGGAAAGACGCGGAATGGTTTCTTGATGTTCAAGCCCATAATTTCCCAGTGTCCCGTCATCGTGTCTTTTCCGACAGAAATTTCTTCTAATTTTGTTGCATACCCTTTATGGCTGTCGACTGCTGCAACACCTTCTAAAGGACGAATCGTTCCTAAACCTAGATTTTCTAAATGAGGGATCGTTAAGCCGGCCTTTTCCGCAATGTGTCCTAAAGTATCTGCCCCAACATCACCGAATTTTTCCGCATCTGGTGCTTCACCGATTCCGACTGAATCCATTACAATCAAATGTACACGTTTAAACATTCTATTCCCTACTTTCTTTATTTGTTATACGTCTATCTTACTAAAGATTGACGAAATTGACTTGTTTGACCATTTACCTCGTACTTGTTCGCTCCGCATACCGTGCAACTAATTTCTTCTTTAAAGTTGCACTTGCAATCCTCTACTCTGCCTTGCTCTGCAAGCCAATCGTAGTGATTCACAGCAAAAGGGCAGGACGAAGAAACATTGTCCCTTAGTCCCACCCTTGAATACGAATTGCTTATTTGGATTTGATATAATTTTTTCCGTTGGCTTTTGGTCCGGAGGCTTTGCCTAGGAAGATGACCAACACTAAAATCGTTAATACATATGGTGCTGCTTGTAAATAAACATCTGGGATTGAGGAAATCAGCGGCAGTTTTGAACCGGCGATACTGATGTTTTGCGCAAATCCGAAGAAGAGGGCTGCACCCATTGCACCTAATGGATTCCATTTACCGAAGATCATTGCAGCCATTGAGATAAATCCTTGTCCGGCAATCGTAGTTACCGCAAAACGACCAGAGATTGATTGGGCAAATAATGCGCCCCCCATTCCTCCTAGAAAACCAGAAATCAAAACGCCGGCGTAACGCATTGCATAAACATTGATTCCCAACGTATCTGCTGCTTGAGGATGTTCTCCCACAGAACGCAAACGCAAACCAAATTTTGTTTTAAAAATAATGAACCAAGCAATCACTGAAATCAAAATTGCTACATAAGCTGGCAATAAAGTATCCGTGAAGAAAATACGACCGATGATTGGGATGTCCTTCAAAATAGGGAAACTATAGTAGCCAAAAATTTCCGTGATATTATCCGTTTGACCTTTGCCATAAATCGCCTTGACTAAGAAAATTGCTAAGGCTGGCGCCATCAAGTTCATTACGGTCCCACTGATAATATGATCTGCTCGGAAATTGATTGTAGCTGCTGCGTGGAGGATTGAAAAAATCATTCCCACAACACCGCCGACCAACACACCAACCCATGGTGTCCACGAGCCTAATTGATCCGCCATTTCGATGTTGAAAACAATCGCGGCAAAAGCTCCCATAACCATGATTCCTTCCAAACCAACATTGACGATCCCGCTTCGTTCTGAGAAAACTCCCCCCAAAGCCGTTAAAATCAATGGTGCAGCGTAAACCAACGTTTGGGTCACAATCGAGGCAATTAAATTAATATCCATTAGATAGCTCCCCCTTCTTTATCTTGGTCGCTAGGTTTTGCTTCTACTTCTTTTACAACGGCAACTTCTTTTTTCGTACCGAAAATTTTTGCCAAAGCAAAACGAATCACAAAACTGATTCCTACAAAGAAAATAATGATGGCGATATCCACGTCCACCAATTCAGACGGAATACCGGCAAATTGCATTCCTTGTCCACCAAGTTTCAAGACACTGAACAACAATGCAGATAACAAGATTCCGATTGAGCTGCCGCTTCCCAACAAGGAAACCGCCATTCCATCAAATCCGATACTCAAAGAGGTTCCTTGAACAAAGAAGTTTTGGAAAGTTCCTAATCCTTGAACAACACCGCCAAGACCCGCCAACATTCCTGAAATAACCATCGAAACGATGATCGTTCGTTTGCTGCTCATACCGGCATATTCAGAGGCAAATGGGTTCAGCCCTACTGAGCGGATTTCATATCCCAATGTTGTTTTCTTCATCAAGAACCAAACAAGAACGAGAAAAATAAGTGCTAAGAAAATACCCATATTTAGTCGTGAGCCATTACTCAATTGACTTAACCAAGATGCCCGCAATGATCCGTTGGCACCAATCATTTTGGTAACACCTTTATTGCTCATCAGATTTTCGTTCATCACATTATTTACAATATGAGTACTGGTATATAACAAAATGTAGTTCATCATAATTGTTACGATGACTTCACTGGTTCCAAATACCGCCCGTAAAATCCCGGGAATTGCTGCTGCAATCGCTCCAGAAACAGCGCCGGCAATAATCGCTAAAGGCAATACAATAGCTTTTGGTGCATCCGGCATCGCTAGTGCGACCCAAATACTTGCTACCCAACCGCACAACGCTTGCCCAGAAAGCCCGATATTGAAAAAACCGGCTGAGTTAGCGACAGAAAAGCCTAATGCGGTAAAAATCAGCGGTCCAGCTGTAACAAAAATTTCACCGATATTTTTAGGATTTAATGCTTTCGTCTGAGGATTTAAAAAGACGGTTTCAATCATTCGTTGATACCCGGCAATCGGACTGTAACCAAATGCCGCCATAATGATTCCACCAATCAAAAAGCCCATTAAAACAGCGATGACCGGGACAAGAATATTTCTAATTTGTTCTGAACGTTTATTCAACTGGCTCACCCGCTTCCGCTTTTTCTAATTCTGCACGAGCTTCTTCTAAGGAATATCCTGCCATCAATAAGCCCAATTCATTTTCGGTGGTTTCTTTCGGATCAACAACTCCGACGATTTCTCCGGCATGAATAACTGCAATGCGGTCAGAAACATTTAAAATTTCTTCCAATTCAAAACTGATTAGTAGAACGGCTTTAAATTTATCCCGTTGTTCAATCAACCGTTTATGGATAAACTCGATTGCTCCCACATCCAGCCCTCGGGTAGGATTGGCAACGACCAGCAAATCAGGATCACGATCAACTTCTCGAGCGATGATAGCTTTTTGCTGATTTCCGCCAGACAGCGCTTTGGCTGGGACTAATTCGTTGGTTGTCCGAACATCAAATTCGGCAATCAAGTCACGTGCCTTTTCATTCATTTCACCATAATCCAGCACACCATGTTTGCTGATTGGTTCACGATAATAGGTTTGCATCGCCATATTTTCTGACAAAGTCATTTCTAAAACTAAACCGTACTTGTGACGATCTTCCGGTACGTGACCGACGCCGCTTTCCGTGATTTGTCTTGGTTTTTTATTGGTGATGTCGTCTCCATTGAGCTTGATCGTGCCACTTTCAACTTTTCGCAGTCCTGTCAATGCCTGAACCAGTTCTGATTGACCGTTGCCATCAATTCCGGCAATTCCTAATACCTCACCAGCACGAACTTCCAAACTCAGGTTCTTCACTGCTTCCAAACCACGGCTTTCCTTTACAACCAACTGATCAATTGCCAACACAACTTCTTGCGGATTGGCTTCTTTTTTCGGTGTTTTAAAGGAAACTGCCCGACCGACCATCATATCCGCCAATTGTTGAGAAGTCACATCTTTCACATCAACAGTACCGATGCCTTTTCCGCGACGGATAACCGTACAGCGATCAGCAACTTTTTTGATTTCATCTAATTTATGGGTAATTAAAATAATCGATTTACCTTCTTTGACCAGTCCCTGCATGATATCGATCAATTCTTCGATTTCTTGCGGCGTCAATACTGCAGTTGGTTCGTCAAAGATCAAAACATTAGCACCACGGTATAAAGTTTTCAAAATTTCTACCCGTTGCTGCATCCCCACGGAGATATCCCGAATGTACGCATCTGGATCAACGGAAAGCTTGTACTTTTCAGAAACCCGTTTGATTTCTTCCCGTGCTTTTTTACGGTCGATAAACCCTAGATGACTCGGCTCACTTCCTAAAATAATGTTTTCAGTGACCGTAAACGCATCCACTAACATGAAATGCTGGTGGACCATCCCGATTCCCAGTTTATTGGCAGCCGTCGGACTTGTGATGGCAACTTTTTTGCCATCCATAAAAATGTCACCGGAAGTTGGCTCCAATAAGCCTGACAAGACATTCATCAAGGTCGATTTTCCGGCACCATTTTCTCCCAGCAGTGCGTGAATCTCACCAGGTCTTACCTTTAGGTTGACATCATCATTGGCCTTGAATGTCCCGAACGCTTTGGTGATGTGTTGCATTTCGATGACATAGTTCTCTTCTTGAGCCAAATTTTTCACATCCTTACTTTTTTCTCTATTCACAACGGTCAAACGTCTAATTTTTGGTTCGTTCTCAAGGAAAATAGTTTCCTTATGAAAAAGCGTTCCGCTCGTTCTTTCATAAAGAACGATTTTCATGAGAACTATGATCTTGCTTTTACAAGCAAGACCATAGATACATGTTGATTCTTAAGGTTTTTCTGGAACTTCAACTTTTCCATCGATAATTTCTTGTTTTGCCGTTTCAATGGCTGATTTTGCATCATCTGAAAGGTAGCCTTCTGTTAAATCAACACCGCCGTCTTTCAAACCATAAATAAGATGTTCCCCACCAGGGAATTTATCTTCCAACGCACGCGTTGAGATATCTTGTACAGCTGCCCCTACTCCTTTAAGAGTAGAACATAAAGTGAAGTTATCGTCTTTGCCATCTGCTGTTTTGTATTTTCCTTCAGCATCTTGGTCGCTATCTACACCGATAACCCAAACTTTCTTTTCGTCGCCTTCATTTAGTTTTTGGTTGATAGCTTTTGCTTCTTGGAAGACACCCGCACCTGTACCGCCTGAAGCATGGAAAATCACGTCCGCGCCACCTTGGAACATTGCTGCGGCTAACGCTTTCCCTTTAGCAGGATCACCAAATGATGCAGCGTATTCAACGCTTACTTCAATTTCTTTGCCTAATTTTTTCGCAGTGTCTTCAACACCTAAAACGAATCCAGCTTCAAAACGGTCGATAACGACCCCTTCTTCACCACCGATAAAACCAACTTTGTCCGTTTTTGTCGTTTCAGCTGCCGCAACACCTGCTAGGTAAGAGGCTTCATTGTCTTTAAATGTTGCAGATACAACATTGTCTTTGTCAGGAATTTCTGAGTCGATGATCCCGAAGTTTGTATCTGGGTTAGCATCAGCTGCTGTTGCGATTGAATCTGCTAGCAAATAACCAATACCAAAGATGGTATGGAAACCATTTGATACAGCAGAGTCAATGTTTGTTGTGTATTCTGATGCATCATTTGATTGGATATAGTCATATCCGCCAGTACCGCGAGCGATATCATGATCTTTCCCCCATGCTTGCAAACCTTCCCAAGCAGATTGGTTAAAGGAACGGTCATCAACACCACCGATATCGGTAACGATGGCTACACTGTGTTCAGCATCTGATTTGCCTTCTGTGTCGCCGCCGCCTGTTGAATCTGTTGATCCGCCGTTACCGCCGCCGCATGCGCCTAGAACTAATGCACTTGCTAAAGCGATTGTCCCAAGACCAAATAATTTTGCTTTTTTCATTTCTGTAAAGCCCCCTAAAATAGTTTTTTATTTTTCAACAGCCATGATGACTGAATGAACCTAGGTTATAAATCTTTGTCTGTAAATGCGTAAGGTAGTAACCCTCTCACGGTCGTTTCTTTTGTCGCGCCATCATCACCGACTAAAGTTACCGGCATCTCCGGGTCACAAAATTCTGCCATCACTTGGCGGCAAGCACCGCAAGGAGAAATAGGATGTGGGGTATGCCCCGCAACAACCAAATGGCTGAATTCCTTTTCGCCTTCAGAAACGGCTTTAAAAAAAGCAGTCCGTTCTGCGCAATTTGTCAAGCCAAACGAAGCATTTTCGATGTTGATTCCCTGATAGGTTTTTCCCTCTTTGGTTACTAGACAGGCCCCCACTGGAAAATGGGAATAAGGAACATACGCTTTGTCCAGTGCATCGGTTGCAATCTCAATCCATTCTTTCTTTGCTTCCATCATTTTCTCCTTCAATACATTTGTTTAATAGCCAGTACCCGTTGATCCAGTAACGATTGCCACACTGGCACTCACACCTAAACGGGTTGCTCCAGCTTCTACCATTGCCATTGCTTCTGCTTCACTGTGGATTCCGCCAGAGGCTTTCACACCCATTTCTGGACCAACCGTTTGACGCATCAAGCGAACATCGGCTGCAACTGCTCCCCCCGTAGAAAAACCAGTCGATGTTTTAACAAAATCGGCACCAGCCGCTTTGGCTAATTCACAAGCTTTTACGATTTCTTCGTTATCTAACAATGCTGTTTCAATGATGACTTTGACCAATGCACGATCTTTTGCCGCTTGAACGACTGCTTCGATATCGCTTTGTACTTTTTTGTATTGTTTTGATTTTAAAGCACCGATGTTGATGACCATATCTACTTCATCTGCACCGTTATTGATAGCGTCGGTGGCTTCATAGGCTTTCACTTCAGAAGTGTTTGCCCCTAAAGGAAATCCGATTACCGTACATACCGCAATTGGTTCGCCGGCTAATTTTTCAGCGGCTAATTTTACCCAAGTTGGATTAATACATACAGAGTAAAAATGATATTTTTTTGCTTCCTCGATAATTCGCAATACGTCTTCTTCTGTTGATTCTGGTTTTAAAATTGTGTGGTCGATCATTCTGTTTAATTCCATTTTTTCCACTCCTATTCTGTTATTATATCATGGATCAATGGTGGTTCATCCCCATTTTCACCAATTTCGATATTTTCATACAGTAATTTTTCTACTTCGCTGATTGTTTCCCGATTGCTGTAAATCGTCAGCAGTGATTCGCCCTTTTTGACAGCATCGCCAATCTTCTTATGAAGCTTTAATCCAACTGCGTGATCAATGCTGTCTTCTTTGGTCTGACGACCAGCACCAAGCATCATCGCCGCAATCCCAATTTCATTGGCAACCAGTTTGGTAACTACTCCGTCTTTTAAGGCAGGCAGTTCTATTTCATAGCTTGCTGTCAAAAGTTCTTCTGGATGATCGATTACCCGTGTATCTCCGCCTTGGTTGCGAACCATTTCTTTGAATTTTTCAAGGGCTTTCCCAGAGGTCAATGCTTCTTCCAACCTCTTCCGTGCTTCTTCCAGATTTGCCGCTTTTTTCGCTAAAACTACCATTTGACTGCCTAATGCATAACACATTTCCACCAAATCAGCCGGACCTTTGCCTTGCAACGTTTCGATTGCTTCCACGATTTCCAAACTATTTCCGATTGCTTCGCCTAATGGTTGAGACATGTCAGAAACCACTGCCATGGTTTGCCGCTCCGCAAGTTTTCCGATTCGAACCATGGTATGCGCCAATCGCCGGGCATCTTCAATGTTTTTCATGAAGGCGCCGTCACCGGTAGTCACATCTAGCACGATGGCATCGGCTCCAGCCGCAATTTTTTTGCTCATAATCGAGCTGGCAATCAGCGGAATCGAATTAACGGTTGCTGTAACATCTCGCAAGGCGTAGAGTTTTTTATCCGCAGGGGCCAAATCACCGGACTGTCCAATGACTGCTACCTTGCTTTCGTTCACGATTTGGATAAAGCGTTCTTCTGAAATTTCTATTTTAAATCCTGGGATCGATTCTAATTTATCCAACGTACCACCGGTAAATCCCAATCCTCGTCCTGACATTTTTGCGACCGGCACGCCGACACTTGCCACTAACGGTGCTAAAATCAAGGTTGTGGTATCGCCTACGCCACCCGTTGAATGTTTGTCGACTTTAATTCCTTCGATTGAAGAAAGATCGATGACTTCCCCGGAATAGGCCATTGCCAACGTCAAGTTTGTGATTTCCTCATCCGTCATATCTTGATAGAAAATTGCCATTAATAACGCGCTCATTTGATAATCAGGAATCGTTCCCGCCGTATATTCAGTAACGATAAAATCAATTTCTTCTTTAGATAACACTTGACCGTCACGTTTCTTTTCGATCAAATCCACCATTCGCATTTTTTTGCCCCCTACTCTTCTTCTCTAGTATACAACAATATTTTATCCGGTAAACCACTTTAGTAAACTAGTTTACCTAATATATTCTTTTTGTTAAAACGCTTACAAAAGGACTATACAGGATTCTTATTCGGTTGTCAACACCGCTACGCTCTCACGAATAATTAATTTAGTATCGAACACTTTATTGGGTACCCGTTTTTCTGGAAACTCAATGGCATCTACTAAAAATTTTGCTGCGTGAAAACCAATGTCAAAACTCGGTTGAAAAACAGTCGTTAATGGCGGAATCACATACTCGGAAAGGCTGAGACCGTCAAACCCCACAACGGAAATATCTTCGGGAACTTTTTTCCCTAATTCATAAATCGCTTGGTAACACCCAATCGCCATCGCATCATTTCCGCAAAAAATCGCCGTAATCTCTTTTTGTTTCAATAATTCTTTAGCGGCTTGGTATCCGCCGTTTACAGTCAAACTGTTGGCAACGATATATTTCCCTTTGTAAGGAATGCCATGATCTTTCAAGGCATGGCGATAACCGTTGTAGCGCTCTTCTAATTGGTAATACCCGGTGCTTTCCTTCAACATTCCAATATGGCGATGGCCGCTTTTTATGAGATACGAAACAGCTTGATAGGAGCCTTCATAATCTTTGACAATCAATCGCCCACTTTCCCGCTGATTGATTCCCCGATCGATCAAAATCATCGGCATTTTATGATAAAACGGACTGCCCAACTCATAGCCTTCCGCTAATTTATTTGGGGTTGCCAGTAAAATACCATCCACTGAACGGTGACTCAATTCTTCGAGATAACTGATTTCTTTTTCCTGATCGTGCTGAGAATTGCAAAGAACAATCATGTACCCCAACGGATTGACGTAGCGCTCGACCCCTTCAACAATTTTGGAAAAGAAAAAATCCGTTACATCCGGTACGATCATTCCAATCGTTTTTGAATGACGATTAATCAAATTAGACGCAAAAAAATCCGGCTTGTACTGATACTTATTAACGATTTCCCAAACGCGTCGCCGGGTATCATCACTAAATCGCGTGCCTTTATTATTTAAAATCTGTGAGACCGTTGTTACGGAAACGCCTGCCATTTCGGCAATCTGTTTGATTGTTAATTTCATTGATTCACCCCTTTTCTTCACGCATTCAGTGTACCAAACTTCTTTCAAAAAAAATAGTTGCTTTTGAAAAGCAACGGGACTGTTGGCGTTGAGAACAAAATTACGTCAACAGTCCCCCAAAGTGTCTTTTCTGTCTTTTCATTGAGCTACTCTTTTACGCTTTGGATGATGTAATAGCCCTTATCTTTATGGATGATGGCCGCATTTCCAAAAACTTCGGTCATTTTTGCTTTGGCGCTGGGTGCCCCTTGTTTTTTCTGGATCACGATTGTCAAAGTTCCTGCTGGCTTCAACAGGTCATACGCTCCTTGTAAAATCTCGTGGACGACTTGCTTGCCGGCACGAATCGGCGGGTTACTGACAATGGCTGCGTAATCTGTTTGATGCAGTGTTTCATAAATATTTGATGAATGAATATCAACGGAATCGATGCCATTGCGCTTAGCATTTTCCTGGGCTAAATGGACTGCTCGTTCATTGATATCCACCATTTCTACCGGACGCTGAAAAGCAGCCGCCAAAGCCAAACCAATCGGTCCGTACCCACAGCCCACATCCAACAATGTCCCATCTGGCAACTCTTCTGCCGTCATCGCATCAATCAGCACCCGTGACCCATAATCCACCGTTTTTTTTGAAAAAACACCGCTGTCGGTAACAAAGTGAAACAGCTTGCCTTTCAATTCAAATTCCCATTGATCAAAATTGTGCGCCGTGTCCGGACGCTCCGTATAGTAGTGATTGTTCATTTTTTTATCCTACCCATTTATTTTTTATATTACGAGCGATCAACGCCCCTAGTAATTCATACCCAAATTTTGACGGATGCAACCCGTCTTCTTGCAAATATTCTGTTGGCGCCGGATAAACCGTCATGTGGTGATACATATCGATGAAATCCACGGCGGTATTTAAAGCCACTTTTTTAGCCGTTGCGATATACGTTTGCAAAATTTCAGAATCTGCCTGTGTTTTCTTACGACTATCCACAAAGCTGGGACCAACAAAAATAACTTTTTCTGCTGGAAAAGCGGTGAGGATTTTTTGTAAATTTTGTTCATACTGTGTTTGATTGTCCCGCAGATTAATGGCATCATTGATTCCCACGTTTACGACGATACTATCCGGTTCTTCTTGCACAGCCAGCGAAAGTTCTGCCAAAGCAGACGCAGTGGAGGCACCACGTTTTCCAAGATTGACGACTTGAAAATCAGAAACGCCCATATTATTGAGGGTCTTTGCAATCGACGTATCTAAAAGAGTCGATTCTCTCCCTTCAAACAATCCGGCGGCAATGCTGTCACCGTAAATTACGATTTTTTTCATTTACTGCCTTCCTTTCTTTTGCTTTTATCTTAGCACGAAGACAATTTCCCTGCATTAATTTCCTGTTCCAAGTCATGTTGAAGGACTTTTTGTGTTAAAATATTCGCGAGTATGGGTAGTGAGAATCGGAAGGGCTTTGAAAAATCCTTTCCTTAGACGAACGAAGGAGCACCATTTAATGGATGATAAAATGAATTTTTACCGGATTCCCCGCGAACAGTGGCAAGGATTTTATACTAATGGCAACATGCCGCTGACACAAGCCGAGTTAGATAGCATCAAAAGTTTGAACGACCGCATTTCCATGCAGGATGTAGAAGATGTTTACATCCCGCTGTGCCATTTGATTCACTTATATATGAAAGAATTTGAATCACTGACTTTAAGCAAAGGCTTATTCCTGCATCGCTACGTCAAAATGCCACCCTTCATTATTGGCATCGCCGGTTCTGTCGCTGTAGGAAAATCAACCACTGCCCGTTTAGTCCAAACATTATTGGATCGCTTATTTCCCCGTCGCAATGTTCAACTGATTACAACAGACGGTTTTTTGTATCCAAATCATGTTTTAGAAGAACGGGGCATCATGGATCGCAAAGGATTTCCCGAAAGCTATGACATGGAACATCTGATCCAATTTTTAAATGAAGTCAAGTCCGGTAAACCAAAAATCGATATTCCGATTTATTCTCATAGTGTGTATGATATTATTGAAGGCGAATATGAAACCATCGAACAACCGGACATTTTAATTGTTGAAGGAATTAATACGTTGCAATTACCGGCAAATCAACAAATTTATATCAGCGATTTTTTTGATTTTTCAATTTTTGTTGATGCCGAACCAAAACTGATTGAGCATTGGTATTTGGAACGGTTTGAACAGCTATTGGATACTGCTTTTCAAGATCCGGAGAATTATTATTATCAATTTGCCACTGGAGATCGCCAAGTTGCGTTGCAAATGGCAGATCAAGTGTGGAAAAATGTGAATTTGAAGAATTTAAAGGAGTATATCTTGCCTACTCGCAGCAGAGCCGATATAATTTTGCATAAAACCACGAAGCATTTGATCGATGAGATCTATCTTCGTAAATACTAAGCTGTTGAGAAAGAGTCATCTTTCATTCAATAAATCTAATAAGGAATAGAGGTAATCATTGTGACAAACGTTGACAATTTGCCAAACGTTGAAAAAATTATCGTACTTGACTACGGTAGCCAGTACAACCAGCTGATCACTCGCCGCATTCGTGAATTTGGGGTTTTCTCAGAATTATTAAGCCACCGAATCACCGCCGAAGAAGTCAAAGCCATGAACCCGAAAGGAATCATTCTTTCTGGTGGACCAAATAGTGTCTACGATCAAGACGCATTTGGTATCGATGAAGAAATCTTCAATTTAGGTATTCCAGTATTAGGTATCTGTTACGGAATGCAACTGATCACCTATAAACTAGGGGGGAAAGTTGAACCGGCAAAAAACCGGGAATACGGCAAAGCAGAGCTTGAAGTTCTTTCTGAAAATGCAGAATTATTCGCCTCTACACCAAAAAAACAAACGGTTTGGATGAGCCATGGTGATTTAGTTACTCAAGCACCAGAAGGGTTTGACGTGGTTGCCACCAGCAAGGACTGCCCAATCGCTTCTATCCAAAACCATGAACGAAAAATGTACGGTATCCAGTTTCATGCCGAAGTTCGTCATTCAGAATACGGCAATGCTTTGTTGAAACACTTTGCCATTGACGTGTGCCAATGCAAAGGCGACTGGAGCATGGACAATTTTATCGATATGCAAATTGCAAAAATCCGAGAACAAGTCGGCACAAAAAAAGTCTTGCTTGGTCTTTCCGGCGGAGTAGATTCCAGCGTAGTCGGCGTCTTGTTGCAAAAAGCAATCGGCGATCAACTGACGTGTATCTTTGTTGATCATGGTCTGTTGCGGAAAAATGAAGCCGATCAAGTAATGGAAAGCCTTGGCGGAAAATTTGGTTTGAATATCATTAAAGTGGATGCCAAAGATCGTTTCCTTAATAAACTAAAAGGCATTTCCGATCCTGAACAAAAGCGGAAAATTATTGGGAATGAATTCGTTTATGTATTTGACGATGAAGCAACCAAGCTAGCTGGACAAGAAGGTGTCTCTTTCTTAGCACAAGGTACTCTTTACACCGACGTGATCGAGTCTGGAACCGAAACTGCTCAAACCATAAAATCCCATCATAATGTGGGAGGACTGCCTGAAGACATGCAGTTTGAACTGATCGAACCTTTGAACACTTTGTTCAAGGATGAAGTTCGAGAATTAGGTACCCAACTTGGCATGCCCGATGCCATCGTTTGGCGCCAGCCTTTCCCAGGACCTGGTTTAGGTATTCGCGTACTTGGTGAACTGACCGAAGAAAAATTAGAAATCGTCCGTGATTCTGATTTGATTTTACGAGAAGAAATTGCTAATGCCGGTCTTGACCGTGATATTTGGCAATACTTCACTGTTCTGCCTGGTATCCGCTCGGTTGGTGTTATGGGGGATGGTCGTACCTATGACTACACGGTCGGCATCCGCGCAGTCACTTCCATCGATGGCATGACTGCTGACTTTGCCCGCATTCCGTGGGATGTCTTACAAAAAATCAGCGTCCGCATCGTAAACGAAGTCGCTCACGTAAATCGTATCGTGTATGATATTACGAGTAAACCACCTGCTACGGTGGAATGGGAATAAAGAGCTAACATAATATGGACGGGGAATGCCTATAAATCAGCACTTTGTTACTTTTAAAATGCTTGATTTCTATTAAAAATAAGAAGGTTCCCTACCTTTTCCCTACCAAAAAGCTTTAATTACAAATTGTAATTAAAGCTTTTTTTGTGAACTACTATGGTTATTGTCATATTTTGATATAATGACATTAGATTAAGTAATATAAAGTAGAAACGGTGTGATATTATGGCAAATTCTCGTCAGAAACATTTAACAAAAGCTAAAAAAGGAAAAAATGATGAATTTTATACGCAATGGTCTGATATTGAAAAAGAAGTAAATGCTTATATTGAATATAATCCGAATGTTTTTAGAGATAAAACAATATTACTTCCAGCTGATGACCCATTTGAAAGTAATTTTTTTAAATTTTTTGCTACAAAATTTAATGAATATGGGTTGAAAAAACTTATTGCAACTTCTTATGCGCCTAGTCCAATTGTTAATACTCAATTAACCTTACTACCGGAGTTGGTACCTGAAAAAGAAATTGAACAAACACGAGATAAACAAATAACTGAAGCCTACAAAATAGAATTGAATGAAGTTGTGGACGAAAACGGAACTGGAACAGTCAATATCGATGATGTTATTACAAGGTTATTAAAGGAAAAGGAAGTAATTGACTCAGGCGGGACTAGCAGTATCCTTTCTTACTTAAAAGGGGATAATAATCCAGATGGAATTAATAATTTTTCAGCAGGCGACTTTAGAAGTCAGGAAGTTTCAAAACTTAGAAAAGAAGCGGATATAATTATTACAAATCCTCCCTTTTCATTATTCCGCGAATTTTTAGAGTGGATAGCTCCTAACGAAAAGCAATTTTTAATTATAGGCAATATGAATGCTATTACTTATAAAGAAGTTTTTCCTTTAATAAAGGATAATAAGATATGGTTGGGAACTGGAATGGGTAGATGGATTTCAGGATTTATTGTTCCTGATAGCTATGAGTTATACGGAACAGAAGCCAGAATTGAAAAAGGACAACGCATAGTATCAACTAATAATGCGTTATGGATGACTAACCTCGATCATGGAAAACGTCACCAACCATTATCATTAATGACCATGGAAGAAAATATTAAATATAGTAAACATAAAAACATTAAAAATATTGGTTACATGAGATATGATGATTATGATGCTATAGAAATTCCATATACTGATGCGATACCAAGCGATTATGAAGGAATAATGGGTGTTCCTATCTCATTTTTAGATAAATTTAATCCGGCGCAATTTGAGATTTTGGGTCTAGATAATCCAACTAATAAATTTATTGGCCATGGCCCTGTACTGAAAGGAAAAACAAAGTATAGAAGAGTTTTTATAAGGGCGATGAAGAGATGAAAACAATTTTAAAACAATATAATGTTGAAGAAATTACTAAAGGATTTGTATACAATGAATATGAAGGAAAAGGTTTATTTGGATTATCAGGTAAGTTAACAATTCAGCCAGAATACCAACGGAACTATATCTATGCAGATGGCAAACGCGATGTTGCATGTATAGATTCTATTCTTAAAGGCTATCCTTTAGGTTTAATCTACTTTAATAAAGTCTCGGATGATTCCTTTGAAGTATTAGATGGACAACAACGAATTACATCGATAGGTCGATTTATCACAGGAAAATTTGCCATTATAGATTCTAATAATAATAGAAATTATTTTTCTGGACTAAGCAAGGATCAACAACAGAAAATTTTAAACTATGAACTTCTAATCTATGAGTGTGAAGGAAGCGAAAGTGAAATTAAAGAGTGGTTTAAAACTATTAATATTGCTGGTATTCCACTTAATGAACAAGAATTACGAAACGCTATTTACTCTGGCCCATTTGTTACTGAAGCAAAACAGGAATTTTCTAACTCCGGTAATGCCAAACAGCAAAAATGGCAAAGTTATATCAAAGGTGTAGTGAATAGACAAGATATTTTACAAGAAGCTCTGAATTGGGTTAGCAGAGGTAATATTGATACCTATATGTCACAGCATAGGTATGACACAAATATTAGTGATTTGAAGAATTACTTTAATACGGTTATTGAGTGGGCTTCTTCTGTATTTGTTAATATTGAAAAGGAAATGCGCGGTCTTAATTGGGGATTATTATATGAAACTTATCACCGCATTTCATATAATCCAAGTGACGTAGAAATACGTGTAAGAGAATTACTTGCAGACCCTGACATCACAAAAAGGGCTGGTATTTTTGAGTTTATCTTGGGTGGTGAAAAAAATACTAGTTTATTGAATATAAGAGCCTTTAGTGAAACTGATAAAAAAGCCAAGTATCAAGAACAAACCAATAATGCTAAAGAAAACGGTACTTCAAATTGTCCAACCTGTAATACTGATTTAGAATATCAACATACTGACTATATCTGGAAATATTCAGAAATGGCTGGCGACCATATTGTGCCTTGGTCTAAAGGTGGGAAAACTGAACGTGATAATTTACAAATGTTGTGCAAGCATCACAACAGCAAGAAGTCTAATAATTAATATAGAGCAAACGTCTCCTCAACAAAAATTGAGGAGACGTTTTTTATTTACTCTTAATTCCATTTTGAAACCCACCGTTGCACAGTCCGTTTACTCACATCATAATATTTTGCAATATCATCCATATCTCTCACTTTTTCTGAAGCAAGTAATTCATTTATTTCTTTTTTTAAAGCATCATCATTTTTTGACCTTTTCGTTAGAACGTGTCCGCATGATTTACATTGATAAACTTGTTCACCATTGTGAGTTCCATACTTAATAGTTTTTGAACCACAGAGATTACATAGCATAACAATCCCCCCTCTATCTTTATTATAAGCAAAGTTATTTTAAATACCAATATTTTTGTCACAACCGAATTTCAATTCTTTTTAGTTGATGAGATACTATCACCATAAGGCGAACCCCTATATTTATGAGTAAAATAATCTCAAAAAAATATACCAATATTTTTGTCACAACCGAATTTCAATCTAATTGGGTTGATGAGATACTCATATCATAAGGCGGAAACCTTATACGAACTAGCTAGTTCAAACAAAATATAATTGAATGGAGGGTTTCAAAATGAAACCATTATTTACAGAAGTAAAGATTAAAGACCAAATTTCAAATCCAGCAGTTCAAGACGCGTTACGGGATAAGGTAACTGTTCCGAGTGTGGTTATTATTAAACAAGTACGTAATCCTTTTGAAAATCAAGATACCCATGAAGTTACACAAAAAATTCACGCTGTCTCAGGCAACTCACTTATAGACATGGTTGAATTAGATTTCACTTTAACCGGTGGACAAACAATTGATGGAAAATCTTCAATCAATAAGAAATTTAAAATTGTAGATTATAACTTTACACTCAATGCTAATATGCGCGGTGGAAATTTTAATGGATATTCTGCGACTGGATTGAAATTGCTAGTAACAAAGATTGAACCTGTTGAAGAATCTAAGTAGGTGAATAGTTATGAAGCGATTACGTATTCGAGTTTCTAACACCGAAAAGATGCAATGGATGGTAATGATTATGTTAGTGGCGTTTTCAATGATGTTATTACCACTATTCATTAATTGGAAATTACCGAATTTATTTCCAACCAAATTATTGCTTACTATTACTTTGATGGGAGTAGTAATTGAATCTGTATGTATTGTTGGAACAATTTTATATTCACGGTTTAGTCCGATCAGAAGTTTGCGTCTTCGCAAGCAATTAATTAGATTTACCGAAATGTTAACTAAACAAACGGAGGATGGAAAAATGAAATATTCTATTGAATGGCGTTATAAGACTGATACTAATAAAACTGTAATTCAATTTTTCTCTGGTGGCTTAGTATCAGATAAAAAAGTGGTTGCAAAGCAATTACAAGAATTTCTTCGTGCAGACCTTTTAAAATATATTGAACATAATAACCATGTTCAATTAATTCTAGGAACTGCTCCAAAGTCCCTTAATGGAATCGAGGTGTTACTAAATGACAAGCTATAAACCTATTCCTTTGTACGATGAAATCGTGTGGAACCTTATTACGGAAGCGTGCCATATTCTATTGCTGGCTCCAAGTGGCGCTGGTAAATCAATGTTACTAAGCTATTTGGCAGGAATGGTCTTAAAACGTGGACATAACCTCTTATTGATTGATGCAAAGAAAACAGCATTTGGTGAAACATATAAAAGTATTGGCGTGCCGGTTGCATCAGATGTAGATGAGATTATCAAAATGTTAACGGAATTAGTTGAATCTATGGAAGACGATTATAACAATTATTTTTCTTCGGATGAAATCTCGTTAGATACTAATTTTGCAACACTTAAATTACCCGCTCATGTCTTGATTTTTGATGAAGTACTTTCTGCTCTAGAATCAGGCGATAAGAAACAGAAAGCAGAAATGGAACGGTTACTAAAATTATTAGCTCTGAAAGGCCGTATGGCTGGATATATTATTGTATTAACATCACAGCGGTTATTAGCTACTGATTTACCAAAAGCAGTTACCGAACAATGCCAAACGCGGATTATTATGGGGGCAAATGTTTCTGATGAGTTATTCCACGTTGCAACTGGAGTATATAAAAAAGATATTGTTACGAATTATGATGGTGGTGTTGGAAAAGGTTATATCCTCACGCCAAAAAATGGATTGACTGCATTTAAAGCACCATATATGGATTTCAGTAATGTTGACTTCCGGAGTTTAATGTATGAATTAAGAAAAGAAGGTGCTAGTTATGGTCCAAGCTATTAAGAGTTTTCAAGTATTAGAATTAGATGACGGTACGGTTCGGGTAATTAGTTCGGATAAACGACAAATGGCGCGTTGGTTTGGATTAGATTACTTGCAAGATAAAGCTAAGCAAACTCAAAATGGTAATTATATTGCTTTGATGTCTTCGAAATACAGATTTACGCCAACTTTCCGGAAGCGTAACTAGAAATTGGCGGTGCGTGACTGAATGGTGCATAACTGCGACAGCCACAGCCCGCCTAATGAGGGCTGCGCGCGTGGATTAATTCAACCGCTTGGACTGGGACTTGTCACAGCCAAGCGGTTACAATCCGCAAGCGCGCATCCTTGATTAGGCGGAGCTGTAGCACTCGCGGTAGTACTTAATTTAGTCAACGCAACCTACTGATTTCTAGCGTCGCCTTACTCGACAATAGGCGACGTTACGACGAATTGCAAAAAATCATAAGTTTTTGATTGGTGGAATTAGAAGATGGATTTGAAAGAATATACGAGAAAAACAACTGATTTTGGAAATGGAATGCTTGAGGTTGTTGCTTACAATCAGGTACAAACTCGTTTAACTGGTGCAAGTCATTTAGGTGGTGCTACTGATAAATCAGAAATTAGTGATGAAGCTCAAGAGGCGCGAACTAAAAAACAAACATATGCTATAAAAAGAAAAATTCGAGGTTACGCTTTGTCTAATCCATTTGAATGGTTTGTAACACTAACGATAGACCCTGAAAAATCTAATAGTTTAGATTACGAGACTGCAAAAACATTACTTTTAAAATGGTGTCGATGGATGAGAGATAAGTACAAAAAATTTGATTATTTAGTAATACCTGAACTTCATAAATCTGGAGCGGTACATTTTCATGGATTATTAGGTGATGTCCCTGCCAATTTTGTTGAAGCTACTAATCCCAAAACTGGACAAGCCATTATTAGAAGTGAACGACAAGTATACAATTTAAGCGATTGGAAACATGGTTTCAGTGATTGCGAGAAAATTATTAGTCGTGAACGAACTGCTAGTTACATGACTAAATATATCACTAAGGAATTAATGACAGATAAATCAATGTTTCGCAAAAAAAGATACTTTAATAGTATAGGTCTAAAAAAACCAGAAGTGAGTTTAGATTTGGTTGATAATGATGATTTAACTAATTTCATTCCTAATTTTGGTGTTATCGGAACAGATGGGTTAGGCAATAATCATCTTGCAAAAGGAATCTATAATCTCACTGTAGATAAAGAAACAGGCACAATTAATCAAACAAGTGATACCTATTTATTAGTAGCAAAAAAAGTAGATTGATAGAAAAGAGGAATGAGAATGAACATTTTTAAGGGTTCATTGGGTCAGGCACTTTTAGCTGCCGAAATCCACAATTTAAAATATAGTAATATCACACTAAAAAGTGTTTGTGATAGTTTGCAAGGATCAATAACTACAGTAGATGTAGCTTGCGAACAAGAGCCCGAGTTAGCAATGTTAGAATTACAAAAGCGTTTATCAAAAATGATACAAGAATTACAGCAACAAGCTAGTGAGTGCTTGGAAATTGAAAAACAAATTAAGTCTGTAATTCCTAAGGAAATTTTTGAGAAATAAAAAGTCTGCCATCTCCCCCGCTAAAGGATAAATGACAGACATTCCTATATAAGTAGCAGACGGCAATCTGCTACTTTCATTATAAGAGTAGTGAAAGGTAGTATGCAACTATGAAAAATTCAAATATGATTTCAAAAGATGAATTAATCGAGATGGGATTTAAGAAACATCAAGCTGAAACGATTATTCGGCAAGCTAAAATTTTAATGGTAAATGACGGGTTCAGCTACTATAATGGAAAGCGAGTGGCGGTAGCCCCTCGTTTCAAAGTGGCTGAGATAATAGGTGTTCCTTTATCAACGGAGGAATAACTATGTCAAAAACAAAATATCCTTGCGTATACCAAGATAAAAACGGTCGAATTTACTATCTAGTTGAGTTAGGAACAGACCAAGTAACAGGTAAGAGGATTCAGAAGAAGGGAACAAAAGATTCGCTAGGCAAACGATTTTCATCAGCTCGTGAAGCACATAAAGAAGTTATGCGTATCAAAAATGAATACATGTTACTGAATGGCTATGCTAACTATGAGCTAACTTATAAGGAATTTATGGAAAAATTCTATACTGCTCATTATAAAGCAAGTGTTCAAAAAAGTACGTGGAACTCAAGAGAATGCGGATTGACTCAAATTACAGATTTCTTTGCAGAAAAGAAACTTCGTGATATTAGTGTTCGTGACTGTGAGAATTATCGAATTTGGTTACTAAACGAGAGTGGTTATTCACAAGCTTATAGCTCTCTTATGTACGGTATGTTCCGTAAAACGCTTGATTATGCCGTTACTCTCCAGTTCTTAAATGAAAATATCTCCAAGAGAACTAAGGCAATTCCAAAAGGCAAAGCCATTGTTCCTTATTGGACGAAAGAAGAGTTTGAAAAAGTTTTAGCAAAAATCTATAAGCATGACTTTTATGAACATATGTGTTTCGTCTTGATTTGGCTATATTATATGACTGGAATTCGGGTAAGTGAAGGCCTAGCGCTGAATTGGAATGATGTCGATTTTAAGCGGAAAAAGCTAAGAATTCACCACACTTTGGAAATGACTAATCAAGAAAACTTCATTCGAAAGCCTTACACGAAAACTGAAAGTGGCCTGAGAATTATTTCATTAGACGATGATACAATTCAAGTTCTCCAAGAGTGGAAGAAAGTTCAAAAGAAACATGGTGTAGAACAATTTATTCTTAGCTACACTGACCTACCGCTCTATCGGTCTACTGTTCAGAGAATCATTCAACGCTACGCTAAATTAGCTAAAGTTCCAATAATCCAAGGAAAAGGATTACGTCATTCTCACGTCAGTTACTTAATCAATGAGTTCAATGCAGACATTCTGGTTGTATCTCAACGGTTGGGACACTCTAGCCCAGAAATCACTCTAAAGCACTATGCTCATCTGTGGAGTCGAAATGATGAAAGCATCGCTGAACAAATGACTGGGAATATCAGTTTTACCTATGCTAATAAATCGAGCGTTGCAAACTTTAACGGAAATCAAGCAGTAAAAATTTAACCCTACCATTTTCCTACCTAAATGAAGAATATGCTGAAAGAAAGCTGATATAACAGCATTTATACGAAGCTACTTACATTGAGTGGGAATAAAAAGTACATGTAAATTGAACCCGGAATGTTGATTTAACGGCATTTTCGGAAGATACAAAGGATACGATTGGCGGGGGAATTATTACGTTCCCCGCCAGAATCCCCGCCAAGTTTGGGCCGATTTAGGGCCGAGCTGGCGGGGATATTTTTGTGCGACGTCTTACAGTCAGCGGCATATTAGGTAAGAGTGTGAAATTTTCTTCGCCGTCCTATCTAGACGATGAAATCTTGTTGTGCTATGCTGTACACAATCAAGGGCTCTTATGATGTAATTACGGACAACTTGTTCGCTATAATTATTTCAAAGGAGTCTTTTATTATGCCTATTAAATCTTCCAATCGATATTCACCTGAATTTAAGTCCCCAATTTTAAAGTCAAGTGCAACGATGATAACGAATCCTTGATAGTGGTCTAGGCTGTTACGCCATGCATCGGTAGTAATCGCATGGGCGAAGATAGTTCAGAATACGTCTTGGACGATGGTTCAGTGCGGATTGGACTGCTTGAATTTCAACCAGGGTAACTGCTCTGAGAGACTTCCCTTTCGGGAAGAATTCCCTAAGCAGTCCATTGGCGTTCTCGTTTGTGCCACGCTCCCAAGGCGAGTACGGATGTGCGAAGTAAATCTGGGTTCCAACAATCTCTGATAACTTGGCAAACTCGGAACCATTGTCAAAAGTGATACTCTCAAACTCCTTGGCCCCGTAGTCGTCGATCGTGTCCTGCAAGGCTTTAAGGCAGGTGCCCGCATGATAGTCAGGAATCTTGACGATGATCTCAGTCCGGCTGTACCGTTCTGTGAGCGTCATTAATGCTGGCTCATCAGCTAAGCGAATACCTTTGACCAAGTCGCCTTCCCAATGTCCCACGCCTGTGCGGTCATTCACGGCCGCAGGACGCAACTCGATTGAGTCGCCGTATATCTTCTTATTCTTGCGCTTGTGGGCGCTCTTATAGCCTTTGATGCGGCGTCGGAGCTTCTTGGGAAGTGTCATGTTGTCTAGCTCAAGCAGCCCGGCGTCGATGTAGCGATACACAGTTGTCGTTGAAGGGCAAGCCTTGCCCTGGTCGCGATAGAAGTGTACGAAGCTATCAACGCTGTGTACGCGCGGCTTACGAGTAAGCTCCCTGGCGAGAGCCTTGAAGAACGCACGGCCGGTCTTAAGAAAGGCGTAGTGACCGGTTCTATCGCGTTTACGGTCGTGCATGGCTTGGGCAGTTTCCGCAAGATAGACTTGATGCGAGTGACACTTCGAGTCGAGCTGAGTTACAGATCCACGCGTGATTTCTCGTGAGATTGTCGCTTTACTGCGATGAAGCTTCTGTGCAATCACGGTCGCGGTGTCACCAGCAGCCCGAAGGGCCTGAATTGTAGCACGGTCGCTAAAACTGAGTTGTTGGTAATGCTTGTGGGTGTTAGTCTGAGAGTGGGTCATGAAGATTCCTGCTTTCTTGTTTAGCTAGCACTAACAAGAATAGGTCTTCATGGCCTTTTTGGTCTAGTCGTCAGGGTGTTGCACTTGAATTGTAAACTGGGGACCTGAATTTAAGTCATCTATCGTGTCATTACACAAAAAAGGGCGCTCTTCTAATTCCTTAGCTAAGGAATACAACGTTAGTGTCTCCACTGTTACTAAATGGATTAACCAAGCTGATCCCAATAATACCCAGGTCCTTTCGGACCATGAACGAGCCCTAATCAAGGAAAACCGCCGACTTAAGGAGGAACTTGATATTTTAAAACGAGCAGCGGTGCTGTTGGCAAAAAACTAATAGCTAAAGGACGAGCAGTCGTTTTAGAAATTGTCCAAGCTAATTTGCAAGCAAAGCACCGCATTACTCATATTTTAAGAATGCTAAAGATTCCCCGTTCCACCTATTACAGTTATCGTCATTGGCAACCCAGTAAAACTGCCTGCCGACATCAATTAATCAAAAAACAGTTATTATCACTTTGGTTAAAATATCCCATGTATGGTTATCCTAGATTAACGGTAGCGCTCTACCAAATGCTTGGTTTAAAAGTCAGTCAATGGCTGGTCTACCGCTTGATGAAAGAATTAGGGATACGATCGCGGATGGTCAGAAAGATCAGTAAACCGAAAACCCACACTGAGTATCCGCAACGGCCCAATCTGATTAAAGACTTAGCTGATCAGACCAGGGTACTCGTAACCGATATTACCTACATTCCGCTTCAACGTTCATGGCTCTATTTAGCCAGTGTTTATAATCCGACCACCCGGCGGGTGATCGCTTATAATATCGGATCTGAGATGACCCAGGAACTGGCTACTGCACCAATTAAAACTATTTTAAAGCGTTCAGATCAACCAGTCATCATTCATAGCGATATGGGAAGTCAATACACCAGTGCCTTATTTGAAAGCACTCTGGCTAAAGCTGGTATTAAACATTCTTATTCCCGCCAAGGATGTCCGGGAGATAATGCCCGGATCGAGAGTTTTCACTCACTTTTAAAACGCGAATATGTGAATAACCACTCCTTTAAAAATGTTCATGAAGCTATTGCTGGTATTGATCGCTATATACGCTGGTACAATCAGGACCGTATTTCGTCAGTCGCGTAGCGACTAAGTCTTTATAAGTAGGGCTGAGAAAAAATAATCTTTTTTCGGCTTTTTTGGCATACCCCTAAATCTGTCAGTTCACCATTTTCAACGTAGCACCAATGATTCTCTAAAGATAGTTAGTTGTACCACTGACTATTCGCATTTATTTGTCCGAAATCTTGACATAAGAACCTTATTACCAAGGCGTCAAAGTTGTATCAAATTAACTACAAAGTTACTGGGGATTCGTCATTTACGGCAGCCTAGTTCAGCATTCACTAGCACAACGGGTTGTGGTTATGTTATTATGCGTATATAAATAAACATTTTTTAGTAGAGGTGACAATATGTTTTTAGCTTGGAATGAAATAAAACATGCTAAATTAAGATATAGCTTGGTAATGGGCGTAATGTTCTTAATCGCCTATTTGGTGTTTTTCTTGACAGGACTTGCTTATGGACTTGCACAAGACAATCGAACAGCTATTGATAAATGGCAGGCAGATACGATTTTATTGAGTAAAGAAGCCAATTCAAATTTAAATATGTCAATGATTGCCAGAAAGGAATTAGACAATGTAGATGCCAAAAATAAAGCCTTACTTGCACAAACACCTGGCGTAATCGTTGACAATTCTTCAGAAGATAATGAAAAAATTGACGTTAGTTTTTTTGGGATTGAGGCAGACAGCTTCTTAGCACCTAAAATAGTTGAGGGAAAGATGTTTGCTTCAAATGATGAAGTGGTTGCTGATAGTAGTGTGAAGGAGCAATACGGCATTAAAATAGGTGATGAGCTTTCGCTTTCGGGGAATGAAAAAAAGCTCACAGTAGTTGGTTTTACAGAAAATGCAAAATTTAGCGTTTCACCAGTGTTATACACGAGCATTAACGCGTTTCAAGAAATTCGCTTTGAAAAAGAGGATACGAGTGAGAATGCGCGAATCAACGGCATTGTGATTAGGGGACCTCTTGCCGCATATCCTGATGATTTAGAAAAAATTTCAGTGGGCAATTTCATCAATGATTTACCAGGGTACAGTGCACAAGTACTTACTTTTGGCTTTATGATTGGGTTTCTTATTGTTATTGCGGCAATTGTTATTGGTATTTTTGTGTATGTCTTGACCATGCAAAAGCAAAAAATATTTGGCGTCATGAAGGCACAAGGAATTTCGAGCGGCTACATTGCTAAATCTGTCATTGTTCAAACATTCTTATTGGCTTTTGTGGGTGTTGTAATAGGTGCTTTAACAAGTATTTTGACATCTTTTCTATTGCCAGCCGCGGTTCCGTATCAAAATAATTACTTATTTTTGATAGGTGTTAGTATTTTGATGCTATTGTTCGCAGTTTCAGGTGCGTTATTCTCAGTTAGGACGATTGTAAAGATCGATCCTCTAAAGGCGATAGGTTAGGAGTGATAGTGTGAGCGCAATAGAATTCATTGATGTTAAAAAACAGTTCAAAGACGGCGACACAACAATCGAAGCATTAAAAACAACAAATTTCAAAGTTGAAAAAGGCGAATTTGTCGCAATAATTGGCCCTTCTGGTTCAGGAAAAAGTACCTTTCTTACGCTTGCAGGGGGACTACAGTCACCTACTGAGGGTCAAGTTAAAATCAACGGTGAAAACTTTAGTGAAGAAAAAGAAAAAACGCGGGCCAAGTTGAGGTTTAAAAAAATTGGCTTTATCTTGCAAGCTTCAAATTTGATTCCGTTTTTAAGTGTCGAAAATCAGCTGAAATTGGTCGATAAAATTAGTAGCAAGGAACAGCACTTATCGAAAGATAAATTATTTGATCAACTAGGAGTTTCTAAGTTGGTAAAAAAATATCCAGAGGAATTGTCAGGCGGAGAACGTCAGCGTGTGGCGATTGCACGTGCGTTATATAATGATCCTACAATTATTTTGGCAGATGAACCAACCGCTAGCTTGGACTCAGAACGAGCTTTTGAAGTTGTAGAAATTTTGGCTAAAGAATCAAAGGAAAAAAACAAAGCGATCATCATGGTGACACACGATATTCGCTTGGTTCAGTACTGTGACCGGATTATTGAAATTAGAGATGGGCTGATGGTTGAAAAAGATGCGGAAAAAATAAAGCAAAAATATGCCCGTGAAGAAGACAATGAAAATTAGAAAAAATAAAAACTATGCACGACAGATAACTTTCCAAACTAGAATTGTTGGATTAAGCAAATCAGTGTCGTGGATAGTTTTTTATTGATTTAACCACTCATCTATTCGGTGTGTTGATTCTGTGTATATAGTAAAACCCGTTGTGCTAGTTAATTTTAAAAACGACCAAGTGAATATCTAAGTGTTCCAGAAACGCTGACCTGCGCCTTTTTCAGCATAAAGCTATAGGTCAATAGAATTGCTTCTAAACGTGCTTCAAACCCCGCCAGAGATCGATTTTTAAAGTTTTGAACACCTATTAAACTTAAACTGGAAATAACGGTTTCTACTTTCTTCCGAAATTTCCTTAATAAGCTGTTGTCGATAGTATCATTTGCTTTCTGATTTTTCTTTGAAGGAGTCCATAAATCTACGCCGATGGCGTGACAAGCCTGCTTCAATTTTGTACTAACGTAGCCTTTATCCGCCAATGGCTCTTATGATGTAATTACGGACAACTTGTTCGCTATAATTATTTCAAAGGAGTCTTTTATTATGCCTATTAAATCTTCCAATCGATATTCACCTGAATTTAAGTCATCTATCGTGTCATTACACAAAAAAGGGCGCTCTTCTAATTCCTTAGCTAAGGAATACAACGTTAGTGTCTCCACTGTTACTAAATGGATTAACCAAGCTGATCCCAATAATACCCAGGTCCTTTCGGACCATGAACGAGCCCTAATCAAGGAAAACCGCCGACTTAAGGAGGAACTTGATATTTTAAAACGAGCAGCGGTGCTGTTGGCAAAAAACTAATAGCTAAAGGACGAGCAGTCGTTTTAGAAATTGTCCAAGCTAATTTGCAAGCAAAGCACCGCATTACTCATATTTTAAGAATGCTAAAGATTCCCCGTTCCACCTATTACAGTTATCGTCATTGGCAACCCAGTAAAACTGCCTGCCGACATCAATTAATCAAAAAACAGTTATTATCACTTTGGTTAAAATATCCCATGTATGGTTATCCTAGATTAACGGTAGCGCTCTACCAAATGCTTGGTTTAAAAGTCAGTCAATGGCTGGTCTACCGCTTGATGAAAGAATTAGGGATACGATCGCGGATGGTCAGAAAGATCAGTAAACCGAAAACCCACACTGAGTATCCGCAACGGCCCAATCTGATTAAAGACTTAGCTGATCAGACCAGGGTACTCGTAACCGATATTACCTACATTCCGCTTCAACGTTCATGGCTCTATTTAGCCAGTGTTTATAATCCGACCACCCGGCGGGTGATCGCTTATAATATCGGATCTGAGATGACCCAGGAACTGGCTACTGCACCAATTAAAACTATTTTAAAGCGTTCAGATCAACCAGTCATCATTCATAGCGATATGGGAAGTCAATACACCAGTGCCTTATTTGAAAGCACTCTGGCTAAAGCTGGTATTAAACATTCTTATTCCCGCCAAGGATGTCCGGGAGATAATGCCCGGATCGAGAGTTTTCACTCACTTTTAAAACGCGAATATGTGAATAACCACTCCTTTAAAAATGTTCATGAAGCTATTGCTGGTATTGATCGCTATATACGCTGGTACAATCAGGACCGTATTTCGTCAGTCGCGTAGCGACTAAGTCTTTATAAGTAGGGCTGAGAAAAAATAATCTTTTTTCGGCTTTTTTGGCATACCCCTAAATCTGTCAGTTCACCATTTTCAACGTAGCACCAATGATTCTCTAAAGATAGTTAGTGGTACCACTGACTATTCGCATTTATTTGTCCGAAATCTTGACATAACAACCCGCAATATGAACCATTTGCTCACTGTAAACCATTATCTTTGTGTCTGTACCATGACTCTAGTTGCCATGGTGTACAGGCCTTTTTTGTTACATGTGTCTTGTTTCAGCGGAAATCGTGTAAAATGGCTCGTCATTTTGCACCATGCAGCTGATATTGTTAGCGAGTGAATTTTCATAGCATGGCTTCGGGGCAGTAGTCACGTAATTCGGTAATGAACATTAAGATCCCGTTACAGTTCAACTTTCAGTTTCAAAACGCGTCCTACAAACCGTCTGTATATGTTGAGAGCGAAAGTTCTCACAGACCTTCCGGAAGGGTCTTGCAACGTACGCCGCCGTGCGCGGCGTGCAGCGCGAAAGCCGCTAGCGCGAGCGGTGGCGGTCAGCGTTAGCCGGCCGCCACAAGCCCCCGGTCTCTAATAGGGGGGCAAATATTAGAGACAAAATACACGTAAGTAGGACGAAAGCGCCGGTGGCAAGCCACTTTGCGTAAGCAGAAAGGCGGCTTTGCTGTCAGGTTGCTTCGAAAGGAGCTAACATGCTGAAAGATTTGAACTTAGTCGGCGGGATGACGAATACCGACTGGCTAAACCAGTTTCATGATGAGATGCGCACGTATAAGATTACTCAAGGTCAATTAGCGAAGACGGCTGATTACAGTCGATCACATCTGAATCAGTTGCTGACAGGGAGGAATCCGATTAACAAGCAAGCACGATTGCGGTTGACGTTAGCGCTGCGGTCACTGACCGGCCAGAACAACATTGACGTATGTATTGATTACTTGGGCGTCACATTCAAGTCGCACGACTATGAGGAACTGGTGACGGAATTGTTCCAGATCAACCCGAATCACTTCAACCTTAAGGAAGGAGCGCGATACGGGTACGCGGCGACCTTGAAATGCGGTGAGATTGACGTGCTACTGTCGCCATATCAAGATGTGAATGCAGACGGTTATGATCCAAGCGAAGACAGCGGCACGATGATTGAGCTGAAAGGTCAGGGTTGCCGCTACGTTGAATCTTATTTGCGCCAGCAGGATCGCACCTGGTACGACTTCTTGGAGACCTGCATTGCGCTTGATGGTCACTTCACCCGCGTTGACCTTGCTATCAATGATCGTAATGGTCTGCTCGATGTGCCGACCTTGATTGAGAAGTGTGACCGCGATGAATTCACCTCGCGTTTTCATGGTTTTCGTGATAATCGCACCAAGCAGTGGGAGGTATCCGGCAGAACTTTGTATCTGGGGTCGCCGCAAAGTGAAGTTTACTTCTGTATTTACGACAAAGCCTTTGAGCAACACCAGAAGCACCCTGAGATTGCGATTGAAGACCAGCCGATACGCACGCGCTTTGAAGTCCGGCTACGTCGCAAGCGCGCCGCTGCGGCAATTAAGAACCTGTTGGCAGAGCGTGATCCAGAGAAAGTTGTGTTCGGCATCATCAACCGTTATTTGCGATTCTTGACGCCGAGCCACAAAGCCAAAAGTCAGTGGGCGACAGATCCGCGTTGGGATGCTTTCATCGGCAATTATCGCGACAAGCTGCGGTTATCTACTAATCCTGAACCATTGAGTTACGCGCACATTACCCGCTGGCTGAAGAAACAGGTCGCGCCGTCACTGAAGATGTTGCAGCTGATTGATCAATACAATGGCACCACCGAGCTGAAGGCGATTATTGACGGCGGCAAGCTGACGCAACGGCACTGGGATTTAATTCACCACTATCAGCACCACCGCAATGGCGTTTTGACGGATGCAGCACCAAGTGAGATATCAAAAAAGAGTGACTACGCCGACCAAAGCAAGTAGCCACCCTTCACAGATAAGATATGGGTTCTATCTGGTTTGATTATCTCACTTCAATCAACGAGAAGGAAGTGACGTAATTGGATAAGAGTTTTGTCTGCTATCAAGATCTGATGGCATTAGGCTTCAAGCAGCACACCGCGCGCGATATCATTAGACAAGCGAAGCAAAGGATGGTACAAAAGGGTTATCCCTTGTATCTCAACCGAAACTTAGGGCGCGTGCCGCGTTCTGTCGTTGAGTCCATTCTCGGATCACCGATGAATGGAGCTGTTGAGAATGAGTAAAACCAAATATCCAGGCGTATTCATAGACGCCAAAGGTAACTTCTACTATGAAACCGAGTTAGGTACCGACAAGATGAGTGGCAAGCGCGTCCGCAAGAAAGGGCGGAAGGACAGTCAAGGAATGCCATTCAGTACCGCGTTTGCTGCAAACAAGGAGCTGACACGGGTAAAACGTGAATATCATGAGGCGCATGGATTTACGAACTTCCGCATGACTTACCGCCAATTCATGAAGGACGCGTATATCCCAGCGTACAAAACTGACGTGGAGGAAAGCACCTTTGCCGTCCGTAATCGCAGCTTTGACATCTGTATTGCACGGTTTGGCGACCAGTTGCTGCGCGATATCGACATCACTGACGTGCAGAACTTCCGCACGTGGTTGCTCACGGATGAGAAAGACGGTGGTGCGGGCTACTCGCAAGGCTATGCTGGATTAGTGTTCGGCTGTTTCCGCAAGTCCCTTGACCACGCGGTACAGATGCAGTACCTGTCCAGCAATGTGTCAAAGCGAGTTAAGGCGATTCCTAAGGCCAAGAGCAGTGTGCCGTTTTGGACGAAAGCTGAGTTTGAACAAGTTATCGCGCAAATCTGCATTGATGATGTATACGGGCACCTGAACTTCGTGATGTTGTGGCTGTACTTCCTGACTGGCGTGCGGGTCAATGAAGGAACTGCGCTGTGGTGGCGGGATGTTGATCTCGCCAAGAAGCAGCTACACGTTGACCACATGCTGGTGATGAAGAACCGGCATGACTGGGAACGCCACGACTACACGAAGACGGACAGCGGCAAGCGGATCTTGACGCTCGATGATGACACTGTGGCGATTCTGCGGCGATGGCGCGAGATACAGACGAGTTTCGGGCTGGGTGGGATTGATGACTTCATCATGACCTATGACGGCTTGCCGATGACCAAGTCGACGATTTCGCGGATTATCCACCGCTACGCCAAGTTGGCGCAGGTGCACCCGGTCGAAGGCAAAGGGCTGCGCCACAGTCACGCGTCGTATCTCATCAATGAGTTCAACGTCTCGGTGCTGGTGTTGTCAAAGCGCTTAGGCCACTCGTCACCTGAGATTACGCTCAAGCACTACTCGCACTTGTGGGGCGGGCTGGATGCTGACATCGCCGAACAGATTGCAGGCAACATCACGATCAAAACGGCGGGTCAGAATCAGGTGCGGTTCGTGGGGAATCAGGCTGTTAAGTACGATCAATTAAGCCCCGCCAAACTCCCCGCCAAAATGGCAGTCGAGGCATAGAAAACTAGTGATGACGCGGGTTAGCGCCGCTGAAGATACGCTTGAGTGGGAATAAAATCCTAATATAATAAGATAGTTTCCTACCAAAAGGGCTACAAATCTACTCCATACTTCCCCGAGAACAATTATTCGTCTTTTTGAAAAAATCATGGTAAAATCCTGACAAGTTAAAAATAAAAAACCATCTATTTTAGATAGAGATCAAAGGAGGTCAATTAGTTTGAAAAAAATCGGATTTTTAAGTTTTGGTCATTGGATGAACCAAGGATCACTTGTTAAAACGGCGCAAGATGCCTATTTGCAATCGATTGAATTAGCGGTTGAAGCAGAAAAAATCGGGATCGACGGTGCGTATTACCGGGTCCATCATTTCGCTCCGCAAATCGGTTCTCCTTTTCCGCTGCTTTCAGCAATCGGTGCAAAAACCAGCAAAATCGAAATTGGAACAGGACTTATCGATATGCGTTATGAAAATCCTGCCTACATGGCGGAAAATGCTGGATTGACGGATATTATTACACAAGGAAGAGTCCAATTAGGGGTAGGTCGTGGTTCACCAGAGCAAGTTCTGGACGGTTGGAAATATTTTGGCTATGACTACAGTGAAGAAGAAATCAAAGAAATCACTCGTGAACGAACCCTTGAATTTTTGAAATTGATTGAAGGAAAACCATTTGCGGAACCCAATCCACAGCCAATGTTCCCACAAGGATCTGGAAAATTACGTATCGAACCTTATTCAGAAGGCTTGCGTCAACGAATTTGGTGGGGTGCTGGTTCGCAACAAACTGCTGTTTGGGCCGCACAACAGGGAATGAATTTACAATCTCCTACGTTAGTAAACTATGAATCCAACGAACCGTTCCATATTCAACAAGCCAAGCAACTGCGGGCATATAAAGAAGCATGGAAACAAGCGGGACATGATTTTGAACCAAGAACCCTTGTGACCCGCTCCATTCAGCCAATTACAACAGATTTGGATCGTCGCTTATTCGGTCAAGATGGACAACCTCAACAAGATCAAGTGGGTTATCTGGCTTATCATCGAAACCCAACAATCTTTGGCAAAACCTTTGCCGGAGAACCTGACAAACTGGTTAAAGAATTGGCAGAAGATGAAGCAATCAAAGAAGCAGATACCGTTCTGATTACTATTCCAAATACCTTGGGAGTAGAATATAACATTCATTTGCTGGAAACTCTTGTAAAAGAAGTTGCACCTGATTTAGGCTGGCGCTAAAAACCGGGAATGCTCCGCAAACAAGCCTCCTGCACCACTATTTTGTTGGTGCAGGAGGCTTGTTTTTTAACAGAATATTGATTCTTCATTTTTAAACCGCCAAATGACACAAATTTCCTTCTTTGCTGTACAGTAGAAGTAGTTTCAAATCAAAAACTGGAGGGAATTCCATGAAAATTTTTGTAGTAGGTGGTTCTGGTCGGGTAGCAGCCGACTTGATTACTGCGCTGAAAGAACAAGGCCATGAGGTGATTGCTGGTGCTCGTCATCCAGAAAAAATCGTTTCTCAGGAAGTCACTGCTGTCCACTTGGATTTGCATGAATCTGTAGAAAAAATTGCCGAAATCATCGGGTCTGTAGACGTCATTTATTTTGTTGCCGGCTCTCGGGGAAAT
This sequence comes from Enterococcus massiliensis, assembly GCF_001050095.1. NCBI lineage: Bacteria > Bacillati > Bacillota > Bacilli > Lactobacillales > Enterococcaceae > Enterococcus > Enterococcus massiliensis. The sequence goes on along the minus strand of NZ_CVRN01000004.1, from coordinate 133,349 downwards.
GATTTATTGCAAACAGATGCTTTTGGCGCAGTCAAAACCATGCAAGCCGCTGAAAAAAACGGTGTGTCTCGCTATATCATGCTTAGCTCGATTTTTTCCCTGCAACCGGAAGAATGGTATCGTGAAGGCTTAAAGCAGTTGATGGATTATAACATTGCCAAATTTTTTGCCGACAATTACCTAATCACCAACACTTCTTTGGATTACACCATTTTACAGCCTACAGGTCTGACCACTGAAAAAGGAACAGGAAAAATCCATATTGGTGAAGGTTCTGTATCGACGAATCCGATTCCTGATGTAGCCAAAACGCTTGCGGCAATCATCGACCATCCAAATACCAGCAAAAAAATAATCATGATGCGCAGTGGAGATACTCCAATCCATGATGCCTTAGCTCAGATCTAATTTTTAATACGAATCATAAAAAAATCCGAACATTGCAGAAAGCATGTTGTGCTTTTCTGCATCGTTCAGATTTTTTTCTTTATTTAGTCCTATCATGTTAGGACTTTTTTCCCCGACTTTTTTCCACCGGATATTTCTGTGCGTTCTTTTGCAATTTTTCTTCAATGATTTCATCGATATCAAAGTTGAGATTGTCCGCCATCATGTACGAATAAATCAGCACATCTGCCAGTTCCTCTTTTAAACGCTCTGGATTTTCTTTGGCTTCCTCTGAGGTTTTCCATTGAAACAATTCCAGTAATTCTGCTGCTTCCAAGGAGATAGAAAGGGCCAAATCTTTTTCATTGTGAAATTGCCGCCAGTCCCGTTCTTCGCGGAACTGATTAATTTTTTCCATGCTGTTCATTGTACTCATCTCTTTCTTTACTCTGTCAGATAATTTTCAACGATTTTTAGCGTTGGACCCTCCGCAACAAGATTCAATGAGGCTTTTTTCTCCTGTGAAGGTGGTGCAAAGCTACTGTCAGGTACCAGCAAAACGCCTAAACCGGCTCTTGTCGCAGCTGTTGCACCGATGATGGAATCCTCCACCGCAAGGGCTTCCGTGGGGTGTAATTGACTTTTTGCCAGAGCTGTCAGATACACGGTTGGTGCTGGTTTATGCTCCATCACTTCATCGCCAAAGGTCATTTCATCAAAATAGTTCAGCAAATCAAAGTGGGTCAGCAAATCCACCGCACGTTTTTTAACAGTTGACGTAGCCAACCCTACTGCTAAATTTTTTTGTTTACAAAAAGCAAGGGTTTCTGCTGCAAAGGGTTTTGCCTTTAAGGTGCCGCTTGCCAACTGACGGTAAATAAATTCTTCTCGTTTCCTGCGGATCTCAGGTACCTTTTCTTTGCCGACGATGGACGCAATATATGCTGCCGTCTGCAACCAGCTACGACCGCTCCAAGAATCAACTTCGGTTTCTGAGATTGGCAGATCATACTGCTTAAAGGTCCACAACCATCCCTCCCGATAAGTCTTTTCTGTATCGACAAGCAAGCCGTCCAAATCAAATATGATTCCCTTAATCACCAAATCCCTGCTTTCTGTTTTTCTATCGTTACTCTTTTTTTGAAACGGCATGCCCGCCGAATTCATTTCTTAAAGCGGCAACGACTTTTCCGGTAAAAGTATCTTCTTCCAATGAACGGTAACGCATCATCAATGAGGTTGCAATGACCGGCATTGCTACTTCTCGCTTCAAGGCTTCTTCGACGGTCCATTTGCCTTCGCCGGAAGAATACATGATTCCTTTGATCTCATCCAGCTGACCATCTTTTTGGAAGGCATTCGCGGCAAGTTCCATCAACCAGCTGCGAATAACTGATCCATGGTTCCACATTTCAGCTACTTTTTCGTTGTTATAATTGTAGGGGCTGTGTTGCAATAAATCAAACCCTTCCCCGATTGCCTGCATCATACCATATTCAATTCCATTATGAACCATTTTCAGGTAATGACCACTACCGGAAGGTCCAGTATACAAATAGCCTTTTTCAGCGGCAATTTTTTTAAATAAGGGTTCAATTACAGGAAAAATCTCTGCTGGCCCACCAATCATGAAATTGCCGTCCTTCAAAGCGCCCGCCATCCCGCCGGAGGAACCAACATCGAAGAAATGGATTTGTTTTGCTGCCAATTCTTCTCCTCTTTTGATGGAATCCTCATAAAAAGAATTTCCTCCATCGATCAAAATATCTCCCGGTTGCAAAAGATCCCCCAATTTTTTTACGGTTTCTTGTGTTGGGGCACCCGCTGGGATCATCACCCAAATGATTCTAGGTGCTGACAGTTTCGCTACCAGCGTTTGAAAATCTTTTGCTGGTTCTGCGCCTAATTGTTCCGCTTCCTCAACAGCCTTTGCAGTAACATCGTAAGCCACTACCTCTACTTGATTGTGCAACATATTCTGGGTCAAATGCAACCCCATTTTTCCTAAACCGATCATCCCTATTTTCATAACTAGTCTCCTTCCCTTTTTTTATTCACTCTCAGTATATGTAATTTATTTACAAAATACAAGTGCAATTATGTATATTTTTTACATATACGTTTTATTTTGTTGTAACTCGTGGTATGATAGGCTTAATAAAAGTCCTTCTATACCTGTTCCAGTCACTTTTTGGTAACAAAAGAAAGAATCAGACTTGAAAATTCAGTGGAAAATAAGAGGAGGAGAACGAATGGGCGCCGCATTTCGAAGCCGTATTAAAAGTTACTATGATGATCTCAGCAAAGGAGATCAGCGATTAGCTGATTACCTTTTAGAAAATTCTAAAGAATCCAGCCGCTACTCCATTCAAGAATTAGCGGAAGCAACCGCCTTATCTACGGCTACGATTTCACGTTTCGCAAAAAAAGTCGGCTACCAGAATTTTCAAGAGTTGAAGCTGACCCTGAATCAAGCCGGAGAAGAAAAAAATGATTTCTTTTTATCCCTGACTGCAGAGGATTCTTATCTGACAATTGCTGAAAAAACCTGCCAAACCAATATTCATTCCATTGAAGCCACTCAGGCGATGTTAACTGAAAAAGATTTACAAAAAACTATGGCAATTTTGTTACAATCAACCACCTGCGGCTTTTTTGGGATGGGGGGCTCTGCTGTCGTTGCGCTAAATGCCTACCATAAATTTTTGCGGATGCCGATTCATTGCTTCCATCACGAAGATTTTCATATTCAATTAATGCAAGCCGCCAAAATGACCAAAGAAGATTGTGCATTAGTCATTTCCCACACCGGACGCAACAAGGATACTATGGAGTTGATGGCTGTTTTGAAAAAAAATGGCGTACCAATCATCGGCATCACCAGCTATGCCGGCTCTCCCGTTGCCCAAGCCAGTGATGTTGCCTTGATTTCAATCTCGGAAGAAACCTTCTACCGTCCCGAAGCAATTTCTTCTGTCGTCTCTCAACTGAGTATTATTGACACACTCTTTTTGATTTATGGAATCAAAATGAAAAGCGCCGCTAAAGAAACCATCAACGAAATCCGCGAAGTCATTCAAGACACGCGGATGTAAAAAAGAGCCGAAATTAAAACGAACCCTAAGAGTTAGATTTTTGGTCTGACTCTTGGGGTTCGCTGTTTTCTATAAAGATTCCTTCCCAATAATCACTTCATAAGGAGCAAGAAGTAATTCTCTTGGTAACTCTGTTTGCTTTTCTGCATCAATCAGTGAACGTGTAATCTCAATCGATTGAATTTCTGTCGAGAAGTTCATAAAAAAGTGATAGCTGGCTGTTTTACTGTAGCGGCTTTGTATGGATACCACAGGTGACATTCGTTTGATCAACGTATTTTTCAATTGTAGTTTCTCAATAAGGTCCTCATAAAAAGCTCTAAGAAAATCGGTATTCGTTCGAGCCGCCAAATAATACGTATCGCCCTTCCCAAAAGCGTGCGTAACTACTGCTGGGGTTCCTTCATAAAATTCTTCATGATACCGTCCCAAAACCTGAGCCTCTTTAATAGCTAAAATAGCTGAATAATCCTTTGTTTGATACATTTTCCCCTGATAATCCAACATATTATGCTCATTTTCGTATAAAGTGTCTAATTCTAAAACATCGATTCCAAATAACGCTTGGAGTTTTTTTGGTAGTCCACCTAAATAAACAAGATCTGTTTCATTGACCATTCCTGTAAAATAACTTGCTATCAAAGTTCCTCCTGCAGCAACATACTCCTGCAATTTTGTCATCGTTTCACCAGTCATCAAATACAACATTGGAGCAATCACTAAATCATACTTAGAAAAATCTTGCGTGACGGAAAGAATATCAACAGAGATATCTTTTTCCCAAAAAATAGAATAGTGTTCTTGCAGTGTTTGGGGGTAACGGCGTGTAGGTCGACCAAAGCCGCCACCACGTTTCAACGCCCAATTGCTCTCCCAGTCAAAAAGGATTGCCACTTTCGATTTTTTTGTTGTACCTTTGACTTCACTCAGTTTTTCCAATCGTTTTCCATATTCGGAAACCTCTTGAAAAACTCTATTTTTTGCAGAACCATCATGCCCAACGACTCCACCATGAAATTTTTCTGAATTTCCACGTGATTGTCGCCATTGAAAATACAAAGTACTGTCTGACCCATGGGCAATTTGCTGCATGGCGCTCAAAATGTGCATGCCTGGTCGTTTTGATTTGTTGAATGGGTGTGAATTAACTTCACTCGGTGTTGATTCCATCACTAAAAATGGTTGTTGTTTCAACGACCAGTATTGATCATGAACATAAGCTGATTTCATTGCCGTTTTTTCTAGTGACTCATAATTATTGTGCCAATCAGGATAACTATCCCAACTGACGATATCTACGTACTTAGAAAACTTTCCATAATCCAATCCTTCTAGTGGAATGAAGTCACGTGTGTCATACCCTTCTGCCATAAAGTTCGTTGTTACCGGTATATTTGGTGTTATCTCCCGTAGTGGTTCAATTTCTGCTTGATAGAAATCAATCGTCCTATCCGTAACAAATCGTTTCCAATCTAAATCCATTCCATGAACTTTATGTTCCCCCAAAGGAGAAGGTGGTAAAACTTGTGCCCAATCTGAATACGTGCTTCCCCAAAAGGACATCAACCATGCCTGATTGATTGCTTCAAGAGAGCCATATTTTTTCTGCAACCACTTACGCCAGCTTTCCTGACAATAGGGACAGAAACATTCTCCAGAGTATTCATTGGATACGTGCCACATAGAAAGCGCAGGATGAGAACCATAGCGTTCTGCTAATTTTCGGTTAATTCGTTGAACTTTTTCCCGATAAATAGGCGAAGAATAGCAATGATTGTGTCGAAACCCATGAGTATGCTTTTGTCCCAATGCATCGGTACGATTCACTTCTGGATACGCCTGACTTAACCATTGGGGACGTCCGCCACTCGGAGTTGCCAAAATAATATTTCCACCAAATTCAGAAACCTGATCAAAAATTTCATCCATCCAATCAAAACAAAATTTACCTTCTTTTGGCTCTAGGGCACTCCAAGCAAATACTCCTAGTGTAACCGTGTTGACATGCGCCTGTTGCATCAGCTCGATGTCCTTTTTTAAAATATCCGGATAATCGAGCCATTGATCGGGATTATAGTCGCCGCCATGCAATAAACGATGATCAAGATCAAATCTGACCATTTTATTTTCCTCCCGCTACTTTACTAATTCAATTTGATAAATATAGGATTGAAAGTCTCCCTTGACTTGTGCTTGTTCATGATTTGCTCCGTTAAATTGATACGGTTCTCGAATACCGATCTCCCTTAATACTTGACCGCTAAGTACCTTTCCGTTTACTTGATACTTTTTGTGAGGATTCAAGAAAGGTAGTGGTAAAAAGGCATCTGCTGTTGCATTTGGTTTTGCCAATATACGGTAAAATCCTACAATAGCTTTTCCTTTTTTATGATCGTAAACAGCCCAAGCTACTTCATTTTTATCTCCCGTATTTAGTTGATAGAAAGTGCCAAAAGTCAGCAATTCACGATGTTCCCGATAAAACGCGATCCGGGTACGAATCTCCTGTCCTTCTTCTTGTGAAAGTTTTGTGATATCAAGTTCATACCCTAAAGGACCAAACATTGCGACGTCTTGACGCATTTTTAATGAGGTATTTCGCAAAACTTGATGGTTCGGACTAGCAGAAACATGATTACTAAAAGAGGACAATGGATAAGCCAGCAGTGTTCCCGTTTGAATGGCTAAACGTTCGACTGCATCGCTATCATCGCTTGGCCAAATTTGCGGACTATAAAAAAGAATCCCCAGATCATACCTGCCACCACCACCTGCGCAACCTTCAATCAAGATAGCGGGAAAATCAGTTAGAATTTTGGTGTATAATGCATAGACGCCCAAAATATAGCGATGGAAAAATTCTGTTTGATCAACCTTGTTTTGCTCAAGATACATCGAATAGGCTTCTGTAATATTGCGATTCATATCCCATTTTATATAGTCTAATTTCGTAGCCTGAATAATCTCCTTCATTTGTTTATAAATCGCTTCGACAACTTCCGGATTGGCAAAATCCAACACATATTGTCCACGACCAATCGAAATTCTCTCAAATGGATGTCTTACGACCCACTCTGGATGATTTTGATACAATTGGCTGTCGGGAGAAATCATCTCTGGTTCAAACCAAATACCCAATTGTAGATCTAACTCATGAATTTCAGCAGCAAAAGCCGCAATTCCTTTTGGAAATTTTCGTTTATCTACTACCCAATCTCCGAGAGAACTACGATCATCATCTCGCTTACCAAACCAACCGTCATCTACTACAAAACATTCCATCCCAAGTTTTTTTCCTGCTTTGGCTAGAGAAACCAGTTTATCATGGGTAAAATCAAAATACGTTGCCTCCCAATTATTGAAAACAATCGGACGCGGTTTTTCTAACCACTGCGGATCAATCACGTGTTGTTCAATAAATGCTGCTGATTCTTGCGCCAAGCCGTTTAGCCCATTATTCGAATATGAAAGCATCGCTTCCGGTGTTTCGAATTCTCCTCCAGGCACCAATTTCCAAGAAAAATAATTTGGTTGAATGCCTAACAACAAACGGGTATTTCCCCATTCATCCACCTCTGCTTGACCTAGGAAGTTCCCGGAGTAAATAAGATGTGCACCATAAACAGCACCTTGATTGATGGAACTATTTTTTTCTTGCAAGGCGATAAAAGGATTGTGCTGATGCCCGGAAGCCCCCTTCAAAGAAGAAATCGCAACGGTCCCTTGTGCCAATGAATGTCGGGTCAAATGTCGTTCTTTCAGCCATGCGCCTGCGAGGTGCAAGAATTCATAATTGTCTGTCGGCAATTCTAAAACACCGCTCATCATTCGTTGAACTGTTCTGTCTACATTTCCCAAATTCTTAATGACCTGATTTTTAACAATCACACCACTATTCTCAAAAATCGTATAATTAAGCATCAATACTAGGCGTCGTTCTTCGTCAATCAATCGTAATTGGATCGTTTCAGCTTTTCCTTTGTCAGCAAAGGTGGCGGGTTTTGCTAATACTCGTTTTTTCTCATCCGTTATCTGATAGTCACAATAGCGAAAATCCACATACAACGGCGTAGTATTTTCGGTAATCTCAATTGCGCCTTCCCTAAAATCACTACTGCCGTACACTGGGTATTCTTGCAAGTGATCGGCTAAAGTAAATTGTCCATTTTCTTCTGAAAATTTGACCGTTCCGGCTGACTTGTTCTTTTTTTGTGAAAGATAGAAAAGGTCTGTCTCGGAAAGTTCACCGAGGGATTTTCCAAAATACAGATGTCCGATTTGATGATTTGGCATGACATAAAACAAGTAGCTTATCTTGTCATTTTTTAAGTGAAAATATCGATTGTCTGTTACTGTAATCATTCTCTTTACCTCGTCCTTTTGTTTCTTATCAAACAACGGTCAAGGTCAGTGATTTTCTTGACAGAGCTGTTCAATGTATTGCATTCTTTTTTTTATTCCATGATTATAAATGACTTTGTAAAAAATACTTATAAAAAGAAAACTGAATTGATACCTCGGTTGGTTGAATTCATTGCGTTCTGAATAGCGCACCTCCGCTTTTTCTTTCCCCTGAGAAAATTCATATGTCTGCAAAATAGTTCCTTTGTCATAACTAGTTTCCAGTTGAAGACATTTATCAGGTACTAGCTCAGTGATTCGCATCGCTGCTGGAACAGGTAATTTTTCGGTTTTTGTAAAAATATCATGCTGAATTTCTGATCCTTTCTCCAGTTGGGAAACTGAAGGATCTTTACTTTGAAAAAATTTTTGTTGTTCAGCCAACAGGACTTGATACATTTCTGCCGCAGTTACTTTCGTTTTGAATTTAAAACTCAAGGTATCAATTCTCATCTTCAATTCCTCACTATCTAATTTGTTTCTGCTTGATTTTCAAGTGCTTGAGCTTTTTCCTCTTTCAAATATTCACGATCCATTACCAGCAAGAAAGGTATCCAGATCAAAGTCATTACAACTACTGTTACTAATTGTAAAATCGCTCCCGCAATCGAACCGGTACCTAACCAGCCAGATAAAAAGACGGGTGTCGTCCAAACAACTGTTGCGCCGATTGGTCTTGGAACTAACCCAATGGCAATTGCAAAGTAAGAAATTGCTGTACTTACTAATGGACTGACAATCCACGGAATAAAGGCAATTGGATTTAATACGATTGGCAAACCAAATGTCATTGGTTCAGAAACATTGAAAACAGCTGGTGCAATAATTGTCTTCATCAGTTTTTTCATACGAATCGAACGGGCGATGAAAAATGCCATAGTAACTGAAATACCTAATTGTAATCCTTGATTGACAAATACACCCATGAAAGTTGTATTGATGATATGAGGCAATTGTTCTGCCCCGTTTTTGTAGGCTTCATAATTTTCAATTGCTAGCGCACTCATGATTGGATCGATGACTGCATTCACAACTAATGTCCCATGAATCCCAAACCACCAGAAAAATTGCGTAAAGAAGACTGCTATTAGAACAGCTGGTAACGTTCCGCCTAATCCCATCAATGGTTTTTGTAAAAGTTCATAAACAAAATCAACTGCATTTCCCCATGTTGTAAAAGTAAACAAGTAACGAACGACGTTAAAAAGAAATAACGGTGCAGCACCGGGAATGATTGCAACAAAAGACTCGGAAATCATTGGCGGTACAGAATCCGGCATTTTGATAGTTAATCCAGCAGCACTGATTTTACAATAAATTTCTGTAGCAATAATCGCAGTTAGAATACCAACAAACATTCCTTCCGCTCCTAGCTTAGCAACTGGAATAAATGTACCCATGCTTTCATCTTGACCAAATGGCAACAGTAAAATGAATGAAGACAGTGAAATAGCACCCGCAAAAATTTGCGATTGCTTATAATGTCCTGCCAATTGATACCCAATCCCATAAACAATAAAAACGGCAGAAATACTCATTGTTGCATTACCTATTGGACCAAAGAAATCATTTAGGAAGGTATTCACTGCATCCGGCAAATATTTTGCAAAGCCAAATGTCGTTGGTAAATTCTGGATAATGATCATGATCGAAGCAAACATTGTAGCTGGAAACGCCATCATAAAACCGTCCCGCAAACTTAGCAAATATTTATTGTTTGCGATAATCTGTGCAACCGGAACCATTTTTTCTGATAATTTGTCAATAAATTTCATCGTGTGATTCTCCTTTTTTGTATTGCAAACGTTTACGATTTCATTATATTTGTTTAGTTAATGTTTACACAAGAGACAAATTAAAAAAGTTTACAAAAGATTTAGTAATCCTGAATAATTCATAGCTCTAAATTTAAGCTATTTTTTTGAACAAAGTGCCTACATTTAAATTAGGCAGATACATTCTTCCAAAATAATGTGTTTTCGAACAGGATATATACGGAAGAAGGCTATAATAAAAATTATTTGTCTATTTAAGGGCAGACTGACCCCTTGGAAAAATAGGTTAAAAATTTTTACGATAACTAGCCTAAATCCATTGCCTAGATCGCCGTAGGCGTTCAAAAACCTTATAAAATTCAGTTTGATACACATGATAACTCGACAGTTTGAGATAGACTTGTCTACCTGTTTTAACGAGTTTTCCGGCAACTTTAAGCAATGTCAATCGTATAGAATGAATCGTCATCCCCCGATTCACTTGTTCAAATCCAATGGTCTTTAAAAAATTGACGAGGTTGTAAGCCAGGACACTGATCATCATTCTGACATGATTTTCCAGGAAACGCGGACTATCTGTTTTGTCAAAATAAAAGCCTAATTTCGCTTCTTTGATGAAATTTTCCATTGTTCCACGCTTGCCGTAAAGAGAGAATATGACTTCAGGCGAGACATTATCGGATAGATTCGTCACAATGAATGCGTGGTGAAAAAGAAGCTCTCCTGCTTCACGGATTGATCGAATACAAACGCGACGGGGTTTTGACCAGGATTGTGCTTGATAAGGGAGTGAAAAATACTGTATTTCTCGGTCTTCCCATTTTTTATTATCCCCATAAAGAACAGAGTGTTCAGCTAACTGACTTAACCTCCGATTGCTCTTTAATCGGATAACGTACTGGCTTTCAGTTGCTTCACAAGATTCATACACCTCTGGTGTGGCGAAGCCGCTGTCACCCCGAACCAATATCTCGGTATGAGGTAACGTGCTCTTGTAGTGGTGTAACAGCGGGTCGATAAAGGCTTTTACCCCTTTAGACGTGTACTGATTGCCTGAACGCAGTTCAGCTTTTAGGAAATCTCCGGTCAATCCGTCAAATGCAACTAATGGGTGATAGCCGTAGGTTTGATAATGGGCATTATAATCTGTTTGTTCTTGGCGTCCAAAGGTATCCGAATGTGTGGAATCGACATCAATGATTAACTCGGTGTCATTGCGAATCAAACGCGCTTTATCAATCAGCGACTGATTTAATGCTTGGAGTTGATCCATGTTCTCCTCGGTGAAACGATCTAAAAACCGTGAGATTGACGATTGTGAGGCCAACTCTTTTTTACCGAGTACAGCTTGAAAGACTGGATCCTGTCTTAATAGATTAGCTGATGAGTCTGCCGAGTACCCAGCAATTAACTGCATAATGAGTTGTTCTAATATCGCTAAGTTATCATGTGTGAAGTAAACACGTTTGTCTTTAATATGGAGCCACTGTTTAGCTACGTGTGAAAAGTCGAAGGTATTCATCACCTCTTTAACTAAGACCAAACCCGAATCACTCGATAAGCGACCACCTGTATGTGAAATAGTCAAATTTGAATTGAATTTTACCTGGTTTTTGTGTAAGCTAGTCATGAGAAGAACTCCTTTCTTATGGTTGGTTTCGACACCTTTACCATATCAGAATGGGGTTCTTTTTGCATCACTTAACAGGTGAAAATGAAAAAGTAAATGAAGACTGCCGTTAGGCAGTTTCAGACGGTTTGAAGTAAGCGCCGAATAGCTAAAAAAATCTAGCGTACAACAAATAGCCGCTAATCCAAGTGATTTTGGACGAACGGCTATTTTTTACAACAATTTTCAACAACTTTTTGCGACCAAGGTAAATATTCTCTCAGAAATTCCTCTGTCATTATGGGTAAATTAGGAATCTCAACGAACAAATAATTGAGATATTTTTGAATATCTAAACCGTTGAGTTCCGCTGTTTTCATAATGCTAAGGATAACGCCCGTAGAGTAGGCGCCTGCTAGGCTGGTTGAGAAGAGTTGATTTTTTCTACACATGACAAGTTCTTTAATCATACGCTCGGCTTTATTATTTGATAATTCCAAGCGCCCATCTTCGATGATGTTATAAACGTTCTCACGCTGCTTTGCAGAATATTCCACGGCCAAAGCCAGTTTAGATTTATTGAGAGCGTCAAGCTCTCCAATCCAACTGTAAAAGTCATCAAGAATTGGTTTTAACAGAAGTTGTCTCTGTTTGAATCGATCAGAAGGAGATAATTTTTTCTCCCGGAAAGTCAATTCAACCTTAAACATCCTATCCCAAAACTTTAAGCCTTTATAGGCCGGAGACGTTTTATTAGGTTGCTTTTTATTTCCCAATGCTTCATAAAATTTCCTTCGGATATGCGCTCCACAAGCCATTAGTGTAATATCCGGAACTAATGGATAGGCACCCCATCCGTCACAATGCAAGTATCCTGAATAACCTTCTAAAAACTTTTCAGGAATCTCGTGTCCTCGTGATTCGGCATGATGATACAAAACAATTTGTCTCTCTTCAAAATTTCCAGAACAGAACATCCAATAATAAGTTTTGGCCTTTTCGCTTTGAATTACTGTATAACTTGTTTCATCGGCGTGGAGTACTTCTTGTTTAACTAGCTCCTTTTGCAGAAGGGTAAACAAAGGCTGTAAAACTTGCTGAGAAGCAATAATATGCCAATTACAAATATTATCTCGACTGATAGGTAATTGGTGATTCGCCCAAAATTTTTCTTGCCGATAGGCAGGTACTTTTTGCTGGAATTTTTGAATTATTGTCTCTGTAACAACACTTGCCGAACCAAGACTATTGGGAATTAAGGCTTTTGGCACAGTGGCTTTTTTTATGGATGTCTCGCCATGTCTTTCGCAATCCTTACAAACATAACTATGCTGGCGATGGATAAGTTTTTGGATTTTAGCTTGGAGAAATTCTGCCTCTATCCGTATTTCTTTAGATCCCATGTCGACCATGCTTCCTCCACAGTGGTCACATACTCTCTCAGATTCGGACAATTCATGCTCCACATTAACTCCTGGAAGACTCGCTAGTATTGCAGCCTTAGCACCTTTCTTTTTTCTGCGGTGTGCTACAACTTCAGTGGATTCTACTAGTTCTTCATGAGCCGCTGGAATAGACTCTTCTTCGAATAGTGAAAGCTGTCCGTCAATCGTTTCTGAGGAAGATTCTTTGGAACGACCGAACATCCTTCTATTCATTTCTTTTATTAGCTCTGTTAAGTATGACACTTCGTGTTGAAGTTGTTTGTTAAGCTTTTCAGATTGTTCATTCCGTTTGTTGGCTTGTTCAAGTTGGACCATTAACATTTGGTTGTTTTTTTCTAATATTTCTTTGACATCCAACTTAAATCACCTCAATTTCGTATAACTAATTATACCATAAAATAACGATGAATAAGCAGTTTATATTAAATTATCCCTGTGTTTGCAGGCTTTATTGCTCTAGGCTGATCAATATTTAAGCCTTCCATAAGCCAACGCACTTGCTGAAGCGAAAGCTTTTTAACTTCTTCTTTTTTTCGTGGCCATTTCAACTTTCCATTTTCTAATCGTTTATATAATAACAGAAAACCATCACCATCCCAGCAAAGCATTTTAAAGCGATCACTTCCGTTTCCACAAAACAAAAAAACTGCATTCGAATATACGTCTAATTCATATTCAGACACGATAATGGACGCAAGTCCATCAATGCCACGTCTAAGATCAGTTTTCCCACACACAATATAAACATTTTGAATTTGCTGGTAATCAACTAACATAATTTGAACCTCTTCCAGTCAAATGGTTAAAGATTAAATTTGTTTGACTGATCATTCTAGAATTTTCCAATATAAAAAGCCCTCCAATTATTCTTGATAAATCAAGTATAATTGGAGAACTAACATGTGAGTAGGTACTATATTATTCGGCGCTTACCTAACTGCAAATAAAATAAGCGATTACCTTAGATTTGTCTAAAGTAATCGCTTATTTGCCGTACCCCCCAAAAAAAATTATATTGACTTCTCCAAGTTGCATTGTATTCGAGAAACATAAAGTTTGATACCTACTCTATTACTTCCCGCTTACCTTCTTACTATGAGGATACACCATCGCCGTGAGATAAGTCGAGTTAAATCCGCTTGTAATACGGTAACAAGATAACCAGAAATTTTCCACATCCTAAAATTGTCCCTGCCACATATTAATTCGCTAATCAAAAAGAGATGCCGAAGTTATCTCGACATCTCAATAAAAGAGCTACTATTTATTGGAAATAGTTTCCTGGTTTTTAAACCAACGTGCTTGAAAAGCTTGCCACAAATTTTTTTAACCGTTCTAGAATTTCTTCATCAACTACAAAATTTTCTACATATCTATTTTGAGGCACATAGGTAACTGCCTGAGCATCACCTTTAAGCACATATTTCAACCAAATTAAAGAGGCCAAATACTTTCCATAAAAATCAGAGAGGTGATGTTCATCGGTATTCATTATAACCGGAGTCTCTACAAAAAATGGCAACTTCCGGATTGCCTGAACAACTTCGCCGGTTGGAATTAGCGGGAGATTTAATTCTCCACCTATTAGCTGATAGCATTGTGTTAATTTCTCATACATTTCATCTTGGCTATGATGGTAAAAGGCAAAACCCGGATGAGTGCTGGCAGTGCCGTATGACCATGTTTGATGCAAAAATAATTTAGCTTGCGGCGCATTTTCCTGAAGATAATTAAAAATGTTACGAGCAAAAGGTTCATATGAACTCAAAATACCGCTATCGTGGCTCGCTTGCTGGAAAACAACAATATCCCACTTTTCCGAATCAATAATATCCGGGATACTAACTAGCTCACTAGTTTCATTGTAATAACCATTTAATTCATAGCGGTAACTGTGTGCACCAGCTATAATATTTTGCCAATGTTGTGCCATTGAGCAACCACCAATGAATAAATTAACTACTTTGGTAACAATACCTACTGATGCTGCAACTTGGTGCAGATAAAACGTTGCATTTTCTGAGAAGCTATTACCTATTACTAAAATTTTAGGCATCGGATTCTTCCACCCTCAACTGTACTATATTAAAATTTTATTGCAAATCTTCCCAAACCCACTCTTCTACTTCCGGAATATCCGTACCGTTCTCGCGAATAAAATCGTGATGCAAGGCAAGTGTCGCGTCCATTTTAGCGGTGAATGCTGCAGCATCAGCGCCGTATACACGTTCAGCCACATCTTTAGCAATATGGAAACGATCCATTTCACTTAACACGCGCATATCAAACGGCGTCGTGATATCACCATTTTCGCGATACCCATGAATGCTGACATTGTGATTGTGGCGATCAAAGAAAATATCGCGCACTTGACCTTCATACCCGTGGAAAGCAAAAATAATCGGCGTGTCGGTCGTGAAATAATTATCGAACTCGGCGTCAGTTAGGCCGCGCGGGTCAACACTTGGATGACGTAATTTCAACAAATCAACCACATTAATGAAGCGAATTTTCAGCGTTGGGAAAGCTTTGTGCAAAATCGAAACAGCGGCTAAACTTTCTAAGTTTGGCTCAGTCCCTGCTGTGGCAATCACGATGTCTGGTTTTTCATCGGCTGCTGCAGTTGAGGCCCAGTCGATAATTTTCAACCCATCATGCACTAAAACTTCAGCTTCTGCTGCTGAATAAAATTGTGGCCGCGGTTGTTTAGAGCAAACAATCAAATTAATTAATTCTTCAGAGGCAAACGATTTGTCCATGACCGCCAACATCGAGTTGGCATCAGCTGGCAAATATTCGCGCACAAACTCCGGTTTTTTCTCAGCTAAATGAGTTAAGACACCAGGATCTTGGTGCGTGTAGCCATTATGATCTTGTTGGAAAACAGTCGAGGTTGCAATTAAATTAAGTGAAGGATAATGATTCCGCCACGTTTGTTCGCTGGCTTTTCTTAGCCATTTGAAATGCTGGGTAATCATTGAATCCACCACGCGCAAGAAAGCTTCGTAGCTAGCAAAAAAGCCATGGCGCCCAGTCAATACATAGCCTTCTAAAAACCCTTCAGCTTGGTGTTCAGAAAGTTGGCTATCAATCACTCGACCACTTGGTGACAACCATTCATCCGTTGGGAAAGTTGTAGGCTCCATCCATTGCCGATTCGTCACTTCAAAAACATGATTCAACCGGTTAGATTTTGATTCATCAGGTCCAAACACCCGGAAGTTTGTTGGGTTTTTAGTGATGAGTTCAGCGGCATAACTCCCAAATTCAATCATATCTTGCGCAACACGTTTCCCGGGTTTTTCAATTTTCAAAGCGTGCTGTTTCCAATTGCCGTTGTCCAATTTTTGCGGATTAATCCCGCCGTTTGTAATCGGATTTTTTGCCATTCGTTTGTTTCCAGTTGGTGCCAATGCTTTAAGTTCCGGAATTAATTTGCCATCTGACGTAAATAACTCTTCCGGGCGATACGATTTTAACCAAGCAACGAGAGCATCGACGTGTTCCATATGTTTTTGGTCAACCGGAATTGGCACTTGATGTGCACGGAAACTGCCTTCGATTGGCTCATTGTCCCAAACTTTTGGCCCCGTCCACCCTTTTGGCGTGCGGAAAACAATCATTGGCCAACGTGGCATTGTGACTTTCGTTGCGTCATTTTGACGCGCGTCGCTCTGAATTTTTTTAATTTTTTCAATAACTGTATCGAGCACTTTAGCCATTAGTGGATGTACTTCAGCGGGATCAGTCCCCTCAACAAAATAAGGTTCCCAACCCATACCAGTGAAGTAAGCCGTCAAATCTTCATTAGATTTTCGCGACAAAATCGTCGGATTAGAAATTTTTGCCCCGTTCAAATGAAGAATGGGCAATACTGCGCCGTCTGTCACTGGATTGATGAAGGTGTTAGAAAACCACGATGTTGCAAGTGGCCCAGTTTCTGACTCACCATCACCAACAACAGTTGCGGCAATGACCTCTGGATTATCGAGAATCGCGCCAGTTGCGTGCGACAAAGAATAGCCGAGCTCGCCACCTTCATGTATTGAACCTGGCGTTTCAGGTGCCGCGTGTGAGGCAACCCCACCTGGAAATGAAAATTGTTTAAATAATTTTTGCATGCCGGCCGTATCTTCAGTAATCTTTGGATAAATTTCTGTATAGCTACCATCCAAATAAGAGTTTGAGACCATCACTTGTCCGCCGTGACCGGGACCTTCGATGTAAAACATATTCAAATCATATTTATTAATCACGCGATTCAAATGCGCATAAATAAAATTTTGCCCGGCAATCGTGCCCCAATGGCCGATGGGATGAACTTTCAGGTCGGCTGGCTTCAGTGGCGTTTGTAAAAGTGGATTATCTTTCAAATAAAGTTGGCCCACTGAAATATAATTGGCTGCGCGCCACCACGCGTCAACCTTTGCTAAATACTCTTTGGTGTCAAATTGCGTTTGTGTCATTTGTGAATGCTCCTTGCTAAATGTATTTTGTTGAATCATTGTGCTTCCGAAAAAAAGTTGAGTTCTGTTGCAGTGATGCTTTGTTCGTTGCTTTGTTTGAGTAAAATTTACCTAAACAAGTTTGATAAAAAACGGCTAGCTAAGTAGCCGTTTTATTTCTACTATCATTGTACAACTATTCTGTTTAAGACTCTAGCCTATTCCACTTAAAAAAAGTATTTTTTACTAAATCTTTTTTTACTCCTACTAAATTCTCATTTTTATATCATAAATGCCAATGAAATAACTTGGTAAGGCGTTGAAGCAACAGTTACCCAGCTGTCTTCTTCTGCCAAAGTTTCCTTTTCAGTTTCAGCCAAATTGGTCATCGCCACACTCTTATGGGCAAAATTACTCTTAACTTTCACCTGACTTGATTCACCTGAGTAATCATGGAAACGCAAAATAATAGCATCACCTTGTTCACTCAGTTTAATGGCATCAACTGCGATTGGATTTTTTTCATCGGTAAAGGTAAACAGAGCTGTTGGGTCAACATATTTTCCATTAATGAGTTCAACCGAATTATTGAGCTCACTGGCTTCTTTTTCAACTTGTCCGATTACAAAATCACCTTCGTGTGGCAGCAAACTATAAGTGAAGTAATGCTCACCCTGGTCTGCGTTGGCATCAGGCCAAGTGCCAGACTTAATTAAAGACAAGGATAAAGTTTGGCCGTTGACATCGTAGCCATATTTTGAATCATTCAACAATGCCACGCCATAATCGTGTTGCGAAAGATCCGCCCATTTATGGCCGACCGTTTCAAATCGTGCTTCATCCCAAGACGTATTTTGATGCGTTGGCCGACTTACATTTCCATATTGAATATCAAATTGAGCTTTCTCAGCTAAAACATCTACTGAAAAGGCCGTCCGCAAAAGTTCATGATGCTCCTGCCAATCGATTTTATTTTCAAAATCAATTCGGCGTGACGTTTCAGAAAGAATCATTTTTTGTTGAATGGTTGACTGATGATAGTGGTAAGTGAATGTCACTACTGTTTGAAGTGGCGAATTTTCAGTGACCTCAATCGTATCTGCAGAAACTACCGCGGCCTTCGCTAGATAATCTTCATCAATATTCCAGTTATCCCAATCTAGGGGATGATCTTCGTAGATGGTCAACACATTTCCAGGACCCTTCAGTACATTACGAGCATTCACCTTGTCATAGATTTGTATCAGTTGTCCGGCGTCATTCCAACTTATTTGATAATTTTTTGTTGTAATGGTTTGGCTTACAAAATGCTCTACTGACTCAACTTGACGTTTTTTCTCAGCAACAAAATGAATGGTGCTCGTCCCAAGTGCTGCAATACTAGGCACGTTCACTAAATAATTATCTGCTAGCAAGGTGCTCGCCAATTTTTCTCCGGTGGCAGTTTCAAAATAGCCCGAAGTACTTTGTTTGATTTGAACTTTGGCCTCCACATCCCAAGCTAAATTATTTCGTAGCGAATAGTAATTTTGTTCAAGGACCACTTGTTGGTCGTCTAATTTTTGGTTCAACTCAGCAATTTTACTAAAAGCTGCCGTGTATTCCACCAAATTATCTTCATAAACTTCTTTAATTGAGGAGCCTGGCAAAATATCATGGAACTGATTGCGCATTAAAATTTTCCAAAGCTCGTGTAACTCAGTTGTTGGATACGTCATTTTATTAAAGACATAAGCTTCAACACAACGCATTTCCAAATTTCTTAAAGCTGTCTCAAACTGTCGGTTTTGTTTTTTAACACGTGCTTGAGAGGTATAAGTCCCCCGATGGAATTCGAGATAAAGCTCACCTACCCACTCCGGTACTTTTTCTCCACTAGCGGCAATATTTTGATGAAGTTGTTCAAAATAATCATCCACTCGAGCAGCTTTAACAGTCGGCAAACCTGGCAACTGGTTCATAATCTTAATATTTTCGACCATTTCTCGCGTTGGACCACCACCACCATCGCCATATCCAAAGCACAAGAGAAGATTATCATTCAGCGCCTTATCTTGATACATGTGATAGCTTCCTAAAACCGTGTGAGGCGTCAGCATCCCGTTATAAGTCGTCCCAAAGCTTGAATTGCTGTGATAATCATAATTTTGTTCCACCGTGGTAATAAAATATGTCAGCACTTCACTGCCATCAATCCCGCGCCAATTAAACGTATCATGAGGCATGTGATTGGTGTCATTCCAGCTAATTTTAGTCGTCATAAAATTCTTGATGCCAAAATTTTTCATAATTTGCGGGAGAGCAGCTGAATAGCCAAAAACATCCGGCAACCACAGCACCGATTGCTCCGCGTTAAAATTATCTGCAAAAAATTGCTTCCCGTATAAAAATTGTCGCGTTAAAGCCTCCCCAGAAGGAATATTCATGTCCGGTTCAACCCAAGCAATGCCGTCCGCTTCCCAGCGCCCCTCTGCCAAGCGCACTTTAATTTGCGCAAAAAGTTCCGGATAATCTTCTTTAATAAAATCATAAACTTGAGGTGTGCTGTGCATAAAATAATAATCTGGAAATTCCTTCATTAAACTCAGTTCCGTCGAAAATGAACGCGCCGTTTTTCCTCTCGTGTGTTGCAAACGCCACAACCAAGCCACATCAATGTGCGTGTGCCCAATCGCAGAAATTTCGAATTTCTTTTTTTCACCTTCGTGTTCAGCGATAAAAGTATTAATATTTTTTTGAATGTGTTGTACTGTTGTTGAAAATAGCACTGGTGTCATTTGGCCCCAGTCAAACTCTTGAGTCGCTTTTGACAAGAATTTTAGATAGCTATATTTCAGCGGCTCATCATCATCAAATTCCTGCGCTGCTTGAGCCATAACATCTAAATAGCGGTAACAATAATAACCATCCGCGTCAAAAATCCCACCTTTTAATGTGCGGTAAGTGAACGTTGGCTCAGGATAAAGCTCACTGCCCTCAAGCCCCGTCCAAAAACAAATTGCAATTTGTACAGTCTGGTCGGAAAAGTCATTATCCAAAAAAATATTCCGATGATTACCATCCACAGCTTGAGTCGGTGTCCCATTCACAAAAACTAGGCCTTCAGGAATGGAAGTCCCATTATCATTATTGCGCAGAACCCCCACATTAATCATGTAGCGCTGACCGGAAATCAGCTTAGGTACTGGGACAGCAAAGCGAATCCAAAAATAATTATCCCGCCCAGAAAAAATATCATCGACCTCAAAAGCTTCCCACCGACCATCTGCAGGAATAGTAATATGTGTGGGCCGCTCATCATGATAAATATCAATAGCATAGTCATCAGTGAGCTGGTTAAACCAAAAATCATGAACCTGATTAATTTGTTGTTGGATTTTTTTTAGTGTGTACACTTTAATCCTCCTAAAAAATTAGAATTGTTAAAAGATAAATAGCTATCCAGAATTGGATAGCTATTTGAATACAAAAGTTAAAATTTTATCTTCAAAAAATTATCTTGGCTATAGTTAAAAGTAAACTCACTATTAAATTACTTCTAATTCATCGTGATTATCTAATAATTTATTTCCAAAATCAGGGTGGTCTAAATAAAAGAATGCCACCGAAGCAATATCATCTTGGAGCGGTAAATATCTACCTTCAGATCGCCATCCAAGAGCTTGGATTTTTACCGAAATGTCCTGAGTAAATACAAATGGATCAACAAGATGCCAACGATACATCCCAAATCTTTGTTGGCTGAGATATAATCCATCTGGCTTAATAATTTGTGACAAACCAGTATAAGGGGTCGAGTAGTAACAATATTCGCCTTTGGGTTGTTCAAAATCCCAAGCACCGCCAAAATAATCCTCTGTTCCTGTACCACAAATCGTTGGATACTCGTCATCGCCATCAAGATAAACTTTAAGTTCTCCTTCGCCCCACCAACGATTGTTATTAGTCTGATATGCCATATACGTCCCAACATAATGGCCACTACCTGATATTTTATCTAAAATAGTGTGCATCTTCTTATATTCTAATGGGTTACTACGATTCCATTTTGCGCAGAAGTAACAAATATCATCATCAATTTTCTCTTGAGAATAATCAATTTGGTAATATAATGGGAACTCGTCGTTGCCAATATTTCTAATTCTAATCTCAGCAGATTTTTTAAAGGGCATCTCCCAATAACAATTCATTCCCCCAGCCGGATTTACAACAACTGGTAACGAATTCACATTACTTCTTTCGCACCAACCATTACAGAAAAAGTCACCATAAGGAACACTAATTGAAGGTTCAAGAGATCCGTCCCAATAAAAGTCTAATATTAGTTCGCGCCAATGTGCTGGAAAGCAAGTCATCCAAATATGGCGAATTTTCCCAGAATGATTAATCTTGGCAATCACACGATTACTTTGTGGTTGAACCATTATGGATGGAGAAACCTTCCAACCAACACCTAAATCTCGTGCCGCTTCTTTTCCAGTTCCTTCCAAAGCACGAGCCCCACCTGATTTTACGCCCTCAAAATTTTCCGGACTAATTGATCGTAAAGTAAAATTTTGTTTTTTGCTTAAATTATCTAACATTTATTATGCCTTCTCTCTTTAAATTTCTCTCAAGTTCTTCATATGATGTAACCGCTCCACCAGAACCCCAGGAATATATTGAAAATTCTCCTAAAAAAGACAACGTATGCTCACCATGAAATGCATTTTCCATTTCAAACCCATAATCATTTTCATTGAAAAAAGGAAACATTTTTTTATATATTTTACAAACTTTGTCATTCTCTGGTGCAAACATCATGTTAAATGACGCTTTCAATGCCCAAACTCCACGGTAAAGATAATTTTTATCTAGCGTCAATTCATACATCTGATAGTACATTACAGCAAATAAGCTTTGCCGAGCATCATTCCATTCGTCATCAGAATTCATCACACCAAATCCACCTTTAACCGAAATTGGTAAATAAGGAGGATCCCATATAGCCTGATATAAAGAAATTTCTGCAACAATAGATTTAAGATTATCAAGTAATTGTTGCATTGGTTTAACTTTATATGCTTCAATAAACGCCATTGCGGACCAATACATAGATAAATTATTCTGATAATACATACCTGAACGAGATTCTACAACTCCTTCTTGCTTCATTCCCCATTCATGGGAACATGACCAATAGAGCTCAAAATCCTCCCATCGTCCTTCTGGCATCACTTGATTACTTATGAAATTTAGTCCCTTAACAGCACTCTTATAGAAATAATCATTAGTATTAAGTCTATTTACAAGTAAAAGTAACCAGGAATGAATTCCTGTTTCCGCGCTTTCAGAAAGTTCTGAGAGAATTGTCCCATCCTTGCTATTCACCCAAGCAGGGAAACTACCATTATCGCTTTGATAAGTTAATAATTTATTGCAATATTTGAGCACATAATTTAATATCTGAGGATTTTGCTCACAGTCTTGATAATATTTTATCAACCAAATACATGTCCACGACATATCCGCCAAATGATAATTTAAAGTAGCATCACCCGGGCCACGATTGGAGTTCGTCCAAATCCATCCCTCTTTAGACTTTTTAAATACTGAGGGAAATAATCCATCTTTCATAGGCGCTCTCAGTGCTAAATTTATCATTTGTTGAGAACGAATGATTAGTTTTTCATTGTTAGTTTTATTGCCATAGAGAAATAACCCATACGCCACTCTAACGTCTGAAAACCACGCTTGATTCCATATCGATTTTGGCTCGCGCCACTCACTTTTCTTCTTATTATTAGGCGATTGATACCCTGTCACAATAAAACTTGTTCCGCCAAAAATTCCATTTTCATCTTCAAACTCGTTCCATAACAAATTATTCCAACTATCATTTGCCCAACTAACACTGTATCGTTCAAACTGTTCAAAAGGGTATTCTGTTAGTTCTTTCGTCGGTGTGAACTTCTCTTGCGCAAACAAGCTACTGAGGATTATCTCCGCATTACTAAGTGAACGTTGGATTGATTTGGGGCCTTTTACAAGGTAAAAAGAAGCGATATCAGAATTCTTTTCAACCCAAAAATTTTCACCAGTAAATTTATGGTAGACGTGTTTTTCTTTTCTGTAATCTGCTATGCCAAAATAAAATGAATACGGATTTACTGATAAGTCCATAACTTGTCTTAAATTTTTATTTTTTTGTGTGAAGCTTATATCCGGGATTAAATACCATTCCCTATTAGACTGATCTTTTGCAACAATAATTGGAGATCGAAATACCATATCACCAATGGTCATGCCCTCATTAGGCGACAGCAGTGGCTTCCATACACAACTTATATCTCCTAAACCTTCAGGAAGTAGATTAACAATTAATCGATCGATATTTTGACTTTCTCCCATCCACTTCATAAGATAGTGTGAAATATAAAAATCACCTTGTACTCTCGTGTTTATCAACTGTACCTCTAAGTCACTATGACTAGGCTTTAATTTAAACCCGACCAATATAAGATTTCCTCCTACACACCTAAATAATTTATATTTCCAATTACTTTTACCAATATACATTTATTCCCTAATTTACTTAAGACCGCTCAACGCCATGCCTTCAATAAAATATTTCTGTGCGCTAAAGAAGACAATCATAATTGGTAGGGTAATAATTACCGTTGCTGCCATTACTAAAGGCCAACTTTGTACATATAGACCTGAAGATAAAGAAGACAAAAATAGCGGCAAAGTTTTCATACTTTCTTTTGTAATTAAAATTAACGGCCTGAAATAGTCATTCCATGATCCCATAAATGTGAATATAGCTAATGCGGCTAATGGTGCTTTTACCATTGGTAAAATCAATTGGAAAAATATTCTTATTTCGCTTGCCCCATCCATTCGTGCAGCATCAAGTAGCTCATCTGGAAGTGACACCATAAATTGCCTCATCATAAAAATACCAAACGCAGATGCAATACCAGGAATAATTAACCCTGCATAGCTATTTAAAAGATGCATTTCGCGGAAAAGTAAGTATATAGGAATCATTATTACTTGGCCTGGGATCATCATCGTAGCAAGTAATATAATAAACAATACATTTCTGCCCTTAAATTTGAATTTCGAAAAAGCATATGCTGCCATACTATTAAAAAGTAACGCCAGAATTGTAGTAGCCAATGCTACAAAAGTACTATTAAAGAATATTCGTCCAAAATTTCCAATCTGTATTGCCTGTTTGTAATTTTCCCACTTAAAAGATTTGGGTATCCAAGTAACAGGGAAAGTAAAAACTTCAGCTTCTTCTTTCAACGAAGTTGAAATCATCCAAAGGAAAGGAATCAGCATTGATATAGCGCCAAGAATAATTATAACAATGGCGAGTATTTGAGATATACTCCTTTTTTTCATAATAACAAGTCCCCCTTTTTCCAGTTTATTAATAATCAAATTTTCTATTCAACCAGTTATATGCAAGCGTAATAGCTAAAATACAAACAAATAATAATACCGCCAAAACTGAGGCATATCCAAAGTTTGCTTCCTGGAATCCTTTTTGATATATATAGAATACGATTCCATAAGTAGAACGCGCAGGTCCTCCACCGGTCATAATATTGATTTGATCAAATACCTGAAATCCGTTGATGATTAACATTGCAACAACGAAGAAGGTAACTGGAGTTAAAAGTGGCCAGGTAATATCTTTGAATACTTGGAAGCTATTTGCACCATCCATTTTAGCTGCTTCATACATGCTATCATCAATTCCTTGAAGCCCTGCCAAATAGATAACTAGATTAAAACCGATAGATTTCCAAATATTGATAAAAATTAGAATAGGTAGTGCTTGACTACTACTACCCAAGAATTGTTGTGATGGTATTCCTAATTTTATCAATATAGGATTAATCGGTCCCATTTGAGGGTTAAATAGCCATAGCCACACAAAAGAAATAGCAACCATTGAGATAACCGTTGGCATAAAATAAATTGATCTAAAAAGATTAACAAAAGGGAACCATTTTTGATTCAATACAACAGCAATGACTAATGAAATGATTACTGTTGGAATCAGTGATCCGAATGCGTATACAAAAGCAACCCACATCGAATGAGTAAACAAACTATCATTAAGTGCTAATTTATAATTTCCAAGCCCCAAAAAATCTAGAGTACTCGTTCCATCATACTTAAAAAAACTTAAAGCAATACCCATAATTGTTGGTAGAATTACAAAAAGAATAATTATTATTAAAGCTACAGATAAAAATGCCCATGGGGTAAACATTTTTTTTAGTTTGTTTTTTGAAAATTTACTTTTTTTATTAACGATTGCCTGTGAATTAACCATTAAATTTCCCCCTCAACTATTACTGATACTTGCCCAAAAATCTATCACTTTGAGCAAGTATCAACTTGAAATTCTACTTGCTTTGCTCTATTGATTTATTAATATTTTTCGCGGCATCTGTAAGGGCTTTTTTCGGTTTCGCGCCATCAACTAATACTGACTCAATCGCATTTGTTACTTCAGTATGATAAAAATTCATATAAGGGCTAACCCAAGTTTGGTCAATCCACTTATTGTTAATAATAGTTTTTATTGCTGAAGCCTTTTCAGTAAATTCTTGTTCGGAATCGATACCTGGTACTCCAGCGCTCTTAACTCCAACAATGTTTTTAAACGCCTTATCATCATTTAATGACGACAAACGTGCAGGTGCTGCCACCCAAAGATCTTGCCAATATACATCTAATTGTTCTTTGGCTGTTAGGAATTGTACTAATTTCCAAGCAGCTTCTGGATTCTTAGAATCTTTAGAAACACCAAAAGATGAAGACTGAGAACGATCTGTTTTAATTTCTCCTTTAGGGAAGCTTGTAACTTTAAAATCTAATTTTGGAGCGGCCTTTTTAATCGACGGTGCCATCCAAGTTCCACTCATAAACATTGCTGCTTTCCCAGATTGGAAATAAGCATCTGGTCCCATTTGTTTTTGATCGGAAGAACTAGGCGTTAATTGAAAATCAACAACTAAATCTTTCCAATAATCTAATGCTGCAATTGATTCTGGACTATCAACGGCAGATTTACTTTTATCATCTTTATCCCATAAGTTCCCACCCATTGATAATACAAAGTTAATGAAATTATCTGAGTCCCAATATGTTACAAAACCATATTTATCAACATTCCCAGATTTATCCTTCTTCGTTAATGTCTTGGCATCCTTCATCATCTGGTCTAGCGTGTAATTATCATCAGGTTCTGCCAACCCAGCTTCTTTAAAAGATGCTGGATCATAATAAAGTACCATAGCATTAGCATCTTGAGGGATTGCGTATGTTTTTCCATCTTCGCCCTTCATTGCAGGCCAAATCTCTGCTGGAAAATCAGCTGTATCAAAATCACTTTCTTCCATATATTTATCTAACGGAGTATACATCCCGCGATGAATATATTCTTGAACATCTCCACCTGGCGCTCTCATTACATCAGGCAAGTCATTTGCTGCATTTAAAGTTATATATTTATCTCTCAATTTATCAAAGTTGTTAAACTCAACTTCAATGTCTGGATTTTCTTTTTCAAATTCAGGGATATAAGTTTTGGTGTACAAATCACTTTCAAAAGGCATTCCCCAAACTGACATGCTAATTTTGGTTTTACCCTTATCATCTCCATCTTTCTTTCCTGAATCTGATTTACCGCCCCCACAGCCTGTCAACAACAATGCAGAAACTAAACCAATGAAAAGCACCGACAAATTTCTCTTAGTAGTATGTTTCATTTTAACTCTCCTTTAAAATAATATATATCAGGATCAATCACTCGGTCTGTTAATTTTTTTAGTATAAAAATTGAATGTTAAAACTTAGGCGATTCGTATTCTTAAGGCTTTATTACATAAAACAATCAGCCATACTAATCTTGCGCGACTCATCCAATTTGAATGTTCAGTTAGTCTAGCGCCTTACAACCCGCAGAATACTAACAACCCGCTATTGTTATATTTCCCCCTCCAATTCAATTGAGTTTTACTAAATAAAATTTCTGTTTCAGACGAATCCTTTAACCTGATTAATAACCTTGAATTTTTCATTACACAATCTGTAAGTAATATATGCATATATGCTAAAAATTATATACACACAAAACGGGAACAAATATATCAATATTCCTGAACCAACTGCAGTCATCACCATCACTAGTCCCGTAAGTAAGAACTTAAACGAAACTTTTAAAACGGTTACAATTAAACCTTTATTACTAATCTTATACGTTGCAATGATTGGAAATGCAAACAGACTAACCATCAAAAATACCGTAGTAACAATAATTAAAAAAATAGTATCAATTTCTTTTATTGCTCCACTTAAGTTTTTACTAAAAACCCAATCTGCATAAATTAATGTTGCCATCACTAGCCATTGGAGTTCTAAAATTATGCCTTTCTTTAAATTACTTTTAAAAGCTTGAATATATGGCTTAACGACCTCGGTTACTTGATTTTTTTCCCAATCTCGCACTACCGAATACATCGCAATAAAAGCTGGAAAAATTGTAACAACAGGAATACACGAAATTGCAAATAATATATTCAAAATGAATAAATTAAAAATTTTTTCAAAGAAGGCCATAAATAAAGCTTTAGGTTTATTCATTTTAGTTCCCCCCATCAGACACTAGTATCTTGCGCAAGTGCTTACATTTTTTTAGTTCGTCCAATTAGTTATTTAATTATTTTTAATATTTGAGTAATCAAACTAATAATTAAAAAACTGATCAACATCACCCGCTGCATCAGGTGTGATGTTTGGCAGTGGCATTCTGTCTTCCACTGGTAACAAACTGCCAAATTCTTTGTGTGGTTCTGTCTGATACCAATAGGCAGTACTTGAATAATCATCACTTCGATGATTATTATGCCCATGCTCAATCGTGACGCGAATTGACTTATCAAACATTACCGGATCTTCAATGTGATATCTGTACGTAGAAATTTTTCCACCCCAATTCTGGTCTCCCCCCATTAGTAATCCAAAATATGGACTTTGATACTCTTGCTGTGGACACCAGGCAGTATTAAAATAATCTTCCATGCCTGTGCCATGTAGAGATGGTGGCCATTTTTCACCATCAATAAAAATCATGTCATCTCCTTCTCCATACCAATTCCAAGAATCAGTACTTCTTAAATTATGAATATTTAAATTGCAGCCAACATAATGGCCTTTCCCAACAGCATCCAAGATAGTGTAATTATTCGCTCCAGTAATATTCTTACCACCAAATTCATAAAATGGATTCGTAACTTTACTTCCATCAATTCCTTTAGTGATTTCTCTATGCCACTGTGCATGGAAACGTAAATTTGATTCATTCATATTGTTATGAAGCTCATAGTCTATATAAAAGTAAAATTTTATAGGATCATCGGCCTGAGACTCAATTTCAAATCTTGCGCCATTAGAAAACGGCATCGGAAACAAGCAGTTCAAGGCTTGTCCGTCTTCTGGACCCATTTGTAATGGCGCAGAACTATAATTTTTTGTAATGCCATGTCCTATGCCGAAGAAGTCGCCAATTGGCACCTCAACGCTCGGCTGTTCCTCATTATCCCAAAACATTCGAATAACTATTTTCCGGTATAAGAATTCTTCCTTTACTTCCTCAAGTGGCGCCATAGTCATCCAAATATGTGCAACTACTCCAGCACCATCAATTTTTCCGAGCTGAACTTTGTCTCCTGGAAAAATTTTTAGGAAGTCGCGATTTCCCCCAGTCGTATCAAAGCTGGACAATCTTTTTCGTTTGGAATCTTTTGGTTTGCATAAATCCCTTAGTGAGCTGCTACCCAACATTCGTTTTGTCACCCTCTCCCAATTTTTTCCCTAAAGCTCCGCCAGGATGGAATACCTTGAAATCTTGTTTTTTGAATCCTTTTAGCTCTGACAAAACGACACCAATACTATCCCCAATTGATAGCATAGCAATTGCGCTAGTTGTTGGAGCCAAATTATATTGATCGGCCTCTTTTCCATAGCTGTATCCCAAAACATAGTCAGATTCCAAAGCCAAAGCTGAATTTTTGTTGGAAGTAAAAGCAATCAATGTTGTTCCAATTATTCTTAGTGAAGGAATAGTATTTAAAACTTCCTTTGTTGTTCCACTATTAGATAGTAAAATCACAACATCTCCTCGTTCAACCATGCCCAAATCCCCATGAACTGCTTCTGTACTGTGAACAAATATTGCCGGCGATCCCAAACTTGAAAAAGTTGCCGCTAATTTTTCGCCAATGTGGCCAGATTTGCCAACTCCTGTAAAAACAATCTTCCCTTGCCGGTCTTCAAGGACCTTAATACTAGCTAGGTAACTCTCATCTAGAAGATTAATATTTTCTTTTATAGCTTGTTGTTCTTCAGAAATTACTGTTCGTGCGCGTGCTAGAATATCCAACCCCTACTCCTCCTTTAAAATACTTGCTTTAACATATTTTTTTCCCTCGAGTACTTCATTCGTATTCTTATTTTTTTGAAGTATTTTTGCCGTTTCAACACCAATTTGATAGGGATATTGTTCGACAAAGTAAACAATATTACTTTTGAATAAGCCTTGAAGATTAATACGGCCATACGACGAAATTAATATTTCACTCCGTTTTTCTTCTGGGACTTCGGAGTAAATATAATCAATCATCCCAGATGTCATCGCATTATTAAGTGAAATGATGCGACATCCATCCGGAAATTTTTGAAGAATTTCCTTCATGGCTCTTTTCCCACCCTCAGAAGTAAAACCACCATCAATAAATATTGACTCGAGCTTAAGATCACTGATTGCCTTTTCAGCACCATGTTTTCTTTTTTTACCCACAGAAAGGTTAAGAAGTCCACCCACAACAACAACCTTCTCCATTGGAAATTCTGAAATAAATTTATTAGCTAATTCATACGAATTGTTATAATTATCTTCCCCAACGAAGCAGAACTTATCACTTTGCAAGATTCTTCGGTCGATTGAAATAATTTTCTGACCCATAGCTGCTAATTCTTGAATAAAATCTTCATTTCCTCCGCTCGTCGCAATAATTAATCCTTCCGTATTATTTTCAAATAATTTTTGAAGAATCCTTCGTTCATGTTTAGGACTATCATTAGAGCTCACAATGTAAAGGATATAATCTTCATTCTGAAACTGATCCTCAATCCCCTTAATAACCTCCATAAAATAGTTATTGGTGAGCGTTGGAATAACAACACCAACAACATTACTACTATTTCTTTTTAGGTTTGATGCGGTGGTATTTGAATAATACTTAACTTTTTTAATTGCCTCAATTACTTTTTCTTTATTCTCATCAGTAACGGTTCCAATGTTATTAATGACTCGAGATACTGTAGCAATCGAAACATTTGCTTCCTCAGCAACTACTCGAATTGTAGGCCGTGATTGCATTTTCCTCCCCCCAATTTTTTCTATTTTCTATCATTCTCGTTTTGAATAAATGCACGAACATCATTCAATGTAGGCAACGATTGAATAGCACCATTTTTGGTTACTGTCAAAGCCCCTACTGTATTTGCTAAATCTAAAACTTCTCGTTTATCTAAACCATCAATAATGCCACATGCCAAAGCACCATTGAAAGAATCACCTGCAGCAACCGTATCCACAGCTGTTACTTTCTTAGACTTAGCAATAATTACTTCACCATCTTGCGATACCCAAACACTACCCCGATCGCCAAGTGTGACAATTATATTTTTTGTTCCTTGTCGAATTAGTGAATTTGCTGCAGCTTTAACATTTTCAATTGTATCTGTTGGCATACCTGATAAAATTTCTAATTCTGTTTCATTTGGCGTCAAATAGGTTACCTTTTTATAAACATCTCGGCTAAGCTTCCTTGCCGGTGCCGGATTTAATAAGATTAGGACCTGATACGCATACGCCATGTTAATGGCTTCTAATATTAGCGAAAAATCCATTTCAAGTTGTAAAATTAAAATTTTTGCTGACTTAATAACTTTTTCAACTTCATGTAAGTTAGCAGAAGAAAAGGCCAAATTTGACCCAGGAATAATAATAATACGGTTATTCCCATCTTCATCAACCCAGACACTTCCTATTCCAGTTGAAATGGAACTGGAATTTAGTAAATGCTCAGTATCTACTCCAACTCCTTTGAGTACATCTTTAGCCATTTCCCCAAAATCGTCTCGGCCAACCATACCAATAAATGAAACTTCTTTCCCTAATTTTGCTATTGAAGCAGCTTGATTGGCGCCTTTCCCACCTGCATTTCTCTCAAAGGTATTCCCGACAATCGTTTCTCCATTTTGCGGTAAACGTTTACTTCGTGCGACTAAATCCATCATAAAACTTCCCAATACTACAATATCTGCCATTTCCCACACTCCTAGAATCAAAAATCCATTTTTAAAGTAAACGTTTAATTGGTAGGGGCTCCATCCTGTAAACGTTTACTTTTGATATTCACATCATATATTCGAGAGAAAACAATTACAATAGTATCTTTTTGTTTCTTAGATGTTTCTTATGGATAGATTTATTCTCAATAAGATACGTTTGCCCGGAATGAGGAAATTTCGTATCAGCTAATATATTGGTAAGCAAACTAGTCAAAAAAAATCATTTGTACTATTCGCAAAACAATGCTTACTAAAGGATTGTTTTCCGAACAGTACAAATGACCTGTATATAAATTACAAAAGATAGATTTGACTTAATAGAACTCTAGTTACCTGAATTATTCATACTTCTAGATTTTTAACATTAATTTTGAAAAACCATCGGTTTTTCTTTTTCCGTTATTACATTTCAAATGTCGCTAGCGCTATTAGCTCAAAATATGATCTATTCAAGGAATGACGAGTCATTTTTCTTATTTTTGAGCGCAAATATCCCTTAGAATTAATAAGTTTTTAAAATTTCAGTTAGCTCCCAGTTCTACCAGCAGAGTTGCTGAATTTTTTCCAATAGATAATAGAACAGGTTCTGGTAAACATGGGAAGAGCTCGTTTTCAGAAACAATTTTCGACCGCTACGAATTAGCTTACCAGCCACTTTGAAAAGGCGAAGACGTAAGGTGTCTACTTGGAAAACTGCTTCTTTCGCAGGTAAACAGATTGTTTTCATGAAGTTGACCAAGTTGTAAGCCAAGAGGCTTATCATCATCCGAGCGTGGTTTTCCAGAAAAGTGGGACTATCCGTTTTATCGAAATAGAAACCATTTTTGGCTTCCTTGATATAATTCTCCATGATACCACGCTTATGGTAAATACCGAAAATCTCTTGAGGTAAAAGGTTGTGGGAAAAATTGGTAACCAAATATTCATGCCGAAACAACAATTCATTGGCTTCTCTGGTTGATTTGATACAAATCCGTCGTTCTTTTGACCATTTTTCAGCTTGATAGGTAGTTGAATAATAGTGAACTTCCCGTTGATACCACGGATGATCATCTCCTACAAGAACGAGATTCTCTGCAATTTTTTCTAGATTTCTATTCGCCTTCAGGCGAATAACATAGTAACTATCATTGGCTTCACAAGTCTCATATACTTCTGGTGTCGCGAAACCACTATCCCCTCGAACAAGGATATTCGTACATGGAAGAGTCTGTTGATAATGTTCAAGCATTGGTTTCAGAAATTCTTTCACGCCATTTGAAGTGTACACATTTCCAGAACGAAGTTCTGCTTTGAGAAAATCACCCGTCAGACCATCAAACGCTACTAACGGATGATACCCGTTCGTACCATAGTGGGCATTGAAATTAGCATCTTCTTGGTTACCAAAAGTATCCGAATGTGTGGAATCCAAATCAATGATCATTTCTGTAGCGTTCCGTTTTAAACGAACTTTGTCGATTAATGCTTGGTTTAAGAGTTGAAATTGGACAATTGTCTCTTCACTCACGCGATTCCAAAAGCGGGAAAGCGAGGCTTGTGAGGCCAAGGATTCCTTAGCCAGTACCAAACGGAAAATTGGGTCTTCACTCAGAATGTTGACAGAAGAATCCGCAGGATAACCTGCGATGAGCTGAAAAAGTAGTTGTTCCAGAACAGAAATATTGTCATGAATCCAATAGCGACGATTTTCGTTGAAAGTTAAGAGTTGCTTTGCCAGTTTTGTAAAGCCGATGGAATCCATAAATTCTTTAACCAAAATTAAGCCAACGTCTGTGGATAGATTTCCTCCTGTATTAGACACTATCATTTTTGAGTTGAAGTTTACTTGTTTTTCCTGTAATGTAGCCATTGAGAAGAACCCCTTTCTTTGGTTAGGTTTTGGCGATTTAACCATAGCAGATTGGGGTTCTTTTTGTACACTCAAAAGGTGTTGGGTAATAAAACAATAAACAGCGTTAGGACAATGTTTAAATAGCATTTCAAAAAAGCTATGAATTATTCAGGAGTAATCTTTGTAAACTTTCTTTCAATCCTTGCTAATTCTACCAACTGATTCTCTTGCTATCAGTTGGCTGGAACAGATAACCGTGATTGGCATGGTTCGTGTACCTAGAATCCGTTCTTTCGCCATATTGACTGCAATACGTCCCATCTCTTGTGCATTCATACGAACTGTCGACAGCGCTGGACTCATATAACGCGCCATCTCAATATCATCAAAACTGATAACAGAGATATCTTCAGGAATACGTAAGCCATGATCGTTGATTGCGCGATAGACACCCACTGCCATTGGATCGCTTGCCACAACAACCGCCGTCGGTCTTGGGTTTAATTGCAACATCTCTTCGGTGAGCTGTAAGCCGCATTCCGGTGTCCAATTTTTTTGAAAACTATGACTGTATTGTTCTAAGTCTTTTAATTTCATCCATTGCCGATACTGTTCTGCCCGTACTTCCTCTTGATAAAAGCTGACATCCCCTATACGATCCACCTTACTACCAACGCCGCCGATAAAAGCTATATTCCGATGTCCATTTTCAAATAATGTATCCAAAATTTCATGGGTTTTCCATGCAAAATCCGTTTGAATACAATCAAATTGTGAATGGTTTTGGTAATTGTCGACTAAAATGATCTGATCGTTATACTTCTTTACTTCTTCAAGTGCATCCGTGTCCATTTCGCCAATCAAAATCACCGCTTTATATTTTTTCAATTGTTGCCAATCCTTTAGCTTATCTCTCATTCGAAACACACGAACGACCTTTAAGCGCCATTTTGCGGCTTCTTTTTCAATTCCTTTGCGAATATGCTGAAAGTACGGATCATCAGATTCACTTTCTTCACTGTGACGAGTAATCAAAGCAATAGAAAGATCATCTCCTACATTGCGACTTCCCCGTAAATTCTTTTCTTTTGAGTAATTTACTTGGTTGGCAATTTCTATTACTCTTTGACGGGTATTTTCATTGATACTGAAGGTTTGATCATTGTTTAATATTCTTGAGACACTGGCAGCTGATACACCAGCCATCTTAGCAATATCACGAATACTTGCCACATCTCCAACTCCTCTGTTTACTGTTTACATTTTAAACAATAAATTGTTTTGCATGAGAAGTCAAGTTAGGAAAAAATAAGCCGCAAAATTTTACAATTTCACGGCTTATTATTAATCAAACACCTCTAAATTTTTCCTCTTCATAAACCCATACGTAGAGATGCTGAAAAAGAGCAGGACAAAGGCAGCTAGGACCAGCAGATTAACAATGATTTGAGAAAAATCAGCGTTATTTTGCAGTTGTTTGATGGCATCTAATACCCAATATTGCGGTGTGATACGGGCGACTTTTTCCATAAACTCCGGCATTACCTCGCTGGGAATCAATGCCCCGGATAAAATACTTGTAACGGTAAATAGAATACTTTGGACACCGGAAGCAAAATTACTGCTGGGGGAATTCACGCCGATTGCAATCGACCAGGCGACAGCAACCAGTCCAAAGACTGCGAGAACCCCAATCAACTGTATCGCAGGTAACCCGATATCGATACGAAATGCCACCGTCATCAATAAAACCGTAAAAACCACTTCAAAAATCATCGCTAGGAAAGCGAAAATCGCCGTGCCCGTGAAATACGCCCCTTTAGAAACTGGTGTTGTCATGAAGCGATGGTAAATTTTATTTCGCCGTTCATTTTGAATGGCATTTGCCCCAAAAACCCCGGATTGATAAAGCAGCATCATGAGCATAAATCCAAGAATCTGGATACTCATTGCTTTGCTTGTCGCATCCTTTTCAAATTGTTCAAATTTGATTGTTGTATCTCCTTTTACAAATTCAAAGGCTTCTTTTTCACTACCGTTAGCCGCAAATTTTGCAATGGCTAATACTTCATTGTAGGTAGTAAGGGCAATATTTTTGATGGAATCAATGGCCTGCCCTTCCTGAAGGGTACGAAACTTCAACGTTGCCAATTCTCCCTCACCAATTTTTTCTGAAAAATCTGCGGGAATCACAAGATTGGCGGTCACAGATTGGGCAGCCAATGACTTGTCACCGGCTTCCTCATCCTTTAATTCCTTCACGGATAACCGTTTCCCAAGCGTTGCAACAAATTGCTGACTGTACTTGGATTGATCCTGATCAACGACCCCTACCGTCAAAGAGTTAGCGATACCTGTATTGCTGTAGATAAAGAAATACAACGCAATACTCATGATAGGAACCCCCAAAAGAAACAGCACCTGCATAGGATGGTTCCGCCAAAGAATAAACCGTTCCCGAATAATCCATAGTATATCCTTCATTTAGAATTCCTCCCTGCGATTTAATACAACCGACATGCCAATATATAAAACCAATGTACTAATCAAACAATAAAGGACACCTTGCCACTGCAACGCATTTTCGGTCCATAAGGCTTCACGAATCGGTCCCATGACCCAACCCATCGGTGAAAAACGCATCATTTCTTCACCAACTGGGAAGTATCCGCCCCCGAGAAAGGCTGCCACTTGAATGATAACTTGAACCAATGCCATGCCCACACCTTTTCCAACCGTTTCTAAAAAGGCGCCCAAAACTAGAAACAACAGCATTAAGGAAGACAAATTGGCAAAGGAGAAGAACCACTGCAAATGCCACGGAACACCGAAAAGAACTTGCGTGATCACCATCAATGCGAAAACCACACACACGCCCAACAAAGCATGTCCAATAAAAGTAGAGTTGATCAATTTTTGTCGACTGACCGGACTGATTAATTCCCGCTGCAATGTTTTTTGTCTGCGACCTTTATCAAACATCTCCAACCCGTTTTGCGACATATACAAAATAAACAATGCAATCATCGCAACGGAATAATATTGGTAGGAGGTTGCCGGTTTCTTCATTTGACTTTGATCGACCACAATGGCTTTGTCCAACTCAGGTGGTAAGTTGAAGAGCTCTTGCGGTGCTACACCAAATTGTTGCGCTCCTTCCATCAGGCGCATCACCTGAAACATCTCCGCCAAATAACTTTTTAAGAGAGTAAATTGTACGTCTGACAGACTTTCGATTTGAACGGTAATATCTTTTTTAATGAGAAAGTAGGCATTTGCCTGCTTTTTCTTCATCGCTGCAACAGCACTTTCTTCATTCGGACTTTCTTCAAAAATAAGTTTGTCCGAATCGATTTCCTGCAAAACAGCTTCAAATTGCGTTCCCATCGCTGCATCATCCACAACATAACGGACCTGAATCTCATCGATTTTATCTTCGATATCGCCGCCATCAAAAGCTCCCTGCAAGACCGAACCTAAAATCAGCATCAGCGTTAACGGAAACACCAAGAAATAAATATAGGTGGCTTTGTCCCGTATTTGCTGGATAAATGTCCGAATAATAATTGGTAAATTCATTTTCTCACCTACTTATCCCTTAAATTGCGTCCGGTCAGATTCAAGAAGACCGTTTCTAAATCGATTCGTTGCTGATCGACACTGTCGACTTCGACCCCTTGTTTAATCAACTGCATCAACAAGCGGTTCAATGCATTGCTTTCTACTGACACGGTGACCACCAGTTGTTGTTCCTGTAAGCTTGCTTGGATCACACCGGACTGTTCTTCGATTTCTGCCAAATTCACTGCTTGGGGATTTGCCACTGTAATCGTGATATTTTTTTGGTCTGTCACGAGATTGACTAATTCGGCTTCAGTTCCGGTAGCGATAACCTTGCCGTGATCGATCACGACGATTGTATCCGCCAAGCGCTCTACTTCTTCCATATAGTGGCTGGTATAAATCAAGGTTTTGCCCTCTGCCCGCATTTTTTCAATAGTTTCAAGAATATAATTTCGTGATTGGGTATCGATTCCTACTGTGGGTTCATCCATAATAACAAATTCCGGTTCGTGAACGATTGCCATAGCAATATTCAAGCGCCGTTGCATCCCGCCGGAAAACGTGGCTGATTTATCTTTCTTCCGTTCCCATAAACCGACTGCTTTTAACGCTTTTTCAGTAGCATCTTTTAATTTTTGTCCCCGTAATCCATACAACCCGCCAAAATAGCGGACATTTTCTTCCGCGCTCAAATCATGATAGATCGCCAGTTCTTGTGGTACTACCCCGATTTTTTTACGTAAGTCTCGATTTTTTTCGGAAGCTTCTTTGCCAAAAAGTTTGATTTCACCTGCTGTTTTTTTCAATAATCCAGTAATCATATTGATGGTAGTTGATTTTCCAGCGCCGTTTGGTCCCAATAATCCCAAAATCGTTCCCTTATCTACAGAAAAACTCACTTCATCCACTGCTACCTGTGAGCCAAATTTTTTCGTCAGCTGATTAATTTCTACGATACGTTCCATGTTTTCTCCCTCCAAATCTTATCTATATCAAGCATACAAAAAAAAGAGAAACCACACTAGTGTAGTTTCTCATCAGTTAGACATGAGATTTCTCATGTTGTTGGATTGGTAAAATTGTCGTCACGGTAAAATTATGGGAACTGTCGATGAGTAGTTGTCCGGAAAGCATGGCGGTTCGTTCCTCCATCCCCAAAATTCCCAGGCCTTTTTTATATGTCACTGCCTGTTTGCCGTTGTTGCTGACTTCAAACCGCAAAAAACCTTTAAACACATGCAATTTCACCGAAACCTCGGAGGCTTCTGCATATTTTAAAGTGTTGGTCAATGTTTCCTTTAAATTTCCCAACAAGACCTGCCATTGAAAATTGCTCAACTGATCGACTTTTCCAAAATATTGAAAAGAAGTTTTTATCTGATAGCGTTGCATAAAGGTCTGTAATTCCGTTTTAATACGATTAATATTCAGTGTTTCAACTGGCGGCGCTTCGGAATGAAGGGTTTTACGAATATCGTTGATTCCCTCTCGAGTCGTAGCGATAGCTTGCGCCAACAGTTCTTCTGCTTGTTGAGGATTGGAATGATAAACTGCTTTGGCGGCTTCCATTTGGATCAATCCCCCAGACAATTTATGCCCCAGCTCATCATGGATTTCATGAACCAGACGCTGCCGTTCAGACAAAACCGCTTCTTTTTCCCGAGCTTCGCTGTTCATTACACTTTGTTCAAAAAGAGTCGACAGCCGATTGCGTTCGATTCGCAGCATATCGGAAGAATCGCTTAATCCGCGTTTTTCTTGGGTCAGTTTTTCTACCGTCAGATAAACAAAGAACACAAAAACCGTCCATAGCAGTCCACCTAACTGCATGTAGCGATCCGGCAGATAAATGCCATAACTGACTAACAGAATACTACCGATCATCGCTGAGAAAAGTTGATATTTCCCTAAAACCAGAAAATTGGCTACAGTGCCCGGCAACAGGTAAAACAACCATGTCTGGACAAAAGGTGCCACAAGCGCAATCCCCAATTGGCATCCTAAAAAGACCCACTGATACGTGGGAAAACTGATGCTCAATAATAAAAAACTCAACCATAGCAATAATAAAATAATGACTGCTGTCAAAGAGCCGGTCACCTGCAAAAACAAAATCCCTACGATACCCAGTACCGTTAAGACACTGATAAAAAGTTTAAAGGTTTTCATCTGCATTCCCTGCTTTGCCGGTCAAATAATAAATCGCTACCTGTGTTCGATGTTCCAACTCTAATTTGTGGAGGATCGTAGACAAGCTGTTATTAATCGTTCCTTCTGTCAAAAAAAGTTGATTGGCGATTTGCTTGTTGCTTAATCCCGCAGCCACCAACCGTGTAATCTCAATTTCTCGAGGAGTCAATTCAGATAAATCGGCACTTTTTTGTTCAGGATGAAATTGTTGCTTGGCTTTTGCCAAGACATCTTGGGACAAAATACTCTGTCCCTTCATCACGGTGCGAATCGCTTGAGTCAACTGCTCCGGTTCGGTATTTTTCAGCAAATAACCGGAAGCTCCGTTTTTGATTCCTTCCACAATGTACTCATCTTCATCAAAGGTTGTTAAAATAATAACTTTTGCAGCGGTCGTTTCAGTAATTTTTTTTGTCGCTTCTACCCCGCTCATCCCAGGCATCCGCACATCCATCAGCACGATATCAATGGGTTGTTGCTGACACACCGCCACCGCTTTTTCGCCGCGATCCACACAGGCAACGATCTCAAAATCTGCTTCAATTCCCAATAAAATTTTCAAGCCGCCGGTAATTAGCTCACTGTCGTCTACCAATAATAGTTTGATCATGGCTTTTTTCCCATCTTTGTTTTTCTTTCATTGTATCGAAGTCCAGAGAGTTTGCCAACCGCTTCGCTGACATTCAATCACTCACTCTGCTTGCGCTTTCTTCAACATTTCGCAATACACCATAAAAGCGGCGATTCCTTCCAGTTGCTTTGCCAGTTTCTCATCGATCTTGACTTTGGTTTCCAGAAAGTGATGCTTCAATTTCTGAATCGTTTCCGGTTCTTTATTTGCCAGTAATTTTTTGATTTCTTCAATGGCATAGATCGTCTTTCGCAAGGAAGTGACAATCAATGTTTTTTTGATTTCTTTTTCTTCGTAATACCGATACCCGTTTTCTCCCCGTTGGCTGGTAATCAGCCCCCGTTCCTCCCAGTAGCGAATCGCTGACGTCTCCACCTGAGCCAGTTTTGCCAATTCGCCAATACGTAAACGTTGCTGAGGCAACTGTTCTTGCGGGAGAGAAAGAATAAATGTCCGATTTCGTTGCAGAGCTTCTTCATCGGCCACCAACTGCTTTTGGGAATGGGCAATCAGCCAATAGCTTTCGGAAAATGCCCCTGCTTTTGCAAGACGCATTAACGCATAGGCCGTTGTGATTTCAAATCCTTGCAACAATTTGCGAATCGTCAAAAACGCCTGCCGATGGATTTCTTGGTATCTTCGTTGCCCCCCTACCGTTTTTTTGACTTCCGGCAGCAAGTCAAAGTTTTCATAACGCTTTAAAGTCGTATCACTGACCTTAATCAGTGTTGTCATCTGCTTCATAGTGTAGTCCACTCGTTTTACAACCTTCAAGTAATAGTTTTAAGACCTTTGTCTGATTTTAGCGAAAATATTCCCTTTTTCATAATATTTAGCAGAAAAAAACTAGAATATTGCTTCAATCTAGTACACTAGAAATGAGGTGAAGAAAATGAAGATTGAAATTCGTAATGCGTATGAAAAAAATCTTAAACACATTGATGTCGATATTCCTAGAAATAAATTCGTAGTGGTTACCGGTCTCTCCGGTTCAGGGAAAACCACACTAGTCAAAGACACCCTCTACATGGAGGCTCAACGACAATACTTGGAAGCCATGAATTTTCAAGGAATCCAAAAACCCAAGGTCGATGCCATCCACCATTTGTCACCGGCAATTTTGATTGATCAAGAAGATCGTAACGAAAATCCCCGCTCTACTCTAGGTACCCAAACTGATCTTTTTACCGACCTGCGAATGATTTTTGAAAAGCTCCACACCCGTGAATGCCCTGCTTGCCACCAGTTGATCACTGCCAGTGAAGCAAAGGAAACGACTGAAAAAAAAGATGGGCAGTTTAAAGTCTTTATGGATTGTCCCAACTGCGGTCATCGAATGGATAAGCTGACCCGTTCCCACTTTTCCTTCAACACAAAAGCTGGTGCCTGCCTCACCTGTCACGGCTTGGGAAAAACGCTGGCAATTAAAGAAGACGTCCTATACGATCCAAAGAAATCCTTGGAAGAGGGTGCCATTACCATGTGGCCTACGGGATACAATGCCTACCAAGCCGATATCTATTACAAATTACTGGCATTTTTAAAACTACCGGTGCCGAAAAAACTACCTTTAAAGGATTTCTCTGCTGAACAATGGACCTTGCTAAAAGAAGGAATCACCAATAAAGAGTTGCTGGAAAATAAAGCTTTGCCAAAAAAAGTCCAAGAGGGTCGTTTTGAAGGAGTCGAAACTAAAATCTGGCAAAAAATCTCAGAAAATAAAGGCGTACCTGCCACATTGGCTCCTTATATCGGCGAAACGCTTTGTCCTGCCTGTCAGGGGGGAAAATTGAATCCTGAAAGTCGAGCTGCCACTGTTTTGGGTCAATCTTTACCAGTCATCGAAACTTGGGATTTGATTCAATTGATGGACTGGCTGCATAAACTTGATGCTGCCATGTCTGAAGGACAACAGCAAATGGTACAAAATTACACTGGGGATATGCTGACCAAAATCCAGCGCATTCAACAAGTTGGCTTAGCCTATTTGTCCTTAGATCGTCCCTATACAACCTTGTCCGGTGGAGAAGCACAACGAATCAAACTGGCAGCGGTTTTAGCTTCTCCCATGACAGAATTGATTTATTTATTGGATGAACCGACGATTGGTCTGCACACGGCAGATACTCAAGGTGTAATCGAAATGATCAAAAAAATTCGTGACCGCCGCAACACGGTGGTAGTCATCGAACATGATGATGCCGTAATCCAGCAAGCTGATTGGATCATTGAAATTGGACCAAAATCCGGCGAAAAAGGTGGAGAGATTCTATTCACCGGTACTTACCAAGACTTGATGAACAATCCCGATTCGCTGACCTATAAAGCCCAACAAAATCGCTACCAGCAAAACAGCCGACAACGCCCAGTTGCCACGGCCGCCTTGACGGTCACAAATGCAACGAGCAATAATTTGAAGAATCTTTCGTTAACGTTACCTGCAAATAGTTTGAGCGTGGTCACTGGTGTTTCCGGTGCTGGAAAATCCAGTTTGGTTTTTGGCGAAATCGCAGAAGCCAACTTGAAAAATACCGCGACAACCCAATGGGACACGCCGTTTCGTCAGTTGGTCACCATCAGCCAAAAACGCCCCACCCGTAACCGCCGTTCGATTATTGCGACCTATTTGGATCTTTTTGATAAAATTCGCGGTCTCTTTGCCAAAGAAGCACAAAAAAAGGGGAAACTCTTCAAAGCTGGAGATTTTTCTTTTAACTCTGGCAACGGTCGCTGCCAAAATTGCCAAGGCTTAGGTACGATTGAAAACAATCAACTCTTCTTCCAAAATGTTGAAGTCACTTGTCCTGAATGTCACGGTACTCGCTATCAGGAAGATATTCTGGCGGTAAAAATCGGTGACTGTTCAATTTTTGACGTCTTGATGATGGATGTGGCTGCGGCCGAGGATTTTCTTGCAAAACAAGGATTGGACACGAAACCTTTACAGCTTTTGGCAAAAACCAATCTTGATTATGTAACACTTGGACAATCCACCGATACCCTTTCCGGCGGTGAGATGCAGCGGCTGCGGCTGGCGGCAACCATTGCAAAAGAAAAACAGAACAACAATTTATTTCTAATGGACGAACCAACAACCGGAATGCATAAAATCGATGTTTACCATTTTATGACTCTGATCCAACAATTAATCGATGAAGGCAATACATTTATTTTCATTGAACACAATTTAGATGTGATCCGACAAGCCGATTATCTGGTTGAATTAGGGCCAGTTGGTGGTAAAGAAGGCGGGCATTTACTATTCAGTGGAACGATTCAAGAATTTTTGACAAGCACTACAAAAACAGCCAGTTACTTGCAGTAAAGCAAAACAGCGGTCCCCATTTGCAGGACCGCTGTTTTTTTGTTCGTTTAAAAGACTTTTTGGTATTTTCGATAAGATAGGATACCAAAGACCACGACTAACGCAAT
Source organism: Enterococcus massiliensis (assembly GCF_001050095.1). Classification (NCBI taxonomy): domain Bacteria; kingdom Bacillati; phylum Bacillota; class Bacilli; order Lactobacillales; family Enterococcaceae; genus Enterococcus; species Enterococcus massiliensis. The sequence goes on along the minus strand of NZ_CVRN01000004.1, from coordinate 90,114 downwards.
CAGCCAGATAAAGGCGCTTAACAGATCGCCGTTTTTCAGGGCGATATTTTCCATCAGCAAGCCGCGAGTTGTTTCAACAATCGGTGTCATTGGTTGATGATCGGCAAAAATCGCAATCGGTTTTGCCATCCCACTCGTTGGTACAAATGCTGAGCTGACAAATAGGAGCATAATCAACAGGTAAGAAAAACTACCGGCACTTTCCCAGCTTTTAGCTGAAATCGAAAAGGGAATGGAAATCATTGTCATGGCAAAGGCAAACAGGATGGAAATCAGCAAGAACAACAGCAGATTTCCCGCCGAAAATTCTGGACGAAAGCCCATGATCATTCCCACAACAAAGGTTGTCAGTTCAGACAACAACATGAAAATCACAGAGGCAACGATATGAGAGCCAAGAACAATCCAGCGTTTGATTGGCAAAGTGTGCAAGCGATCTAAGAAGCCGCTGGTTTTATCCATGTTGATCCGCAGAGAAGTATACGCTGAACCCATGGTCATGGTAATCAACATAAATCCTGGCAAGGCGTAGTTCAAGTAATCCACCGTATTGGTTTCTGTTCCATTTAAACTGATGCTGCCTCCAAATACATAGACAAAAAACAGCAACATAAAAATCGGTGTCCCAAAAACGGTGATCAAAGTATCGGTATTCGTTAGGTTTTGTTTTAAGATCCGCTTCGTTAAAGCAGATAATTGAATTAAAGTTTTCATTTTTTCTCCTTTGTAATCGTTAAGAATATTGTTTCCAGACTGACTTCTTCGGCTTTCAAAGCAGTAATCGTTATCTGATGCTCCACAAACAGTGCCAATACTTGTAACTGATCGCTTTCTTCAATCGTCACACCCGTGGCTTGAGCTTCAAAAGAAATCCCAGCTTGAGTCAACAAGGATACTGCTTGGCTTTGTTGCGCCGCTTCTACTGTAATTTCAACTTTTTTATTGGTATTTTTCTTTAATTCTGCCGGTGTGCCGGTCAACACGATTTCTCCTTTATGCAGAAAAGAAATGTGATCTGACAGACGATCGGCTTCATCCAAATATTGTGTCGTTAGAAAAATGGTTTTGCCGGCGTCACTAATTTCCCGAATGATGCGCCAAATTTCTAAACGATTTTTAGGATCAACACCAGTGGTCGGTTCATCTAGAAAAAGAATTTCCGGATCGCCGACTAGGGACATGGCGATATCCAACCGACGACGCATCCCGCCAGAATAATCTGCCACACGTCGATCAATAAATTCTTCCAAACCAAGTCGTTTCGCTAATTGTCGAATCTCCGCTTTTTCATTTTTTACTCCACGTAACTGGGCAATCAACCGCAGATTCTCGTAGCCGCTAAAAAACATATCTACTGTCGCTTCTTGTGAATTTAAACTAATTAGTTCCCGGACTTCATTGGGCTGTTTGGTGACGGATAGTCCGGCAATGGTGATCTCGCCGCTATCCGGCTGCAAAAGTGTCGTCATCATTTTGATCAGTGTCGTTTTTCCAGCACCATTTTCTCCTAATAGAGTGTAAATCTCCCCTTTTTGGATGGTCATGGAAATATCTTTTAAGACACTGACGTTGCCAAATTGTTTTTTTGCGTGATCAATAGTAATCACTGGTTTTGTCTGAAATGTATTCATTTTATTTTTCGATCCTTTCAAATTCATCTTTTAATTTTTTTCGCGTCTTGCTGTACCATAGCACCTCCGGATATTCTGCCATGATGTCATCCGCAAATTTTACTGGATCGTTGCCGACCAACTCGTTGATAGAACGTCCTTCAGCAGCGCCATCGGCAAACAATTGCAGCAAGTCTTCAAAAATTCCCATAAATTCACTGTTGCCAACAAAATTCATCATGTAGTGATCCAGTGCGGTCAGCGCTTTTTCATAATCGTCAGGCAACTGTGCCTTTGCCTTCACATAAGCTTTGTATCTTTTTTTATCGTTACGCATCGATGTATACCAGTTTTTCATATTAATTCTCCCCTTTTAATTCCTGCAAACGGGCCTCTAAAAATGACCACTTCTCCCAAAATTCTGCCAAATAGAGACGTCCAGCTTCATTCAATGTATAAAATTTTCGCGGCGGTCCCATTTCCGATTTGCGTTTTTCAACTGCCAACAAGCCTTTTTTCTCCAACCGTAATAAAACGGTATACACGGTTCCTTCGACGATATCTTCAAAACCCAGATCAACCAAATAATTGGTGATCTCATAGCCGTAGGTCTCACCCTTGGCAATTTTTTGAAGTACGATTCCTTCCAAAACCCCTTTAAGTAATTCCGTTAGTCCTTTCATAACTTTTCCTTTCTCAATTGCTATTTTATCTTGTTATCGTACGTAGTAATACTAGGTAGTCTACAAATAAGAAAACTTTTTTCCACTGGTTGACTTAGGTACTTGTTATCACTAGGTTCTAGTACATATTAATACTATGTAGTGAATTCGTCAAGCAGTTTGTTTGAATTTTTTTAGTTGCCTCCTAAACAACATGCTATAATAAGAAAAACCTTTCTACGATTGGATGATGTCTATGTATGACCAACTAGCGGATGCAATGACTGTTTTTTCAGAGGCCAAGAATATTTTTCCCTATTGGCAAAAGGAGGCCTTGCGCCAATGGGAGGACTGGTTTGAAGGCTTTTTGCCTCAAATTGTTGAGGGAATGTCGGAAAGAGCTTTTTATTTACACCTGATGAAAGGAACCGCCCAATTAAATGATGGCCACACGACTGTTTATCCGCCACAAGCCTTAGCAAGAACGACCTTTTCCCCCATTAGTTTTTGCTGGATTGAGAATCAGTTATGTATTTCAAAGGCCACCGCGGCTTACCAACAATTTCTTTATCAACCGATTCGTTTGATAAACGGCCTGACACCAGAAGACTTCTTGGCAGAAAAAGTCTTGCCGTATTTTTGGCATGAAAAAATTAATTTTGCTTTGCAGGAATTTACTGATTATGCTTTTTTTATTTTGCAGGAAAACTATACGTTAACTTTTACCTCAGAATCGATCGAAATTCCCTTTGAATCGGAGTTTCCAAAATTTGTGGAAAGAAATACTCTCCCGAAAACGGCCAAATGGATTGCAGAAAATTCATCTGCTGCCTTTTATCAACTAGCAGACAAAGCCTATATCCAATTGAAGAATTTTGCTTCAGAAGCAGTCGTTCGCAGTTTTTATGGCCAGCTTCCTTGGCTTTCAAAGCAAACGGCTCTCATTTTTGATCTACGAAACAATCCTGGTGGAAACTCTGGGTATGCCGATCAAATTTGCCAAGCCTTCTTTACTGAAAAGTTCCCCGTTGAGGGGGCCTTTCGCCAAGTCATCGATTTGGAAAAATACGCAAACGGCTCCCAACTTCTTCATCAACAGAAAGAAACATGGGAGGATTCCGAATTAGAGTGCCTGCAAACTTTTCAACATCAGTATTTGGAAAAAAGTGAGGAATACTCCTTTACCCCAGAATATTGTGGAAAATTAGCCGATATGCCGGTAATGATTTTACAAAATGAAGGAACCTATTCTTCTGCAGAAAATTTTTTGATTGCCTTTGATACGCAGCAGCGGGCCACCCTCATCGGAACAGCCAGTGCCGGTTCCACCGGACAACCTGCTTGGATTTCGTTGAAAACGGGCGGTATCTTTCAAATCACAGCAAAAAAAGTTTGTTATCCTGATGGACGTCCCCATCACAATATTGGCGTTTTGCCCCAACGAGTAATCCAAACCGCCCTTGCTGATTACCAGGCCGACCGCGACCCTGCGTTGGAAGAAGCCACGAGAAAATAGTTTTAGAAAGGAAGTTTATCCTGAATAATTCATAGCTTTTTTGAAATGCTATTTAAACATTGTCCTAACGCTGTTTATTGTTTTATTACCCAACACCTTTTGAGTGTACAAAAAGAACCCCAATCTGCTATGGTTAAATCGCCAAAACCTAACCAAAGAAAGGGGTTCTTCTCAATGGCTACATTACAGGAAAAACAAGTAAACTTCAACTCAAAAATGATAGTGTCTAATACAGGAGGAAATCTATCCACAGACGTTGGCTTAATTTTGGTTAAAGAATTTATGGATTCCATCGGCTTTACAAAACTGGCAAAGCAACTCTTAACTTTCAACGAAAATCGTCGCTATTGGATTCATGACAATATTTCTGTTCTGGAACAACTACTTTTTCAGCTCATCGCAGGTTATCCTGCGGATTCTTCTGTCAACATTCTGAGTGAAGACCCAATTTTCCGTTTGGTACTGGCTAAGGAATCCTTGGCCTCACAAGCCTCGCTTTCCCGCTTTTGGAATCGCGTGAGTGAAGAGACAATTGTCCAATTTCAACTCTTAAACCAAGCATTAATCGACAAAGTTCGTTTAAAACGGAACGCTACAGAAATGATCATTGATTTGGATTCCACACATTCGGATACTTTTGGTAACCAAGAAGATGCTAATTTCAATGCCCACTATGGTACGAACGGGTATCATCCGTTAGTAGCGTTTGATGGTCTGACGGGTGATTTTCTCAAAGCAGAACTTCGTTCTGGAAATGTGTACACTTCAAATGGCGTGAAAGAATTTCTGAAACCAATGCTTGAACATTATCAACAGACTCTTCCATGTACGAATATCCTTGTTCGAGGGGATAGTGGTTTCGCGACACCAGAAGTATATGAGACTTGTGAAGCCAATGATAGTTACTATGTTATTCGCCTGAAGGCGAATAGAAATCTAGAAAAAATTGCAGAGAATCTCGTTCTTGTAGGAGATGATCATCCGTGGTATCAACGGGAAGTTCACTATTATTCAACTACCTATCAAGCTGAAAAATGGTCAAAAGAACGACGGATTTGTATCAAATCAACCAGAGAAGCCAATGAATTGTTGTTTCGGCATGAATATTTGGTTACCAATTTTTCCCACAACCTTTTACCTCAAGAGATTTTCGGTATTTACCATAAGCGTGGTATCATGGAGAATTATATCAAGGAAGCCAAAAATGGTTTCTATTTCGATAAAACGGATAGTCCCACTTTTCTGGAAAACCACGCTCGGATGATGATAAGCCTCTTGGCTTACAACTTGGTCAACTTCATGAAAACAATCTGTTTACCTGCGAAAGAAGCAGTTTTCCAAGTAGACACCTTACGTCTTCGCCTTTTCAAAGTGGCTGGTAAGCTAATTCGTAGCGGTCGAAAATTGTTTCTGAAAACGAGCTCTTCCCATGTTTACCAGAACCTGTTCTATTATCTATTGGAAAAAATTCAGCAACTCTGCTGGTAGAACTGGGAGCTAACTGAAATTTTAAAAACTTATTAATTCTAAGGGATATTTGCGCTCAAAAATAAGAAAAATGACTCGTCATTCCTTGAATAGATCATATTTTGAGCTAATAGCGCTAGCGACATTTGAAATGTAATAACGGAAAAAGAAAAACCGATGGTTTTTCAAAATTAATGTTAAAAATCTAGAAGTATGAATAATTCAGGTTTATATGAATACCCGCATTTATCAAGAAAAAAAGGAAAGAATAGTTTTTGCCGAACCCGAAAAAATCATTCAAGATTCGCAGGGTGCATTAGATCTTGCTTTTTCTCTTTCCTTTGCCCATGATACGAATGCTATTATCTTAAAAAAAGAAGCCTTTACGGAGGACTTTTTTGATCTGCGAACCAAATTAGCGGGTGAAATTTTACAAAAATTTGCCCAATACGCTATTCGTTTAGCCATCGTCGGAGATTTCAGCTCCTATACCAGCAAAGCACTGAAGGACTTTATTTACGAGTGCAACCAAGGCACACAGGTTTTCTTCGTTGCTACTGTTGAAGAAGCTGTCACCCGATTGAAATAAGCGGAACTTATTTACTTTTAAAGGAGCTTGCTATGATGAAAATCGAACTATTTATCGGCATTTTCGCCGTTTTGCTGCTAGGTGTCTCCTTCTTCAGCCTGATTGCTCAAGACGTCCTTACGGCGGTGATCACCGGCGTTTTAGGCCTAATTGCTTTTTTCTATTGGTACCAAAAAAGCAAAAACAAAAAACATTGACTAAACACCAAAAAATCTTTGCAAATTTCAGCTATTTCGATTATCCTATAACATGTGGTCTTGAATGAGACGACTTGCGGGAATGGCGGAATGGCAGACGCGTGCGCTTCAGGTGCGTATGAGCTTAGCTCGTGTGGGTTCGACTCCCATTTCCCGCATAGGCAAACCCCTATACAGGCAGCTTTTGATAAGCTGTCTGTATGGGGGTTTTTGGTTAGGATAGGTACTTTTTTGGCTCTTTGTCAATAAGGACTGATGAGTTGTGCAAAATCAAATCTGGGTCAGAATGAACCTCATTCTGGCTCAGATTTTTTTGTTATCTTACATTGATTAATTGATTGATCAAAAAGATTCTAATTCTCATGTTCTCAAATGATTTAAATCCGTAGGATACTCGTTTCATTGTCTTTATGTGGGTATTCTTCGCTTCTATTTTTCCATTGGAATAAGGATAGATCATCGCGTTGGTGATGCCTTCTTCATAGGTCAGAAGGTTTTGAAGCTTCTCCCGAAAGCCGTCATCTAATGTTTCGGGAAGTTCTGCCAATAAGGAGAAAAACAAGTCAGGGTCTTTGTCTCGAAAGGTTTCAACTAATTCATGAAAAATGGGATATGCCTCCTTAAGGGGCGTGGAAAAGCCAAGCAATCGATCGATCATCATCGCTTCAGTAAGAAACGGGTATTTTGGCGCTCGGAAACTTTTCCATGTTTTGTATTCATAATGGTTAATGTTTGCACGATTTTTTAGCAAAAAGCGCCAGTTCTTTTTCAGTTTTTCTGCTTGGCTTTTCTGTCCTGCTTTACGAAGTTCATTCATTTCACGGATACGCAACTCATTGAACGCCTGATTCATGTGTTTGACAATATGAAACCGATCAATCACTACTTTCGCATTTGGTAGAACACGTTTGGTGAGCTGGAAGTAGGCGGCGTTCATGTCTGTAACTAAGAATTCTACTTCTTCTGGATTGGTACAGCCTAAGAAATAGCTTGTTAATCGAGGCAATTTACGCGTAGGCAAGACATCAATTAATTTTCCTGTTTCGCCATCTGCACAAATAAAACTCATTTTATCTTCTATGGAAGTGTGCGAACGAAATTCATCAACCATCAATACTCTGGGGAGAATCTTCTTAGATTGCTTTGGTAAATAGCTTTTAAACTTTTTCAATGTACGAATAACGGTGGTCAAAGATACCTGACAGCTTTTCGCAATAAAAGATAAAGATACTTTTTCAGTCAGTAAAGAAGCAATTTTATATCTAACATGATCTGCGATTGAATGTCTGGGTCGGACAAAATAACTTTGAGCAGTCCAATGGGTTCGACAGTTCTTACAGGTATAGCGCTGCTTTTTTAGGCGCATAACCATTGGCATATGATTGTATTGTTCAAAACGGACAATAGTTTCCTTTTTTCCATTTTTCACTATAATTGCTTTCCCGTTTCCATCTACCACAGTAGAACCACAACTTCTACAAGCACGAGGAGCAGGCGAGAGAACAGCATCGACGATTAACGTCTTTTCCTTCTGAAAGGTCTCGTAAGAGACCTCTTTAATCATCAAATCTTTATCTATTATTCTCAGCATTTTTTTGATAGAATCATTCATATAGCATATCGTCCTCTCAGTCTGTTTATTTTGTGGTGATTTAATCATACTAGAGAACGATATGTTTTTTAATACCTAAAATGAAAATGGGACTGAAGAATCAATTCTGATTCATCAGTCCCATAAATTATAGAGCCACTTTTTTCAGTTCAAGAACCCAATACAAAATCGTTCCTCTTCAATGAGAAACTTATTTTAACAGCTAGCAAATTACTTCTTGAATTCTTCTAAAATGATTTTATTCTTCTCATTAATTCTATAACAGAAAATTTCCCTATACCCCTCTTCCACTTGATTGAACCCTCAAAATAACAAAGCTTGAAACTGAGATCATGCGGCTACAAAACAGTCCTGCGAACAGATTACCATTGTTTAGAAGGAATAATACTTTAGCATCAAAAAGAAAACCAAAATAATCAAACTAGGTAAAAAATTAGATACACGAATATTGGTCAGTTTAATAAGATTTAATCCAATCGCAATAATCAGAAGTCCACCGATCTGACTGATTCCTGCCACTAAAATAGTCAATAATTCTTGTGGCACATACCTAACGACTATACTAGCAAACAGTGTGATGATTCCCTGATAGATGAAAACCGGCAAACTAGAAAAAAGAACACCGATTCCTAATGAGGCTGTCAGCATAATCGCTAAGAATCCGTCCATAACAGCTTTGGTGTATAGCGTCTGGTTGTCGCCGGAAACGCCGCTTTGGATTGCACCGATGATTCCCATGGAGCCAACTACAAAAATCAATGAACTAGTAACAAATCCTTCCGCAAAATTCCCATTAGATTTTGCAAAATGTTTCTGCAAAAAAAGCCCTAGCCGGTTCATGCCATCTTCAATTTTTAGCCCTTCACCAATCAAAGCTCCTACGCATAAGCTGATGATAACCAGTGTGAAGGAATCTGTTTTGATCGCCATTTGAAGTCCCAAAGCAATAACGCCGATCCCAATACCTTTCGTGACGGTATCCTTTGTTTGTTCACTAATATTGCGTAGGACAGCCCCTAGCAGACTGCCGCCAATAATTGCCAATCCGTTGACCAACGATCCCAATAAAATCATACTTCCTCATCTCCCGTTGCTAGAATTCTATCATAGCAAGGAAAAATAACAAGAAGACACGGCAAAGAAGTTAAAAAACGTATAAAACGAACGATTTCTCGTCATTTTATACGTTTTTTATGTTGGTAGTTTTCAAAACAACATAGCTCTAAAACTTACATAAGGGTAAAAAAAGCCGTCAACATTCTGGCTATTTCCAAAATAATTTAGTACTAGCTTAATTCAACTTTGCACCAATTCGTTGCACATCTCTGGCAATCATAACTTCTTCGTCAGTTGGAATAACAAACACTTTGACTTGTGAATCAGGAGAAGTGATTTCTGCTTCTTCGCCGTGGATCAAATTATTTACTGTTGGATTTAATTTAATACCGAACCATGTCATTGGTTTCAAGACAGCTTCACGAACGTAAGCAGCATTTTCCCCAACACCGGCTGTAAAGACAATCGCATCTACACCGTTCATAACAGAAATGTATTGTGCGATATATTTACGGATACGGTCTGCGTACAATTCGATGGTCAGTTCGGCAGCTTCATTGTGGCTGGCAGCCGCTTTTTGAACGTCTCGCATGTCACTGGAAATACCGGACAATCCTAAAATTCCTGATTTTTTATTCAAAATGTCAATCATTTCATTAACATCTTCAATGCCTTCTTTACGCATTAAATAAGGAAGAAGAGAAGCGTCAATGTCCCCAGAACGAGTGCCCATCGTTACACCGGCAAGAGGCGTAAAGCCCATGGATGTATCTACTGATTTTCCACCCTTCACGGCTGTGATCGAAGCGCCGTTTCCGATATGGCAAGTGATGATTTTAGTTTCTTCTGCTGGTTTATTTAAAAATTGGATTGCCCGTTCTGAAACGTAACGATGGCTAGTTCCGTGAGCTCCGTATTTACGGGCTGCATATTTTTCATAATATTCTTTTGGAATACTGTACATGTAGTTCACTTTTGGCATCGTTGTATGGAAAGACGTGTCAAAAACCGCCACACTGATAATATTTGGTAAAATATGTTTGAAGGCTTTAATTCCCATTGCATTTGCTGGATTATGCAATGGTGCCAATTCTGCTAATTCCTCGATTTTTTCCAGAACATCATCCGTAATAATCGTAGAATCCTTGAAGTACTCGCCACCTGCTACCACCCGGTGACCTACACCGGTAATTTCATCGTAGGAACCTAAAATGTGTAATTCAATCAAGTGATCCAATAACATTTGAACTGCGATTTCATGGTCATCGATGTCAACGACCGTTTCGAATTTTTCTCCCTCGCCATATTTGATCGTAAAGATTGAGTCTTTCAAACCGATTCGTTCAACGATTCCTTTTGCGATAACGGTTTCTTCTGGCATTTGATACAATTGCCATTTCAAACTTGAACTACCTGCATTGATTGCGATTGTTTTAGACATAGTACTCTCCTTCATCCGATTGATTTATTTTGAACCCCTTACGACACCTGTCACGAGGATCTTGCAAATTATAGATTTGCCGTTTTCCAAGCTTCAAATTCTTTAAAGAATTCCGCTACTTTTGCCGAATCTTTCAATGTGGCAAGTTTTGCCACTAAAACTTCCGCCTGTTTGGCGTGTTCGCCTTTTTGCTGCAAAATAATAATGCTTTTTCGAGACACTTCATTTTTGAACAATTCATCTGGCAGTTGAATAATTGCTTGCAGATAGACTTTTTCAATAAAAAGCTGCTTCAATGCCTGACTTTGCTCTGTTTCCAAAAAGTTGCTGGGTACCAAAAAGAACCCGAAACTGTTTTCTTTTACATAATTCATTGCTTGTTCCATCAATAGATGATGGGCAAAACTATGATTTTCCTTTGCTGCCGTCAAAAACTTTTCAGCTTTTTCATCATGGGGATAATAGCCCACAGGCAGATCACTGATAACTGCATCCATTGGATCAATCAACAGCTCTTGCAAACCGTCTTGATGAAACAACTGCACCTCTCCATGGGTCCAATCGCTAGTCGCTGCTGCAACCGCTAAAAGAGTCTCATCGATGTCCACGCCGTATCCCTTCATCCGGTATCCGGCATTTTGCAAATTCAATAAAACTGTCAGCAATAAATTCCCCATGCCAACACTTATATCTAAAACAGTCAGATCCCCTTTTTTTGGATAAAGCTGTTCCAGCAAATAGACAAACAAAAAGCCGATACCATCGGGAGTCAATTGGTGGTTTGGTTGAAGTTGTTCAAATTTCCCGCCCTTTAGTAGCAAAAGTTGGGCCAATTTCCGTATTTCTTCGGCTTCTAATGGGATTTCTTGAAGCTGTTGATAGATGGCTTCGACCTTTTTTACAGTCTCTGCATTGGGAACGCCATCAATTACACGCACTTGAAAATGATCAATCATGTTTTCGGCATTCTCGATATAGGCATCAAGAAAAGATGATTCCAATGCATTTTGTAATAATTGAATCGCTTCGAGGGTCAACTCAAAACTTTTTTCGATTTTTTCTGGAAACATCCCGCACCTCGCTTTGTCTTAGTTATAACAACTTTTATACCTGTTTAATTCTAGCTGATTCGCCACGATTTATCAATTGGTTTCACGGGAAATTTTTTAGAAGTACTCCCTGCATTTTTTCTTTCAAGCCAAAAAACAACAGCCGAAAAGCACCAATGAAAGGCTTTTCAGTCTGCTGTGTCAGTCATTTTCCAGAACTGTTTTATCTGTGTCTTTTTTTAGCGATTCCTCAAAATAAAAAGTCCCGCCGCCATGATCAATCCAAATCAGCAGATTCCCCGCCGTCGTCTGATACCGGACAGCCCCCACATTAAACGTCACTACACCTTTTTCCGGTGGATTTTCCTGCTGTTCATACTCATACCAAAACATTTCTTTAATCGTTTTGGCGATATATAATTTTTTCGTTCGGATTGCAAAGGTAACCGCCAAGCGATGATTTTCCAGGGCGGTCAGTAACAGCATGCTAAATAAAGAAACCAGTAAAACTGTCGAAAACATGATACTGCCTTTAGGTTTTTGGAAAAATCCATTTGCCATAATTAATATCTCCATTAAAGAACCACACTTTGATGTCAATTCCCGTATCTGTTTGATGGAACAAAACTTTTTTAACATCTACCAGCAACGGATGGTACCCGCCATTTTCATTTTTGATAATCATCTCATTTTGTACTTTGATCGTCGTACGAATCACCGAAGGAACCGTATCAACAACATACGTCCTAAAATTTATTTCAGTAGCGGTACTTTTTTCAAAGGTTCGTTCCTGTAATTCATTTTCCAGCTGGATTAAAAAAACTTCAAACTCCTGTCGGTTCCGCCGCATCAACAATGGGGCGAGCTGCTTGTGGTGGTGAATCGTTCCGTTTGTTAGCAATAAAAAACCGCTGAGAATTAGCAACGCAAATAAACACTCCAACAGTGTAAAACCGCGATGAATTTGGCGCTTCTTTTGGTTACTCAAAGGAAATCACCAACTGATCCGCGGCTGAACGAACCTCGACTTGCTGAATTCGGTGATTTTTTTGAATAACTACTTGATAGGGATGCTCATATTGAACTTCACGAATCATGGAACCACCATGGTTTGCATACGCCTTCGTTTCCTCATACATGATTCGTGCAGTACGGGCCTTTTCCAACAACCGATCGCTTTGCGCCAGCATCTTCATCTCCCCCAAAAGATAGAAAAACAAGCAACTGCTCAATAATAGGAGAGAAAAAAGTGTTTCCAGCAAAATGAAGCCTTTATTTAACGATTTTTTGATAGTGACCACTCCCAAATTGAAATTTATATTGAATCGTCTGCTGTTGTTTTGGCCAACGAAAAGTGATGGTTCTCATTTCGCTGTTATTTCCTTTTCGGGCAGAAAATGCCATTGGAGTGAAAATGTCTACGGTTATCTCGTTAGGAATTGTCAGCTGCGGCAACTGACTTTCCGGCAGTTTCGATGTTCGGAAAAAAATCGCCGTGTTGTCCCAAGTCAACGCAAACTGTGTCTGGATCTTATCAGTAATTGCTACTTGCTGTGTGACTAAAATACTTTTTTCCAATCGAGAAAAAAATTGATCCACTGCCATCATCTGTTGCCACCGCTGTAAAGCAAAAGCGGGCAAGAGTGAAAAAAAACTAAAAATCAATAACACCAGCAACGTTTCTGCAATAGTGAAACCACGTCTAGTCATGTTGCTTTTCTTTGGCTATTTTGTATTTTGCTAATTGCTCTGAGGTAATATACCTCTCTTTTTCCAGTTCCTCCGCAGTGGGCTTTGACTTATCCGGGAATTCAATCTGATACAGCTCCATTTGAGTCTCCACCACCTGAATGACTGCCCGCTCACTTTCTTTGTTTGCGACTTTTTGGTGTTTTGCCAAATTTGGAACGAATAACAATACCAGCACGCTGATAATTAGCAATACAATCAGCATTTCTATCAACGTAAATCCAGAATATCTACCTTTTTCCTTATTAAAACTACTCTGTTTTTTTAATGTCCATTGCCATTTTTTCATCCTGAAATTCCTCCCATATTACTGTAAATTGGTAAAAACATCGCGCCATATACGCTGATAATCAGCAACGCAACGATCAGAAAAATAATTGGTTGAATCCACTGCAGCATGCGTTCCACCCGTTGTAAAAGCAAATCTCGAGTCAATTCGCTATAAATCAATAATTCCTCTCCCAGCTTGCCCTTAGCTTCTCCTTGAAAAACAATCAACGAAAATTCCCGTGTCAAAAATGGGTATTCTGCTAATTTTTCCGAAAGGGATAGGCCATGATGCAAGGTTTGATGCAGTTCAGCAGCCAACTCATTCATGAGAGAATCAGTAATCGTCTGCCTCATTAAAGAAATAATTTCGCGAATCTCTACACCTTGGGTAAATAACTTCCCCCACTCCAAGGAAAAATAAGCTGCCATGTACAACTGATACAACGTTCCAACAAGAGGCAGTCGGCTCCACATGACAGCCTTTGCTAGTGCAGAGCGTCGTCGATTTTGCCGCTGAAAATAAAGTAGACCGATAGTCAAAAAAAGGACTAGCAACCCCAAACTGTAAGGGGCGACCCGCAAAAATAAGATGCCGGGATGATCGGCTTTCACCATTTCTGTTGCAAGAAGCTGTGGCAGTAAAAACTGCCGCATACTGAGAAGGACTGTCAGTACAAAGACAATCAATAATAACGGATAGGTCGCAACTTTCCGAAAAGCCTGCTGTTGTTTCCGCCAAAGGGTCAAGTGGGTTTCGATCGTTCGCAATGTTCCACAAACATTGCCATGTTCTTCTGCCAATTGAATTTGAGCAATCTCTTGCGGCGAAAAACCAAGCTGACGAAATCCTTCTGCCAGCGATGCACCGGTCACTAAACAGTGTTGAAATCTCTTAATCAAGTGTTGTTCGATTCTTTGACTGCGATCAATTACGCCTAATGCTTCCTGCAGAGTAAACCCATTTTCCAATAAATCTGCCAACGTTTTAGTAAAAAGCAAGCGTTGGCTCGTCTCCCTACCCCAACTGCTTTTACCCTTCCTTTTGAAAAATTGCTTCATCGATTAGACCCTCTTGATAGATTTTCGTTAACGTTTCCTGCCAATCCGTTTTGATTTCAGGTGACTTTTTAAAATCATAAGCCAATAATCCCGCGGTTTGTCCTTTTTGATCCGGTAATAATCGTTGGTAGATGATACCTGTCAAACAATGATTCAGCTCTTGATTTTTACCGATAAAATCCTGCATACGATCCATTGTTTCTGCTACTCCACGCGCATGAACCGTCGCAAAAACTTTGTGTCCTGTCAGTGCAGCCCGAATCGCTGCCTGTGCCGTCTGTTTATCCCGAATCTCACCAATGATCAAAACATCTGGGCGATGCCGCAAAGAAAGCTGAATCAGCCGATCATAGGTCTGCAGTATTTTTTCATTGGTTTGCAGTTGTAAAAATTGCGGTTCCTCGATTTCCACCGGATCTTCAATGGTAATCACTTGTCCCCGTTCTCTTTTAGCCAAATGATACATCAAGGTTGTCTTACCACTGCCGGTGGGACCACTAAAAAGATACAGCCCATTGCGTGTCGTTTGTTCCTCAACCATCGTTAGCTGTTGAGGCAGAAAAAAATGCTGACTTTCCTTTAACGGATACAAGAAACGAATCACCAAACTTTCCCGTTGACGATAATCTCCTACAGTGGAAAGTCGCAGTCGTTGAAAGGTTTCCTGTAAAGGATAAGTGATTGCGCCTAATTGAACTTTCCGCTTCTCTCCCACATCCATTGCTCCCAGATATTTAAAGCGGCTGATAAGTTGTTGAGCAATTTCATATGTCGTTTCTTGATAGGACAACAACTGATTATTTTTACGAAAAACAATCCGAACCTCCTCTCCCCATGGATGGATTGCCAAATCCTGCATTCTTTTCTCACGACCAAAACAGATTAATTCATCAGAAAATGTCTGAATATCCATAAACGTCTCCTTTTTTTCCTTCTCTATTGGTAAATACGCGGTTTGAGCAAAATCATTTTTTAGAAAAAACTTTTTCAATAGGAATAGACGAAAAAAGACCAGAAAACTTCCGGGTCTTGGAATACACAGAGAAATCAACACCAAAAAACCCCCAGGCACGCACCTGAGGGTTTTTGATCCATCAAGAATCTCTTATTGAGGTTTGGTTTCGAAAAGTGGACTTACTGGTTTGTTTTCATGAATTCGTTTGATTGCTTCTCCCATCAAATCGCCAACGCTGATTTCGTCGATTTTTTCTGTTCGACGGTCTTCTGGAAGATAGATTGAGTCAGTAACGACACAACGTTCGATCGCTGAATCTTGGATTCGCTGCAAGGCTGGACCTGATAAAACAGGATGCGTACAAGAAGCATACACACTTTTTGCCCCAGCTTCTTTCAGTGCATTGGCAGCCAGAGTGATCGTGCCAGCTGTATCAATCATGTCATCAATCAAGACACAAATTTTGCCTTCCACATGCCCAATGATGTTCATAACTTCCGCAACATTTGCTTTAGGACGGCGTTTGTCGATGATCGCAATCGGTGATTTCAAAAATTCAGCCAATTTACGAGCGCGGGTCACGCCGCCATGGTCTGGAGATACCACCACTACGTCATCGCCTTTGATTCCTTTTTCTAAGAAATAATTAGCAATAAGCGGAGCTCCCATTAAATGATCAACGGGGATATCAAAAAATCCTTGGATTTGGGCTGCGTGCAGGTCAAGTGTGACCATTCGCGTAGCACCGGCTTTTTCTAACATATTTGCAACTAATTTTGCGGTAATTGGTTCGCGGGAGCGTGCCTTGCGGTCTTGACGAGCATAGCCGTAATAAGGCATGACCACGTTGATTGTTTTTGCACTGGCGCGTTTTAAGGCATCAATCATGATCAATAATTCCATTAAATTATCGTTTACCGGACTGCTGGTTGATTGGATCACATAGACGTGTGCACCACGGATACTTTCCTCGATATTGACTTGGATTTCACCATCGCTGAATTGTTTCACGGTACATTTTCCTAATTCCACACCAACGGCTGCCGCGATTTTTTCTGCCAAAGGACGATTTGAATTCAATGCAAAAATTTTCAATCTTGGATCAAAATAATGATTTGACATGAGAACCTCCACTTTCTTTTCGTACAATAAGAAAACTACTAGTTACTAGCAACTCTTCCTAGTAAATAGTAGTCATTTTTGTCTGAGAAATCAAGTTATTTACCGTTATTCATAAATGTTTCAGCTAAAAAAGGTAATTTTTTGGCATAGTCTGCTTTGTTTTCTTGACGAACCCGACCGATTGCCATCGCAAATTCAGGAACATCTTGAGTCACCGTCGTGCCGGCAGCAATCGATGTATGAGGCGCTACTTCCACTGGTCCGACTAGGTTTGCGTTAGAACCGATAAAGCTGTGGTCGCCAACGTTCGTATGGTATTTTTGTTTGCCGTCATAGTTCACGAACACCACGCCGCAACCGACATTGATTTCTTTGCCAAGGGTCGCATCCCCAACGTAAGTCAAATGACCCACCTTGGTTCCTTCACCGATTTGGGCATTCTTGATTTCAACAAAGTTTCCGATATGGGCTTTTTCATGAATTTCCGCTTTTGGACGCAGGTGAGCAAACGGACCGACATCCGCACCTTTTTTCACCAGACTTTCCTCAATGATCGATGACTTGATGACTACATCGTCTTCAATTGTGCTGTCAACAATTTGTGATTGCGCCGTGATAACACACCCTTCACCGATTACCGTATTGCCTTTTAAATAAACACCGGGTTCAATGACCGTTTCAGCACCGATTTTGATATCTGCATCAATATAGGTAGCTGCCGGATCAATCAAGGATACACCGTTTAACATGTGTTGATGATTGATTCGTTCTCGCATCAAACGATTGGCCTGTGACAACGCTACTCGATCGTTCACACCAAGGGACTCTTCAAAATTTTTGGTTTGATAGGCCGCAACCGTGTTGCCATTGGCCTTCAAAATTTCAATAATATCCGTCAAATAGTATTCTCCTTGGGCATTGTCTGTATCCAGATGTGCCAAGGCATCAAATAATAGTTCATTGTCGAAACAATATGTACCGGTATTGATCTCCGTCACAGCTGCTTCTTCTGGATTTGCATCTTTTTGTTCCACGATTTTTTCAACAATACCGACGTGATCGCGAATAATACGTCCGTACCCGGTAGGATCTGCCGCATCTGCCGTTAAAATTGTCGCACTGGCGTTTTTTCCTTGATGGTATTCAAAGAGATTGTTCAAGGTCTCCGTCGTCAATAACGGGGTATCTCCGCTGATAACCAGCGTAGTGCCCTTCTTGCCTTTTAGAAAAGGTTCTACCTGCAAGACAGCATGTCCAGTGCCTAATTGTTCTGCCTGCAAAGCATACTGGCTCCGAGTGCCTAGTTGTTCTTTCACTTTATCTGCGCCATGTCCAACCACTGTGATGATTTCCTGAGGCTGTGTTTCTGACACTCGATTGATGATATGCTCCACCATTGGTTTACCACAGACTGGATGTAAAACCTTATATAACTTGGATTTCATACGGGTCCCTTTTCCCGCTGCCAAAATAATTGCAAAACGTGCTGTCACACTGTTCACTCCTTACTCCTTTTTATGAATTAAATTTTCTTTTTAGAAAATTTAATTTGATTGTCGTGCCGCATACCATTCCACTACTCAACTTGTATTTAGAGGAACTGGCATCCTTACTCCTTTTTATGAATTAAATTTTCTTTTCAGAAAATTTAATTTGATTGTCGTGCCACATACCATTCCACTACTCAACTTGTATTTAGAGGAACTAGCATCCTTACTCCTTTTTATGAATTAAATCTTCTTTTCAGAAAATTTAATTTGATTGTCGTGCCGCATACCATTCCACTACTCAACTTGTATTTAGAGGAACTGGCATCCTTACTCCTTTTTATGAATTAAATTTTCTTTTTAGAAAATTTAATTTGATTGTCGTGCCGCATACCATTCCACTACTCAACTTGTATTTAGAGGAACTGGCATCCTTACTCCTTTTTATGAATTAAATTTTCTTTTCAGAAAATTTAATTTGATTGTCGTGCCACATACCATTCCACTACTCAACTTGTATTTAGAGGAACTAGCATCCTTACTCCTTTTTATGAATTAAATCTTCTTTTCAGAAAATTTAATTTGATTGTCGTGCCGCATACCATTCCACTACTCAACTTGTATTTAGAGGAACTGGCATCCTTACTCCTTTTTATGAATTAAATTTTCTTTTTAGAAAATTTAATTTGATTGTCGTGCCGCATACCATTCCACTACTCAACTTGTATTTAGAGGAACTGGCATCCTTACTCCTTTTTATGAATTAAATTTTCTTTTTAGAAAATTTAATTTGATTGTCGTACCGCATACCATTCCACTACTCAACTTGTATTTAGAGGAACTAGCATCTCTTCACTTTTTTACTGTCTAAGTGTAGCCCAATTCGCAACTGATTGCAACTGCATCAGCCATTAAACAGCCATACCAATTTAGAAAAAAACGCCCAGTTAAGTAATGGACGTTTCGTTTTGCTTTCTTTATTCGGTGAAATAATTTCCCGGCACTACCGAGATTGTTTTTGTCTGAGTATCTACATCCTGTACGTAAAGCAAAGAGGTATATTCCGTAATTGCCCGGGTTCCTTTGAATTTGGCTTCTGCAAAAACCGTCACGCCCACCAAATCACATTCAAATTCTTCAATCAGGCTTTGCATACCGTTGATTGTGCCGCCGCCCTTCATAAAATCATCCACGACTAAGACCCGAGAGCCTCGTTTTAGACTACGTTTGGACAATTCCATTTTTTCGATTCGTTCAGAAGAACCGGAAACATAATTAACACTAACTGTTGACCCTTCAGTAATTTTGGAGTCCCGCCGTACAATCACAAAAGGTACATTCAAGTAATAGGAAACTGCTTGAGCAATCGGTACGCCCTTTGTGGCTACCGTCATCACCGCATCGATTTTTTGCCCTAGATATTTTGAGGCAATGATTCGTCCCACTTGCCGCAACAAATCAGGCTCTCCCAATAAATCAGATAAATAAACATAGCCGCCTGGCAACAATCGATCTTGTTCCGATAAACGAGCAGCCAACGCCTCAATATAGCGCTTGGCTTCTTCTTTCGGAATCTCAGGAATAAATACCACCCCGCCAGCCGCACCGGGAATCGTTTCTAAAATTCCCGTTCCCCGTTTCTTAAAGGTTTTTTTTGCAATGGCAAGATCCTCACTGATGGAAGATTTCGCAGATTCATAGCGTTTGGCAAAAAAGGTCAATGGAATCAACTCATGAGGATGATCCAATAAATAATGTGTCATGTCGATCAATCGTTCACTACGACGTACTTTCACAAACTTCACTCCTTGTTTAATTTTTAGTCGCTTTATTATAAGGCTTTAGAAGGAAAAATTCGAGTGTTTTCCACTTATTTTAAAAAATAGTTCGTAAATTATCTGTGAAAGCGCAAAAAAAAGGCGAAAACCTTCGCCTCTTGTCACTTTTATTGATTGATTCGCTGCTTGCGCTGCACCACAATGATGAGTCGCTTGAATAAATTGACCAGTAAGAACAATGCGATAAACACAAGAGTGATGGTCGCCCCTGGTGGTGTATCCAGATAAAAAGAGCTGGTCAAGCCCCCCAACATTCCGATCAATCCGATCACAATACTGAGCAAAATCACCGCATTGAAACTTTTTCCAATCCGCATGCTGATTGCTGCAGGTAAAACGATGATTGCTGAAATCAGCAACGCACCGGCAATCGGAATCATTACCGCAATGGCAACCCCAGTCAACACATTAAAGAGCATCGACATCCCGTGGATAGGTAAACCGTCCACGTGAGCCGTGTCTTCATCAAAGGTCAACACGTACATGGGGCGTTTAAACAAGAAGAATAAAATTTCAGTGACTACAAACAAAATGCCCAACAGAACCACCTGTTGTGTCGTGATAGTCACGATAGAGCCAAACAAGTAGGACTGGATGCTGGTAGCAGAATTGCCACCGCTGAGATTCATCAGCACCAAAGCCAGCGCTAAGCCCCCCGCCATCAAAATTGCAATGGAGATTTCTGCGTAACTGCGATACATCGACTGCAAATATTCTAATAGTATCGCCGCAATAACCACTACAATCAGCGTGGTCAAATTAGGGTTCAAATTAAAGAAGAAACCTAGTGCCACCCCGGCCAACGAAACATGGGACAAGGTGTCTGCCATCAAGGATTGTCGGCGAATCACCAGAAATACTCCCAGCATCGGTGCAATTCCGGCAATAAAAATGACTGCCAAGAAGGCTTTTCTCATGAATTCAAATGAAAGCAACGCCATTGAGAATCCTCCTTTCGTACCAAGCGGATCTGCCGATCACAATAGGATTTGATGTCTTCATGGTCATGGGTAATCATTAAAATTGATTTACCATGAACGTGAGCACTGTGGCGCAACAACCGATAAAAATCCATCCGTGATTGTTCGTCCATTCCTGTTGTCGGCTCATCCAGAATAAATAAATCCGGGTCGGTTGCGAAGATTCGTGCCAAACTGATTCGCTGTTTTTGCCCGCCGGACAATTCGCCGATTCGTTTATGACGCATCTCCCACATTCCCACTGCGTCCAATGCTCGTTTGACATGAAGATGATCTTTTTCAGTCAAACGTTTGAACCAGTGACCTCTTGGATAGCGTCCTGATCGAACCAATTCCAACACGGTGCTGGGAAAGCCGACATTGAAAGACGCAATTTGTTGGGGAATATATCCGATACTGATTTTTTCCCCCGCCGCATTGGTTTTTGCCAACGTGACCTCCCCTTTAGTAGGCTTCAGCAAGCCAAGTGTCGCCTTGATCAGCGTTGATTTAGCTGCCCCGTTTTCTCCCGTCAGAATGACAAACTCACCATCGTCAACAGAATAAGTGATGTCTTCTAACACCGGTTCGTCATCATAATAAAATGTTAAATCCTTTACATCGATGTAGCGCAATGTTGCGCCTCCTTTAGTTGATACTTTCTTTTAATGCCTCTAAGTTTTCCTGCATGATGGAAAGATAGGTCTTACCATCTTCCATTTGTTGTTTCGTCAAGCTTTCTACTGGATTCAGCACCGCCAATTTCACACCAGTTTCTTTTGAAAGAGTCTCTGCCACTTTGCTGCTGGCATTTTCTTCAAAATAAATCACTTTCACGCCATGATCCTCAACAAAATGTTTTAATTCCGCCAAACGACTTGGTGAAGGTTCCTGATCTGGTGAAATTCCTGCAATCGATTCTTGGGTCAAGCCGTATTGATTGGCTAAATAGCCAAATGCCGCATGCTGAGTGACGAAGGTCTTGTTCGTTGCATTCGCAAAAGCATCCGTGAAGTCTTGATCTAGTTTCTGTAATTTCTCAATATACGCTGCAGCATTTTTTTCAAAGGCCGCTTTTTTATCAGGGAATTTCTCACTTAGTTCATCCCGGATGGTCTCCACTTCTTTGATCGCCATTATCGGGTCTGTCCAAACGTGGGGATCTTTGTCATGATCGTGATCATGGTCTTCCTCTTCATGGTCGTGGTCATGACCGTCGTCTGTCATTTCCAACAAATCGATTTGATCTGCCGCTTCAATGACCAGTGTTTTTTCTTCATCCAGACTATCTTCGATACTTTCGACCCAAGTTTCCATTTCTTCACTATTATACACGAAGGCATCCGCTTGGGAAATTTTTGCGACATCTTTTGCGCTTGGTTCATAATCGTGAGGTTCCGTTCCAGCAGGAATCAGCAATTCCACCGTGCCCTCATCCCCAATTACTTCTTTTGTAAATTCATACATTGGATAAAAAGTTGCAATCGCCTGTAGTTGTCCCTTTTCGGCTGTTTGTCCATTTTCAGCAGTTCCGCAGGCAGTCAATGCAAACCCGCTCAATAAAAGTCCTAAACCCACTAAATATTTTTTCATTTTCTGTCCTCTTTTCGTTTTGATAGATTAAATCGGAAAACTTCCGATTTACCGGCAGGAATTAATGTATCAAACAATTGAGGAAGCGTCAACCGAAATCGGAAAACTTCCGATTTAAACTGGAAATTTCTCGATAAATCGGAAGATATCGGAGCTTCTGTTCATATTAAAGCTCATTTTCATGAAGACCTCAAATAAAATCAAATGGCAGGATGCTATCTAAAATTTGTACCAATTCTTCTGGTGTTTCCTTTTACCCGCTGTTAATTCATTCCTGCAAAAAAAAACCAAAAACGTATGGCTCAAAAAACGAATCAAATACCGCTTTTCCTGTTCACCTTACTGCTTGATAGCCGTATGAGGGAAGAAATGCCGCAATGTGCGTACCTGCATAAACTTTTTTAATTGGTTCTGAATCTCGACAGAGCTGCGACTGTTACCGGCTCGCAGCTCTCGCTGATCGTACTACTAATTTTATTGTTAGCAGTATTACTTGTCTGATCCATTTTCGCAAAGCCCCCGTTCGCGGCTGATTTTAAAATAAAATAAACCGAACCGCAAAAGTCAGTTTAATAGCTTTTGCGGTTCGATTTTTTATGACTGTTACTCTTCACAACCGGCTGTTTCATTCAAAGAACTCGGCGTTTCGCTTCTTTTCACTTGCACGATCAAAAGAATCGCTAGTAAAACAATCGCTGCACCAAAAATCGGTGTGTAAGCAATGCCCATTTTCCCTGTGACTTGTGCACCGACAGTCGAGCCTAACGTAATCCCGACATTGAAAGCAGCGATATTAAATGCGGAAGCCAACGTAATGTCTTGCGGTACATATTTTTCAGCCAACTGCACAACATATAACTGCAATCCCGGCACGTTCATGAAAGCAAACAGCCCTAAAAGGATCGCTGCCAGCAAACCGAGAAGCGTATTTCCAAGCATGATCGTGATAAACAAGAACAGCAAGGATGCTAGTAAAAGACCAAACATCTTGATCAATGAAGCAAGTGGTTTTTCATTTGCCAAATGTCCACCGACAGTATTGCCAATCGCGACCATCACACCATAAACAATCAAAATGATCACGACTGCATTTGCGGAAAAACCAAAATTTTCTAAGATTGGTGAAAGGTATGTGTAGGCAGCAAACGTCCCGCCGTAACCGAATGCGGTAATCAAGAAAGACATCACTAACGGTTTATTCGTAAAGATTCGAACAAAACCTTTCAAATCGACTTTGCCAGGAATCGGTAATTGACGCGGAACTAAGAAACTGCTGGCGATCAAACCAAGTAAACCAACTGCTGCGATAAAAATAAAGGACATATTCCATGTTGTTTGTTGACCAATAAATGTTCCCAATGGTACTCCTGTTACAGTTGCGACAGTCAAACCGGTAAACATGATGGCGATCGCACTTGCACGACGCGACGGCGCAACGACATCAGCAGCAACAACTGTTGAAACTGACATAAAGATTCCATGTGCCAATGCTGCTAAAATACGACCCAGTAATAAAATCATAAAGGTTGGGGCAAATGCGGCTAATACATTCCCGCCAATAAATAAAAGCATGATCCCGATCATCAAATTGCGCCGGTTCCACTTGCCGGTCAAAATAGTTAATAACGGGGCGCCGATTGTTACGCCTAACGCGTATAAAGAGACGGTCAAACCTGCTTGTGCGAGTGTGACATCGAAACTTTTGACGATCATCGGCAACAATCCGACGCTGATAAATTCAGTCGACCCGATCGTAAAGGCATTGATTGCGAGAGCCAGTAAAGTTAAGTTTGGTGAGAGTTTCTTTTCCATTTTTTTCCTCCAAAAAAATTATTTGTAAGCTACAAGAAGATACTATATACTGTTGATGAACTTTTGATAAGTACCCACTTTTTTGTATCATAGGTACCTTTTAGTGACTTTTGAATTGTATCAAGGGTTTTAAGGAGGAATTTTTTTTGGAAAATCGTGCATATATGATCGGCGTAGAAGCAACAATGGATGTTATCGGTGGAAAATGGAAACCAATCATTCTTTGTAACCTACACCATGGACCCATGCGTCCTAGTGATTTGAAACGCGGCATCACCGGCATCAGCCAAAAAATGTTAACGCAACAACTCCGCGAATTAGAAGATGACAAAATCATCGACCGGAAAGTGTACCAGCAAGTACCGCCGAAAGTTGAATATTCATTAAGCGAATACGGGCGTAGCCTTTCAGATATTTTAGACAGTTTATGCAGTTGGGGTGAACAGCACGTCGCTCATTTGCAAGAAGAAGGACAAGACGTTTATTTGAAGGCAAACTAAAAAGGAGGTGGCAGAAATCTTGTCACCTCCTCTAATTTGATCCAGCATTTAACCGACTGGTCATAAAACCGAAAGGATGTTTTTATGTCGAAACCAGATTTTTCCGCGATTCATCACGTCGCTATCATTGTGTCAGATTATCAAAAAGCGCGACATTTTTATGTGGATATCCTCGGCTTACCGATCATTCGCGAAAATTATCGCCCTGAACGAAACGATTATAAATTGGATTTGCAATTAAATGATGCTGAACTAGAAATTTTTGCGATACAAAATCCGCCGCAGCGTCCAAGTTTTCCTGAAGCAGCCGGACTACGTCATCTAGCATTCAAAACAACTGATATCGCAGCGACCGTTGCTTACTTAGCGAGTTGCGGCGTTGCATGCGAGCCGTTGCGAACGGATGCCTTTACTGGCGAAAAGATGACGTTCTTCTTCGATCCAGATGGACTGCCCTTAGAATTACACGAATAATTAGTAAAGAGGGTGTGACGGATCTGACTGAAGCAACGATACTTGCTCGTCCAGCAGCCTCTCATCCTTTGAAAATTTTGAAACAAGCTAAGCTGATGGATTAGCGCAGTGATGGAACCAAAAATGATTATGACTTATCCCGTGACACGACTGAGATTGATAAACTGACAAACCTATTGATACTTGTCAGTCAAATCGTTGTCTTCAAAAAAACCATTCGCCCTCAAAGACTGACTTTTGAGGACGAATGGTTGTTTAATTATTTTTTTCAAACTCTGCTAAAATTGCGCGGACTTCTGCGGTAGTTTTTGTATTCATCAAGCGAACACGCAAATCATTCGCTCCAGGAAATCCTTTGACGTAGATTTTGAAAAAGCGATGCAAGCCGACAATAGAACGCGGAACTTGCTCCGCATATTTATCTTGCAGATCAAGCTGTAACCGTAATAAATCGATCAAATCTTTTGGCGTATGCGGTTGCGGATTTTTTTCAAAAGCATACGGATTTTTGAAAATCCCGCGGCCAATCATCACACCATCGACCCCATATTTTTCAGCCAGTTCCAGCCCCATCTGGCGATCCAAAATATCGCCGTTGATCGTGATCAGCGTCTGTGGTGCGAGCTCATCGCGCATTTTTATGATTTGAGGAATCAATTCCCAATGAGCCGCCGCTTTACTCATTTCTTTTCGTGTTCGCAAATGGATCGAAAGATTGGCGATATCTTGTTTCAATAAGTGACTGATCCACTGCTCCATTTCAGCCAGCTCCGTAAAGCCGACCCGTGTTTTCACACTGACTGGCAAGCCCCCCGCTTTCGCCGCTGCGATCAATTCCGCCGCCACTTCAGGAC
Source organism: Enterococcus massiliensis (assembly GCF_001050095.1). Taxonomy (NCBI): domain Bacteria; kingdom Bacillati; phylum Bacillota; class Bacilli; order Lactobacillales; family Enterococcaceae; genus Enterococcus; species Enterococcus massiliensis. The sequence continues at coordinate 64,243 of NZ_CVRN01000004.1, read as the reverse complement.
GTAAAATCAAACCGCTGCCTTTGCCTCGTTCGGCAACATTTGGAACCGGACACCCCATATTCAGATCAATTCCCTTAAATCCCATATCCGCCAAAGCGATACTCATTTGACGAAAAAATTCTGGCTTGTCGCCCCAAATATGAGCGACCATCGGCTGTTCATCTTCCGTGAAAACTAACCGTCCACGGACACTTTCGATCCCTTCCGGATGACAAAAACTATCTGAATTCGTAAACTCCGTAAAGAAAACATCCGGTGCTCCCGCTTCTTTCACAACATGACGAAACACGACATCTGTCACATCTTCCATCGGTGCCAATATAAAAAAGGGCTTCGGCAATTCTGCCCAAAAATTACTTGCCATTATGTATACTTCCTCCTAGTTCAGCACTTTTTACCGAAACAACGCTATTATACTAAGCTTTGAAAGAAGAAGCAAAACGAAAGATTCATATTAGAGCTGAACCTGTTTATCTATTTGACCAGCAATGATAAAAATTAAAATAATCGTAAATAATCTATCGGCTAAATTTCAGTGTAAAAAATGATAATATTTAATCGAATTCTAGTATTTCTTATCCAACACGACTTTCCTGAAACAACCAATCACATCCTAATAATACTGAAAGATTGGACAGAGATACTTATCACTGGGTTAACCATTCTACTATTTCTTTTTAATCTCTATTTTGAAGGTTTTAAATAGCTTCATAACTTATGATTCTACTGATTCTCTAGTGATGCCGTATCATGCAACTGAAATTTCTCCAACATTTCCATCAGTAACCTCTTACGCTTATGAACCACCACAAACTTTTGGTATTGCACTTCCCATTGTTTTTCTAGATGAAGTTTTTTCATTGTCTCGTGAATTTCTTCTAAAAGATTTACCACATAGGAATAATTATTTCTCTTTCCTTTTTTAGCATAGTAATCAACTTCTTGCCAGTAAAGTGCAAGAATTTCTTGAGGATATTCCTTTATCAGTTGCTTACTATACCGATGATCCTCATCAATAGTACTGTAACTGTAGTAAGAACTGTTTGGATTTTGTAATTTTAAAAGAACCGTAGCTAACTGCCCTCTTTCGATACAAATATCTAGATAATAAGAAGGTTTTTTCTTTTTAATCACTTCAATAAATTGTGGTTCATATTGTGCTAATTCATCTGTCGTTAGCTCTTCTTGACAACGTTCATACCATTTTTTAACATCATTTGTACAGACCATCAGCTTGATTAACATTTCTTTTTGTTTTACTGTCTCTCTTTTTTTCTTGTAATAGTTATACATCTGTTCTGTCATCACATCTATATCCCTCTTTTTCATCAAGGAAAACTGATATAATTTTAATAACGAAGCCTCATCATTTTTTTCTTGATAGTAGGAAAATAAGAATTTGTATAGATCCGTCCAATTATATAAAGATTCATCTAATCCTTTCCAAGCAAGTTGGATAGCTTCGTTTTCTTTTCCTTCTTGTTGATAAAAGGTTGCTAGCTCTACATAATCAGAACTGTACTCCAAATTTTCTTGGAGAACAATTAAATACTTAGTTTTTTCCCCATTTTCTTTATACAGTTGCGCAGCCGCTTTTTTATAATAAGAATTTCCGTACTGTACAAGACAATTCGCTAAATATAAGTTTTCTTCTTTTGTTTGACAAAGTTCAACCGCTACATCCACCAAATTATCCGTGAAACCGCTGTTGTCTATATGAACCTGTTCCATGATTTCATCTAAGATTTTTTTCCTTAGCTTCCAAGAAAAATTCGTTTCTTGTAATAACTCCGCAAGCCGATCTAATTCCAAATACGCATCATATTCATCGTTTTCTGAACCACCTCCGTATTCATTAAATTCATCGATAATATTATAGGCATTTATCCAGGCATTATTTAGTTGTTGCTCAAGAATAAGTAGCTTGTTTTGATTGGGCTTTTCTTTTTGACAAAAAGATAACAATTGCTCTTCTGCTTCTTCATTTTGTGCGACTAGAGTACAGATGAGTTGAATCAATTCTTCTTGATTGAATTTACCGACTAGTTTTTTTGCAGCTTGTTCGTCCAAAGATCTCACTCTTTTCTTTTTGCTTATTATAGCAGATGAAAAATTTCTTTCATCAAAATGTGTAAAGACTGGAATTTTTTATCTTCCAAATTAAATCTGTAGTATTGATTTTAGTTATAAGATTTTTTAAATCAACAGGGAGATTGAGAATGAGTTATTCGACAATCATTTATATTCGTGAATTTTTGTTCGTATATTTAGCAAATTCTGCCTGAGTGACAGTTTTTTCAACTCTTGATAATTGCAGTCTTTCACCGCCATCACCTCTTTTCTCCGTCATTTTTTTTATTTGGTGGAGAAAAGTTGCCAATAAAGAAGACACCTTCCCACAATGAGAAAGTGTCTTCTTGAAGTTGCTGATATGAATGGTACTCGATTTCCAAGAAAATCTCCGTCCCATACTGTTATTCGTAAGCGAATAAATTCGCAAAGACTTTGGCAATTAACGTTTTGAAAATTCCCAAAAGAAAATTAAAGAATACTCAATCCACTTATATCCTTTTATAGCAACAATTCAGAAAGTTGAATTTGCTTTTTCAATGTTACAAATTGATAAAAAAGGAAAGAATTGACACCAATTAACACCATAAAATAGACTAGTCATTTTTTAATTTATTTGTTTGAAACCGTATCTAGTAGCACGATGTTTAAACGCGTCATCTCCACCTTCCATAACTCGACAAATCCTGTTTTTCACTTTTGGCTCATCTACTGAACCACACAGATCAGCTGTTACATTTCTTGAATCCCCCATACAAATTAGCCATTCGGAATCCCCATTCACAGGAATATTTGCGTTATGCGTAACTACGATTATTTGTCTATTCTCTTTTCGTTTCAATATACTTTTGACAATTAAATCATTAATCAGCTGACTATCCAGGTCATCTTCTGGCTGATCCAATACTAGTGGAGAGTTTCCGTATGCCAGTATCATAGATAATATTGCAGATGTTTTTTGACCTGCCGAAGCATTGGACAGATTTACCATCCTTCCATTTAACTCGATTGTTATCGTGATTAAGTCATTTGGGGTCAGAACCTGGATATCAGATAATTGAGTTTTAGACAGCTTTTTAAGAAAATTAATCAACTTTTTGTCTGAAAATATTTCACTTGTACTTTCAACACCAGAATTAACTTTTTCAATATCTTTATAGATTTCTCTATAAGAAAAATTGGTTCTACTCATTTTTTGAAGAAGATTATCAAATTCTGTTTCGAATGTATCTTCTTTACCTAGAATCTCCCTCAATTTCTTAATATAATCCGAAAAATCTCTGTTTGGTTGAATTTGTGCTTTTATTCCGTCAATATCTGAAAAAATTTCATTACAAAAATCTCTTCTTGCACGAGTTAAGTTACCAAGACAGGTATCAACTTGTCCACGATATTGTTTGATTCTCAACTGATTATTATCTAGCTCTTTTTCTTTTTCAATGATTTCTTTCAACAAATTTTCTTTTTCTTCCAACTCATTGTAGAGAACATCTAAATTATCCATCGTCGCAAAATCTTCCGGATCTAACTGTGTCTTAAGTTGAGAATAGGCTTCGAGTGTTTTCTTAAAAGCTTCAATCCATTTTGAATCATTCAGCTGATCTTTGTAGTCCTCAACACTTTTTGATATATTCTTAATACCAATAGATATCGTCTCAATATCTTTCCTCACCTTGCCTATTAAACTATCTCTAAGCAGATCAATTTCGTCAGAAATTTCAAGCTTATTTTCTGGGACCGAAACCAAGTTAACTACATCTTGTAACTTCTTAGGAATACTACGAAAATTCTCTAAATCGTCAGAGATAATTTTTTTGCTCAGTAATTCTTCCTTATTACTTTCAAAAATCTGTTTTATGCTTTCATTTGTTAGCTTTGACTCTTTCTTACGGAGATCTTCGATTTTTAATTCAATAACTCTTTTTTGACTGACAGATTTTTTTAACTCATCATTATCTAGATTTATTTTTAATATTTCACTCTTATAGCCTTCTAGCTCATCATTTATTTCTTCTATTTCTACCGAATTAAATGTATCTACTAGATTAAGAATACTTTTCTGATTTTTTGATATTTCATAAATTTGTTTTTGCATATAAAGGTCAATTTTTGAAGAAACCATATTTAGTCGTTCAATACCGACCTCAACTTCATTATCAGCCTCATCAACAGAGAATACTTGATGTGAATTAGTAGTTCTAACAATTTTGAATTTAGTACCCTTATACAATACCTCAAGGCTGACTCGTGTATTATCCGTAAATATACCTGATTCACCATTCGACTTTTTTGCAAAATTCTTATATTCAGACTCAATTTCAGGATAACTACTCAGAATTTCTTCTTTACCCAACACAAAAAATAGCAATCGAGTAATACATGATTTACCAGTACCTCGTCCTCCGATGATTGTCGTTAAATTTCGGCTAAAATCCACAGTAATTTCCTCATTACTAAGAGTAGTTCCCGAAAATACGAGCGAGTTGATTATTGTTGGCTCCATATTCTTTTGAAATTCAAAAAAATCAGCACAAGTTCTTTCTTTACCAAGCAGCAATGCGTCTCTTAGAGAAGATAAATCCGGATTTTCCTTCATTTTTATAAAAGTACATCGCTGACCTATACCCCAAAGTCCATGTTGACTATTCCCTTCTGCATGTGGATTATCAGAGAAGGTAAGCAAGTTCATCCCATTATCCTTTGCTTCTCTTGCTGATTTGAACCAATTCTTAAGGCTATCATCTCCTAATCCATTGTACCTTTCCATGACCTCATTAAATTTATTTTGTTTTTCTTCACCATTTATATTATTTTCTAAAATATCAAAAAATTCTTTTTGAACAACCTGTACTGCTGGAATATTAGGTGATTCAAAAATGTCTTTCCGAGCACTGTGGCTCAATGAAGATAGCCCGTTGTACTCATCGATATGAGCTGGAATAACAATATATCCGTGTTCCTCAGCGTATCTTACAACATCAATAACAGTTTTTGGGGAGTTTGCTTCTGAGGAGGCAAATTGATTCCTGGAGATTTCCATTGCAAGTATAAAGTCCTCTACCTCCGTGGTTCCCGAATTTCTATCAAATATTACTAACAAGTGTACTTTACTTTCACTACAAGTCAGCTCTACTCCTGGAAAAAGCACAAGATTATTTTTTTCCGCCACTTCCTTGTATTCATCGATGTTTGCGCCAGTATTGTGATCAGTCAATGCAACACAATCCAGTCCTTTTTCTTTACATTCCGCAACCCATTGTTCTGCGGTAACTGACTTATCTCGAAAACACTCACTAGCTGTTGAGTGTAAGTGAAGATCACATTTAAACCATTTATTTCCAACCATTTATTTACTCCTTTTCAAGTGCTATATTGTCTTAACCTTTAATTTGGACATGAAAAAATTTGTTATTCAACCACTTCAAACTCTGGTAGTTCATCAATCAATTCTAGCGTCTTCATACTGACTGTGATAATTGAAAGTAATAGATTCAATATATATTTAGGATCTTCGCTGAAATCATTAGGATCATCCGTAATACCTGACTTCTTATCCGTTTTAACACGATACTGGTCGATAATCCATTCAATTGCTGGACGACCATTAACCACATATTCATATGCCTTTTCAGGAATATTAGTGACAGTTAGCTGATCATTATAAATAATTTTGTCCAACAGGTCTTTTTTTGGATGTTTCATTTTTGATACCTTATAACTAGGATAATCAGTATTGCTTACTACTTCAACGCCCTTCCAGCTTTCTTGTAGCTCATAGTTCAAATGTAGGTCTGCCAATTTATGACCAACCTCAATGTATTTTTCCTTATTCTTAACAAGTGGAATTCGGGGAAGTGCTTTTTGTAAATCAGCTGAATACAATTCGATAAATTGCTTTGAATTCAACAATCCATATACATAATAAAAAATTTCATCCATGTCAATTCCAAGGTGACTATTCACATTGTATATATGAGCCTTGTTCGTATTGTTGATAGCTTCATTATCATATAACGGATAACCTTGGCCACCAGCCGACATCATATTGGCGTCAGGAATTTCTTTTAAGAGGATACTTGAAAATCCTCCCTTTGCACCTGTTCCAGTTGTATATATAACTTGATTCTCTTTGGAAAAAATTTCAGCATATCTTCCTGGCCTAGCAACTACAGCTCTATCATAGTACAACCATTTTTTTGTAAAGGGACGATACATTGTTAACACTAAGTTATCATCATCAACCGTTAAATTCTCGCCTCGTTCAAATTTTCTTTTTAATTCATCGCTCCACTTAATCTTTTGTTCATTTTTAGAAACCATTGAGAATCGGGTATTACCATCAATTATATGGACTAATTTTCCTAATTCTTCATTGTAATTGTCAATCATCCGATGGATATTATCTCTAACTTTTCTTTTGTTAAAACCAATAGCCCATGAATCTCTCTTTGTCTGCACCCCTATTGCTTTGTTACAAAAAATATCCGGGGAAATTGCTTTATAATTCAAGTAATTTCCATCTCGTTGATTAACCCAATCATCGTTCATATCTGGCTCTATTTTATGCCAGTTAATCCCACTGATAGATTCTGAGTCACTCAAAATTTTCAATTTTTCCGTTCGAGATAAATAATCTCCAATATCATGGTAATAAACATTATGGTTATCACTGCCATCTTTTACTAAGATTGAAATAGCAATCGGTGTCCTACTTCCTGAACCGAAAATTTTCCCGCCTTCTCTACGAGAAGTTTCGCCTTGAGTACGCTGATCACCGCGTAAATTAAAAATGTATAAATGATTAAATTCCTCAAATAGTGCTTTTCTAAATCCATCGGTACTTTGATTATCGATAAAAGAACCATTGCTTACAAAAGCAACCACTCCATTTGATATTCTATCCGTTGCCCATCTAAAAGCCTTGATATATGAGTCGTACAATGTATGTGTTGCATTTGCCTTGGATAAACGTACATAAGTATCGTGTATTCTTTTATCTAGATTAATATATCTTAAATTTTGATTATCATCATTTTCACTCCCCTGTTTAGCCGAATAAGGGGGATTCCCTAAGATAACTGTTATAGGTAGTTCTTTCTGTCTTTTCAACCGTTCATCATTGACGCCAAAATATGAATCTTCTAATATGTCCTCTTTCTCTGTACTCTCAAAAGTATCCGTTAATACGATTCCTTCAAATGGTTGATATCTCTCATCCCGGTTACTAATATCATAGAATACTGATTCGATATTGATTGCAGCAATATAGTAACTTAACAGGATGATCTAATTAGCATGCAATTCTCGCGTAAACTTACGAGTAATATCAGCTAGTGAAATTTCACCATGGTTCATTTGCTCATACAAATATGTCAACACGCGCACGACAAATGTCCCTGTACCAGTAAAAGGATCAAGCACATGAACATTCTCACTTGCCACTGACTTTCCAAAATGTTCTTTTAATACATCGTCAACTGATTTAATAATAAAATCCACTACTTCAATCGGTGTAAAGACAATTCCAAGTCTCTCAGTAGTTGATTTAAACGCTGTACTGAAGAATTTATCATATAGCGTCACAATAATTTTCTGCTTATCTTCTGATTTTTCTACTCCTTCGGCTCTCATTCTTACAGACTCATATAGCGGCTCTAAATTCTCTTGTTCTTTCGCAAAACCAGCTTTTTCAAGTTCTCTTATAATGTTTTCCATAGCAGCGGATACAGGATTACTATTTACAAAGCTGTATTCTTCAAACAATGCCTCAAAGATAGGTTTAGTAATCAAATGCTGTGATAACATTTCCGCTGCCTGGTTTTCATCTATACTCTCATTGATATTATGTTGCAATGAAGATATGAACTTTTTAAATTCAATAGTGATAGGATCGTTTTTATCTTTAAGCTTGTTCTTAATCCAGCTAATTTGTCGTTGGGCAATCTTTGCAACATCCGTTGACCAATTTTCGAGATACTTGCGATCCCCAACCTTTTGGACTATCTTCCCGAAAATAGCACCTTCAAATTTGTCCCATTCAAGATCCAGTTTTGTTTGCGTATATGAGTTATCCGAATCTTCATTGATTAAGTCGTTACCTTTAGCCGGTGCACTACCCACACCGATAACTTTTAATTGCTTCGGTTTTGCGATATTAAGTTTATCCACCATCGCCTCAAAACGTTCATCCACAGAGCGCAATGCATTGATTACCTGCCAGACTACCTCATAGTTTTTATTATTGTCTAAAATTGTTTCCGGTGTCTCATCAGCTGGGATTACTATAGGAAGAATAATATATCCGTAATCTTTTTCCTCAGCTTTGCGCATAATACGGCCTACAGCCTGAACAATGTCCACTTGTGATTTTTTTGGTGCTAAGAAAATAACCGCGTCCAAAGTTGGAACATCAATACCTTCTGTTAGGAATCTTACATTTGAAACGATTCTTGCCTCATCAGATGGTTTTTCTGAATCTGCCAGCCAATCTAATATTTCACCTTTTTGTAAAGCGTTCATTGTTCCATCCGCATGACGCATTGATAAATGGATAGATTCATCCTCTATTTCTGATCCAATATAATCATTAACAACTTCTTCAAATTGTTGTGAGACTTTCTTTGAGTCAGCAATTGTTCTTGTAAATGCAATAGCTCGCTCTAATGGTGCTCCGTCGTAAGGAGAATTTTTGATAGGATTCTTGTAACCGTTCCGTCTCATCATCCCATTCCAAATACCAACAATTCGACCAACATCATCAATATTTAACCCATTCTCTGGATCAGCCAAAGTTCGCTGCATATCTTTTTGAATTGCAGTTTCATCTACAGCAAGAACCATAACTTTATAGTCAGTCAAGATTCCATGAGAAACCGCCTGCCCAAAGCCCATACGATAGAAAACTTCACCGTACTTACTGTCATCATCCATCGAAGAAACTAAGATACTTTTCTCCTTAGCGTTCTTTTTAGCACTCTCGCCATAAATTTTAGGGGTGGCGGTTTGATAGATTCTCTTTCGTCCTTGAACATATGTGTTGCTATGAACCCGGGAGAATATACTAGCTTCTTTACTTGATTCATGTGCTCCTGTAGTCCTGTGAGCTTCATCAGAAATAATTAAATCAAACTCTGGAAAGCCTTCTTTTTGTGCGCCGCCAATAACATCAATACTTTGATAGGTACTAAACACAACAACCATATTTGCGGTTTGCTGTGTTTTTTTCACGTCTTCCCAGTTTTTCAACAATTTTTCTTTTGAAGTTGTCGCTGGATAGCCAATATCGCTAGCTTTAATATCTTCAGTTCCGTCCTCGCCTCGGGAGGCGTCACGGTCGGAGGTAACCGCCATACTTGTGATTTTCAATTCGGTATCATTATTCCAGCCACGTAACGTCTGCGTTAATAGCTGAATACTTGGGACTAGATACAAAACTTTGAACTGTCTATTTTCTTTCTTAGCAAATGTCTCTGCAATCTTTAAACTGGTAAAGGTCTTACCTGTTCCCGGTGCCATAATCATTTGTCCACGGTCTTTTGTTGCAAAGTGCTCCAACGCATGTTCTAAAGCCGTTTCCTGATAAGAACGCAACTTCTTAGGTTCCTTGATTGTAACCACTTCTGGACGTTCAAAACTGTATTTAGTCCAATCAATTTGTGAATTTCGTAAATCGGATAACCCGATAATCTCAATACCTTTTTCATTGTGATCAATCGTTTCTCTAGCGTTTTTATTCCAATCGTCAACTGTAGAGACAATTAAGCCGCGCTGGTAGTAGTTTTTCCCTAATTCTGCAACAAATGAGTTAATTTCATTTTTACCAACTTTATTTTGGTAAAACTTCGCCTGAATGGCCACTAAGTCACCATTAAATTGTTCAGCAACAAGATCAACACCAGTATCCTTTTTAGGAATACCATACTCAGAGGGTACATTCCCTAACGTCCAAACATTCTTGTATAACCGTTGATATGTCGGTTCATTACGCAAATAAGATAGAACCAACTTTTCAAACAGAGTGCCTCTTTCCCGTTGTATATCTCCAGCAGTTTGATTTATCTGCTGGATTAAATCATCAAAAGTGTGACTTTCCTTCTCGCCCATAGTTACCTCCAGATTTATATATATACATTAATTTTAGAACAATGATTACTTAAAAGAAAGAGGGAAAATCTTCCTACTTAACCCTCGCACATCTCAAGCCGTCCATAACTAAATAATGATCTTTAATCTCCGACTGAATATATTTTTTTAGCGCTTCTCCAAATTTGTGCCGTATTTGGCCAGATTGAACTAGGAGCTTGTTATCCTCCATTATAAATGTTTCTACCTTTGTACGATTATATATTTCAGATGAATAAATTATCCGAGCTATTTTCGCAGAAGGTGGAAGTTCGTCCTCAGATTTCAGCTTATTTTTTATCTTATTTCTAATCCTTTTAATATCTTGTTTATATGAAATGTCTATATTCAGAATACTTAGCATACTCCGAAAATCTTCGCATAACCCTTCGTTTTTTAGTAGCCGCAGAATTTCGTCAAACTCATTTCTATAAATCTTGCCCCACTCATTAATAAATCCTTCAATCTGATTGAATCGCTGGCGTTCCACGTTACGAGCGGCAATATGTCGAGCAACTAATTCGTTAACCTTGTAGTCAAATTCATCAATTAACTCATCTACAATTTGTATTTTCAAATTATCATCAATCTCACCATCTAGTCGCGCCACCATGTCTGAAGGAGAATGAATATCTAAATAAATATTTTTACTGGGATATTTTCTTCTTTCAATTTCGTGTTTTAAGGCAAACAGGTATGGTTCCGTCATTATGTACGGTGTTTTACCTTTGTTTTCAGTCTTATGGATGCCTTCATATAAATCTCGCATATTTAACTTATCCATATCCTCCAGTTGTTCATCCCAAATTGACAAAACTATACTCTCCTCTCCTTCTGGAAACAAATTGTCATACTTGGGGAAAACATGTACAACTTCTTCTTCGGTAATATAAACATAAGAATCTGTGGCTTTATCTAACGTTAGCAAAGAGGGAATAATCTTTTGTTCCCATCCGTACAATTCTCTGAAAAGCCATTCTTCTTCACTGTAATCTTTTTTGTCAGTATGGATTCCATAATAAGATCCGATAATATCCGAACGCAAAATTGTTTGCAATTGACGCCTTCCTATCTCCAAATAGTCACCATTTATGTCATTCTCTGGTCTCCAGTGTTTTTTAAGTTCCTTTTCTACCTCTTTAAAAGTAAACCACTTATTCATATTTATTTTTCTTTTCATTTCTTCCTTATCCATGATTGTATTCACCTCTACCCAGTTTTTCTAATGACTGCCATAATCCACATTTGCTTTTCTAATCTTATATCATAATTATACAAGATACGTTCTTGAATAAAAAATAAGTCCCTGCGGTGCGCACCAAATGGACGGATTGAAACCAATATGACGACATGTATCTATTTTTGGTCGTACAAAATATTGTTTCTCCGTTTATTTCGTGTGCTCTCAATATTTTTCGTATTAGTTTCTTTTCGTCCTTGGGCGAAAGGATTTATCATGACAAAAACTGATAAAAAACGTGAAGAAGAAATTCAATATTTTGCAAAGAAAGGAGACTGGGATCAAGTTCAGCGTTTACTCGAACAACCATTAGAGAACAGTATGCGAAAGGATCGATATCACAAAACCTTGAGCTTAAATTACAATAATGAAATTAGTGGAGAATTTGGAGATTTCATCGCAGACCCTACGCCAATCGCACTCGAACTTCTTATTCACCGAGAGAAAATTAGTACCTTAAATGATATTCTTGAGCATTTTAGTCCTGAAGAAAAAGCTCTTTTGTATGGTTCTGTAATTTTAGAAAAATCATACTTGCAGCTATCACGAGAATTCAATATCAGTGACAAAACTATTAAAAAGCGTCTCATTACTTTAAAATCTACACTCAAAGAGGCTTTAGAGAAATAAATTAAGAAAATAAGCCAGAGACTTCCGAGTTTCTGGCTGATTTTCTCCTTACATACGAGGAGGCAAATACAACGAATATTCTTTGTTAATGATCAACAAAGAGAAAAAAAGAAATCAAGGAGCTGAATTAGTATGAAAACTAAATATAAAAAAGGTGGATATTCAAGCCAGACAGCCAATGAGTATGTTGACATTAAACAACCTATTCATTCTCTAAGCGCCGAATTAGAAAAACAATTTCGGTTTGAAGATGGCAAGCCAACAAAAGAAATCACCGGTTACAAAGCTTGGTTTACACAAGAAGGACTTCCACCCTTAGTTGTGAAATTTACGGAAGAAATTAAACTTCCTGACTATTTGTCACTCGTACAATTTGATAATTTAGAAGCCGTTGAAGTCAATTATAACGTTTACTTTCGTGCAGCTGGGCTTACTGAGGTCAAATAATGACTAATAAAGAGCTGGCACAATACCTTTTACAAAGTTTGAACATGGCATTAGGTTCTTTAATGCAGGGAGAGACAAGCTATACAAATAGTTTTGATTGTCAGGTTATGGAAGAAGGATTTCTCTTTCTTCCTCGCCTGCCAGCGGGATATATCATTGATGACGATCTATATCAAAAAATTTTCTTGATCGCTAATGCGTCTTTATATCCGCGATTCACTTTACTCAAACAAAATTCTGCTTATTTCGTTCCAATTGATACAACTGACATCCATATCCAGCGCGGTTTGTTTTTTCCGTGGAAAAAAGGAATTTCAGAACGACTTGTAATTTCAAATTTAGACAGTTTCGCTGCTTCAGTAAATACTACACTAATCCCCATTATGAAAAACTTTTCGATCGACTTTAATAAAGTTACTTCAGTTGTAATCGCAGAAAATTCAGGATCTGGAAAATCGTATACACTGACATATTTTCTGAGTATTTTAAAAAATATCTCCGAGTTGATCATTGTAGATCCAAAATTCGATACCCCCAGTCGGTGGGCACGGGAAAACAATATTCCCGTGATTCACCCTCAGAGGAACCGTTCCAAGTCAGACTTTGTATCTGAAATCAACGAGAACTTGAGTAACTGCATGGACGTTATCCAAAATCGCCAAAGTATTCTCTATGATGACCCAGAACATAAGTTTAACCACTTAACCGTTGTTATTGATGAGATTCTTGCTTTATCTGAAGGTGTAAACAAAACTATTAAAGATTCATTTTTCTCATTACTGTCACAAGTTTCCTTACTTGGAAGGGCAACTAAAGTACATCTACTTCTCGTTAGTCAGCGATTTGACCACTCAGCAATTCCGGTATCAGTTCGCGAACAAGCAAATGTGTTAATTCAAATTGGGAATATTAATCAAAAGACAACGCAGTTTTTATTTCCCGATTTAGATCCTGAGGGCATTGTGATTCCAATTGGAAAAGGTACAGGACTAATTCAGGTAATTGATAATGAACACCCTTACCAAGTATTACCACTACTGTGCCCGACCTATTATACAAAGAAGGGGATTTTATAATGAAAAAAAATTATTTTATTCGTAGCTTTAATCTAGTATTAACATTTAAACTCACTTCTATTTTTCTGATTCTTTTAGGTGGGGCAGTGAAATATTTTGTGTCTCTAACCGCAGCCGATCACGCTGGATTATTTCATACGTTAACCATCACATTAAATTATTTTGCTAGCGTTTTTATCCTGGTTGGGTTCTTACTTATTATTGCTGTAATTCTCCTTGTTTCCTTGGAATTAATAAGTCGTTTACTAAATGATAAGGTAGGCAACTACTTTAGATCAGTTTACCGAACTCTCTTATTACGACATTTTCTTTATCAAAGTGAACACCAGGAAAAAATTGTAACCATTGAAGGGCAACCAATTACCACTTACAACCCAGTAAATGCAACATTCAATCGAGCAGTCAGGAAATGCGTGGTAGACGTCAAACAAGACGGAGTAATTGTCTTACTAAAAAAACCAAAGACCCAGCAATCTCAAAAATTGCTAAATGATATGATTGAACAGATAAAGGAAAAAATTTCAAGCCAGAATGAGGATTATTTTTTCTCATCGGCTCAGGGAACAGATTCCATTATCTGGTTTGAAGGAAAAAGAAGATAAGAATTTCTGGCGCCGCGGCTCACAAGGTGAAAGCCGCAGGCGCCATTATTTTTACATACATACTTACAAGTTGGAATGGGGTACTACGACCCCCATTCCAATCAATAATCAATAATCAGAAACTCCGAACTATTAGGGGAAATTCTCCCTATAGATAGAACGATAATTAACTCAAGTCGAAAGGAGAAAAGATGGCAAAAGAAAAGCGGTCAAATAAATGGGCTTTCTTGATTTACAAAGAAAGCGCACCAGACAATTATATAGAAGTATTAGAAGGATTACACGTTCCGTTTGTATTGAGTCCTTGGCACGATAGGGATATTCATTCAGACACCGGTGAAATTAAGAAAGCACACAAACATGGCACTCTTTACTTCGAATCGCTCAAAAGTTATAGCCAAGTTTCCGAACTAATTGCCGAAAAGCTAAATGGCCCTGCTCACGTAGAGGCAGTGATGTCACCAAAAGGTATGTACGATTATTTCATCCACGCAGAAAATCCTGATAAGACACCTTACAACATCGAAGATATTGAATCCGGTGCAGGTTTTGAACTTGAGAAATTTTTACTAGATCAAAATTCAGATAACTTCATGAATGAAGTCATTGATGTGATTGAGGAAAATAATTTCACGGAGTTTGAAGATCTTGTCCGATATGCTCGAGAAAATAATTACTTATTGCTAGGGCTAATTGTCGAACGAACATATTTTTTTGCAAAATATCTTGATTCGCGTCGATATAGTCCCAACAAGAAAAAGTATTCTAAGAAAGAAGCTGATTCAGATGAACTATGATCCCATTTTATTAACTCGTCAGCAGGCTGCCGAATTTCTAGGAATTGACCCCAAATCTTTTGACAAATATATCCGAAACCATCCAGACTTTAAATGTTTTATAGTTGGGCGGCAAGAACGCTATATCAAAACAGAACTTCTAAAATTCATTGAAACTCATTGTGTAAATTAACGTAGTGATTGATAAAAAATGATTTCTCGATTATCCTTTATTCGACTAGTCTATTTTATCAATCACTTTTTAAAAGGACGGATGATAAAATGGCAACAATAACCAAAAGAGGAAATTCTTATCGAGCAACCATCTCACTTTACCAGAAAGGGGAGTATAAACGAGAAACGAAAACATTCAGGGAGAAAAAGGACGCAGAACTTTGGACTTTAGAAATGGAGTTAGAAAAAGGCCGTGGCAAAAACATTGCTGAACGCTCTACCCTTTTTACAGACTTTTATTCTAATTGGGTTGAAACAGTAAAGAAAAGTGATGTTCGCGAAGCAACTTATATCAATTACATGCGAACAATTACTGTTGTTAATGGCTTATTTCGAGGAATAGCTCTAAAAAACTTGGATGATATTGTCGTTCAAAAGAGAATTTATCATTATGCTGAAGATCATTCTAAGAAAACAACAAAAGAATTAGTTCTTAAAATTCGTGGCTCACTAAAATACGCTTATGCCCGTGGACTAATTACAAATGATTTCGGTCACTTGGTAAAAGCTCGGGGAAAAGAATTACCTAAAAGAAATGTTGCTCTTTCTATTACAGAATTTAAAAAACTTAGACAATATTGCCTAAGCAACCAAGAAGAAGAATTTAATATCTTAGTATTACTCGCCTTAGAAACCGGCGCCCGGCGTGGTGAGCTTCTTGGAATTACAACAGAGGACATCTTTGAGGATGGTATTTACATCCGACGCTCTATCAGTCCTACTAACAATGATACTCAATTAAAGACAAAGCACTCAAAACGTGATATTTCTATCAATCATGACGTATATGAAGCTCTAAAAAACTTGGCAAAAGAAAACTATGTATTTGATTGGAACGGATTCCGTCAGGCAGGGCAACTTCAAAAATTACTTAAGAAACTCAATCTAAGTAAAACGACCTTTCACGGTCTGCGTGATACTCACGCTTACTTTCTTTTTTCAAAAGAAATTAGTATTGATTATATCAGTCGCCGACTAGGTCATAATTCTATTCTAACCACACAGAACTATTACCTTGAATTAATGCCAGAAAAAAAGCACCAGCAGGACGCTGACGCTTTAAATCTGTTAAATGAATTATCGTAGCCATTAACACCAACTGACACCAGAAAGTAGCAGTTGAGCTTGACAATACAATAAATTGATTAACGTTTTGAGAATTGTGAAGCTTTACGGGCTTTTTTAAGACCTGGTTTCGCTTATAAATAACGCAAACAGATTGTTTATTGTTTAATTTCAAGGGTTTTATAAATTTTTAAAAGTCTTTACATCAATCAGTTTCAACTGATTTCAAGCAACTCGTACATCACAACGTACATCAAAAAAATACGCAAACCAGAACACGACTACTCAACATAAATAACGAACTAATAATTATTTATGTTTGACATATCATACCTAGAAATATTCAAGATTAATTCTCTACAGCCGCCTTAAACAACATTATATCTCATCAGCTTTCTAACTCAGACGAGTGATATTTCTCAATGACTATTTTTAAAATCTCAACAATTTCAATATTTCCATCTACATATTCTTCTACTAATTTCATCGTCTCTTCGGAAGGCATTACTGCATCTAATGCTGAGTATGCCAAAGCAGTATCTCGAAGTTTTTGCCGCTCAATTTTCGTGGTGTATCTTACATTATGTTCGTCATCAGTCATACCCTACGACTCCTTATGGGTTGCTTACTAATAAAATGCTGACACATTTTTTCTGTATTAAACTACTCCTTTTTGATTACATAATAGTTTAAAATCATTAAAACCATGACAGATCCTTTGAGGGATGGAATTATTATTTAGATTGCAGCAATACTGTTAGCATCTCGTATGTCTGCGTTTTATCAAAAGGAATATCCTCATTTTGAGGAATTTCATTTATTCGTGTCTGTAATTCATCTAAGAACTCCAGCATGTCTTCTTGTACATGTTCATTAACGGACAACGGATCGAGATTTTTCAAAGAACCTAATAGTCTTGCTATATCGTTTAAATGCTTCTTGATGTTTCTACTATCCACGCGCATGGTTCCCTGTTCACGTTTTTTAGTTAAATCCAACCAGGCTTTTGCTTTAAACACAATAAGATATTTACTGTCCAGCACTGAATAGCCATCTACAATAATTTTTCCTTTTACGAGAAGATCATAATAGTCTTCATCCAGTAATAACGCAGATAAACTCGTATCCTCATCAAAATGTACTGGGGCTGTTCTTAATGTACTACTAAACCAATTTGGTGTTACACAAAATAGCTCTATAATTGCTGGATAATCTGGATTATCTGTTTTAGAGCGATATAGTTTTCCCTTTTAATCCATTTTATTTGGTGTGTACCCACCTACATGAATAAAGTCAACAAATGCCTGATAAAACAACCGATCTTTCTTTTCTTCGATAATCACTAAGTCATAATCTTTTGTTGAACGACTGTTCAATCCGTTTTGATGTAAAACAAGTGATGTAGCAGTACCACCAATTATCACATAACGATCCGAATAATCTTTAAAGGCTTCTAGAAATGCACAGTTACTATTTGCGACATGCAAGATGGCATTGCAAGCTTAGTTCCTAGCTACCACCTACATTTTTTTGGCGAGATTTCCACAGGGCTTCAACTTCATCGCTTCGATCAGCGGTCAAACGGTTTTGGTTTGACGGCTGGTCGAAACGATGAGATACTCACCCGCTGGAATCTCGAAAAAATTCTCACAAATCGTGTCCGAGGTATTGACTCAAATCCACTTCATACCTTCTCCTTGCTTATTCTAAATTTCACTTAGAACTATTTTTTTTATAAGTTGAAAAATTTAATAATGGAATATCAATCAAAGAAATCACCTGTATAAAAATTTTCATTACCTAGTTTTTTAACGGTCAGTTTAAACATAACACAACCATCAGGGCATACAAGGTCTTTAGAGAACTCATCTTGACCGCCAATATTTATTAAATTCCCGCCACTTCTAACAGCTTCCATAGTTGGAAACATAATCATCATCATTTTAGAACAGATACCATAGCCATCTTGATTAACAGGACATCCATATGTGCAAGAATAGGTATCTCCAATTTCTTCTCCATTTCTACAATATCGTTCCGTTTGATTTCCTCTTAAAAATCCAGTCACTTCAATGTTAAATTCATATTCTTCTTCGTACCATTTTTTCATTATTATCTCCTTTAGAAATCTCATTTTATTTTTTTTACGGGACGAATATATTTCCAGTATTTACTCGGGTCAAAGTAAAAATACATAATTCGTCCGACAGAAGTGTCATAAGTATAGCCTGTTTCATTAAAATCAAATGTCTCCATAGCTATTTCCATTTTTTCTTCAACACTTCTATTTTCTTGTTCATAATCAAATTCACCATGTTCAAAGACTAAATATTCTGATTCAGGAATATCCATTAATTTCATTTGTGAAGGGATAGCCTTTTGATAATTAGAAGGGAGTCGAGCACCATAACACTCTGTTCTAGAAAATCCCCAATCACACAACCGTCCCTCAGGATTACTGATATAAGCCATGAGTTGTCCACTTCCACTATTTGCTTCTTCACCACTATAATCGTCGAGCTTTCCCTTTACACTATCTAACAATCCACAAATAGTTTCATAATCTTGTCCTTTAATATCTTTTTGCTTATCCCAAAAATCCCAATACCCATTACTTTCTTTATTCTCAATGTATAAAAATTTATGTGCGGAAATTGTAACAAAATAAGTCTTTACGTTATCTGATTTTTTAATTTTACCAATTTCCTCTAAGCCTAAGAAATAACGATCATATGGCGTTAGCTTTGTTCGAAGTACAATAGGTATGGGGTCTTTTCGATAATCGCTAGGAGTTATTCCAAAAGTTGATTTAAAAGCCCTAGTAAAAGCTTCATGCGACGAAAAACCATAGTCAAAAGCAATTTCTATAATAGATTTATTGTTATCTCTAACTTCCTTAAAAGCAAAAGCTAATTTTCTCTGTCTAAGATAGTCCCGAAATGTCATCCCTAGAATCTCTTTAAACTTTTTGGTTGTGTAAAATTCAGAATACCCTAATTTTTTGGAAAGAAATCGAAGTGTTAAAGATTCATTGCTATAATTTGAAATAGATTTATCAATCTCATTAATAATCATTTGAAATGATTTTTCCCACTCATACACTCATCATCACCTCTTTCTAATACTTTTCATTATACTAAGAAAAGAACTTTAATACTTGACTTTATTTGTTAATTTTGTAAAGGGCCATGATAAAATGTAGGAAAAGGGCCATCGAAAATGTAGGTTAGATTTAAAATCTGATATTCTTTTTCATGAAACATTCAAGGAGAGTGACTCATGCGAAAAGATGTCTTAGAAGGAGTCTTACGACACATTATGAACGATATTCAACCTAACTATGCAGCCATGGCCAAGCAATATAATTGTGATTACCGAACAGTCAAGCGTTACTATGAAGCTGGAACTAAAGGGGAAGTAGAACAGATCAAAAAGAGACAATCTTCTGCTCCCCTTTTATTAAGCGGTTTTGAAGAAATTATTAAAGATAAAATGGAGTTAAGCTGTTCCGCTTCTTCAATTTATTATTTTATTAAGAAAAAAGGATATCAAGGTGGCTATACCACCGTCAAACGATATTGTCGGAACTATCGAGAAAAGCGTGTAAAAAAAGCAACCATTCGAATTGAAACGACGCCAGGTCTTTCTGCTCAAGTCGATTGGAAAGAAAATATTAAGATGGTGAGTAAACATGGTGAAGTCTTTTACTTCAATCTTTTTCTATATATTCTAGGCTATTCTCGCATGAAATACTTAGAGGTAACCTTTGATCGAACCCAAGCGAATGTCTTCAATTGTTTGGTCAATGCGTTTGAGTACTGCGGGAATGGTATTCCTCAAGAAATTTGGTTTGACAATATGAAAACAGTTGTTGACAGAAGTAAAAGCCAATTTAGTCAAACCGTTTTTAACGAAAAATTTCGTCAATTTGCTAAAGATGCTGGATTCAATCCGATTGCTTGTCGCCCTTTTCGTCCACAAACCAAAGGCAAAGTTGAAGCTTTAGCTCGTACTGTTAACCGCTTAATGGTCTTTAACTACGAGTTTGAAAATGAGCAGGAGCTAAAACGAATCGTCTATGAGTTTATGAATGACTTAAATAATGAACGTTCTCAAGCAGTGAATAATCATCCCTCTAAGCTTCTTATAGATGAACAATCGGTGTTGCGTCCTTTCAATCGTTTAGAATTAGTCAGATATGTTTCTAGAACCCAACACGTAATTAGAAAAGTTTCCATTGAATCCATGGTCCAATATCAAAACTCAAAGTATTCTGTTCCCGTGAAATATATTGGTAAAGAGGTAACTTTAGATGTCCGTAAGGACAGTCTATTCCTTTGGTATGGCCATCAATGTATTCGCTCGCACCCATTAAGCAAAAAAACCTTAAATTATCAACGTGATGACTCTCTTGAGATTCTTCGATCTGATGTCTTCCAATACTTAGAAGACGAAGAGTTGGAGCGCTTTGTAGAAGAAAATTTAAATGCTTACGATGAATTATAAGGAGGCTCATATGTCAAATTACCATCAGTTATTAAATCAATTATCAGATTTAAATCTTACCTGTATCAAAGAAATTTTACCTGCCCATTTAGATGAAGTAGCTAAAAATGAACAATCTCTAGTTGATTCTTTATTTGAATTAACACATCAAGAAATATTGCTCTGCCAGTTCCTCGACCGATTGGCCAGACTGGTTTAAATCTAAGATCGTCTTCTTAAAGTCTTCATCAAATTTTTTCTTGGCTTTTGCCATCGTGGACACGTCCTTTTCTTAGTAGTTAGATTCTACCAAATCGTGTCCATGAAATCATCCTAACATCACACATACCATGAGAAAAACATTCGGATATAAGTATTATCGACAATTCAGGGATATTCCCACATTGATGAAAATTTTGAATCATTCTAGTCAAGCAGTGACTATCCGATACATCGGATTAGAAGAAGAAATACGAGCTAGCTTGGATAAGTTCAATCCCTTAGATTAAATTGGTGGTTACAAGATATTTTACAACTCACTTAAAATAACGTATAGTTGGATAGTAATCAAAATAAATAGTTAAGAAAGGAGAAAGAATGTCAATATTATCAACAGTATTGATTGTTTTAGTAGCTTTGGAATTTTTCTATATCCTATATTTAGAAACATTTGCTACAACTTCAGACGCTACAAGTCGAGTATTTAACATGACAAAAGAAGAGTTAAAAAGCAAAGCTTTAAACACACTTTTTAAAAATCAGGGTATTTATAATGGTTTGATTGGTGTTGGGTTATTATATAGTGTTTTTCTTTCAAGTAATCCAATCGAAATTAGTAGATTACTATTAATTTATATTATTTTAGTGGCATTATATGGCAGTATTACAAGTGATAAAAAAATTATTCTAACCCAAGGTGGTTTAGCTATTTTAACACTTATTTCAACATTCTTTTAAGCAAATAAAAAGCACAGTCAATTAAGAGTGTGCTTTTTGTTTGTTTCTTTTTATCTGAACCGTATTATATTTCCGTCTATTTGAATCAAACTTTATCATATAACATGATAATTCGCAAAAATATGATAATTATGCTGCTTTTATATATTGTAATTCTTTTGATAATATTCTTTAAAGTAGACTAAATCTCAATATCATAGTAGCTAGTATTGAACAATTATTTCCACTTAATGACTTTTACTCGTCCATTATAGATTATTTTAACTGCCTATATTTCAAGAATACACAATTTATGGCGAAATACCTTTTATCATAATTTAATATCCCATATCGATGCTATATTTTCCTCAGTACTAACGAAGATGGCAATAATTAACCTTCTATTTTTTATACATTTACATTTTTTGAATTATTGTTGTTTCATATCGATGTGATCAACCTGGTTAAAACCCCAAGTTGTTCCAAACAAATTATAGAAAGTTGGAAGAAAAATGAAAGTACAAGTGTTGAATAAGTCTAACTTTATTTGTTTAGGAATGACCTCTGTAGTAGCTTTAGGATTATTCGTCAGTACAGGTACAAGTGTATATGCTAGCGAAATCAATAATACTGTCAAAGCTGACTCTTCATCTCTATCTCTGCATGACATGACAAATCAAGCTTTACCCACCACGGGAGAAGTGTACTTTAATAATTCCGATATTTTGAATTACATCAAAGAGAATGATCCACAAGGTTATAACACGTTATCACAAGATGATATTAACTTTCTTTTGAGAGAAGATATGCTTAGAGCAGGTAGTAATCGTATCACATTTAGTGTATCTGGCTTTAAGATTTATTTAAGCTCTAGTACAGCAAAGTGGGCTAAGGACGCTGGAAGTGTTGCTGTTGCGATCCTATTTGGTGCTATTACAATAGCTACTGGTGCTGCTCTTACCATCACAATTACTAATTGGGATGGTTCAAGTGGAATCTGAATATCACTTAATTGGATAGGTGGAATTACAGGTCAGAGGAACACAATAAACATTTAAAAAATGTTATACAAGCATCTGTTTTGTAATCAATTTACGCTAGAGTAACTCATCCACCCGTGAAAACGGATGGATTTTTAATACCCCTAGAAGGGGGCAACACTCGTGGCCCCTTAAAAGGGCTTTTTAACAGACTGCCACTCGCTCACCTTCGCTCATTTACTTCTCTTCACTTTTTAAATGGGTCTACGTACTCTCTTTTACTTATACTATCCCGAATACGATTATCCGCTTCTTGTTCACGAATATATTTCTCAATTGTCTTTGGATTCAATCCTACTGTGCTCACATAGTATCCCTTTGATCATAAAGATTTGTTTCCATATTTGTACTTGAGATTTGCATATTGTTCATGGGTTAGCATGGCACTCCGACCTTTCAGATATCCCATGAAACTGGATATACTCATTTTAGGAGGGACCCGAACTAGCATATGAATATGGTCTGGCATTGCATGTGCTTCGATGATTTCCATATCTTTCATTTCACATAACTTCCCTAGTATTTTTTCAATGTCTTTTCGTAATTATCCATAAATGACTTTCCGTCTATACTTTGGTGTAAAGACAATGTGATACTTACAATTCCAACGAGTATGTGCTAAACTTTTATCGTCATTTGACATAAAAAAACTCCTTTCCATACGATGAGCGGTTGGTAGCCACTCACTAGTCCATCGAAAGGAGTTTTTTATCGCTAAAGCTACTTCATCCACGCGTAGAAACGCATCGATGGTGCCAGCTTGATACCTGCTAGAGGCTGGCCACAAGAACTAAAAATCAACTGCCCGAGAACAGAGTCGACTAAGCCAGCTACGATACTGGCAAGTCATCCCATTACTTCTCCGGTAATCACACCGCTGATAATGGTCCCATTGATCAATGTATCAAATAATCGTTATACTAATCCCCTTTAGGTTTCTTGCATCAATCTGTGATAACTGTCAGGCACAAGTAGAGTTACATCCTTGCTTTCTTCTTTAATCCAGATTTCTTATCAGTAGCAGGTTTAGGAACTTCTCATAAGCTTATTTACAATCTATTAAAACGATTGCTGGCTGGTTTTACGTAGTAAGATTCTGAAAAAGTGAATTCTATTGAAGAACGTATGGAGCGTTTCATTCGACCATTGTCTTTACTTAATAGACCCTAGGTTCATTATTTTTATCGATTTTTTCTTGGGCTTTGTTGGTTCCCCGATTGACCACTTGTTTGGCTTTATCCGTCTGTTTTGCGGCAAAGCGGCCGGTGGTTTTCGCGGCACTGGTTACTTTGTCTTGCACGGTCTCGCTGTCGGCTTCGTATTCATTTTTGGTTTTGATGTCGACCACATGCACATTGACTTCGATAACATCTAAGTGGGTCATGTTGTTCACTTCGTCATGAATCACTTGTTTAATCTGATTGGCAATCTCGGGGATATCCCGGCCGTATTCGATGACCACGTCCATGTCCACGGCAACTTGTTCTTTGCCCACTTCGGTTTCGATGCCGGAAGTCACATTGTCCGTATTGACTAATTTTTCGGCAATGTTCGAGAAAAAGCCGCCATCCACGGTTAACAAGCCATCGATTTGATCCACGGCGGTGCCGACGATTTTTTGGATAACTTTGTCGTCATAGGTCAACTCGCCACGAATGTCACCGGAGTCGGAAGTAGGCCCGTCTTTTTTCACGCCTGGATGGGTTTCATGGGCGGGTTGCCGGTTTTTTTCGAATTGTTTTACTGTTTCATGTACTTCTTGTTCGTAGTCGTTAATCCCTTCAGCAGGGGGAGGGACCGCTCCCGGTGTTGCCAGTTTGTCGTCAGGACGATTCATTTTGTGTTTGTCTACCATTTTTATTCCTCCTAGTTAGTTTGTGGGGATGATTGCCCCGAAGTTTAGTAGCGCTTATTTCGTTGAAACAGCTGGGTTAAACGTTCATTTTGTTCCAAGTAAAAGCCCAAATAAATGCCTAACAGGGTCAGTAAAAGAATCAAAAGCGTCTTGAAAAAACCGATTGTGACAAGTAAGATGGCGAGAACTAAGCCGATGCTCCCACAGACAATGGGGAGTTTGTATTGGTAAAACAAGTATTTCATGGTACTCCCTCCTTAAATGACTCTGGAATGACTCGTGGCACGCCAATCTTCTTGCTCAAATTCCGTGTACGCCACATTGACTTTGACTTGCTCGGTGGTACCGAGTATTTCTTGGAGTTCGCTTCTGATTTCTTCCATTAATAATTCAGTTTTGCCGATATGAGCAGAAGTTCTGGTCAATTGGCCCTTCACATTGACGTTGATTTTACGTTTGGTGGCGTGTACCCGCACTTTGGGATTGCCCACAAAACCGACACCTATTAGCTTGGAGCGGACGAAACCTTCGATGGCCTTTTTATCCAACGAGAGTTGGCCTTTGTCGTTATTGAGCACAAAGGTCTGCTTAACCCGGGGATAAAAGAGAAAGAAGAAAATCAAGAGTAAAAGCGCGATGAAAAAGACGAGCGCCACCCAGAAAAGATATTGTTGCAAAAGCTGGTTGGTGAAAGTGTTGAACAAGAGGCGATTCCGGTTGAAAAGCGGAAAAGGTAACGCAACACTAGATGAAGTAACGAGCATTACCATGAGTAAAACCGACATCAACAGTAACGAAAGAACGATTCCGAGTGCTTTAAGCCCACGATTCATAGTGCACCTCCTTTCACAAACTGAGAGTGAAGGCGACTAGCCCTAGCTACCAGTTTTTTGTTGGTTTTGCTTGCGGGCCATTAACACATATAGTAAGGGAATGCCCAAAATGACCGCCGCAATTTTTAGAAATTTCTTCATCTGGATTCCTCCTTTTGTAAAAAATCAGCACTTGTGCTAGTCAAAACCTAGGAGAAGCCCTAGGTGTAACCGCGGTTTGCTTATTTTTTGTGCGCCCACTTTCTTTCACGAATCCTCACCTCTTTTTTGTCAGTGACTTGTTTGGTGATTTATTTGGTAAAGTCTTTGCGTTTTAAATAAATGGTGGTCAAGATACTGACAACGACCGCGAGGATCATCACGAAGAAAAAGCCGTTTTTTGTCTCTTTGCCTGGGAGTCCCCCGGTATTCATGCCCCAGATGCCGGCAACGAGAGCAGGTATGGAGACGACTAAAGTAGCGGAGTCCAAGAATTTCATCAAGTGGTTTAAATGATTGCTCATCATATCGGAAAACAACCCGCCGATGGTCTCAAGCAAATCACGATAAATCAGGATTCGTTCCTCTGCATGGGCTTGGCGCAAGCGGATGTTGTACACGAGATTTTCGTCGCCTAGTTGCTGGGCGAAATCGGTTTCTTCCCAGAGGTAATTCAAGGTTTCTTTTTGGCCTTGCAGCGTGTTGTCCAGATACACGACATCCCGCTGCGTGTCTGCCAAGCGAAAGAGTTCTTCGTTTTTCGTAGTGATGCGAGCCGCTGCGTCTAGCTCATCGATGATTTTTTTGATGGTTTTTAATTCCTTTAGAAAATGCGCATAGGCTCGTTTGATGATATAGGCGCAGAGTTGCTCTTTATTCGTGACTTTATGAGCGGAACGGGTCAAAAAAGAAGTCAGAAAATCTGAATTATCTCCCACAAAAGTCAAGGTCATTTCTTTAGCAAAAATCAAGATTAACGGTTCTAAGCGTTTTTCAATGGGGAGCTCGCGATTGTCGCTTAGGTTCATTAAAGAAAGAATCGTCAACTCCCCTAGGCGGTCGTTATTCATTTTTTCATAGTGGTTGATTTCTTCTGCATCGTCACCGCCGAGAAAGATGTCTTTTGGCAATTCGTATTTCTCCACGATTTCGGTGAGTTCGACTTTGGTGGCTTTTTGCAAGACAATCCAGTTACTTACGTCTTGGGTCGCTTTTTCTATGCCAGAATCTGTTATCTTAAAAGTTGAAATCATCTTAATCCCCCTATAATATTTCTAACCAATGGACCACAAGCAATAAATAAAATAAGTAACGATAAGAAAACGCTTACTTTTAGTAAATAACAACATTTCATCCTCGAATCTCAGAATAGAGCATTTGCTTTTTTTCGTCAAATGATGTGCTGTTTTTGCATAAAAAGGCGTAATTCTTTTCAAAAAATGAAATTTATATTAACATAGAATTGTAACATCGACATTATGTTAGGAGTGAGGATATGACAGATCCAGTGTTAAAGGATCCACGGGAGTTATATTATGAATCAGAATTTCCGAAACAGGATCAAGAAACCCCGCCCCTACAGAAGAAGATGAAACCTGTGCCGGACTGTGGGGAAGAGAGCTATGTTGGTCATGAGCGCTTACTTAATCGTCGGGTTTTGATTACCGGGGGCGATTCGGGGATTGGCCGAGCGGCGGCGATTGCGTATGCGCGAGAAGGCGCCGATATTGCTTTGCAGTTTTATCCGGGAGAAGAACCGGATGCCAAGCAAGTGGCCAAGTATGTGGAAGAAGCGGGGCGCAAAGCCGTCTTACTACCATTTGACTTGCGCGACGCTGCGGCACCTGAAAAAATGGTGGCTCAAGCAATGAAAGAACTAGGCGGATTAGACACGCTGGTGTTAAACGCGGCGCAACAGATTACTCAGCCTTCTTTAGCAGAGTTGACCATGGAGCAAGTCCGGGATACTTTTGATGTGAATATTATTTCCATGTTTGCCACGGTGAAAGCCGCCTTACCACACTTGCCGGCAGGGTCCAGCATTATCACGACCACCTCGGTGCAAGCGTTCAGTCCAAGTGGTCATCTCTTGGACTACGCGGTAACGAAGGCCGCGATTGCCAGCTTCACGGTGGGATTAGCCAAACAGTTGAGCAAAAAAGGCATTCGGGTCAACGGTGTCGCACCGGGACCGATTTGGACAGCCTTGCAACTAGACGAAGGCCAACCGGAAGAAAAATTACCGGTCTTCGGGCAAGACTCTTTAATGGAGCGGGCAGGACAGCCGGTAGAATTAGCGCCAGTCTATGTTTTCTTAGCCTCCAACGAAGCAAGCTACGTAACCGCCCAAATTTACGGGGTAACCGGTGGCGAAGCAATCAACTTATAGAAAGGACTTGAAAGCACATGAAAAAGCAAGGAAAAGTCATGATGATTGTCTCGTTGGTGGCGACTTTGCTGCCGGTGTTGCTGAAGGTCAAAGAAATACACGATGACTATCGCAAACAGGAAAAAACGAACAAGTTGTCGTGAAGCTAGGAAAGAAGCAATCTAATTAATAGAGGAGGAATTTATTATGGGTCTTATTTGGTCATTAATTGTCGGAGCGATTATCGGAGCGGTGGCAGGTGCCATCACTGGAAAAGGGATGGGCTGGATTGCGAATATCGTGGCCGGTTTAGTCGGTTCCGCTATCGGACAATCACTCTTTGGTTCTTGGGGACCGTCATTAGCCGGGATGGCATTGGTACCATCGATTATCGGAGCGGTGATTCTCGTTGCCGTGGTGTCATTCTTCTTCAGTCGTAGGACGAGTAATTAAACTGTATTGTAAGTTCTTCCCCAATGACATAAAAAGTCATAGCCTCGGCTAATAGTCGAGGTTTTTTTGATTGGTAAAAGAATTTTTTTACCAATACTTAACTGATCAGTATCAGTTGACTGCTTCAATCTAACCAAAAATTATACCACTTAATATCATAGTTTGAACCGCTCAATCAAGACTAGAAAATATGTAAGTCTCTTTTCAGGAATCGAAATTGAAGCTAGGTTCCTATTTTCTCCTAGGGCACGAATGACCTCTTGTTACAATCAGAGTGGATAAAAAGCCGTTAAAAACGAAACTTGTTTTGTTCCTTCGCCATCTTTACCCTAAGTCTACTTTGAATATGGCTAGCGGCTTGAATTGCAACGACAATGAAGCCGAAGAGGAATGTCGGTTATCCTACATATCTTTCATTTGGACTGAAATGTACTTGCTCTTGATTGATTCTGAAGGTTTCACACATGACGACAGCAACCACTACCTCGTAACATAAGAAAATCGACTGGAGATACAGAGCAAAATGGCTTTATTGTAGGTGATAAAGTACGTCATAGACTCTTTGGTCTGAAGAAGTTGTGTAAATCGATGAAATTTATTTAGAGATTCTTTTCGAAAGTAAAGAGTAGCAACAAATATTGCTCCTAGAAAACTTGAAAAGATTACTGAAGTCTAATGTGAGCGTTACTAATATTGTTCAAAAAATCTAACTCTTTTTTTCAAGTTCAATCCGTTTTTTTAATCAGTAGGGGCTGTGAAAAAAGTCCCTTACAAAAGCCCATGAAATGACGAAATTCCGTTCATTTCACGGGCTTTTTTTGGGTAAAATAAAAGAAGTATAGGTAGCCACCCATACTTCCACTTTAATCCTGAAAGGACTAAACAAATGTATCCTAATTATAACATGAATCAACTTACATTGGACATCAGTACCTCATTCGAGCCAAAAGAAAATCACGTAGCCCTTTTTATCAACGAGTTAGTGGCATCTCTTCAAATCAAACAACCTTACCTTTTTGGAAGACCAAGAGAATATGATTTGGGTGCAATGATGAAGTTGGTTCTTTTTGCCTATACGAGAAAAACGTTTACTATTCGTAAGATTGATCGATTGGCAGAAGAAAATCTTTATGCCCGGTGGTAACACGGGGGTAACACGGGGGTACCGAACTCATTAGAAATCTCTCTGAAGGTTGCTACAAAAGGCCTCATGAGCATTCTTCAAAGATTCGATTTTTGTCAAAATTAGCTAAATAGAAAAGCAAAAGACGTGTGAACGGACCGGCTGCCAGCGGCAGAGCCGAGTTCGTTTACACGTCTTTTTTGTGTTTTCTCAAAAAAGAAACTTTTTCGAAATGAGGCGATTAAGAAGCAAATAGTTTAAGAATCTCTTACAAGTCAATTCAATTGTCTGTTGTTTCGAAAAATTACCCTACTCAGATTGTAGTAGTAATGGAAGGGAAATCATCCATAAAGAAAATTATGAGAAATTCCACATTTTTTGGAAAATAGGGAGTTCCAAATTGTTCTTGTTAGTGAAAGGAGGAAATTTTATGCAACTGATTCGTGCACCCACTCTACTTTGTTTCAACCAATTAAAACAAAGACTAAATTCAAAATCAAAGGAGAAATACACATGTCAAATAAATTAATGATCCAAAAAGGAACCAGCATCTCACTAAACGATTCAGAAACTGTCAATCTAGCCAGCCTACGTTTCGATCTCAAACAATTCAAACTCCCGCAACGTTTTGTTGTAGCCAAAAGTGATATTCAAATGCGCATGGAACGTGAACAGAATCATGTTGGCGAACGTGTAGAGACCGGGCTAATGATCCTCACCTTCAAAGTCTATGATCGGGCTTTTGTCGAACTGGTTCTGAATAACGGCGGAACAGAACTCGGCTCCCCTATCACCATTGTGGTCGAGCATCAAGAAGAACTGCCCATTTTAGATAACTATGAAGACGGCGAGTTGATTCCCATTCGTTTTACTGGTTTAAATGTCTATCCCCGAAAAATTCAGAAAAAATCATTTGTGGGAGAAGGTCAACCAATGATTGATACCTGGCAATTTGCAGCATTGAAAATCAGTGCCACCTCCTATCAACTAGGAGAAGTGAATGAACCAAACACACCGGCAAAGTAACGAATGTCTAATCGATTTTCTACGTTTTTCATTACCAGATTCTTCAATGGAAAAAGTTGCGGACTTATTGGGAATTGCCCTTTCTGACTTCACTTCGGAAAAGAAAGGGAGTCCTTTTCCCACTTACGATTCTCACTATTCCTTTGCAGATATTATCATTCACCAGAGTGATCACCACAATAATCTGTTAGTAAACTTATCGGGTCAAGGGTGTCGCCAATATGAAGAATATATGTCTAGCGTGGAGGGGTGGCATTGGCAGAAATTCTTAGCCACCATTCTAAAAGCCAAAGGAACCATTACTCGTGCCGACTTGGCAATGGATTTATTTGACGGCTCCTCTCCTCCTGTGTCTACCTTGCAAAAATACGTGAAGAACGGCCAACTCAGCTCTCAAAGTCGCCACTTTCGGGAAGTAAACAGTGGGCAACTACAGAAAGGCATTCTAACTGGCCATACGCTTTATATTGGCGCTCAGCCGCAACTACTGCGGATTTATGACAAAAAGCAAGAAATCCGCGATAAAACGGGGGAAATTGCCCAAGTCAACGAGTGGGTTCGCTGGGAGCTGGAATTAACCGATCAGAAAGCTCGGCAAGCCGTAGAAAAGCTTGCGAAAGGAATACCACTCAATACGGTAATTCGTGGCATTTTAGCTTCCCACTACAGCTTCAAGACCAAACCCAAAGGCCCCGTCAACTATCATAACAAAGCTCGTTGGCCGAACATGAAATGGTGGGATAAATTTGTGGGGGACATGCCCAAAATCCCCTTACGTGTAATTCGTGAAAAACCAACCTTTTCCAAGAAGAAAGCTTGGTTAGAAAATGCCACTTCGAAATCGCTCGCCATGATTTACGAAGCTTTTCTACAAGCCTATGGCCCAGAACAAGCAGAAGTTTATTTGAGAGAATTACTAGCCACAGGAAAAGAAAAATTCACGGAAACAGATCAGACCTTTATCGAACAAAAAATACTGGAATTGGAAAATGAAGATTCTTACTAGAGAAAGGAGGTTGCCTATGCACGAAGTTCAATTTTTACTGAACGATGAGCAGATGAAACAGCTAGGAAATAGTGTGTACACACTTCTTCTAAACAATGTGAATCAAGTACGACAAGATACTGCGATTGACAAACGCTATTTAACCAAGAAAGAAACTTGCCAGTATCTCCATATTGCGAACAACACTTTGGACAAATGGGTCGAACAAGGCCTGCCAAAAATTACGATTCAAGGTGTTGTGCGGTTTGATCGGCAAGCTATAGACGAATGGCTCCATTGCTATACTCGCTAGAAGCGGTTTATAATCAGAACGTAGTCATTCCTACGTTCTGGTTTGCGTATAAGAAAGTAGGAAATAACATGGCAATTACTAAACTGAAAAACAACCACTACAAATTGGAGGTGTTTTACCCCAAGGAGGTGCGACAAATTCTCGGTGTCACTACCGAGCGCTACCGCAAAACATTTAGGACGAAAAAAGAAGCGGAACAGGCTGAAAAAGACCTGTCTCAAAAAATTCAACGTGTGCTTAATGAAAAGAGTGCTCGTTCATTTGAATTAAGCGGTCATATCAAATTCAAAGAGTTTTATGAGACAGTTTGGTTGGATATGTATATTGCTGGTTCTACTGGACGATCTAGGCAAATACCAACTGCCACAACCGTTAGCAATACGAAAGATGTCTTCCGTCTTCATATTCTACCGATGTTTGGTGAATATTCCATCAAGTTCTTAAACGACAATAAAGACTTTGTGCTTCGCGCTTTGATGAAAAAATCCCAAACTTACGCCAATATCAAAATCATCAAAAGTTACGTCAATCAGATTTTTGATATTGCGGAGCTATTAGAGTATATCGAATACAATCGGATTGAAAAAGTGATTCGGTACGTGGGTGATCCCAAGAAACAACAACTAAAGGCGGAGCGTCAGCTAAACGGTGAAGCACTGACAGCCGAAGAATTGATTGCTTGGTTAGACGCAGTCAATGAGGATTACAGCAAAGGTTTACTAATCATGCAAGACTATGTTCTCTTGATGCTAACGTTGAACCTAGGTGACCGCAAGAGCGAATCCTATGCCCTTCAGTGGAAGCATATTGATTTTGAAAATGGTTATGTCAGTTTGATTCAAAGTAAGGATAAATTTGGTAATTTAAAATCCACAAAAGGTCGAAAAGCCACGAAGTTCAAGATTCCGACATTCCTTATTAAACTATTGAAAGAATGGAAGCAAAAGCAAAAGGAAGAACTGTTACAACTTGGGATTAAACAGACTAAGGAGCAATTTCTTTTCACTTATGCCAATCGAAGTGGCGAAGTAAATATTCCGGTTCATGTGGATTACTTAAATTATCGGTTAAAATCCATTCGCCGAAGACATGAGGAACTAACCCAGACAAATCCACACAAGCTGCGTCATACGTTTAGTACGTTGGCTCGTGAAGGTGGTGCAACAATGGCGCAAATTTCTCAAGCCTTAACCCACTCGGATATCAAAACGACAGAAATATATGTTAATACTCCAAATGTTGTCGATCTTTCCACTTATGAAAAATTCGAGAAACGTCTAGATGAAGCCCGGCAAGCGAAATAAATAACAGATTAAAATAACAATCAAACAAGATAAAAAGAACGATTAAATAGTATCTGACCTAGGTCTTAAAAACAGCCAATTCAAAATCTCGTACATTTTTTCGTACCTAAGCGTACAAAAAAAGACACTTCCCAAAAATTGGAAAGTGCCTGAAACGTTGATATATAAAGGATATTAACGCTTAGAGAATTGAGAAGCTTTACGTGCTTTCTTAAGACCTGGTTTTTTACGTTCAACCATACGTGCGTCACGAGTAAGTAAGCCAGCGCGTTTAAGAGCTAAACGGAAGTCTGGGTCTACTTGTAGCAATGCACGGGCGATGCCGTGACGGATAGCGCCGGATTGTCCTGCATATCCTCCACCATTTACGTTTACAAACACATCATAAGCGCCTTTTGTTTCAGTAACGCCAAATGGTTGGTTGATAACTTCACGCAAGTCAGCGTGTGGGATGTATTCTTCAACATCTTTGTTGTTTACAGTAATTTTACCAGCGCCAGGTACTAGACGTACACGAGCAACTGCATTTTTACGACGGCCAGTGCCGATATATTGAGCTTGTGCCAATGAAATTCCCTCCTATTAGATTAAGTTTGTGATATCCAAGACTTCTGGTTGTTGTGCAGCATGTGGATGTTCAGCGCCACCATAAACATGTAGCTTCATTCCTTGTTGACGACCTAAAGTATTTTTAGGAAGCATGCCTTTAACAGAAGTTTCGATCAAACGACGAGAATTCTTCGCACGTAATTCACCGGCAGAGACTGATTTCAAGCCTCCGGGGAAATTTGAGTGGCGGTAATAAATTTTATCGCTTGCTTTGTTACCTGTTAATTTAATTTGATCTGCATTGATAACGATCACGAAATCACCAGTATCCACATGAGGTGTGAAAGTTGGTTTATTTTTGCCGCGTAGCACAGAAGCTACAACAGCTGAAAGACGTCCCAACGGAATATCCGTTGCGTCTACTACATACCATTTACGTTCTACTTCGCCTGGTTTGGCCATATATGTTGTACGCAAGATTTTTTCCTCCAATTTCAATTTCGAATGTTTGACAAACACGTGAGTTTCCGGGGCTCTTGTGGGGCAAACAATACCATTTAACATAATACCTTCTACACGCGGTAAAGTCAACGGATTTCTCCGTGTTTTTGGATTTTATCCAGTTTCTCTCCACTAAATTTTTCGTATTTCTTTTTTCTTCTATAATAAATTGATAGTTTTCAGAAATATTTTCAAACCCCTTTAAACTTTCTTAATCAAAATCATGCAATTTTATTGTATATATCGCTATATTTTGTATATTATAGCTAATTTCTACATTTTTTTGTATATTTATTTATAAAACAGTTGATTTTTCATTTTCATTTTGTTACTATATCGTCATCAACTTGATTTACACGCAGAAAGGGCGATTAAGAATGAAAGAAAAAGTGATTTTGGCATACTCTGGAGGACTTGATACCTCTGTTTCAATTAAATGGTTAACAGATGAAGGCTACGATGTAGTGGCTTGCTGCTTAGACATCGGCGAAGGCAAGGATACTGAATTTATTAAAGAAAAAGCACTGCAAGTTGGTGCAGTTGCCTCTTATGCTATCGATGCGAAAGAAGAATTTGCACAGGAGTATGCTTTGATTGCTCTGCAAGGACACACCTTCTATGAACAATCCTATCCCTTGGTTTCAGCACTTTCTCGTCCACTGATTGCAAAAAAATTAGTCGAATTAGCACATACGACAGGCGCTACTACTGTTGCCCACGGTTGTACCGGTAAAGGAAACGACCAAGTTCGTTTTGAAGTAGCCATCAATGCATTGGCACCTGAATTGAAAGTAATTGCACCTGTACGTGAATGGCATTGGTCTCGGGAAGAAGAAATCGCCTATGCGGAAGCAAAAGGCGTGCCGATTCCTGCAAATTTGGATAATCCTTATTCTATCGACCAAAATATTTGGGGTCGGGCTTGCGAATGCGGCATCTTGGAAAATCCTTGGGCAACGCCGCCAAAAGGAGCGTATGAATTAACCGCTGAATTAGAAGATACACCAGATGTTCCGGATATTTTAGAAATCACCTTCGAACAAGGTGTGCCGGTTGCTTTAAATGGCGAAACCTATACCCTTGCCGAATTGATTATGGAATTAAATCTGATTGCCGGCAAACACGGCATTGGTCGGATCGATCACGTGGAAAATCGTTTGGTGGGAATTAAATCTCGGGAAGTTTATGAATGTCCGGGGGCCATCACTTTGATGAAAGCCCACAAAGAATTGGAAGATCTAACATTTGTTCGGGAAGTTGCTCATTTCAAACCAGTTATCGAACAACAATTGAGCCAAATCATTTATGATGGCTTGTGGTTCAACCCATTGACAGATGCGTTAATCGCCTTTTTGAAAGACACACAGCAATACGTTAACGGTGTGGTGCGGGTCAAATTATTCAAAGGCAATGTGATCGTTGAAGGTCGGAAATCAGACAACAGCTTGTACAGCGAAGAATTAGCAACTTATACTTCTGCCGATACCTTCGATCAAGCAGCGGCAGTTGGCTTCATCAAGCTATGGGGTCTGCCAAGTAAAGTTCATTCCGAAGTACAATCAAAACTAAAAGAAGAAACGTTGATTAACTAAACAGGAACGTTTCTACCTGGCAACAGAAGTCATCCGTGATTTGCGGCAGCTTCTGTTTTGCCGTTTTTAAGGAAAATAAAAATCATATGAGGTGGCAGAATGGCAAAATTATGGGGCGGTCGTTTCGACGGCAAAAATGAAGCATGGATCGACGCGTTCGGCGCATCCATCCCCTTCGATCAAAAATTAGCAAAACAAGATATCACCGGCAGCTTGGCTCATGTTAAAATGTTGGCTCATACTGGGATTATTGCTCAAGAGGAAGCACAAACCATCATTGACGGTTTAGAAACATTGCAGGAAAAACTTGCCAACGGTGAATTGACCTTCACCATTGAAAATGAAGACATCCATTTGAATATTGAATCTTATCTTCATCAGGAAATCGGTGCAGTTGCCGGTAAATTACACACTGCCCGCAGTCGAAATGATCAAGTGGCAACAGATATGCACTTGTATCTAAAAGACACGATTCATGAAGTCTTGGAAAAAATCGAGCAATTTCGTGAAGTATTGGTGGCAAAAGCAGAGGAACATGTTTATACAATCATGCCGGGTTATACCCACATGCAGCATGCACAACCGATTTCCTTCGGGCACCATTTGATGGCCTATTACTCCATGCTGACCCGCGACCAACAACGGATGCAGGAAAGCTTGGCACGGGTCGATCTGCTTCCCTTAGGTAGTGCCGCTTTAGCCGGTACGACTTTCCCTATCGATCGGACATTTACCGCAAAAGAGTTGGGCTTTGCCACTAATTACAGCAACAGCTTGGACGCCGTCAGTGACCGGGATTTTATTCTGGAATTTTTAAGCAATGGTTCCCTTTTGATGATGCACCTGTCCCGTTTTTGTGAAGAATTGATTCTTTGGTGCAGTCATGAATTTAAATTTGTTGAGTTGACAGATACCTTTTCTACCGGTAGCTCCATCATGCCTCAGAAAAAAAATCCTGATATGGCAGAATTGATTCGTGGTAAAACCGGCCGCGTTTACGGCAATCTGTTTGGTCTTTTGACCGTAATGAAAGGGTTGCCCCTTGCCTACAACAAAGATTTTCAAGAAGATAAGGAAGGCATGTTCGACACGGCAGAAACAATTTTGACCAGTCTGGAAATCATGGCAGGGATGATCCATACCATGAAGGTCAACGAAGCCCACATGTTGGCA
This sequence comes from Enterococcus massiliensis, assembly GCF_001050095.1. Lineage (NCBI taxonomy): Bacteria > Bacillati > Bacillota > Bacilli > Lactobacillales > Enterococcaceae > Enterococcus > Enterococcus massiliensis. Next base: position 27,467 of record NZ_CVRN01000004.1, on the reverse strand, counting down.
TCCACTGAAAAAGATTTCTCCAATGCGACCGAATTAGCCGACTATCTGGCAGGAAAAGGAATTCCGTTTCGTGAAGCCCATGAAATCGTTGGAAAATTAGTCTTGGATTGCATCCACAAAGGTATCTACCTACAAGACATTTCGTTGGAAGATTATCAAGCAATCACCCCGGTAATCGAAGAAGACGTCTATGATAAATTATCCTCCTACAATGCGGTCAAAAACCGTCATTCACTGGGCGGCACTGGCTTTGATCAAGTAGTGGCACAAATTGCCGCAGCAAAAAAAACATTCGCTTAAAAAAAAATCCCGTCAATCTGTAACCAGACTGGCGGGATTTTTTTGTTTAAGCGTCGATTTCGGGTGCTTTGCCAAGGTGTGCTTGGATCATCCAAATTCGTTTTTCGATTGCCGTTTTAAAACCGATAAAGATATCTTGGGTTGGATCGTCGCCTTCTTCACCGGAAACTTCGATTCCTTTTTGGTAAAGATCTGCCAAATAGCGATAGCCTTTCACTAATGTTGCTAAGCGTTCTTCCATCGTCCGATCCCAACGTCCTGTTTCATCAGGGATCTTCGTATGTTCAGCCATTTCTTTTAAGGTTGAATAAGGAGAACCATCTAAGGTAATCAAACGTTCAGAAATTTCGTCTAACTGATCGTTCACATCATCCATGAAATCATCCATCATTGGATGTAGGGTTAAGAAACCAGGTCCTCGCATGTACCAATGGGTTTGATGAATGACCATCGACATTTGACTCAGGTCAGCGACCAATTGGTTCAAGACTTCTTTTGTTTGTTCAAATTTCATATCTATCTTCCTCCTTCAATTGTTTCCATTAAAATCATAGTATGAATAACAGAAAAAGTACAACAAAGCGAACTAAGTGAGAAACCTTTTCAATCTAATCTAATTGTTCCTGTACTTCTTTTGCCGTTTCCTCCATTACGGTGGTCATTTCCGCCAATAGCGCTTCTTGGTCGGAGACACCGGCAACGAAAGCCAAGTACAAGTTATTCAGTTGTTCGGTCTGTCCGACAACAATCTGCCATTTGCCCTTTTCCGGTTTCATTTCTAACATCACATTGATGGCTTTGGTTTTTGCCTTGGTTTGGGGAATCGTTTCCTTTAAAAAGCGGACGGTTTCGCTGACGACTTTGTCTTGGTCTTTACTAATGGTTTCGTCAGCCAATAATTCAGTGACTAATTTTTCAGACGTCGCTGCCATCATTCCTGTGAAGTCCAAGCCCTTTACCCCATAAGTCACATGACGAATCGTATCACTGTCATCAATTTCTTTTATTTCGTAGGTGGCTTCTTTCTGCATTTGGTTCAGCAATAGTTCTGCGATTTCTTCTGCCTCGGCTTGAGGGATCTCGCTGTCAGCCAGCAACCCTTCCGTAAAACTTTTTTGAAAAGCTTGCTCATTCGTTTGAAAGGCATTGCTTAGGTCTTCGCCGTCTTGAAAATTCTCAGTAAACTTCTTTTCAGATTTTTGATAAACGAGATGATCCACCAACAAAGCAGCGGCCTCTTTCTCTGGAATTGCGCGGGCACAGCCGCTCAACAGGAACGTAAAACAAAGGATGGGAAATATCAGCCAAATTTTTTTCATCGTTTTGCTCTCCTTTCTTCTCTATTATCAAGAAAAAAGTTCTTTTTGTCTAGCAAAGGGCTGGCTCTTGCGTACTTGTTAGTAGTAAAGGAAAGGAGTCTCTTTTTTGATGAGAATTTTTCTATTTTTTTGGATTGGCTGTTGTGTCGGTTCGTTTTTCTGTTTGCTGGCACAACGGATTCCTGCAAATCGTTCCGCTATTTTTCCTGCCTCCCACTGTGAAGCATGCGGAACTCCCTTACTGTGGTATGAATTGATTCCACTACTTTCGATTTTATTTTTACGGTTTCGTTGCCGTCACTGCCACATCCGGCTGTCCTTTTGGTATTTTGGTGCCGAGATTTTTTGCGGGGTATTCTTTTTGTTTTCTCCTTTGACTGCAGGTGTTCTGAGCTGGCTACGTTTTTTCTGGTTACTGGCAACCTTTTTACTGGCATTGGCAGATCTTTTCTATCAAATCGTGGAACCAAAATTTTTTTATCCTTGTACGCTGATTCTCTGGTTTTTTCAGTGGCAGCAAACTTCTTTTCAGTGGTTGACGATAGGGTATTGTCTATTTCTCAGCGGCTTCATCTGGCTGTTTTACTCGCAAAAATTTGGCGGTGGCGATCTGTTACTGTTGCTGTCCTGGAGCCCGTGGTTGCCTTTGTATCACTTTTGTCTCTTGTTGCTTTTAGCAAGTCTCTTTGGTTTAGTGCTGTTTAGTTGTTCCTCACTTTTGAAACGTCCGCTAAAGGAGCTGCCCTTCGTCCCCTGCCTGCTGGGAGGCTTGCTGGTGATTTTTCTGCGTTACCCTTTTTAGCTATTCCACTCCATTAATCGGCAGAAATTCTTTCCTCCACAAAAAAAGCGCCGTTGATCTTTCAATCAGCGACGCTTCTTATTTAGTCTTGATTACGCAAGGCATCTTCCGCAGCCATTTGAGCTTCAATGTCTGAAATACTATAAACATTTTCACTTGCAACAGCTACTTCTTTTGGTTCCATGTTCCGGTAGCGAGCCATACCAGTTCCGGCTGGGATGATCTTACCGATGATAACATTTTCCTTCAAGCCAAGCAGTGGATCTTTCTTGCCGCGAATCGCAGCGTCAGTCAGGACACGGGTCGTTTCTTGGAAGGAAGCAGCAGATAAGAAGCTGTTTGTTTCCAAGGACGCTTTTGTGATTCCTAACAAGACTGGACGAGAGGTGGCAGGAACACCGCCGGCAATCAAGGTTTGATAGTTACGGTCTTTGAAGTCCGCAATATCTAACAAAGTACCTGGCAAGATATCTGTATCACCTGGGTCCATTACCCGGATTTTACGCAACATTTGACGAACCATTACTTCGATATGCTTGTCGCCGATTTCTACCCCTTGCATCCGATAAACACGTTGGACTTCTCGCAACAGATAGTTTTCAACAGACAGAACATCACGAACTTGTAGCAATTGTTTTGGATCGATTGATCCTTCTGTCAATGGAGCACCACGATGAATGTAATCACCTTCAGCAACTTTCATACGAGCTGTATAAGGCACTGTGTAGGTACGAGTATCAGTGGTTCCTTTGATGGTTACCTCTTTGCTCCGTGTAGCCGCATCTTCAGAGATGTCGATGACTTCACCAGTAACTTCAGTGATCACCGCTTGCCCTTTCGGATTACGTGCTTCAAAGATTTCTTGAACACGAGGCAGACCTTGTGTGATATCGTCCCCGGCAACCCCGCCGGTATGGAAGGTACGCATGGTCAACTGAGTCCCTGGTTCACCGATTGATTGGGCAGCGATTGTTCCGACTGCTTCACCAACTTCGACTTCATTCCCAGTAGCCAAGTTTCGACCATAACAATGTTTACATACGCCATGTTTAGTATTACATGTGAAGACGGAACGAATTGAAACTGTTTCAATTCCAGCTTCCACGATTTGTTTTGCTAAATCTTCAGTGATAAGTTGATCATTGCCAACAATAACTTCACCGGTTTCTGGATGAATCACTGATTTCCGTGTGTAACGACCCACTAGACGTTCGCCTAATGATTCGATGATTTCATTGCCTTCACGAATTGCTCGGATATCCAACCCGCGGTCTGTGCCACAGTCTTCTTCCCGAATAATTACATCTTGGGCAACGTCAACCAAACGACGAGTCAAGTAACCGGAATCGGCGGTTTTCAACGCGGTATCGGTCATTCCTTTACGAGCTCCGTGAGTAGAGATAAACATTTCCAAGACAGAAAGTCCTTCACGGAAGTTAGAAATGATTGGCAATTCCATGATTTGACCATTAGGAGCCGCCATCAATCCACGCATCCCAGCAAGCTGAGTAAAGTTGGAGATATTCCCACGGGCACCAGAGTCAGACATCATGAAGATTGGATTTTTCGCATCCAAAGATTCCATCAATTTTTGTTGAATTTCGTCTTTGGCAGCATTCCAAACACCGATTACCCGTTCATAGCGTTCATCATCTGTAATCAATCCACGACGGAATTGTTTCGTGATGGTTTCAACTTGTTTGTGGGAAGTATCGATAATATCATGCTTTTCAGCAAGAACCATAATATCGGCAATCCCTACAGTAATCCCGGCATGGGTAGAATGTTTGTATCCTAAATCTTTCATCCGGTCAAGCATCATTGATGTTTCAGTTACTTTGAAACGTTTGAAGACTTCAGCGATGATATTTCCCAGATTTTTCTTCTTGAATGGTCCAACTAATTCTTGTTCCTTGATAAAAGCAGGAATGTCTGTTCCAGCATCAACAAAGTATTTGTCCGGTGTTTGTACCGTCAAGTTGAAATCAGTTGGTTCATTTAGGTAAGGAAATTCCGGCGGCATAATCGAGTTAAAGATGACTTTACCGACAGTCGTTACCATCAAGCGTGTTTTTTGTTCTTCTGTAAATGGTTTTTCACCCAAGGTTCTTGGATCAACAGCGATTCGAGAATGCAGATGGACATAACCATTGCGCCATGCAGTCACGGCTTCGTCCATGTCCCGGAAGAGCATGCCTTCCCCTTCACGACCGTCTTCTTCCATCGTCAAGTAATAGTTCCCTAGAACCATATCTTGAGAAGGTGTAACAACGGGTTTTCCATCTTTTGGATTCAAAATGTTTTGTGCAGCCAGCATCAGCATCCGTGCTTCTGCTTGTGCTTCTTCGTTCAACGGTACGTGAACCGCCATTTGGTCCCCATCGAAATCGGCATTGTAGGCTTCACATACCAATGGGTGCAAACGGATCGCGCGACCTTCAACCAAGACTGGTTCAAAGGCTTGGATACCAAGTCTGTGAAGCGTAGGTGCCCGGTTCAACAGAACTGGATGTTCTCTGATAACATCTTCTAAAACGTCCCATACTTCGTCTTCTTGACGTTCAATCTTGCGTTTGGCATTTTTAATGTTTGAAGCAAGTTCACGAGAAACCAATTCCCGCATAACAAATGGTTTGAACAATTCGATCGCCATTTCTTTTGGCAGACCACATTGATACATTTTTAAGAACGGACCAACAACGATAACGGAACGACCAGAGTAGTCTACCCGTTTTCCTAGTAAGTTTTGACGGAAACGACCTTGTTTCCCTTTCAACATATGAGAAAGAGATTTCAACGGACGATTACCTGGTCCAGTCACGGGACGACCACGACGACCGTTATCGATCAACGCGTCTACCGCTTCTTGCAGCATCCGTTTTTCATTTTGTACGATGATATTTGGGGCGTTCAAGTCTAACAAACGTTTCAAACGGTTGTTCCGGTTGATTACCCGACGGTACAAATCATTCAAGTCAGAAGTGGCAAACCGTCCACCTTCTAATTGCACCATTGGACGCAAATCTGGCGGAATAACTGGAATAACATCCATGACCATCCAGCTTGGTTTGTTGCCGGAAGCCCGAAATGCTTCTAAAATATCCAGACGACGGATTGCACGGGTCCGTTTTTGACCTGAAGCAGTTTTTAATTCTTCCTTCAGTTCAGCAACTTCTCCATCCAAATCAACGGCATCCAACAATTGTTTGATTGCTTCAGCACCCATTGCTGCACTGAATCCTTGACCGTATTGGTCCCGTTTTTCACGGTATTCTCGTTCAGTCAATAGTTGTTTTTTCTCTAAGTTCGTATCGCCGGGTTCAATCACGACATACGACGCAAAATAAATGATTTCTTCCAACGCCCGTGGGCTCATGTCTAAAACAAGACCCATTCGTGAAGGAATACCTTTAAAGTACCAGATATGTGAAACTGGTGCTGCTAATTCAATATGACCCATCCGTTCACGACGGACTTTCGAACGAGTGACTTCCACGCCACAACGGTCACAAACGATTCCTTTATAACGAATCCGTTTGTATTTTCCGCAGGCACATTCCCAGTCTTTCGTTGGACCGAAAATACGCTCGTCGAATAGGCCTTCCCGTTCAGGTTTTAACGTACGATAGTTAATGGTCTCAGGTTTTTTTACTTCCCCGTAAGACCAGCTTCTGATTTTTTCGGGAGAAGCCAAGCCTATTTGCATACTTTCGAATTTATTTACATCGATCAAAAGGGGTTCCCTCCATTTCATTTCATGGCAAGCATCGTGCGCATCATCGTTTTCCCATGGATGGCTCCGCTGGAAAAACGATGGGTGGCACGTTCGTTATGAGCTGGCAAAAATTTTGTCAGTTCCTTCTAGTCTTTTAGATCCTCTGCTGTTTCAATTTCTTGATCCAGCGCTGCTTTATCAGCCTTTGCTTTGTCGGCAGCTTGTTGTTCTAATTCTTTTGCGGATTGTTGTTCAGCAAATTTTGTCAAGGCGTCAACGGTGATCAAATCATCATCGTCATCATCCATGTCCCGCAATTCGATTTCAGCATCATCGATATCCAGCACCCGCATATCCAATCCTAGAGATTGTAATTCTTTCACCAACACGCGGAAGGATTCCGGTACGCCTGGTTTTGGAATTGGTTCCCCTTTGACGATTGCTTCGTAGGTTTTCACCCGACCAACCACGTCATCGGATTTGTAAGTCAAGATTTCTTGCAGCGTATAAGCGGCACCGTAAGCTTCCAATGCCCAAACTTCCATTTCCCCGAAACGTTGTCCACCAAACTGTGCTTTACCACCCAATGGTTGTTGGGTAACTAGCGAGTAAGGTCCAATCGAACGGGCATGCAGTTTGTCATCAACCATATGGGCCAATTTGATCATGTACATAACACCGACAGAAATTCGTCCGTCAAATGGTTCACCGGTCCGACCATCATATAAAACAGTCTTTGCGTCACTGGCCATGCCAGCTTCTCTTACGGTTTCCCATACATCATCATCCGATGCGCCATCGAAAACTGGTGTCGCAACATGAATACCTAATTGACGAGCAGCCATTCCTAAATGCAATTCCAATACTTGTCCAATGTTCATCCGTGAAGGAACCCCTAATGGATTCAGCATGATATCAACTGGTGTACCGTCTGGCAAGAAAGGCATGTCTTCTTCCGGCATAATGCGGGAAACAACCCCTTTGTTTCCGTGACGTCCAGCCATTTTATCGCCTTCATGGATTTTCCGTTTTTGCACGATGTATACCCGAACCAGCATGTTCACGCCAGGAGATAATTCATCGCCGGCTTCGCGGGTAAAGATTTTAACATCGTGGACGATTCCGCCGCCGCCATGAGGCACGCGTAGGGAAGTATCACGGACTTCGCGGGCTTTTTCACCGAAGATTGCATGCAGCAAACGTTCTTCTGCAGACAATTCAGTGACCCCTTTTGGTGTTACTTTTCCGACTAAAAGATCACCGTCGTGAACTTCGGCACCGATGCGGATGATCCCCATTTCATCAAGATCTTTCAGGGCATCTTCCCCAACGTTAGGGATTTCACGAGTGATTTCTTCAGGTCCTAATTTAGTGTCACGGGCTTCTGATTCATATTCTTCAATATGGACAGAAGTGTAGACATCATCTTTGACTAAACGACGGCTCATGATGATGGCATCTTCGTAGTTGTATCCTTCCCAAGTCATGAAGGCTACCAAAACGTTTTGTCCAAGAGCCATTTCGCCATTTTCCATGGATGGTCCGTCAGCTAGAGTATCGCCTTTTTCCACTTTTTCGCCATGAGCGACTAGTGGACGTTGGTTGTAGCTGGTTCCGGAGTTGGAACGGCGGAATTTTGTTACAGAGTAAACATCTAATGCACCATTGTCGCGGCGAACGCGAATTTCTGACGCATCGACGTATTCAACGATTCCGTCATGTTTACATAATAGAGCGGCACCTGAGTCATGGGCGGATTTGTATTCCATTCCGGTTCCGACCCAAGGTGATTTAGGATTGATCAACGGTACTGCTTGACGCTGCATATTGGCACCCATCAAGGCACGGTTGGAGTCATCGTTTTCCAAGAAAGGAATACATGCTGTAGCGACAGCAACAACCTGTTTTGGTGAAACGTCCATATAGTCCACTTTATCAATGGATACTTCCAAGTTTTCTGAGGTTGCACGAGCCATTACGACGTTTTCTGCAAACGAACCATCTTCGTTCAACAAGCTGTTTGCTTGGGCAACAACATAATGGTCTTCGATATCAGCAGTCAGATAATCGATTTGATCCGTCACACGACCAGTTTCCCGATCTACACGACGGTATGGTGTTTCAATAAAGCCATATTTATTGACTTTCGCATAAGAAGCCAAACTGTTAATCAAACCAATGTTTGGTCCTTCAGGCGTTTCAATCGGACACATCCGACCATAGTGGGAATAGTGAACGTCTCGGACTTCATATCCGGCACGATCCCGTGTCAATCCACCAGGTCCTAAGGCAGACAAGCGGCGTTTGTGGGTCAATTCTCCAAGTGGATTGGTTTGATCCATGAACTGTGACAACTGGGAAGAACCAAAGAATTCTTTGATACTTGCGACAACTGGACGAATATTAATCAATTGTTGCGGTGTCAATGTTTCCGTATCTTGGATTGACATCCGTTCACGAACAACACGTTCCATCCGCGCTAAACCGATCCGGAATTGATTTTGCAGCAATTCCCCAACGGAACGGATTCGACGATTACCTAAGTGATCGATGTCGTCCACATTACCGATACTTTCCATCAAGTTAAAGAAATAACTCATAGAAGCAATAATATCAGCAGGACGAACAGTTTTCACTGCAGGATCTGGGTAGCCGTTACCGATGACATTGATTTCTCGTTCAGGGTCTTTTGGTGAAAAGACTTTAATAACTTGAACTGTCATTGGATCCGTCACTACGCCATCTTCTGATGGGTAATAGGTTACTGAATTCAAGCCGTTTACTAAATAGTCCCCTAATGTTTCCATTACTTGATGAGACAAGACGGTTCCTTTTTCAACGATGATTTCGCCGGTTTCTGGATCAACCAACGTTTCTGCTAAAGTCAGATTCAATAAACGGGTACGTAAATCTAGTTTTTTATTTACTTTGTAGCGACCTACATTTGCCAAGTCATACCGTTTTGGATCAAAGAAGCGGGCATTCAGCAAGTTTCTTGAGCTGTCGGCGGTTTTTGGTTCGCCGGGACGCAGCCGTTCGTAAACATCCTTCAAGCCTTCTTCTGTTCGAGAATCGCTGGCATTTTTGTGTAAATCTTTTTCAATCGTGTTTCGTAAAGATTCGCTTTCGCCGAAAATCTCAAAAATTGTATCATCAGAACCAAAACCTAGTGCCCGTACTAAGACGGTCAACGGAATTTTCCGGGTACGGTCAATTCGTACATATGAGATGTCTTTGGCATCGGTTTCCATTTCCAACCAAGCCCCGCGGTTCGGGATGACAGTAGAGCCAAATCCTTCTTTACCGTTTTTATCGACTTTGCCATGGAAATAAACACCTGGTGAACGGACCAATTGGGAAACGATAACCCGTTCTGCCCCGTTGATAATGAAGGTTCCTTGCTCCGTCATTAATGGAAAATCACCGAAGAAAACTTCTTGAGCTTTGATTTCACCGGTTTCGCGGTTGGTCAGGCGCAGGGTTACATGCAATGGTGCGGAGTAGTTCGCGTCATGGGCGCGGGCTTCTTCCACCGTGTACTTTGGTTCTTTCAGTTCATAATCCACAAATTCCAATGATAAATTGCCGTTAAAGTCGTCAATTGGCAAGATGTCTTCAAACATTTCTCTCAAACCTTCGTCTAAGAACCATTGGTAAGAGTCTGTTTGAATTTCAATCAAATTCGGTAATTCCAATACTTCACTGATTCGTGCGAAGCTTCTACGTTCGCGATGCTTTCCGTATTTTACTACGTGTCCAGCCAAGCTCTTCACCCCTCTAAAATTCTTTTCAAAAAGGCTATCCGATTTTCGTTACAAAAAGATGACAAATATTAATTTTTCGTAACAAAAAGTATTTTTTGCGGCTTTTGGGCATAAAAAAAACCAAAAATAGAACGTTCATTTTTGTGGGACCTTCTACTTTTGCTTTGTGTATGTAAGCCGAAACGGACAATATTTCGTTTCTACTTTCTTGTTTGTCAGATAGTTTTTGCAATTAATTATTATATGATAGAAAAGTTATTCTGTCAAGAAAATTTCTGAAAATTATTTTCAAACGGCTATCTCCTTTTTTTAAAAAATTCTCTATCGTTTTTATCCGGTCAGTGCCAACGAAGAAATAATTTGGTACACTAAAGAAAAACGACAGACGAGGCGGACTGAATGACGACCAAAAAAAAATTACTGCACCTATTAAAACAAAGCGACGAGATTCTTTCCGGTGAAAAACTGGCTCAATCGCTGGCGGTTTCCCGTACAGCGATTTGGAAGGCTGTTCGGGAACTGGAAAAAGAAGGCTATCGCTTTGAACATGCTGCCAGCGGCTATCGCTATTTGCCCTCAGATGTTTTAGCTGCCGAGGAAATCAAAAAAGAGGAATTGGATTTTTTAGCTGTCGAGATTTTGAATGCTTCGGAATCCACCATGAAGGATGCAAAGCTGGCCGCCATGCAAAAAGAGGCGGCCCCCCGCTTATTTGTCGCCGATACCCAAACCGGTGCTCACGGTCGCTTTGGTCGTCCTTTTTTTGCCCCAACCGGTCAAATTTACATGAGTCTGCTCCTTAGTCCCAACAAAGCGTTTGCGGAATTGCCTCAGTACACGTTACTAGCGGCCGTTGCTGCCAGCCAAGCCATCGATCGGCTGACAGAAAAAAAGAGTCAAATTAAATGGGTCAACGATATCTATCTGGAGGGCAAGAAAGTTTGCGGTATTTTATCTGAAGCCATCAGCGACTTTGAAAGCGGCACAATCTCCCATGTAATTATCGGCATGGGGATCAATTTTTCGATTCCGCAAGCAGATTTCCCCGAAGAATTACAGGAAAAAGCCGGCTCATTATTTCCTAATGAGGTACCTGCTGTTTTGCGAAATCAACTGATCCATGAAATTTGGCGCAACTTTTTCCAGCTGATTGCTCACTTACCCGCTACTGATTATTTGACGGTTTATCGAGAAAAATCATTGGTACTTGGGAAAAATGTGACCTTCACCCAACAAGACATCACCTATCGTGGCGTTGCCGAAGCCATCACCGATCAGGGGGAACTCGTGGTTTCCACACCAGAAAAACAGTTTGTTCTTTCTTCCGGCGAGATCAGCCTGCAAAAAATTGACTAAAACTGAAAAAGCCCCCTATTTCGTCATCTTCACGAAATAGGGGGCTTTTCATTTAGCTCAACTGTTGCCAAAGAATCGTCAATAAAAGTCCGATGGCATACGCACTGTTGAACAGTACCATATTTTTCAAAGAATAAACAAAGCTGTGGGGATGGGGCAGCTCTTTTCGGTGTGCCCGTAGATGCTGACGCACTTTGGGAAAGGTTCCCAACGCAATCAGAACTGGCCATTCAAATACTCGCAAGAAAACGCCGACAATTAAAACGGCGTAACAGCTCAACATCAGCAAAGAAAACAACTTAATACCGTGTTCCCGTCCGATATAGTAAACCAGCGTGTAGCGGTGGTTTTTGATGTCTGTTTCCAAATCCCGCAGATTGTTTGCCAACATGATATTGGCAATGGTAAAGATCAATGGCAGAGAAGCCCACACCAAAGCGGCAACTTGCCAAAAGTTCCCGGTCAAAGCAAATGTTCCCGCCTTTAGTTGCAGATCAAGATAAAAAACCTGCGGACTGACCGTATTGACGTAGACCACCATTGCAAAAATGCCCAATCCCATCGTTACACCACTGAAAACTTCCCCCAGCGGCATCCGCGATAAGGGAATCGGGCCAAAGGTGTAGAAGACGCCGATAAAGCAGCAAACAAAGCCCATGACCAGCAACAGCCAGCCGGTACGAATCGTTAAAATAATCCCAATCAGTAGCACGAAGACCAACATGCCTAAAATCATCCGCTGTACCAGTTTAGGCGCGACATTTTCCCGTCCAATCACATTTTGCTGGTACTTGTATTCTTCTGATTTGGCTTTTTCAAAATCCATATAATTATTGATAGCAGTGGTCGTCAAATCAAAAATCAGCATTCCGATAAAAAAGAGCAGTGTATTGAGAAAATGAAACCCATGAAAATAACTGATGGAGAACAATACCCCCATCAGAAAGGGAAATACGCTGGCGATTTTGGTTTTGATTTCAACAACCTCTAAAAATACTCTTAGCGACATTGGTTCGCCTCCTACTTCAAGTCACTACGGTTTCCCATGGTGTATCCCGAATCTTTGTCTAACACAAAATTATTCTGGATGCCTTTGGTCACGTATACCTGATCGTCCTTTGTAATGAACACGGCATTGGTTCCATCTTCCATTGCTTCGATGAATTCCAATCCTTTTTTTACACCCATCGCAAAGACGGAGGTTGACAACCCGTCTCCGTCAATCGACTTGTCGGTAATGATGGAGACACCGGCAATATCATTGTCATAGGGATAACCGGTTTTGGAGTTGAAAATATGATGGTAGGTCTTGCCGTCTACTTCCAAATAGCGTTCATAAATACCGGAAGTCACGACCGTTTTATCTTTTTCTTTGATGCTGCCGACAATTGACCCTCGCGCTTGGTTCGGATCTTGGATACCGATATTCCAAGGAGTGTTGTCCCCACGTGGGCTATGGCCCATAACAAACACATTTCCACCTAAGTCCACGATAGCCGAAGTCACGCCATTTTTTTCCAACACTTTAACGACCTCATCGGTGATGTAGCCTTTGGCGATCGCACCAAGGTCCACAATCATGCCTTTTTCTTCCAAAAAGACCGTTTGTTTCTGATCATCAAATTGGATTTTTCGATAATCAATGTGTTTCAAGGCTTCATCGATTTCTGATTGGGCTGGTTTGCGGGCATCATCAAAACCGATTCGCCACAATTGCGTAACAGCACCAATCGCCATGTTGAAGGCCTCGTCTGTTTCCTCCGTATAATCGTAGGCTTCCTTTAATAGGTAATAAATATCTTTGGAAACTTTAACGGGTTTGATTCCGGCCTGAGCGTTCAACTCGTCAATCTCTGAGCCTTTTTGATTGATGGTAATCTTATCTCCTAATTCTTTGATTCGGGCAAAAGCGGGTTTCAACGCCTCTTCTTTGCCTTCATCGTAAATTCGGATACGTGTATAAGTTCCTAGTAAAAATTTTTCCTGATAGTAAGGTTCTTCCAATAGTTTCGGTTCGTCTTTTTTGCCACAGGCACCTAAAACCACCAGCAGCATCAGCAAAACGGCTGCAAATAAACCAAGCTGTTTCTTCATGTCTTTCCCCTTTTCGACTCTGTGTTTTTAACTTCCTTATGATAGCTTCTTTTTAGGAAATTGAAAAGTCTCTCGCCAAAATATTCCCTCATTCTGTGAAAAAATCCTCATAGTTGCGAAAGCTTTCCATTCAAAATGAGAAAAATACTGACTGTTTCCTAAGAAACAGCAAAAAAAAGAGCCCAATCACAAGGACCGGGACTCGTTTCAAGCAACGGTTTATTCCGTTACAAAATTGTCTACTTCGATAACTGCTGTGTCGCCTTTTTCAGCTGCGTTCAACAATTGTTGTGCGTAGATAACGAAAGAATGGAAGCTGTGGGTTGCCCCAGTTACTACATCCATGTTTGCTGGTGATGCTTCTTCTTCGTTCATTGCTGCTACAAAGTCTTTGTTGAATTGTTCGATATATTCTTTTGGTCCGATGCCGCTTTTATCTTTCATGTTTGCTTCGTATTCTGCGTCATCTTTTTTAGATTTGCCGTCTGCATTCACATTGTCGTAATTTGATTCAGTTACTTTACCACCGGCAACAGTAATGGCAAATTCTACGTGGTAACCATTTTTGTCATTCTTTTCTTTCAATGTGTACGTACCGTCTTTCAAATCGGCACCGTTATCGATTTCGATCACATCGGTTTTACCAGCTTGTGCAGCTTGGATCAATTGTTGCGCATAGTTTTGGAAAGAATCAAAAGAATGTGTTGCGCCTGAAACAACTTCCATTGAAGATGGGCTTTGAGCTGCAACTAATTCTTCGTTGAATTTAGGAATAAATTCTTCTGGAGAAATCCCAGCTTTTTCTTTCATGGATTTATTGTATTCGGCATCCTCTGTCTTTGATTTGCCGTCAGCATTTACGTTATCGTAGTTTGATTCAGTAATTTTGCCGTCTGCTACAGTAATAGAAAATTCTACGTGGTAGCCGTTTTTGTCATTTTTTTCTTTCAGAGTATAAGTACCATCTTGCATTGCTTCTCCGGCAATTACTTTTGGTGCTTCGGATTCAGCAGTTGCAGATGATGCTTCAGTCGTTGAGCTTGCTGCTTGTGATGTCGTTGAAGATGCGGAAGAATCATCACTTGCGTTGTCTGCACCGCATGCCCCCAATAATAGTGCAGAAAATGCTAATACTGTAACCCCTGCCATAAACTTTCTTGACTTCATTTTTTGTTCCCCTTTTCCTTTATACTTTTTTTCACAAATTCCTGTGTTGTGCTACACCTTTTATTTTAAATTATAAAAATAATAAGTCAACCGTTTTCTTTATAGGAAAAATGGTCTAGTTGATGTTCAGCAGAAATGCTTGAAAATACTGGCCTTTTTTCTGAAATGAGTTAGACAAATGGGAAAAATGTCTATATAATGTAATAGATTGTGTAATAATTATCAAATCTTATTTATTTTTAAGGAGCGGATTACCAATGGCAAAGAAAAATATTGTCGTTGTCGGTGCTGGTTATGCTGGGGTTTCAGCTACCAAATTTATGGCGAAAAAGCTGAAAAAAGACAATGATGTCGAAATTACGTTAATTGATCGGCATTCTTATCATACGATGATGACAGAGCTTCACGAAGTTGCAGGAGGACGTGTTGAACCAACTGCGATCCAATACGATTTGCAACATCTCTTCTCACGGAAGAAAAACGTGAAGCTGGTTACAGACACTGTAACGGGAATCGACAAGGAACAAAAAGTTGTTCAAACAAAAACAGGCGCTTATCCATTTGATTATTTAGTAATTGGTATGGGTGGCGAACCAAACGATTTCGGAACACCTGGGGTAAAAGAGCATGGTTTCACATTGTGGTCTTTTGAAGATTCGATTCGGATTCGTGAACACATCGAAACAACCGTTGCCAAAGCCGCATTGGAACCTGATGCAGCCAAACGCAAAGCGATGCTGACCTTTGTTGTCTGCGGTTCTGGTTTTACCGGAATCGAAATGATCGGCGAACTAGTTGATTGGAAAGACCGCTTAGCAGCAGACTACAAATTAGATCCAAGCGAATTCACGTTGAAAGTCGTGGAAGCAATGCCGACGATCTTAAATATGCTGAACCGTAACGATGCGGCAAAAGCAGAACGCTTTATGAAGAAAAAAAATGTCGAATTGGTACTTAACTCACCAATCGTGGAAGTTGACCACGACCATATCAAGTTAAAAGATGGGTCCACGATCCCAACCTACACCTTGATTTGGACCGCCGGCGTCAAAGGAACCACCGACGCAGCCGATTTTGGTTTGGAAGCTGCCCGCGGTAACCGCCTGGTAGCCAACGAATACATGCAGGCAAAAGGCTATGAAGACAAAAATATCTACATCATCGGTGACTTGGTTTATTATGAAGAACACCCAAATACACCAACACCACAAATCGTACAAGCGGCAGAACAAACTGGACACTGTGCCGCAGCCAATGTTGTTTCGCAAGTAAAAGGCGACAATGAAAAACATAAATTCAAGAGTAATTATCAAGGCTTTATGGTTTCTGTCGGATCAAAATGGGGCGTTGCCGAATTATTCGGTAAAATTCATTTGAGCGGTTTTATGGCGATCATCATGAAACACATCGTCAATTTGAAATATTTCTTTGACATTCGTTCCGGTTACTATATGTTCCAATACTTGATGCACGAATTTTTCCACATCAAAGACGACCGCAATGTGGCACGGGGACATTCTTCTCGCTACGGCAATGTTCTTTGGAGTGTACCTTTACGAATTTTCTACGGATTAGTTTGGTTCATTGAAGCCTTCAAAAAAATCGTCGGTAACGGCGAAGTTTTGAAACCTAGCACTTGGTTTGGTGAAGGTTCATGGTTCACCGGCAACAGTGTGTTCCCTTGGACGTGGGAATATGCCAAAGAAGCTGCCGCAACCACTGCTTCCAGTGCTGATGCAGTCGGTGGTGCTTCCGCTACCGGTTCTAGTACCGTTGCTTCTACTGTCGCTGATGCGGTCGGTGGTGCTTCTGCTACTGTTTCAAGTTCAGCTGACGCTGCTTCTGGCGCAGCAGCAAGTGGCGGTGAAGCCGCAGCCCATGCTGCCCACTTTGGTTTGAGCTATGCCTATGGAGAAGATCCAATGGTCGTGATTGAAAAATCACCAGGCTGGTTCACAAAAATCATGCAATTCATCATGCCGAACAATGATGTGGCAATGTTCTTCCAAAAATTCATGGTCTTCTTTGAAATTGCATTAGCATTAGCATTGATGGCTGGTTTATTCACTTGGTTGTCCAGTGCAACAACAATCATTTTAGTGGCTACCTTCTGTATGTCAGGGATGTTCTATTGGATTAATATCTGGTTTATCCCAGTAGCCTTTGCCTTGATGAACGGTTCAGGCCGTGCAGTCGGTTTAGACCGTTGGGTAATTCCATGGTTGCAACGTACCTTAGGCAAGTGGTGGTACGGAACGCCGCGATCCTTATATGGAGAAAAATAAAACCAATAACGTGTCCTAGGTTGAAGAACCTAGGACTTTCTTTTGACCTATGCTAAAATAAGAAGGTCAATGTAGAAAGGAGCGGCCTTGTGAAAGCAAAAGAATTTATTCAAAACAGCCGTTTGAAACCTTGGGATATCATTATCATCCTCCTTTTGATCATCGCCTCATTTACACCCCTTCTGATTTTTGGCAATCAACGACAGCCCAGTGCAACGACTGAAGCCGTGCTACGGATCGACGGGGTAGAAAAGAAAACATTTCGCCTTACAGAAGGAAAAAATTATACGTATCGCTATGAAGATGCCGATGGAGATTACAATCTGATCGAAGTCAAAGGCAAACAGATTCGAATCAAAGATGCCAATTGCGGCGATCAAATCTGTGTTCGCCGAGGCTGGGCATCAGAAAACGGGGAAACCATCGTTTGTCTCCCTCATAAATTAGTGATTGAAATCAAAGCCGCAGGAGGTGACGCTGACGATCTGATCTATTGAGCAAATCGTCACCAAGTATGAGTCGTTTGCAAAAACTTATTTTTATCTCCTTGCTGGTTGCACAAGGAGTAGTCATCGGTCTGGTGGAAAACATGATTCCATACCCCTTCGCCTTTGCGCCGGGAGCAAAATTGGGACTGGCAAATCTAATCACCATCATCGCCCTGTTTACCCTGCCGAAAAAAGACAGCTTTTTGCTGGTCTGGTTGCGGTTGATTTTGACAACCCTGTTAGGCGGCACGATTTCAACCTTTCTTTATAGTATGAGCGGTGCTTTGCTGAGTTATTTTGGCATGCTTTTGGTTAAGGCTTTAGGACCCAAACGTGTCAGCATTATCGGCATCAGTGCCACTGGCGGTTTTATGCACAACGTAGGACAACTAGTGACCGCTTCTTGGATTGCGCAATCCTGGAGCGTGCTGCTTTATCTGCCGATCCTGTCTTTTTTCGGGATTTTATCCGGAATCGCCATCGGGATCGCCGCCAACTTTTTACTGCATCGTGTGCAAACCCTGCGCAAATTTCAAACAGAACGTGAACGTGAAACCAAGCAATATTGGCAGTAGCTTTTGAAAAGGAGTCACCATGAAACTTCATCCCATTTGGAACGATTACCCAACTTTACGAAACGAATTGACCGACACGCTGCAATTGATGGAAACTGCGGTCAAATTAAAAAATAAACCCGTGGAACAAGCGATTTTAGCCATGATCCACTCTGGTGGCAAATTGTTGCGACCTGCGTATCAACTGCTTTTTGCCCAATTTGGTCCTGAACAGGATCGAAAAAAAGCCATCGCATTAGCAGCATCAATCGAGATGCTCCACAACGCCACCTTGATCCATGATGATATCGTCGATCAAGCAGACCTTCGCCGCAACCTGCCAACGATTGCAGCTAGCTTCGGTAACGATGTGGCAGTCTATGCCGGCGACTATCTCTTCGTCTGCTGTTTTAAATTAATGGCTGATTATGCCGGTTCTATGCGCAGTCTGCAAATTAATTCCCGCAGTATGGATAAAATTTTAACTGGCGAATTAGGACAAATGGACGATCGCTATTCTTTGGATATGACCATTGACCAGTATATTGAAAATATTTCCGGTAAAACAGCTGAATTGTTCGCATTAAGCTGTTCAGTTGGTGCCTTTGAAAGCGGCACAAGTGAAAAATTTGCTAAAAGCGCAGCAGCTATTGGTCTGAATATCGGTTTAGCTTTTCAAATCATCGATGATATTTTGGATTATAGCCAACCAGAAGCCCAAATCGGCAAACCCGTTCTCGAAGATGTTCGGCAAGGGGTTTACTCCCTGCCGCTGCTCTATGCATTGCAAAAAGGACGGCAACAACTCACCCCTTTGCTGGAAAAACGCTCCGACATGACCGACGAGGATACTCAAGAGGTCTATCGCTACGTACAACACTTCCAAGGCGTAACCAAAGCCCAGCAATTAGCTGAAAAATATACCAACAAAGCCCTAAAAAGTATTCGTCAATTACCGGATACGCCACAAAAAACCAAAGAAACTCTTGAAGAAATCACCAAGATTATCTTGAAACGAACCAATTAAATTCAAAAAGCAACCAACCGGGAGAATCTGATGGATTTTTCCGGCGGATTGCTTTTTTTACTGGTGCAACTTACTGTCTACGTTGATTATAGTTAAGCGAATAGGCACTATTACAATGAATTTGCTCTTGATTAGTAAACGTCAAAAAGGTTAGGAGAAAAGGATGAAAATCGAAACCACAAGAGTATTATTACGAGAAATGAATCAAGATGACTATCTGGATCTTTCTAATATACTACAGGATAAAGCTGTGATGTATGCCTATGAAGGACCTTTTTCAGACGAAGAAGTGCAACAGTGGCTGGATAATCAGAAGGCACGGTACCGCCGCAATGGATTTGGACTATGGGCACTGGTTTTAAAAGATACCAATGAAATGATTGGGCAATGTGGCCTCACCTTGCAAGAATATAAAGATCGACAGGTTCTTGAGATCGGGTACTTATTGAAAAAAGAATTCTGGGGTAACGGCTATGCAACAGAAGCAGCAAAAGCCTGCAAAGAGTACGCTTTTCAAACGTTAAAAGTCAATGAAGTATTTTCGATAATCAGAGATACCAATTTCGCTTCCCAACAAGTAGCGATTAGAAATGGCATGAAGGTGAAGGACACGTTTGTAAAACATTATCGCGGAGTGACTATGCCCCATTTAGTCTTTTCAGTATCTTCGATGGAGGATAAGTAAAAATAAGCGTTCACTAAATATAAAAAAAGCCAAAGATTGTCTGTCAAAAAGGGACAGTCTTTGGCTTTTTTATATGATGCCGTTTTTTCATAAAAATTTCTCAAACTAATTTATCGCATCGTCACAAATTCTTCTGCACCGGTCGGATGAATGGCGACGGTATTATCGAAATCCGCTTTGGTGGCCCCCATTTTGATAGCAACTGCAAAGCCCTGCAGCATTTCATCCACCCCGATCCCGATTCCATGCAGCCCAATGATTTTTTCTTCTTTTCCTAAACAAACCAGTTTCAGTTCGCATTTTTGCCGGTAGTCATTTAGTGCAAAATACATCGGTGTAAAACGAGAACGATATACCTTGATTTGTTCTTCCCCATATTCGGCGATCGCTTTTGCCTCTGAAAGTCCGATTGTAGCAATCGGCGGATGGGTAAAGATCACCGTAGGAATCAGATTATAATCCAAATAAAGATCCTTGCCATTGAATAAACGTTCCGATAAGCGGCGTCCGGCAGCGATGGCAACTGGTGTCAAATCAATTTTGCCAATAACATCTCCAACAGCATAGACTCCTTCAGCCGTCGTATTTTGGTAGCGATCCACCTGAACAAAACCACGTTCATCTACTTGCACCGTTGTATTTTCCAAACCAATCTGCTGGGTATTCGGCAAACGTCCCCCGGCAAATAAGACATAATCTGCTGTCAGCGAAGAGCCGTTTTCAAAATGGACGGTATACTCATTCCCCAGTTTTTCAATCCGAGAGGCGACGTATTGAGGATACACTTCAATCCCGGCTTCTTTATACATCTCCACCAAATTATCACTCAGCATGTCATCAAAGGCCCGCAATGGTCGTTCATTTCGATAGGCCCAAGCGACCTCTACGCCGAATTGTCGCACCATGCCGGCAAATTCCACGGCAATGTACCCAGCCCCTAACACGATCATTCTTTTTGGTTTTTCCGTCAATTGAAAAAAATCGTTGGAGCTTTTGACATACTCACCACCAGGAATTCTCAATTCTCCAGGATGTCCGCCAGTTGCGATCAAAATATGGGGAGCGGTGAATTGTTCTTCTCCAACTGCAATCGTATGATTATCGATAAACTTGCCGTATCCCCGAATCACCTCTACCTGATTGCTGTCCAGTCCTCTTTGGTAGGCTTTGTGCAGGAAGGCAATATATTTTTCCCGCCGAGCCACTAATTCAGCAAAATCAAAGTTGGTGATTGTTGCATCAATACCATAGCTTCCAGCATCTCGTTGAATCATCTCGATCATTTCACTGGCTTGCCACATCACTTTTTTGGGAACACACCCTACATTGACACAGGTTCCTCCCAACTGATTACCTTCAATCAATAAAACTTTTTTGCCATACATCCCGGCACGATTAGCCGAAGCGATCCCGCCGCTGCCGCCGCCAACAACGATATAATCATAGTGCTTCATCTGTTTTTCCTCCATTTAATGAAAGAGGGCACCACTCCGGGTCACCCTCTTTTGGTTCTATTTTCGTTTTCGAATCATATCCCCAGGCGTCACCGGTTGAACCACCGGCATCGTTACCACCATCATTGGATTGGGTGCACGATCAATCATTTCTCCTTCTTCGTTCCACATTTCAGTAATGGTTTGGTCAAAATGTTGGAACCCAGGACCGTAAAATTCAATCTCATCGGCGACTGAAAAATGATTACGTTGGCGAATCGTTGCCAGCTTGGTTGCTTCATCATAAGCCAGTACTTCACCGATAAATTTATATTGCGGAATTTTCCGCCGTGCCCCGAATAATTGTTCATTTTCGGTAGGTGTCCCATAATAAAACCCGGTGGCTAATTCTCGTTGTGCCACTTTCCACAATTCATCGATCCATTCTTGCTTGCAGACATAATTTTCCGGATCTTCCATATAGCTATCCACAGCTGCTTTGTACACATTCGCTACGGTTGAAACATAGTGGATGGACTTCATGCGCCCTTCGATTTTAAAACTATCCACCCCATTTTGAATTAAATCGGGAATATGTTCAATCATGGACATATCAACTGCACTCATGGAAAATTCTTCATTAACAGCACCTTTATCCGTTAGACTTTGGTGTTGTTCCGTTCCAAATGGTAAATCGAATAAATCATATTTCCAGCGGCAGGATTGTGAACAGCCCCCACGATTGGCGTCACGCATCGACATGTGATTCGATAACGTACAACGGCCGGAATAAGAAATGCACATTGCCCCATGAATAAACGCTTCAATCTCGATATCCGTATTCTCCCGGATCGCAGCAACTTCTGCCATCGACACTTCCCGCGCTAATACCACCCGTTCCAAACCTTCTTCTTTCCAAAATTCCAATGTTTCAAAATTTGTAGCTGAAGCTTGGGTGGATAAATGAATCGGTAGTCCCGGAGCTTCTGTGGCACAAATTTCAATCAATGCCGGATCAGAAACGATTACTGCTGAAATGCCGACGTCCCGTAATTCTCGGAAAAAATCTCCGGCGCCTTCTTGATTGCCTTCATGAGTGACCATGTTTGCTGCTACATAGACCTTTGCCTGATGAGCTTTGGCAAATGCCACGCCTTCTGCCATTTCCTCGTAGCTGAAATTCCCTGCCCGACTGCGCAATCCGTAAGCATTTCCGCCAATATAAACGGCATCGGCTCCGTAACGGATCGCTGTTTTTAATTTTTCTAACGTTCCTGCCGGTGCTAATACCTCAGGACGCTTTAATGGTTGTTTCATGTGTATCCACCTTCTTATTTAATCTCATCTGGATCAATATAGTAAAAACCGGTATCCAAGCCCCGCAGCTGCGGATGCTGCTGAATCACCTGCTGATTCAGTTTTTCTGCCAGTTCCAAGGACCATGTCCCAGCATCAATCGCTTGCCGAGCTTGTTGGAAAGCCTTCGCAATCGCCACAAAAGCTTCACCGGGACAAAAAAGACCATCCAATTTCCAAGTAGAAAAATTCTCGGTAGCCAATTCTCCCAATTCCTTCATCAAATCCACATCATTCGTGGCGAACACGTGGGTCCCGTGGCTATCTTCATAAATAGAATAATGCGTTTCTGGCTTCTTAGGTTCAGATAAAAACAACCCTCGACTACGATCCGTTTCTTCTGTTTGCTGAGTATAGTTATAATAATTTTGCAGTAACGGTCGTTTGGATTGATGGATACAGGTTGGACCATACACCAAAACCTCCGCCGGAATCTGCAACTCTTTACCCATAATCTGCATTTCACCAAAAGGAACTTCCCGTGCCAATACCGCACCGATTGCTCCCTTTTTTCCCCAGAAATTGATTTGACGGGCACTGGTTACCAGTGTTTCTCCGTCATAGATATAGGGAAGCTGCCATTCCGGATGTTTTTTTAGCACGTAAACAACCCCGGGATCTCCCACCAGAATCTGATCTGCTTGAATCTCTGCTAAAAAAGCCAAATATTCTGGAATCAGTGTCATTTTTTCCGGATGCATGATTCCATTGACAGCAACTGAGGCTTTTTTCCCCGCCTCATGGGCCAATTGAACCAACGTTTTTTGTTCTTCACGACTAAAAGAATGGGGCAGCCGCAACCCGAATTGTTCTTCTCCAAAAACAATCGTATCGACACCAACTGCCAACAACGCCTGCGCTTGCTCCAGGGAATCGACAGTTGCAATTAATTCACTCATCATGTACCTCCTTGCTTATTCCACAAAATACAAGTGGGACTATAGCTCAAATAATAGTATCACAGGATTTTCCACTTTCCAATAGACAAAGATAGGAAAGGAAGGTTTAACGATTTTTTTCAGCAAAAAAAGCCTACCATCGAAATGATAGACCTTTTTCATTAAACATTTTGTAGTTTTTTGACTGTTTTTGGTTCCTTGACTGTCAACGTGATTTTGCCTTTTTTTGCACCAATTGTCACATGATCCCCTAGATGGATGGCTCCTGACAATAACGCTTCACTCAAACGGTCTTCCACTTCTTTTTGTAATGCTCGTCGAATAGGTCGAGCACCATATTCTGGATCAAATCCCGCTTTGCCGATTACGTCAATGGCTGCCGGTGTGATTTTCAAATGGACTTCCTGCTCGTCCAATCGTTTGACCACTGCCTTGCTCATGATTTTCACGATTTCATGAATCTCTGTTTCTCCCAAAGAACGGAAAACCACCGTTTCATCGATCCGATTCAGAAATTCCGGACGAAATGCTTTTTTCAATTCTTCTAAGATCCGCTTTTGCATGGCACGATAATCTTTGCTGATATCTGTCACATTGAAGCCAACACTTTTTTCCTCACGAATTTGTGTAGCACCAATATTCGATGTCATGATCAAAATCGTATTACGGAAATCAACTTTTCGTCCTTTTGAATCCGTCAAATGTCCATCATCCAAAACCTGCAGCAAAATATTGAAGACATCCGGATGTGCCTTTTCCACTTCATCCAGTAAAATGACCGAATAAGGTTTCGAACGGATTTTTTCCGTCAGTTGTCCGCCTTCTTCATAGCCCACATAACCTGGAGGTGAACCAATCAATCGACTGGTGCTGTATTTTTCCATGTACTCGGACATATCCACTCGAATCAGCGCATCTTCGCTGCCAAACATCGCTTCAGCCAACGCTTTCGCCAATTCCGTTTTACCGACACCGGTTGGGCCTAAGAACATGAAGGAGCCGATTGGACGATCTGGGTCTTTCAACCCACTGCGGGCCCGACGAATTGCCCGCGCCACCGCCTTGACCGCTTCATCCTGACCAACTACCCGTTGATGCAGAATAGCTTCCAATTCCAACAAACGTTCGCTTTCTTTTTTCTCCATCTGTTGCAAAGGAACACCGGTCCATTGGGAAACTACTGTCGCAACATCCTCCGCCGTCACTCGATCTGCAAAACCGGAAGCACCTTTTGTTTCAGCAAAAGAAAGTTCAGCCAACCGTTGCCCGACTTTTTTCTCCCGTGTCCGTAAGCGAGCCGCCGTTTCAAAATCCTGCTTTTGAATAGCCGCTTCTTTGTCCCGCATCAATTTCGCGATTTCTTCCCGCAAATTTGCCAGTTCAGAAGGCTCGTCTGCCTTATCCAAACGCACTTTTGCCGAAGATTCATCCATCAAGTCAATCGCCTTATCCGGCAGCTGCCGTGAATTGATATACCGAACGGAAAGTTGAACTGCCGCATGCAACGCATCATCCGAAATTTCTACACCGTGATGCTTTTCATAGCGTGGACGCAGCCCCTTCAGAATTTCTTCCGCTTCTTCCGGTGTTGGTTCATCAACTTGAACCCGGGCAAAACGCCGTTCCAATGCCGAATCTTTTTCAATGTATTTTTGGTATTCATCCAAAGTAGTGGCACCAATCGTTTGCAATTCCCCTCGAGCTAATGCAGGTTTCAAAATATTAGAAGCATCGATAGCTCCTTCTGCTCCCCCCGCACCAATCAACGTATGCAATTCATCGATAAACAAAATAATCTGACCGTCTTGATAGATTTCGTCGATCACTTTTTTCATACGGTCTTCAAATTCTCCACGGTATTTTGTACCGGCGACCAACGCACCCATATCCAACATCATTAAACGCTTATCCTGCATATCCTCAGGAACTTCCCCTTTAATGATTCGTTGCGCTAAACCTTCCGCAATCGCTGTCTTACCAACTCCCGGCTCCCCAACAAGGACCGGATTGTTTTTTGTCCGCCGACTCAAAATTTGGATCAGTCGCTTCACTTCCTTAGCGCGGCCAACCACTGGATCCAATCGATTTTCCCGTGCCAATTTGGTTAAATCCCGTGCCAAATTATCCAACGTTGGTGTTCCTTGGCTTTGCGGTGCCTTGGTTTGCCGACGACGATTTCCCGCTTGCATCTTGACATCATTTAATCCTAATTTTTGTTTTAATAGCTGCCGCATTTTAGGCAAACTTAATCCAAGATTTGACATGATTCGAGATGCTAAAATCTCTTCATCCCGTAATAAGCCCAACAGCAAATGTTCCGTACCAATTTGGGGTGCTCCTAAGCGCTTCGCTTCATCCCCCGCATAAGCAAAAATTTGTTTTGCCCGTGGCGAATAAGGAAGATAAACCCCTTCCGGATAATTTTTGACAGTTCCATATCCGGTCAAATGTTCGATTTCTTCACGAATATCCGTTTCATCTGCATGTAGCTCCCGCAATGTTTTGCCTGCGATCCCATTTTGTTCCATGACCAATGCCAGCAACAAATGCTCTGAACCAACAGATTGATGTTTAAATGTTTTTGCTTCTTCTTGAGCAATAGTCAAAACCGCTTTTGCCCGTTCTGTAAATAATTCATCCATGGAAAATCACTTCCTATCTTCATAGCTTAATCGTTCCAAGACCGCATGCAATATCCCCGCACGAATCGCGGCTTCATCTGGAAAATCTGCCAGCGTACTCTTTGCCACCGCTGCTAAAAGCAAATTCCCCTCATTTCTCGTTAAAACTGCTTCTTCATAAAGCTTCTGAATAATTGCGAATGCGTCCTTTTCACTGAGTTTTTTTTCAAATAATTGATTGACCTGTTCCAAAAAATGATGTTTATCTGAAATCTTTACTTTTTCGATGCGGATATAACCGCCACCACCACGTTTACTTTCCACCGCGTATCCTCGTTGAATTGTAAAGCGGGTATTGATGACATAGTTGATCTGAGAGGGAACACAATTAAAAAGATCTGCCATTTCAGCTCTTCTGATCTCGATTATTTCACTATCTTCAAGTATTTTTTTCAAATACGCTTCAATCAAATCGGAAGTATTATGATGAGCCATGCTTCATTCCTCCCTTGACTAATACTGACCTTAATTATACCCAATTTTAGCCAATAATCAAAGAAACAGGTGCTCAAGATAAACAAAACTTAGATAAATAAAAAAACGAAACCATTATGATTTCGTTCTAACGCGCCCAAGAGGAGTCGAACCCCTAACCTTTTGATCCGTAGTCAAACACTCTATCCAGTTGAGCTATGGGCGCATAATATTTAATTAATCAATCTTATCCTTAGTATACCGTAAAGTAAAAAATAAATAAAGCAAAATCGGGAAGACAGGATTCGAACCTGCGACCCCTTGGTCCCAAACCAAGTGCTCTACCAAGCTGAGCTACTTCCCGATAATAAAATTAGTCTTAATGCAGTAAAAAGACTACGCGCCCAAGAGGAGTCGAACCCCTAACCTTTTGATCCGTAGTCAAACACTCTATCCAGTTGAGCTATGGGCGCAATGTATGCAATGCCGAGGACCGGAATCGAACCGGTACGGTGATCACTCACCGCAGGATTTTAAGTCCTGTGCGTCTGCCAGTTCCGCCACCCCGGCGTGTATTGTGGCACGAAAGCGGAAAACGGGGTTCGAACCCGCGACCCCCACCTTGGCAAGGTGGTGCTCTACCACTGAGCTATTTCCGCAGCTCTCGATGCCGGCTAAAGGATTTGAACCCTCGACCCTCTGATTACAAATCAGATGCTCTACCAACTGAGCTAAGCCGGCTTAATGCGGGTGAAGGGACTTGAACCCCCACGCCGTTAGGCGCTAGATCCTAAATCTAGTGCGTCTGCCAATTCCGCCACACCCGCATATTCGAAAATGAGCCGTACAGGGCTCGAACCTGTGACCCTCTGATTAAAAGTCAGATGCTCTACCAACTGAGCTAACGGCTCATATGGAGGTTAACGGGATCGAACCGCTGACCCTCTGCTTGTAAGGCAGATGCTCTCCCAGCTGAGCTAAACCTCCATGTTACTATTTAAAATCGCGTGGCGACGTCCTACTCTCACAAGGGGCAACCCCTCACTACAATCGGCGCTAAGAAGCTTAACTTCTGTGTTCGGCATGGTTACAGGTGTATCCTTCCTGCTATCGCCACCACACTATTTT
>NZ_CVRN01000003.1:0-255399 GCF_001050095.1 Enterococcus massiliensis | reverse complement strand
GGCTCTTTGTCAATAAGGACTGATGAGTTGTGCAAAATCAAATCTGGGTCAGAATGAACCTCATTCTGGCTCAGATTTTTTTGTTATCTTACATTGATTAATTGATTGATCAAAAAGATTCTAATTCTCATGTTCTCAAATGATTTAAATCCGTAGGATACTCGTTTCATTGTCTTTATGTGGGTATTCTTCGCTTCTATTTTTCCATTGGAATAAGGATAGATCATCGCGTTGGTGATGCCTTCTTCATAGGTCAGAAGGTTTTGAAGCTTCTCCCGAAAGCCGTCATCTAATGTTTCGGGAAGTTCTGCCAATAAGGAGAAAAACAAGTCAGGGTCTTTGTCTCGAAAGGTTTCAACTAATTCATGAAAAATGGGATATGCCTCCTTAAGGGGCGTGGAAAAGCCAAGCAATCGATCGATCATCATCGCTTCAGTAAGAAACGGGTATTTTGGCGCTCGGAAACTTTTCCATGTTTTGTATTCATAATGGTTAATGTTTGCACGATTTTTTAGCAAAAAGCGCCAGTTCTTTTTCAGTTTTTCTGCTTGGCTTTTCTGTCCTGCTTTACGAAGTTCATTCATTTCACGGATACGCAACTCATTGAACGCCTGATTCATGTGTTTGACAATATGAAACCGATCAATCACTACTTTCGCATTTGGTAGAACACGTTTGGTGAGCTGGAAGTAGGCGGCGTTCATGTCTGTAACTAAGAATTCTACTTCTTCTGGATTGGTACAGCCTAAGAAATAGCTTGTTAATCGAGGCAATTTACGCGTAGGCAAGACATCAATTAATTTTCCTGTTTCGCCATCTGCACAAATAAAACTCATTTTATCTTCTATGGAAGTGTGCGAACGAAATTCATCAACCATCAATACTCTGGGGAGAATCTTCTTAGATTGCTTTGGTAAATAGCTTTTAAACTTTTTCAATGTACGAATAACGGTGGTCAAAGATACCTGACAGCTTTTCGCAATAAAAGATAAAGATACTTTTTCAGTCAGTAAAGAAGCAATTTTATATCTAACATGATCTGCGATTGAATGTCTGGGTCGGACAAAATAACTTTGAGCAGTCCAATGGGTTCGACAGTTCTTACAGGTATAGCGCTGCTTTTTTAGGCGCATAACCATTGGCATATGATTGTATTGTTCAAAACGGACAATAGTTTCCTTTTTTCCATTTTTCACTATAATTGCTTTCCCGTTTCCATCTACCACAGTAGAACCACAACTTCTACAAGCACGAGGAGCAGGCGAGAGAACAGCATCGACGATTAACGTCTTTTCCTTCTGAAAGGTCTCGTAAGAGACCTCTTTAATCATCAAATCTTTATCTATTATTCTCAGCATTTTTTTGATAGAATCATTCATATAGCATATCGTCCTCTCAGTCTGTTTATTTTGTGGTGATTTAATCATACTAGAGAACGATATGTTTTTTAATACCTAAAATGAAAATGGGACTGAAGAATCAATTCTGATTCATCAGTCCCATAAATTATAGAGCCCTTTTTTTTGCTCTTTGTCAAATAGTGTTGTTTTGAATTAAATCTGGAAAAGAGAGCATTTCGGTGTTCTCTTTTTTTGGGCTCTTCGTCAAATCGGACTGATGGTGTCACCTATGAACTAGGTTTTTCAACGAAAAAAAGGACAATCAATGTCCTTTTTAGTTGAGATATGTTCGAATGTTGTCTTTAATTTTCACGATACTATATGGGGTTGGGTCATTGTAATCAGAGGGAGTATCTAAATTGATTTTCTCTGAAAAAAGTATTTCATATTCCTTGATTGATAATTGTTTACGGTTATTTAGTAGTTGCTGATGTTTTTTTGTTAATAAAGGCTTTTTGAAGTTTGCTGCTAATTCTCCTGTGAAAAACTCGGCAACGGCTCCAGAACCATAGCTGAATAGACCAATTTGATCGCCAGACTGCAAAGCGGAACTATTTTCTAGCAGGGAAATCAATCCTAGATACAAAGATCCAGTATAGAGGTTGCCGATTCGTCGGCTATATTGAATGCTTTCCTCGTAGCGAGACAATAGGCGGGCTTGTTCTTCTTCTTTGAGATCAGTAATTTGTGCTAATAGAGCTTTTTTTCCCATCTTTGTATAAGGAATATGGAAGGTTAGTGCTGCATAATCGTTAAAATCAAGATCAGTTCGTTTCTTATGTTCTTGCCAAACAGTTCCAAAGGCGTTGATATAAGTTTTGTTTGATAAGGGACCGTCAACGATTGGGTATTCATAGCCGGTTGGCCGCCAAAAGTCATAGATATCTTGAGTTAAGCTTACGCTGTCATCTTTAAGGATTAAAATATTCGGGTCGCTGGTCACTAGCATTGCGACTGCTCCGGCTCCTTGAGTGGGTTCCCCCCCAGAGGCCAATCCATACTTGGCGATATCGGCTGCCACAACCAGAACTTTTTTATCTGGATGCAACAGAACATGGTTTTTTGCCAGTTGTAGCCCAGCTGTTGCACCATAACAAGCTTCTTTAATCTCAAAGGAGCGGGCAAAGGGTTGAATGCCCATTAGACGGTGTAAAACCACCGCTGATGCTTTTGATTCGTCAATGCTTGATTCTGTTCCAACAACAACCATGTCGATGTCTTGCTTGTCTTCTTCCGTCAGAATTGCTGCTGCAGCATTGGCAGCAAAGGTAACGATATCTTGGCTGATTGGATTGATTGCCATTTGATCTTGACCAATCCCAATATGAAATTTGTTTGGGTCGACGTTTCGGGCGTTAGCAAGATCTGTCATATCTATATAATAAGGTGGAACAAAGAAACTAATTTTATCAATACCTACTGTCATACTCAGACTCCTTCAACTCATTTTTCAGTCTGATATAAAGGTATCATAATTCTTTGATTTTGGGGATAAAAAAAGCGAGAATTTAAAGTTTGTTAAAATTTCTAGTTTTAGCTTAGGTGAGAAGGAAAATGTTATTTGTTTTTTTCCTGTTTAATGATATATTGCAATTTGGAGGTGTCACTTTTGAAAGAAGTTGTCATTATTGATGCGTTACGCACACCAATTGGAAAATACAAAGGTGCATTAAGTGAAGTCAGTGCAGTTGAACTTGGCACGCAGGTTACCAAAGCGCTGCTCAAAAGAAATAATAAAATAAAATCTGCGATTCAGCAGGTAATTTTCGGCAATGTCATCCAAGCTGGAAATGGTCAAAATCCCGCGCGACAGATTGCGGTAAATAGTGGCATTTCAGTTGAAGTTCCGGCTTCAACGATTAATGAGGTTTGTGGTTCAGGAATGAAGGCAGTTATCTTGGCACGGCAGTTGATTCAACTAGGCGAAGCGGAGATCGTTTTGGCTGGTGGGACTGAGAGCATGTCTCAAGCACCTAAGCTACTGCCTTATCAAACAGATGGAACGTATGGGGAAGCAATCTCAAGCATGTTGCAGGATGGGCTGATTGATTCTTTCAGTGGAAATCACATGGGAATCACGGCGGAAAATGTTGCGGAAAACTATCAGGTTTCCAGAGAGACTCAGGATCTTTTTGCCTATCATTCTCAGATGAAAGCTGCGGCGGCGAAAAAAACCGGACGATTCACAAAAGAAATCGTGCCCCTGACAGTGGGAACTGGAATTGTCAATGAAGATGAAGGAATTCGCCCTTCAACCACCGTTGAGAAATTAGCCGAGTTGCGCACGGTTTTCAAAGAAAACGGCACAGTGACAGCAGGAAATGCTTCCACACTAAATGATGGGGCATCGGCACTTTTATTGGCATCAAAAAGCTATGCGGATGCTAACGACCTCCCTTATTTGGCAGTTATCAAAGACGCAGTAGAAGTGGGAATTGATCCGTCAATTATGGGAATATCGCCCATCAAAGCTATTAATAGGCTTTTGGAAAGAAATCAGTTATCCATCAGTGACATCGATTTGTTTGAAATCAATGAAGCTTTTGCTGCCTCTTCTAGTGTGGTAGAACAACAATTGGGCTTGGATCCGGCAAAAGTTAATATCTATGGTGGCGGTATCTCATTAGGACATGCAATCGGTGCAACCGGTGCACGTATTTTAACTACCTTAAGCTATCAGCTGATTGATCATCAGAAACAGTATGGTGTAGCTTCCTTGTGTATTGGTGGAGGATTGGGGTTAGCAGTTCTTTTGGAGCGGTCGAACGAAAGCAAAGGAAAATTTTACGAGCTTTCAGCGGAAGAGCGATTGGCAAAATTAGTCCGAGAAAAGAAGGTCTCACCGGAAACTAGGCTAGAATTTGAAAAAGCGGGCTTGGATACTGCAATTGCAAATCATCTGATTGAAAATCAAATCGGTGACTTTTCAATACCGTTAGGAGTAGCCTTGAATCTATCCGTCAATGAAAAAAAATATGTTGTACCAATGGCGACAGAAGAGCCATCGGTCATTGCGGCTTGTAGTAATGGCGGAAAGCTGTGCGGTGATTTTCAAGGAGAAATCCAGCAGCGACTGATGCGGGGACAGATTGTTTTTCAACAGGTTGAAAATCCCGAAGAAGTGAGAACAGAAATTGAAGCACGCCAAGCAGAAATCAAGGAAAAAGCGGCAGCAAGTTATCCTTCAATCATCAAAAGAGGCGGAGGATTACATTCGTTGACTACGCGACAAGTAGGAACCTTTGTTTCCGTTGATCTTTTGATTGATGTGAAGGATGCTATGGGGGCCAATATTGTAAATACGATTCTTGAAGGAGTAGCGACAACTTTTCGCGACTGGTTTCCAGAAGAAGATATTTTGTTTAGTATTTTAAGTAATTATGCAACAGAATCTTTAGTCAATGTTTCTTGTCGCATACCTGTGGATCGGTTAGCCAAAAAAAATGGTAAGGCTGTTGCTGAAAAGATTGCAGCAGCAAGTCAGTATGCTGCCCTTGATCCTTATCGGGCGGTGACTCATAACAAGGGAATCATGAATGGGATCAATGGGGTGGTCTTAGCTACTGGAAATGACACGCGCGCTGTTGCTGCCGGTTGTCATGCATATGCTGCTCGGAATGGTTCTTATCAAGGATTGAGTCATTGGCAGGTAGAAGGAGATTTTTTGCTGGGAACAATCGAACTGCCATTAGCTATTGCGACGGTAGGAGGAGCAACGAGGGTTTTACCAAAAGCACAGGCAGCTTTAGCCCTTTTAGATGTCCAAAGTGCCGAGGAACTTGCGCAGGTGATTGCTGCTGTTGGCTTGGCACAGAATCTTGCCGCGTTACGAGCTCTCGTAACGGAAGGTATCCAACAAGGACATATGTCGTTGCAGGCACGTTCCTTAGCGTTATCCGTTGGCGCAATTGGAAATGAAATTGTACGTTTATCGGATCAGCTACAGCAGGAACCAATCATGAATCAGGAAACTGCTGTTAAATTACTGACCCAGTTACGAAAATAAGGGTAAAATTATCTCAGAGGAATAAATAAAAAACGAAGGCTAAACTCCATTGGGCCGCTTGGTTCTGTCGTAATTACGACTTTTTGGAGATAGCCTTCGTTTTTTTGATTGTTAATTATCGTTGATTGAGGGGAGTTTTGGCAAATTCTTCGATAACTGGAATGACCTCTGTTTTTAGCTTATATTTTCGTTCCAGCGCTTTTTCAATTGTAAAGTCATTTTCTTCGGTGGTAGAAATCGTAGCAAGTAAACGGTCTTCTTTCCCCTTTTCTTTGATTAAAAGCTGAGAGGCTTCAGTTTCTACAAAGAATTTAGGGAAAGCTTCGATTTGTTCACGAAATGCTTGAAAATCCAATCCATTTTTGGCTTCTTCAGGGGCTTGTTCCTTGGGTTCAGCTACTTGTACAGCTTTTTCTGCCACTGGTTGGGTTTGACGAGCAGGTGCCCAATAGCCGGCAATCTCATTAGCCAAATTCAAAGAAAAACGTTCCATTAGACCTGCTTCTTGTTTTTGAATCCGTTTCAGGACGGTAACGAAATTTTCATCCATAGGTACAGATAAAATTTGTTCCTTATGGGTTTCTCCCAGTAATTCGATCGTCATCTCTTGCAATTTCTTAGGATCGATATACACACGGATCGCTAGCTGATGATTTTGCAGGGCAAGTTTTTCTAAATTTTCAAAAAGCTGCAGACGCACTTGCTCAAACGAAGGGCGGAATTGTTTTAATAATTTTTGTTTTTGTTTTTTCTTCATCGTCTTCTCCTTTAGTCTAGTACCTTTTGTATTATAAGAAAAAAGTTGAAAAATGAAAAGGAAAAATTGAAAAAAAGCTGAAATCGGCCTCTCTTTCCCAGATATTTCAATTAAATGGCAGATTTGGTTAAAATTTTTACTTGTTTCTTGGTACATTTTCTACTACCCTTAGAAAGAAGGAGAAGTGAACATGGACATTTATTTAAAAAAAGCGATTTTACATGTCGTGGATCGTGAAGCTGGAACGCCGGTCCTTTCCCAAGTTGAGCTTGATCTAACGACAGAATATATTAGGGAATATTTAACAAAAAAAATTCAAAAATTATCAACAGCCCAGACAAAAACCGGTCAGTTGGTGGCTGCGTCTAGCTTTGTCCAACTAGCGATGGAAACGAAAGAACAGTTTGTTACCGGCAGCGAAAAACTGCTTCAACGTTGGTTTGAAAAATACCATGAAAGCGAAGATGCGCCAAGTGCTGATGTTTTTATTGTTTTATATGAACAGGATGCCCAACCTTATCTTGCGTTTCTCAAAGTGAATTATGGTCAGGCCTACACCCATTACGTAGAGGCAGAAGAAACAGGAATTGCAAACAAGTTGATTATTAACCGGGCAATTTTAGCAAATAAGACCCAAAAAGCCGATGAAGGAATTGCGGTGAATTTGGGGGATCTAAGTTATGAATTAGTTGAAAAAAAATATACCTTTTCCGGTGAGAAGAAAAATTATTTCTCAACGGAGGTAATCGAAACACAGCCGTTACCATCACTGGAAGAAAATGTGAAGGTCATCAAACGAGTCGCCGAAAAAATCGGTGAGAAATTTGAGACGCCAAAGCATGATATTGCAGCGGACGTGAAAGAGGCAGTTTTTTCATCCATTGAAGAAACGGGTCAGGTAGCCGTTCAAGAAGTGGCACAGCGGGTATTCAAAGATAATATTACTGCACAAATGGCCTTCCAAGAAGAAGTTTTGGAAAAAGGAGTCATTGATCAGTCGCCATTATTAAAAGATGTGAAGGAAATTACCGAGAAAAAATATGGGAAGCAAAAATTAAAATTATCCAATGGCATCGAATTAATCGTACCATTGGATGTGTACCGCAACCGAGATTTGATCGAATTTATCAACAATCCGGACGGGACGATTTCTGTTACCATTAAGAATGTCGAAGACGTAATCAATAAATTATAAAAAATCACAGCAGTCCTTTCCTTGAAAGAGATTGCTGTGATTTCTTTAGTCTAGTTTGTTTTGGACTTTTTCCGGCAGCTCATTTTTGGTGACTTCTTCCCAACGCAATACACCTTTACGGGGATTGACTATTAATTTTAGGTAAGCTTTCAAACGCAGGGGCTTTTCTCGAGATTCATGGAGAGTTACTGTCGTTTTTTCTCCTTGTTCATTGTAAGCAGACTGATTTTCATAGATATAGACTGTGTATTGACGGCCGTCCGTTGCTTTTTCTGTCGTTTTCTCGCCATTAGTCGTAATTTGTGTATAGTAGCTGGTTCCACCATAGAAATAATTATAGGCGTAAAAACAGCCCGCTGTAAAAACAGCTAGTACGACTAAAAAAGGAATTATTTTTTTCAAATTTTTCACCTCAAACCAATTATTCTATAAAAAAGGAAAAACGTCTACCAAAAGATTTAAATGTGAAAAGGAGGAAGACGACTTTCTTGACTTTGACTAAGTTTGACCTATAATAAACATAGATTCAAACTTACAAAAGATAAGTAGATTTTCACAGGTGAAAATTTTTTACAATTGTGAGGAAAAGTCTATAATAAAAGTGAAGCCAAGGAAACTTGGAACCAATAATAGGAGGTTTTTGATATGGCAAAAGAACATTACGATAGAAGTAAACCACACGTTAATATTGGGACCATTGGCCACGTCGACCATGGTAAAACAACGTTGACTGCTGCGATTACAACCGTTTTAGGAAAAAAAGGGCTTGCAAATCCACAGGACTACGCAAGTATTGATGCTGCACCTGAAGAACGTGAACGGGGAATTACCATCAACACCGCCCACGTGGAATATGAAACTGAAAAGCGCCACTATGCGCATATTGATGCACCAGGCCACGCGGACTATGTAAAAAACATGATTACCGGTGCGGCTCAAATGGATGGAGCAATTCTCGTTGTTTCTGCAACAGATGGTCCAATGCCACAAACCCGTGAACATATTTTGCTTTCACGACAAGTTGGTGTAAAACACTTGATCGTCTTTTTGAACAAGACAGATTTAGTGGATGACGATGAATTGATCGATTTAGTGGAAATGGAAGTCCGTGAATTATTAACGGAATATAATTTCCCAGGGGATGATATTCCTGTGATCAAAGGATCTGCATTAAAAGCCTTGGAAGGGGATCCTGAAGCGGAAGCTGCTATCATGGAATTAATGGATACAGTGGATGAATACATTCCAACCCCTGAACGTGACAATGACAAACCATTCTTGTTGCCAGTTGAAGATGTCTTTTCAATCACTGGACGCGGTACCGTTGCTTCTGGACGTATTGATCGTGGTGAAGTCAAGGTAGGGGATGAAATAGAAATCGTCGGTATCAAACCTGAAACACAAAAAGCTGTAGTTACTGGTTTGGAAATGTTCCGTAAAACATTGGATTATGGGCAAGCCGGAGATAACGTCGGTGTCTTGTTACGGGGAATCACTCGTGACGAAATCGAACGGGGACAAGTTTTAGCAAAACCCGGTTCTATTACTCCACATACAAAATTTAAAGGAGAAGTGTATGTACTGACGAAAGAAGAAGGCGGACGTCATACACCATTCTTCAATAATTATCGTCCACAATTTTATTTCCGTACGACGGATGTAACTGGAAATATCGTTTTACCTGAAGGGGTAGAAATGGTCATGCCTGGCGATAACGTAACGATCGATGTTGAATTGATCCATCCAATCGCGGTTGAAAAAGGAACGACCTTCTCAATTCGTGAAGGTGGACGAACAGTTGGTTCTGGTATCGTAACTGAAATCGAAGCATAATTAATTGAAAAGGAACAACCAGACTCGGTACATAACGAGTTTGGTTGTTTTTTGCTTTTGTCGAATCAAGATTTGGATGAAATCTTTTATTTTTATTAATTTTAACGAAAGGAGGGGCAAGAATAGTAGCTCCTTTTATTCGGAAAATGGTACTATGGAAAAAGCCTAAAAAGTCTGGACGGGAATAAATAACCGATGAAGAAAAAATTTCGATGGATAAAACGATTACTCTTAGGAATAACAATCCTTTTATTTACAGCACTGATTCTATTAGGTGTTCGTAATTATTTGATTTTAAAACAGGTGCATACCTACGATCAGGAAATCAGTACTGCCAGTCAGAAATATGACATTTCTGAGTATCAAAATTTGATTGCTGCCATTATCTTTACTGAAAGTAAGGGAAAAGTAATCGATATTATGCAAAGTTCAGAAAGTGTCTACGGGGAAATGGGGAAAATCTCAAGCACGGAGGAAAGCATTGAGCATGGAGTGAAATTTTTGGCTGAAGCCCTTCAAAAAGCAGAGGATCAAAAGTGTGATTTGTGGACGGCGGTTCAAGCCTATAATTTTGGCTTAGATTATATTGATTACGTGGCAGAACGAGGAGGAAAAAACAGCTTAGAATTAGCAGAGGCGTATTCTAGGGATGTCCTTTCTCCATTACTGGGGAATCAAGAAAAAACAAAATACCGTTATTGGGGAATTCATTCTCTGTTTTATAACGGCGGGTATTTATACCATAATGGTGGCAATTTATTTTATGCGGAGACAGTTAAGCTGAACCAGTTAAAAATTCAAGGGACAAATTTCCTTTTTTGATTTGACTGAAAAAGGGATTATGCTACACTAAGGAAGAATTCGCGTTTTCTGCAAAATAGTTGGTAATTACAAAAAAGATGACGCAGCAAAAAAACGAAAAGAAATTTGAGTAAGGGAGTACAACTGAATGGAAGAGAAGCACCAGACAACAACTAAGGAATGGCTGTTACGGTTTGTAAAGGGAATGTTCATTGGTTCAGGCTTTATTTTACCGGGAGTCAGCGGCGGAGCCTTAGCGGCGATTTTTGGGATTTATGAACGGATCATTTCATTTTTAGCTCATATTACCCGTAATTTTAAAGAAAATGTATTGTTTTTTATTCCTGTAGGGTTAGGAGGAGTTACTGGAGTCTTTTTACTCTCCTTCGCTGTCAGCTTTTTGTTGGGAGCTTATGAAACGATTATTTTATGGTTTTTCGTTGGCTGTATTATCGGAACTGTGCCTGCGTTATGGAAAGAGGCTGGTAAGAAAGGACGTTCCACTCGGGAATTGATTATTTTGGCGGTTAGTTTCGTTTTGGGCTTCTTGTTCTTATGGAAAGGTTCAGGCCTTTTCTCTCATGTGGATCAAAATTTTGTAACCTGGATGATTGCCGGCGGACTGATTGGTTTAGGAATGATCGTGCCAGGTCTTAGTCCTTCTAACTTTCTGGTTTATATGGGCATGTATAAAGCGATGTCTGACGGAATCAAAGAATTGAATTTTGGTGTGATTTTGCCTATCGGAATTGGCGGAATCATTACGGTTCTAGGTCTTTCGAAGGTTATGGATTATATTTTCAGCAAAGCTTATCCGCAATTATTCCACTTTATTTTAGGTGTAGTTTTTGCTTCGACAATCATGATTATTCCCACAGATTATTCCGGTTTTACTGCTGGCAGTTATGTCGCTTGCGTAATTTTATGTGCAGCAGGTGCGGCATTAGGTGCATGGATGAGTAAACTAGAGAATGAATACAAATAGAAATTAGTCTTGAGAGGGGAAAAACATTTTTTCCTCTCTTTCGACTTTAGTGATTTGAAAAGTTTCTTAGGATAAAAAGCTTGAAAAACAGCGGAATTATGATAGAATGAAACATGTATAATTGTGTCAATTTCTAAATCGCGCTGATTTCGGTTAGTGCGATTTTTTACGGACATTCATTATCAAAAACTCGTCTTAGCATTTCTCGCAGGAGGTGAGTGAAATGGTAAAAAGAATTCCTTCAACCGTGATTGAGGAAATTCGGTCGAAGACAAATATCGTTGAAGTGGTTGGACAATATGTCCAATTAAAAAAATCAGGAAAAAACTATTCCGGGTTGTGTCCATTTCACGAAGAAAAAACACCTTCCTTTTCAGTAGCCGAGGATAAACAGATTTTTCATTGTTTTGGCTGTGGGAAAGGCGGAAATGTTTTTAGTTTTATTCAGGAAATAGAGGGACTCTCGTTTCCCGAGGCAGTCGTCAAGGTTGCGGATTTAGAAAGTATTCCAATGGCTCAGCAGTATCAGGAAGTGGAAGCTTCTGAAAATACGCAATCCAGACAATTGATTGAGCTGCATGAAAAAGCTGTAGAGGTTTTTCATCATATGTTGATTCATACAGCGGCTGGTCAAGGGGCATTGGATTATTTGCTGGAAAGAGGGCTGACGCAAGAACTGATTGAGACCTTTCAAATTGGGTTTGCGCCGAATGAACGCCACTTTTTAGGCCAGATTTTTCAAAATGAAAAGGTTCCTGAGACACTTTATTCTGCTTCCGGTCTGTTTGTAGAACGAGAAGATGGGACGTTTGCTGATCGTTTTTATCAGCGCATCATGTTTCCTATCCGTAATCCACAAGGGAAAACAATCGGGTTTTCTGGTCGATTTTTACCAACAGAGGGTCTTTCCGGAAAGGAACAGCCAAAGTATTTAAACAGTCCAGAAACCGAGCTGTTTAATAAACGGGATGTTTTGTTCAACTTTGATAAAGCGCGAAGTACGATCCGCAAAGAAAGTACGGTTTTTTTATTTGAGGGATTTATGGATGTGCTGGCGGCGTGGCAGGCAGGAATTCAAAACGGTATTGCAAGTATGGGCACGAGTCTTACCAATCAACAAATCACGGCAATTGAACGTGTCGCTAAAGAGCTTGTTATCTGTTATGACGGAGATACTGCTGGCGTTGAAGCAACGAATCGTGCGATTGGACTGATGCAGGAACATAGTCGACTACGATTGACAATCGTCAGTTTGCCAGAACGGTTGGATCCAGATGAATATGTTCAAAAATATGGTGTTGATGCGTTTCAAGAGTTAGCCTATCACGGGCGGGATACAGTCTTTTCTTTTAAGATGATGTATCATCGGCTGCATCATAATCTACAAAATGAAAAAGAACAGCTTGATTATGTACAAGAATTATTAAAGGAACTAACCAAGGTTGATTCGCTGATTGAACAAGATCGTTACCTGACTCAGTTATCCACAGAGTTTCATATCAGTCGTGAAACATTGCAACAGCAATTTCGTCAATTCAGGCAGGACCAACGCATACAGAACAATGAACAGCGGCAACCAACCAAGGAGCGCAATCCAGCTTTCCGTGGAACAAAGTCGCCACCGATTATTGGAGTGAAGGCAAAGCAGTTCACCCAACTGGAAAAAGCAGAACGTCTCTTGCTTTATCGTTTATTTA
This sequence comes from Enterococcus massiliensis, assembly GCF_001050095.1. Taxonomy (NCBI): domain Bacteria; kingdom Bacillati; phylum Bacillota; class Bacilli; order Lactobacillales; family Enterococcaceae; genus Enterococcus; species Enterococcus massiliensis. The sequence continues at coordinate 242,725 of NZ_CVRN01000003.1, read as the reverse complement.
ATGATCCCTTTCTCAATCAGAAACTGAAACAGCAACAGTTGCAGTTTGTTCATGAAAGGTATCAGGAAATCTATTTTTTATATGATACCTACGTAGAGAGCACCGGGAATTTTTTACTACCTGAATTTCTTGATTTTTTAAAAGATCAAGAAATCAAAAATATCGTGATTGAAATTGCTTATCTCAATGTTCCGGAAGAAAGCTCGGACCATGAGATCAACTACTTATTGCAGATTTTCAAAAAGGCGGAAATTGCTGATGAAATCACAAAAAAAAGAATCCAGCAGCAAGAAGCTAGTCAAAAAGGAAATCAGCAGTTAGAGTTGGAATTGGCAGTTGAAATAATAAATTTAACAAAAAAGATGAAGCAAGCCGAATTACATTGAAGGGGGCCTTCTTTTTATGGCAAAACAAGCAAACACCGAGTATGATAAAGCAGTCTCAGAATTTATACGGACAAACAAAACAAAAGGGCAGGTCGTGTATGACGAATTGTCAAATACCCTCGCAACACCTTTTTCTCTAGATGCTGATGCAATGGATAAATTGATCCAAAAAATCGAGGATGCCGGCATAAGCGTCGTGGATGAAAATGGCGAACCCTCCGTCCACAGTCTAAAAAGTAACGAAAAAAAGGCCGAAGCGGCAAAACAAGAAGACCTTTCAGCGCCAACTGGTGTTAAAATCAATGACCCTGTTCGGATGTACCTAAAAGAAATTGGTCGGGTACCGTTGCTGACAGCGGAAGAAGAAGTCGCATTGGCATTAAAGATCGAAGAAGGCGACCAAGAAGCAAAACAACGCTTAGCTGAAGCCAATTTACGGTTAGTAGTAAGTATTGCCAAACGGTATGTAGGTCGGGGCATGCAGTTTTTGGATTTGATCCAAGAAGGAAACATGGGCTTGATGAAGGCTGTTGAAAAATTTGACTATCGCAAAGGATTCAAATTTTCTACCTATGCGACGTGGTGGATTCGTCAAGCGATTACACGAGCAATCGCAGACCAAGCACGGACAATCCGAATTCCAGTTCACATGGTGGAAACCATCAACAAATTGATCCGTATCCAACGGCAACTATTACAAGATTTAGGACGGGAACCAACACCGGAAGAAATCGGTGCAGAAATGGATCTGCCAACAGAAAAAGTTCGGGAAATCTTGAAAATCGCTCAAGAACCAGTTTCTTTGGAAACACCAATCGGTGAAGAAGATGATTCCCATTTAGGTGATTTCATTGAAGACCAAGAGGCAACCAGCCCAGCAGAACATGCAGCGTATGAGTTGCTGAAGGAACAATTGGAAGATGTTTTGGATACACTGACCGATCGTGAGGAAAATGTTTTACGTCTACGTTTTGGTTTAGATGACGGTCGTACACGTACATTGGAAGAAGTCGGAAAAGTCTTTGGTGTGACGAGAGAACGGATTCGTCAAATTGAAGCAAAAGCCCTACGGAAACTGCGCCATCCTTCACGTTCAAAACAACTGAAAGATTTCTTAGAATAAGAATGAAATAAAAACGTTAAAAAAACTTTTAAAGGTCTTTTAAGGCTTTTGAAAGTTTTTTTTGTTACAAACGCAAAAAATGGTAAAATAAATTTAAAGAAAACCTAATGTTCTCACTATTGGCGAACATCTAATAATATGATAGATTTAGGGCTATGAATGTAAAGGAGCAAGATAATAGTGATCAACAAATGTCCACAATGTGGTTTTGAACCTGTGGCAGGAAAAATGATTTGCCCCAATTGCGGATTCGAAATCAAAGAAAATATTGCACAAAAAATTGAAGATCAAAACGAACAAAAAGATACACATAAAAATGATAATATTGCCTGGTCGGATTTCAAGAATGTTTCCATTGGTTCGGTAATGGAAACGTTTAATGAACAGCATGGCATCGATGAAGACACTGAGACAACAAAATCAATCGAAGCAAAAGACGAACCCATAGAAAATCCTATTTTATCTGCTTATATTCGCCAGCATAAAGGGGAAGAGGGCGAAACTGTCGAAGAACTTGTTGCAAAAGAACAGGCGGAAGCCCAGTCTACAATAGCAGAATCTACCGAATTAATAGAAGAACCTGTTGAAGAGGTTGATGGAGCGGAAGAAAATGTTATTTCACTTTCAGAAACGAAAGAGATAACGTCAGCAGAAACGGCAGAAGCTACAGCAGTTCCTGAAGAAATTGACGAAGGCTTAAAAAATTCAGAACAAGCTTCACAGCCTACTGAGGTTCTTTTAGAAGCTGAAAGCGACTCTGAGCACCTTGAAGAGGTTGATGATGAAGAGGCGGCGACGGAAGAACCTATTCGCAACAAGCCTCATAAATCTCGAGGATCTTATTTAATTGCGGCAGCAGCCGTGGCAGTCGTTGGAATCGGTGGTTGGCTTTTTTATGACCATCAAGAAAAAGTTGCCGCAGAAAAAGCTCAAGAACAAAAAGTTACTTCAGCTTTGGAAGATATTCAACAACAGCTGGATCAGTTTTATTTAGATTCCGATCAGCAATTTATCAAAGAAAATAAATCATTAGCTGAACTGGAAACGGTCAAAACGACCTTGGACAAATACGAGAATGAAGAAAAATATGCGGCAATCAATGCTTCCTATGGCAAATTGAAAGAAAAGTTTACAACAATCAATCAAGTGAACCAATTATTTGATCAGCCAATTTTGGTGGGAGATCATCTGGCAGAGCCAGCAGTCTACGATTCTTTAGCTGATGTTACTCTTGAAAAGCCTACCGGGACTTCCGCTTTTGATCAACTTGTCACTCAGGCGATTGAAAAAGCAGAGAAACAAGCGGCGGCTTTACAAAAAGCAACAGATGCTGTTGCTTTGGTTTACCAAAAGGATCAAGTGAAAAGCGATGCTTCCCGTAAAAATTATCAAACAGCCAATAACTTGGTGAAAAAACTTCCTGATAGTACTTCAAAAACGGCGATGCTTGAAGCTTTGAGTGCAGTAGACGGTGCCTTATCGAAAAAAGAGACGGCAGCCAAAGAAGCTGCGGCAAAGAAAGCAGCAGAAAAAGAGGCAGCAGCCAAAGAAGCTGCCGCAAATCAAGCGGCAAAAGAACAGGCAGCGCAACAAGCCGCATTACCGGCAGAGGCTTCGCCTAATATGCAGCCGAATACGAACAATCAGCCTATTTTAGGGACAGTAGCCAGTGATGTTGCAGATGCGAATAACCCAGCTTGGCAATGGGCGGCCGGGGTGAAAGAGAAAGTTCTTGCGACGTGTATTGCACGAGGCTATATTGTTGAAGGAGGCTACACGCTGGAGAAAGTTCGGATTGAAAATGGCGAGGGATATTACAACTTATTCGCCACAAATACTCGTTCTTCCTTAATGAAGGGAGTATCTGATTCAGCACTGCCATTTTATCTAGTAACTATCAACTGTAAAACCGGCTATTTCCGGGGAAATGGTTCAGATAACACAATAAAATAAAAATAAAAAGAATATTATTTATTTTCTGAAAATTACTTGTTTACCTTCCTTATTTCCGCTATGATAATTTCAATTAAATGGAAAGAAGGAGGGTAATTTTCATGCAAAAATTACAAAAAGTGAGCTATGCAAGTTTCAGTGACGGTGTGAGAGCATGTTTACCCACGATGTTAGGTTATTTAGGAATCGGTTTTGCGGCTGGGGTCGTTGAAAAAGGTGTTGGCCTTTCCCTTTTAGAGATTGCGTTGTTATCACTAATTGTTTACGCCGGTAGTGCTCAATTTATTATTTGCGGTTTGTTGGCGATTCAGGCACCGTTGTCCTCAATTGTGGTCACTGTTTTTTTAGTGAATCTTCGGCACCTATTGATGAGTCTTTCTGTCGCCGGCTATTTTAGAAAAGAAAAAATCTGGACGAATATCGGGCTGGGAACCTTACTGACTGATGAATCCTATGGTGTGCTAACTACCGCTTTACAAGAAGAACAGTCGGTAACGGCCTCATGGACCAATGGATTGAATGTTGCGGCTTACTTGACGTGGCTGGTTGCCAATCTTTTAGGAGGACTTCTCGGGCATTTCATTCCTGATCCGGCAGCTTTTGGTTTGGATTTTGCATTGACAGCAATGTTTTTAGGTCTCTTTTTGTTTCAAGTAGAATTACCTCTAAAAAAGCGTACCAGACAAACGGTGACGGTTTTAGCCACCGTGATTTTTTCGTTGGTGCTTTTGATGCGGCTGACTTCTGCTGAAATCGCGGTAATCGGCTCGACACTGATTGGTTGTTTCGTAGGGACGGTGACTGTTGATGATTAGTAGTGGGATTTTGATTATGATTGTTGTTAGTGGGATCGTTACATGGATACCGAGAATTTTACCCTTTGTATTTTCTCGCAAGCTGGTCTTTCCAGATAAAGTTCAAACTTTTTTAAATTTTTTGCCCTTGTGTATTTTGACTGCCCTTTTTGTTCAAAGTTTGCTGGAATTTCGAGAAGGTCGGTTTCCGGTGATAAAATTAGAGGAAACACTTGCTTGTATTCCCGCTTTAGTGGTAGGTTACTATACGAAGGATCTTATGAAAATCGTCGTGACCGGTATCGTAGCAATTGCGATTATTCGGATCATAATTTAAGGAGAAAAATATGGAAGAATTATTAGCATCCGTCTTTTCAGGGATGATTATTGATGAAAATGAAAAAGATTATTTCGTTCAAAAAAATGGGGTGACTTTCCGCCTATCGAAAAAAGAAGGGGAATTTCAGTTAGGAACAGCGGTGGAAGGTTTTGGCTATCAAAATCAGAAGCAGGAGTTTAGTTTCACAACAGAAATTCCGAAAAGCCGTAAAGGGCATTATGCTTTTGCGACAGTAATCGATACCCGTCGTGACCTTGGTGCATTTGTGGATATCGGCTTACCTGACAAGGATATCCCGGTTTCTCTTGATGAACTGCCAACGATGCGGGAGCTCTGGCCGAAAAAAGGAGATCGTTTGATGGTTTCTTTGCGCGTTGATCACAAGGAACGGATTTGGGCTACCTTGGCAGATGAAAAAATTTTCCGAGCATTAAGCAAGCAGGGAAATGCAGAAATGAAGAATCAAAATAAAGTTGGAACGATTTTCCGATTGAAGTTGGCAGGTTCTTATTTGCTGACGGAAGATTTTTATCTGGGCTTTATTCATCCTTCTGAACGTTTTCAAGAACCACGGTTAGGTGAAGTAGTGCAACCGCGGATCATCGGCGTACGTCCAGATGGGGTGCTGAATATGTCGCTAAAACCTCGAGCGCATGAAGCAATCAATGATGATGCGGCGATGTTGTTGGCTTATTTGGAACGAACAGCAGAAAAACGGATGCCTTACACAGATAAATCTGATCCAGAAGCGATTAAGCAAATGTTTGGTATCAGCAAAGGGCAATTCAAACGGGCGATGGGTCACTTACTAAAAGCAAAGCTTGTGGAACAAAAAGAAGCGTACACCTATTTGTTGAAAAATTCTAATTGAGAATAACTTGTATTAATCTGGAATTTTATTTATAATAAATATAATCTATCGATAATTATCTAAAACCTAGATTATAATTATTATAAAGTGTTGACGAAAGAGGTTGATGGGCTGATGAACACACTCACTGCTTTGAAAAAAATCAAAAAGCAACTTCATGAATCGGGATTTAAGCTTACGCCGCAACGAGAAGCTACGTTGCAAGTGCTTTTAGAAAATGAGAAGGATCATCTTTCCGCAGAAGAAATTTTCTTTTTTGTTAAACGGAAAAGTCCGGAAATTGGTTTAGCGACTGTTTATCGTACATTAGAAATTCTAACTGAGATCAAGGTAATCGATAAAGTCAGTTTTAATGACGGGGTTGCCCGGTATGATTTAAGAAAAGAAGGTGCCAAACACTTTCATCATCACCTGCTTTGTTTGGAATGCGGCAATATCGAAGAGGTAGAAGAGGATTTACTGGGTGCAGTCGAGGAAGTCGTTGAAAGTAAGTATCATTTTTTGGTAAAAGATCATCGTCTGACCTTTCACGGAATTTGTAAAAATTGCCAAGAAAAAGCGGCATATTCTGAATTGACAGAACAAAAAGAACAATAGAAAAAAAGTCTGGTTTGACATGAGCGGACAGCCTCCTCACAGGAAGCGTCGGTTCACGGAAACGAGGCTTTTCTTTTTGATATTTTTCTGTTCGAACAGAGGGTTATTTGTTATGATGGTAAAGTCGAAAGTTGAGGATTGATGATGGAAGAGCAAGTAATTGATTATATTCATTATTTAACGATTGAACGAGGCTTATCTTTAAATACAAGAAAGAGCTATGAACGGGATTTGACGCAGTATTTACACTTTTTGGAAAAAGCGCAGGTAACGAATTGGGATCAGATTGATCGATTTCTTATCTTGAGTTTTTTACAGGAATTAAAAACAGCTCAAAAATCTTCGGCGACGATTACTCGAATGGTTTCTAGTTTGCGCCGGTTTCATCAATTTTTACGTCAGGAACGCTATACGGATCATGATCCCATGCAGCACATCGATTCGCCTAAAAAAGTGCAGAAATTACCGGATACATTGAGTTTGCAGGAAGTCGAACTTCTGATCGATACACCGGATACGAAGGATATTTTAGGCATTCGGGATCGAGCAATTCTGGAAGTGTTGTATGCGACTGGACTGCGAGTTAGTGAATTGATCGGCTTAAAGTTAAATGACCTGCATTTAAGTATGGGACTTTTGCAAACTTTAGGAAAAGGGGACAAGGAACGAATCGTGCCTTTAGGGGATTATGCAATTCAATGGGTGCAGCGATATCTGGAGGAAGCTCGCCCTTATTTGACCCGCAAGCATCCGGAAGAAGCACATCTGTTTGTGAATAGTCATGGCACAGGATTATCCCGCCAAGGAATTTGGAAAAATTTGAAAGGGATTGTCCGTGAGGCAGGCATCACTAAAAAAGTGACGCCTCATACATTGCGACATAGTTTCGCTACTCATTTGTTGGAAAATGGAGCTGATTTGAGAACGGTACAAGAATTGCTGGGACACGCCGATATTTCCACGACACAGATTTACACCCATATTACGAAAAAACGAATGACTGATGTATATAAGCAACATTTCCCACGAGCATAGAAAAAGGTGAGACGGTGCGAGAGATTAAAATAAAATTAGCTGTTTTCGAAGGTCCCCTGGATCTTTTGCTGCATTTGATTCAAAAATTGGAACTGGATATTTACGATATTCCCATCGCTGATGTGACGGAACAATATATGGAATATATTCATACGATGAAAACATTGGAGCTGGAGATTGCGGGAGAATATTTGGTGATGGCCGCAAGTTTGATGGCAATCAAATCTCAGATGCTTTTGCCGAAACAGGAATTGGAACCAATCGATGATGCCTATGAAGAAGATCCGCGGGAAGCATTGGTGGCTCAGCTGTTGGAATATCGCAAGTATAAATATGCTGCGGAACAATTGTCGGAGAAGGCAGAAGAACGCAGTCAGTATTATACAAAAGAACCCATGGATATAGAAGATTACCGGGAAACGACCGAAGAATTACCGGAACATCAATTAAACACGATTGATCTTTTTTTAGCCTTTCATCAAATGTTGGAAAAACGTAAGAAAAGAAAGGTTTTGGAGACAACGATTTCTGCTGACGAAAACACAATTGAAGAAAAGATAAAGGAACTTCAGGAAAAAATGCGTCAATTTACCGGGAAACGTGGACGGTCCTTTGAATCCTTTTTTGTCAGTTACAGCAAATCAGAGATTGTTGCCACGTTTTTGGCTTTGTTAGAGTTAATGAAAAAAGGTCAAATACGGGCAGAACAGGAAAAAAATTACGGAGAAATCATGCTTTATGCAACAGGAGAAGAGTATAATGAAATTGAGTGAATTGGAAGCGATGCTGTTTGTCGTTGGGGATGAAGGCATCGGATTGGAAGAATTGAGCTACTTGCTGGAAGCCCAGACTGCTACGGTGTATCAAGCGTTGCAAACATTGCAGCAAAAATATCAGGATGACGAATCTTCTGCTCTGCATATCTTAGAAGTAGGAAATCATTTTGTTCTAACGACAAAAAAGCAATTTGCTCCCTTGTTAAAAAAATATGCACACTCGCCAATCGCCCATACTTTATCTCAGGCCGCCTTAGAAACATTATCGATTATTGCTTATAAACAACCGATTACTCGGGTGGAAGTCGATGAGATTCGTGGTGTGCAGTCCGCCGGTTCAGTCCAAAAATTGGTGGCGCGGCAATTGATCGGTGAAAAAGGTCGAGTAGATGGACCGGGACGAGCCATTCTTTATGGGACAACGGACTATTTCATGGATTATTTTGGCTTGAAATCATTGGAAGAGTTGCCAGATATCCAAGCGATGGAAGAAGAATTAGAAGAACTGCCGACAGACTTGTTTTTTGATCGCTTTACAAAAGAACAAACAGAACCCGCAGCAGACGATTCGCAACCATAATTTCTGGAAGAAAAGTTGCTGCTAGAAAAAGAAAATCCAAAGTATCCGTTCCACTTAAAAGGAAAGAATCTAGTGGAATGATATACGTAGCGAAAATTGGAAAAAATTTTGCAAAAAATTTCAACAAAAGAATGAACGAGGATGTCAGTTCCACTTAAAAGGAAAGAATCTAGTGGAATGATATACGTAGTGAAAATTGGAAGAAATTTTGCAAAAAATTTCAACAAAAGAATGAACGAGGATGTCAGTTCCACTTAAAAAGAAAGAATCTAGTGGAATGATATACGTAGTGAAAATTGGAAGAAATTTCGCAAAAAATTTCAACAAAAGAATGAACGAGGAGAAAATAAATGGAACGTTTACAAAAAGTGATTGCGCATGCAGGGATCGCTTCCCGAAGAAAAGCCGAGCAACTGATTATTGATGGTCGGGTAAAAATCAATGGCGAAGTAGTAACGGAACTAGGCATCAAAGTTCAAAAGCAAGACCGTGTTGAGGTAGATGATATTCCTATCTATCAAGAAGAACCTGTTTATTTTCTCTTTTATAAACCAAGAGGTGTGATCTCTGCGGTTTCTGATGACAAAGGACGCAAGGTAGTGGTTGACTATCTGTCAGGGGTGACAGAGCGAATTTACCCTGTGGGACGATTGGATTATGATACCTCTGGTTTGCTTTTACTGACGAATGATGGGGAGTTTTCACAAAAATTAACTCACCCCAAACACCAAGTTGATAAAGTATACGTGGCAAAAGTCAAAGGAATCGCTGATAAAAGACGGTTAGCACCATTAGCACGGGGAATCAAAGTTGAAGGTAAGAAAACTGCGCCGGCTCGTTTTACCATTCTGTCAACCGATACAAAAGCAGAGACAAGTATTGTTGAACTGACCATCCATGAAGGCCGTAACCATCAAGTGAAAAACATGCTGATGGCAGTAGGATATCCTGTGCAAAAACTAAAACGGGAAAAATACGGCGAGTTGACATTAGGAAAATTACGTCCGGGAGAATACCGGGAGTTGAATAAGAAAGAAGTTTCCAGTTTATTGAATACAGCAAAAGAAATCTAGCCAAAAGAAGCACAACAACTTATTTGTCTTTTTGTTAGATTCGTGTATAATAGGGACTGTAAAAAAAATATTAAGGTTCGTCTTCAGGGGCAGGGTGTAATTCCCGACCGGTGGTTATAGTCCACGACCCACTTCATTGAAGTGGCTGAATCGGTGAAATTCCGATACCGACAGTAAAGTCTGGATAAAGAAGATAGGGCTTATTTGAATTGGCACTATACCTTCAAATAACTCTAACTCTATTTTTCCCTGAGAAAAATAGAGTTTTTTTGTTTGCATCGTATGGCGACGATTTGAAAAGGTTCGATTGAAGATGAGTCCTTGAACTAGGAGGATTTCAATGAAGAACAGTAAGGTACAAAAAATGGTGGCAGTCGCACTTTTTGCGGCGATGGGATTGATTTTGCAATACGTGGCGTTTCCAGTATTGCCGGCGTTCAATTTTTTAAAAATTGATTTTAGTGATATTCCGGTAATGTTGAGTATGTTTTTATTTGGACCAGTTGCCGGTATTATGACGGCGTTTCTCCGTTCAACATTGCATTTGTTGACGACAGGGCTGGAACCAAGCAATATGGTAGGAGACATCGCAAGTTTCCTAGCCTCCAGTATTTTTACGCTACCGATGTATTATTTCTTTAGAGGTCATGAAACAAAAAGAAATAAAACCTTTGGAATCGTAACGGGGATTTTGGCATTGACGATTTTTATGAGTCTTGCAAATTATTTCATCATCACCCCATTGTATCTCACATTTTTCGGTGTAAGTGCCGATCAATTCTTAGGAATGTCACTGGCTCGCTATGTAGCGATCGGTATCGTTCCCTTCAATTTGATCAAAGGAGCGATCGTCAGTGCGGTGTTCTTAGTCCTTCATGCCAAACTGCTTCCTTGGTTGAGTCGTAAGCAAAAACAAACACAAATGAACCATTTTTAAGAAGATAGAATCAGGAGAGATCGAGTGCAAAGATAGCATTCGATCTTTTTTTTAATAAAATAGCAAAATGCTGTTATTTTTGAGTGAAAAAAAATACATAATTAAGTGTAATGACAGGTACAATTGAGCTAGATTGGACATTTTATGCGGATTGGTGTATAAAAATTGAATTAACATTGCATAAAGCCAAATCCTTCACGTTTTAAAGGGCGAGATTTTCATTTTATTTCTTTTTTGAAAGCGTTACAATTTTGATGGAAGCAGAGATTTAATAAAAATTTAAAAAGTCTCGCTTGAAAATTTTGAAGCATACGGTTACTCAGACGAAATATACATAATCTTGGGAAAAAGACGTTTTTAATTGATTTTTAATCCAAGTATGCAGGTCGTTTACGATTTGATAAAATAACGATGTCGGTGTAATTTGTATGTTAAAAAAATACAGAGAGGAAGAAAGAGATGGAAAATGTAAAAAAGAAAAAGTTTCAAATGCCTTCCGCGTACACGGTCTTATTCCTTATCATTGCAGTTATCGCGGTCTTTACCTGGTTCATTCCTGCGGGACATTACAGCGTTGATGATGCAGGAAATATCATTGCTGGTTCTTATGAACAGGTAAAATCAAACCCACAGGGAATCTATGATGTATTGATGGCACCAGTCAATGGGATGTTAGGAGTAGATGCAGGAGAATTTACGAAATCAACACCCGCTGCAGTCCAAGTGTCCTTCTTTATTTTAATCGTTGGTGGATTTTTGGGAATCATCAACAAAACCGGCGCTTTAGATGCGGGAATCGCCACGGTCGTGAAAAGATTTAAAGGCAAAGAAAAAATGCTGATTCCAGTATTGATGTTCTTGTTTGCTTTAGGGGGATCAACCTACGGAATGGCAGAAGAAACGATTCCGTTTTATGCGTTGTTGATTCCGGTGATGATGGCAATTGGTCTAGATACAGTGGTTGCCGTAGCAATTGTTTTGGTCGGTTCACAGGTGGGCTGTCTTGCTTCTACTGTTAACCCCTTTGCAACTGGTGTAGCATCGGATGCAGTTGGTATTTCGATGGGGGAAGGAATCGGTTTGCGATTCGTTATGTTCATCGTTTTAGTCACGATTTCAATCATTTACGTGTATCGTTATGCCTCGAAGATCGAAAAAGATCCGACCAAATCGCTGGTTTATAAAAACCGCGAAAAAGACAACAAACATTTTGATATTGAAGCGATTGCCAATCAAGAAACGATGTCCAAAAAACAAAGACACGTTATGATTTTGTTCTTTGCTACCTTTATCATTATGATCATTAGTTTGATTCCTTGGACGATGCTGAATGAAAACTTCACCTTGTTTGAAAATATCACAGCATGGTTGACTGGTCTGCCAGTTATTGGAACAGTTTTAGGACAAGACATGTTGCCGTTTGGTGACTGGTACTTCCCAGAAATCACCATGTTGTTCCTATTGATGGCAATTCTGGTTGCTTTCATTTATGGCATGAAGGAATCCACTTTTATTTCAGAATTTATGGCAGGCGCTGCTGACCTTTTAGGTGTTGCAATCGTGGTTGCTGTTGCGCGGGGAATCCAAGTTATCATGAATCAAGGACTGATTACAGATACGATTCTTCATTGGGGGGAACAAGGACTGAGCGGACTGAATTCTGGTGTCTTCATCGTATTGACATTTATTTTCTATATTCCAATGTCCTTCTTGATTCCATCGACTTCTGGTCTGGCATCAGCAACGATGGGAATCATGGGACCAATGGGAGAATTTGCCGGTGTCGGTAAAGACTTAGTCATCACTGCGTATCAATCTGCTTCAGGTCTGGTGAATCTGATTACACCAACTTCAGCGATCGTTATGGGGGCGTTAGCCATTGCTCGTTTTGATATTGGTGTCTGGTTCAAATTCATGGGTAAATTGATTGGAATCTTATTTGTTGCTATTTGTGCAATCTTGGCAATTGCCGCAATGCTGTAAGATTTTCACTGGACAAAAATATTGAAGAAGTCTAACATGAATGACAGATAATCTGATAGGATCACCTAGCAATAGGAAATGGATTAGAGGGATTTCGATTATCTGATCGAAATCCCTTTTTAAATTTTATAGGAGGTAGGAAGATGAAACAATTTGTTACAGAAGAACATCAAAAAGCTGCAGTCCATGCATTGGAAGAATTGATTCAAGTGCCATCCGTTTTAGATGAATCTGATACTGGAAAAGGGCATCCTTTTGGCAAAAAAGTAGTGGCGGCTTTAGACAAGGTCGTTGAAATCTGCGATCAAATTGGCTTTAAAACATTTAGAGATCCAGATGGGTATTATGCCTATGCGGAAGTCGGTGAAGGTAAAGAACTTTTTGGCATTTTATGTCACATGGATGTCGTACCAGCTGCTGACCAAAAAGGCTGGGAAACAGATCCTTTCAAACCAGAAATCAAAGATGGAAAAATCATCGGGCGGGGTTCACAAGATGATAAAGGACCGTCAATGGCTGCGTTGTTTGCGGTAAAAGCTTTGATGGATGCCGGTGTAACTTTTAATCAACGAATTCGTTTTATTTTTGGCTCGGACGAAGAAAACTTGTGGCGTTGTATTGAAAAGTACAATGAAAAAGAAGAAGGCATCACACAAGGCTTTGCTCCTGATGCAGAATTCCCATTGATTTATGCAGAAAAAGGCTTACTGCAAGCTTATCTGACTGGTCCGGGAACAAATGAAGTCTTTGTGAAAGCACCGGGAGCACTGAACGTTGTACCAGATTCGGCTCCTTATAGCGGGAAACATTTAGCAGAGGTCAAAAAACAATTAGAAGCATTTGGCTTCGATTTTGAAGAAACCGCAGATGGACTTGCGGTTCTTGGAAAAAGTATCCATGCAAAAGATGCACCGCAAGGCACCAATGCGATCTCGCGTTTGTCTATGGCATTAGCGAACATTGTAGATTTTGGTCCGTTGAATTTCTTAGGTAAATTAGTGAAGGAAAATGCGACAGGAGAAAATGTTGTCGGGAAAACGGTGGATGAACAATCTGGTGAGCTGACAATGAATATTGCAAGTTTAGAAATCACTCCTGAACACACAAAAATTGGAATCGATATGCGAATTCCGGTGACCTTTGAAAAAGAAGATTTAGTGGCAAAACTTTCAGAAAAAGTGAAAGAGTACGGACTAACTTATGAAGAATTTGACTTTTTGGATTCCTTATATGTGCCGATTGAAAGTGAATTAATTCAAACATTACTTGGGACATATCGAGAAATTACTGGAGACACAAGCGAACCGATGATTTCCGGTGGCGCAACCTTTGCTCGAACGATGAACAATTGTGTCGCTTTTGGCGCGATGTTTGCAGATACGCCAGACTTCATGCACCAAGCCAATGAACAATGGGAATTGGCAAGCATGTACAAAGTAATGACGATTTATGCAGAAGCCATTTATCGATTGTGCGGAAAATAAAAAAAGACTCAAAGACGGAAGTTTTCGTCTTTGAGCTTTTTTTTGTTATCTATTTTAATGAAGTTCTTTGTAAATCTACTGGAGTTCTTCCAGTAAGATTGCACGAACAGGACATTTTTGATAAGCTTTGGTCACAGCCATGGCTTCAGCTGGTTGAACGAATTGTTGCCGAGCTTCGGGTTCTTGTTTGAATAAAACAATCCCTTCTTCATCGTAGTCAAAAATATCTGGTGCGTAAACGGCACATAAACCGCAGGCAATACATCGTTCGGGAACGATTTTACATAGACGAGCCACTGTGGGTCACTCACTTTCTGGAGGAAGCATTCATTGAATAATTTTATTTTAGCTTTGTTTGCGGAACATGGCAAGTTAAAGCCAAGTTCTCTTTTTCATTTATTAAACGGCAAACGAACCACATCCATCTTATCTTTCGGCTTTTTTCATGATCTGCTTGCACTGAACGGTGTGTTGCCGAATTATTCACAGAAAGCCTATGAAAAAACATTAGCCGATTTGCTGCAAGAGCAATTATTAGAAGAAACGCTAGACGGGCAACTGCAGCTGACGCAAAAAGGCAGACAAAACGTGCCGATGCAAGCAACGATTTTGTCGCAGGTCGATTATTTTTCCTACGGTCGAAACACGGAAAAAATGTGGCGTTTTGTGCAGTTCGTTCTCCAAGTGACTTCCTATCTAGGAAAAACGAATCGGTACTTGCCTTTGGAAACATCTCCTGAATATACAGAGCGGGTGCGACAACTGGTCCGTAGGTCAGAGAATCAGTTGCCTAATCAAATCTACAAGGAATTGACGCAAATTTTTTCTAGGATGCCAAAAGAAGAAGCCAATTATTTGGCACAGACTTTTTCAGGGTATCATTTTGTCGGGCAAGCCTCCTATCAATTAGTTCCCCAAAATTTTCAAGAAATGCCATGGGCACAGTTGTTCCATGATAGCCAGGTTCATCATTTTTTTCACGAATTAGCGGGACATCCCGACTTTATACTCTATCATTTTTTGCAACCTTATTATTTTGAAAATGAAAATCAAAGTATGGGAAAAACCCGGCAATTATTTTTAAAGGGCTATTCAAGAGAGCAGATTATGAAAATGCGTCACATAAAAAGCGGAACCATCAACGATCATTTGATTGAATGGGCATTGCGAACCCCAGATTTTCCCTTTGAACGGTTCATCTCGAGTCAAGCACGAGAAAAGTTGCAACAGCTTTCTGGGGAGTATCAGCAATGGGATTACCGAGAAATTACAGCAGCACTGGAAATTTCTTTTGAAGAATTTCGGTTGTACCAAATTATGCGGAAAATGGAGGAAGGTCATGCTTGAAGATTCGTTGAAAAGCTATTTTGGGTATGATACCTTTCGTCAAGGACAAAAGGAGACCATCACTGCGATTTTATCGGGGCAAGATACTTTGGCGGTTCTCCCGACTGGAACGGGAAAAAGTTTGTGTTATCAGCTTTCGGGTTATCTGATAGAAGGCTTGGTGGTGATTGTTTCCCCATTGATTTCTTTAATGGAAGATCAGGTCAGTTCCTTGCACCAAACCCAAGAAAAACGGGTGATTGCACTGAATAGTCTGTTATCAAAAAATGAAAAAAAGTTTGTACTGTCACGACTGAATCGCTACAAATTTTTATTTGCCAGTCCGGAAATGTTGTTGCAGCCGGAAGTTATTCGCGCTTTGCAGCAATGTACGATTGGTTTGTTGGTTATTGATGAAGCCCATTGTGTTTCTCAATGGGGAATCGATTTTCGCCCGGAATACCGGGAACTGCAACAGGTAAAAGACTATTTAGGAAATCCCGTTACCTTAGCACTGACAGCAACGGCTCCCAAGCAGGTTCGAGAAGATATTGCCACGACATTGCTTACCGAGAAGCATCAGGAGATTCTTTATTCTGTGGATCGCCCAAATATTGCCTTGTTTGTAGAAAAAACGACAGATAAACTGGCTTCATTAAAAACTATCCTTACACATTTTTCGGGATCAGGTATTATTTATTGCGCCACGAGGAAAAACGTGGAACAGTTGTATGAGCAATTGAAGGATCAGTGGAATGTCGGGTATTACCACGGGGGACTGGCTGCCAGTCAACGAAAATTATTGCAGCAACAATTTTCTACAGGGAAACTCCAACTTTTGATTGCAACCAATGCGTTTGGCATGGGAATCAATAAAGCGGACATCCGGTTTGTGATCCATTATGATTTGGCTGATAGTTTGGAAAATTATAGTCAAGAGATCGGGCGGGCGGGAAGAGACGGTCGCCCCAGCTATGCTCTGCTGCTTTACCAAGACGGCGATGAAAAGATCCATGAATTTTTTCAACATGCCTCACAGCAAGAGCGAATCGGATTGGAGCAGTTGTTTAATCATCAGGTGACTGAACAGACACCTCTGCAAGGAAAATGGCAAAAGCAAGCCGACCATTTTGGAAAATCTGCTGTTTTACAACTTTTGTATCAAAATGAACAGGCTAAAAAACAACGATTGCAAAAAATGCTTGCTTATATTGATGAGACGACGTGCCGCCGTCGCTGTCTGCTGGAAAATTTTGAAGAACGATTGACGAAAAAAGTCGCGAACTGCTGTGATCTCCATGCCGCTCAGCTTCCGCAAAAAGAACTACTACCTGAAAAAAAGACGAACCTACCAGATTGGCAAGAGATTTTACTAAAAATGTTTAAAGAAACAGATTGATTGCTTTTTTTCAAGACAGTCGTCAAATTCCTATGGTATAATTACACACGAAAGATTTTAGGAGGGTAACACATTGAGCAGAAAAGACAAACATGATGACGTTCAACCAAATGAAACGCAAGAACCGTGGGAACAACCGATCTATGACACAGAATACGATCAAAGTTCTTCCCGTTCACAGCAACGTAAGAAAAAACGCGGGACTTCAAAATTCTTGATTATTCTCGTTGTTTTATTGGCGCTTTGTATTGCGCTTCCAACAGCAGCGTATTTTTTTGTGATTAAAGGTGATCGCAGCAACAATACAGCAGCAAGTACCGAACAAACGACACAAGTTAGCGAAAGCACGAGCGAAACGACTGAAGAAACGTCTACTGAAGAGTCTTCAACGAGCGAAAGCTCAACGGAATCTTCTTCAACAAGTACTAGCACCAGTGAGTCTTCCTCTGATTCCAGCAGCAGTCAAGCAGTTGAAAATAATGCCGCTGCTGAAAATGACAATCAGACAAACAATCAAACAAACAATCAAACTGGTGAACAGTACACAACCGTTCAAGATGGAGAAGGACCAAACCAAGTTGCGGCTCGGATGGGAATCTCAGTTGAAGAGTTGTATCAATTAAACGGCATTGATCCTAATAACTTTATGTTGTATCCAGGACAAGAATTGCGCGTGAAATAAAGTTGAGTAAAAGCTGAACGTTTCCGTTCGGCTTTTCTTATGAATGTTTTTATTCTGTATGGAAAGTGTTAGGTGTCAGATAATGGAAAAAATCAATATCGCAATCGACGGACCGGCTTCTTCCGGCAAAAGTACTGTTGCTAAAATTTTAGCTAAGAAATATGGCTTTGTTTATACGGATACGGGGGCAATGTACCGTAGTGTTACCTATTTGGCGATTCAACATCAGGTGGCTTTTTCAGACGAGGAAGCATTGGTCCAGTTAATCAAAAAACATACGATTTCCTTCAAACAGACAGGGAGAGGACAACTTGTTTTTGTTGACGGCGAGAATGTGTCAAAAGTGATACGGGAACCGGAAGTGACCAACAACGTCTCAGAAGTATCCGCCCACCGAAAAGTGCGGGAAGAACTGGTTCGCCAGCAACAAAAAATCGCTGAAGCTGGTGGTGTGGTGATGGATGGTCGAGATATTGGCACCGCTGTTTTACCAAATGCAGAGGTCAAAATCTTTTTGGTTGCCAGTGCAGAAGAACGTGCCCAACGACGATACAAAGAAAATCAAGGAAAAGGAATCACAACAGACTTTGATACGTTGAAAAAAGAAATCGAACACCGAGATTACCTGGATTCTCACCGGGAAGTTTCACCGTTAAAACAAGCGGAAGATGCTGTATTAATCGATACGACAGGCAAAGACATTCCCGAAGTGGTCAAAGCAATTCGAATCGTAGTTGCCAAAAAAGGATACCAAGGCGCCTAAATTTTGCCCTAATTGATCTGTTGTTATCCAAAGAGAGACCAATCACGCATCCAAAGTGAAGAATTTCAAAGAAATAAGAGAAATCGCTTTATTTTTTCGCAAGAATATTTTACACTTAAAGTTGTAGTGTAAACGTAGAATTGAATTTAATTGTTGGTTAGGAGGACATTTGTTATGACAGAATTTGAAAACGGTCAAGTGGAAAATGGAAATGAAACAATGGCAGATGCATTGGAAAGTTTCCAAGAAGTAAAAGTTGGCGATATCGTCAAAGGTGAAGTGCTGGCAATCGAAGACAAGCAAGCAATCGTTGGTATCGAAGGTGCCGGCGTTGAAGGTGTCGTGCCTGCAAAAGAGTTGTCAACATTACCTGTTGAAGACATTGAGGAAGTCGTAAAAGTCGGCGACGTCTTAGACTTAGTCGTGATTTCAACGATCGGTAAAGATAAAGAAAACGGTAGCTACCTTCTTTCAAAACGCCGCCTAGACGCGAAGAAAGTTTGGGAAGATATCGAAAAAGACTTCAAAGAAGGAAAAGTCATTGAAGCACCTGTAACAAATGTTGTAAAAGGCGGCTTAGTTGTTGATGTCGGTGTTCGTGGATTTGTTCCTGCATCAATGGTAGAAGACCATTTTGTTGCTGATTTTGAAGAGTACAAAGGCAAAACGTTGGCTTTCAAAATCATTGAAATCGAACCTTCAGAAAATCGTTTGATTTTATCCCATAAAGCTGTAGTTGAAACAGAAAAAGAAGCACAAAAACAAGAAGTATTGGCTACAATCCATGAAGGAGAAACGGTTGAAGGAACGGTTGCCCGTTTAACAGACTTCGGTGCGTTTGTCGATCTTGGTGGTGTGGACGGTTTAGTCCATGTATCTGAAATTTCTCACAGCCATGTGGATCGCCCAAGCGATGTCCTAAAAGTCGGCGATTCCGTTCAAGTAAAAGTATTGTCCGTTGATCCTGAAAAAGAACGTGTTTCTTTATCAATCAAAGACACATTGCCTGGACCTTGGACAGATATCGAAGAAAAAGCAGCACCAGGTACGATTTTAGAGGGCACGGTTAAACGCTTGACAAGCTTTGGCGCATTTGTTGAAGTCTTCCCAGGAGTTGAGGGATTGGTTCACATTTCTCAAATTTCTCACAAACACATTGCTACACCTCATGAAGTGCTTAAAGAAGGCGATGAAGTGCAAGTTAAGGTGCTGGAAGTCAATCCGAATGAACATCGGGTAGCATTGAGCATCAAAGCATTGGAAGAAAAACCACAAGAAGAAAAAGAAGAATCCTATGAACTTCCTGAAGAAACAAGTGGATTTACAATGGGAGACATTCTTGGTAATGCATTAAATACGGATGATTCCGAAGACAAATCAGAAGAATAACCCGTACTTGCTGGGAGACATTAATCTGTTGAGATTAGTGTCTCTTTTTTTGAGAAGCAAGCGGCAGGTTTTTCCACGAGAATTTTACCTTGCAAGTTACCGGGGGATTAGGTAAACTAAATAAGATTGTAATGAATTTGGACAAATTTTCTGATGGAAAATTTCATACCAAAAAAGGAACTAGGGGGAATTAACATGGCGAATCCAACAATAGCAATCGTCGGTCGACCAAATGTCGGCAAGTCGACGATTTTTAATCGCATTGCCGGTGAACGAATTTCGATCGTTGAAGATACGCCGGGTGTTACTCGTGATCGTATCTATGCGACAGGAGAATGGCTGGGACGTGAATTTAGTATTATCGACACTGGCGGTATTGATTTAGGCGATGAGCCTTTTATGGAACAAATCAAGCATCAAGCAGAAATCGCAATCGATGAAGCTGACGTTATCTTATTTATTGCCAGCGGACGTGAGGGTGTAACTGATGCAGATGAATTAGTTGCCAAAATTTTATATAAAAGTAATAAACCAGTTATCTTGGCAGTAAACAAAGTGGATAATCCGGAAATGCGTGCGGAAATCTATGAATTTTATTCTTTAGGCCTAGGCGATCCATTCCCAATTTCTGGTAGTCATGGTTTGGGTATCGGGGATGTTTTAGATGAAGCGGTCAAACATTTCAGCACAGAAATCGAAGAGGAAGATGATTCGGTTATTAAATTCAGCTTGATTGGACGGCCCAACGTTGGTAAATCCTCATTAATTAATGCAATTTTAGGGGAAGATCGAGTGATTGTTTCTGATATTGAAGGAACTACTCGAGATGCAGTCGATACTCATTTTACTTCGGATACCGGACAGGAATTTACCATGATCGATACTGCAGGAATGCGTAAACGGGGAAAAGTGTACGAAAGCACAGAGAAATATAGCGTGATGCGTGCGATGCGTGCAATCGAACGTTCTGATGTCGTCTTGATGATTTTAAACGGGGAGGAAGGAATTCGGGAGCAGGATAAAAAAATCGCCGGCTATGCCCATGAAGCAGGACGCGGAATCATTATTGTCGTTAATAAATGGGATTTGGTGAAAAAAGAAACCAATACCCTGCGTGATTTTGAAAAGGAAATCCGTGAAGAATTCCAATATCTGGATTATGCCCCGATTCTATTTGTTTCAGCAGAGACAAAACAACGGTTGAATAAATTACCTGAGCTGATTGAAGAAGTCAGTGCCAATCAGAATATGCGGATTCCGTCAGCAGTCTTGAATGATGTAATTATGGACGCAGTAGCGATCAATCCAACACCAACGGATAAAGGCAAGCGATTAAAGATTTTCTATGCAACACAAGTAGCAGTAAAACCACCTGCTTTTGTTATCTTCGTCAATGAGGAAGAACTGATGCATTTTTCTTATGCTCGCTTCTTGGAAAATCAAATTCGAAAGGCATTTGTCTTTGAAGGAACACCGATTAAAATCATTCCTCGCCGCAGAAAATAAAAGATTTTACCATAGTTGAATTTTTTTTTCAAAGAATAACTATTTTTTTAATAGATTTGTTTTTTTGATGGAAAAAAGACGGGTTAAAAACGCGAAAATCCTTGATATTACAACGTTCTTATGATAACGTTATATCAGAATATTGATGGTTATCAATATTTATCGCAAAGATTTGGACCACTCAAATTTTTGTGATGTGATGTTAAGCATCATAACCCTTTTGGAGGAGGTGAAATCATCCCATGGCAAACAAAGCAGAATTAATCGAAAAAGTTGCAGCAGCTACTGAATTAACAAAAAAAGACGCAACTGCAGCTGTTGACGCAGTCTTTTCAACAATCCAAGATGCTTTAGCTAAAGGTGAAAAAGTTCAATTGATCGGTTTTGGTAACTTTGAAGTTCGCTCTCGTGCAGAACGCAAAGGACGTAACCCACAAACTGGTGAAGAAATCAAAATCCCTGCAAGCAAAGTACCTGCATTCAAACCAGGTAAAGCTCTTAAGGACGCTGTGAAATAATGCGGCAAATAAACTCGTTGGGGCTCTAGAGCTCTAGCGGGTTTTTTATTTTTCATCTTAAAAAAGCGGAAAATGAACTCCTGTCTAGTTTCTGTTTTTTGAGCAGGATTTTTTAGAAAACGCTTTATTTGTGCTACGCTTTAACTAGGTATTGATACTGCGGAAATTTTTATCTTTTTGAAGTTGAAATAGTATGTTCAGGTTAAGAACAGGAGGAGACCATGATGAATAAGAATAAAATGGCTTGTTGTCTGTGGATCGATGGTGCACCACAAGAAACTGCTGATTTTTATTTGGATATTTTTGATAAAAGTGAGCAAAAGCGTTCCTTGCGTTTTGTTGAAGATATTCACGGGCGCCCTGGTGAAATTGCAACGATTGAACTGAATTTAGCGGGAAGTGAATTTATTCTTTTAAATGGCGGACCAGAATTCACCCCAACACCGGCGATTTCTTATGTTATCAATTGTGAAGATAACACTCAGTTGGAAAATGTTTGGCAACGATTATCTGCTGATGGAACTGTTTTGATGGAATTTCAAGAGTATCCAGAGATTGGACTCTTTGGTTGGGTGGAAGATCGTTATGGTTTTTCTTGGCAGGTAAAAATTGGCGAGGGAGCGCAATCCATTACTCCTTTTGTATCATGTTCGCAAATGAACGCTATGGAAAAGCTCAGGAGGCCGTTACTGAATGGTTGACGATTTTTGGTGGAGGAACGGATTTTCGTTTATTGAATGATGATCAAACTACACAGCTTATCGGTTTCCATCTTTACGATCAATCGTTTCTTGCGATGGATAGCCCAGAAGAGCATAAATTCGGGTTTTCAATGGCTAATTCCTTCTATATCTATTGTGAAGATCAGGATGAAATCGATCGTTTGTGGGAAAGCGTAACTAACGAAGGAACGGAATATCCCTGTGGTTGGATGATGGATAAATTTGGCATTTCTTGGCAAACCGTTCCACGAGATTTATCTGATTTATTGGACGATCATCATTTTGAAAAAGCGTATCAAACAACACTGGCTCTGTATAAAATGAAAAAAATCGACATTGAAAAATTACGCAGTGTTCATCGCAATGCTTAGAATCTAAGAAACCGGAGACAATCTGAAAAAAAGGGCTCTTTGTCAATAAGGACTGATGAGTTGTGCAAAATCAAATCTGGGTCAGAATGAACCTCATTCTGGCTCAGATTTTTTTGTTATCTTACATTGATTAATTGATTGATCAAAAAGATTCTAATTCTCATGTTCTCAAATGATTTAAATCCGTAGGATACTCGTTTCATTGTCTTTATGTGGGTATTCTTCGCTTCTATTTTTCCATTGGAATAAGGATAGATCATCGCGTTGGTGATGCCTTCTTCATAGGTCAGAAGGTTTTGAAGCTTCTCCCGAAAGCCGTCATCTAATGTTTCGGGAAGTTCTGCCAATAAGGAGAAAAACAAGTCAGGGTCTTTGTCTCGAAAGGTTTCAACTAATTCATGAAAAATGGGATATGCCTCCTTAAGGGGCGTGGAAAAGCCAAGCAATCGATCGATCATCATCGCTTCAGTAAGAAACGGGTATTTTGGCGCTCGGAAACTTTTCCATGTTTTGTATTCATAATGGTTAATGTTTGCACGATTTTTTAGCAAAAAGCGCCAGTTCTTTTTCAGTTTTTCTGCTTGGCTTTTCTGTCCTGCTTTACGAAGTTCATTCATTTCACGGATACGCAACTCATTGAACGCCTGATTCATGTGTTTGACAATATGAAACCGATCAATCACTACTTTCGCATTTGGTAGAACACGTTTGGTGAGCTGGAAGTAGGCGGCGTTCATGTCTGTAACTAAGAATTCTACTTCTTCTGGATTGGTACAGCCTAAGAAATAGCTTGTTAATCGAGGCAATTTACGCGTAGGCAAGACATCAATTAATTTTCCTGTTTCGCCATCTGCACAAATAAAACTCATTTTATCTTCTATGGAAGTGTGCGAACGAAATTCATCAACCATCAATACTCTGGGGAGAATCTTCTTAGATTGCTTTGGTAAATAGCTTTTAAACTTTTTCAATGTACGAATAACGGTGGTCAAAGATACCTGACAGCTTTTCGCAATAAAAGATAAAGATACTTTTTCAGTCAGTAAAGAAGCAATTTTATATCTAACATGATCTGCGATTGAATGTCTGGGTCGGACAAAATAACTTTGAGCAGTCCAATGGGTTCGACAGTTCTTACAGGTATAGCGCTGCTTTTTTAGGCGCATAACCATTGGCATATGATTGTATTGTTCAAAACGGACAATAGTTTCCTTTTTTCCATTTTTCACTATAATTGCTTTCCCGTTTCCATCTACCACAGTAGAACCACAACTTCTACAAGCACGAGGAGCAGGCGAGAGAACAGCATCGACGATTAACGTCTTTTCCTTCTGAAAGGTCTCGTAAGAGACCTCTTTAATCATCAAATCTTTATCTATTATTCTCAGCATTTTTTTGATAGAATCATTCATATAGCATATCGTCCTCTCAGTCTGTTTATTTTGTGGTGATTTAATCATACTAGAGAACGATATGTTTTTTAATACCTAAAATGAAAATGGGACTGAAGAATCAATTCTGATTCATCAGTCCCATAAATTATAGAGCCAAAAAAAGGATTGTCTTTTTTCTTTGCAATCGCTATCCTAATAATGAACGCATTCAGTGATTGTTAGAAAAACAATCGCTAAAGAATAAAAGAAATGAGGCAATCAAATGAGTATGTATACATTTCCAGAAAACTTTTGGTGGGGCTCAGCCGCAAGCGGTCCCCAAACAGAAGGTAGAGTCGCAGGAGACGGCAAAGGCGATAATATCTTTGATTATTGGTACGAAAAAGAACCAGAGAAGTTTTTTAATCAAGTAGGTCCGGGAAAAGCTTCGCAAGTGTATACCAAATATAAAGAAGACATTCAACTGATGAAACAAACGGGGCATAATTCTTTTCGGACGTCAATTCAATGGAGTCGATTGCTCCCCAATGGAACCGGTGAAGTCAATTCAGAAGCAGTGAAATTCTATCGCAATTATTTTGCGGAATTATTGGCAAATGACATTGAACCTTTCATCAATCTGTATCATTTTGATATGCCGATGCCATTACAGACAGCCGGGGGATGGCTCAATCGGGAAACGGTAGCGGCTTATGAAGTGTACGCCAAGACTTGTTTTGAGTTATTTGGCGATCAAGTAAAGAAATGGTTCACTCATAACGAGCCGATCGTTCCTGTTGAAGCAGGTTATCTGTATCAATTGCATTATCCAGAAGAAGCAAATATGACGCATGCTGTTCAAGTTGGCTATCATGAAGCGTTGGCTTCTGCTTTGGCAATTAAAGCCTATCATGAAAGCAAGCAGGAAGGACAAATTGGGATTATTTTGAATTTGACACCGAGCTATCCTCGAGATGAGAATAATCCAGCTGACGTAAAAGCAGCAAAAATTGCTGATGCTTTTTTCAATCGTTCTTTTTTAGACCCAGCAGTCAAAGGAGAGTTTCCTCAAGATTTGGTGGATTTATTAAAAGAAAAAGGAATGTTACCGGAAATGCAAGAAAATGATTTGCAACTTATCCGAGAAAATACAGTGGACTTATTAGGAATCAATTATTATCAACCACGAAGAATCAAAGAAAAAGAAACACCAAAAGCTGAAAATCCTATGCCGGAAGATTATTTTGATGTGTACGAAATGCCGGGAAGAAAAATGAATCCTTATCGTGGCTGGGAAATTTATGAAAAGGGAATCTATGACATTTTGATGAATGTTCGCGACAATTACGGCAATATCCCTTGTTTCATTTCTGAAAATGGTATGGGAGTAGAAGATGAAGGTCGTTTCATTCAAGCAGATGGAATGATTCATGATGATTATCGGATCGACTTTGTTTCGGAGCATTTGAAGTTTGTGCATCAAGCAATTCAAGAAGGAGCTAATTGTTTAGGCTACCACATGTGGACGTGTATGGATAATTGGTCATGGACCAATGCCTACAAAAATCGTTATGGCTTTATTTCAGTCAATTTAGCAGAAGATGGGAAACGGACAATCAAGAAATCTGGTTATTGGTTTAAACAAGTAGCGGATCAAAATGGGTTTGAAGAATAAAAAAAGCGGTCAAAATCAGATGATTTTGACCGTTTCTTTATGAAATTTTATTGAATTATTCAGCTACAGTAACGTCGCCGCTAACTGTTGCGCCGTTTTCTTCTAATTTAGCAGAATCTTGGAATTCTTTGCTTGCAAAAGTTACGTTTCCTTCAACTTTAGCGCCATCCAATACAAAGCCGTTTGCTTTCACTTCGATATCGCCTTTTACAGTTCCGTGAACGATGTTTAAGTTTTCTGATTCAACAACGATCTTTGGTACAGTAATTGTATATTCAGCTGTTACATTACGGTCTTCATCTTGAGAATACAAAGCTAATTTACGGTAAACAGCTTGTGTATCGTCACCTTTATCGTGGAATTCACCAGTAACTGTTAAGTCATTGTCAAAAGTTACATCAGCAGTTGCTGCTACGATCCAGTTTCCGTCAGCACCTAATGCTTTTTCAAGAACACTTGCTTGATCGCTGATTGAAGCAGTTGATGTTACTTCAACAGAAGAAGATGCTTCAGTTGATGCTGCGACTGAAGAAGAAGCACTTGATGATTCTTTTGTTCCTTCATCTGCGCCACAAGCTGTTAAAACACCGCCTGTTGCTAATAATGCTGCTGCGAACGTTACGACTTTCACGAATTTCATAAAAAAATCTCCCCTAAAAAAAGTTTTTGTTTGATACAATGAAAATAATAAGCGTTCCAACCTCATTCGTCAACTATAAATACTTATTTTTACTTTGTGAATAAATTGACGCACGAATTAGATTAGACAGAAGAAGAGCAATTGATTGTCAATTAAAGGAAATCGTGCTATGCTTTCAAAACGTAAAGATTACAGTTTATGAAAAGCTCATTGGTTGAAAAAACAATTTAAAAATGGAAGGAATTTATAATGGCAAAAAAATCCAAAATCGTTAAAGCGCAAAAACAACTAGCGCTAATCGAAAAATATGCAGCAGTACGCTTTGAATTGAAGCAACAAGGAGATTATGCTGCTTTAGCGAAATTACCAAAAGATGCAAATCCTAATCGTTTGAAAAATCGTGATTTGATCGATGGTCGCCCCCGCGGCTACATGCGTAAATTCGGTATGTCACGGATCAATTTCCGTCAATTAGCTCACGAAGGAAAGATACCCGGAGTGACAAAAGCCAGTTGGTAAGATAAAAATTTAAAAAAGATGAACTGTGGAAAATCTAACTGAATGATTTTCCACTTTTTGATTTCCCTTAAATTTTTTATTTCTGAGAAATTAATGATACACTGACAGGGGAGGGGAAAAGGATGCGCAGCCAATTCAAAAAACAGCAACAATCGTCAACAATTATTTATGGTGAACCGCTTGCTGCCAGCCTACCGACAGCAGCATTGTCCGGCAAACATGTACTTGTTGTAACCAATCAAAAATATTATGACCATTTTTTTGATAAAATCAGTCGAGTGTTGCAATCGGCGGAGGATTTGGATTGGTATATCGTGACCAACCAAGTCTATTGTAATAATTTAAATGGAATGATGGATCTATTGTCCTTTTTAGAAAAATTTCCTGAAAATAAAGAGTATTTACTAATAGGGTTTGGCAATGAAGGCGTGATGCAGCTGGTAGGCTTTTTGCAACAGACGATTCGCATGCGAGGAAATTATTGGACGATTCCTCCATCTGTTCGATCTTTGGCAAGTTGTTTGACGGCTCATTCATCCATTGTAAAAAAAGGCAATCAAGCCATTTTACAAGTTAAAAATCTGCCGGAATTCATTTTTTATGATCAAACAATTTCGGAAGGTCAAAAAGATGGTAAGCTGGTGGATTTCCTAACCCTGATTCGTTGTGGTCTCGTTTGTGATTATCCTTTTTTACAAAACCTATAC
Organism: Enterococcus massiliensis; assembly: GCF_001050095.1. Classification (NCBI taxonomy): domain Bacteria; kingdom Bacillati; phylum Bacillota; class Bacilli; order Lactobacillales; family Enterococcaceae; genus Enterococcus; species Enterococcus massiliensis. The sequence continues at coordinate 215,203 of NZ_CVRN01000003.1, read as the reverse complement.
AGAAATTTTCCCACGAGTAATCAAATTGAAAATCGTTCATTTACCGCCTTATTGCAGGATGTGCTCCGTTTTTATCAGGAAACATCGGTTGAAACTTTCGGGTCGCTTTTTGAGCAGGCTTTTTATGAAACTGAGAATGGTCACTTGCTTTCGGCAAATATGAAACGATTGTACGGTGTGATTTTCCAGCTGCTTTGGAGTGACTGTGAGGTGCCATTGAATTTTCAATTGGAGAATTTTATGAAGTGGCTAAGTCATTTAGGTTACCCAATCCATTTACCGCAACAGCTATCCCTTAGTGAATATTGCGAAAACGTGGTAAAATTAAGTCAAAGAACCGATGCACCTATTGTATTGACTGCTATCGGAAAAATCGGCGGCAGAAAATTGCCGAGGGATGAGGCGTTAATCGCCATGATGCAAAAGTACCAACAAATTCTAAATAAGATTTGAGGAAAACCATGGAACAATCATACAGTGAACAAATGCTGACGGCACTTGAAAATGAAGATCTCGTCGCCGCTCAGTTAGCATTTAATCAAGCATTAGTAAAAGATCAGCCGGAAGAGTTGGCACAATTAGGAGAACAACTGCTGCAATTGGGTTTTTTGGAAGAAGCACAGCAGCTATTTGAGCGTCTCGTAGAACAAACAAAAAGTCCGGAATTTTATCTGCCTTTAGCAGAAATCGCCATTGAGAACGATCAGATTGACACCGCATTTGAGTTCATTGAAAAAATTCCTAAAGACAATGATTTTTATCCAGAAGCACTGTTGCTTTCAGCGGATTTGTATCAGGTTTTGGGAATACCGGAAGTCAGCGAAGCGAAATTGAATGAAGCTGCAAAATTATTGCCGGATGAACCATTGATTCAGTTTGCATTGGCAGAATTATATTTTACAACGGAGCGTTTTTCAGAGGCTGCGACACTTTATCAGATGTTGTTGGCTGCAAAAGTCAAAGAAATGGCAAATGTCTCGTTGGAGGAACGTCTTGGTAGTGCCCTTAGCTTAGAAGGGAAGTTTGAAGAAGCTGTCGTGCATATGGAAAAAGCTTTGCAGGAAGAAGTCACTGATGATCGACTGTTTCAAACAGCTTTTGTTTATTTGCAATTAAAAGAAAATCAGCAAGCCATCCACTATTTGCAACAGCTGCGGACATTAAATCCTCAGTATCAGTCTTTATATCTGTATTTGGCGCAAGCATTACAGGAAGAAGAGCTGTTGGAGGAAGCGCAGGAAGTAATTGAAGAAGGGTTAAAGGAAAATCCTTTCCAAATCGATTTTTATCAATTTGCATCAGAAAATGCCTTTCGATTGCATGAAGAAGAAAAGGCAGAGAAATTTTTGATTCAAGCATTGGAAATCGGTGAAAAAACCGATGAAACGTTATTGATGCTCAGCAATCTGTATCTTAAAGAAGAACGATTCGATGAGGTAGTCACAACGATCGAAAAGATGGAAAACCCCGATGATGCGTTTGCACAATGGAATTTGGCTCATGCCTACAACGAATTAGAAGATTTTACCGAAGCAGCTGTACATTATGAACAAGCCAATGTTTCATTGCAGCATGAACCGGAATTTATGAAGGAATATGGACTCTTTTTACGAGAAGAAGGACGGTTAGCTGAGGCACTTTCGTTGTTTACCCATTATTTAAGCCATGAACCGGGAGATTTGGAGGTCCAATCGATTATTGACGCCTTAACAGAAGGATAGGTGAGGACAATGGTTGTAACTATCAAAGAAAAAAAGAATTTTCTAAACTGGTTTGTTGCGAATGCTTCATTTAGTCGGCGGGAAGTATCTTGGATTTTGAATTATTTAATCAACCACGAGTCGATTTTGCAAAATGTTCATTTTGTTGAAGGAGTCAAAATGACTAATCGTGGATTGCAGATTCGCGAGGTATCCTTTAGTGGGGAACCGTTGACTTTGCAAATTGATGGGCAACGATTTCACGACAGCGATCAAATTTTTCATGAGATTCGTTTAAATTGGAAAGAACCGCTTTATATCGAGTGTCTATTTAAAAATGCCTGGAATCAACCGGCCTATCTTTCGGTACTGGAGGATAACCCCTATTTGCGATGGAACGATATCGTAAGTGAAGGAATCATTGATCGCATCGATACTTATTTGAAGCAGGAAGAGATCCAAGCACAAATTCGCTTGCTGTATCAGCAAATCGATGCCGCTTTGGAAGCAGGGGACAAAAATGCCTTCTTTGAATTATCAGATGAAGTCAATCGCGAATTGTTACGATTGCGGGAAGCAAATGGAAATCACTCCCAACTTTTAGAAGACAATCCAAAATAAAAGACAAGAGCTTTTACAGTTTCCGTCAATCGGCTGGATAAATCCGGCAGGAAGCTGTCAAAAGCTCTTGTTTTAATTACTCTATTTTTGTACCATTTGGCGTTTTTCGCTTGAATAAGGCGTTCTTCGGCTTCATGTAGGTAAAACCCTCACCTTCGACTTCGTGGACGTTGATGATGGAAACAAAGGCCCGTTCATCAAATTCATGAACAATGCGTTTAACCTCAGAAATTTCCCGTGCGCTGACCACCATATAAATGATTTTCTTTTCTACACCGGAAAAACCGCCTTCGCCTTTGATGTAGCTGACACCCCGTTGTAATTCAGACATTAGGACAGGGGTAATTTGCTCGGTGAAATTGGAAATAATCAAGACACCCTTTGCCGAGTACCCGCCGTCTAGGATCGTATCGACGATTCGAGAAAAAACATAAGAAAAAATGAGGGTGTACATCATTCGTTGCAGGTCAATATAAGTTAAGGAGGCTGTCAGAACGAGGATGTCAAAAAAGAATAAGGAACGCCCCATCGTGATTCCAAATTTTTGTTCCAGCACGCGTGCTAGAACATCACTACCTCCTGTCGTTCCCCCTACGCGATAAATAATCCCACTGCCGATGCCGGCAAATAATCCTGCAATGAGAGCGGCAATCAACAAATCGTGTTGAATGTCGATACTAAAAGAAATATGCTGCCAGAAAAAAAGCCAGCCGGAAAGAGCCACTGTTCCAATAATCGTATAAAAAAAAGACCTTCTTCCCAATATTTTTCCGCCTAATAAAATGATCGGAATGTTTAGTATCAAAGTACTTAATGCCGGATTGATTCCAAACAGTGCCCGCAGAATCAGAGTGATCCCCGTCACGCCGCCTTCTGCCAAACTATTGGGAATATTGAAATAAATCAGACCAAAAGCATAAATAAGTGTTCCCAGTAAAATGATCAGTGTATCTTTGATTGTTCTTGAAAAATCCATGAAATCACGCTCCAGTTGCAACTAATGTAGCTTTAATGTAGCACGAAAAAAAATTCTTCACAATCATTCTGTTGTTCTATGCTAGGAAAAAGAGTCTACTTTTGATAAGATAAAGGAAAATAGAGGTGAAAAAAGTGACAGAAAAACGATCATTGGTTTCCATGCAAGAAGAAGTAGATACCTATATCCAACAATTCAAAACTGGCTATTTCAGCCCATTGGCGCAAATGGCTCGTTTGACAGAAGAAGTCGGCGAACTGGCGCGAGAGATCAATCATTATCACGGGGAAAAAGCCAAGAAAGCTTCGGAAGGACAAAAAACCGTTGCGGAAGAATTAGGGGATGTATTGTTTGTCACTTTGATCATGGCCAATTCATTGAACATCGACTTGACTGAGGTATTCGAAGAAAATATGGAGAAATTCAATCGGCGGGATCGCTATCGTTTTGAACGCAAAGATGGAAAAACCGCAGAAATGGAAAAAAACGATGAAATTAAATAAATTACCGGAAGAATTTACAAAAGCTTCGCCCGTTTTGAAACAAATCGAAGAAGCTGGTTATGAGGCATATTTTGTTGGTGGGAGCGTTCGGGATGCATTGTTGGGACAACCAATCCATGACGTAGATATTGCGACCAGTGCTTTTCCTGCAGAAATCAAAGAAATTTTTAAACGGACCATCGACATTGGGATTGAACATGGGACCGTGCTGGTTCTTCATGAAGAGGAACAATATGAGATCACAACTTTTCGAACAGAATCAACCTATCAGGATTTTCGGCGACCAGACCATGTAGAGTTTGTTCGTTCCTTAGCAGAAGATCTGAAAAGGCGAGATTTCACGATCAACGCCTTTGCTTTAAAAGAAGATCATACGATTATTGATTTGTTCGATGGCTTATCGGATTTGGATCAAAAAATCTTGCGAGCAGTAGGCAACCCTCATGAACGGTTTCATGAAGATGCGTTACGCATGATGCGAGGCCTGCGATTTATCAGCCAACTGGGTTTTGAGATGGAGCAGGAAACTTTTTCAGCCATTTATGAGAACCATGCCTTGTTAGAAAAAATTTCCATCGAACGAATTTATATTGAATTCAATAAATTGCTTTTAGGAAATTACCGAATCCGAGCAATCAAGAACTTTGTTGAAACTGAATGCTATCAGTATTGCCCAGGATTCAGGGACAAGGGAGCAGAGCTGCTGAATTTTGCTGATTTACCTCCCCAAAAAATTGCGACGGAAGCTCAGGCATGGGCGTTATTATTGGATCAGCTTTTAGTGAAAGCGGAAGAAATTCGTTCCTTTTTAAAAAAATGGAAAGCTTCAAATGAACTGATTACTCATACTCAAGCGATTTTTTGCGGGATGCAGCTTCGCAAAGATCATTTTTGGCAACCATTAGAACTTTATCATCTTGGCAGTTTTGCTTTATCAGCAGAAGAAATGATGCCATATTTTTCGGTCGAATCCGACCAAATGGCAGTGGAGGCAGCGTTAGATGATTTACCCATCCGTTCATTAAAGGACCTCGCCATCAACGGACGGGATTTATTGACGACCTTTGATTTAAAATCCGGAAAATGGGTCAAAGAAGTGTTGACGTGCTGCGAAGAAGCTGTGGTATTAAGAAAAATTAAAAATACACGTTCTACTTTGATTGAATTTGCAAAAAAACAGTTGGAGGGAGAAAAATGAATCCCAACAAAGAATTTACCGTCACTCCTGAATTGACCGCTTTAGCAGTTGGTTCAGGAGGACTAGACGTTTTAGCGACACCAGCCCTAGTGACAATGATTGAAAATACGTGTTATAATTACCTTGAAGAACTTCTGAGTAAAGAGGAAACCAGCGTTGGTGTCCAAATCACGCTTCATCATATTGCCCCTTCAAAGGTGGGTGCGCAGATTCAAATTGTGGTGAATACCATCACAGACGAAGGAAAAAAAGTCGGATTTCAGTTTGAAGCTTTTGAGAATGGTCGAGTAATCGCCCGTGGGGAGCATCAGCGAGTGATTGTAAATGCTCAGAAATTTTTATCAAAACTTTCGTAATGTAAGCATTATCTAAACGATTGTGCATTAGGTATGCTACACTAAAAACGTAAAACATAAAGTGAGGAGATCAAAATATGTCAAGAGAAATGAAAGCACTAAAATTTTACTTTAGAAATGGAGAAACATGGACGATTGAACGTCGTCACATCGGTGATCTATGGATCAAACAAATTACGACTAGTTATGGACGAATCAATGGAAGCGAATTCGTAGAAATCCATCCATGTGCTGGTTTTAAAATTGAAATTTTCCAAGAAGGCGATCATGTTGCCACGCAAGATATCAATCTTGGCGGTTTGGAATTAGGCATGTTTTCTCGAGCATTAAAATATGAAGACATCGAACGGATGGAAATTTTATTCCGCACGGGAACCCCAGATTTAGTTTACTTCCCATACAAAGACAAAGATACAGAAGGATTGGATAATGTTTATCAATCCACAAAAGTCAGTGAAAAAACAAAGAGTCTATATATCGTAATCGATCCAACGCAAACTGTTGATGAAGTTTATGGTGAATTTTTTTAATTAGACTGCAGTAAGAATTGATCCGAGCGAAGATGTTCGGATCAATTCTTTTAATTTTGAAATTTTTTTCGTCAAGTAAAACTACTTAACAAAATCCATAAAAAGACTAGCGTTCACGAAAAAAACATGATATTATATTTAGGTCTGAGAGAGATCTTGGAGAATGCTAGTGAATAGGGGAGGGAAAACAATGCGCGTAAACATCACATTAGAATGCACTTCTTGCAAAGAACGCAATTATCTAACAAGCAAAAACAAACGTAACAGCCCTGACCGCTTGGAAAAGAAAAAATATTGCCCACGCGAAAGAAAAGTTACTTTACATCGTGAAACTAAATAATTTTTATTTGGCACTTGAAACCTGTTTTTACGGCGTTTCAAGTGTTTTTTATTTGTTAACCGATAGAAAATAAAAAAATCCGCTCATCATGGACAAACGGATTTTCTAAGAGAAAGTAGATAAAAATCTGTATAAACTTAGTTGAGTTTTTCTTGAATATCTTCAACCATCTGAGTATAGGCGATTGGTCCATTGTAGAGCCAACTGCTCTCAGGTCCAAATTCCCACAAATGATTGTTTTTGACTGCGGGGATGTTTTGCCAAATTTGATCGTCAAACATGGCAGCACCCGTGTCACTATTAACAAGAATCAAATAATCTGCATCAAGCTGAGCGAGTTTTTCTAATGAGACTGCGGACCAGTCAGAAGTTGCTGATTGACTGATTTCCTTGGTGAGATTGGGTACTTCAAAGCCTAATTGGTCATAAAGTAAATTACCGCTGGAGCGGTTTTCAGCGACCATGAAGGCAGAATTGTTGGTCACCCATAAAACGGCAGCCGATTTTCCGGCAATTTTGTCTTTTAATTCTTCTTTTGCTTGTTTCACAAGAGCTTCGTAATCTGTGATCACTTGGTCTCCTTGTTCATTTTTATCCAGAACGTCGGCAATATCTTTTAATTTTTCCTGCCAAGTGACATCTTCACCATTTTTTACTACATAGGTTGGCGCGATTTTATTGTATTCTGCATATTTGCCGCCTTCGACCATCGAATTAGATTCAATCAGCAGCAAATCTGGTTCAAAACTCAATACGTCTTCATACGGCAGATCAAAATTGATTGTCGGAACATCTTTTAATCCTTCTTGTAAATAGGTTTGAATGGATCCACTGCCAACTGTCCATTGGGCAACTGGTTTGACGTCAAGAGCAACGAGGTAATCTTCCAGATAGCTGCCGATGATTCGTTTCGGGTTGTTCGGGATAGCTACTTTGTGATCCAAAGCATCGGTTTTTGTTTCACTTTTTTCAGTAGAATCATTTTTTTGAGAGCTGCAACCGGCAAAGACGAGGGTGCTTAATAAAAGTACAGGCAGAATCATTTTTCTTGTTATTTTTTTCATCTTGGATTCCTTTCGTAAATGAGAACTGTTATCAATTATAAATACTAACAAACTCAAGGGGAAAGTCAATCATTACTTTCTATTAAATCCTGTAAAATCAATTCTTCTCCTATTGACGAATGAAAAAAATAAGGGGATAATTGAGAACGATTATCAACAATACATAGGAGATACCAATGACGGAATTAAAAACGATTGATTTATCAGTCGGTTATCAAAAACAAAGAATTATAAAAAATTTAACCTTAAAAATTCCAGAAGGACAGATTATAGGCTTGATCGGACCTAACGGCAGTGGAAAATCCACTTTGTTGAAGGCTTTAGCTCGGATTTTGCTTCCCCACGAAGGGACTGTTTTTTTGGATGGTGAAGCGATTCAAACCATTGCAACAAAAGAAGTAGCGAAAAAAATCGCCATGCTGGCACAAGCTAGCGATAGTTCCATCGGCTTGACGATTGAAGAAATTGTTTCCTATGGTCGCTTTCCGTATCAAAAAGGCTTTGGACAGCTGTCCAAAGCAGATTACGAAGCAATTCACTGGGCGATTGAGGCAACTGGGTTGGAAAAACTGGCAAACAAAACGATTCAAACACTATCAGGCGGACAAAAGCAACGAGTTTGGATTGCAATGGCGTTGGCACAAGATACTGATATTGTTATTTTAGATGAACCAACGACCTTTTTAGACCCTGCTCATCAATTGGAAATTTTACAATTATTGCAAAAAATCAATCAAAAGCATGAAAAAACCATCATCATGTCGATTCACGATTTGAATTTGGCTTCTCGATTCTGTGATTATCTTTATGCGTTAAAAGAGGGTGAGATGCTGACCTGTGGAACTCCTGAACAAGTATTGACAAATGACTGTTTGCAACAGTTATTTGAAATTGATGCCTGCTTAGGAACTTTTCCTGACAGTACCAAACCGTTAGTAATAAGTTATGAACTGCGAGGAGCTGCTTATGAAACGGAATAAAATGTCGCTACTTATCGGAGGCCTTTTTTTAGCCTGTCTGCTTTTATTTTATTTTTCTTTGACAAATGGGGCAGTGACTATTTCCAGACAAACTGTTTGGGAGGCGCTTTTTCAATTTGATCCGCAAAATCAGACGCAGCAAATTATCCGCAATTTACGTTTGCCACGAGTCTTGGCTGCCTTTTTGATTGGCGGTGCATTTGCTGTCAGCGGGGCATTGATGCAAGCTGTCACGAAAAATCCTTTGGCTGATTCAGGATTATTGGGAATCAATAGTGGAGCTTCCCTGGGATTGGCATTAAGTTTTGTTTTCTTTCCGACACACGAGGCAACAGCGGTTTTATTTTCATTTTTTGGTGCATTAGGGGCAGCGGGTTTTATTTTCTTGCTGACACGTTTTTCAACCGTCGGGCTTTCGCCGGTTCGATTAGTTTTAGCGGGAGTGGCAATAAGTTCTCTGTTTTCTGCATTGAGTCAATCTTTGTCCCTCTTTTTTGATCTTCAGCAGGATATCGCTTTCTGGTTTATTGGTGGCGTGGCAGCAATTACTTGGAGTCGCTTTTTCAATTTATTGCCTTTTTTTGTTGTTGCGATCATCGGAAGTATTTTTTTATCTGCACAATTGAATGTGTTGACGTTGGGGGATGAAACTGCGATTGGTTTGGGAAAAAATCCCTCTTTTATCCGCGGATTTGCCTTAGTGCTGGTCGTTTTATTGGCAGGAACTGCCGTTTCACTGGTTGGTCCAATTAGTTTTATTGGATTGATGGTTCCTCATGTAGCGCGTCATTTTTCAGAAAGTTATCGTAAAATCGTGCCCTTAAGTATTTTGATGGGGGGCTTTCTGGTTATGCTGGCAGATTTTTGTGCCCGCTTAATCAATCCCCCTTTTGAAACGCCATTTGGCTTGTTGATTGCAGCCATTGGTGTACCTTTCTTACTCTACAAAGTAAGGAGGACAACCCTATGAAGAAACAGACGATTGGTGTAGTTGGTGTTTTGCTTTTGGTTTTTTGTGCCAGTTTGATGATTGGAAAAACGACGTTGGATTTTTCAGAGGTAGCAGCAATTTTTATGAAGGAAGCCACACCAGCACAAACACTGATTTTTTGGAATTTTCGTTTTCCTCGGAGTTTGATTGCCTTAATCGGCGGTTGCGGATTAGCATTTTCCGGTTTTTTATTGCAAGGAACGACCCGAAATGACCTAGCAGATGGCAGTATTCTCGGTATCAATAGCGGTGCTGGATTGTTTGTGATGGTATATCTGGGATTTTTTGCACAGGGTTCTCTTCTTATTTTGCCGATGCTTGCTATGGCGGGAGGAATTTTAGCAGCTATTTTAGTATTTGGCATTGCTTTTCAACGTAAAGAATTTTTATCAATGGAAAAAATTCTTTTAGCCGGAATCGCTGTCAATGCTGGTTTTAGCGCATTGACTTTATTATTAACGATCAAAATTTCTAAAGATAGTTATTCCTTCGTCACTTCTTGGCTTGCCGGTTCAATTTGGGGAACGACGTGGAGTGCAGTTACGACGTTGATTCCGTTTCTTCTTATTTTTACAATTTTTGCTTATCGTAAAGTACCAATGCTGACAATTTTAGGCTTTGGAGAAGAACGAGCAATGAGTTTAGGCATAAAGGTCAATCGGGAACGAATGATTTTATTGGGGACAGCAGTTGGACTGGCAGCCTGTTGTGTTGCATTTACCGGGAGTCTCGGTTTTGTTGGTTTATTGGCTCCGCATATCAGCAAAGCATGGCTTAAACAAGAAACTCGTAGCAGCTTCTTAATAAGCGGTGCAATAGGCGGCATATTGGTTTTAGTAGCAGATATTATCGGACGGATTCTTCTTACCAGCGGAGAGATTCCTGCGGGGATTATTATTGCGATCATTGGTGCACCGTATTTTTTATTTTTATTGTTGAGAGATCAATTTTAACTAGCAAACGGCGGATTCGTGTTCTGTCCGTTTGCTATTTCTACTTTTTTTCGATACTATTCACTTATGGGAGCGTTGATGATGAAGAAAGAATTACGAAAAAAAAGCATTGAGAGCTTACAAAAACTTGCGCAAAATGCAGAAGAAAAAAAAGCCAAAGAAAAACAGATTTTAGCTACTTTTTTTGCAAGTGCTTTATGGAAAGAAGCTAAAACAATTGGTCTGATTCGTTCCGTGGGTTTTGAATTTTCCACCGATGGGATTTTTACCCGAGGATTTGAAGAAAAAAAACAATTGGTCGTACCTAAATCATTGAAAGACCGTCGATTGATTTTTTATCATGTCACACCAAAGACTCGTTATGAAACGTCTACATTTGGGGTGGAGGAGCCATTGAGCGATTTGGAGGCACCAAAAGATACGATTGATTTATTGATCGTTCCGGGACTGGTTTTTTCCAGTGAAGGTTATCGAATTGGTTTTGGCGGTGGCTATTATGATCGCTATCTCCAAGATTTTTCTGGCAATACTTGTAGTTTGGCTTTTAAGGAACAGTTAGATGATTCTTGGCAGCCGGAGCCGTTTGATGTACCGATCATGAAACTATTTACAGACAATTAAAAGGAGATTTTATGGATTATCAGACACAACTAAAAACAAAGCGCTGGTTGAACAAACCCTTTATCACCTATGGATTTTTAGGTATTCAAACAATCGTTTTTGTGATAACCGCGTTGTTTCCACACTCATCTTTAGAAAGCAGCGGGGTCATGTTTGGTCCCTTCGTTTATTTTTATCATGAATATTGGCGTTTTGTTACACCGATTTTTATTCACTTTTCATTGCTTCACTTTGCAGTAAATTCCATTGTCTTATATTTTATCGGACAGCAGGTTGAAGCAATCTACGGACATTGGCGTTTTTTGATTTTGTATCTATTGAGCGGGGTTCTGGGAAATGCAATGAGTTTTGCTTTTAATACCGCCGGCGTTCAATCTGCCGGGTCCAGTACTTCGATTTTTGGAATTTTTGGCGCCTTTTTGTTGCTAGGGTATTATTTCAAACACAATCCGGCAATCCAAGGAATGGTGCGGCAATTTGCTCTTTTCGTTGGAATGAGTCTGCTGTTTGGTATTTTTGATCAGTCTATTGATATGTGGGGGCATATTGGCGGCATCATCGGTGGATTATTAATTGGGAATATCTTAGCATTACCGAAAAATCATGGGAAATTCTCTATCCATGCACGAATTATATCTGTTTTGATTTTTAGTTTTCTTATCGTGCTTTGTCTTGTTTACGGGTTAAGAAAATATAGTTTATTGATTGGGTAAAAAAGGATGTCGGCCTTTGAGGGCTCTTTGTCAATAAGGACTGATGAGTTGTGCAAAATCAAATCTGGGTCAGAATGAACCTCATTCTGGCTCAGATTTTTTTGTTATCTTACATTGATTAATTGATTGATCAAAAAGATTCTAATTCTCATGTTCTCAAATGATTTAAATCCGTAGGATACTCGTTTCATTGTCTTTATGTGGGTATTCTTCGCTTCTATTTTTCCATTGGAATAAGGATAGATCATCGCGTTGGTGATGCCTTCTTCATAGGTCAGAAGGTTTTGAAGCTTCTCCCGAAAGCCGTCATCTAATGTTTCGGGAAGTTCTGCCAATAAGGAGAAAAACAAGTCAGGGTCTTTGTCTCGAAAGGTTTCAACTAATTCATGAAAAATGGGATATGCCTCCTTAAGGGGCGTGGAAAAGCCAAGCAATCGATCGATCATCATCGCTTCAGTAAGAAACGGGTATTTTGGCGCTCGGAAACTTTTCCATGTTTTGTATTCATAATGGTTAATGTTTGCACGATTTTTTAGCAAAAAGCGCCAGTTCTTTTTCAGTTTTTCTGCTTGGCTTTTCTGTCCTGCTTTACGAAGTTCATTCATTTCACGGATACGCAACTCATTGAACGCCTGATTCATGTGTTTGACAATATGAAACCGATCAATCACTACTTTCGCATTTGGTAGAACACGTTTGGTGAGCTGGAAGTAGGCGGCGTTCATGTCTGTAACTAAGAATTCTACTTCTTCTGGATTGGTACAGCCTAAGAAATAGCTTGTTAATCGAGGCAATTTACGCGTAGGCAAGACATCAATTAATTTTCCTGTTTCGCCATCTGCACAAATAAAACTCATTTTATCTTCTATGGAAGTGTGCGAACGAAATTCATCAACCATCAATACTCTGGGGAGAATCTTCTTAGATTGCTTTGGTAAATAGCTTTTAAACTTTTTCAATGTACGAATAACGGTGGTCAAAGATACCTGACAGCTTTTCGCAATAAAAGATAAAGATACTTTTTCAGTCAGTAAAGAAGCAATTTTATATCTAACATGATCTGCGATTGAATGTCTGGGTCGGACAAAATAACTTTGAGCAGTCCAATGGGTTCGACAGTTCTTACAGGTATAGCGCTGCTTTTTTAGGCGCATAACCATTGGCATATGATTGTATTGTTCAAAACGGACAATAGTTTCCTTTTTTCCATTTTTCACTATAATTGCTTTCCCGTTTCCATCTACCACAGTAGAACCACAACTTCTACAAGCACGAGGAGCAGGCGAGAGAACAGCATCGACGATTAACGTCTTTTCCTTCTGAAAGGTCTCGTAAGAGACCTCTTTAATCATCAAATCTTTATCTATTATTCTCAGCATTTTTTTGATAGAATCATTCATATAGCATATCGTCCTCTCAGTCTGTTTATTTTGTGGTGATTTAATCATACTAGAGAACGATATGTTTTTTAATACCTAAAATGAAAATGGGACTGAAGAATCAATTCTGATTCATCAGTCCCATAAATTATAGAGCCCCTTTGAGCTGACATCCTTTTTTTAAAATTTTTAAAACAGAATCAGAAAATATCCATGGGTACGAAAGAATAGCGATCAGGTTGGTAAGAAAACGAACGCGGATAGAACCACTTAACGCCTATGCTATAAACTTGCGCATTATTGGCAGCTTGGATATCGGCATTAGAATCACCAAAATAGACCGCAGTTTCTGTCTTTGCTTGAAAATAATCCAGAGCTTTTAGAATTCCTTCTTGATGAGGCTTTGGCTGGATCACATCATCCCCTGTCACGCTAAATGCAACGACTTTTTCTAACCCTAAAAACTGCATTGAAATATCATAGGAAATTCTGCCTTTACCCGTCACGACTGCGATATTTTTTTTGCTGGCAGAAAGTTTCGCCAACATGGCTGTGATTTCAGGATTTTCTTTAACCAATTTACTATGTTCTTGTTGATAAATACTGTAATAAAGTGCGAGAGCATCTGAAAAATCATCAGGATTTGTCAGATTATTCTTTATTATGCCAGCTTCACTCGGTCCAAACCAACTTTCAATTGTCTGATTGGAGAGGGAGACACCATTGTATTTTATAAACACCCGTCGAAAACTTTCAAAACAAATTGGCAGCGTATCCGCCAGTGGTACCGTCAAAATCAAAAATAAATGTATTGTATCGTTTCAGCAAGTCCATACTCCTAATTCCTCCAAATCATTTCTTTGACCATTTCTCTAAGATTATCGGCATTTTCGACCAGCTCCACGCAATACTGGCTAAGCCGATGATCGCCAGTATCAACCCCAAGATGCCCATTTTATTTTCTTCTTTTCTTGCGTTTGTAATGAGTATGACAGCCTTCTATTCTTGAGATAGCGTTTTCAAATAATCTTTAGAAATATTTAGAGGATGAATTGAATAAGTTTTGCTCTTTGCAGGTGCTCATCCTATAATGAAGAGAAGATAAAAAAGAGGAATACTCACTCTACCAAAGTAGTAAGTAATCGTGGAAACTACGTAACAGAAATCATTGGAAAAAGAAAGCTTAGGAGGGGAAAATGGATCAAAAAACAATTATTAAAGAATGGTTTGAGTCATGGGTAACAAAAGATTTTTCTAAAATTGAGGAATATTTTATTGAGGACATCTATTACCGAGAATGCTATGGGCCGATTTATTGTGGACTGTCACAACTATCTCAGTGGATAGAATTGATGAAAGCAAAGCAAGATGTTTTGGAATGGCGGATTGATCGAATTTTTGCGGTCCAGTCTGATATTTTTGTTGTTGAGTGGTACTTTCGTGCGCGGGAAGAGCAGGAATACGCCTTTGATGGGGTATCAATAATTGAATTTAAGAAAGAAAAAATCAAGAAGTTGACAGAATATCAGGCAAAACATGAGACATATCGTCCGTTTGGGTGAATGAAAACTATCTATTTTTTCCAGTGAAAATCCAAAGTAATTTTTGGTCGAAATAAATCATAGAAATTTGGTACTTTGATATTTAGAACTGTAGATAGTAAGATAGTAGAGAACTGTTTTCTGCTTTTTTTTGAAATTCTTTTGTACAACAAGAGATTTACTTGTATAATAGTCGAGGAAGTGCTTTATATGGAAACCCTGTACGATGTTCAACAATTATTCAAACAATTCGGAATGTACATTTATGTCGGCAAACGACTGTATGACATCGAATTGATGATGATCGAGTTGCGTAATCTTTATGATGGTCGCGTGATTGATCATGAAACTTATATGACCGCTTGGCGTGTTTTAAAGCGGGAGCATCGCATTGAGGAAAGTCGCGAGAAAGGATAGTTTAGCATGGATAAAAAAATTATTGGTATCGATTTAGGAGGTACCACCGTTAAATTTGCCATCATGACAGTCGATGGAGACATTCAACAAAAATGGAGTATTGAAACCAATATCTTAGATGATGGATCACATATTGTTCCAGATATTATTGAATCAATCAATCACCATTTAAATCTTTACGATATGAAAGCGGATGATTTCTTAGGAATCGGTATGGGGACTCCAGGAAGTGTTGACCGGGAAAAAGGAACTGTTGTGGGTGCCTACAACTTAAACTGGACAACTATCCAGCCTGTTCGTCAACAAATCGAAGAAGGAACCGGAATTCGATTTACTTTAGACAATGATGCCAATGTAGCGGCTCTTGGTGAACGTTGGAAAGGTGCTGGCGAAAATAATCCAGATGTTGTTTTCATCACCTTAGGAACCGGAGTTGGTGGCGGAATCATCGCTGAAGGAAAATTATTGCACGGTGTTGCTGGTTGTGCCGGAGAAGTCGGTCACATTACCGTAGATCCTCATGGATTTGAATGTACCTGTGGCAAGCGTGGTTGTTTAGAAACTGTTTCTAGTGCTACGGGAGTCGTTCGAGTAGCACGACATCTTGCTGAAGAATATGCTGGCGATTCCGAACTGAAAAAACGGTTGGATGATGGTCAGGATATCAGTTCAAAAGATGTTTTTGAATCAGCAGAAAAGGATGATCCTTTTGCATTGATGGTTGTAGACAAAGTTTGTTTCTATCTAGGATTAGCTTGCGGAAACCTTGGAAATACGCTGAATCCTTCAAGTGTTGTTTTAGGTGGCGGCGTATCTGCAGCAGGAGAATTTTTACGAAGCCGAGTAGAAAACTATTTTAAAGAATTTACATTTCCACAAGTGCGCAACAGCACTCAGATCAAACTAGCAGAATTAGGCAATGAAGCCGGCGTTATCGGAGCAGGTTCATTGGCATTGCAATTTGTAGAATAGAGAGGGTAGAAGTGAATGAGTCCTTTAGCTTGGATCAATATTATTTTATTAGCGATTTTACTAGCGATCGGAGCCAATGAATTGTATCTACGTATCATGGCAAAACGTTCCGCAAAAGTTTTAACAGAAGAAGAATTTAAAGAAGGTATGCGAAAAGCTCAAGTGATTGATGTTCGGGAAAAGGACGAGTTTGATGCAGGACATATTTTAGGGGCACGAAATATCCCTTATTCCGTTTTGTCGAATTCTTACAATAGTATCCGTAAAGATCAACCCGTTTATATTTACGATCAAAAAAAATCGATGAGTATTCGTGCGGCGAATAAATTAAGAAAACAAGGCTACAAAGATATGTATTTGCTAAAGGGCGGCTATCAAAGCTGGACGGGCAAAACAAAATCTAAGAATATTTAAACAAGAAATCACTCTGAAAAGGGTGATTTTTTTTGAAAAAGCGCAATGATTTTGTGGTTCTTTTTGAAAATGCTACACTTTAAGTGGAGGGGATCGAAATGATCAAATTAAAGAGAATTTATGAAGAAGCAGAACCAACTGACGGATTTCGGGTACTGGTTGATCGCATTTGGCCTCGAGGAATAAAAAAAACAGAGGCTAAATTGGATGAATGGTTAAAAGAGATTGCGCCAACGACAGCGTTGCGAAAATGGTTTAATCATGAATCGGGGAAGTATCCAATGTTTCGAGAAAAATATCTTGCAGAATTAAAAATATCCCCTGCTAAAGAAGCAGTGACTATTTTGCAAGATGACATCCAAAAATATCCAACGGTCACTCTTTTATACGGTGCCAAAAATCAAACCGAGAACCAGGCAGTCGTACTAAAAGAATATTTGGAAAGCCTATGAAAATTGGGATTGTAGGTGCAGGACCTCGAGGCTTGTCTTTGTGTGAGCGCTTAGTGGTAAATCATTCTGCGGCAGATGAACCAATAGAAATTTTTCTTTTTGATCATGTGGGGATTGGCGGCAGCGTTTGGCGAGAAGAGCAATCCAAAAATTTAAAGATGAATACCGTTGCTCAGCAAGTGACTTTATTCACGGATGATCGCGTAGATATAATGGGAAAAAAAAGAAATGGCTTGGATCTTTTTCAATGGAGCAAGCAACTTGGTTATGAATTTATCAAAAGAAATGGCGGCAAAGAAAAACAGTATTTTATGGAAGAAGTATTGCGGCTGAAGGAAAACGATGTCACGAGCAGGGCGCTTTACGGATTCTACCAACGATGGTTTTATCAACAGTTACGGCAACAACTCTCCCCAAAAAAACAAGTGACTTTTTTTAAGACTAAAGTTCTTGCGGCACTTCCTCATAAACAAGGCTTTTTAGTAACCACGGAGCATCAGCCACAGGTTGTAGATCAATTGGCACTGGCTACTGGGTATTGGCAAAATGAATGGACTAAAGAAGAAACGGAATTTTTTCAATACGCGAAAAAACACGGCTTAATTTACCAATCGCCAAGTAATGCAGCCGATGTCGTGGTGGACTCGATTCCAGAAGCGCAGCCGATTTTTTTTCGGGGATTAGGATTGGCATTTTTTGATTATCTTAGTTTGTTTTCTTTGCAACGAGGTGGAAAATTTGAAGGAGAGGAAAAATTGCGGTACATCCCTTCAGGCAGAGAGCCGAAAATGTATGCCGTATCTAGACGAGGGGTCCCTTATTTTCCTCGAGGCAAAAATCAAAAAGGATGGGGAGAAGCAGCGAAACCTCATTTTCTGACTCCTGAGTACTTAAATAAAAGAAAACAATCTGCAGAAGTTCCTTCTTTTTTTGATAACATGAAAAAGGAAGTGGAGCTGGTTTATTATCGACAACGAATTCTTGAAGAAAAACTGCCGATTGCTGTTGATACATTTACAAATCAGTTTATTGAAAAGGGCAGAGAAATCCTTTCAACATTTCCTTCGTTGGATAAACAGCGTTGGAATTGGGAGAAGATAGCTGATCCGGCGCGGTTTTTCACAGAATCCTTTCAACAAGAACTGATAGCTTATTTGCAGTGGCAAATTAGTGAGGCGAAAAAAGGAACCATAGATGGGCCGGTAGCTGCAGCAATTGACGTCTGGAAAGATTTGCGAGACCCGGTGCGGTTCATGCTGTTTCATAATTTGTTCAGTAAGGAAGAATTAGAGTGTATGTGGCAATGGTTTGTTCCCTTAGATGCTTTTTTAACAATTGGTCCACCGTTGGAACGAAGTGAAGAGTTGCTTGCGCTGATTGAGTCGGGTATTTTGACGATTCTTCCGCCCAAAACGCCTATTAAATTGTTAGATGAAAAATTTTCTGTTTCTTTAAATGGACAAAAAATTTTATCTGACACATTGATTGAAGCAAGATTACCAGATACACAGCTTTTTGCTACAAGAAATCCTTTGCTGAAAAATCTCCGCCAACAAGGATTGGCAACATCTTTTACTTATTCAGGCAAATTGAAGACTGGTGCATTGGCTGTTGAAAGAAAAACCAATCGTGTGTTGACTTCAAAGGGAATTCCCCAGCCAAACCTTTATTGTTTTGGTCTTCCAGTCGAGGGAGAAGACTGGTTGACAGCAAGCGTTTCCCGTCCAGGAACCAACGCATGGAATCTCCGTCAGGCAGATAAGATTTCTCTATTACTAATGAAAAAGAACCGCTGATTAGTGAAATCAGCGGTTCTTTTTAGCGAGCAACACGTTTGCGCATTGCTTTCTTACGATTTTCTTCGATCATCGCTTCTTTTTCATCGATTGGATCGATCACTTGTTTTTTGACAGCGAAGACAAATCCTGCTGCTGCCGCTACGGTTGCTAATGTGCCGACTAAGACACCTGAAGCAAATTTTTTCATCGGACTCACTCCATTCCCTATCTTCTTCTTTCATTATGACGGAAACTGCGAAAAATGAAAAGTTAAAACACTTGCAAAAACGTTGAAAATATTTAGTAAATATTATATAATAAATTTACTAAATAAAAAGTGAGAGGTGTACGATGAAAAATTTACAAGAGATCTTCAAAGAAAAGTTTGGAACAGAACCAACAGGCGAATATTTTGCGCCAGGAAGAATTAATTTGATTGGTGAGCACACGGATTATAATGGTGGTTTTGTTTTTCCGGCAGCTATCACAATTGGAACATTTGGTGTAGCAAAAAAACGGGAAGACGATCTCGTTCGTTTATATTCGGAGAATTTTCCTGAAAAAGGAATCATCGAATTTTCAATCAATGATCTGCACTATAAAAAAGAGCATGATTGGACAAATTATCCAAAAGGAATGATGCATTTTCTAAAAGAAGACGGACATGCAATCGACACTGGGATGGAAATTGTTTTTTACGGTACGATTCCGAATGGTGCAGGTCTTTCCTCTTCTGCTTCTATTGAACTTTTGACGGGGGTTATTTTAGAAGATTTATTCCAATTGACGGTGAAACGTCTTGACTTGGTCATTACCGGCAAACGAGTAGAAAATAAATTTATCGGTGTTAATTCTGGGATTATGGATCAATTTGCGATTGGCATGGGACAAAAAGATCATGCATTATTATTAGACACGAATACATTGGAATATGAGGTAGTACCGGCAGAATTTGGAGAATACGTGGTTGCAATCATGAACACTAACAAACGGCGAGAATTAGCAGATTCCAAATATAATGAACGGCGAGCGGAATGTGAAGAGGCATTAAGCCGGTTGCAAACCAAGCTCACGATCAAGTCACTTGGTGAATTGGATGAAGAAACGTTCTATGCTCATACAGAGCTTATCGAAGATGACACGTTGATCAAACGAGCAAAGCATGCGGTCACAGAAAATCAACGGACATTAAAAGCGAAGGCTGCTTTAGTCAAAGGAGATTTAGAAACCTTTGGTAAATTATTGAATGCTTCTCATGACTCTTTACAAAATGATTATGAAGTAACTGGTATCGAATTGGATACACTTGTTTCTGCTGCTCAAGCACAGCCCGGGGTTCTCGGTGCGCGGATGACCGGCGCTGGTTTTGGCGGTTGTGCGATTGCCCTAGTCAAAGATTCTGAATGGGAAAATTTTGTTGCCGCAGTGAAGAAGGAGTATAATAATAAAATCGGCTATGCCACAGATATTTATAAAGCAAGCATTGATGACGGGGCAAGAAAACTTTCTTAGGTTACTGAGGCTGTTTTTAGTGGAGCAGGTCGAAAAAAGTGAAAAATTAGTTACCCAACAGACAAAGGAGAAGATAAAATGGCAGTTTTAGTATTAGGCGGGGCAGGTTACATCGGCTCTCATGCTGTTGATCAGCTTATTGAAAAAGGATACGACGTCGTAGTTGTTGATAATTTATTAACCGGACATAAACAGGCAATCCATCCTGCTGCACGTTTTTATGAAGGCGATGTGCGGGACAAACCGTTTTTGCAGCAAGTATTTGAAAAAGAAGCCATCGAAGGTGTCATTCACTTTGCTGCAAGCTCATTAGTAGGAGAATCAGTTGAAAAACCGCTGATGTATTTTAATAACAATGTCCACGGGATGCAGGTGTTATTGGAAGTGATGCAGGAAAATGATGTGAAACATATCGTTTTCTCATCAACAGCCGCTACTTATGGAGAACCAGAAGAAGTACCGATTCGCGAAACAACACCACAAAAGCCTAAAAATCCCTATGGCGAAAGTAAATTAATGATGGAAAAAATGATGAAATGGTGCGACAACGCGTATGGAATGAAATATGTTGCTTTGCGTTACTTTAATGTAGCAGGCGCTAAAGCAGACGCCTCCATTGGGGAAGACCACAATCCGGAAACGCATTTGGTACCGATTATCTTGCAAGTTGCACTAGGGCAACGGAAACAGTTGGCAATTTTTGGGGATGATTATGATACACCTGATGGGACCTGTGTTCGGGACTATGTACAGGTAGAGGATTTGATTGCTGCTCATATCCTTGCATTGGAATATTTAAAAGCGGGCAATGAAAGCAATGCCTTTAATTTAGGAAGCAATCATGGCTATTCTGTCAAAGAAATGTTGGATGCTGCTCGAGAAGTGACAGGAAAAGAAATTCCGGCAAACGTAGCACCACGTCGTGCAGGTGATCCAGGTACTTTGATTGCAGCAAGTGATAAAGCACAGGAAGTATTAGGCTGGAAACCGCAATATACGGATGTAAAAGCAATTATTCAAACGGCTTGGGATTGGCACGTTAGTCATCCAAACGGGTATGAAAAATAGGAGGGAACAGATTTCATGTCAATCAGTCAAACAATCTTTGACTTTACAACTTTAGCCATCCAAGCAGGTGGGTGGATGGATCTTGATCGTCTTTACCTGCATAATCGCTTGTTGGCGCTAATCGGAGAAGATTCGCTGGGTGAAACTATCAGCCAAAAACCACAACAGTCATCAGTGGAATTGCTGGATCAATTAATTATGCAAGCCCAAAAAAATGGTGTAATCACAGACACACCGCAAAAAGAAATCTTGGAAAGTCAACTGATGGATTTTTTGACACCACCACCATCAGTTGTCAATGCACTTTTTGCCCAACAATATGCAAAAAGTCCGCAAGAAGCTACCGATTACTTTTTCGAGTTATGTAAAACAAACGATTACATCAAAACTCGTGCTATTGCAAAAAATATCGTTTTTCCAGTGGAGACAGAATACGGAGAATTGGAAATCACTATTAATCTTTCGAAACCAGAGAAAGATCCTAAACAAATTGCTGCTGCTCGAAATGTGACAGCGGTCAATTATCCTAAATGTATGCTTTGCATGGAAAATGAAGGCTATCAAGGTCGGGTCAATTATCCTGCTCGAACCAATCATCGAATCATTCGGATGAATCTGGATGGGGAGAGTTGGGGTTTTCAATATTCGCCTTATGCGTATTACAATGAACATTGTATTATTTTAGCTGAAGAACATCGACCAATGAAAATCAGCAAGGAGACCTTCGAACGTTTGTTGCGGATTACGGAAGTTTTACCGCATTATTTTGTAGGGTCAAATGCGGATTTGCCAATCGTTGGTGGATCGATTTTATCTCATGACCATTATCAAGGTGGCAGACACACTTTTGCAATGGCAAATGCCCCAATCGAGAAAAATGTGACGTTATCTGACTTTCCAAATGTTCAAGCAGGAATTGTCAAATGGCCTCTTTCCGTTATTCGCTTGCAATCTGCAAAGCAAGAAGAATTGGTGGAGGCAGCAGAATTTATTTTTGAAAAATGGCGTGATTACTCCGATTACTCGGTGGAAATTTCGGCTTACTCGGAAGATGGTACGCCACATCACACGGTCACACCAATTGCTCGTCGTAAAGATAATTTGTTCGAATTAGATTTGGTTTTGCGAGACAATAATGTCTCCGAAGAACATCCGGACGGTATTTTCCATCCTCATCAAGATGTTCAACACATTAAAAAAGAAAATATCGGATTGATCGAAGTCATGGGACTGGCTGTTTTGCCCCCACGTTTAGCTACTGAATTGGTGGAAGTCGAAAAATATCTTTTAGGTGAAGTCAATCAAATCGCACCTTATCATTTGAAATGGGCGAATGAATTGAAAACCAACTATACGTTTACGAAAGAAACAACGGAAGCTATCCTGCGCAAAGAAGTAGGACTGATTTTTGCACGGGTGTTGGAAGATGCCGGTGTTTTCAAACGAGATGAACAAGGACAGGCTGCCTTTGCTCGGTTTATAGAAGTTTTGTGAAGGGAGTAAGGAATGGCTACCATTAAAGATATCGCAGAAAAAGCGGGTGTCTCACCGGCAACCGTTTCTCGCGTATTGAATTATGATCGTGAGCTTTCAGTCGGTCAAGAAACAAAACAAAAGATTTTTGAAGCGGCAGAAGCATTGAATTATACGAAATACAAAATCAAACAGAAAAAAGAAGCGCAGGTTTTTCGTTTAGTCCAATGGTACGAGGCAGAAGAAGAATTGGCGGATTTGTATTATCTCGCAATTCGTTTGGGGATTGAGAATAAAGCAGAAGAATTGAATATCCGCTTGATTAAGGAACCGTTTGATCAGCTTTCCGAAACACAGACGGATGGAACGATTGCTCTGGGGAAATTTGATGGAAAACAAGTCAAACGGTTTTCTCAACTGAATCAGCCGATTCTTTTTGTGGACTATGATGCGATGAGTGAAGGCTATGATTCATTGACGGTTGATTTTCAACAAGCAGTAGATTTGGTAATTGATCATTTTATTGCAGAGGGACATGAGAAAATCGGAATTCTTTCTGGTTTGGAATATACCAAGGGAAACCACAATGAAATTGAAGATCCCCGCTTAACGGCTTTTCGTCGGCGGATGACGCAATTAAAAATATACGATGCGGACAGTCATCTTTCTGCGGAATTTTCCGTGGAAGGTGGTTATCAAGCGATGAAAACTTTTCTTGCAGCGAATAAAGAGTATCCAACCGCTTTTTTTGCTTCCAGTGATGCCTTAGCAATCGGTGCGATGCGGGCGATTCAAGAAAAAGGACTGTCCTTGCCAAAGGATATCTCACTGATTGGCTTTAATGATGTCAGTGTTGCCAAGTATGTGTTTCCAGCACTTTCTACCATTAATGTTCCGACTGAATGGATGGGAGAACTGGCTCTAACTACGTTGCAAGATATTAGTAAAGAAAAAGCTCCCGTTCCTAGAAAAATTACATTGGGAACGAAATTAGTTTTACGGGAATCGACAAAAAAGTAAAATGATAGTAAAAAGCGGCTCGTTTTAGCCGCTTTTTTGTTTTGAAAAACAATGGGCTGTACCTCTTTTTGATTTGTGGTAAAATATGATGGTGTTTAAAGGAAGGGTGCAAAAATGAAAATTTTAGCCATTGATACATCGAATCAATCCTTAGCAATCGGACTGATGGAAGAAGATCAGGTTGTCGGGCAGTTGCAGACAACTGTAAATAAAAATCATAGTGTTACCTTGATGCCGGCAATTGCTGGACTTGTGAAAATGGTGCATTGGAAACCAAAAGAGATTACACGAATCGTGGTTGCACAAGGTCCGGGTTCCTACACCGGTTTGAGGATAGGTGTTACGACCGGGAAAACCTTGGCAGATACGTTGTCTGCGGAGCTTGTGGGCGTATCAAGTTTAGCCGTGATTGCTGCAAATTGTCGCAACATCGATGGGTGGATTTTACCAATTTTTGATGCACGGCGGGGAAATGTCTACGCAGGTGCCTACCAATGGCAAAAAGAGCAATTGATAAATGTGTGGCCGGATCAGCATATCTCCTTTGAAGAACTGAGTGAAAAAGTTCGTGAGCAAAAAGTTTTTTTTGTCGGAGCAGATGTGTCAAAATTTACGGAACAGATTCAGCAGAATTTACCTGATGCTACAATCAATCAAATTCCTGAATGGAACTATCCATCAGGTGTTGTCCTTGCTGAATTGGGGGCAAAAAAACCGGTGACAGCTGTAGATACTTTTTTACCGAATTATTTAAAACGTGTGGAGGCAGAAGAAAAATGGCTGGCGTCTCACGAACCCGGAGATGAAGCGTATGTTGAAAAAATTTAGTCTGTTTATCCAACAATGGCCCTTCAAAAAAAGGACAAACTATCCGACGCGGGTGAAATCAATTCAGGGAACAGACTATCTGGTTCGAGCAATGAAGCGGGAAGATATTAAAGCTCTTTTGCAGGTAGAACGGCACGTTTATGCAGGGGAGGTACCGTGGACACGAGCCGCTTTTCTTTCTGAGTTGTTATCGTCTGTGCCTCATCTGTATCTTTGTCTTGAGTATGGCGGCGAATTAGTCGGATTTATTGGTTGCCGAGTCACTGGAAACGATGGACATATTACCAATATTGCTATTTTGCCTACTTATCAAGGAAGAGGACTGGGTACTTTTTTACTGGAGGAAATCGAGAGCTATGCGCGGAAACAGCGGTGTGAGATTTTATCTTTAGAGGTCCGTCTTGGGAATCGCGATGCCCAACGTTTGTACCGAAAATTTGGCTTTGTGTCACGAACGATTAAAAATGGCTATTATGATGAAACAAATGAGGATGCATTAGATATGGTGAAATACATAAATGAATAAGTTGCAAATTATAAAAGCACAAAAAGAAGAAAGTGAAAAATGGGCAGCATCTGTTTATCATTTGGCAAATGAAGCCTACACCTATCATTCCCCCTGGACACAAGAACAGTTTCTTGAAGATATGAAGACACCGTATAACAATTACTTACTTCTGAAACAAGAAGAAAGACTGATTGGATTTCTTGGGTATCAACACTTGTTATCAGAAGTAGAAATTTCAAATCTTGTAGTTTCGGTGAGGGAGCAAGGAAAGGGACACGGTAAAAAATTATTGCAGCATTTGATTCAACAGCTGGGAATGACTCCAGCAACTATTTTTTTAGAAGTGCGGGTCTCTAACCATGCAGCACAAAATTTGTATCTGACTTGTGGGTTTGAAATTATCAGTCGGCGAAAAGAGTATTATTCGGCACCTGTGGAAGATGCGTTAGTGATGCGTAAGAAAGTAAGGGAAAATGAATGAATGAATTGATTTTAGCAATTGAAAGCAGTTGCGATGAAACAAGTGTCGCGGTCGTAAAAGATGGGGCGATAATTTGTAGCAATATCGTGGCTTCTCAGATTAAAAGTCACCAACGTTTTGGTGGTGTTGTGCCGGAAGTTGCCAGCCGACACCATGTTGAACAAATTACCAGCTGTATCGATGATGCGTTGCAAGAAGCCAAAGTAACTCCTGAAGATTTGACGGCAGTGGCAGTAACCTATGGACCGGGTTTAGTCGGTGCGTTGTTAATTGGTATTTCTGCAGCAAAAGCCTTCGCCTGGGCAAATAGTCTGCCGTTGATTCCTGTTAGTCATATGGCAGGTCACATTTATGCGGCCCGTTTTGTCAAACCGTTGGAATTTCCATTAATGGCGCTGTTGGTCAGTGGCGGGCATACGGAGCTTGTTTATATGGCAGAAGATGGTTCTTATGAAATTATTGGAGAAACGCGGGATGATGCAGCTGGTGAAGCATATGATAAGGTTGGTCGGGTCTTGGGATTGACTTATCCCAGCGGAAAAGAAATTGACCGCATGGCTCATGAGGGACAAGATACGTATCATTTTCCACGGGCAATGATTCATGAAGACAATTTTGATTTTAGTTTCAGTGGTTTAAAAAGTGCCTTTATCAATCTAGTTCATAATGCAGAACAACGGGGAGAAAAACTGGTGCCCAATGATTTAGCTGCAAGTTTTCAGGCAAGTGTGGTTGATGTTTTAACAACAAAGACGATTAAAGCCTGCCAAAAATATCCGGTCAAACAAGTAGTTGTCGCTGGTGGAGTAGCAGCGAATCAAGGGCTGCGAGAAAGTTTGCAGCAGCAGGTGGCATCAACACTGCCTAATGTCGAATTGATTATTCCGCCGTTGAAATTATGTGGCGACAATGCCGCAATGATCGGTGCAGCAGCTCATATTGAATTAAAAAAACGACATTTTGCTGATTGGCAGTTAAATGCTGTCCCAAGTTTATCCTTTTAATAAAATACAAAAAAATCCGGAAAATAGGAACCTGACACGTCACAGTCTTCTGACAAAGACCACTGGACAATAGGCATTTCCTATTCTTCGGATTTTTTGCATAGAATCGAAGCTTTTCTCAATCATAAAAGGTAAACATTTTTTTGTCGTAATCCAACAAGCCTTTTTTCTTCATTTTTTTAATGACCTGACCAGCCGTTTCGCGAGTCGTTCCACTGTTGACAGCTAATTCTTTCAGGGTAATAGGAAAAGGAATCACCGTTTTGGTTGCTTCTTTTTTTCCTAATTCTTTTTTTAAAATGTAAAGATTTTGTGTCACACGATCATGGGCATTTGAGGTCAATCCAGTTTGCAATCGTAATTGGTGGGAGGCAATAATGCCGTTTAATTTTTTTATTAAGTAAATCAGCTGCTTTGGATTATTCTGACAGATCTGTTCAAAAATCTGTGCCGGAAAATAAAAAGTATCAATATCGGTCAACGCTTGAGCACTGTGGGAATATAACTCTTCACGGAAAATGCCCCCCATTGGAAAAACACTGCAATTTGATACATAGTCATAGTAATAGTAAGTGGCGCTTTCATCGTAGCGTTCTAAACGGACAAGCCCTTCAGTGACGAAGTACAGACGATCACGAGGATCGCCCTCATCAAAAAGAATCTGTCCTTTTTTGTACGAGCGTAGCAGGACATTGGCCTTTAAAAGATTAAATTCTTCTTCTGTCAAATGTTCGAAGTCATCCTGATAGCGTAAACGAGAAAATTGAAAATCGGTTTTATCGGTATACATTCATAGCCCTCATCTCTTGGTTATTTCTCTCATATCAATTGTTGCTTTTTTTTAAATGTTTGTAAAGATAAAAATGCAAAGAATATGGCAAAAATTTCCTTTGAAAGGAGCATTAAATAATCAATTCATTCATAATAAATAAAAGATACATAATAGTTGTAAAAATGAATAAAATCTGTTTGTGTATAAAAAAAATATACATAAAAAGGAAAATACTGACATTAGAAAGCGATAACAATATTATTTAAAAACGAAAAATAAAAATATACAATAATTTTTTTTGAATGAATAAATATTTTTTTGTTTCTTATTTTGCATAAAAACAACGGATTTTTTTGACAATAAAGAATAAATACGGTTAAATATAAATAACAGAACTATTAACGTGAAATATTTGGCATTTCCAATGACGAATATTTTTGAAAGGGCTTTCCGTAACGCGTTAAGCTATTCATGTAATCAAGAAAGAGGAGGCAGCAAAATGGATAAACCGATTCACGTATTTTCTGAAATAGGAAAATTGAAAACCGTCTTATTGAAAAGACCGGGACAAGAGGTAGAAAATTTAACCCCAGATATTATGGAACGTCTATTGTTTGATGATATTCCGTATCTTCCAGTCGCTCAGGACGAACATGATGAGTTCGCCAAAGTATTGCAAGACAACGGAACTGAAACCTTGTACTTAGAAAAGCTAGTTGCTGAAGCAATTGATGCGGGCAACGTCAAAGAAGAATTCTTAAATCGAATGTTGGATGAATCCTTTATTGACTCTGCCACGGTTCGTCAAGGATTGTTTGAATACTTATTGTCAATGGAAACCCAAGACATGGTTAATAAAATCATGGCGGGTGTTCGGACGAAAGAAATCGATGTCAAACCACACTCTTTATTTGATCTTTCAAAAGATGATGACTACCCATTCTTTATGGACCCAATGCCAAATCTATATTTCACACGAGATCCGTCCGCCTCAATCGGAAACGGAATGACAGTTAACAAAATGGCATTTGAAGCACGACGTCGGGAATCAATGTTTACAACCTATATCCTAAATCATCACCCACGCTTCGCAAATAAAGGTGTTGAAGTTTGGTTGGATCGTGATGTCGATGGGCATATTGAAGGTGGCGACGAACTAGTTCTTAGCGATGAAGTAGTAGCTATCGGAATTTCCCAACGGACGCATGCGCGTTCACTAGAAAAATTAGCCCGCAATTTGTTCGCAAAAAATGCTGGCTTTAAAAAAGTCTTGGCAATCAAAATCCCGCATAATCGCGCGATGATGCACTTAGATACTGTTTTTACAATGGTTGATTACGATAAATTTACGATTCATCCAGAAATTCAAGATGCTGACGGAAAAATCGACGTTTACACAATTGAACCAGATGGTGACGACATCAAAATTTCACATAGCCAAGATTTACATGGTACATTAAAAGCAGCATTGCATTTAGACGATTTGGTTTTGATTCCAACTGGAAACGGGGATGCTATTGTTGCACCTCGGGAACAATGGAATGACGGATCAAATACATTGGCAATCGCACCGGGTGTGGTAGTCACTTATAATCGTAACTATGTTTCCAATGAATTGTTGCGCAGCTATGGCATCAAAGTGTTGGAAATCCATTCAGGGGAATTGTCCCGCGGTCGTGGTGGCCCACGTTGCATGAGTCAACCTCTCGTTCGTGAAGATTTGAAAAAATAATTCGTTGACTTTTCCGAGGCGGTGATCTCATTGCCTTCGGATTCATTTAATGACCAAACTAAAGGAGAGTACCAATATGAAAGAATCTGTATTTCAAGGAAGAAGTTTATTAGCTGAGAAAGATTTCACCAAAGAAGAACTACAATACCTAATCGATTTTTCAGAACATTTAAAGGATCTAAAAAAACGCGGCATTCCTCATCACTATTTAGAAGGAAAAAATATCGCACTGCTTTTTGAAAAAACATCGACTCGGACACGGGCAGCCTTTACTACTGCTGCAGTGGATTTAGGTGCACATCCAGAATATTTGGGTGCGAATGATATCCAATTAGGAAAAAAAGAATCGACGGAAGATACAGCCAAAGTTCTTGGTCGGATGTTTGATGGAATTGAATTCCGCGGATTCAGTCAAAAAATGGTCGAAGAACTAGCAGAATTCTCCGGTGTACCTGTTTGGAACGGTTTGACAGATGAATGGCATCCAACGCAAATGATTGCTGACTTCTTAACAATCCAAGAAAACTTTGGAACGGTGGAAGGTATTACAGTTGCTTATTGTGGCGATGGTCGGAACAATATGGCAAATTCTTTATTGGTAACTGGTGCGATTTTAGGAACACATATGCGTATCGTGGCACCGAAAGAGTTACAACCGGACGAAGAAGTTGTGAAATTAGCAGAAGGTTTTGCAGCGAAGACAGGTGCGAAATTAATGATTACAGATGACGTAGATAAAGGCGTTGACGGTGCAGATGTTCTTTATTCTGATGTATGGGTTTCAATGGGAGAAGAAGACAAATTTGAAGAACGCATCAAATTACTGAAACCTTATCAAATCAATATGGAAATGATTGAAAAAACCCACAACACAGACAGACTGATTTTCTTGCACTGCTTGCCAGCATTCCATGATACAAAAACGGTTTACGGGGAACAAATGAAAGAAAAATTCGGTATCACGGAAATGGAAGTGACAGACGAAGTATTCAACAGCAAATATGCCCGTCAATTTGATCAAGCGGAAAATCGGATGCACTCCATTAAAGCCATCATGGCAGCAACTTTGGGCAACCTGTTTATTCCCCGAGTATAAATAAAAACTACTTACTTTAACAAAAGCGGGTCAGAACGTTGTAGGTTTGAAAAAACAGGCGACAGGCGCTGGCCCGCTTTGTCATTCTTAAAAATGTCGAAAAGGAGCGTGCCATCATGGCAAATCGTAAAGTTGTTGTCGCATTAGGGGGAAATGCTATTCTTTCTGATGACGCAACTGCCCAAGCACAACAAAGCGCGTTACGTGAAACTGCAAAATATTTAGTGAAATTTATTGAGCAAGGCGATGAATTGATTATCTCTCACGGAAACGGTCCACAAGTGGGAAACTTATTGATCCAGCAAGCAGCAGCCGATTCTGAAAAAACACCAGCAATGCCGCTTGATACCTGTGTCGCTATGACAGAAGGATCTATTGGGTATTGGCTGCAAAATGAAATGGGCAGTACTCTAAAAGAAAAAGGAATCGATAAAGATGTCGTTTCTTTAGTTACGCAAGTTATCGTCGATGAAAATGATCCTTCTTTCCAAAGTCCATCGAAACCAGTTGGTCCATTTTTTACTGAAACAGAAGCACAACAACAAATGAAAGAGACCGGCGCAACCTTTAAAGAAGATGCCGGTCGTGGCTGGCGAAAAGTAGTCGCTTCACCAAAACCAATTTCAATTAAGGAAGCACGAGTAATTGAAAGTCTGGTCAATCAAGGAGTGATTACCGTTTCAGTTGGAGGCGGTGGGATTCCCGTTGTTGAAACAGCTAACGGTTTAGAAGGTCGCGAAGCAGTGATCGATAAAGATTTTGCTTCAGAAAAATTGGCAGAAATCATTGAAGCAGATTTGCTGATTATTTTGACCGGAGTGGATAATGTTTATGTGAATTATCAAAAACCTGATCAAAAAAAATTAGAGACAGTTACTGTGGCTGAAATGAAGCAATACATCGAAGAGAACCAGTTCGCACCAGGCAGTATGCTGCCAAAAGTTCAAGCAGCAATCGAATTTGCTGAAGCTCGTCCAGAGGGCAAAGCAATCATCACTTCATTGGAAAACATCGAAAACCTATTAGCCAATGAAGAAGGAACGATTGTTGTCGCAAAATAAGTGAATCTATCGCGTAGGCGATTGGTTTATAGAAAACCTTGAAGTGTGTGATTTTCTCCTTTAGTGCATACTTCAAGGCTTTTAAAGAAACGTGAAAAGAAATTTTGATTAAAAATATTTAAAAATTAATTCGCAAACAGGAAAATACTAGCCATTCACAAAAACCTTTGCTATAATCAATGCAGTTTAATAAACGATTTGATGAACAAGAGAGTATCTTTTGATGAACGTATAGCGAGTTCGGGCAGGTGAGAGCCGAATGGGAAAACAAGAGAGAACCGCACTTGGGAAAATCTGCCTAGCAGACGGCTATCTACCGTTATTAGAGAAGCAGGTTCTTTTTAGAACAATTAGAGTGGTACCGCGGGTAATCTCGTCTCTGGTGAAGGATTCACTGGGGGCTTTTTTTGTTGCTTCAAATCATCTCTCAAAAAATCAAGGAGGAAGTAAAATGAATAATAAAGATGTCGTTGCAAAAGCTATTTATGAGGTAGTCAAGGATGATCTATCCTTAGAACAAGTAGAAAAATTATTGGAAAACCCAAAATCGGCAGATCACGGAGACGTGGCTTTTCCGGCTTTTGCATTAGCAAAAGCCTATCGTAAAGCACCACAACAAATCGCACCGGAATTAGCAGAAAAAATCGATGGGGCAGATTTTGAAAAAATCGAAGTAGTTGGACCTTATTTGAACTTTTTTATGAATAAAGCCAGCATCAGCGAAAAAGTATTGGCAACCGTCGTAAAAGAAAAGAATCATTACGGGGATGCTTCCATCGGCGAAAACAAAAATGTACCGATTGACTTGTCTTCACCAAACATTGCCAAACCAATTTCAATGGGACATTTACGTTCTACCGTAATCGGAAATTCCATTGGGTTTATTATGGAAAAAATCGGCTACAATCCGATTCGTATCAATCACTTGGGCGACTGGGGTACTCAATTTGGAAAATTGATTGTAGGTTACAAAAAATGGGGCTCTGAAGAAGCTGTTAAAGCTGAACCAATCAATGAATTATTACGTTTGTATGTTCAATTCCATGAAGTTGTTGAAACAGAACCAGAATTGGATGATGAAGCACGGGCTTGGTTCAAAAAATTAGAAGACGGCGACGAAGAAGCTGTTAGCTTATGGCAATGGTTCCGTGATGAATCCATGAAAGAGTTCAATAAAATTTATGACATGTTGGGTGTCGAGTTTGATTCTTTAAATGGGGAAGCTTTTTACAATGATAAAATGGATGAAGTCATCGAATTACTTGAAGAAAAACATCTGTTGAAAGAAGATAAGGGCGCAGAAATCGTTGACCTTTCTGCCTATGATCTAAACCCTGCTTTGATCCGTAAGTCAGACGGAGCCACTTTATATATCACTCGTGACTTGGCGGCTGCCTTGTATCGTAAACGGACGTATGACTTTGCCCAATCTATTTATGTTGTTGGGAATGAACAAAGCTATCACTTTAAACAATTAAAAGCTGTATTGAAGGAAATGGGCTTTGATTGGTCAGATGACATGCATCATATTGCATTTGGTTTGATTACCCAAGGCGGGAAGAAATTATCCACCCGTAAAGGAAAAATCGTTTTACTTGAAGAAGTTTTGAATCAAGCCATCGATTCTGCCAAGGAGCAAATTACAGAGAAGAATCCTGATTTGGAAAACAAAGATGAAGTAGCAAAACAAGTCGGCGTTGGAGCTGTGATTTTCCATGATTTAAAAAATGATCGTTTGAATACCTTTGACTTTACTTTGGAAGAAGTGGTGCGCTTTGAAGGAGAAACCGGTCCTTACGTACAATATACCCACGCACGAGCAATGAGCATTCTTGCCAAAGCCGGCTTTGTTCCTCAAGCCGATCAAAGTTACGCATTAGCTGATGAAGGAAGCTGGGAAGTCATCAAGCTGGTTCAAAAATATCCTGAAACAATCATGCAAGCAGCAGAAAAATTTGAACCATCTGTTATTGCAAAACACGCGATTAAATTGGCACAAGCTTTCAATAAATACTATGCTCAAACTAAAATTTTGGCAGATGACGGACAAAAAGATGCTCGTTTGGCATTAGTTTATGCCGTTACAGTCTTGTTGAAAGAAGATTTACGTCTCTTGGGACTTCATGCGCCAGACAAAATGTAAGAAAATAGCCAAAAAAAGACTGACATCGATTGATGTCAGTCTTTTCACTATGCTAATATGTGGTTTTTGAAATAGCGTTCCATTTTTTTTGCATCTTCTTCTGTTCGGGAGATAATAATGACCGTGTCAAAACCGGCGATGGTCGTTACTTTTTCAGGAATGTGGACTTCATCAATGACCGCTGTAATCAATTGGGCATTGTCCGGCAAAGTATTGACGATGGTCAAAAATTGAACCCGATCGACTTTCGTCACAACATCTTCGATCATGTGGATCAATCGTTGTTCTTCTTCCTGTCCGTCTTGTCCAAAACGTTCTCCTTGGAAAATTTCAAACCGTGCTTGACCGGTTTCGTCAGGGGCTTTGATGATTTTTAAATCGCGAATATCGCGGGAAATCGTTGCTTGCGTCGCAGTGACGCCTTTTTCTTCCAATAATCGAAGCAATTCTTCTTGAGTGCGGACTGTTTGGCTGCTAATGATCTGTTTAATTAGTAAGTGTCGGTCAGCTTTGCGCATAGTAGAATCTCCTTTATTCGTTTTGTTCCTTTCATCATAGCAAATCATTTTCCTTCTGCCCACTTTGATGAGTGAATTTTTATCCGTAAAAGCTGAATTTTCATCTTAATTGGTCAATAAGATTATGATTTTTATATTGAGAGAAGCGTTTAAAGTAACGTATTTTTTTGAATTGGAGTATACTTTACTTAGAAATAACTCGTTGCTTTCTTTTAGCAATGAAATTCTAAAGGAGTGAATCTTAATGGAAACTGGACAAGAAAAATTTTTGCATTTCTTTTTAGATCGCGTAGAAGCGGCCCATGTGGATGAGGCAAAAAAGCTAT
Source organism: Enterococcus massiliensis (assembly GCF_001050095.1). Classification (NCBI taxonomy): domain Bacteria; kingdom Bacillati; phylum Bacillota; class Bacilli; order Lactobacillales; family Enterococcaceae; genus Enterococcus; species Enterococcus massiliensis. The sequence goes on along the minus strand of NZ_CVRN01000003.1, from coordinate 181,162 downwards.
TAGTAAAGTCATTTGCAGATCAACAAGTAGAAAACTTTACCTATGCAGATTTTGAGAAACTGCAAGCAAAGCTTTTACCATTGGTTAAAGAAGATAAAGTAGATGAAGTCAAACAAGCAATGACTCATTTTTCACAAGGTTTAGCAAAATAAGTACTGAATTCAATAAACGCGTTCTCGATGAAAATCAGAAGAATGTGTTTTTTTTAACGGGAAAAATCGTTGCATTTTAGTTTTGCCTACTGTATACTGTTCTAGGTGTGAGCGAGTCTTGCACAAATCCACATTAAAGGTCTATTTACAGTCAGGGTGCTTTGCTTGCGAAGTCTGCTGTGGAGTTTACGGCTTTTAAGAGGAAAACAAAAACCAATTGGAGGAAACAAATCATGGCAGTAATCAGTATGAAACAATTGCTAGAAGCCGGCGTACACTTTGGACACCAAACACGTCGCTGGAACCCAAAAATGAAGAAATATATCTTCACTGAAAGAAACGGAATCTACATCATCGACTTGCAAAAAACAGTTAAATTAGTCGATGCAGCTTACGACTACATGAGAAACGTTGCAGAAGAAGGCGGCGTTGCATTGTTCGTAGGAACAAAAAAACAAGCACAAGAAGCGATTAAAGAAGAAGCTACCCGCGCAGGTCAATACTTTGTAAACCATCGTTGGTTAGGTGGAACTTTAACTAACTGGGAAACAATCCAAAAACGTGTTGCACGTTTGAAACAAATCAGCAAAATGGAAGAAGACGGTACATTTGATGTCCTTCCTAAAAAAGAAGTTGTTGGTTTGAACAAAGAACGTGAACGTCTTGAAAAATTCTTAGGCGGTATCGCTGATATGCCAAGAATTCCTGATGTAATGTACATCGTTGACCCACGTAAAGAACGCATTGCTGTTCAAGAAGCACACAAACTAAATATCCCAATCGTCGCTATGGTTGACACGAACTGTGATCCAGATGAAATCGACGTAGTTATCCCTTCAAATGATGATGCAATCCGTGCGGTAAAATTGATTACTGCTAAAATGGCTGATGCCTTCATCGAAGGAAATCAAGGGGAAGATCAAGTTGTAGAAGAAGATTTTGCAGCAGAAACTACTGAAAATGCAACTTCAATCGAAGAAATCGTTGATGTAGTAGAAGGCGACAATACTTCTGCTGATTCAGCTGAATAATTTTGAATGACGGAGCTGTTTCAAAGGCCAGGCGGTCAAGCCTCACTCTCCTTTGAAACAGCTTTTTTTAAGAAAATAATTATAAATCAACCAATTCAGGAGGGAATTTTTAAAATGGCAGACGTTACAGCTAAAATGGTAAAAGAACTGCGCGACATGACCGGCGTAGGAATGATGGATGCGAAACGCGCATTAGTAGAAGTAGAAGGCGATATGGAAAAAGCAGTGGATCTTTTACGTGAAAAAGGAATGGCTAAAGCTGCGAAGAAAAGCGATCGTATCGCTGCTGAAGGATTAGCAGCTGTTGCAGTAAAAGGCAACGTAGCTTCTATTGTTGAAATCAACTCAGAAACAGACTTTGTTTCTAAAAATGAAATGTTCCAAGACCTAGTTAAAGAAGTTGCGGAATTGATTGCTGAACATAAACCTGCTGACATGGAAGCTGCAATGAAGCTTGAAACAGCAAAAGGTACGATTGAAGCAACGATGATCGAAGCAACACAAGTAATTGGTGAAAAAATCAGCTTCCGTCGTTTTGAAGTTGTTGAAAAAGAGGATAACGCAGCATTTGGCGGTTACTTGCACATGGGCGGACGTATCGCTGTGTTAACTGTTTTAGAAGGAACAACAGACGATTCAGTAGCAAAAGATGTAGCAATGCACGTCGCAGCTATCAATCCTCGTTATGTAAACGAAAAAGAAATCCCTGCAGCAGAATTAGAACATGAAAAAGCTGTGTTGACAGAACAAGCATTAAACGAAGGCAAACCAGCTAAAATCGTTGAAAAAATGGTTGAAGGTCGTTTGAGCAAATTCAAAGCAGAAATCGCTTTGGTTGACCAACCATTTGTTAAAGATCCAGATATGACGGTTGAAAAATATGTGGCATCAAAAGGTGCAACGGTGAAATCATTCGTCCGCTTTGAAGTTGGCGAAGGAATCGAAAAACGCGAAGATAACTTTGTTGAAGAAGTTATGAGCCAAGTGAAAAAATAATTACTATTCAGTTGAATAGATGGGGACGCATGAATTGTGCGCTCCCTTTTTTTAAGCAAGTCTGTCAAGTTATTACTGGCATAACTTTAGCGATATGCTACAATAACAGTAGAGAAATACGGAGGAATCATAATGGCTAAAACAAAATATCAACGAGTTGTCCTAAAATTAAGTGGTGAAGCATTAGCGGGTGAAGACGGCTTTGGAATCAAACCACCAACCATCAAAGAAATCGTGAAACAAATCAAAGAAGTCCATGAGTTGGGCGTTGAGATGGCGATTGTAGTTGGCGGAGGCAATATCTGGCGAGGACAAATCGGCGCACAAATGGGAATGGAACGTGCCCAAGCAGATTATATGGGCATGTTGGCAACTGTCATGAACGCGTTGGCGTTGCAGGATACTCTTGAAAATGAAGGAGTACCGACACGAGTGCAAACATCTATCGAGATGCGTCAAATCGCTGAACCATACATTCGGCGCCGTGCTGAACGACACTTGGAAAAAGGACGAATTGTTATTTTTGCAGGCGGAACCGGCAATCCTTATTTCTCAACCGATACGACCGCAGCGTTGCGTGCGGCTGAAATCAATGCTGACGTTATTTTGATGGCAAAAAACAATGTGGATGGCGTATACTCTGCAGATCCAAAATTAGATGCTAATGCAGTGAAATTTGATGAATTGACTCATTTAGATGTGATTGCAAAAGGATTACAAGTAATGGATTCCACCGCAAGCTCATTAAGTATGGACAACGATATTCCGTTGGTTGTTTTCAATCTGAATGAAGCAGGTAATATCCGCCGTGCGGTTATGGGAGAAAATATCGGAACAACAGTTAGGGGGAAATAGTAATGGCAGATGCAATAATGGCAGAAGCAAAAGAAAAAATGAAAAAAGCTGCAGAAAGTTTGCAGCGTGATCTTGGTCAAATTCGTGCAGGTCGTGCGAATGCCAGCTTGATGGATCGTGTTTCAGTGATCTACTATGGCGCACCAACACCAATCAATCAATTGGCTTCAATCACCATTCCAGAGGCGAGAGTTTTGATGGTAACACCATTTGACAAATCGATCATTCAAGATATTGAAAAAGCGATTTTAACAAGTGATATCGGAATCACACCAGCAAATGACGGCAATGTGATTCGTTTAGTTATTCCACAACTGACGGAAGAACGCCGAAAAGAATTAGCAAAAGAAGTAAAAAAAGAAGCTGAAAATGCAAAAATTGCGATTCGCAACATTCGTCGTGATGCAATGGACAGCTACAAAAAACAACAAAAAGACGGTGATATCACCGAAGACGATTTGCGAGGAATGGAAAAAGATGTGCAAACGTTGACGGATGATAGCATCAAAGCAATCGATAAAATTGCTGCTGATAAAGAAAAAGAATTATTGGAAGTATAATTCGTAAGTACAAAAGAAATCTGGCGTGTTCGTCAGATTTCTTTTTTTTCAGTAAAATCACTACAACAAAGGTGATTTTTCATAGGAAACTTATGGAATTATTGTTATAATGGGGAAGATGAAATTGTAAATTCGTTAGGAGCCGAGCTTATGTTACGTTTTTTTCCACAAAAAAATAAATATATCCAGGAAACAGGCGACTTTGCGTTTGCACAAGATGGACCGATTCCTAAACATATAGCGATTATTATGGACGGAAATGGTCGCTGGGCACAAAATCGGCGCTTGCCACGGGTCGCGGGTCATAAAGAAGGAATGGAAACAGTCAAAACGGTTACCAAGCATGCGTCAAAACTTGGTGTCAAAGTGTTGACTCTTTATGCGTTTTCTACAGAGAACTGGAAACGACCGACAGATGAAGTCAATTTTTTGATGCAGCTGCCTGTCGATTTTTTTGATACCTTCGTTCCTGAATTGATCAAAGAAAATGTGCGGGTCCATGTGATGGGGTATACGGACTTGTTGCCGGCCCATACCCAAGGGGCGGTTGAAAGAGCCATGGAGCAAACCAAAGAAAATACGGGGATGATTCTAAATTTTGCGTTGAATTATGGCAGTCGTGCAGAAATCGTGACGGCTGTTCAAAATATTACGAAAAAAATAGAAAAAGAGACAATTTCTTCAGATGACATCACAGAAGAAATGATTGCAGATCATCTAATGACCGGTTTTTTACCTGTGGATTTGCGAGATCCGGAGCTGGTGATTCGAACGAGTGGAGAAGAACGAATCAGCAACTTTTTGTTATGGCAGATAGCATATAGTGAATTCTTTTTTACAAAAGCACTTTGGCCAGACTTTAACGGAGAGCTGTTAGAAATGGCAATTGCGTCCTTCCAAAATCGTGACCGACGATTTGGCGGACTGAAAAGCAAAGAGGAGGATAAATAGTGAAGCAACGTGTGATTACAGCGGTTGTTGCCTTGGCATTATTTTTGCCGATTATTTATGTGGGTGGCATCGCTATTGAAATTACGGCGGCCTTGTTGGCAATCGTTGGGGTTTATGAGCTTTTTAGAATGAAAGGATTGAATATTGTTAGTTTTGAAGGAATCATTTCAGCAATCGGTGCCGTTTTTCTGGTGTTGCCGATCAATCGCTGGTTGATTTTGCCGGAACAGACAAATCCTTATTTACTTTTTTATTTGACAGTGATGATTTTGTTGGGAGTCTCCGTTGTTTCTAAAAATACGTATACGATTGATGAAGCGGGTTTTCCAGTAATCGTTAGTTTGTATGTTGGTGTTGGGTTCCAAAACTTCGTCGCAGCGCGAAGTGAAAGTTTGACGGTATTAGTTTTTGGTTTGTTTGTTGTTTGGGCGACGGACATCGGTGCCTATATGGTTGGTCGCAGATACGGCAGAAAAAAATTATGGCCGGAAATTTCACCTAATAAAACGGTAGAAGGCGCTCTGGGCGGAATTTTAAGTGCAGTGATAGTGGCTGCAATTTATTTACTACTATTTCCAGGGAAACAATTTTTTGGACACAGTACACCGATTATGTTGATTTTGACCATTGTTTTTTCCGTTGTTGGTCAATTTGGTGATTTAGTAGAGTCAGCGATCAAACGGCATTACGGAGTCAAAGATTCAGGAAATATTCTACCAGGACACGGCGGAATTTTAGATCGCTTTGACAGTTTATTATTCGTTTTCCCTATTATGCATTTATTAGGAGTTTTTTAAAAGAAACCGTACTGTAGTTGCTTTGAGCGGCTACAGTTTTTTTCTAATCAATCCAAAAAGGGATGATTGGTTATTCATTTCCGGTATGATAGAATAGAAAAGAGTTTTAATTTGATTTTAATACACTTTGAAAGTGAGGAAACAAGATGAAAACAGCTTTGACATTTATCATTGTCTTTGGTGTTATCGTAATCATACATGAATTTGGTCACTTCTTTTTTGCAAAACGTGCGGGAATCTTAGTGCGGGAATTTGCTATCGGAATGGGGCCAAAAATTTATGGTCATCAAGGAAAAGACGGTACAACGTATACATTACGATTATTGCCAATTGGTGGATATGTTCGCATGGCAGGGATGGGGGAAGATGAAACGGAGCTTTCACCGGGCATGCCCATTGCACTTTTACAAAATGAGCAAGGAGATATCACCAAAATCAATACCAGTAAAAAAATCCAGTTACCAAATGGATTTCCAATGGAGTTGGCAGAAGCTGATTTGGAAGATAAGCTGACGATTTCCGGGTACATCAATGGCGATGAGAGCCAGTTAGTGACCTATTCTGTTTTGCATGATGCGACGATTATTGAGCAGGATGGCACCGAGGTTCGTATTGCACCACGGGATGTCCAATTCCAATCAGCAAAACTATGGCAACGGATGTTGACAAATTTTGCCGGACCTATGAATAATTTTATTTTAGCGATTTTACTTTTTATTTTTATTACCTTCATGCAAGGTGGCGTTACTATCACCAATACAAATGCAATTGGTGAAGTTCTTCCCGATGGGGTGGCGGCACAAGCCGGACTGGAGGAGAAGGATAAAATTGTCAGTATCGACGGAGAAAAGATCAATAATTGGAATGAATTAACAACGATTATTACTGAAAATCCTGATAAGGAACTGACCTTTGAAGTACAAAGAGGATCGGAAAAATTTGAAAAGACAATCACACCTGAAGCTGAGAAAAGCGGCAATCAAACAGTGGGAAAACTAGGTATTCACGTACCGATGGATACTGGATTTTCTGCTAAAATCACTGGCGGATTTCGACAGGCAATCGACAGTTCACTAGCAATTTTTACCGCATTAGGGAGTTTGATTGTGCAACCGGATATTAATAAATTGGGCGGACCAGTAGCAATGTTTCAAATGTCCTCTCAGGCAGCTGAGCAGGGTCCAATGACGGTGTTATTACTGATGGCAGTTTTATCGATGAATCTGGGAATCTTTAATTTATTGCCGATTCCTGCATTGGATGGTGGAAAATTAGTTTTAAATATTTTTGAAGGCGTTAGAGGCAAACCTTTGAGTCAAGAAAAGGAAGGCATACTGACACTTGTCGGCTTTGGGTTGCTGATGGTGTTGATGGTCTTTGTTACGTGGAATGATATCCAACGTTTCTTTTTCTAAAATAGTTGGTAGCTAAGTTCAAAGGTAAAGGAGAAAAAAATGAAGCAATCAAAGATGTTGATTCCAACTTTGCGGGAAGTACCAAACGAAGCAGAAGTATTGAGCCATAAAATGCTGATTCGAGCGGGGTATATCCGACAGTTTTCATCCGGCAGTTATTGTTATCTGCCCCTTGCATACCGAGTGTTAGAAAAAATCAAACAAATCATACGCGAAGAGTTGACAGCAATCGATGCGCAGGAAATGCAAATGCCGCTGTTGCTGTCAACTGAATTGTGGGAAGAATCTGGTCGTTTGGAGACGTATGGTTCTAATCTCTATCGGCTGAATGATCGCAGTGAACGCACCTATCTTTTAGCGCCAACTCATGAGGAAGCGTTTACGGCATTGATTCGGGATGAAGTCAGTTCGTATAAACGCTTGCCAATCAATCTTTTTCAGATTCAAACAAAATTTCGTGATGAAAAAAGACCCCGTTTTGGACTGTTACGTAGCAAAGAATTTATTATGAAAGACGGCTATTCTTTTCATGGAACAAAAGAAAGTTTGGAGAAAACCTATCAACTATACGATCAGGCGTATCGTCGAATCTTTTCTCGCTGCGGTTTAGCAGTCCGTGGCATCATCGGAAACGGCGGGGCAATGGGTGGCAAAGATTCAAAAGAATATATGCTAGTTTCTGAAATTGGAGAGGATACGGTTTGCTTTTCAACGGAAAGTGAATATGCGGCCAACCTCGAAATGGCAACAAGTCAATATGTTGCTAAACGATCCCATGAAACTTTGAAGGAACGTCAAAAACTAGCAACACCCGGTGTCAAAACCATTGCAGAAGTTGCAGACTTTTTGAACGTTGAACCGCAAAAAATCATTAAATCCGTGCTTTTTTTAGCTGATGATGCGCCAATCATGGTTTTGGTCCGGGGAGATCATGAAGTAAATGAAGTGAAAATTAAAAACTATCTTCAAGTGGAACGATTGATTCCAGCGACTAATGAAGAAGCTGTTGCTCTGCTTGCGGCAGATTTTGGATCAATTGGACCCGTTGAGCTGCCTCAAGGAATTGAAATTTATAGTGATTTTTATGTAAAGGACCTGACAAATGCGGTCACAGGGGCAAATAGCACGGACTATCATTTTGTTAACGTGAATCCTGGCCGTGATTTTCAACCGGCAGCTTACGGTGATTTTCGTTTTGTTAGAGAAGGAGAACCATCACCAGACGGTCACGGCGTGTTGACCTTTGCTAAAGGGATTGAATTGGGTCACATTTTTAAACTAGGGACACGATACAGTCAGGCATTGGGGGCGATGGTCCTTGATGAAAACGGACAGAAAATTCCCGTTGAAATGGGCAGTTATGGGATCGGTGTCAGCCGCTTGTTGGCAGCAATTGTTGAACAACATGCAGATGAAGAAGGAATCAACTGGCCCAAGGGAATCGCGCCTTTTGATTTGCATGTCATCCAAGTAAATATGGAGGATAACTTCCAAACAGAACTTATCGAGGAATTAGCAACGACTTTGACTGCGGCAGATTACGAAGTGTTGGTGGATGATCGCGAGGAACGAGCTGGTGTCAAATTTGCAGATGCGGATTTAATCGGCTGTCCTTTGCGAATCACCGTTGGGAAAAAAGCCAGAGACGGGGTTGTAGAAGTTAAAATCAAGAATACCGGTGCAATGGTTGAGGTTCGTAAAGAAGAACTGGTAGACACAATCGCCATTTTACTTGATACATTGGATGAACCGTACTGAGTGACGAAAAAAATGAGGAGGTCGAAAGCGACTCCTTATTTTTTTTAATGAAAAATCAATCAAAGCACGTTATACTAGAAACTGTTGAATGAAAAAGGGAGGAAAATGAACTTGTCAAAAAATAGAGAAACCTTTGAAATACTTTTGGATCAAATTCAGCTTGAGCCACAAGAACGACAACATCCCTTAATTTCTACCGGTGAAATCAAAGAAGTCATTGTCCATCGTCAATCTAAGGTTTGGTCATTCGTCTTTTCTTTTGATCAAATATTGCCGGTTTTTTTGTATCAATCTTTTCGCCAGCATTTAGAAATGGCGTTTAAGGAAATTGCTCAGGTCGCAGTAACCATCGAAACGAAGGATTCAGGATTTGATGAAGTTCTACTTCAAGAATATTGGGGAGTAGCTATTGCAAACAATGCGTGTGATACGCAACTGGTTCAGCAAACCATCAAGTCTCAACTGCCACTTTTGAAAGAAAAGAAAGTTCTTTTGCCTATTTCTAATGAAGCAGTTATTCCGTATATGGTTCAGCAATACTTGCCAATTGTCGAACAAAGTTATCGGCAAATGGGTTTTCCCGCATTTCGCATTGAACCGCAAGTAGATGAACAACAAGCAAAAGCGGCTTTGCAGGAATTGGAAACAAAAAAAGAAGAACAAGCGCAGGCCTTTATGCAACAAGCAGCTGAAAATTTGGCAGCCCACGAACAACGGAAAAAAGAAAAGAAAGAGCGGGGACCTGCGCTTGAAGGACCGATTCAGCTGGGAAGAAATATTCCAACGGATGAACCAATTACACCGATGGGAAATATTTTGGAAGAAGAACGGCGAATCACGATTGAAGGGTATGTTTTTGACAAAGAAGTGCGGGAATTGCGTTCTAAACGAAAAATTCTCACGCTGAAAATTACAGATTATACCTCTTCTTTCATTGTTAAGAAATTTTCCAATAATGAAACCGATGAGCAAATTTTTGATGCGATCGCAAAGGGAAGCTGGCTAAAAGTTCGCGGAAGTATTCAAGAAGATACCTTCATGCGGGATTTAGTAATGAATGCGCAGGATTTGATAGAAGTAAAGCATCCTGAACGGAAAGATTATGCACCAGAAGGAGAAAAACGGGTCGAATTGCATCTGCATTCAAATATGAGTACGATGGATGCGACAAATAATGTGGCAGACCTTGTTGCTCAAGCCGGACGCTGGGGTCATAAAGCCATTGCCATCACTGATCACGGTGGGGCTCAATCGTTTCCTGATGCCCATCAAGCAGGTCAAAAAGCTGGCGTGAAGATTTTGTACGGGGTTGAAGCTAATGTCGTCGATGATGGGGTATTGATTGCTTACAATGATCAACATATTTCCTTGACCGATGCGACTTATGTGGTGTTTGACGTGGAAACGACTGGACTTTCTGCAGTATATGACACAATCATCGAACTCGCTGCTGTCAAAATGCATAAGGGGAATGTGATCGATACTTTTGACGAATTCATTGATCCTGGGCATCCATTATCAAATACCACGGTGAATTTAACAGGGATCACGGATGAAATGGTTCGCGGATCTAAGTCAGAAAGAGAAGTACTAGAAGCTTTTCGTGCATTTTCGGAAAATACGATATTAGTGGCTCACAATGCGTCTTTTGATATGGGCTTTCTTAATACAACCTATCGACGATTGTCCTTGCCAGAAACGCAGGCTCCTGTCATCGATACCTTAGAATTGGCCCGCTATCTTTATCCGGAATTCAAACGATTTGGACTGGGTGTGCTGTCTAAAAAATTCGGTGTTGGTTTGGAACAACATCACCGGGCAATCTATGACTCGGAAGCTACTGGACATTTGGCGTGGATCTTTGTTAAAGAGGCCATGGAAAAGCACGACATGTTTTACCACGATGACTTGAATCGGCATGTCGGCGGAGAAAATTCTTTTAAAGCGGCCCGACCGTTCCATGCAACGATATTAGCGCAGACACAAGATGGACTAAAAAATCTGTTCAAGCTGATTTCTATGTCGAATATTACTTATTTCCACGGAAAAGTTCCACGGATTCCTCGGTCAGAGTTGGTTAAGCTGCGTTCAGGATTACTGGTTGGAACAGCCTGCGACAAAGGTGAAGTTTTCGTAGCGATGATGCAAAAAGGTGTTGAAGCAGCACGAGAATTGGCAAAATTTTATGATTATATTGAAGTTATGCCAAAAGAAGTCTATGCACCCCTGATTGAACAAGAACTGATCAAAAATGAGAAAGATCTGGAAGAAATCATCCGAAATTTAGTTGAGATCGGACATGAATTGAATAAACCGGTCGTAGCTACAGGAAATGTCCATTATCTAAATGAAGAGGATGCAATTTATCGAAAAATTTTGATTAATTCAATGGGAGGCGCCAATCCATTGAATCGTCACAGTTTGCCGGATGTTCATTTTCGAACGACAGATGAAATGCTGACTGCTTTTCAATTTTTAGGTGCGGAAACAGCAAAAGAAATCGTGGTCGAAAATCCCAATAAAATTGTTGATTTGTGTGAAACAATTATTCCTGTGAAGGATAAATTGTACACGCCGAAAATTCCTGGATCAGAACAAGAAATCACGGATCTAAGTTACAAACGAGCAAAAGAATTGTACGGTGATCCATTACCTGAGATTGTAGAAAAACGATTGGAAAAAGAATTGCATTCAATTATCGGAAATGGCTTTTCGGTTATCTACTTGATTGCCCAAAAACTGGTGCATAAAAGTAATGCGGATGGGTATTTGGTTGGTTCCCGAGGATCGGTAGGCTCAAGTTTCGTGGCAACTATGACAGGGATTACCGAGGTAAATCCTTTAGCACCACATTATCATTGTCCAAATTGTCAGTACTCTGAATTTTATGAAGATGGCTCTTACGGTTCGGGATTTGACATGCCGGAGAAAGCCTGTCCTAATTGCGGCACCCGCTTGAAAAAAGATGGACATGATATTCCTTTTGAAACCTTCCTTGGCTTCCATGGCGATAAGGTACCGGATATTGATTTGAATTTCTCAGGGGAATATCAACCAGAAGCCCATAATTACACGAAAGTACTTTTTGGTGAAGACTATGTTTATCGGGCAGGGACGATTGGTACCGTGGCAGATAAAACTGCTTATGGTTTTGTTAAGGGATATGAACGCGACCACAACCTGCATTTCCGCGGGGCAGAAGTAGATCGTTTGGCAAAAGGTGCCACAGGCGTAAAACGAACCACAGGTCAACATCCCGGCGGTATTATTGTTATTCCAGATTATATGGATGTATATGATTTTACACCGATTCAGTATCCAGCAGATGATCTGAATTCAGAATGGCGAACGACTCACTTTGATTTCCACTCGATCCATGACAATATTTTGAAGCTTGATATTTTAGGGCATGATGATCCGACCGTGATTCGAATGCTGCAGGATCTTTCAGGAATCGATCCCAAAACAATTCCCACAGATGATCCAGAGGTAATGCGGATCTTTGACGGTCCAGAGGTATTGAATGTGGAGGAAAATCAAATCTATTCCAAAACGGGTACTTTGGGAATTCCAGAATTTGGGACACGTTTTGTTCGAGGAATGCTGGAAGAAACCCACCCTTCAACCTTTGCTGAATTGCTGCAAATTTCGGGTCTGTCTCATGGGACGGATGTTTGGTTGGGGAATGCCGAAGAACTGATCCGTCGAGGAGAAGCTACATTGGCAAACGTAATCGGTTGTCGGGATGATATCATGGTTTATTTGATGCACGCCGGCTTGGACAGCGGGATGGCCTTTAAAATTATGGAAACAGTTCGTAAAGGACAATGGAATAAAATTCCAGAAGATTTGCGGGAAACGTACCTGAAAGCCATGAGAGAAAATAACGTCCCTGAATGGTACATTGACTCCTGTTCAAAAATAAAATATATGTTTCCAAAAGCCCATGCAGCAGCCTATGTGTTGATGGCGTTACGGGTAGCATACTTTAAAGTGTATTTTCCAATTCTTTATTACTGTGCTTATTTTTCCGTTCGAGCAGATGACTTTGATTTGATATCAATGGCAAAAGGGAAAGATGCCGTTAAAGCAAGCATGAAAGAAATCATGGATAAAGGTATGGATGCTTCTACGAAAGAAAAAAATATGTTGACGGTTTTAGAACTGGCGAATGAAATGATCGAACGAGGATTTGAGTTCGGCATGATTGACTTGTATAAATCGGATGCAGAAAACTTTGTCATTGAAGGAAATAAATTGATTGCACCATTTCGAGCAGTCCCAAGTTTGGGGACCAACGTGGCAAAACAAATCGTTGAAGCACGAAAAGACGGACCATTCTTATCTAAAGAAGATCTTGCCAATCGAGGAAAAGTTTCAAAAACCTTGATTGAATACATGACGGAAAATGGTGTATTGAAGGATCTGCCGGATGAAAATCAATTATCCTTGTTTGATATGTTATAAAAAAAGCCTGAGAAGCGAATAAAGTGTACCCTTTGTAAAGGACATTTTGAAAAAGCCTAGGCGACTTGTTGAAGCTGCTGTCTGTATTTTACAGGCGGCAGCTTTTTTAAATTCCACTGGCCTCGGTAATGATTGTAATACGTCATATAACTCTTAATCTCTCGTTTTACTTCTTCTAATGTTTCGCACTCATTTAGATTTGTTTCATCTTTAAAATGCCCAAAGAATGACTCTTGGGGTGCGTTATCCCAACAGTTTCCTCGGCGTGACATGGATTGTCCTAATCCCATTTTCTTCACAAGCTTTTGGAATTGGGAGCTTGTATAATGAACACCCTGATCAGAATGGATAAAGGCATCTTCTGTTAGATGGTGATGCTTCTTCAATTTATAAAGCGTATTGAGCGCAATTTCTATACTTAATGAAGAAGATACTTCATACGCTAAAATTTCATTTGTTTCAGCGTCTTTAATCGTTGATAGATAAGCACGTTTACCACCTCTATAGGTTAAATATGTGATATCAGTTAATAGTACTTTTCCTGCAACACCTTGCTTGAAATGACGATTTAATTTATTTTCGCAAGTGCGATGTTCTTTCGTTGCTTTCGCCATACGACGTGCTGGATTCGCTTTTCGAATGGGGCAGGTAATTTTAAATTTCTTCATAATACGGCGTATGCGTTTCAAGTTGTATGTGATTCCATACTGATTTTGAAGCGTCATTTTAATTTGGCGTGCTCCTTTTTTGCGTCCTCGGAAATGATACGCCTTTAAAATGATTTCCATTACTACTTCATCTGCTTGTTCCTGTGTAGCACGATTTTGTGCTGATTCTTCCGTGAAGTAATTGTAATAACCTGAACGAGACACTTCCATTACTTCGCAGAGATAGCTCACCATATGCTTCAATTTGTACTTTTTAATCGTTTGGTTAATCAGTTTAAATTTTAATTGTGGTGCGATTTTTATTTCTTCTTCAACATCTGCCTTTCGAGTAGATCGAGCTTTTTTAGAAGTTCATTCTCCGCCTCAAGTAAACGGTTTTTCGCTTCTAATCGTGCAATCTTTTCCTCTAATGTTAACTCACGCTCTGATGGTCTACCTGAGTTCGTTTTACGTGTATCTTGTAACCCTTCTACACATGCTTTACGGAAAGCGGCACGCCAACGTTTACTTGCAGCTTTCACACGTTCAACACCAATCAATTCAATATTAAGACCAGCTTCTTCAAATATTTCGCGTGGCAGTTTACCTTTCTTGTTTTCCGAAATAAAATGACGTTTAAATTCATCTGTATACGTGATCGCCTTTTCACTCACCGCTTGCACATGAGGATTACATTTCAGTTGTTCTTGTTCTTTTTTAGTTAATAATCTTTTCGTCATTCTAGTTCCGCTCCAACTTCTTTTTTCTCATTATAAACAAAAGTACCCTATCAGAAGGACTTTTTTCAAAGTGTTTATCTGATAGGGTACATTTTAGAAAACTTCTCGGTTTTTTTTTCAAGCATTAGTTGGAAGGTGTTATTAGAATGTGTGGTACACTGGCTTCGAGGTGAAGAAAATGCGTAATACTTGGTTGGCGGAGCAGTTGAATTTGTTGAAGAAGGAAAATCCCCTCGTGATTGAGGAAACAATCCGTTATATTGAGCAGCTAGAAGATGACAACGAAAGTCTGCAGGTCTCTCTTGAAGGAACGATCTGGAGTCCTCGCTTGTGGAACCAACCATCCACAGCACAGCAAAAAAATAAGCCGGAATAGCTCCGACTTATTTTTTTGTTAATTTGACAACGACTTCGCAACGCGCAGTTTGGGGGAACATGTCTACTGATTGTAAGTAATGAATGTCGTAGATTTTTGCTAGTTGAACAAGGTCACGTGCTAAAGTAGAAACATTACAGGAAATATAAACTAATTTTTCAGGTGGATAAGCAACCAGTGTTTTTAGTAATTGATTGTCCAGCCCGGTTCGTGGAGGATCAACAATGATTGCATCCGGCTCAAAGCCCTCGTGAAACCATTTTGGAATCAATTCTTCTGCTGCACCGGTTTCATAGTGGGTATTTGTCATGCCCATTGCTTGCGCATTGTGTTGGGCATCAGTGATTGCTTGCGGAATGATATCCATTCCTCGGACCTCTTTTGCTAAAGAAGCTAAACTTAATCCAATCGTCCCTACACCACAATAAGCATCTACCAGTGTTTCATTTTTTTGCAGTGCCAATGCTTTGCGAGCCTCATCATAGAGAGTAGCGGTTTGTTCAGGATTTAATTGAAAAAAAGCTCGGGCAGATAGATCAAATGTTAAGTCGTTCAGTCGTTCTTGAATGCTTTCTTTTCCCCATAAATGGATGGTTTCATCTCCCATGATGACAGAAGTTTTTTGATTTTGAACATTTTGCATAATGGAAACAACTTCTGGTAGTTGCGCGTTGATTTCCCGAATCAGAGCATTTTTTTTCGGTAATTTAGGTGTACTAGTGACAAAAACAATCTGGAGCTCACCAGTTTCGACACCTTCTCTAACCATTAAGGTTCGCAAAATTCCGGCATTTTTTCGTTCATCATAAATAGGCAGATGGTACTCATTAATCAGTTGCACTAGTAGGTTGATTACTTTTTGTGTTGCGGGATGCTGGACGATGCAGTCGTCAATTGCTACTAATCGATGAGAATTGGTTTCGTATAAGCCGGCTTCTGCAAGTTGGGTCTTTTCATTGAAACGCAACTGGAATTGTGCCTTGTTCCGATAGCGCCAAGGATCATCCATGCCGATGGTTTCCTTTAGTTGATACTTTTTATAGCCTTCTGGTTTGAATTTTTCTAAAGCCTGTTTTAATAAATCTTTTTTGAAATCCAATTGTTTTGGATAGGCAAGGTGCTGCAACTGACATCCTCCGCAACGATCATAAAAAACACAGGGAGGTGTCATGCGGTCTGGACTGCTTTTAATGATCTTAGTCAGTTCAGCTTCTGCAAATCGGGGATTAACCTGAGTAATGGTCGCCAGTATCTCCTCAGTCGGCAGAGCTTTTGGAACAAAAACAATCAGACGTTTATAATAGCCGATTCCTTCGCCATTAATTCCCAGACGTTTGATTTTTAATTTTATTGTTTGCCCATTTTTTACTATTGTTTCAGCCATAATTGCTCCTCATGTAAATAAATTTCTGTTTTTATTTTACCATAGAATTGTCGGAGAAAGTTCTTTTTTGTGGTAAACTAGAATATATGTTCGTAAGGAGGACACTATGATCACGATCGTACGAATCAGTAAAGGTAAAGGAAATTTTTATAAAGTAGAGTTTTCAAACGGAGAAGCATTGCGGGTTTCGGAAGATTTATTGGTTCGCTACCGTTTATTAAAGGGAATGGAGCTTTCAGAAGAAGAATTTCAAAAGGTCAAAAAGAGTACTGGATATGATCTGGGCCTACAATTGGCGATGAACTATATTAGTTATCAGTTACGTTCAGAAAAAGAAGTTCGAAGTTATCTTAAAGAAAAAGAAATTGAAGCGCATGACCGTGATACAATTCTTCAACGATTAAAAGAATTAAAGGTTGTTGATGATCGGGTCTATGGGGAGAGTTATGTTCGTACGCAGATGCGTACTTCGGATAAAGGCCCCACTGTTGTTAAGCAGCAATTGCGATTAAAGGGGCTGTCTGAGGATTTGATTGAAGAAGTTCTTCATTTGTACACCTTTGATCAGCAACTAGAGGTAGCTAAGCATGTGGCTGAAAAAAGTTTACGGCGAATTCATGGAAAGAGTCACAAAGAAACGATTCAAAAAATTCGTACTGCATTAATGCAAAAAGGTTTTTCTGGCGACAGCATCTCTCTTACAATGGAGGATTTAGCGTTAGAAAAGGAATCGGATGAAGAATATGATGCCCTTGTAAAAGAAGGAGAACGGCTATGGCGACGGCACCAACGTAAAGCGCAACGTGAGCGGGAAAATAAGGTCAAGCAAGGCCTGTTTCAAAAAGGGTTTCAGCTAGAGGAAATCCAGCGATTTTTAGAAGAAAAAGGATTAGAAGATGACTAAGAAAACGGAACTATCCGCAGCTGAAATCAGTCAGCTGCGACAAGAATTTTTGACATGGTATCATGATAAAAAACGAAATCTTCCTTGGCGGGCGACAACTGATCCTTATGCTATCTGGATATCGGAGATTATGCTTCAGCAAACCCGTGTGGATACGGTAATCGATTATTATTATCGTTTCATGGAATTATTTCCTACTATTCAGGATTTAGCAGAGGCTGAGGAACAAAAACTTTTAAAAGTCTGGGAAGGACTGGGCTATTATTCACGGGCACGAAATTTAAAAATTGCTGCCCAACAGATTGTTGAATTATATGATGGAAAAATGCCGACGACCATTGATGAGATTCGTACATTGAAGGGAATTGGACCGTACACAGCCGGTGCGATTGCCAGCATTGCCTTTGGGTTACCGGAACCGGCAATCGACGGTAATGTGATGCGGGTGGTCAGTCGTTTATTTGAAATCGATGCGGATATCGCAAAGGCCAGCAGTCGTCATTACTTTGAGGATGCTATGAGAAAAATCATTGATCCTGATGAACCGGGAGAATTCAATCAAGCCTTGATGGATTTAGGCTCGAGCATCTGTACACCAACGTCTCCTGATTGCGCTGCATGCCCGTTGAAGGATTTTTGTTTGGCTTACCAAGAGAATCGTCAAACTGATTTTCCAGTTAAAACCAAAAAGGCTAAGCCTAAGGATGTTTATTATATTGCGACGGCCCTAGAAAATCCTACTGGAAAATATTTATTGCAACAACGACCAGCAACCGGTCTATTGGCTTCCATGTGGACTTTTCCGATGATGGAAGTGACGGAAAAAGAATACCGAAAGCTTGAAGCTACCTGGTCAAAAAAATCAATGGATCAACTCTCTCTTTTTGTGGCAGAAGATCAATTGTTACCGGATATTTTTGAAGAAGAGGTGGTTTGGCAAAAGCGGCATTTAGGCGAAATTACACATATTTTTAGTCATTTAAAATGGCATGTCTTACTGTTTTATGGGCGAACAGGAAAAAAAGAAGTCAATGAAAATCAGCGTTTTGCTGCAATGAGCGACTTTGAGAAATACGTTTTTCCTAAGCCACAGCAAAAATTAGTAGAACAATTGAAGAAAAATCATTTATCAGATAAAGATTTCTAGGCAAACCATTGATTTATTGCTATAATGTTTACGATGTCGGTGTAATGAACACCCAAACAAATGCAGTGTGTCTGCTGAGGGAAGGGTAGCTATGCGAATTCCTAAAGAAGGAGAGTTTGTTTCCATACAAAGTTACAAACATGATGGCAATTTGCATCGAACGTGGCGCGATACAATGGTATTGAAAACTAGTGAATACTCAATGATTGGTGTGAATGATCACACGTTAGTGACTGAATCCGATGGTCGTCGTTGGGTAACACGCGAACCAGCAATTGTTTATTTTCATAAAAAATACTGGTTTAATGTAATAGCAATGATTAGAGAAAAGGGGGTTTCCTATTATTGCAATCTAGCTTCACCTTATTTGATGGATGAAGAAGCCTTGAAATATATCGATTATGATTTGGATATCAAGGTCTTTCCAGATGGTGAAAAACGTTTATTGGATGTGGATGAGTATGAGCTTCACAGTAAAATCATGCATTATCCGGATGATATTGACTATGTATTAAAAGAAAATGTCAAAATTCTAGTAGACTGGATCAATAATGGCAAAGGACCATTCTCAGAAGGCTATATTGATATTTGGTATAACCGCTACAAGCAATTGTCACGTAAATAAAAAACAGCAGATCTTTAAGGTCTGCTGTTTTTTATTGCTTTTTTCTCATAATTAACTTTGAAAGTGAAATAGTTTGTTTAAGACAAAGTTAAGGTAGGTAAGGTACAATAAATGTATTAAGGAAAAGCAGGTTGGTATATGGAAGAACATAAAAATAATAAGAAAAAATATTATTTATTCATTATTTTTTTACTTTCAGTGGCTGTAGTCTTTAGTTTGGGATGGCAAAAAATAGAAGCACCGACTACTGACTCCAGTGTTTATGAAACGAACACCAGTGAATCTGTTACGGAGATTCCTGAAGAAAAGGTGACTGAAAAATTGGTTCAAGTATATGTTGCGCCAGAATTATACGACACGACGACGGTTACGGAAAATGATTTTGTTCCATTACAGGAGGAACCTAGCAGTCAAAGCAACGTCTTGGAAAAAATCCATCGTGGTGAATGGACCAATTATTTAGGAACCGAGGGAGATTGGATCTACATTCAGACGAATAAGGGAAATAAAGGGTATATCCCGAAAGAGAACAGCAAAGAAAAAGAAGTGACTCGTACAGAAAGTAAAGAATTAACAGTAGTACTGGATGCTGGTCATGGTGGTTCCGATACGGGAGCGACTAGCTCAGATGGCGTATTGAATGAAAAAGATTTGACACTTAAAACTGTACAAACAGTAGGGAAAGTTTTAGAAGCTGCTGGAATTAACGTGGTTTATACACGTACAAAAGATACGTACCTTGAATTAACAGATATTACTCAAATCAGTTTGGAACAAAATGCTGACTTATTTCTGAGTCTTCATTATGATAACTATGATTATGCAAATGTGATGTCTGGTTTTACGACCTACTATTATTATGAAAAAATGAAATCTTTTGCGGAAATAATCAATCAAGAATTGGCAAAACAGATTGATTTGACAAATAATGGGATTCGTCAAGGAAATTATCTGGTGATTCGTGAATCCTATGTTCCCAGTTTGTTGCTGGAACTCGGCTATATGAATTCTGATCAGGATCTGGCTCAAATCAATACCAGGGAATACCGGGAAAAAGTTGCGGCAGCGATTCTTTCTGGTGTTGAAAAATTTGGACAGAACTATTTTCCATTTGGAATGGGAGAATAGAAAAATGAGAAAAACCATTTGCGGTTTTTCTCATTTTTTTATAGGTTTTTTTTCATTGCGATATGCTCCATACCTGCATCAAGAAAAACTTCCCCATATTTGTGATACCCCATTTTTTCATAGAAGGGCTCTGCGGGCAGTTGTGCCCCCAATTGAATCATAGAAAATCCCTGTTGCTTAGCAAATTTTTCTGCTTCTGTGATCACCTGCTTGCCTAAATTTTTTTTACGGGCATCTTTGCGAACGGCCATGCGTTGCAGTTTCAAGGTTGTTTCATTTAGCGGCAATAAACGGACGGTTGCTAACGCCTGACCTTCCTCATAAAGTACGAAATGGATTGCATAGGCTTCATCTTTATCGATTTCTCTTTCTAATGGTACGCCTTGTTCTTTTACAAAGACTTGATGACGAATTTTAACAGCATCAAGATAAATTTGACTCATGGTATCTTTTGTTTGGACAACAGTCACTCCACTCACCTCGATAGTAGTATACCCAAAGTTTAACAATCTGCAAAATAACTTGTCTAAATCGAGAGAAAAAGAAGCTGTTTTTTGCAAGTTAGGTTATAATATGAAAATGAGGGAGGGATGGCCTTGTTTGATAAATTAAAAAATTCAAAATTAATGTTTTGGTCGCTTGAGTTGCTGATTTTAGCGACGTTGGTTTTTGTTTCAACAAAAATAAATTTTTTGTTTCAACCAATTGGTACATTTTTTAGAACCTTGTTTGTACCGATTCTGGTGGGGGGATTTCTCTACTATGTCTTAAATCCGATTGTCAACTTCTTGATAAAGTATACGAAAATAAAGCGGATTTTTGCCATTATCCTCGTTTTTATTTTGTTGGTTGGGGTTATCGTCTGGATGATTTTAAGTGTGATTCCAAATTTGGTAAGTCAAATTTCTTCCTTGGCATCAAATATCCCAAATTTTGTGGAAAACATGCAGACTTGGGGTATGAAGCTCGCAGATAATCCAATTTTCAGTCAGATAAATATCGTAGAACAAATCGAAAAAATGGATATTTCTTATTCATCTATCATTCAAAAATTCTTGAGTGGTCTTTCAACAAGTTTAGGTTCAATCGTAGGAACGATTGCTTCTGCGACGGTAACGATTGTGACGGTACCGTTTATTCTTTTCTATATGTTAAAAGATGGAGATCGTTTAGTACCGAATATTCAACGGTTCTTTCCTGAAACACGTCGGGCACAAATCGTTGACTTATTGGGTCAACTGCACCAAACGCTGTCTAATTATATCAGCGGTCAAGCAATTGAATGTGTTTTTGTCGGCACCTTCACGTTTATCGGATATTTGATTGTCGGTGTTGATTATGCCTTTCTGTTCGGTGTGATCGCGGGAATCACGAATCTGATTCCTTATCTTGGTCCTTACTTAGGATTATTGCCTGCGGTACTGGCGACCGTCTTTGATGATCCATTAAGAGCTGTTTTGTGTGCGGTGGTTGTAATCATTGTTCAACAAATCGATGGGAATGTGATTTATCCAAATGTTATCGGCAAATCTTTGGCAATTCATCCGTTGACAATCATCTTAGTCTTGTTGGTAGCAGGGAATATTGCTGGATTGTTGGGAATATTCTTAGGAATTCCTTTTTATGCGATTTGCCGTACGATTATTATTTTTATCATTCGATTGGTAAAAGCAGACCGTATCAAAGAAAATCATGACAAAATCACTGATAGCAGTGATTTACAGCTATAGGGTTTTTATTGCAAAGAAAATCGCTTTGTGATACGATTTTAGCGTGGCACTTGCCACGCTTTTTTTCTAGAAAATTGTTTAAAAATAAGGAGAGATTGCTATTATGAATGCTGACCCGGAGAGTCAGTCGCTTTTAGCGCAAATTTTACTACTAATTGTTCTTACGTTGATCAATGCCTTTCTTGCAGCATCGGAGATATCACTGATTTCCGTTAACAAAAATCGGGTGGAGCAAAAAGCCGAAGAAGGAAATATCAAGTCACAAAAACTACTGAAGATATTAGAAGATCCAACCAATTTTCTTTCAACTATTCAGGTAGGAATTACATTGGTAACTATTTTGTCAGGGGCTTCATTAGCAGATACATTGGCGACACGCTTGGCGCCGGTATTAGGAGATATCCCTGGGGCAAAAAATATTGCTAGTATCATCGTTCTTGCGATATTGACCTATATTTCAATCGTTTTTGGCGAGCTATATCCGAAACGAATTGCATTGAATAAATCAGAAGAAGTTGCCTCGTTTACTTCAGGCGTCATTCGTTTTCTGGGAAAAGTCACAAAACCGTTCGTTTGGTTGCTTTCAGCTTCAACAAGTTTGTTAGCACGAATCACGCCAATGGAATTTGATGACGAAGATGGAAAAATGACCCGTGACGAGATGCGTTATATGTTGGAAACAGAAGGCGTACTGAAAGATGAAGAACGGGAAATGCTTCAGGGCGTTTTTTCATTAGACACAAAAGTTGCTAGAGAAGTGATGGTTCCGCGAACGGATGCATTTATGGTGGATATTGATGATTCTGTGAACGAAATCGTCTCAGAAATTTTAGCTGAGAGTTATTCACGAATTCCCGTTTATGAAGAAGATAAAGATAAAGTAATCGGGGTGCTGCATACGAAAAACTTGTTAAAGGCAGCCTATGAAGTTGGGTTTGAAGCATTGGATCTGCATAAGATTTTGCAAGAGCCGCTTTTCATGCCGGAAACTGTTTTTATCGATGATTTGCTTTATGAACTGAAACGTACCCAAAATCAAATGGCGATTTTGCTGGACGAATACGGTGGCGTTGTCGGTGTCGTGACTTTAGAGGACTTGTTGGAAGAAATTGTTGGCGAGATTGATGATGAATCCGATGAAGTTGAAAATCTTTATGAACGAATTGATGAAAATGAATATATGATCCAAGGTCGTATGCTGATTGATGAATTCAATGAACTTTTTGGAACAAATCTGCATATGAGCGATGTGGATACAATGGCAGGATATTTGATCACTGCGTTAGGAACGATTCCTGATGAAGGAGAAAAACTATCCTTCAACGTAGATAATGTCACTTTAATTTCTGAAGAAATGGAAGGTTCACGAGTTCTTAAAATTCGAGCAATCTTTCATCCAGAGGAAACCGACGTAGATCCAGAGGAAGAACGCCGGCATTTTCGTAAAGATTTTGAAGAAGATGAACCCCGCAGATGAAAGAAAGTTTACAGAAGACTAAATAGGTAAAATGGAGGAGCGAGCCACTTGGTCTTGCTCCTTTTATTCGGAAAAAATAGCAGGAGAAAGAAAACAGTTTTGGAAATCCCCTGCTATCCATGCTATACTATCCTAGTTGAAAAAATGCGACGCAGGAATGATAGATAAAGATCAGTGAAAAGGAATGAAAAAAATGGACAATCCTAAATTAAAAGAACAAGTCGATAGTCGCCGCACCTTTGCGATTATTTCCCACCCGGATGCGGGGAAAACGACAATTACGGAACAATTGCTTTTATTTGGCGGAGCGATTCGTCAAGCTGGAACGGTCAAAGGAAAAAAGACCGGGAATTTTGCAAAATCTGACTGGATGGAAATTGAAAAACAACGGGGGATTTCTGTAACCAGCTCGGTGATGCAATTTGATTACAATGGAAAACGCATCAATATTCTGGATACTCCAGGACATGAGGACTTTTCAGAAGATACCTATCGTACGCTGATGGCTGTGGATAGTGCTGTGATGGTGATTGACAGCGCCAAAGGGATCGAAGCCCAAACCAAAAAATTATTTCAAGTTGTAAAAAAACGCGGAATCCCGATTTTTACTTTTATCAATAAACTGGATCGTGACGGTCGTGAACCTTTAGATTTATTGGAAGAATTAGAAGAATTGCTGAATATCGAATCCTATCCGATGAATTGGCCAATCGGTATGGGAAAAGGATTAGACGGTCTCTATGATATCCATAATCAGCGGGTAGAATTGTACCGACCAGAAACTCCTGAAAAGCGGTTTGTTCCTCTGGATGAAGCAGGAGCGATTCCTGAAGATCATCCCTTGCAACAAAGTGGCGTTTTCCAACAGGTATTGGAAGAAGTTGAGTTGTTGAAGGAAGCAGGAGATGAATTCGATCCAGAAAAAGTTGCAACAGGAAAACAAACACCGGTTTTCTTTGGCTCTGCATTGACTAATTTTGGTGTACAAACTTTCTTGGAAACCTTCTTGCAATTTGCGCCATCTCCATACGGGCATCAAACGATGGATGGCGAAGAAATCAGTCCTTATGAAGCTGATTTTTCAGGTTTTGTTTTTAAAATCCAAGCCAATATGAATCCAGCTCACCGAGATCGGATCGCTTTTGTTCGTATTTGTTCAGGAACATTTGAACGGGGAATGGATGTCTTTTTAGAACGAACAGATAAAAAAATGAAGTTAAGCAACGTGACGCAGTTTATGGCAGACACACGAGAAAATATCGAAGAAGCGGTTGCCGGTGATATCATTGGGGTTTATGATACAGGAAACTATCAAATCGGGGATACTCTCTACGAAGGTAAATTGAAGGTCGCATATGAAGAATTACCGTCGTTCACACCGGAATTATTTATGCGGGTCTCTGCAAAAAATGTGATGAAGCAAAAATCCTTCCACAAAGGAATCTACCAACTGGTGCAAGAAGGCGCCATTCAGCTGTATAAAACTTACTTGACGGAAGAATACATCATCGGGGCAGTCGGACAATTGCAGTTTGAAGTCTTCCAATATCGGATGAAAAATGAATACAACGCTGAAGTAATCATGACACCAATGGGGCATAAAATCGCTCGCTGGATCGATCCAGCCGATTTGGATGAACGCATGAGCTCTAGCCGAAATATTTTGGCGAAGGATCGCTTTGACCAACCACTATTCTTGTTTGAAAACCAATTTGCGGAACGCTGGTTTGCGGATAAGTATCCAAAAGTTAAGTTAAAGAGTTTGATGTAAAAAATGAAATGTCAAAATTAGTATGAGGTGTTTTAAGTGCGAAGAGGTCCTTTCCTATCTGAAAATGGTGGGAAGGGGCTTTTTTTGACGATGCAATGATTGATAGCCTTTTTAAAGGAAATAGGATATAATGATGTAAAAAAATAAGCTAAGGGAACTATGATGGAAAACGAAAAAAAAAATACCACTATCAGCATTTTGATTTTTATTAGCTTTGCGGGACTCTTTTTGATTCAAAAATTTCAACATATGGATTTGACGCTGGTGTTTATAGCTATTTTAATGGTTAATGCTTTTTATTATACAATTAGGGCGTATCAGGAAAAATCAGTTCTTCGTTTATTTTTGTTTGGAATCTCGGCATTTGTTTCAGCCTATATTCTATGGACAAGTATTTTTTAGGAGTAGGGGGGCGTCAAATTTGGAAAAAACAAAGAAACAATGGATTTCAAACGGAGTTTTTATCTTTAGCTTTATATCGATTTTGGTTGTTCAAGAGTCTAAAAATATGGACCTTAGTTGGATTTTTACCGGAATTTTTTCTGTTTATTTTTTTTATCAAACATTGAAAGCTCAAAAAGAAGAATCGATGTTTCGTCTGGTTGGATTTGCCATTCTAAGTTTGTCATTTGCTTATTTAACGTTTGAAGAAAAGGTGCTTTAGAAATGGAGGGATTGGAGTGAAAAGGACGAAAATAGATAACGGTGTAATGATTTTATTTGCTTTTATCGTGGGATTGATTATAATTGTCGAGTATTTTACAGAATTAAACCTGGACACTATGTTTCCTGGGAGTTTTGCTTTATTCTTTCTTTATTTTTCAGTAAGAGCCTATCAGGAAAAACAATTTTCAAGACTAATAATATGGGGATCATTAGCAATTCTTTTTTCTTATTTAGTTGTTACTAGTTTAGCTTATAAATAAAAAAATAAATGGATGGTGAAATTTTTTATTTTTAATTTGGATAGTCTCGGGAGAAAACAAATAAAAGGGCTTTAAAAAAGAGCTTTTGGACTGAAAAGGATGAAGAGAGATAATCATCAGTTTAAGCTCTGTATTTAAAAAAGATTATGCCGTCAAAGACTTCTTATATTTTTTGATTTTTTTACTTGCCCAATTGTAATGACTTGAAGTGGCCGATACAAAATAACTACCTAAAGTGCTGCCGCCAACCCATTTGAAGGCTCCTTTAGAAAATAATTCGTCCTCTGAGAAAGTTTCTATCTGGTTCATTACCTGTGAATGGCTGTCTGTCAGTAAGTTTAGAGAATCTTCATAGGAGGTTTCCTGATGATTTTCCCAAAATACCTGATTCATTGCTCCATAAGTTTTCCAGTTATAGCCTTCTTTTAAAAACTGCATTTCTACACCTTTCTGGTTCGCAGATACCCAGTCTATAAGTAATTTATGCCACTCATACAGATGAACGAGTACATCTCGAATATTTTTGTCTCTTTTCCAGTGGGCTCCTTTTTCTTTTTCAATATCAAAACGAAATACACCGTCTACATCTTTTTCTGGAATAGAATTGATTAGTGCGAGTAATTTCTCGTATTCTTCAGTTCCTGTTTGGATTAGCTCCGCTTTTGTTTTTGGTCTTGCCATAGGTATGTCCTCCCGTTTTTATTTTTATTATAACGCAGATGGATTATACTTCTAGCAATCATCCTCATTTTGAGTGAAGTATCTATCAGGAAGAAGGGTACACTTATTTCTTCCTACTCATCCATATTAGAACCATTCTCACCAACAAAGCCAGTCCGACGGAAAGTAAGAGAGACAAAAATAAATATGCTGTGCCGTAGTAAAAAGTATTGCTGAAGATGTGTTTGCCTAATGGAGGAATAAGCAAGAAAAAGAGTATACCAAAAGCAACACTAATCAGCCAAAAACCCAATCCATTTGTTTGCCAACTTTTTGGATTAAAGGAAAGTAAAGAATTTCCTTTTTGAATTGGATTGCTGCCTTGTGTTCCGTTCGTGTTGATACGATTGTATTCGCTGGAACGAATGGTGGATTTTTCCGCAAACTTTTTTTGTCCCTCTAAACGATTCATGTTGTTCCTCTCCCAATCTAAAAAATTTAATAAATCAGTTAAAAAAACATGCTTAATGTAAAAAAACACTTCAATAAAAAAGTTCTCTATGCTAAACTTAGCATAGATTCTTCCCTAAACAGGAGCAAGGTTTCAGCGGAGAAAAGAGGAGAAACGTGCTTTTAGTCAGACGTTTCTTCTTGTTTTCTTTAAAGGCAACTTTTTAGAGAATAGGGTATAAAAAAAGCTGATCTTTAAATCAGCTTTTAGACGAATGGACAAATTACAGACTGGCAGTTTTTTCGGTGAGCACTGGTTTTTTAATAGAAATTTCAACCAAGCCGGGCATCTCGATGACTTGAATCGAATCTTTATAATAAGAGCCGGTGGGCATTTTTTTCAAGAAATACTCCTTTACTTCATGGATTTCTGAAGAACGCAGATTACGCTTTTTGTTAATTAAAAGAATTTCATTATGTGATGGGGCAACGGTGTACACAACGGTAGTATTTCCATCGGTATAAACTTTAACTAACTCAGCATCTGTATTTTCAAGTTGGTTTTTGACCATGCGAGAATGGCTGTTGGTTACATTGATTAATTTCATTTTTTTCACCCCTCGTAGTGTACCTTTGATTAAGTCTATTATATATTTTTTTTTGAGAAATTGGAAAGGGATAACCCTTATTCTGAAAAAAAACATCAAAAAAACAGTAGAATAGTTTCCTATTTATACATCCTTCTATTTTAAGTTACTAGTGTTGCATAGATAATATCAGAATAGTCTGAAAATTAATTCTCGTTAAAAATTGCCAAAAAGTCGAGTGCTTACGCAACGGATGACTATTTTTCCAGAAATTACACGTTTATTCAAATGAAAACTAAGAGAGACGACGATAAAACAATGAGAATCAACCTGATCTATGAAGTTCCAACCAACTTTCAGCTGGCTCGAACATCAGATAATGAAAGGATCTTTTCAACTGAAAGAGTGTCGCTGTCGTTTCAAGTTCAATCTTCACCATATAGGTTAGAAGGGATGCAATAAGGGTAAGTATCACTTGATTTATTGCACCTTGTTCACTTCGTGAATAAAGATGTTTGATGGTTAGATTCTGTTTCAAATGCTTAAAGAAAAGTTCAATATGCCAGCGTGCCTGATACATGTCTGCTACTTCATTTGGCGTGACATCAAACCGATTGGTTACAATTCGTAATAGTTTTTGCCCGTTTGTTAGTACAGTGACTAATCTGAATCGTTCAGTGACATGATTGACACCACCACCTAGAATGACGTGCTGATCACTAATAATTTTACCATCCGTTGTTTCAGGTTTAGTCACATCAATTTGATCTAGAATAGTGATTTTAGTATTACCCTTTATTCTTGTCACAAAGAAATAGCCATCTCCATGCAGTTTATCCAGTAATTTGTAATCGAAGTAACCCCGGTCAACGACATAAGTTGCTTCTGTCTTATCAGCTAACACTTCGAACTGTGTACGATCGTGTTCACTAGCGTTTGTGATGGTGAAGCTTTCTGGATATTGATTGTTCTCATCGAGGTAACAGAGATTCAGATGAAGTTTGATTCCAGACTTCGTCTGGCGAAACTTAGCCCAGGGAAACCATGCTTTGTTTAGTGGAATTGTTGTTGAATCAATGATTTGTAGGCTTGTTGTCTTTGAACTGGGTCTTTGTTGGGATATTTTTTTTACCAATTGCGTGAAAATCTCCATCAAAACGTTTTGATCAATTTTTGCAGTTTTACGAGACAGCGAGCTGTAGCATAGTGACTCAATGCCCACTTCTTTGCATAATCGTTGATCTAAAAAAGCACGATTGATTTCTCGATAGCTGGGTAAGTCCTCATAAACTGCGTGAAGAAGGATCTTTAAAGCTGATCTAAAATCTAGTTTCTTACTGTAATAATCGAATGTTTGAATTGAATTTTTGGCATTCTCAGATAAATTATCAAGATTTATTGAAGAAAGCCATTTCTGAAATGATGTTTTTAAGTTATACTTATCCATACGTAGGTCCTTTTTATTGGTCTTGGATAAGTCATCCAAGAGTAGTATAAAGGATTTTTTTGTGCGTGAATAGCTTTAAATCAAGGATTTTACAAGTTAGTATTTCTTTGCAACACTAGTGATTTTAAGTAAAAAAAGAGCTTGGGACATAAGTCCTAATGAAAAATCCAGATACCAGTCAAATTGATTGGCATCTGGATTATTTTTTTGTATTAAAATAAGAACACCTTTGCTAAAATAAAAGTGACTAAACAAATAAAAAAGCGAGGTGTTCTTATGTTTAAAAATTATACCACAAATCAAGTCGTTCTTCCTCTAGATTTTAGTTTTCAGTTAGAAAAAAATGATATTGCGTTCGCTATTGATGAGTTAATTGAAAGTATTCCCGAACAGCGTTTCATTCCCTTTCATCATCAAATGGGACCTTCTTCCTATCATCCAAAAATGATGATGAAGATGATTTTATGTGCCTACACACAATCCGTGTTTTCTGGTCGAAAGATTGAAGTATTGACGAAAGACAGTATTCGCATGATGTGGCTTACGCAAAGTTATCAACCTAGTTATCGAACAATTAATCGGTTCCGTGTGAATCCTTTGGTGAACACACTCCTTCGGGAGTGCTTCGTTCAGTTCCGTAGCCAATTGGTCAAGGAACAATTGATCGATGAAGAAGCCATTTTTATCGATGGGACAAAGATTGAAGCAAATGCCAATAAATACACCTTTGTTTGGAGAAAATCGATTGATAACTTTGATAAAAAGCTTACTGAAAAATCAGCTTTTCTTTATGATGAATTGGTAAAAAATACGATTATTCCTGAAATTGAACGCGAGTCCACAAATGAATTATCTCCAACTGAATTAAGTCAGATTGAAGAACACCTCACTCATGTTGTGGATAAATTTACAGAAAAAATCACACAAGAAGAAGATGGAACGACTCGAAAATCGTTACGTTCGAAACGGAAAATCCCGAAAAAAATCAGAAAACTATTTCGTGACTTCAAAGAAAGAAAACTTGCCTATCAAAGACATAGACAGATTCTAGGAAAACGAAATAGCTACTCTAGAACCGACCTAGACGCAACGTTTATGCGCATGAAAGATGATCCTATGAAAAATGGTCAGCTGAAAGCTGGCTACAACCTTCAAATTGCCACAAACAGTCAGTATATTTTAGGCTATGATCTTTTCTCAAATCCAACGGATACACGAACACTGCGCCCCTTTTTAACTACTTTAAAAGAGCGTTTCTTTGAGCTACCAACCTATATTGTCGCGGATGCTGGTTATGGAGGAGAAGAAAACTATCAAGCTATTTTAGAAGACCATGAACGGATACCGCTCATTACCTATGCCATGTATCATAAAGAACAAAAGAAAAAATTTAAACAAAACCCGTTTCTTCCCGCAAACTGGTCGTATCAAGAATTAGATGATACATTTCTTTGCCCTAATGGACGGAAAATGAGGTTTCGCAATTATTCTATTCGTACAGATAAATATGGATTTAAACGATATTTAAAACGGTATGAATGTGAAGATTGTTCGAATTGTCCTCTTCGAAGCCAGTGTACAAAAGCAAAGGGTGACAAGAATCGTGAGATTCAAAAGAACATGAACTGGGAATACTTTAAAGCAACGATTCAACAGCTACTTTCAGAAGAAGAAACCGGTAAAATCTATCGTCAACGAAAAATTGACGTTGAACCAGCTTTCGGACATTTGAAGGCTTGTTTAGGTTTTACTCGGTTCTCTGTTCGAGGAAAACAGCAGACACACAATGAGATTGGGTTTGCACTAATGGCGATCAATTTAAGGAAGTATAGGTTGAACATGCCCGCAACCAAGGAAGCTTCTTCCAATAATCTAAAAAACAGACGACCGAAAATTCTTTTTACGATTTTCGGTCGTCTATTTTATGATTCTTGGAACTTATGTCCCAAGCTCTTTTTACTTATTCTTTTGTTTCTGGTTCCGTAGTTTTTTCTTTAGGAGCGTTTTTAGCAACTACTTCGATTTTGCCATCCTTGGTCAATTTTGCTTTTAAGTTTTTGATTTTTGGATGATCCAAATAGTATTCCGCTACACCATCTTCGATTTGTTCTTGAATCGTTCGGCGAAGAGGGCGGGCACCCATTGCTGGATTGTAACCTAAGTCAACTAATTTTTCTTGAACAGTTTTTGGTACATCAATATGGATTCCTTGAGCACTCAACATTTTGTTTACATCGTTAAGCATCAAATTGACAATCGTCAACAAGTCTTCTTTTGAAAGTGTCTTGAATTCCACGATGCCATCGAAACGGTTCAAGAATTCTGGTGTGAAGTAATTATTTAATTGTCCTAAAACGGATCGAGTAATTCCTTCACGGGCTGCTCCGAAGCCAACATTGGCTTCCACTTTTCCGGTACCGGCATTACTTGTCATAATAATCAAGGTATCTTTAAAGCTGACAGTGCGACCTTGTGCATCCGTCAAACGACCGTCATCCAAAATTTGCAGGAACATATGCAATACATCTGGGTGAGCTTTTTCGATTTCATCTAATAAAATCAAACTGTAAGGATTACGACGAACTTTTTCGGTCAATTGTCCAGCTTCTTCATAACCAACATAGCCAGGAGGAGAACCAATCAATTTAGAAACACTGTGTTTTTCCATATATTCAGACATATCGAAACGAATCATGGATTCTTCTGAGCCGAATAATTCATATGCCAATTGTTTGGCCAATTCTGTTTTTCCGACGCCAGTCGGTCCGACAAATAAGAAGGAACCGATTGGTCGAGTTTGTTTCCCAAGTCCTACACGATTTCGACGAATGGCTTTTGCCACACGATCGATCGCGTCTTCTTGTCCAATGACATGAGCTTTTAGGTCAGTAGCCAAATTTTTCAATTGTGTTTGTTCTTTTTCTTTCAGCTCACCGACTGGAATACCCGTTCGAGCTTCTACGATTTGTTCCATGTCTTTTTCGGTGATGACTGGTATTTCTTCGTCACTGATTTGTTTTTCTTTCATTTTTTGAAGTTTGTTGATTTGGTCGCGATAATACGCGGCTTTTTCAAAATCTTCTTCTTGTGAGGCTTGTTGTTTTTGGGTTTGGGCATCGGCTAATTTCTTTTCGATAACTTTTGGATCGATCATTTGAATCGTCAAATTCTTTTTCGAGCCGGTTTCATCCAACAAGTCAATGGCCTTATCCGGCAAGAAACGATCTTGAACATACCGATTAGATAAAACAGCAGCAGCTTCGATTGCTTCATCCGTATATTTAACATGGTGATAGTCTTCATAACGAGGTTGCAATCCTTTTAAGATTGTGATGGTTTCTTCTACAGAAGGTTCCTCCACACGAACGGGTTGAAGCCGACGTTCTAGGGCTGCATCTTTTTCAATAATTCGATATTCGTTTAACGTTGTAGCACCTACCATTTGCAATTCGCCACGAGCTAAAGCAGGTTTTAAAATATTTCCTGCATCCATATTTCCGTCGCCGGCAGAACCAGCACCAACGATTTCGTGTACTTCATCAATAAATAGGATAACATTTTTTGCCTGTTTGACTTCTTCAATCAATTTTTGAACCCGTTCTTCAAATTGCCCACGGATACCTGTTCCTTGAACAAGGGAGGCGACATCTAAACGAATCACTTCTTTGTCCATTAATTTTTGTGGGACATCACCATTGACAATCTTTTGAGCGAAACCTTCAACAACTGCCGTTTTACCGACACCGGGTTCACCAATCAAAACGGGATTGTTTTTGGTTCTGCGGTTAAGGATCTCAATCACTCGTTGAATTTCTTCATCCCGTCCAACGACTGGATCAATGTCTCCTTGACGAGCTTGTTCTGTAATGTTGATTCCATATTCTCCCAGCAGTCCATTGGCTTGCCGATTTCCTTGTGGAGGTTGTCCACCGTTAAAGTTATTGCCACCGCCGAATTGAGTGGGGGGTGTTTGTTCGGGAGCACCGTTTTGTTGCATTTGCCGAGACATTTGTCGGAACAAATCATCAAGACTGCCAAACCCGAATGGATCTTGTTGCATCATATTTTGTTGGCTTCCTTTTTGATTTTTTAATTTTTGATAACAGCTTTGACAATAATCAAGCTGTTTTCTCTGACCATTTACATTTGCGTATAAATGGATCGTTGCTTCATTTTTGCCGCAATTTTGACAAAGCATAGAATAGTCACGACCTTTCATACCGTTTTTACTACGAATTAATTTTAACGCGAATCCTGCGTTTCGTAAAAAGATAAACTCAATAGAAGATCAAAAAATGGAAATACTTTCACTGACCATCTTTGACCTTTGGTTTTTATTATACCAAGTTTTGCTTAAGATGCAACTATTTGCTCTTTGACAATTGTCGAAAAATGAAAAACAAGTATACTATATAAATAGTGACAGGTGAGGAGGTGCGTCAATGGTTGAAAATCCATATGAAGGCCAGTTGCAGCAGCTTCGCAGCGGCGACCTTTCAGAAATTATCGTTGAGCAAGCAGAATTTTTAATTTTTCGAGAAGCATGGTTAAAATGCGAAGACCGTACCGCTTTTGTCGGGGAAGCCGGCTTAAATGGCAGGATTATTTACCGTTATCAGAAAAATCAAGGCTAGACCAATGAATAAACAATGTAAATTGGTAGAAAACGGTTGTAAGATTGGCAAAAAAATGGTAATCTTTACAATTGAAAGGGAATTTTTTAGATGTCTTTTTTACGTTGTAGAAAGCAGAAAAAACCCTAACAAAAAACTTTGTTTAATAAAGGAGATCAATCAATTATGGAAAAGAAAGACTTTCATGTAGTAGCAGAAACTGGAATCCACGCACGTCCAGCTACCTTATTAGTTCAAACAGCTAGCAAATTCAACTCTGATATCAACCTTGAATACAAAGGCAAATCAGTGAACCTAAAATCAATCATGGGCGTTATGTCTTTAGGCGTTGGCCAAGGATCAGACGTTACCATCACTGCTGAAGGTGCTGACGAAGCTGACGCAATGGCAGCAATCGTTGACACAATGAAGAAAGAAGGATTATCTGAATAATGGTTGAAATGCTAAAAGGGATCGCCGCAAGTGACGGAGTTGCCGTTGCAAAAGCTTACCTGCTAGTTCAACCGGATTTATCCTTCAATAAAGTTTCAGTAGAAGATACTGACGCTGAGGAAAAACGATTAGACGACGCTTTGGCAAAGTCTACCGATGAATTGACTCAAATTCGGGAAAAAGCAGCGCAAAGTCTCGGTGAAGAAGAAGCGCAAGTATTTGATGCCCATTTGATGGTTCTTAGTGATCCAGAAATGGTTGGTCAAATCAAGCAAAACGTGAAAGATAACAAAGTCAATGCTGAATCAGCATTGAAAGATGTTACCGACATGTATATCGGTATGTTCGAAGCGATGGATGACAATGCTTACATGCAAGAACGCGCAGCAGATATTCGTGACGTTGCAAAACGGATCTTGGCGAATTTGTTAGGAGTTTCTCTACCAAATCCTTCAATGATCAACGAACAAGTTGTTGTCGTGGCGCATGACTTGACTCCAAGTGATACGGCACAATTAGACCGTAACTTTGTTAAAGCATTCGTAACGGATATCGGCGGACGTACTTCGCACTCTGCGATTATGGCTCGTTCTTTAGAAATTCCTGCAATCGTGGGAACAAAAGAAATTACTGCCAAAGTCAAAGCTGGCGATATTTTAGCTGTGAATGGGATCGAAGGGGACGTTATCATTGACCCTACTGAAGATCAAAAAGCAGAATTTATTAAAATTGGTGAAGACTATGCTGCTCAAAAAGCAGAATGGGAAAAACTAAAAAATTCAAAAACAATCACTGCTGATGGCAAACATTTTGAATTAGCTGCTAATATTGGTACGCCAAAAGATTTAGAAGGCGTACGTAATAACGGCGCAGAAGCAATCGGTTTGTATCGTACAGAATTCTTATACATGGATTCTGCTGATTTTCCTACTGAAGACGACCAATACAAAGCGTATAAAGCTGTATTGGAAGGCATGGGAGACAAACCTGTTGTTGTTCGTACGATGGATATCGGTGGGGATAAGGAGCTTCCTTATCTGCAATTGCCTCATGAAATGAATCCATTCTTGGGTTATCGTGCGTTGCGTATCAGTTTATCCGACTTAGGAGACGATATGTTCCGTACACAAATGCGTGCGTTGTTGCGTGCTTCTGCGCACGGCAATTTACGGATTATGTTCCCAATGGTGGCAACATTGAAAGAGTTCCGCGCTGCGAAAAAAATCTACAATGAAGAACGTCAAAAATTGATTAGCGAAGGTGTAACTGTTTCGGATACGATCCAAGTTGGGATTATGATCGAAATTCCTGCGGCTGCTGTTTTAGCAGATAAATTCGCAAAAGAAGTTGATTTCTTCAGTATTGGAACCAATGATTTGATTCAATACACAATGGCGGCTGACCGGATGAACGAACGCGTTTCGTACCTATACCAACCTTATAATCCTTCAATTTTACGTTTAATCAAAAATGTAATTGATGCAGCACATGCAGAAGGTAAATGGGCTGGAATGTGTGGCGAAATGGCAGGAGATCAAACAGCGGTACCATTGTTAGTAGGAATGGGCTTAGATGAATTTTCAATGAGTGCGACTTCAGTCTTGAAGACTCGTAGCTTGATGAAACGTTTGACAACTACTGATATGCAAGAGCTTGCTGATCGTGCGTTGAAAGAATGTGACACACTTGAAGAAGTTGTTGCTTTAGTTGAACAATACGTAAAATAGATTTTTCAAAAAGAGGAAGAGCACTTTGTAAATTCGCAAAGTTGCTCTTCTTTTTGTTTTTTTAAAGGGCACCCAATCTATCAAATTTGTAAGGTGTTTTCCAGCAAATCTAGGTCTATAGTTGGAGATACATTTGCCCTTGCTGTGCTATAATGTTTGTAACGCCAGATGGAAAAGCTTGTTTTTACCGTTTTCAGTATTTCAATGAAATGCTGGTATGACATGACGACTGGTTGAAATTTTGAAAAAAATGTCAATCGGAAAAAGAACAAGGATGTCAATTCCACTTATTTCAAGAATCCTAGTGGAATGATATACGGTGTGAAAATCGGAAGAAATTTTGAAAAAAATTTCAACCAGAAAAAGAACAAGGATGTCAGTTCCACTTATTTCAAGAATCCTAGTGGAATGATATACGGCGTGAAAATCGGAAGAAATTTTGAAAAAAATTTCAACCAGAAAAAGAACAAGGAGGATATTCTCTTTGAAGGTATTACTTTATTTCGAAGGAGAAAAGATGCTTGAAAAATCAGGGATTGGTCGAGCATTATCCCACCAAAAGCGAGCATTAAGTGAGGTTGGGGTGGAATATACCTGTGACCCTCATGATGAAGATTATGATATTTTGCACATCAACACATACGGTGTCAATAGTTATAATATGGTAAGCAAAGCTCGTCGTGCAGGTAAAAAAGTTATTTACCATGCCCATTCAACCGAAGAGGATTTTCGAAACTCTTTCATCGGTTCCAATCAAGTATCACCTATTTATAAAAAATATTTAGTCAGCTTATATTCAAAAGCCGATCAATTGATTACACCAACACCCTATTCCAAAGAATTACTGGAAGGATACGGGTTGACCGTGCCAATTGCTGCGATTTCAAACGGTATTGATTTAGAAAAATATGCACCTGATCCAGAGAAAGAACAAAAATTCCGCGAATATTTTCATTTATCACCAGAGCAAAAAGTTATTATTTCAGTGGGCTTGTTCTTTGAGCGAAAAGGAATCGTTGATTTTGTCGAGTTAGCCAAACAATTTCCTGAGTACCTTTTCATCTGGTTTGGTCATGTGCCAATGTACACGATTCCGAAAAATATTCGAAATATCGTAAAGGAAGATCATCCTGATAACGTTCTTTTCCCTGGTTATATTCAGGGAGAGATTATCCAAGGCGCATATTCTGGTGCAGATCTCTTTTTCTTTCCTTCCTATGAAGAAACGGAAGGTATCGTGGTTTTAGAAGCACTGGCAAGTAAGCAGAAGGTTTTAGTTCGGGATATTCCCGTCTACAAAGGCTGGCTGCAAAATGAACAAAACTGTTACATGGCAAAAGATAATCAGGAATTTGCTAATCGAATTGAAGAAATCGTTGAACAGAAAGTACCGGATCTTTCTTTGGCAGGGTATGAAACAGCTAAAGGTAAGAGTATTCGAAAAATCGGTGAGGAATTGAAAGCTGTTTATGAACAGGTTTTGGAAAATGAAACTGTTATGTAGTTTGGAGGAAGTAAAGTGAAAATTGGATTTTTTACGGATACCTATTTTCCGCAGGTCAGTGGTGTTGCGACATCGATCAAAACATTGAAGGATGAACTGGAGCATAAAGGGCATGAAGTATATATTTTTACAACAACTGACCCGAATGCGAAGGAAATGGAAGAAGATATTATCCGAATGCCAAGTGTACCGTTTGTTTCGTTCAAGGATCGACGAATCGTTGTTCGTGGCATGTGGTATGCCTATCTTATCGCTAAGGAATTAGAACTGGACTTGATTCATACCCACACAGAATTTGGTGCAGGAATGTTGGGAAAAATGGTTGGAAAAAAATTGAAGATTCCTGTGATCCATACCTACCACACCATGTACGAAGATTATTTGCATTATGTAGCAAAAGGCAAAGTATTGCGCCCTTCCCATGTAAAATATTTCTCTCGGATTTTTGCCAACCACACAACAGGTGTCGTCTGCCCAAGTGAACGGGTGATTGATACGTTGCGTTCATATGGTGTGACCTCGCCAATGCGGGTGATTCCCACCGGCATTGAAATTGAAAAATTTGAACGTCCTGATATTACGGAAGACATGCGGAAAACTGTCCGAGAACATTTGGGAATTACTCAAGACCAACTGATGATTTTATCTTTAAGCCGAATTTCTTATGAAAAAAATATTCAAGCTATTATTCATGGCTTTCCAGAAGTCATTCGTCAGTTACCGCAAGCCCGTTTAGTTGTAGTTGGGAAAGGTCCTTATTTAGAAAAATTACGGGAATTGGTTGAAACATTGGGATTAAGTGAAGTGGTTCAATTTACCGGAGAAGTACCGAATGAGGAAACTGCCTTGTTTTATCATGCGGCAGATTACTTTGTCAGCACATCTACGTCGGAAACACAGGGTCTGACCTATACAGAGGCAATGGCAGCGGGAACGCCTCTTGTCGTGGAAGGTAACGATTATTTGAACAATCTGATCGATGATCCTTCGCTGGGTATGACCTTTGTTTCAGAGGAAGACTTTGCGGATTCTTTGATTGATTATATCAATCAAAAAATTCCCGGCAACGATCAAGTGCTGGAAACAAAACTTTACGAAATTTCGGCTACTCATTTTGGTGAATCGATGCTTGATTTTTATAACGACATGATTGCCTATTATCATTCCCGTGAATTGGAGAAGGAAACGGAGCCTTCAATCCAAAAAATCAAGGTTAAACTTCGTGCTTTTAGAAAGTCATCGATGTAAACATTCTGCGACACATCTTCACACTTTTAGCGTATACTAAGAGTGTGAATTTTTTTGATTGGAGGAATGGATATGAAGATTGGTTTTATTGGAACGGGCGTCATGGGGCATGCGATCGTTGAACATTTGCTGGCAGCCGGCCATGAATTAGCAGTATTTAATCGAACAAAAAGCAAGACGGATGATTTGGTTGCAAAAGGTGCAGTATGGAAAGATACACCGAAAGAAATTGCAGCAGCAAGCGACTTTGTTTTTTCCATGGTAGGTTATCCAAAAGATGTGGAAGAAATTTATTATGGTGAAAAAGGTATTTTTCAAACAGATGTTGCGGGAAAAGTTCTGGTGGATCTTACTACCAGCACTCCGACTTTAGCAGAAAGAATTGCAAAGACCGCAATTGAAAACGGAGCAGAAAGCTTGGATGCGCCAGTTTCGGGTGGAGATCTGGGCGCTAAAAATGCGACGTTGACAATTATGGTAGGGGGTAGCTCGGAAACGTTTGAAAAAGTATTGCCTCTTTTTGAAGTAATCGGAAAAACCTATAGTCTGCATGGAGGTCCCGGTAAAGGACAGCACACTAAAATGGCAAATCAAATCATGATTGCCGGTACTATGACAGGAATGACAGAAATGTTGGTTTATGCGAAAAATGCCGGTCTGGATTTACCTAAAGTCATCGATACTTTAGCCGGCGGCAGTGCAGCCAATTGGTCTATGAGCAATTATGGTCCTCGCATTTTAAAAGCAGATTATTCTCCCGGATTTTTTGTTAAACATTTTATCAAAGATTTAAAAATTGCATTGGATGAGGCGAAGAAAATGAAGTTGGAACTGCCAAGTACCAAATTGGCAACGAAACTCTATGAAGAGCTTGCAGACAAGGGCTTTGAAAATGACGGAACCCAAGCGCTGATTAAACTATGGTGGAACGATTAGAAAATTTAAAAAAATCATGTTTTTTTTCCAAAAAACAATGCAAGCATAGGTCTGTTTTGATACAATGTAACAGAAATGGAGAAAGGGAGGCTTTCGGATGAAAAGTTCACAATTAGTTGCCATCATCAAACGCCTTGAAGCGATGACAGAAGCAACCGACAATGAGGTACAAGTGCGCCGTTTTGAAAAAGAAGGCGTTGAGAAGTGTACAGTGACATACGATAAAGCAACAGAAACCTTTGAATTGACTGAGGCAGATACACATCAAAGCTATCAATTTGATAACATTGATATC
Organism: Enterococcus massiliensis; assembly: GCF_001050095.1. Lineage (NCBI taxonomy): Bacteria > Bacillati > Bacillota > Bacilli > Lactobacillales > Enterococcaceae > Enterococcus > Enterococcus massiliensis. The sequence continues at coordinate 141,405 of NZ_CVRN01000003.1, read as the reverse complement.
GTTGCAATGGAGATTTACGACCTGATTCAATAGTGTCACCAATCTGCATTTATTCAACTAGAAAAACCGAGATTTTCAGAATCCAACAGATACCTGTTTGGCGCTGAAAATGTCGGTTTTTTTTATTCATCAATTAGGATCGCTTGGTTGTGAGGTTCGATAAAGCGGCGATAATAGCTGATCAAAATATCGGTGGGATCGACTTCGGATTTTTCTAATTGTTTCTTCTCTTTAGTAATTGGCGGAAACGTTGGTGGTTCAGTTGCAATGATTGCTTGATCGATTCGACCATAAGAGATTTGATAATATTTTCTTTTTTCCGCAGCAATCGGCAAGGAAAATTCAATTTGTGGTTGCTTTAAAAATTGATTTCTCCGTAGCAAAGAGTCATAAAAACGTTGGCTCTGATTGGCTTCCTCCTGCAATCGTTGCGCCTGTTCAAAATTCAGATGTTCACTGGCATGCAGCATTCGCTGGTGAAGCAGATGAAAGTAACTCGTTGGTTCGCCAGTAAAAAAATGTTTCACCTCTGTTAGCCGTTCGCTCAATGGAGTGTCAGTGATTTGAGGAATTTGTTTTTCTACCGCCAAACGAGTGAGGGGATTAGTTTTTGGCAACAGAAAAGTATCGTTCAAGCTGACGAGGATATCCGGCAGATGTTTGTATTGGCGGAATGGTCCCAAAAAATTCGGCTGATACTCTGTTGAAAGAAGGATCTCATGACCGACAATTCCAACATAAAGATAATTTTGATAAAAGTTCATTTGGCGATTATAGAGAGGATGGTATTGTTGGATGTATCGACATTCCAATAACAGTGCATCAAGCTCAGTCGCTACATCAATCGTTTCAAAAGAAGCAATATTATAAATCATCCGCAAAACCTTATTGGAATGATTTGGGTTGTGTCGAAAATAGGACTGTACCCGTTTTTTTAGATTTTTTGCTTTTCCAACATAAATGATTCCGCCGTGCTGATCTTTCATCAAATAAATTCCCGGCGTTGTCGGCAATGCCGCTGCTTGTTGTTTTAGATTTTTCATAGGAAGAAGATAACAGAAAAAAGGAAAAAGAACAAGGAAAGCTCCGTCTTTTTTTTACGAATAATGTTTTGAATATCAAACTAATTTTCTAGGAAACGATTGAGGAAACAAAAATTTTTTCAATTAAAAATCCATGATTATTCTTGAAAATTAATGTGAGATTGCAAAAAATTCTAAAAAGGACTTGCAATTTGTAAAAACATATAATATATTTTGATAGTCAAATGATTTGATAATCAAAGTATTTTGGATGGTGAAACCGTGGAACCTAATTTAGAAACAGTCAACGATTATTTAGTAAGTGTCTTCAATGATATTCTTACGATCGAAGAATCAGAATTACAAAAATCACAATTTAATGATTTATCCATTACGGAGATGCACACGATCGAAGCAATTGGAATGTATAAGAAGAAAACGACCTCGGAAGTAGCCAAGGAATTATCCATTACTGTGGGAACGCTGACGACAGCAATTAATCGTTTGGTAAAAAAAGGATACGTTGATCGGATTCGCAGTGAAGATGATCGCCGAGTGGTAAAGCTGGGACTAACGAAAAAAGGAAAGCTGCTTTTTCGGGTTCATCAGTATTTTCATCGACAAATGATCAAAGGAGTATTGCAGGATATGAGTAGTGAGGAAGAAGCAGCACTTTTAAAAGCGCTAAAAAATCTGCATGATTTCTTGCAGGAATACAAATGAGCGAGGTAAAGAAGTGTTACGGAAAAATTACTGCCACCGCAAGCTATGTTCCAGAAAAAATCATTTCCAACCAGCAGCTTTCAGAAATCATGGATACATCGGATGAATGGATTTTTTCCCGAACTGGTATCAAAGAGCGACATGTAGTCACTACAGAAAATACGTCAGATCTTTGTACCGAGGTAGCAAAAAGAATTTTAAGAAAAGCCGATTGCTTGCCGGAAGAGCTTGATTTTATTTTAGTTGCTACCATGACTCCAGATTTTGCTACACCATCTGTTGCCTGTCAGGTTCAAGGAAATATTCAAGCCGTCAATGCCTTTGCTTTTGATATCAGTGCCGCTTGTTCTGGTTTCGTTTATGCGATGGCAATGGCAGAAAAATTGATTCGCACCGGTGGAAAAAAAGGACTGGTAATCGGGGGCGAGGTTTTATCAAAAGTTTTAGATTGGCAGGATCGATCAACAGCGGTGCTATTTGGTGACGCTGCTGCCGGAATCTTATTGGAAGCAACAGAGCAACCAAGGATTTTGCAGGAAAAATTACAAGCAGATGGTCAAAAAGCCGATTGCCTGACTTCAGGTTTTGTAGCTAACGAAAGTCCTTATTCAGAAAAAAAAGCTTCTTCGCCTTATCTTACAATGATTGGCAGAGAAATCTTTGATTTTGCAACTCGGACCGTTGTGGCACAAATTGCAGACGTGATTGGAGAAAGAGAGATTGATTATTTCTTGCTCCATCAAGCGAATGCCCGAATTTTAGACAAGGTTGCCAGAAAACTAAAACAACCTCGTGAAAAATTTTTGCAAAATATGGAAAAATACGGCAACACTTCAGCAGCAAGTATTCCTTTATTGTTGGATGAAGCTGTGACAAATGGCACTTTGATTATAGGTAGTAAACAAACAGTGGTGTTTTCAGGTTTTGGTGGCGGTCTGACATACGGAGCCATCCTTCTAAAGCTTTAGAGACCTGTTTACAATAAAAATGACGAATAATTAATTATTGGAGGAACTATACACATGATATTTGAAAAAATTCAAGAAATCGTAGCAGAAGAACTAGGGAAAGAAACAGCAGAAATCAAATTGAACACCAACATCCAAGAAGATTTAGAAGCAGACAGCTTGGATTTGTTCCAAATCATCAACGAAATCGAAGATGAATTTGATGTAAAAATTGAAACAGAAGAAGGCATCACAACCGTAGAAGATTTAGTGAAATACGTAGAGAAACAACAAGCGTAAGGTGAGACTGGCTAGGCCCATAGCCTAGCTTTTCTTATAATGGGAAGAAGTCTTTCTTCCTATTATAAGGAAATCAGTTCGTTGATTTTCGTAAAGGTAGCTAAAGGAGAAGAATATGCAAACAGCTTTTTTATTTAGTGGGCAAGGAGCACAATATCCAGGGATGGGTAAAGAGCTTTATCAACAAGAAAAAATCGTTCGGCAGACTTTCTCACAAGCGAGTGAGGTTTTAGGCTATGACATGGCTGAATTATGTTTTGAAAGTGATCGAATCCACCAGACAGAATACACACAGCCGGCCATTTTGACGGTTAGCATTGCTTTTTGGCGGATCTTAAATGAAAAAGGATTCCAAGCAGATGCTGTAGCCGGTTTGAGTCTTGGAGAATATTCCGCTCTAGTTGCCAGTGGCGCACTGGATTTCGAAATAGCGGTTGACCTTGTCGCAAAACGAGGCAAGTTCATGACAAAAGCGGCACCTAAAGGAACAGGAAAAATGGTGGCAGTTTTGAATACGCCAATTGAAACGATTGAGGCAAGTTGCCAACAAGCAGCAAATGTAGGAATTGTTGTACCGGCAAACTATAATACACCGCAGCAAATTGTTATCGGTGGAGAAGTAGAAGCTGTTGACGCTGCTGTAAATTTTCTAAAAGAAGCCGGAGTTAAGCGGATGATTCCGTTAAACGTCAGTGGTCCATTTCATACCCCCTTGCTGAAGCCGGCAGCTGATGAGTTAAAAAAAGAGCTGGAAAAAATTCGTTTTTCTGCGATGCAGATTCCAGTAATTAGTAACACAACGGCAAAAGTGATGAAACAAGAAGAAATTAAGTCGTTATTGGAACAGCAGGTTATGTCATCTGTTCGTTTTTATGAAAGTATTGAGACATTGAAGCAAATAGGAATTACCCAAACAGTAGAAATCGGTCCGGGAAAAGTACTGACTGGATTTATTAAAAAAATCGATCCTTCGATCAATCTATTGCGAGTTGAGGATAGTGAAACCTTGGCAGCAACGATTGCGCAGTTGGACTAGGAGGAAGTAATGGATATACAGGGAAAAAATATATTTGTGACCGGTAGTACCCGCGGCATTGGCTTAGGTATTGCGAAAGCTTTCGCACAAGCAGGTGGGAACATTATTTTAAATGGACGGGGAGATATTTCATCCGAGTTGATTCAAGAAATCGAAGCATACGGCGTTCGTTGTATCGGTGTATCGGGAGACATTGCTGATTTTGATACTGCCGGTGAAATGATCGACAATGCGATTGAAGCGCTAGGACCGATCCATATCTTGATCAATAACGCTGGTATCACTAATGATAAGCTGGTGATGCGTATGACAGCAGAGGATTTTGAAAAGGTCATCCGTATTAATCTGACGGGAACTTTCAATATGACACAACATGTCATCAAAAAGATGATGAAGCAACGAGAAGGAAGAATCATTAATATGGCTTCTGTTTCGGGCTTGATTGGAAATCTAGGGCAGGCAAATTATGCGGCAAGCAAAGCCGGCGTCGTTGGATTTACCAAATCAGTTGCCAGAGAGGCGGCAGCTAGAGGGATTACCTGCAACGCGATAGCTCCCGGGTTCATTGCTACGGATATGACAGAGGTTCTTTCTGCTAAAGTAAAAGAGCAGGTTGCAGAAAATATTCCGTTACAAAAATTCGGCGGTGTCGAGGATGTGGCAAACACGGCACTTTTCTTAGCCCGAAGCCCATATATTACCGGACAGGTCATCAATGTTGATGGCGGACTAGTCATGCACGGTTAACAGGAGGAGAAACGAATGAATCGAGTAGTAATCACAGGATATGGTGTTGCTTCACCTATCGGCAACGATCCAGAGACCTTTTTAACAAGTCTAAAAGAAGGAAAAAACGGTATTGGGGAAATCACCCACTTTGATGCAACAGATACGGGTATTCGCTTAGCAGCAGAAGTGAAGGAATTTCCTTTTGATAAATATTTTATAAAAAAAGATGCAAAACGAATGGATATGTTTTCCGTATACGGTGTGTATGCAGCTTTAGAAGCAATGACAATGGCAGATTTCACCAAAGAAGATGTTGATGCGGATCGTTTTGGTGTCATCGTAGGATCGGGAATCGGTGGTTTACAAACAATCCAAGATCAAGTGATTCGAATGTCTGAAAAAGGCTCACAACGAGTATCACCAATGTTTGTTCCTATGTCAATCGTCAATATGGTGGCTGGAAACATCGCTTTGCGAGTGGGGGCAAAAGGAATTTGTACGAGCATCGTAACCGCTTGTGCTTCAGGAACTCATTCGATTGGTGAAGCTTTCCGCAACATTAAACATGGCTATGCGGATGTCATACTGGCTGGAGGAGCAGAAGCATCCATCAATCAAATCGGTATTGCCGGTTTTGCTTCCTTGACAGCTTTGACAAAAGAAACGGATCCTTCAAAGGCCTCAGTTCCTTTTGATACGAATCGCAGCGGTTTTGTCATGGGGGAAGGTGCAGGAGTCATGGTGTTAGAATCTTACGAGCATGCCAAACAACGAGGAGCCAACATACTAGCCGAGATTGTTGGGTATGGAGCAAATTGTGATGCATATCATATGACAGCGCCAAATCCTGATGGTTCGGGAGCAGGTAAAGCGATTCAGTTGGCAATGGCAGAAGCAGGAATCACCGGAGCAGATGTTGACTATGTAAATGCTCATGGAACAAGCACACCGGCAAATGATGTTGCTGAAGCAAAAGCGATTCAATATGGACTAGGTGAAACCTACCGTCAAACTTATGTCAGCAGTACAAAATCGATGACCGGTCATTTGTTGGGAGCCGCTGGAGGAATTGAAGCTATTGCAAGTCTGCTTGCTTTGGAACATCAATTTATTCCACCAACAATCAATGTTTCTCAGCAAGATCCCGAAATTGATTTAAACGTTGTAAAAAATCAAAGTCAACCAGCAGATGTGACCTATGCTTTAAGTAATTCGTTAGGCTTTGGTGGTCATAATGCAGTTATTTGTTTGAAACGTTGGGAGGCTGACGAATGAATATTCAAGAAATCAAAGGGTTATTAGATCAGTTCGATCAATCCTCTTTAACAGAATTTGATTTAAAAGAAGGCAATTTTGAACTTTATTTTAATAAAAATACGTCATCTGGAAAAGAACGGCTCTATGCAACGCCAGCTGCGGAAACACCAGCAATTGGAGGCACACAACTTCAGACAACATCTACTCATGAAGAAACTACCGAAACAATTGTGACCGAAGAGGCAAAAGCTGAGGGAACATCAATCGTGTCACCGTTAGTAGGTGTGGTCTATCTGCAACCAACACCAGAAAAACCGGCATTTAAAAAACTGGGTGATCAGGTGAAAAAAGGCGAAGTTCTATGCATTATCGAAGCCATGAAAGTAATGAATGAAATTACCAGTGAAGTATCTGGAGAAATTACCGCGATACTCGTTGAGAATGAACAGACAGTGGAATACAATCAACCGTTGTTTGTGGTGAAAGAAGGCTAAAAAATGTCATTAATGACTGTAGAAGAAATCAAAAAAATCATTCCCCATCGTTATCCGTTTCTATTGCTGGATCGCGTAGAGGAAATGGAAATTGGCAAAAAAATCATCGCAAAGAAAAATGTATCCGTCAATGAACCTTTCTTTCAAGGACACTTTCCTCACGAACCGGTAATGCCGGGCGTACTGATTCTAGAAGCAATGGCGCAAGCTGGTGCAGTTGCGTTGCTTTCTCTTGAAGAATTTCAAGGGAAAACTGCTTATTTCGGTGGAATTGATAAAGCAAAATTTAGAAAAAAAGTAACGCCGGGAGATACCCTGCTGTTGGAAGTAGAATTATTGAAAGTGAAATCTTCTGCTGGAATCGGCAAAGGGATCGCATATGTTGATGGAAAAAAAGTTGCTGAGGCGGAACTGACGTTTATGATTGGATAGGTGAGTTATGTTTTCAAAAGTATTGATTGCAAATCGTGGAGAAATCGCTGTACGAATCATTCGCGCCTGTCGTGAACTAGGAATTGCCACTGTTGCGGTTTATTCAGAAGCAGACCGGGAAGCTCTGCATACGGAAATGGCAGATGAGGCGATTTGTATCGGACCGGCAAAAGCAGCAGATTCTTATTTAAACGTGCAGCAGATTCTAAGTGCTGCAGTGGTGACAAAGGCAGAAGCCATTCATCCGGGGTTTGGTTTTTTATCAGAAAATAGCCGCTTTGCTGCCATGTGCGAAGAAATCAATGTTACGTTTATCGGTCCTAAAAGTGAAACGATTGAAGCAATGGGCAATAAAATCAATGCCCGTCAATTAATGATCCAAGCAGAAGTTCCCGTCATTCCTGGTAGCGATGGAGAAGTGGTTGATGTTGAAGAAGCATTAGCCGTAGCCGAACGCATCGGGTATCCTGTGATGCTGAAAGCTGCAGCTGGCGGTGGCGGAAAAGGAATTCGAAAAGTTGCTTCAAAAGATGAACTGCCACAGCATTTTTCTTCTGCCCAGCAGGAAGCAAAAGCAGCCTTTGGAAATGACGCCATGTATTTGGAAAAAATCGTTTATCCTGCTCGTCATATTGAAGTACAAATTTTAGGTGACGCATTTGGTCATATTATCCATCTGGGAGAAAGAGACTGTTCTTTACAGCGAAACAACCAAAAAGTGATGGAAGAATCTCCATCGGTGGTGATTTCAGAAGAAAAACGCCAAGAACTTGGTGAAGCTGCCCTGCGAGCGGCAAGAGCAGTCGGTTACCAAAATGCCGGCACAATTGAATTTTTAATGGATCAAGCTGGCTCGTTTTATTTTATGGAAATGAATACCCGAATTCAAGTGGAACATCCAATCACTGAGATGGTCACTGGAATTGATCTTGTAAAAAAACAAATTCAGATTGCAGCAAATGAACCTTTGGATATTCAGCAAACGGATATTAAGTTGAAGGGACATGCAATTGAATGTCGAATCAATGCAGAAAATCCAGCCTTTCATTTTGCTCCTTCGCCAGGGAAGATCACCAATCTTTTCTTACCCAGTGGTGGATTAGGTGTGCGGGTGGATAGCGGTATGTACTCTGGGTACACAATTCCTCCTTATTATGATTCCATGATTGCAAAAGTAATCGTTCATGGAGATACCCGTTTTGAAGCATTGATGAAAATGCAACGTGCACTAGGAGAGCTAGTGACAGATGGTGTATTGACAAATTCAGAATTTCAAATGGATTTGATTAGTCATCCACAAGTTGTTGCAGGAGATTACGACACCGCCTTTTTACAAGAAATCTTTTTACCGAATTGGGAACAATAGGAGGGTGAAACATGGCCTTATTCAAAAAGAAAAATTACATTCGCATCAATCCAAATAGGGATGCGACGCCAGCAAATACTCCTTTCGTTCCAGATAACATGTGGGCGAAATGTCCAAGTTGCAAACACACGCTTTATACGAAAGAAATGGGAGCAGAAAAGGTCTGCCCCCATTGTGGTTACAATTTTCGAATCAGTGCTTGGGAAAGAATCGCTCTTACTATCGATGAAAAAAGTTTTGAAGAATGGGATAATGATTGTCGGACGAGCGACCCGCTTGATTTTCCCGGCTATCTGGAAAAGATTCGCATAACACAAGAAAAAACGGGACTGAGTGAAGCCGTATTGACAGGAAACGCTACAATCAATGGCGTCCCTTTGGCAATCGGTGTCATGGATTCTCATTTCATCATGGGAAGCATGGGCACGGTTGTAGGAGAAAAAATCACCCGCTTGTTTGAACGGGCTACAACCAAAGGATTGCCAGTAGTGATTTTTACCGCTTCCGGAGGCGCCCGAATGCAAGAAGGAATTTTTTCTTTGATGCAGATGGCAAAAATTTCTGCGGCAGTCAAGCGACATAGTGAAGCAGGATTGTTTTATTTGACGGTTTTAACTGATCCAACTACCGGCGGCGTCACGGCAAGTTTTGCAATGGAAGGGGACATTATTTTAGCAGAGCCCCAAAGCCTGATTGGGTTTGCCGGACGGCGAGTGATTGAAGAAACTATCAAGCAGGAGTTGCCAGAGGACTTTCAAAAGGCGGAATTTTTGAAAAAACACGGCTTCGTTGACCAAATTGTTCCAAGAAAAGAAATGAAGGAACGTATTTATCAATTATTGACACTTCATACGATGGAAGGGTGGTCGCTGGGATGAAAAAAACTGCGGCAGAAATTCTGCAACAAGCGCGGGGAAAAGATCGCTTGACGGCTCTTGATTATTTTGAGTTGATTTTTGAGAATTTCCAAGAGCTACATGGGGATCGACTTTTTGGAGATGACGAGGCGGTAGTTGGTGGTATTGCATGTTTAGACGAAAAGCCAGTGACAGTCATCGGCATTCAAAAAGGCAAAAATCTGCAGGAGAATCTACGAAGAAATTTTGGTTCTCCTCATCCAGAAGGATATCGAAAAGCCTTACGTTTAATGAAGCAAGCCGAAAAATTTGGCCGGCCGGTGATTACCTTTATCAATACCGCAGGCGCTTTTTGCGGTGTTGGGGCAGAAGAAAGAGGCGAAGGCGAGGCGATTGCCCGTAATCTTTTGGAAATGTCTGATTTGAAGGTGCCAATCATCGCCATCATTATTGGTGAAGGCGGTAGCGGTGGTGCGCTTGCCTTAGCTCTTGGCGACGAAGTATGGATGATGGAGCAATCAATTTATGCTATTTTGTCACCAGAAGGCTTTGCCTCAATCCTATGGAAAGATGGCAGCCGTGCAAAAGAAGCTGCGGAATTGATGAAAATTACTGCAAAAGAATTGTTTGATTTAAAGGTAATTGATAAAGTCATTCCCGAAACTTTAAATGGCGAACCAATTGAAATGGAAAAAATCAATCACATGCTTCGCAAAGCATTGATCGACAAATTACAAGAACTTTGCCAACTGACGGAATCCGAAAGGTTAGAAGCACGTTATCAGCGTTTTCGTAAATTTTAATCGTAAAAGTAGAAGGACCAAAGCATCCAGCTTTTGGTCTTTTTTTGTTTCTTATAGCCGTTTTTGCTGGGAATATTCAATAAACTAGCGATTTTCACGAGAAAAGTAAATAAAATTTCAAAAAACTTTCAAAAAATGGATGAAAAGTCAAAAAAACTGTGGTAATATGTATACAATCTCATAAAAAAGAAATATATTGTATAAAAAATGAATAATGAGGAGCGGATTTTATGAAAAAGATTTTAACAGGGGTTGCGTCATTAGCATTAGTTTTCTTACTGGGTGCTTGTGGTGGCGGAAATAACGAAAAAGCATCAAAGGATTCAGATACACAAGACAAAGCAGTTGCTGCAATCAAAGATGCGGGAGTACTGAAAGTTGGATTATCTGCAGATTTTGCTCCTTTTGAATTTCATACGATGTCTGACGGCAAAGATAAAATTGTCGGGGCAGATATTGATTTAGCCAATGCAATCGCCGAAAAATTAGATGTTGATGTTGAGTTTATGGATATGGAATTCAATGCAGTATTAAGTTCTCTGCAACAGGGAAAAGTGGATATTGCGATTTCGGGAATTTCTGCTACACCGGAACGTAAGGAATCCTTCGACTTTTCAGATAATTACTACAATCCACCACAAAAAATTGTTATCAACAAGAAAAATGCCGCAACCTTTACTTCGATTGAAAGTTTGAGTGGCAAAAAAATCGGTGCACAAAAAGGCTCTGTTCAAGAAGATGTAGCCAAGACACAGATTGCTGATGCACAGATCGTTTCTGTTGCGAAAGTTCCTAATCTAATCATTGAATTAAACCAAGGCTCGATCGATGCGCTCGTCGTTGAAGAAACAGTTGGTGCTTCTTATATTGACCAAAACCCGGATTTGCAGTTTGCAGAAGTTGACTTGAAATCCAGCGAAGACGAAGCGTATGCAATCGCCTTGCCAAAAGACAGCGGCGAATTAAAATCAGAAATTAATGATGTAATCAAAGAATTGAACGATTCTGGCAAAATGGAAGAATTTGTTCAAAAAAATATCGAGCTAGCAAATAAAAATGCCGAAAAATAGATTGAGGTCAGACAAATGAATTTTTCCTTTTTACCAGATTTTTTCCCTTATTTTCTTTCAGGAACAGTCGTTACCATTATCATTTCAGTGGTTACTATCATTTTTGGAACGATTATCGGAGTCGTAATGGCTTTGCTGAAACTTTCCAGCGTGTCTCCTTTGCGTTGGTTTGCCAATATTTATATTGAAATTATTCGTTGTACACCGATGTTGATCCAAATTTTGATTGGTTTTGGACTTTTGCAAGGAATCATCAGTGCGCCAACGGTAGCTATCGGTGTTTTAGATGTCGATTTTAGTCGGTTGATTCCCGGAATTATTGTGATTTCAATGAACTCTGGCGCCTATGTAGCAGAAATCGTTCGGGGTGGGATTATTTCCGTTGAAGCAGGGCAAAAAGAAGCAGCAGAATCTCTGGGTTTGCGTCCAATGCAGGCGATGCGTTACGTGATTTTACCGCAAGCATTGCGAAATATTCTTCCTTCAATGGGAAATGAATTTATCACCCTGATCAAAGATTCTTCCCTACTTTCAACAATTGGAATTTACGAATTATTGAGCAGTGCGCAAATCGTTATCACCAATTCGTATATTCCGTTAGAACCATTGTATATTGCCGCTATCATTTACTTTATCCTGACCTTCTTCACGGGCCGTTTACTGGCTTTATGGGAAGAAAAAATGGGTAAAGGATACCAAAGATAGGGGGAATATAAGATGTCGGAAGCATTGATTAAAGTAGAAAATCTGCATAAATCATTTAAGAAAAATCAAGTATTAAAAGGAATCAATTCAGAGATTAAAAAAGGGGAAGTCGTGGTAATCATCGGACCATCTGGCTCAGGAAAAAGTACCTTTCTCCGCTGTCTAAATCTTTTAGAGGTACCAACTCAAGGTAATATTTATTTTGAAGGTACAGATATTACCGATAAGAAAAATGACATTTACAAAATGCGAGAGAAAATGGGAATGGTTTTTCAAAATTTTAATCTTTTTCCTAATATGACAGTCATGGATAACTTGATTTTATCTCCTGTTAAAGTAAAAAAAGAATCCAAAGAGACAGCTATGGCTTTTGGGGAGCAGCTTTTAGAAAAAGTTGGTTTGAGTGAAAAAAGCGATGCCTATCCTCAATCGCTTTCTGGGGGACAGAAACAGCGGATCGCGATTGCACGAGCATTGGCGATGCAGCCGGATGTTATGTTGTTTGATGAACCGACTTCGGCGTTAGATCCGGAAATGGTAGGGGAGGTCCTTTCAGTTATGCAGCAGTTGGCAAAAGACGGTATGACGATGGTCATTGTTACCCATGAAATGGGATTTGCCAAAGAAGTTGGAGATCGTGTGCTCTTTATGGATGAAGGAATCATCATGGAAGAAGGAACACCGGAAGACATCTTTCAGCATGCACAAAATCCACGGACGATTGATTTTTTGTCGAAAATATTATAGAAAAAACCTGTAGGAAAATAGCCAAGAGGCCGTTTTCCTACAGGTTTTTTTAAAAATTCGGATGTTGATGTTTTTGTTTTCGTAAAAGAGGCAGCAATTCTTTTGCAGTGATCGCCATTACTTTTTCGCCAAGGGAACCCTTCGGCATTTTTTCTGCGGGGTCATTTTTGTAACGATAATCGGTAAAGAGCTGTTCTCCGTCTTTTTCTTCATAAAAAGCCCAGATTTCTTCATCTCCGATATCTTCAATATCGGCAAAAAGCTCAACAATCAGTTCATTCAAGTCTTCGTGAAATTGCATCATTCATTCTCCTTACTCAAAATTTTCTCCTTCTATCTTAGCACATTTTTGTGGGGATACAACGGGGTTTTAAGAAGGTGGGGCTATGCTTACAATAGAAATTCGTTCTCAATCCATGCCAATCCTTCATGAGTGCTAGTGTAAAAAAGGAGTTTTCCATTCAAATCAAAAAAGGCTATGTTCATGTAGCCAAATTCTGTAGTATCAACACTGCTACCTAAAACAACATCAAAATGATTATAGAAAAAAGAGTCAATTTTTCGTAAGTCATTAAAAAAGTTTTTTCTGTTACCAGTAAATATCTCTATTTATTAAGAATAATAGTAGATTCTTGGTCATCGAGAAGACGTAATAATTTAACATATTTTGTCTTTTTTTCAAGAAAATTCACTATTTCAAAATAGTCGGCTTTAGTTGTTATCCGAATATTTTCCATAATTTGCCTCCAAACTAGAATAGTCTATCAAAAAGATGCGAGGGTTCATCTTTTTTTAATGCTATTTGCAGATGGTTACTAACGGGAATAAATTTAGGGTAAAAGAAAAAGCCTTGATAAATCAAGACTTATAAGATAAGCGGGTGACGAGAATCGAACTCGCGACGGAAGCTTGGGAAGCTTCTGTTTTACCACTAAACTACACCCGCGGAACAAGATAAAGTATACGGCTTTTTCTAAAAAGAAACAAGAGAAATTTTAATTTTCTGCTTGCATTTTCAAAAATAATACGTTATATTTAAGCCATCAAAATGATAAAGCGCTATCATTTTGAATGAACAAACCTAACTCCTTTTTAAATCTTTTCAATACAAAGCTATTTATTTTGAAAAAATCGCTAACAAATTGTGTTGGCGATTTTTTCTTTTGAATTGTACTTATCAAGGCGTAAAGCATATTGGTTGCATTTTTGTCTATTTTCAATTACAGTACCTTTATAAGTATAGGCCATGCTCGTTTTTGATGAGTCTATTGATCAAGCACTGTCAACGGATGAAACGACGTTGATGGTGTTTTTTTGTTTGAGCCGACAGTAGGGAGAAAAAATAAAAAATTTGATTAAAAAACCATTGACAAAAAAATAGAAAGTGCTAATCTTATATTCAACAAAATAATTCTCCGTTGATAAGGAAAGTAAGCTTAAAGCTGTTTCAGAGAGACTCTGGTTGGTGTGAAGGGTTAGGTGTGGCAAGTTGAAAATGGCCTTTGAGGAATTTTTGGCGATATGTAGTCAAAAACGGATTGTCCACCGTTAAAAGGACCGCCGATCTCATTCATGATGACGTCGGGCTGAGGGAAAGAGCAATCTTTCTAAATAAAGGTGGTAACACGATCATTCGTCCTTTTACTGGCATTCGCCGGTAAAGGGATTTTTTTATTAAAAAAATTTAAGAAAAGAGTGGAAAATATGAGCAAAAAAATACCATTTACAGTCGATCACGTAGGAAGTTTCTTACGTCCTAAAAAATTGAAGGAAGCACGAAAAAAAGCCTCAGAAGGCGTGATTTCTGCGGCGGAATTGCGGGCGGTCGAAGATGAAGCCATTCGTTCATTAGTGAAAAAAGAAAAAGAAGCTGGCTTAAAAGGAATCACGGATGGTGAATTTCGTCGTGGATTCTGGCATATTGATTTTTTAGAAAATTTAAATGGAGTGGAAGGTTACGTACCAGAGACCGGATACAATCAACATTTTCATGGAAAAGCAGCACCCTCATACAATATTCGCGTGATTGATCGCATTTCCTTTAATGAACATCATCCATTTTTAGCTGATTTTCGTTTTCTGAAAGAAGTAGTTGAAACGGAGGAAGGCTATTTTGCGAAAGCAACGATTCCCAGTCCAACGATGATTTTACGCCAAGAATTGCTCGCAAATGATGGTTCTTCCAGAATCGCTGCTATTTATCCAGACCTGACTGTTTTTTACGAAGATTTGGCTAAAACCTATCAAGATGCGCTTCATGCATTTTATGCAGCTGGCTGTCGTTATTTACAATTTGATGATACCAATTGGGCTTTTTTGGCGGATGCGACGAAACAAAAAGAATTGCAGGAAAAAGGAATCAACGCTTCAGAAATCGCTGCTATCTGTACAAAAATTATCAATCAAGCATTAGCCGATAAACCGGAAGATTTGACAGTCACCACGCATATCTGTCGAGGAAATCATGCTTCTTCATGGTTATTTTCGGGTGGATATGAACCAATCGCTGCAGAATTATTTGCAACCAATTATGATGGTTTTTTCTTAGAATACGATTCAGAACGTGCCGGTGACTTCTCGCCATTGCGCCATTGGTCAAATAATGGAAGCAAAGTTGTTTTGGGGTTAGTTACTTCAAAATTTCCACAATTGGAAAATCCTGAAGAAATCAAAGCACGGATTCAGGAAGCAGCAGCATTTGTTCCTCTTGAAAATTTGAGTATCAGTCCGCAATGTGGTTTTGCTTCCACCGAGGAAGGCAATAAAGTAGCAGAAGAAGATCAGTGGAAAAAAATCACTTTATTACAAGAAATCGCAAAAGAAGTTTGGTAGAAAAGAATCCACTTTTTTCTTGCTATTTCTCGGGAAATATAGTATTTTTAATTTACTAAGTGATAATCATTATCATTTAGTAAAGCTTTTACTCCTTAAAACGAAACGCTTTACAAGATAGATTATGCCGCCAACCGTTCAATTGGCGGTGTTTTTTTATCGAAAAAAATAAAAATCCTTCGTTTGTAAGGAGAGGAAATAATTGTGTTTTATACAGTTTTCATGTTTAATTATGCTGTATCATAAAAAATGCAAAGGAGCAAACGCATATGGAAACACGTTTATTTCCTTCCATCGCATTTGACAATGCGAAAGAAGCACTTGCGTATTATGAAAATGTTTTTGGAGCAACGGACATTTATCGCTTGTCGCCGACAGCAGAACAAGCAAGTCAAATGGGGATTCCTGAAAACACCGATTTAGATACGATTACAGTTCATGCAACTTTCAGTGTTTTGGGTGTAGAGATCCAAGCAGGAGATTCTTTTGGCGCCGACACAAATCCGACAGGACAAATCACCCTCATGATCAGTGTAAATAGTGAAGATCCTGAAAGTATGAAAGCGGCAGATGATTTTTATGAAGGATTGACAAAATCAAATGAAGTTACCGTTGTTTTACCTTATGAAAATCAATTCTGGGGAGGAAAACTTGGTCAATTTAAAGATAAGTATGGTATCAACTGGATGTTGCATGCCCAACCATGGTCACAATTTTAGAAAAACGATCCCACACTACTTCGACTGTAATGTGGGATTTTTTTGATTTCAAAAAACTTTAGTCGTTTGATTAGTCGGTTAAGCGCAGGACCCCGTCCAATCGTTGAGCAATAGCGGCGGATAAGTGATGGGTGATCATGATGACTGTCAATTCAGGTTTATCCAGCAGCAGGTTTTCAATTTTTTCTGCACTCGTGCGATCAAGATTTGCGGTTCCTTCATCGACCAAAATAATTTTTTTCTGCCGTAAAAATCCTCGAGCTAGTGCGAGACGCTGCTTTTGACCACCGGAAAACAATCTACCGTTTTCACCGATAAATTGATCCAGGCCTTTTTCTTGGGTCTGAACCAACTCCCATAAATCAGCTTCTTCTAAGGCGTGTTTAATCTCTTCCTCGGAGAAATGCTCATCCAAGACCAGATTTTCTCGGATGGTTCCAGTAAAGATGTAAGGCACTTGATCAATGTACAAAATATCCTGATAGATTTGATTGGTGGCAAGCTTTGCTAATTCTGAGTTCCCAATGGTGACAGAGCCTTGGTATCCACGAATTTTACCATTCAAAATATTTAATAGCGTGCTTTTTCCCGAACCGCTGGCACCTACGACGGAGTATTTTTTATTTTGTTCAAACGTATAAGAAAGGTTAGTGAAAATGGGTTGTTCCTTTTGATAGCCGTAAGAAAGATTGGTTAGTTGGATACCTTGTGTCAGTTGATAATCGGCTGCTGGAGTTTCATCAAATGATGCAACGTTCAAATATTTATCAAACAAAGGGGCGGTCCCCTGAATTTCTGAAATGTAGTTATTCAAATTGCCTAAAGTATTAAAAATCGTGGAGGCAAAATTTCCGGTAGCTGCGACCGAACCTGGTGTTAGAGCTTTTCGAATAACTAAAAGACCTGTCAATGCAAGAATTGAAACTTGACCGATAACATTGCCGATACCGCCGGTCACCGCAACTTTTGCGGTGGTGTTTCCTTGCATGATTTTGCTTTCTTGTAAAGGGGCAATGGCTTCAGCAACCTTTTTATGAATAAATGGGAGGCGATGAAAGACATAGAGGGTGTCAAAGCCGCTGAGGTAGTCTGATACTTGACTTAAAAAAACTTCACTTTTAGTTGCCACAGTAAGATAGCGGTGTTTCATTTCTTTTTCAAAAATTTTTGGCAGAAGCAATAGTGCGACACTTTCAACAAAAGTCAATAAAACCAATGACCAGTGAAAAGAAAATAAAGCGAAAAAGGAAACGACGGTTGCGATCATTCCGCTGGTAACTTGGTAAAAGCTGTCAAAACTCTTTTCAATGGTATTGATATCGTTAGTCAGCCATGAAGCGTAAGTCCCAACTTTTTCTTTATGAAAATCTCCATAGCTGGTTCCAGTCAAGCGGTCAGTGATTTCCAAACGCAGGTAATTGATCATTTTTTGAATGACTGTTGTTTTCCAGCGAACACGGAAAAAAACCAGAATCAAAAATAGTGTGAATGCTGCCAACACCTCAAAAATTGTGCGGAAAAAAAGTTGTTGATTCAAGGCAATGATTGCATTGAAAACTTTAGCAATGCTCAAAGTAGCAGCGGTTTGTGCCGAGGCTTCTCCTAATAAAAATAAGCCGACGACGAAATTTTCCTTCCAAAATAACCGTAAAATTCTTTTCATTGAATGTCCCTCCTTGATGTTTCTAGCATAGCGGGTTAAAATAAAGGAAACACAATAAATTACATATATGTAAAAAGAGGATGGCAGATGAACTTTGGCGAGACGTTTCAGCAATTGCGAAAAAACAAACGAATCACTTTGAAGGAGGCAGCAGCTTCTAGTATTAGCGCGGCACAGCTTTCCCGATTTGAAAACAATAAGACGATGCTGACGGTGGATCAGTTTTTTCATTGTCTGGAAAATATCAATGTCTCTATTGAGGAATTTCGCTTTGTTCAAAAAGAAACGATTAAAGATCATTATCAGTTGGACGTAAAACGAATGGAAACGTTCTTGAATCAAAATCAAAAGGAAAAGAGTATTCTGCTAATGAACGAGCTTCATCAACGAAGCACTTCTGCCTATAGTTGGCCGCTTTTTCTTGGAGATTTTATTCAATATATTCTTGCGTTGAATGAAGACAATGATTTCATTGGATCGGATACCCGAGTTGTTCGCTATCTCCATCAGGTAGATGATTGGGGTGAAATGGAATTACGCTTGTTTTCGATTTTTAGTTTTCTTTTCGAACCAGAAGAACTCTATCGTTTTTCAAAAGGAGTCATCAAAAAAGCAAATTCTTATTTGGCATTGCCTCAGACACAGCGCTTGTATTTTGATATCCTGTACAATTTGTTTCAAGTCTTTATTTATCGAAACAAAATCAGTTATGCGCGGGAAATTCTGCAACTGACAGGAGAGGCTTTAGGAAAAAAAGTGGATTTATTGTTTCCTCAAATCGATTATTTATACAATAAGGGTGTTTTGTGCTATAAGGAGCAACAGGTGATGGTGGGAGATCAATATTTTGATCAAGCATTGTCTGTTTGTCGAATTTTTAGACAAAAAGAACGCTTAAAGCAATTTCAAAATCAAATTCAACAATGGCGTACTTCTCATGAGGAACCGAATTTTAAAATGTTGACCCTCAATCTAAGTCTTTTTTCGTAAAAAAGCGGACCTTTGTGTAAACCTAGTATTTTCCGCAATTTTATAGTATAATTTCGGCTTGAGGAGTACGTTTTTGTACTCCTTCATTTTTTGAACAAAGGAGACACTATGTTTGCAAAGTACAAACCAACATGGATGGTCAATGCTATCTATGATTTGACTCCCGAACAATTACGAAAACATGGAATCAAAGCGGTCCTGACGGATTTGGACAATACCTTGATTGCATGGAACAATCCTGATGGTACGGATGAATTGCGGCAATGGCTGCAAACTATGAAACAGGCGGAGATTCCTGTAATCGTGGTTTCCAATAATAAAGCCAGTCGTGTGGAGCGGGCCATCCAAGCATTGGATCTAGGCTATGTTTCTCGCGCATTAAAACCTTTTTCCCGAGGCATTCGTATCGGACATGAGCGGCTGCAAATGTCAAAAGATGAGGTTGTGATGGTGGGAGATCAATTAATGACGGATATTCGCGGAGCCAATCGCGCAGGTGTACGCAGTATTTTGGTAAAACCGCTGATTGAAACAGATGCATGGAACACACGAATCAATCGCTTTATGGAGCGAAGAGTAATGAAACAGTTATTGAAAGAACATTCAGATATGAAATGGCGAGGTGATTTAGGTGAGTGAAGCAATCCATTGTGTAGGCTGTGGTGCGGTGATTCAAACAGAAGATCCGGAAAAACCCGGCTTCACACCACAATCGGCACTTGAAAAAGGATTAGCGACTGGAGAAGTGTATTGTCAAAGATGTTTTCGTCTGCGGCACTACAATGAAATCCAAGATGTTTCTTTGACAGATGATGATTTTTTGCGATTATTGAATGAATTAGGGCAAAAGGATGCGTTGATCGTGAATGTCGTGGATATTTTTGATTTTAACGGATCATTGATTCCGGGACTTCATCGGTTTGTTGGGAACAACCCCGTGTTACTTGTCGGCAATAAAGTCGATATTTTGCCAAAATCTTTAAAACCGGGGAAATTGACCCAATGGATGCGGGAACAAGCGCATGCATCAGGCTTGCGTCCAGTAGATGTCATGCTGACTAGTGGAAAAAATGCAAAATACATGCAAAAACTATTGGATATGATTGAAAAATATCGGGAAAATCGAGACGTCTATGTCGTGGGTGTGACAAACGTTGGAAAATCAACCTTGATCAATCAAATCATTCAACATACGGCTGGGATCAAAGAATTGATCACCACTTCAAGATTTCCCGGCACGACGTTGGATAAAATTGAGATTCCGTTGGATGACGGCCACTTTTTAATTGATACACCGGGAATTATTCACCGGCATCAAATGGCACATTATCTTGGCAAGAAGGATCTCAAAATTATCGCGCCCCACAAAGAAATCAAACCAAAAGTTTATCAACTTCAGGCAGAGCAAACACTCTTTTTAGGTGGATTAGCTCGATTTGATTTCATTCAGGGGGAAAAAAGTTCCTTTATCGCATATGTCGCCAACGATGTGGAGATTCATCGCACAAAATTAGCGAAGGCAGACGAATTTTATGACAAGCACGTGGGAGGCTTATTGCAGCCGCCACGCCCAGATGAAGTGGCTGATTTTCCCGAACTGGTTCGTTTTGAATTTGCAGTGAAAGCAAAAACCGACATCGTTTTTGCTGGTCTTGGCTGGGTCACCGTTACGACCCCCTGTGTGGTTGCTGGTTGGGCGCCAAAAGGTGTCGATGTCTTGCGTAGAAAAGCTTTAATTTAGAAAGAAGGAACGTTATGGAACTTAGAGGAAAACAAAAACGCTTTTTGCGTAGTCAAGCGCATCATCTGCAACCAATTTTCCAAGTTGGTAAAGGTGGAGTCAATGAGGCGATGATTAAACAAATTGAAGAAGCACTTGAAAAAAGAGAATTAATCAAAATATCTTTGTTGCAAAATACAGAAGAAGTCGCAGATGAGGTTGCAGAAACGTTACAAAAAGAAATTCGTTGCGACGTGGTACAAATTATTGGTCGTGTGCTGGTTTTATTTAAACCCTCTACGAAAGAAAAGTACCAAAAGTTGTCAAGAGAAGTTCGTTCGATTTAAAAACGGAGGGAAAGAACATGCAGGCAAAATCACTTGTGGGAACTGCAACCTTGGTTCAACCGGAATTGGAAACAATCCAAAAACGCAAGCAAGTGGGGATTCTTGGTGGAAATTTCAACCCAGTTCACACCACTCACTTGATTTTAGCCGATCAGGTCGGCCAGTCCCTAGGTTTGGAAAAAGTTTATCTTATGCCGGAATATTTACCGCCACATAAGGATGGAAAAACGACGATTTCAGCAACGCATCGGTTAAACATGCTGGAGCTGGCTGTTGCAGATAATCCTTTGTTGGCAGTGGAAACGATTGAACTAGAACGAAAAGGAATCAGTTACACTTACGATACAATGAAAGAGCTGACGGAAAAAAATCCCGATACTGATTATTATTTTATTATCGGCGGGGATATGGTTGCTTATCTTCCAGAATGGTACCGGATTGATGAATTAGTTCAATTGGTTCGTTTTGTTGGGGTCAAACGTCCTGATTTCCCGGCTGAAAGTGAATACCCCGTCATTTGGGTAGATGCTCCGTTGATGGATATTAGCTCTTCCATGATACGAAAAAGAATCGCTCAAGGATGCTCGGTTCGATACTTCCTACCAGAGAATGTGCTACACTATATTCAAGAAAAGAGGTTGTATCTGGATGAATTATAGCGGAAAATATACATCGCTTGATCGGGAACTCTTGATGCAAAAAGTTCAAATGCGGATGAGTGAACGGCGATTTAAACATGTTTTGGGCGTCGAAGAAACGGCGATTGCCTTAGCTGAAAAATATGGTTGTTCACCAGAGCAGGCAAGCATTGCCGGATTGGTTCACGATTATGCAAAGGAACGCCCTGACGAAGAATTTCAATTAGTGATTCGTCGTGACGGATTCGACCTTGATTTGCTTCATTGGGGAAATGCAATTTGGCATGGTGTCGTGGGTGCAGATTTTGTTCAACGAGAGTTGGCTATTGATGATCCTGAAATTTTACAGGCCATTCGGGTTCACACAACGGGTGCAGCGGAAATGAGTCTGCTTGACAAAATTCTTTATGTGGCAGATTACATTGAACCAGGTCGAGATTTTCCTGGTGTTGAAGCAGCACGAGAATTGGCATTAGTAGATTTGGATAGTGCAGTTGCTTTTGAAACGAAACACACATTGAGTCATCTAATTGAACAAGACAAACCCATTTACCCCAAAACCATCGAAACCTATAACCGCTGGGTAGCAAAGAAAATTTAATATATTAAAAAGACCAAGGATGCCAGTTCCACTTGTAACGAGAGGCTTAGTGGAATGGAGATAGGGCGAGAGAATAAAACTAAATTTTCTAAAAGAAAATTTAATACATTAAAAGGACCAAGGATGCCAGTTCCACTTGTAACGAGAGGCTTAGTGGAATGGGGATAGGGCGAGAGAATAAGACTAAATTTTCTAAAGGAAAATTTAATACATTAAAAGGACCAAGGATGCCAGTTCCACTTGTAACGAGAGGCTTAGTGGAATGGAGATAGGGCGAGAGAATAAAACTAAATTTTCTAAAGGAAAATTTAATACATTAAAAGGACCAAGGATGCCAGTTCCACTTGTAACGAGAGGCTTAGTGGAATGGGGATAGGGCGAGAGAATAAGACTAAATTTTCTAAAGGAAAATTTAATACATTAAAACGAACAAGGAGGGAATTATCATAGATAGTCAGAAAATTTTAGAAGTCGCTGTTCGGGCGGCAGATTCCAAACGTGCTGAGGATATTCTTGCTTTAGATGTCAGAGGAATTTCGTTATTAGCCGATTATTTCGTCATCTGTTCAGCAAACAGCGAACGTCAAATCAATGCGATTATTGACGAGGTAGTTGATAAGGAAGAAGAGCAACAGGTTGAAGTAAAACGTATCGAAGGAAAAGATGGTGCCAAGTGGGTCTTAATCGACTTGGGAGATGTTATCGTCCATGTTTTCAGTAATTCAGAACGTGCCTTTTATAATCTTGAAAAACTTTGGGCAGATGCGCCATTAGTGAGCGTCAACGATTGGATCGTGGAATAAAATGGCTTACGAAACATTTGCCTTCGTGTATGACGAAGTGATGGATGCCAGCTTGTATGAAAAATGGCTGGCATTTTCTAAACGTCATTTGCAAGGAAAAAAAGAAATCCTTGAATTGGCTTGCGGAACAGGTGCATTGGCAGTGGCTTTTGCAAAAGAAGCGTATCAAGTAACCGCGCTTGATTTGTCTGAGGAAATGCTGATGATCGCCAGCAATCGGGCAATCGATGCAGATGTTTCGATTCAATTTGTTGAGGGAGATATGCTTGATTTATCTGAGATTGGTCAGTATGAGGCAGTGACCTGTTTTTCTGATTCTCTGTGCTATATGGCAGATGAACAAGATGTTCAGCAAGTTTTTGATGAAGTGTACCAGGTTTTAGAAGATGGCGGAATCTTTCTTTTCGACGTCCATTCCCTTTATCAGATTAATGATGTTTTTCCGGAATACAGCTACCACTATCAAACAGATGAGTTTGCGTTTTTGTGGGACAGCTATGCTGGCGAACATGAAAACAGCATTGAGCATTTCTTGACTTTTTTTGTTGCAGACGAAGAGGGAAGTAATCATTTTTCGCGACAAGATGAATTGCATAAGGAACGGACCTATCCACTGGAGGTTTATTTACGAATGTTGGAAAATGCTGGCTTTCAGCAGGTGCAAACTTTTGCAGATTTTACTGATTCGCCGCTGAATGAAGTGAGTCGGCGTTGGTTTTTTGTTTGTCAAAAATAGACATGAATCTTTTTGATTTGTGTCTTTTTTTTATATACTTGGATTTTGATAAGTAGGTTACAGCGGTGATAACAGAAAAAAATTAGAAAAAGGACAAAGCGTTTTCACATTTGTCAGAAAAAGTGATAAAATATAGATGTATGGAAAGAAAAGACTGTGAATTTCTTTTCACCAAAAAGGAGGAGAATTTTTTGGAAAACACACATAAAACAAACTTTCCTGCTGATTTTCTGTGGGGATCAGCTTCCGCCGCGTATCAAGTTGAAGGTGCTTGGGACGAAGACGGCAAAGGAAAATCCGTTTGGGATGAATTTGTACGAATTCCCGGTAAAACGTTTAAAGGAACGAACGGCGATTTAGCAGTAGATCATTACCATCGTTTTGAAGAAGACATTCGCTTGATGAAAGAACAAGGATTGAAATCCTATCGTTTTTCCGTTGCTTGGACACGGATTTTTCCAGAAGGACGTGGAGAAATCAATCAGGCTGGACTTGATTTTTATGTTCGCTTAGTAGATGAATTGATTGCAAACGGAATCGAACCGTTATTAACGATTTATCACTGGGATCTTCCACTTGCGTTACAAGAAGCCTATGGAGGTTGGGAATCTCGTGAAATCGTTGAGGACTTTGTGAACTATGCAACCGTTTTATTTGAGACCTTTAAAGGAAAAGTTCATTATTGGGTGAGCTTGAATGAACAAAACGTATTCATTCAATTAGGCTATATGCTGGCGGTTCATCCCCCAGGTGTCAGTGATCAAAAACGCATGTATCAAGCAAATCATCATGCAAATTTGGCGAATGCAGCGGTTATCAAAAAATTTCATGAAATGAAAATGCCGGGACAAATTGGTCCAAGTTTTGCCTATACACCTAATTATTCTTTTGATAGTGATCCTAAAAATGTATTAGCCGCAGAAAATGCAGAAGAATTCATGGCAAATTTCTGGATGGATGTTTATGCAAGAGGAGAATATCCCATCGTTGTGATGGACTATTTGGAAAAACATGGAATCGCTCCGGAGGTTTTACCGGAAGATGCGGCATTGTTGAAAGCAGGCAAACCTGACTTTATGGGAATGAACTATTATCAAAGTGCCACAAATCAATTCAATCCTTTAGATGGTGTCGGTCAAGGGGAAATGAACACATCTGGAAAAAAAGGTTCTTCAAAAGAATCTGGCGTTCCTGGTTTATACAAAAAGGTTCAAAATCCATTTGTTGATCGTACAAACTGGGATTGGGAAATTGATCCAATGGGAATTCGTATTGCATTGCGTCGAATCACCAGTCGGTACCGTCTACCTGTTTTAATTACGGAAAACGGGTTGGGAGAATTTGATAAAATTACTGAGGACCACCAAGTTCATGATGACTACCGAATCAAGTATTTACGGAATCATGTGGCAGCTATTTCTGATGCGATTGCTGACGGTTGTCAAGTTTTGGGCTATTGCACATGGTCCTATACAGATTTATTAAGTTGGTTGAATGGATACCAAAAACGGTATGGTTTCGTTTATGTGGATCAAGATGAAACACAAGAAGGCAGCTTGAATCGTTACAAGAAAGATAGTTACTATTGGTATCAACGTGTCATTGCATCAAATGGAGAAAACTTAGATTAATTTTTTTGGAGAGTCTATTCAAGGCTCTCTTTTTTTATGGAATAAATCACTAGTGTTGCAAAGAAATACTAACTTGTAAAATCCTTGATTTAAAGCTATTCACGCACAAAAAAATCCTTTATACTACTCTTGGATGACTTATCCAAGACCAATAAAAAGGACCTACGTATGGATAAGTATAACTTAAAAACATCATTTCAGAAATGGCTTTCTTCAATAAATCTTGATAATTTATCTGAGAATGCCAAAAATTCAATTCAAACATTCGATTATTACAGTAAGAAACTAGATTTTAGATCAGCTTTAAAGATCCTTCTTCACGCAGTTTATGAGGACTTACCCAGCTATCGAGAAATCAATCGTGCTTTTTTAGATCAACGATTATGCAAAGAAGTGGGCATTGAGTCACTATGCTACAGCTCGCTGTCTCGTAAAACTGCAAAAATTGATCAAAACGTTTTGATGGAGATTTTCACGCAATTGGTAAAAAAAATATCCCAACAAAGACCCAGTTCAAAGACAACAAGCCTACAAATCATTGATTCAACAACAATTCCACTAAACAAAGCATGGTTTCCCTGGGCTAAGTTTCGCCAGACGAAGTCTGGAATCAAACTTCATCTGAATCTCTGTTACCTCGATGAGAACAATCAATATCCAGAAAGCTTCACCATCACAAACGCTAGTGAACACGATCGTACACAGTTCGAAGTGTTAGCTGATAAGACAGAAGCAACTTATGTCGTTGACCGGGGTTACTTCGATTACAAATTACTGGATAAACTGCATGGAGATGGCTATTTCTTTGTGACAAGAATAAAGGGTAATACTAAAATCACTATTCTAGATCAAATTGATGTGACTAAACCTGAAACAACGGATGGTAAAATTATTAGTGATCAGCACGTCATTCTAGGTGGTGGTGTCAATCATGTCACTGAACGATTCAGATTAGTCACTGTACTAACAAACGGGCAAAAACTATTACGAATTGTAACCAATCGGTTTGATGTCACGCCAAATGAAGTAGCAGACATGTATCAGGCACGCTGGCATATTGAACTTTTCTTTAAGCATTTGAAACAGAATCTAACCATCAAACATCTTTATTCACGAAGTGAACAAGGTGCAATAAATCAAGTGATACTTACCCTTATTGCATCCCTTCTAACCTATATGGTGAAGATTGAACTTGAAACGACAGCGACACTCTTTCAGTTGAAAAGATCCTTTCATTATCTGATGTTCGAGCCAGCTGAAAGTTGGTTGGAACTTCATAGATCAGGTTGATTCTCATTGTTTTATCGTCGTCTCTCTTAGTTTTCATTTGAATAAACGTGTAATTTCTGGAAAAATAGTCATCCGTTGCGTAAGCACTCGACTTTTTGGCAATTTTTAACGAGAATTAATTTTCAGACTATTCTGATATTATCTATGCAACACTAGTAGGAATAAATCTGTTAAAATAAAGAAAAAAAGGGAGGCAAAAATGTGAAAGCATGCGGGATCATCGTCGAATACAATCCTTTTCATAATGGTCATTCCTATCACGCAAAAAAAGCACGAGAGCTGACCGGCGCAGATGTTGTTGTCGCAGTGATGAGTGGGAATTTTTTGCAACGGGGAGAGCCGGCAATTATAGATAAATGGCAGCGAGCAAATGCGGCGTTGCAAAATGGTGTGGATCTGGTGATCGAATTACCTGTCGAATGGTCCATGCAGCCGGCAGATCTTTTTGCAAGAGGTGCCATTGGATTATTGCAGGCGCTGGGCTGTGAATTTTTATGTTTTGGCACAGATCAAGAGACTTTTTTTGATTATCAAGCTTTTGGCAGGTTTGTTTTAGAAAATCAAGAGAAAATTGATCTGGCTTTTCAAAAAATCACAGATCCCAGCCTAACCTATCCTCAGAAAATGATGACTGTTTTGCAAGAAATTTATCCTCCATTGCAGGTGGGCACCAACCAGCCAAATCATATCCTAGGATTAAGCTATGCACAGGCAAATGCGAAGTATCCTAATCCGATGCAGCTTTTTTCTGTAAAACGCGAAGGTGCCGGTTATCATTCAACGGAATTGACCCAAACCATTGCCAGTGCTACTGCTATTCGCCAAGCAGTTGGAAATCATCATTCGGTGACTGCTTATGTTCCAGAGCAAACGGCAGCGGGATTGAAATCGCACACGGTGACTTGGGAAAATTACTGGCCCCTGTTGCAGTATCGTATTCTTTCCAGCACTCTGACGGAATTGCGGGAAATTTATCAAATGGTGGATGGATTAGAATTCCGACTAAAAAAAGTGATTCAAGAAGCAGATAATTTTGAAGAATTAGTTACCAAACTAAAAACCAAGCGGTATACCCAGGCCCGAATCCAACGGCTGCTTTGTTCCTTGTTGTTAAATTTAAAGCAGACAGATTTAGAGGAACAGTGGCAAAAGCAATACCTTCATATATTAGGTTTTACGAAAAATGGTCAGGCTTTTTTGACTGAAAGAAAAAAGAAAAGCAGCTTGCCGTACTTTTCTAAAATCGGTAAAAAAGAGGAAGCAGTTGCTTCACTGATGATTCGAAGTGATCAAATCTATCAATTGGGAGCGACTGGAATCAAAGAACAAAATTTTGGTCGGCATCCTTGGAGGCTTTTAAAATAGTTTTGGAAAACTACTTCACAGGAGCGGGATTGACAAGTATAATGGACGAGGACGTTTTTTCGTCAGAGGCACAAAAATTAGAAAGCGAAGTGAGACTATGGGTCGTAAATGGGCAAATATCGTAGCAAAAAAGACTGCTAAAGATGCAAACAACAGCCGAATTTATGCAAAATTTGGAATCGAAATTTATGCGGCAGCGAAATCAGGTGATCCTGACCCACACGCGAACCAAAAATTACGGTTCGTTATCGAACGTGCGAAAACCTATAATGTACCAAGACATATCATTGATCGTGCAATTGAAAAAGCGAAGGGTTCTGGCGATGAGCAATATTCAGAATTGCGCTATGAAGGTTTTGGACCAAATGGCTCGATGGTTATTGTGGATACATTGACAAACAATGTCAATCGTACAGCGGCAGATGTTCGGGCAGCATTTGGTAAAAATGGCGGAAATATGGGTGTTTCTGGCGCCGTTTCCTATATGTTTGATAACACAGCGATTTTTGGCTTTGCCGGAAATGATGCCGATGAAATTTTAGAATATTTAATGGAAAAAGAAATCGATGTTCGAGATGTGATCGATGAAGAAGGGCAAATCATCGTATACGGTGAACCAACAGATTTTAACAGCATCCAAGAAGCCTTAAAAGAAAAAGGTATCACCAAATTTTCAATTGCTGAAATCCAAATGATTCCGCAAAATGAAGTACAACTATCCGGTGACGATTTAGAAAAATTTGAAAAAATGATAGATGTTTTGGAAGATTTAGAAGATGTTCAAAACATTTATCACAATGTCGAGTTAGACGACTAAAAAAACGCTGACCTCGTTCTGGATGACAGAAACGAGGTCAGCGTTTTTTAGAAGACTTCCATAAACCCAAAAAGATTCAAAACAAAAACAATGAAGACCGCCATATTTCCTAAAAGGGACAGCATGATCAATCCATAACGAATCGTCCAGATTTTATACCAGCCTCCGTCATAAGAGCCGCGTTTTTTAGGTCCGCGATAGAGTATTTTGGCAAGAATCGTTAGTACCAATAGTCCAAGTTGAAGAATGGTAGCAATCGTTAGGGAAATCGTTGCGTTCATAATCAAGTAATAAAGAAAAATAGTGGCGATTCCCGTTATAATAGCAAGTACAAACATGTTTAACACCTCATTTTCTGTAAATAATTGGCTGAATTTTTTCTAAGGGAGTCCTTTAATAGAAATCTAGAAAGACCCAGCATCTCCTAAAAAAAAGTATAACGTAGACTAGAAAAAAAGACTATTAGAAAGCTGTTTTAGGTCGCCTTATCTTAAAAATGTGCCATTAAAAAAATTTTCCACTTGCTCCTGTTTCAATTTGGCTAATCAGAAAATTCTGTGCTAAAATCAAAGGAGAAAGTTATTTATTTTTAGAGAGCAGGTGAGCATATGTCGGAAAAAATCGTCCTCGAACCTTTTGATCGTATTTTGAGCGGGTATGATAAATTAGCAGAAACAGCTGTCTCAATCGCAGATTGTTCAAAGTTATGTGAAAAATATCAAAAGTTTGGCGTATCTGGCTATCGGCTAGGAAATTTTCGCGGTTCAGGTTATTTAAATCGTTATGTAAATTTCAGTGTCGATTGTGCACCTCTTTTGATTTATAAAAAGAGATATTTGATTCCTTTAGTTTTTCGACAATCAGCAGAAACCGATCGTCTGTTTCGAGAAGAATACCGAATGGAAGGTTTTTTCCTGCTTTTGGAATGGAGTCTGAAGCATCAACCGGAAAAAGTGATTATGGATTACAACAAAACAAAAAAGCGTACCTCCTATGAAGCTATTTCTGATGATAAACAAGTCATTGACAGTGCCTATCTCGTTTTCCGTTTGTCGGAGATTCTGGATGGTGCGGGTTTTCCTATCAGCAATTTCAATACATTGGAGCAGTTTATTGAATGGAACCGAATCTATCGTTTGATTGATAACGGTGCGATTGGTCGACATAGCAAAAATTTTGATTCAGAACTGGCAGAAAATCGTTCAGAATTGGCAATGATTTTAAATGTCGTATCCTTAAAATATCCTCATACGACACCATTTCTAAAAGAATAATAAATGAAAAACGCCCTTTTCACAAAATAGTGGAAAGGGCGTTTTTTTAAATCATTTTTTCTTGAAAACTATTTTTTACCGCAGCCAGTAGTGGACTGGTTGGTGTTGGTGTAAAAATAGTCAGCTCGTGCATGGCACGGGTAGCAATCGTATATAAAATCAGTTGATCTTGAGCTGTCTGGAAATTTTCTCCTATATTCCACGCAAATACCTGATCAAATTCCAAACCTTTCGCCAGAAATGCCGGAATAATCATAATAGAACGCTTCATGAAGGTGTCTTCTGAAACAATCAACTGGACTTTTTTCTGTAATTCTGGTGAAAGCTGTTGATACAAGGCTTCACATTCTTCAGCTGTTTTACAAATGACTGCACTACGCCAAAAATGGGCTTTTTCTTCATCCTGCAACAACTGTTCGAGGACATGCAAGCGTTGCTTTTCAGAAGGACTGGTTAGAATCAAAGGAAGCTCGCCTTTGCGGGCAGTCAATTCTACTCGGTTGTCTTGGGTCAGAAACTGATTGGCAAAATCGGTGATTTCTTTGGTGGAACGATAGCTGGTCGTCAATTGATAACGAGTCACCTCTTCATTAGGGAATAACTCAGGCAGAGAGCCCACAATCGTTTCATTTCCAAAAACTTTTTGATTCAGATCGCCGCACAAAGTTAGTGTGGCTTTCGGATAGAGTCGGCGCAATAAAGCAACCTGTGCAGGGGGGAAATCCTGCATTTCATCAATAAAGATGAAGCGGGCTTTTTGCGGTACTTCAGCAGGATAAAGTTCCTTTGACAATAGGAAAAACAACACTGCATCTTCTTGAGTCAAGACTTTATTTTTCAATTTTTCACGGGTGACAAGTTGAGATTCTGCCCATTCTGCTTTTGAAATTCCCGCTTTTTCCAATTTTGTTTCTGGAATGGATTGCAGAAAATGCAGGTATTGTTTGGAATAATTGATAAATTGAAATTGTTGGATAGCTCGTGTCATTCCTCGGAAATAACGCCGGGCTATTTGTTTGCGAATTTGCCCCCGTATCCGACGTTCATTTTCTTCTGAGTCATCTTGATTGGGATTGTCGGCAAAAAATTCCTGCAGCTTTTCTTCTGCCAACTCCTTGACCCAGTTTTTCTTCGCTTCGTCTTTTTGCAATCCGCCGATTTTTTTCAAGAGCTTCGTTTGCAAAAGTTGTGTTCGTTGATAAAGCGGTAGTGCCTGATTGGTCTCTTGGTACCATTGTCTGATTTGTGCCGCCGATAATTTTACTTCACCCTTGACTTTCAGCGAACGGAACAAAGGACCATAGGAAGTAATTCCCCGACTGTACCGCTGGATTTCACTAACGAGACTCATTCCACTTTTGAGTCGTTCGGTTTTCTGTTCTTTTCCGGATAGAAAAATTTCTTCCTGCTGTGCTTCTTTTTCAATTTCAAATCCTGGTACCAATTGGGAAATAAAGGTTCGGAAGGTACGTGTAGGAACTTCACTTTCCCCTAAAGAAGGTAAAACCATTGCAATGTAATCAGAAAATAGATGATTGGGTGAAAACAGTAAAACTTGTTTGTCGTCTAGCCATTTGCGGTGACGGTACAAAAGAAAGGCGACCCGTTGTAATAAAGCCGAGGTTTTTCCACTACCGGCGATTCCTTCAATCAGCATGATTTTGCTATGAGTATCACGGATAATTTGGTTTTGCGCTTTTTGAATCGTGGAGACGATATTTTTCATTTGGGAAGAAGAGGCTTCATCCAAGATTTCCAGAAGGAATTCATCGTTGATCACTTCGGAAGTATCCACCATCGAAAGAATTTTTCCTTCTTGGATTTTAAATTGTCTTTTTAACAATAATTCTACATCAAAATGCTCTTGATCCGTTTCATAAAAAGTAGGACCCAGCTCGCCTTCGTAATAAAGATTAGCAATCGGTGCCCGCCAGTCGATCACGATCGTTTCTTCCGATTTGTCTCGCAAGGAGGCAATTCCTAAATAAAGTGTTTCTTTTTCCGTTTCTTCCTTGAAATCGATTCGGGCAAAATACGGATTTCCACTCATTGTCTGCAAGGTTTTGATCCGCTTTTGCTGGGACTCTGCAGTCTGATATTTTAGTAATAATTCTTGTTCATGTTGGCGATATTCAACGGCAGATTCATAAAAGGCTTCGTCAGAACCGCTGCGGATCGTTTTCTTTGCGATTTCTTTCAGTTCTTCTTGCATCGTTCCAGTCAATACTTGCTGCTGTTTTTCCAATAATTGCTGCTCAGCACCGATCAAGCCGATGGTCTCATCTGCATGCATTTGTTCTTTGATTCTTTCCTCCATTAAATAGGCCTCCTTAAAAAAATACAACATAAAATTATAGCATAAAAAACAGTAACTTGCCGAGAGAAAAAAAGACTTATGATAAAATAAAGAAAAAGAAAGAGATGTGAGAGAAATGGAAATGAGAACAGAACAAGAAATGCTGACGTTGATTCTGCAAACAGCCAAGGAATTACCTCAGGTCGTCGCTGCAGCAATCTCAGGTTCTCGTATGAATTCCAACGTACCAAAGGATTCTTTTCAGGATTTTGATATTGTGTATATTGTGAATGAGAAAAAAAGTCTACTCACTAATCGGAAATGGTTGGAAAAATTCGGGGAACGCTTGATTATGCAATGCCCCGAGGAAATGACCTTGTTTCCACCAACATTAGGGGAGCGATTTACTTTTTTGATGCTGTTTGCAGATGGCAATCGGATTGATTTAATGCTCTGTCCATTTTCTGAGATTGAAAGGGAGATTGCAGAAGAACCATTATTATCAGTTTTATATGATCCTTGTGGCATTTTTCCGCAATTAACTTCTCCAACAGATACTGCTTTTTGGGTCAAGGAGCCAACAAAGGAAGAGTTTTTTGACTGCTGCAATGAATTTTGGTGGGTATCCACCTATGTTGTTAAAGGCTTGTGGCGTAAGGAACTGCTCTATGCTTCAGATCATTTGTATGAAGTTTGTCAAAAAGAATTATTGCGCTTGTTAAGCTGGCAGGTTGCTGCAGAAAAAAATTACACGTTTAGTGTCGGCAAAAATTTTAAATATTTGCCTAAATATTTAACGATGGATCAACAAGAGCAACTTTTAATCGTTCGGGATTTTTCTTCTAAAGAAAAAATCTGGCAGGCATTGTTTAAAACACAAGCCTTCTTTCATGGCGAAGCTTTAAAATTTGCAGCACATCAAGGATTCTTTTACGATGCGGAAACAGCCGAAAAAGTAATGGCTTATAGCCGTACGTGGTACCAGGAAACAGACAAAAAGGAAACTGTTTAATTGTAAATGAAAGATATTTTCATTTAAGTTGCTTTCTTTTTCTTTTCAGCGAATTATCGGTATGCTAGAAAAGAAAGAAGGATGATCGTTGATGAACCACTTTAAAAAATTCATTATTACAATTCTTGTAGGAGTAGCGGCTCTCGCAAGCGAATTCTTATTGAAGCAACCGAGATGGGCATTTTTATTGGTTGCTATCATTGGCAGTATCGTTGCTTTTACTATGTTGATTGAAATGATTCGAACACTTCGTTCTGGGCGATATGGTGTGGATATTTTAGCAATTACCGCCATTGTTGCCACATTAGCAGTAGGCGAATATTGGGCGAGTTTGATGATTTTGGTCATGCTGACAGGTGGAGATAGTTTAGAAGATTACGCCGGCAGACAAGCCAATAAAGAATTGCAGTCTTTACTGGATCATTCACCACAAATTGCCCATCGGCTTGTGAATGGACAATTGGAGGATATTGCGGTCGAAGCGGCTCAAATCAACGATCAGCTAGTGGTGAAGCCCGGTGAGATCGTTCCAGTAGATGGGAAAATTTTATCTGAGAGGGCTACGTTGGATGAGTCTTCCTTGACAGGTGAGTCTCGTCCGGTGACGAAAAAAATCGGTGAAGAGGTCATGTCTGGATCAATCAACGGTGAAGAATCGTTGCGAGTCGAAGTTACAAAGTCCGCGGAAGATTCTCAATACCAAACAATTATCAAATTGGTAAAAGAATCAAAAGAAAAACCAGCTCACTTTGTTCGAATGGCAGATCGTTACGCGATTCCTTTTACTGCAATTGCTTACCTAATCGGGGGGATTGCATGGTTGGTGACAAAAGATCCAGTTCGTTTTGCTGAAGTTTTGGTTGTTGCTTCTCCTTGTCCGTTGATTTTGGCAGCGCCAATCGCTTTGGTTGCAGGAATGAGCCGCTCTAGTCGAAACGGTATCATTGTAAAAACCGGAACAACGATTGAAAAATTGGCAGAGGCAAAAACAATAACTTTTGATAAAACAGGAACCATAACAGCGGGACAACTGGCAGTTTCCGCAATTCATCCGACCGAAGGATTCAATGAACAGCGCCTGCTTTACTATGTTGCCAGCGCGGAACAGGATTCTTCTCACATCTTAGCTCGTTCCATCGTTGCGTATGCCAAAAACAAAGTTACCTTGACAACGGCAGATTCATTGGAAGAAGTAACTGGTTCAGGAATCAAGGCGGAAATTGATGGTCATCTTTTAAAAATCGGGCGGGCAGCATTTGCTAACGCGCAAGAAATTCCCACTGATGAAACGATTATTTATATTTCCTGCGATGAATCATTCGCCGGGACGATTACTTTTCAAGACATCTTACGGCCAGAAGCAAAGCAAACCGTTGCTTCCTTGAGAAACCTTGGTATCAAACGAATTTTAATGTTGACGGGAGACCATCAAGCGATTGCCGATGATATTGCTCAACAAGCGGGTATTGACGAGGTCTATGCTGAGTGTTTGCCACAGGATAAAATCAATGTGATTAAGGGAATTTCGGCATCTGATCGACCACTGGTAATGGTGGGTGACGGGGTCAATGATGCACCGGCGCTTGCAATCGCGGATATCGGAATTGCCATGGGAGCGCATGGGTCAACTGCTGCCAGTGAGAGTGCCGATGCGGTTGTTTTGAAGGATGACTTGTCGCGAGTGCTCAGAGCCGTAGAGGTCGCAAAAGATACAATGCGAATCGCCAAGCAATCGGTTTTGATCGGAATCTTTATTTGTATACTTTTGATGTTGATTGCCAGCACAGGTGTCATCCCCGCTTTGTTCGGAGCAATTTTGCAAGAAGTTGTAGATACTGTTTCAATTTTGAGTGCGTTGCGTGCCAAAAATGATTAGAAAATTGGAGGGATAGCATGAAGATTTTATTGACTGGAGATAGTTTGATCGCTCGTAAGGAATCCCTAAAAGAACCCATGTTGAACGCATATTTGAAGAAGAAGGTTCCTAAAATAAAAATCGTAAACACCGCAATCAGTGGCAACAACAGTAATGACTTACGAAATCGTTTTGCCAAAGATGTGATGCATTTTAGAGGAATTGACAAGCTGTTTCTTCTAATTGGAACAAATGATTTAGCTGAAAATAAGCAGGTTTCCAAAATGGTTTATCAGGAAAATCTGCAATGGATGATTACTCAGCTGAAAAAGAAATATACTGCCAGCCAAATTTTCTTTATCACTCCTCCCGCAGTGGATGAAAAGAAACAGAAATTTCGTAACAATGAGCTAATCAAGTCCTACATCAATTGTTTGATGGAGGTAGCAAATCGGGAAAACTGTGTTGTTCTTGATTTTTATACAGAGATCATCAACCAGCCGGATTTTAAAAAAATCATCAATGGAACCGTAAAGGATGGTCTGCACTTTGGTAAAGAAGGCTATGATCTGCTTTCAGATATCATCGTGAGGTATCTTTAATAGGAAAAAAATCAGTCGGTTTGGGGCTGATTTTTTTGTATCCATCGGTGAGGAAAGTAGGACCCCCAATTTTTTTAAGAGCGATTTGCTATTTAAGAAAGGCGGGAGGTATAATAGGAGCCGCAAAGTCAAAAATCATTTGTCTATATTTATGAAAAGAGGAAAGAACTATGCCATTTGTTCATGTAGAATTGGTTGAAGGAAGAAGCAGAGAACAGCTTGAAGGAATGATGAAAGATATTACTGAGGCTGTTCATAAAAATACGGGTGCGCCAAAAGAGCATATCCACATCATCATCAATGAAATGAAAAAAGGAAATTACGGAGTTAACGGAGCTTGGAAAGAATAGGCATTTCTTTCTTGCAATTTACACGTTTTAGTGCTTAAATGGTTCTATAATTGATTGATGAAAAAGACAACCAAATTTGAGAGTCTTCGAAAAGAGAGGAAAATCACGGCTGAGAATTTTCCGGAAGAAAACCAGAGGCGGACCACTTTTGAAACCTTTGTTGAAGCGAAGGCGGTCGCACCGTTACCACGTTTGAGGAACACAGATTGTGTTTGAAAATTAGGTGGAACCACGAAATTTCGTCCTAGTATCGCAGTGCGATGCTAGGATTTTTTTATTTTTCGGCAATCAAAAGCTCTTCGACCTATCTTTTTATCAATCATAATTTTGAAGGAGGATTTTTTATGTCAATAAAAATTACATTTCCAGATGGTGCAGTAAAAGAGTTTGCTGCTGGAATCACTACAAAAGAAATCGCAGATCAAATTTCTAAAAGTCTTGGAAAAAAAGCTTTAGCAGGAAAAATAAACGGACAATTGATCGACTTGGATCGCCCAATTGAAGAAGATGCTTCTATTGAAATCGTAACCCCAGATCATGAAGATGCTCTTGCTTTGGTTCGACATTCTTCTGCTCATTTAATGGCGCAAGCTATGCGTCGCTTGTTCCCTAAAATCCATTTTGGAGTGGGTCCAGCGATTGATACTGGTTTTTATTACGATACAGACAATGGCGAACACCCAATTGCTGCCGAAGATTTACCAGCAATCGAAACAGAAATGATGAAAATTGTAAAAGAAAACCTGCCAATCGAACGCCATGTTTTAACAAAAGCAGAAGCACTAGAACTTTTTGCGGCTGATCCTTATAAAGTGGAACTGATTAGTGAATTGCCAGAAGACGAAGTAATTACTGCCTATAGTCAAGGAGAATTCGTTGACCTATGCCGTGGACCTCACGTGCCGTCAACGGGGCGAATCCAAGTATTCAAATTGCTGTCTGTGGCAGGTGCTTACTGGCGCGGAAATTCTGACAACCACATGATGCAACGGGTTTATGGTACAGCTTTCTTTGATAAAAAAGAATTAAAGGAATTTATCAAACAAAGAGAAGAAGCCAAGGAACGGGATCACCGTAAACTTGGGAAAGAATTAGATTTATTCATGGTTTCTCAAGAAGTTGGTTCTGGGTTACCATTCTGGTTGCCAAAAGGAGCAACCATTCGTCGGACTATCGAACGCTACATTGTAGATAAGGAAATTGGTTTGGGTTATCAACACGTGTATACACCGATTATGGCAGATGTGAACTTATACAAAACTTCTGGACACTGGGATCACTACCATGAAGATATGTTTCCGCCAATGGATATGGGAGATGGCGAAATGCTGGTTCTGCGCCCAATGAATTGTCCTCATCATATGATGGTTTATAAAAATCATATCCATTCTTATCGCGAGTTGCCAATTCGAATTGCTGAACTTGGTATGATGCACCGTTATGAAAAATCTGGCGCATTGTCCGGGTTGCAACGGGTGCGGGAAATGACCTTGAACGACGGACATACTTTTGTTCGCCCAGATCAAATCAAGGAAGAATTTAAACGGACACTGGACTTGATGATTGCTGTTTACAAAGATTTCAACATCACCGATTATCGTTTCCGCTTAAGCTATCGGGATCCAAACAATACAGACAAATATTTTGATGATGATGCAATGTGGGAAAATGCTCAAACAATGTTGAAAGAAGCAATGGATGAGCTTGGTTTAGACTATTTTGAAGCAGAAGGTGAAGCTGCCTTTTATGGTCCAAAAATGGATGTACAAGTAAAAACAGCATTGGGAATGGAAGAAACATTGTCAACGATTCAATTGGATTTCTTATTGCCTGAACGTTTTGACTTGACTTATGTTGGGGAAGATGGCGAAAATACGCATCGTCCTGTTGTCATTCACCGAGGAATCGTGTCAACCATGGAACGTTTTGTTGCATATTTGACTGAAGTTTATAAAGGCGCTTTTCCAACTTGGTTGGCACCTGTTCAAGCAACAATCATCCCGGTTTCCGTTGATGCACACAGTGATTACGCTTATGAAATCAAAGAACGTCTGCAAAGCCAAGGTTTGCGGGTTGAAGTGGATGACCGAAATGAAAAAATGGGCTATAAAATTCGGGGCTCCCAAACGCAAAAAATTCCTTATCAATTAGTTGTTGGAGACAATGAAGTGAAGGATGCTACGGTAAATGTTCGTCGTTACGGAAGTAAAGAAACTGCTGTGGAAGATTTGAGTATGTTTATCGATGCAATCGTTGCAGAAGTAAACAATTACAGTCGTGAAGCATAGGTAACTACTGAATAGTTGAACGAATTTCTCGCTTTTTGGTTAAACATCAAAAAGCGGGAAAATTTATTATCAAAAAGAGATAAAAACAGGGAGAAAGGAATGAAAAAATGGAAAACAAGCAACGATCGATCCTATCAGTGATTGTCCTGTCGATTATTACCTGTGGCATTTATTTTTTTGTCTGGATGTATCAAACCACAAGAGATCTGAATGAGTACACAAATGATTATCGATTAAGTCCAGGAACGGTTATTTTATTAACGGTTATTACCTGTGGTATTTACGGTATTTATTGGTGGTATCGGATCAATGACCTATTCATAAAAGCGCAGCAAAAAGTTGGCTACAAGGTTTATAATGACAATAAAGTTCTTTTTATCGTCCTATCTTTATTTGGGCTGAATATTGTCAATATGGCGATTTTGCAATCTGATTTGAATCTTTTATGGCGAACAGATACTACGGAGCCAGAAACAAAAGATGACGACTGGACAGATTATTAATGTGTTTTTTCAAAGCAATTACCGGTCTGCCTTGCCCAGGTTGTGGCATGACCCGCGCATTTCTTCATTTTTTTAGTGGCGATTTTACAGGGGCATTTTATTATCATCCACTATTTTGGTTGGTAGCTTTGATTTTCGGAGCGCTGCTTGGTA
The DNA here is from genome assembly GCF_001050095.1 of Enterococcus massiliensis. Classification (NCBI taxonomy): domain Bacteria; kingdom Bacillati; phylum Bacillota; class Bacilli; order Lactobacillales; family Enterococcaceae; genus Enterococcus; species Enterococcus massiliensis. The sequence goes on along the minus strand of NZ_CVRN01000003.1, from coordinate 102,432 downwards.
AGAAATATTTTCCCCGTCTGGCGGCAATTTTGCGTAAGGAGAAACTCTGGCTGTCATTGTTAGGCGTTGTTTTAGTCGTATACGGTATACGCTTGTTCCTGCTTTTCCCCGAATATCCGCCAATGGATTTCGATCAACAGGCGTTGCTTCCACGGTTGCTTCGCCAAATTTTTTAAGAAAAAATTATTGAATATTTTTTAAGAAAGCGTGGAATGCTTATCAGGTCCGTCTTTAGACCTTGAGTTTTCTCGTAGTATATGGTATAGTACGTTATGGTAATGATACTTGAAGTGAGTGAGCGGAAATTTCGCTCACTCTTTTTCATGAATGAAAGTCGTTTATTTTGAAGGAGGCGAAGAATTTTGAGTACAGTGGTGGAAACAGTTACGGAATTAGTGACTCCCATCTTAGAGGAACAAAATTTTGAGTTGGTTGAAGTGGAATTTGCAAAAGAAGGAAAAAGCTGGTTTCTTCGCGTATTCATTGATAAAGAAGGCGGAATCGATATCGAGGAGTGTGCCTTTGTCAGTGAGCAATTAAGTGAAAAACTGGATGCGTGCGATCCAGATCCCATTCCCCAAGCATATTTTTTAGAAGTTTCTTCTCCTGGTGCTGAGCGTCCTTTGAAAAAAGAAAGCGACTATGAAAAAGCACTTGGCGAATACATCCATGTATCCTTTTATCAGCCAGTCGATGGTGAAAAGCAGTACGAAGGATTTTTACAAGCTTTTGATAAAGAACAGATGACGATGAAAATTCGTATAAAAACACGGGAAAAAGAGATTACTTTTGATCGGAAAAACATTGCTAAAGCGCGTTTAGCTATTCAATTTTAATCACGAAGGAGTCAGAAAACAATGAGTAAAGAAATGTTGAATGCATTGGATGCATTGGAAGCGGAAAAAGGAGTTTCCAAAGAAATCGTTATTGAAGCGCTTGAAGCAGCTTTAGTTTCGGCTTACAAACGCCACTATGGCCAAGCACAAAACGTTGAAGTGGAATTTGATCAAAAAAAGGGCAACATCCATGTGTATGCAGTCAAAGAAGTAACTGAAGAAGTCATGGACTCTCAGTTGGAAGTATCTTTAAAAGACGCTTTGCTGATCAATCCTGCTTATGAAATCGGGGATAAGATTCGTTTCGAAGTCACACCGAAAGATTTTGGACGGATTGCCGCCCAAACGGCGAAACAAGTTATCTTGCAACGGGTGAGAGAAGCGGAACGCAACATTATCTATAACGAATTCAGTGCTTATGAAAAAGACATCATGCAAGGAATTGTTGAACGTCAAGACCATCGTTATATTTATGTCAATCTTGGCAAAATCGAAGCTGTCCTTTCAAAGCAAGATCAAATGCCTAACGAATTTTATCAACCTCACGACCGAATCAAGGTCTACGTTTTTCGTGTTGAAAATACATCAAAAGGCCCTCAAGTTTTTGTAAGCCGTAGCCATCCAGATTTGTTGCGTCGCTTATTTGAACAAGAAGTGCCGGAAGTCTATGATGGAACGGTTGAAATTATCAGTATTGCTCGTGAAGCAGGGGACCGTTCAAAAGTTTCTGTTCGATCCAATGATCCGAATATCGATCCCGTGGGAACGTGTGTAGGACCAAAAGGCCAACGGGTCCAAGCTATCGTCAATGAATTAAAGGGCGAAAACATGGATATCGTTGAATGGAACGAAGATGCCGCAGTATACATTGCAAATTCGTTGAATCCGGCACAAGTTGTGGATGTTATCTTTGACTTGCAAAATCCTAAGGCCTGCACAGTTGTCGTACCAGATTATCAATTGTCATTAGCCATCGGCAAACGGGGACAAAACGCCCGTCTTGCAGCAAAATTAACTGGGTTTAAAATCGATATCAAATCAGAATCAGATATGGAAGAATTTTACGCAAAACTTGAAGATGGCGATTATATCGATGCCGGTGAATCAGCTGATGTGGATGCAGCGATAACTGAAACTCCAGAAGAAGCAATCGTGGAATCAGAAAAACCTGCAGACGATGAAGTCGTTGATATGGACGAAAAGTAGAGAAACAAGCGAGGGAAAAACGATGAAAAAACGAAAAGTTCCTTTACGAAAATCGGTTGTGTCTGGTGAAATGAAACCTAAAAAAGAATTGATTCGCATTGCCCGCTCAAAAGAAGGCGTCGTTTCCATTGATCCATCTGGAAAAATGCCTGGTCGCGGTGCGTATGTTGCGATTGAACCTGAGGAAGTACGTGTTTCTCAAGAAAAGAAAATTTTGGATCGGGTGTTGGAAACAACCTTGACAGATGAATTCTATCAAGAATTATTAGACTATGTCACCCATCAAAAAGCCCGTCGCGAGTTATTCAAAAATGAATAAGACGAAGCTGCTGAATATGTTAGGACTTGCAATGCGAGCTGGTAAACTGGTAACCGGCGAAGAGCTTGTGGTCAAAGAGATCCGTTCGCAAAAAGCGGCACTTGTTTTGATCGCCTCTGACGCTGGAAAAAATACCCAAAAAAAAGTCAAAGATAAAAGTACTTATTACAAAGTTCCTTGCTTTGACGAGTTAACTTCTACTGAAATCAGTCACGCCATTGGCAAACCAAGGATGGTGATTGCTGTAATGGATCAAGGTTTTGGAAGGAAGATCAAGGAACTAATACAAGGTTAGGAAGGTGATTGCATGGGTAAAAAAAGAATTTATGAACTTGCAAAAGAAATGAACAAATCAAGCAAAGAGCTTGTTGAAAAGGCGCAATCTTTAGGATTTGATGTCAAAAACCATATGGGTTCGATTTCGGATGGAGAAGAAAAAAAATTACGCCAAACATTGACTGGAGGCGCGTCAAACAGACCGAACTCCGGAAATAGACAACAAGAAAATAGCCAACCTGCAACCCAAAAACCAGCGAACCAGCCTTCTAATCCAGAAGCAAAACCTGAACATAAAAAATTCCAAACACAGCGGAATAATCCGAATTTTCAAAATCGTAACAAACCTGCCCGTCCAGCGGGAAACAAGCCTTATCGTCAAGACACGGCTAAACCTGCAAATCAAGGAGTAAACCAGGCAGAACGACCAAATCAAGAAAAACCAAAACAACAGACAACAAGACCACAAACACAAGGTCAAAAACCACAAAATCAAAATCAAGCAAGACCGCAAAATCAAGCACAACGACCACAGAATCAAGGTCAAAAACCGCAAAATCAAGGGAGACCACAGACCCAAGGACAAAGACCACAAACACAAGGTCAAAAACCTCAGGGACAAAGTCGTCCACAATCACAGCAACCACAGTCAGGAAAACAGATGAATCAAAAAACAAACCAAAAACCAACAGAACAACGCAATCAAGCAACCAACCAACGTCCACAAGCTGCTTCTCAGAATCAAACTCGAGGACAAGCCGGCGGACAAGGTGGACAAGATCAAAAACGAACAACGAACAATAACCGCGGCAAAGGAAACTTCAACAACCAAAACCGCAACAATTTTGGCAATCAAAATCGCAATCGATTTAATAAAAAAGGGAAGAAAGGCCGTCAACAACAAACTTCCCAAAAACCTGCTGTTCCACCACGTAAATTCCGTGAATTGCCAGATGTTTTAGAATATACAGAAGGTATGAACGTAGCAGAAATTTCAAAAAAAATCCATCGTGAGCCAGCCGAAATCATCAAAAAATTATTCTTGATGGGTGTTATGGTCAACCAAAATCAACCGTTGGATAAAGATACGATTGAATTATTGGCGACAGACTACGGCATGGAAGCACAAGAAAAAGTACAAGTGGATATCACAGATATCGACAAATTCTTTGAACCAGAAGAATTGAATGAAGAAAATCTTGTTCCACGTCCACCAGTTGTAACGATCATGGGACACGTCGATCACGGTAAGACAACGTTGTTAGATACTTTGCGTCATTCACGAGTAACCAGTGGTGAAGCCGGAGGAATTACACAGCATATTGGTGCTTATCAAATTGATATCGACGGCAAACCTATTACCTTCTTGGATACACCGGGACACGCGGCCTTTACCAGCATGCGGGCACGAGGAGCAAGTATTACTGATATTACTATTTTAGTAGTTGCAGCAGATGATGGTGTGATGCCACAAACAATTGAAGCAATCAATCATGCGAAGGCAGCAAAAGTTCCAATCATCGTTGCAGTCAATAAAATCGATAAACCAGGTGCTAATCCACAACATGTTATGCAAGAACTAAGCGAATATGAACTGATCCCTGAAGCTTGGGGTGGCGATACGATTTTTGTTGAAATCTCCGCAAAATTTGGTCAAAATATCGAAGAATTGTTGGAAATGATTGTTTTAGTTGCAGAAGTTGAAGATTTGAAAGCAGATCCTCAACAGCGGGCAATCGGAACCGTCATTGAAGCACGATTAGATAAAGGAAAAGGACCAGTTTCTACTTTACTGGTTCAACAAGGAACACTGCATGTTGGTGATCCAATCGTTGTCGGAAATACCTATGGACGTGTTCGGGTGATGACCAATGATATCGGTCGGCGGGAAAAAGCAGCTGGACCAGCAACACCAGTTGAAATTACCGGATTGAATGATGTACCTCAAGCTGGAGACCGTTTCGTTGTCTTTGAAGATGAAAAAACTGCTCGGGCAGCTGGGGAAGAGCGGGGCAAACGTGCCTTGATGGAACAACGCTCATCTAATAGTCGGGTAACACTGGATACATTATTTGAAAGCCTAAAAGAAGGCGAATTGAAAGACGTTAATGTTATCATTAAAGCAGACGTGCAAGGTTCTGCCGAAGCATTGGCAGCCTCATTACAAAAAATCGATGTTGAAGGCGTTCGTATCAATATCGTCCATTCAGCAGTAGGTGCCATCAATGAGAGCGATGTGACACTGGCTGCAGCAAGTAATGCGATTATCATTGGATTCAATGTGCGTCCGACACCACAAGCAAAACAACAAGCAGATGCTGAAAAAGTGGACATTCGTCTACACCGGATCATTTACAAAGCCATCGAAGAAATCGAAACAGCGATGAAGGGAATGCTTGATCCAGAATTCGAAGAAAAAATCATAGGACAAATGGTTGTCCGAGAAACATATAAAGTCTCCAAAGTCGGAACGATTGCTGGTTGTTACGTAACAGAAGGATTTATTCGTCGAGACAGCGGTGTGCGTGTGATTCGCGACGGCATCGTGATTTACGAAGGTGTATTAGCAAGCTTGAAACGCTTCAAAGATGATGTGAAGGAAGTTAAGCTAGGCTTTGAATGTGGTGCAATGATCGAAAAATTCAACGATCTCAAAGCAGATGATGTTATCGAAGCATATGTTATGGAAGAAATTAAAAACGATTAATCACAAAGGAGGTCGAAGACTATGGCCAATTATCGTGATCGCAGAGTAGCACAAGAAATTCTACGGGAAGTAAACCAAATCTTACGAAAAAAAATCCGTGATCCTCGGGTACAGGATGTAACTATTACTGATGTACGTGTGACAGGTGATTTGCAACAAGCGACAATTTATTATAGTTTACTGTCAGAATTAGCTTCTGAAAGACAAAAGGCACAGCAAGGGCTTGAAAAAGCAACAGGCTTGATTCGTCATGAATTGGGACAAACCTTAACCCTTTATAAAACGCCGGAAATCTTTTTTGAACTTGATGAATCTGTCGAATATGGCAATAAGATCGATGAAATGATTCGCAACCTGCACAAAGAGTAAAGAAGAATTTCATGAAAAAACTAGCGAAGGATTTCAGCTCTCTTTTTGGGAACTGAGATACCTTCGCTTTTTTCAGTTTACAGATGATAAACTTCTGGGGAAATGTGCTATAATAATCCAGTTGAATAGGAGAAGTGAGGTGTGACATGGACGGAATTTTACCTCTATGGAAAGAACGGGGAATGACGAGTCATGACTGTGTTTTTCAATTACGAAAAATTTTACATACAAAAAAAATCGGGCATAGTGGTACACTGGATCCCGATGTAGATGGTGTATTGCCGATTTGTATCGGAAAAGGCACAAAGATGGTAGAATTTCTGATGGAGTCGGGAAAAACATATGTAGGGGAAATTACCCTTGGATTTGCAACAACGACAGAGGATGCTTCAGGAGAGGTTGTTGAACGTACAGTCATCCAACAACCATTTTCGAACAAAGCAATCGATGAAGCAATGGCTTCTTTGACGGGTGAAATTACTCAGATACCGCCGATGTTTTCAGCGGTCAAGGTCAACGGACGTCGGTTATATGACTATGCACGAGCGGGAGAAATCGTTGAACGCCCTGAACGCAAAGCCCAAATTTTTTCTTTTGAACGAATCTCAGAGCCAGTATGGGAAAATGGAACCCAGTCTTGGCGGTTTCAAGTGAGGTGCGGCAAAGGAACCTACGTGCGAACGTTAGCGGTTGATACGGGAAAAAAATTACAGGTAGCCGCCCACATGTCGGACTTAACACGAATAGCTAGTGGCGGATTTACAAAAGCGCAAGCAGTAACCCTGCAACAGGTACGGGAATTAGTAGAGCAAAACCAATTAGAGGCCTATTTATTGCCAATTGAATATGGCGTAAAGGAATTTCCACGGGTGGATCTTTCCGATGCATTGTGGCAAAAAATAAAAAATGGGATGCGACTGCCTTTTTCAGCTTTCCAATTAGCCGAAATGCCACAGGAACCGATTGCGCTGTTTTATCAAGAAAAAGTGGTAGGAATCTATGAAAAGAACAATAAGAATCCCGAAGAACTAAAACCGAGGAAAATGTTTCGTACGGAGTAGTAGATGGAGGATTACTTGATAGGTTCTGTGTAGTAAATTTGTTACCTTAATTATGAACGGAGAATTTTGATGAAAATAATAACGATTAGACATCCTTATACAAAAGAGCAAATTCCAGAAGGGGATGTCGTTTTAGTTCTGGGCTTTTTTGATGGGGTACATAAAGGACATCAGAAAGTCATTCGGAAAGGAAAAAAAATCGCTGAGGAGCAAGGATTAAAGTTAGCTGTGATGACATTTAATCAACATCCTTCCATTGTTTTCCAAAAGGTCGATCCAGCTGAAATGCATTACCTAACTAGCCTTTCGCAAAAAGAACGAATCATGGCTGATCTAGGCGTCGATTATTTATATGTGATTGATTTTACTTCGGCGTTTGCAGGATTAAAGCCACAGGACTTTGTGGATCAATATATTGTGGGTCTTCATGGAAAATTTGCTGTCAGCGGCTTTGATTATACCTATGGTCCGAGAGATATCGCTGATGTAGCCCATCTTCCTGAATATGCTAAAAATCGTTTTGAGGTAGTCACAGTAGCAAAAGAAACTGAGGATGGAGAAAAAATCAGTTCTACTCGTATTCGTCAATTGTTGGAAGAAGGAAATATGGATGAAGTCAATAAACTATTGGGCTATCCATATGAAATCGAAGGGACAGTCGTGCACGGGGATGCTCGTGGACGCACTTTAGGATTTCCTACAGCCAATATCAAGTTCAAATCTACTGTCCGTTTGCCCGAAGAAGGCGTCTATGTGTCTGAATTGAAGGTGGGCGATCGTTGGTATCCGGCAATGGGATCAATTGGCCATAATGATACCTTCGGCAAAGGACGAGAATTAACAGTTGAAGTCTATATTTTGGATTTTCATCAAGATATCTATGGGGAACAGGTCAGTGTCCGCTGGCTACATCTGCTACGGGGACAGGTTGCTTTTGATGGGGCAGAAGCTCTGATCGAACAACTGCATGCAGACGAAGCGGCAACACGTGCATATTTTAAAAAATAAGAAACCAGAATCGGAGGATAATTACTCCGATTCTTTTTTAATGATAACAAAAATTTATCACACTGCTTTATTTCTTATCATGTGAAAGATTGAATTAATCTACTCTCTGCGCTATGATTACAACAACAAAATAAGAAATGCCATGAAAAGATAAGTACAAAGCGGAACACTTACAGAGAGCTTAGGAGAATGAGAATAAGCAGCGGGAAACTTTGGAAAATGGTCTTGGAGCAATCGACAGCAAGTAATAACGAACTGCCGACGGAAAGCGTCCGTTAGATACGCGCAAGTATTTCGTTTGAATTTTTTGAGATACTTATGGAGGCTGACTTTGTGAAGAGTCAGCGAACAAAGGTGGTCACACGAGACAATCGTCCTTTCTTTTTATGGAAGGATGTTTTTTTATTTTGTAGGAACAGCGGTTGTACTGATAAAAAGGAGAGAATGCAAATGGCAAAAATCGTTGAAAATATCTTAGAATTGACCGGAGATACACCTGTCGTAAAACTAAATCGAATCGTTCCAGAAGGTGCTGCAGATGTCTATGTTAAACTAGAATTTTATAACCCAGCTGGTTCAGTCAAGGATCGAATCGCCCTTGCAATGATCGAAAAAGCAGAAAAAGAGGGGAAATTAAAACCCGGAGGAACAATCGTTGAACCGACTTCCGGCAATACAGGCGTTGGCTTATCCTTCGTTGGTGCGGCAAAAGGGTATAACGTTGTCATCGTTTTACCGGAAACCTTCTCAATTGAACGTCGGAAATTGATCCAAGCATACGGTGCAAAATTAGTTTTGACACCAGGGAGTGAAGGAATCAACGGAGCGATTGCCAAGGCTAAAGAGTTGGCAGAAGAAAACGGTTGGTTTTTGCCTTTGCAATTTGAAAATGAAGCCAATCCAGAAGTTCATTATCAAACAACTGGTAAGGAACTTGCTGCAGCATTCGCCGAAACAGGACTCGATGCGTTTGTTGCCGGCGTTGGAACTGGTGGGACGATTACCGGTGTTGCCAAAAGTTTGAAGGAAACTTTGCCAAATGTTCGTGTTTATGCGGTGGAAGCGGCCGAATCTGCTGTTTTATCTGGCGGCAAAGCGGGTCCTCATAAAATTCAAGGGATTTCTACCGGCTTTGTGCCAAAAGTTTTAAATGAAGAAAGCTACCAAGAAGTATTACCTGTATCTAGTGAAAACGCCTTGGAAACTGCGCGGAAAGTTGGAACACAAGAAGGGATTCTTGTCGGAATTTCTGCAGGGGCAGCTATTTACGGTGCAATTGAAGTGGCTAAAAAATTAGGTGCCGGCAAGAAAGTCGCAGCAATTGTTGCTGATAACGGCGAACGCTATCTTTCGACAGTTCTCTATGATTTTGCAGACGAATAAGTTGAATCAAAGGACGATTAGCAGGAAATCCTGTTGATCGTCGTTTTTTTTTTCACAAAGCATTGCAAAAAAGTTCTGTTTGACTTAACCTTGAGTTTAAGTTGTAAAGTTGATGTATTGAATGCGATGAATGATAAATAGTGTAAAGACAAAAAGCAAGGAGACAAAAAATGAACATTTCCAAAGTAGCAGAAAAAATGGCATTAACACCAGTCACTCTCAGATACTATGAGCGAATTGGTTTAATTCCTCCAATCACTCGTAAAAACGGCGGGGTTCGAAACTATTCAGAAGAAGATTTGCAATGGATTGATTTCATCAAATGCATGCGCAGTGCTGGATTGACGGTGGAATCTTTGATTGAATATACAACACTTTATCAACAGGGAGCTGCAACGCTAGAAGCCAGAAAACAAATTTTGATTGAAGAAAGAGAGCAATTAAAAAAGAAATACCAAGAAATGGGAGAAACTTTAGAGCGTCTGGAAGGGAAAATCGCTAATTATACAGACTTACAAAGTGAGATGCGCTGAGGAGAAAGCGGAGTGAAATATTTTATTGCGGATACACATTTCAATCATGAGAATGTGATTGATTTTTTCTTCGGCGAAACGGCAGAAAATGCAGCCCATATTTTAAAAAGCTATTAGGACGCCGCGGGCTAAACCTAGGTGCTGATCTGCAAAATTATTGTCCAGTCAGTCTTTGTGACGTTTTAGAAAAAGCAGTAATAAGAGGAAACGTTTGTAGATTAAGGGAGCAACTCTCCGCAAATTGAATTCTCTCACAAAGTCTCTTATAATAAATTTATATCGAATAAAAAAGAACAGGGGGGAATTTCGTGAGTAAACAAACAGAGCGCTTTGAAGCGATGCGAAAACAAACGAGAGATAAAATTCGCTATGCCGCGGTTACTTTATTTGCAAAACATTCTTTTGCGAATACGACAATGCAGGCAATTGCCGAAGAGGCAGGTGTCAGCACAGGGTTGGCATATCGTTATTTCCCTTCCAAGCAGGCCTTGTTTGATGCCATAATGAGTGAAGCCATTGAGGGTTTAAGAAATTTGAAACACCTGTTTCAAGCAGAAGGTGATCCACGAAGCATTTTAACGGGGGCAACAGAGGAAATGTTGAAAGGAATCGCAGTGGATCGAACCACAAGTGATTTATTTTTATTGGTTACGCAATCGATTTTCCCCAATACAGAGCCGAATAACGGCTTGAAGGAATTGATTGCGATGGATAAGGAGCTAATTGCGGCATTGAAACAATTGATTATTCGTGGTCAGGAAAAAAAGCAATTTGTTGCTGGTGATCCGCAAATGTTGGCGATGTTTTTTATCAGTAGCGCTCAGGGAGTAGGACTAATGGCAACGATTTTTGAAGAGGACTATCAATTACCGGATATCAGCATCTTTTTAAGTTTTTTATTGCAAAAATAAATAGCCTGTGAATTTTTTGTCAGTGGAAAATCTCGCTTTTCATTGACAAATATTTTTTATATTTTATAATGAATATATGTTCATTCATTATAAAGGCGAAGGAGAATTTTATGGAATTTGCGATTGAGGGTAAGAATTTATCAAAAAAGTTTGGTGAGCATTTGGCAGTGGACGCAATTAATTTTCAGGTGGCTGCTGGTAAGATCTTTGCGTTATTAGGAGAAAATGGGGCGGGAAAAACGACCACGATTCATTTGCTTACCGGTTTGTTAAAACCAACAGCAGGAGAAATTTTTTACGAAGGAATCAAGGCTTCACGAAAGGAAATCCGCAGTCAAATCGGTGTGACAGGACAATTTGCAGCACTGGATGAAGAACTGACTGGGCGGGAAAATCTAGAAATTCTTGGACAACTCCATTCGTTACCGAAGAAGATAGCGAGAAAAAAAGCTATAGAACTATTAAAACAATTTCAATTGGAACAAGCTGCTGATAGAAAAGTCAGTCAGTATTCTGGCGGGATGAAACGCCGATTGGATATTGCAGCAAGTCTTTTGGGAGATCCAAAAGTGTTGTTTTTGGACGAGCCAACGACTGGAATCGATCCTGCAAATCGTCGGAAAATTTGGAAACTGATTGCTGATTTGGCAAAAAAATCGGGAATGACGATTTTTCTTACCACTCAGTATTTGGAAGAAGCTGAGATATTGGCTGACTATGTGACAATCATGAGTCAAGGAAAAATTATTGCTGATGGATCGATTCAAACACTTAAAAAGCAATTGCCAGAAAGTAAGATTCATTTACAGTTTTCAAACGAAAAGGACTTCCAAAAAGCACAATTGGTTTTAATCGGAGAAAAAATCGCTCTCCTACCAGAAAATAAGTTAGAGATTTTGGCAGTAGAAAAAGTTCAAAAATTGACTTCATTGTTTTCAAAATTAGCAGACCATGAAATTGTGGTAAGTGATGTTCAATTATTGGAACCAACGTTGGAAGATGTTTATTTGGAAGTAACTAAAGGAGGTAGCAGCCATGCAATGGTTTCATGATTTGACGGTTATGAGTAGGAGAAGCTGGAAGCTCAATTCCCGTAATTTGGATGGGTTGATTACTACAATTTTTTTGCCTGTTCTGATTTTATTGTCCTTTGTTTTTATTTTTGGAGGTGCAATTGACCGTAGTGGGAATTATATCGATTATATCTTGCCCGGAATCATTGTTTTAGGAATCGGGCAAGTATCGGCAGGAGCGGCGGTTGCCATGTCTACGATGAAACAAAGAGGAATTTTGAATCGCTTCAAAACAATGAATATTACCCAATCTTCGGTTTTATGGGGGGAACTAACCATTAATCTTCTAAAAAATCTTATTGCCGTATTTCTAGTGGTCATCGTGGGCATCTTACTTGGATTTAGCACTCAGATTACTTTTTTAACTAGTTTTTTCTTGCTATTCTTTGTGCTGTTATTTGCGGCAGTACTGATCTGGATCAGTTTTTTTGTTGGGCTCACTGTTGGAACGGAAGCAGCGGCAGCATTTCCGATGATTTTGCTGTTTATGCCCTATTTGAGTAGCGGGTTTGTCCCATTAGAAACATTACCAAAATTTTTACGCCGGTTAGCAGAAATTTCTCCTTTCACTCCAATTACAGAATCAATTCGAGGTTTGTTAATGAATGAGTTAATAATCCACAATCTCCAGACGGCACTGATTTGGTTAGGTCTTTTATTATTACTTTTTGTTCCTTTGACCCTGAGAAAATATGAGAGATTGACGGAGGGGTGACTTGCGAGTTTTGGTGGTGTAAATAAACTTACTAATATAGAAGAAATAAGTATTTTCCTCAATAAAAGTTGCTTTATCGTAACTTCATTTAGTAATTGCTCTTGAAAAGAATATGTTAAGTTTTAATAGCCTATGATAGAATGAAGTGCAACGCTTCAATTTATAGCTAAATGAAAGGTATTAAAGAAGCGGACAGGCCTTTTGAGAGGAAATAACAAAATGAAAAATATAGATAAACCAGGTAATACCAGCATTTCAGCCTACATTCACATCCCATTTTGTGAACATATCTGTTATTACTGTGACTTTAATAAGGTATTCCTGGAAGGGCAGCCAGTCGATGAATATATCGAAATGCTGTTGAAGGAAATCCAATTGACATTGGAGCAACAAAAAACGGAAGAGTCAAAAACAATCTACATTGGTGGAGGAACGCCAACTTCTTTATCCGCAAAGCAATTGGATCAATTGTTGCAAGGCGTCACGGACTTGTTTCCGATGGAGAAGGTAAAAGAATTCACTATTGAAGCCAATCCGGGCGATCTGACTCAGGATAAATTGCGGGTTATGAAAAATTACGGAATTGGTCGTTTATCAATGGGCGTCCAAACATTTGATGACCAATTATTAAAAAAAATTGGTCGTAAGCACTCGGTAGCTGATGTTTACCAAACGATTGACTTGTTAAAAAAAGAGCAGTTTGATAATGTGTCTATCGATTTAATCTATGCGTTACCGGGACAAACATTGGAAAGTTTCAGAGATACGTTACATCGAGCATTGGATTTTGATTTACCTCACTATTCTTTGTATTCCTTAATTTTGGAAAATAAAACCATGTTCATGAATTGGGTGCGGCAAGGAAGAATCGAATTGCCGGATCAAGAAGTTGAAAGTCAAATGTTTGAAGAAGCAATCGAACAAATGGAAAAACGTGGACGTCATCAATACGAAATCAGTAACTTTGCTGAATCTGGAAAAGAATCTCAGCATAATCTGGTTTATTGGAACAACGAAAATTATTTTGGGTTTGGTGCGGGAGCTAGCGGCTACTTGGGTAATCGCAGATACAAAAATTATGGACCAATCCAACATTATTTGGAACCTTTGCGAAAGGGAAAGCTTCCTATCTATGAAGAAGAATTTTTAACAAAGGAAAATCAGATGGAAGAGGAATTATTTTTAGGTCTAAGAAAACTGGAAGGTATTTCCAAGCAAAACTTCCGCCAAAAATTTAATGTCGATTTTCATGATATTTATGGACCAGTGTTGCCGGAGCTGAAAGAAAAAGGTTGGCTGCTGGAAGAAAAGGATACCGTCCGTTTGACAAAAACTGGGTTATTTATCGGTAATGAAGTATTTGAAAAGTTTTTATTGAAGAGTTCTAACTAGGACTCTTTTTTCTTTTTAAATTTTTCTAAAATAATTAGCACTCGGCATGATAGAGTGCTAAAAAGTGGTGAAAAATTCTTGACAAATAAGTGGAGTGTGGTATATTTATACTCGTATTAGCACTTATAAGTAAAGAGTGCTAATGAGAGGTGATAGATTATGTTGACACAACGGCAACAGGATATTTTGCGTCTCATTGTTCAAAATTACACGCAAACGGGTCATCCAGTCGGTTCTAAAAAACTGATGGAAGAAGGAATTGATGCAAGCTCTGCAACGATTCGCAACGAGATGAAGGCATTAGAAGAATATGGCTTTCTTCAAAAAACACATTCTTCTTCCGGGCGAGTTCCTTCGATGACAGGCTATCGTTATTATGTTGATCATCTTTTACGACCGGACAAAGTCGAAAAATCAGAAATGCAACTTATTCAACAGTCTTTTGGTAGAGAGTTTCATGAAATTAATGAAATCATCCAACAGTCTGCGGATATCCTATCCAGTCTGACCAGTTACACAGCACTTTCACTAGGTCCAGATATGAAGGAACGACGTTTAACGGGTTTTCGCATCGTTCCCTTGAACGATCGCCAAATCATTGCGATTATCGTGACGGATAAAGGTAACGTTGAAAGTCAGGTCTTTACGATTCCCCGCTCCATTAGTGGAGAAGATTTAGAGAAAATGGTGCGGATCATCAATGATAAATTGATCGGTGAACCGTTGATTACGGTATATCATCGCTTGCGAACAGAAATTCCTATGATTTTGCATAAGTATTTTCAAACAACTGAAGGGATTCTTGATCTATTTGATTCGTTGCTGAGTAACGCTTTCGAAGAAAAAATCTTTGTCGGCGGACGGATGAACCTTTTGGATTTCGGTCCTAAGCCGGATGTGGATCAGTTCAAAACGATTTATTCTTTTATGAAAGATCCCGAGGAGTTGAATCAGCTATTGATTCCGCCAAATGGAACTATCCAGATTCGAATTGGTGATGAGCTTGGCATTGACTTGCTGCAAAATATGAGTTTAGTCCAAGCAAGTTATGATATTTCTGGTCATGGCCGCGGCACGATTGCGCTTTTGGGTCCTACGAGTATGCAATATTCAAAAATTTTTGCGTTGATTGACGTTTTTCGTCAAGAACTCGCATCAAAATTGGCTGACTATTATCGATCACTAGATTCGTTTAGTTAGTAAAAGCAAAAAGCGAAACAATCTAATAGAGAAAGGAAGTTAGTCAAGTGTCTGAAAAAGAATTGGAAAAAGAACTAGAAACAGAAATTGAAGCAGCGATCACTGAAGAAATTGAAGCTGATGATACTGAATCAGAAGCTCCGACAGAACTTGAAGTGTTGAAAGCAAAAAACAATGAATTAGAAGATCAGTTTTTGAGAGCGCGGGCGGAAATCGCAAATATTACCACTCGAAATCGCAATGAACGGGAACAATTACAAAAATATCGTTCGCAAGATTTGGCGAAGAAACTTTTGCCGGCAATCGATAATTTGGAACGTGCAATGGCGGCGGAAGTATCCGATGACCAAGGCGCAAATTTGAAAAAAGGTGTCGACATGGTTCTAGAAGGAATTCGTTTTGCTTTGAAAGAAGAAGGGATTGAAGAAATTCCCGCAGCTGGTGAAATGTTTGATCCTAATGTTCATCAGGCCGTTCAAACGATTCCAGCCGGTGACGATGTAGCAACAGATACAATCGTTGAAGTTTTACAAAAAGGATATAAGCTGCATGACCGCGTCTTGCGACCAAGCATGGTTATCGTAGCCCAATAATAAAAAAATATTAGTAGTATACTATTTTAAAGGAGTGTTTTTTACATGAGTAAAATTATCGGTATCGACTTAGGTACAACAAACTCAGCAGTCGCTGTTCTTGAAGGCGGCGAAGCAAAAATTATTGCAAATCCAGAAGGAAACCGCACAACACCTTCTGTTGTTTCTTTCAAAAATGGTGAAATCCAAGTAGGTGAAGTAGCAAAACGTCAAGCTGTAACAAATCCTCATACGATTTCTTCTATCAAACGTCATATTGGTGAAGCAGGTTATAAAGTAGAAGCCGAAGGGAAATCTTATACACCACAAGAAATCTCAGCTATGATTTTACAATACATCAAAGGTTTTGCTGAAGATTATCTAGGTGAAAAAGTTGAAAAAGCAGTCATTACAGTTCCTGCATACTTCAATGATGCGCAACGTCAAGCAACGAAAGATGCTGGTAAAATTGCAGGTTTAGAAGTAGAACGGATTGTTAATGAACCAACAGCAGCAGCATTAGCTTATGGTTTGGATAAAACAGACAAAGAAGAAAAAATCTTAGTATTTGACCTTGGTGGTGGTACTTTTGACGTATCAATCCTTGAATTAGGTGACGGTGTGTTTGATGTATTATCTACAGCCGGTGACAATCATCTTGGTGGGGATGACTTTGATAACAAAATCATCGATCATATGGTTGCTGAATTTAAAAAAGAAAACGGTATTGATTTAGGAAAAGACAAAATGGCGTTGCAACGGTTGAAAGATGCCGCTGAAAAAGCGAAAAAAGATTTGTCAGGTGTAACAAGCACGCAAATCAGCTTGCCATTTATCACAGCCGGAGACGCTGGTCCTTTGCATTTGGAAATGACTTTGACTCGTGCGAAATTTGATGAATTAACAAGTGATCTTGTTGAACGGACAAAAATTCCAGTACGTCAAGCTTTGAAAGATGCTGGTTTATCACAATCTGAAGTAGATGAAGTGATTTTAGTCGGTGGTTCAACCCGGATTCCTGCAGTTGTTGATGCTGTTCGTAAAGAAACTGGCAAAGAACCAAATAAATCTGTAAATCCTGACGAAGTTGTTGCGATGGGTGCTGCAATCCAAGGTGGAGTTATCACTGGGGACGTCAAAGATGTAGTCTTGTTAGACGTTACACCACTTTCATTAGGTATCGAAACAATGGGTAGTGTCTTTACAAAATTAATTGACCGTAACACAACGATTCCTACAAGTAAATCACAAGTCTTCTCAACAGCAGCAGACAATCAACCTGCCGTAGATATCCATGTACTGCAAGGGGAACGTCCAATGGCTTCTGATAACAAAACATTAGGAAGATTCCAATTGACGGATATTCCACCAGCACCTCGTGGAATTCCACAAATCGAAGTAACTTTTGATATCGATAAGAACGGTATCGTGAATGTTTCTGCTAAAGATTTGGGAACACAAAAAGAACAAAAAATCACCATCAAATCTTCTTCAGGTCTTTCAGATGAAGAAATCGATCGCATGGTGAAAGATGCTGAAGCAAATGCTGAAGCAGATAAAGCCCGCAAAGAAGAAGTAGATCTTCGTAATGATGTAGATGCGTTGTTATTCACTGTTGATAAAACATTGAAAGATCTAGAAGGCAAAGTAGATGCAGAAGAAGTGAAGAAAGCGGAAGATGCTCGGGATGAACTGAAAGCTGCAGTTGAAGCAAATAACATCGAAGAAATGAAAACAAAACGAGATGCATTAAACGAAATCGTACAAAACTTAACGGTTAAATTGTACGAACAAGCAGCGCAACAACAAGCACAAGAAAATCCAGAAGAAGCGCAAGGCGGCGCAGATGATGTTGTCGATGCTGATTTTGAAGAAGTAGACGGCGATGACAAATAAGTAACTCGCTAAGAAAAAGCCAAAGTCATCCTTTGGCTTTTTCTTATGATTTATTAAGAATGATTTGGCTTATGACAGAAATATGATAAAATACACAAGTGGTTAAAACAAGAAATGTGGAGGGAAGCCTATGGCAACAAAACGAGATTATTACGAAGTCCTGGGATTGCAAAAAGGGGCTTCGGATGATGAAATTAAAAAGGCATACCGCAAGCTTTCCAAAAAGTATCATCCGGATATTAACAAAGAGGCTGATGCAGAAGATAAATTCAAAGAAATTTCCGAAGCCTATGAAATTCTGAGCGATCCGCAAAAAAGAGCAGCGTATGATCAATATGGACACGCTGGTACAGATCCTAATTATGGTGGCGGTGGCGGCTACGGTGGATTTGGCGGCGGTAATTATGGTGGCTTTTCCGGTGGCGGTTTTGGTGGATTTGAAGATATCTTTGAATCGTTTTTTGGCGGCGGTGGCGGTGGTCGTTCGGCTGATCCCAATGCGCCCCGACAAGGAGCCGATTTGCAGTATTCGATCAACTTGAAGTTTGAAGAAGCAATTTTTGGTGTGGAGAAACCGATCAAGTACAATCGGGAAGAAACCTGTCATACATGTGGCGGTAACGGAGCAAAACCCGGTACCCAGCCAGAAACCTGTCATAAGTGTCATGGTTCTGGTTCAATCAATGTGGAACGACAAACGCCTCTTGGTCGTGTAATGAGTCGTCAAACCTGTGATGTCTGTCATGGTACTGGGAAAGAAATCAAAGAACCATGTCCAACTTGTCACGGTGCTGGACACGAAAAGAAAGCCCATGAAGTGAAAGTCAATGTCCCTGCAGGGGTAGAAGATGGGCAACAAATGCGTTTGGCAAATCAAGGGGAAGCCGGACAAAACGGTGGACCTTATGGGGATCTTTATGTTGTTTTCCGAGTTGAAGAAAGTGATATCTTCGATCGGGATGGTGCGGAGATTTACTATGAATTGCCATTAAACTTTGTCCAAGCAGCACTTGGTGATGAAATCAATGTGCCGACTGTTCATGGAGATGTGAAACTGAAAATTCCAGCTGGTACACAAACGGGAACTAATTTCCGTCTTCGTGGAAAAGGTGCACCTCGTTTACGTGGTGGTGGCAATGGCGATCAACAAGTCCGCGTTAAAATCCTTACACCAAAAAATCTGAATGATGCGCAAAAAGACGCATTGCGTAGCTTTGCGGAAGCTAGTGGTACAAAAATCAGTGAACAGCAGGCAGAAGGTTTTTTTGATAAAATGAAAGACGCCTTCAGCGGAAAAAAGAAGTAGGTAATCAATCGACTTCCTGTTCATAAAAAATAAGTAGAAATGACGACTGTTTGGCGTTGTTTCTACTTATTTTTTTGCAAAAAAAACTGTGAAAGTCAGGGATTAACCGACTTTCACAAGAAAGATTAAATATTTAGAACTTTGTCCAGAAAATCTTTGGTTCGTTCGTTCTTAGGAGCATTGAACAGTTGGTCTGGTGTTCCATCTTCCAAGAATTTTCCTTCGTCACAAAAGAGAACACGATTAGCTACTTCTTTGGCGAAGCCCATTTCATGGGTGACGATAACCATTGTCATGCCTTGTTTTGCTAATTTTTTCATTACGTTCAACACATCGCCGACCATTTCTGGATCCAGAGCAGAGGTAGGTTCATCAAATAACATAACATCAGGGTTCATTGCCAAAGCGCGAGCGATAGCAACCCGCTGTTTTTGACCGCCAGATAATTTATCAGGATACATATCCTTTTTATCTGCTAGTCCAACGGTATCCAATAATTCCAGCGCTTTTTTCTCCGCTTCGCTACGATTGTTTTTCTTAAGATCCATTGGCGCTAAAACAATATTTTCTAAAACGGTCAAATGGGGGAAAAGGTTAAAATGTTGAAAAACCATACCGATATGTTGCCGAATAAGATTGATATTGGTATTCTTATCCATTAAATGAGCACCATCAATGACGATATCTCCACTGGTTGGTTCCTCTAAACGGTTCAAGCAACGTAAAAAGGTGCTTTTTCCGGAACCGGACGGACCGATGACACAGACAACATCGCCTTCTTTAATTGAGATACTGATATCATTTAACACGGTATTGTCACCATATTTTTTAACAAGATGTTCCACTAAGATTTTTTCTGCCATCTTATTTCACCTTCTTTTCTAAAACTTTTGCCAATTTTGTCAGTGACGTGATGACGATCAAGTACATGACCGCGATAATCAGATAAACATTGGTACTTTGTGAAGTTCGTGCAACGATGATTTTTCCTGTTTGCAATAGTTCTACCACGCCGATGACGGAGATAATGGTCGTGTCCTTCAACGAAATAACGAACTGATTGACGAAGGAAGGAATCATAATTTTGATTGCTTGCGGTAAAATGATTTTTTGCATGGTGCGAGTGTAAGGCATACCGAGACTGCGGGAGGCTTCCATCTGCCCAACAGGGACAGCGTTGATACCGCCACGAACAATTTCAGCGATATAGGCACTTGCATTCAAGGTTAGGGTGATGACGCCTGCTGCAAAATCAGGAATCGTAATGCCGATTGCATCCGACAACCCGAAAAAGATGAAGAACGCCAGAACCATCATTGGGATACCGCGAATGATATCGACGTATATGGAAGCAAAAGTCCGCAAAGCTCTGATTGGTGCAACGCTGAACAGTCCGAAAATAATCCCAATCACTAGAGCTAGAGCAAAGGAAATCAAGGCCAATGCAATCGTTTTTCCGAGCCCTTCCAGTAAGACTTTCCAGTTATTTTCTAATAACCCGAAAATCGTTTTTTCGTTGGCTTTTTTTACAGGAGCGGCGCCATCTGAAATATATTTTGCGAGGATATCTTCGTATTCGCCGGTTCGTTTCATTTCGGCGATTCCTTCATTAAACATTTCAAGTAATTCAGGATTTTGCCCTTTTTTCACTGCGAAACCATATTCACCACCAGATTCGCGTTTGATAGGAGTTGTTAATTTTTGTCCATTGCTGATGGCGTAGCCGATAACTGGATAATCGTCCATCATAGCATCAATTTGTCCGCCTTTCACGGATTCGTAAAGCTGATCCGCCGCATCGTACAGTTTTATTGTGTAGCCGTAGTTATCTTTGTTTGCTTCAAGAAAATCTGCGCTTTCCGTACCGATTTTTGCGCCAACTTTTTTGTCTTTTAAATCATCATAAGATTTGATTGATTTATTGCCCTCTTTTACAGCGACTTGAATTCCGCTTTCGAAATAGGGGGTAGAAAAATCAAAGGACTCCTTCCGTTCATCAGTAATGCTCATCCCGGCAATCATACCGTCTGCTTGATTGCCTTCAAGCGCCTGTAATGCACCGGAAAAGCCGATAAAATTAAATTTAATGTTGAAGCCTTGTAATTCAGCCGCTCGTTTCATTAAGTCGACATCGATACCGACATATTCATTTTCTTCATTTTTAAATTCGAAAGGGGCAAAAGCGGAATCACTTGCGATAATGTATTCTTCTTTTTTTGGTTCAACTTTTTTCATTGTAGCGGAATCGTCTCCGCTTTCTGTTGCGATATAGGTTGCAACAATTTTGTCATAGCGGCCGTTTTCTTTAAGTTTTTTTAAGCCGTTGTTGAATTTTTCTAAGAGCTCACTGTTTTCACCTTTTTTTACTGCAAAACCATAAGAATTTCCTTGTTCCGGTTCGCCGATGAGTTTGAATTCTTCCCCATTTGAAATAGCATAACCTAACACAGGGTAGTCATCAAAAATTGCCTGTACGGTATTGTTGCGTAATGCTCCATAGAGCCCGTCTGCTGCATCATAAACTTTTACTTTGAATCCATAGGTCTCTTTCTTCTCTTCTAAAAAAGTGGCGCTTTCTGTGCCGACTTTTGCACCAACCGTTTTTCCTTTTAGTCCATCATAATCGGTGATAGATTCTTCGTCTGCACGAACGGCCATTTGGATGCCGCTATCAAAGTAAGGTTCGGAAAAGTCAAAGGACTCTTTCCGTTCGTCGGTAATACTCATCCCGGCAATCATCCCGTCTAGTTGGTTGGATTGGACGCCTTGGATAGAGCTGTCAAAGCCCAACGGTCGCAAATCGACTGAAAAATTTTGATCTTTTGCAATTTCATTTAATAAGTCGATATCAATACCGACATATTCATTGTTTTCATTTTGGAACTCGAAGGGCGCAAATGTGAGATCGGTTCCGATTTTATAGGTTTTCTCGGCAGCTTCGACCGATTCTTTTCCGCCTAGTGTAAAGAGACCTACCATTAATGCTGCCAACGAGAGCAGAAGTGTTCGTTTCTTCATTTCGTATCCTCCTATTTTTTTGAATATGAGGATATTATACGGGTTAAAGCGCTCTTAAACAAGAGAAAGTAAGGAATAAATAAAAAAATACCAAGAATGCTAACAGAAGATGTTAAGAAATCTTACATTCGGAAAAGCGAGATTCAGTCAGAAAACTAGCGAAAGTATGTTCGCTATGATATAATATAGCGCAGTGAGAAATGTGTTTATTTTCTTTGCTTTTAATATGAAGGAATAAAGGAGGATGTTAGATGATTGAGAGAGAAACCTCCCATAAATTTGAATTAGTCTCAAAATATCAGCCTGCCGGGGATCAGCCGGAAGCCATTAGAGAATTGGTTGAAGGTGTGGTTGAAGGGAAGAAAGCCCAGATTTTATTAGGAGCGACCGGAACCGGAAAAACTTATACCATTTCGAATTTGATCAAAGAAGTGAACAAGCCGACGTTGATCATTGCCCACAATAAAACATTGGCTGGGCAGTTGTATGGTGAGTTCAAAGAATTTTTCCCAAACAACGCGGTGGAATATTTTGTTAGTTATTATGATTACTATCAACCGGAAGCTTATGTTCCATCCAGTGATACTTATATTGAAAAAGATTCTAGTGTCAATGATGAAATTGACAAATTGCGTCACTCGGCGACCAGTGCTTTGTTGGAACGCAATGATGTAATCGTTGTGGCATCTGTGTCCTGTATTTTTGGTTTGGGTTCACCAGTCGAATACCAGAAGCAGGTAGTTTCTTTACGGGTCGGTATGGAAATTTCTCGTGATCGGCTGTTACGTAATTTGATCGATATCCAATTCGAACGGAATGACATTGATTTTCAGCGGGGGCGTTTTCGTGTCCGTGGAGACGTGGTGGAGATTTTCCCCGCATCTCGGGATGAACGGGCATTACGAATCGAATTTTTTGGTGATGAAATCGATCGAATCCGTGAAGTGGATGCATTGACCGGTGAAATTTTATCAGAAACAGAACATGTTTCGATTTTCCCGGCAACTCACTTTGTTACCAATGAAGATTATTTAGAACACGGGATTGCGTCTATTCAAGCCGAATTAAAAGATCGCTTGGAGGTCCTACGAAGTGAAAATAAATTATTGGAAGCACAACGCTTGGAACAGCGGACAAATTATGATTTAGAGATGCTGCGAGAAATGGGGTATACCTCTGGAATTGAAAATTATTCCCGACATATGGATGGCAGAAAAGAAGGAGAACCGCCATATACATTAATCGATTTCTTCCCAGAAGATTTTTTATTAGTTGTAGATGAATCTCACGTAACGATGCCGCAGGTGCGCGGCATGTATAATGGTGACCGGGCGAGAAAACAAATGTTGGTGGATTATGGTTTTCGTTTGCCTTCTGCATTGGATAATCGTCCTTTGCGTTTGGAGGAATTTGAAGAACATGTCAATCAGATTGTATATGTTTCGGCAACACCGGGTCCTTATGAAGCGGAACAAACAGATACCGTCATTCAACAAATTATTCGTCCGACTGGTTTGCTTGATCCAGTTATCGAAGTCCGTCCGATTATGGGACAGATTGATGATTTGGTTGGAGAAATCAATGCTCGGTCTGAAAAGAACCAGCGCGTCTTTGTGACGACTTTGACGAAAAAAATGTCAGAGGACTTGACAGATTACTTAAAAGAATTAGGAATCAAGGTTAAATATCTTCACAGTGATATCAAAACGTTGGAACGAACGGAAATCATTCGCGATTTGCGATTAGGGGAATTTGACGTTCTTATCGGAATCAACCTATTGCGGGAAGGTCTGGACGTACCAGAAGTTTCTTTGGTTGCGATTTTAGATGCCGATAAAGAAGGCTTCTTGCGTAGTGAGCGTTCTTTAGTCCAAACGATTGGACGAGCAGCCCGAAATTCCGATGGGAAAGTTATTATGTATGCGGATAAAATGACGGATTCGATGCAGCGAGCAATTGATGAAACAGCACGCCGTCGTTCGATTCAACAAAAGTATAATGAAGAACACGGCATCGTTCCTAAGACGATTATTAAAGAAATTCGCGATCTGATTTCAATCACCAAAGTGGCTGAAGAAGATGAAGCTTATGAAACGACTTCTTTTGAAGATTTATCAAGAGAAGAAAAAGCCATTTTATTGAGTAAGTTAGAAAAAGAAATGAAGGACGCAGCCAAAGCGTTAGATTTTGAGACGGCTGCAACATTACGGGATACCATTTTAGAATTAAAGGCGTCTGAGTAGGAGGAAAACAATGGCAAATGATAAGATCGTGATTCACGGTGCGCGTGCACATAATTTAAAAAATGTTGATGTAACGATTCCCCGGGATAAACTGGTGGTGGTCACTGGTTTATCCGGTTCTGGGAAGAGCTCATTGGCATTTGATACACTTTATGCAGAAGGACAACGTCGCTATGTGGAAAGTCTTTCGGCATATGCTCGGCAGTTTTTGGGGCAAATGGATAAACCAGATGTGGACAGTATTGATGGTCTAAGTCCGGCAATTTCTATCGATCAGAAGACTACCAGTAAAAACCCTCGTTCAACAGTCGGAACGGTGACAGAAATTAATGATTATTTGCGGCTGTTATTTGCTCGGGTTGGACATCCGATTTGTCCCAATGATCATATTGAGATCACCAGTCAGTCTGCGGAACAAATGGTGGATGAAGTATTAGAGCTACCTGAACGAACGAAGATCCAAATTTTGGCTCCAATCGTTTATCAAAAAAAGGGACAGCATAAAAAAGTTTTTGAACGAATTCAGCGAGAAGGCTATGTTCGGGTTCGAGTAGATGGCGAAATTTATGATATTTCAGAAGTCCCTGAATTAGAAAAAAATAAAAAACATGAAATTAGTATTGTCATTGATCGGATTGTTGTGAAGGAAGGCATTCGCTCTCGACTGTTTGATTCCTTTGAAGCGGCACTGCATTTAGCAGAGGGCTATGCGGTCGTTGATGTAATCGGTCAAAAAGAAATGCTGTTTAGTGAACACTACTCTTGTCCCTATTGTGGTTTTACAGTTGGGGAGCTTGAACCGCGACTCTTTTCGTTTAACGCACCATTTGGAGCTTGTCCAGAATGTGATGGTTTAGGTATTAAACTGGAAGTGGACGTGGATTTAGTCGTTCCAGATACAACCAAGACATTACATGAAGGAGCAATCATTCCTTGGAATCCAATTAGTTCGCAATATTACCCTCAAATGTTGGAGCAGGCTTGTGACAGTTTTGGTATTGATATGGATACACCTTTTGAGGAATTGCCAGAAGAACATCAAGAAATCGTCTTAAAGGGATCAAATGGAGAAACTTTCCACTTTCATTATGAAAATGATTTTGGCGGTGTACGGGATGTTGAAGTTGCCTTTGAAGGAGTATTGACGAATATTAAACGCCGGTACCATGAAACAAATAGTGATTTCACTCGGGAACAAATGCGACTTTATATGACTGAATTAACCTGTCAAGCGTGTCGTGGATACCGGTTGAATCCGCAGGCGTTATCAGTTCAAATCAATGAAACAAATATCGGTCAAGTGAGCGAATTTGCCATCAATAATAGTTTGGCCTTTTTTGAGAAGGTTTCGCTTTCAGAAACAGAAAAAGTAATTGCCAAGCCTATTTTGAAAGAAATCAATGACCGTTTAAGCTTTTTACGGAATGTTGGGTTAGATTATTTGACCCTGAGTCGAGCTGCCGGTACCTTATCTGGGGGAGAGGCACAACGGATCCGTTTAGCGACCCAAATCGGTTCCAATCTGTCGGGTGTATTGTATATTTTGGATGAACCGTCTATCGGTCTTCATCAAAGAGACAACGATCGTTTATTGGATTCTTTACGAAAAATGCGGGATCTGGGAAATACCTTGATTGTTGTAGAGCATGATGAAGATACAATGCGGGCAGCAGATTATTTGATTGATGTGGGACCAGGAGCCGGGCATGCCGGCGGTGAAATCGTTGCGGCGGGAACACCGGCGCAGGTAGCGAAAAATAAGAAGTCATTGACAGGACAATATTTATCCGGGAAAAAAGTCATTCCTGTACCGAAAGAACGCCGCAAAGGAAATGGTGAAAAACTTAAAATCACCGGAGCTAGTGAAAACAACTTGAAGAATATTTCGGTAGAATTTCCGTTAGGCTCATTTATTGCGGTTACCGGCGTTTCCGGTTCAGGAAAATCCACCTTGGTCAATGAGATTTTGAAAAAAGCTTTGGCGCAAAAAATCAACCGTAACTCTCATAAGCCGGGAAAATTCAAAACGATGACTGGCTACGAAAAGATTGAAAAAATCATCGATATTGATCAAAGCCCAATTGGTCGGACACCACGAAGCAATCCTGCTACCTATACCAGTGTTTTTGACGATGTTCGTGATCTTTTTGCGAAAACCAATGAAGCAAAGATGCGAGGGTATAAAAAAGGACGTTTCAGTTTTAACGTTAAGGGTGGCCGCTGCGAAGCCTGTAAAGGGGACGGAATCATAAAAATCGAGATGCACTTTTTGCCGGATGTCTATGTTCCTTGTGAAGTTTGTCATGGGAAACGGTATAATTCAGAAACGTTGGAAGTGCATTACAAAGGGAAAAATATCTCAGAAATTTTGGATATGACAGTGGAAGATGCCGTTGATTTCTTTAAACATATTCCTAAAATCTATCGAAAACTGCAAACAATTGTGGATGTTGGTTTGGGGTATGTCACACTGGGACAACCTGCTACGACCTTATCCGGGGGAGAAGCGCAACGAATGAAACTTGCCAGCGAATTGCATAAAAGTTCAAACGGCAAGAGCTTTTATATTCTTGACGAACCGACAACGGGACTTCATACGGATGATATCGCGCGTTTGCTTCATGTTTTAGAACGATTGGCAGACGCTGGGAACACCGTATTAGTGATTGAACATAATCTGGATGTCATCAAATCCGCAGATCATGTGATTGACCTTGGCCCAGAAGGCGGGGATGGCGGTGGAACGATTATTGCCAAAGGAACACCGGAAATGATCGCTGCCGTGGAAGAAAGTTACACCGGGCAGTATTTGAAAAAAGTTTTGAAATAAAATTTAAAGTTTTCTTAACTGTTTTTTCAAGAACTTGTCACTGGAAATCAACTCGGTTAGAATGCACACAAGGGGATAACTCAACGATTTTTGGTTGAATTATTGTCCTATAAGTTCTATCCGTTCAAAATTGAAAAAAGCAATCGAAGTTCAGCACTTTGATTGCTTTTTTCTTTATGGTATTATGATTGTTGTATATTTCAAGAAATCATTGAATCAGTTAGTAGAAGTGAGTGTGTAAAATGAATGATCAAAACAACTTTATTCCGATTCTTTTAGGAAGCGATATGAATGTCTATGGAATGGCTCGTGCCTTTCATGAAGAATATGGCATGACTTCTGTCGCTTATGCATCAAATCAGTTGGCACCAACAAGATATAGCCAAATCGTCGATGTCCATGTGGTGGATGGCTTTGATAAAGATCCAGTGTTTATTGAAAAAATGTTAGAACTGGCAAAGAATACCTATAACGATCCTTCTAGGAAGTACCTGTTGATCGCTTGCGGAGACGGTTATGCGGAATTACTGTCGCAACATAAGGAGGACTTGGCGCCTTATTTTGTTTTTGCTGCCAATGATTACTCACTTTTCAAGCGACTGATCAACAAAGTAAGTTTTTATGAAGTCTGTGAGGAATATCAACTGCCTTATCCTAAGACCTTGATTGTAACAAAAGAAATGGTGGTAGAGGGGAAACTAAATCAAGCGTTGCCGTTTGATTTTCCAGTCGCATTAAAACCAGCGAACAGTGTAGAATGGTTGTCTGTTAAATTTGAAGGACGCAAAAAAGCGTTTATTATTGATAATCAAGCTGAGTTTGACATGATTTTAGATCGTTTATATAAAGCCGGCTATACCAGCGAGATGATCGTTCAAGATTTTATTCCTGGGGATGATAGCAATATGCGGGTTTTAAATGCGTATGTCGATCAACATCAAAACGTTCGTATGATGGTTTTAGGACACCCATTATTAGAAGATCCAACTCCCGCATCCGTAGGAAATTATGTGGTAATCGTTCCAGACTATAATGAAAAGATTTATCGAACGATTAAGGAGTTTTTGACGAAAATCCATTATGTTGGATTTGCGAACTTTGATTTGAAGTATGATGTCCGGGATGATGAATACAAATTGTTCGAAATTAATTTACGTCAAGGAAGAAGTAGCTTTTTTGTAACATTGAGCGGATATAATCTGGCAAAATACATTACGGAAGACCTAATTTATTCTTCTGTTTTTCGAGAAACAGAATATGGCACTATTGACTCTCCGAAAGCGAAAGTTTGGCTAGGAGTACCGAAAAAAACATTTAAAAAATATGCGCGGGACAATGCGGGGAAAGCCTTTGCCGAAAAATTGATTCGAGATGGTAGATGGGGAACGACCGTCTTTTATGAAAAGGACCAGTCTTTCAAACGCTGGTTCTTGATGAAATACATGTTCCATAATTACATCAAGCGCTTCAAAACGTACTTTAATGTGAAAGAAGGATAGCTTGTGGAGAATTTTTTTAGTATTTTAGGTGGCATGGGGACGATGGCGACAGAGAGTTTTGTCCGCCTTCTGAATCATCGAACAGTAGCCCATAAGGATCAGGAGTATTTGAATTATGTCTTGTTCAATCACGCAACGGTCCCTGACCGCACAGCGTATATCTTGGATACGACGGCAGAAAATCCTATGCCTTTTTTGTTGGATGACATTGCCAAGCAAAATCTCCTGAAGCCGAATTTTATTGTGCTGACTTGCAATACGGCACATTATTTCTTTGATGAACTGCAGGCAGCGACACCGATTGACTTATTGCATATGCCACGAGAAGCGGCGGTGGAGTTGCAAAAGCAGCAAGCTTCTGGCAAAATCGCTTTTTTAGGCACTGAAGGGAGTGTTAAGGCGGGGGTCTATGAGAAAGAATTACGGGTCGCAGGCTTTGATGTCCTGATTCCTGACGCTTCTCTACAGAAAAAAATCAATCATTTGATTTACCAAGACATCAAAGAAAATGATTTTTTGAATAAGACCTTGTATTTTGAAATTTTGCAGGAAGTCGTCGAAAAATACCACTGCGAAAAAATCGTTTTAGGCTGTACCGAGCTTTCTTTGATGGAAGAATTCACCGAGAACAATCCGTATCCGGTAATCGATGCCCAATCAATTTTAGTTGACCGGACGATAGCACGCGCATTACAGGATCGACGAGCAAAAAAAGAGAACCAACTTAAATAGACACGAGTAGAGTCAATTGATTTTGGCTCTTTTTTTATGAATACGATGGAATTTCGTAGCAAAGACACGCCCGGAATGTTATAATGTATTGAATAGGTGATGCTGTTGAAGGGAGTTTTTTGATTATGCAAGATAATTTACAATTAGTCATTATTACCGGAATGAGTGGTGCCGGAAAAACGGTAGCCATCCAGAGTTTTGAAGATATGGGTTTTTTCTGTATCGATAATATGCCACCTTCATTGATTCCAAAATTTTGGGAGTTAATTAAAGAATCAGGGAAAATAACTAAAATTGCGTTAGTGGTGGATTTACGTTCCCGCTCTTTTTTCGAAGAAATTCAAAGTATGCTGGTGGATATTGAAAATACGAATTTTATCGATACACAGGTTTTATTTTTAGATGCTTCTGATGAGGAATTGGTTTCTCGTTACAAGGAGACCCGCAGAGCGCATCCCTTGGCGATGGATGGTTTGATTACGGAAGGAATCCGTAAAGAACGGGCAATCCTTGATGATATCAAAACGAAGGCAACCATTATTATTGATACAACCAGTTTGACTCCGCGACAATTGCGGGAAAAAATCAATGGTGCATTTAAAACATCGAACGAACACGGCTTTCGGGTAGAGATGATTTCTTTTGGCTTCAAGTATGGGTTACCGATCGATGCAGATATTGTGATGGATGTTCGTTTCTTACCTAATCCACATTATATTGCAGATTTGCGACCACTTACCGGCATGGATCAACCGGTTTACGATTATGTGATGTCCTTTGATGAAACAGAAGAATTTTATCAACGTTTTATCGGCTTGCTACAAACGATTATGCCCGGGTATGTGAATGAAGGAAAAAGCAGTTTGACAGTTGCTATCGGCTGTACTGGCGGACAGCATCGTTCAGTGGCTTTGACAGAACGAGTAGGTCAAGAACTAGCCAAAGACTATAAGGTTAATATCACTCACCGGGATAAAGATAAACGTAAAGAGACGGTGAACCGTTCATGAAAATGAAAACCTATCGTATTCGAAAACCAAAAATCGTCGTTGTCGGCGGTGGAACCGGCTTACCGGTTATTTTGAAAAGTTTGCGCAATCAAGGGGTAGACATTACAGCAGTTGTAACGGTTGCTGACGATGGGGGTAGCAGCGGCGAAATCCGCGACTCCATCGCAATGTCACCGCCGGGGGATTTACGAAATGTTTTAGCGGCTTTATCGGATATGCCGAAATTGTATGGAGATATTTTTCAATATCGCTTTAAAAAAGAAGACAAATTTCTAGCAAATCATGCATTAGGGAATCTGATTATTGCTGCGATTTCTGAAATGCGGGAAAGTACTTATGAAGCCATTCAATTATTAACAAAAATGATGCATGTCGACGGTCACGTGTACCCTTCAAGTGAAGAACCGTTAGTTTTGCATGCCGTTTTTGCCGATGGAACGGAAGCAGTTGGCGAATCAAAAATTGCTTTGGATCGTAAAACCATTGATCGGGTTTTTGTGCGGAATCAACACGGAAATCGAGAACCAAAAGCAGCGCGTAAAGTGGTTTCTTCCATTATGGATGCGGACATGATCGTACTTGGACCGGGGAGTTTATTTACTAGTATTTTGCCTAATTTAATGATCAGTGAAGTTGGTCAAGCGTTAATAGAAACACAGGCTGAAACCGTCTATATCTGCAATATCATGACGCAAAAAGGTGAAACCGAACACTTTACAGATGCGGATCATGTGCGGGTATTGCACAAACATTTAGGAAAACAATTTATTGACACCGTGCTGGTCAATACAGAAAAGGTGCCAGAGGGGTATATGGACCCGGAAATTTATGACGAATACCTGCTTCAGGTTAAGCACGATTTTAAAGGACTGCGGGCGGAAGAATGCCGCGTGGTCTCCACTGACTTTTTAAAGCTGCATGATGGCGGGGTCTTCCATGATGGCGAAAAAGTAGCGGAGGAATTGCTGCGAATCGTCTACGGTGCAAAATAGAGAGGAGGGGATTAGATGTCGTTTGCTGCTGATGTAAAAAAAGAATTGACCGGCTTAGAAGTCCATCGGGAACATGCCAAAGCTGAACTAGCCGCTTTGATTCGGATGAACGGTTCTTTAAGTTTGACCAATCATCAATTTGTTTTGAATGTTCAAACAGAAAATGCTGCAATCGCCAGACGAATCTATTCTCTGTTGAAGGATCACTTTCAAGTGCGCAGTGAACTGCTCGTACGGCGAAAAATGAAATTAAAAAAGAATAATGTTTATATCGTACGCTTAAAGCAAGAAACACAACGGGTATTGAATGAATTGGATATTATGGATGGCATGATGTTTCATACTCATGTTTCCGATGAGATTATGGGAAATGGGCAAAAAATGCGTTCCTATTTGCGGGGGGCTTTTATGGCGTCCGGTTCAGTCAATAATCCGGAAACCAGTCGTTACCATTTGGAAATTTATTCTATTTATGAAGAGCATAATCAAGATATATGTGACATGTTAAATTATTATGGACTGCATGCTCGAATGCTGGAACGAAGGAATGGGTTTATTTCTTATCTTAAAGGTGCTGAAAAGATTGCGGATTTTTTAACCTTGATTGGGGCAACAAATTCAATGTTGAAATTTGAGGACGTGCGAATTGTTCGGGATATGCGTAATTCAGTCAATCGTTTGGTCAATTGCGAAACGGCCAACATGAATAAAACGATTGATGCCGCCTCAAAACAAATTGATAATATCGAATTTATCGAACAGCGGGTCGGTCTGCAGGCTTTGCCGGAGAAATTACAGGAAATTGCTGAGTTGCGTCTGGAACATCCGGAGGTTAGTCTTAAGGAATTGGGAGAAATGATTCCCTCCGGAGCAATCTCCAAATCAGGGATCAACCATCGGATTCGTAAAATTAATGAATTTGCAGAAAATCTGCGGGAAAAAGTATAAAATGCAAGAGACTTCTTCGACAAACGTCAAAGAGCCTCTTGCATTTTTTTCATCTCTTCAAAAGAGCTGCATTAAGATAGTCTTTTAACTGTTCCGGTTCAATCGACTCATCAAAAATTTTATTGCCGATGATGATTGTCGGTACAAATTTGATATTTGCACGATTCGCTTCTTCAATGATTGCTTTGGTGGTCAGTGTATCTTCGTAATTCTCTAAACCTAACTGTTCTTCCGCGAAGGTTTCGACTTCTTCCAGTGTTAACTCTCCCCACTGATCTTGTGTATCAAAAATGCGGTTGATATCTTGATAGGCTTTTTCAATATCTCCTTTTGTGACGTAACGGTGCATCACATTCCCCCGTTGCAGACTTTCTTTTTCTTTGTCAAAAAGTTTGATGACTCGATAGGCTTTCTTTTCTTTTACTGCCTGGTCGATAATGTCTTTTGAAGCGGTAAACCATTGACGGCAATAGGGGCATCGTAGATTAAGAAATTCAATGATGGCGACTGGTGCATCTGTAGGACCGATTTTAACTCCGACATCGGCATTGGTTTCTAAATAATTGATTTCTGAAGTATCCATTTTTTCGCCTCCTTTTCCTCTAGTGTAGCTGAAAAATGGTGAAGAAAGAAGTATTTGGTTTTATTTCACAAAGACTTTTTTATTGAAGTCGGCAAAAGGAAAAAGTCTGTGAAATATTTCTTAATTTCATTTCTAATTGTTCCTTTTTCGGCTATAATAACAGGGAGTAGAGAAATCTATAGAGGATGATGAAAAAATGCGAAAAACAATGGACGGAAATACAGCAGCTGCCTATATTTCTTACGCCTTTACTGAATTAGCAGCAATTTATCCAATTACACCAAGTTCAACGATGGCAGAGTTGGTGGATCAATGGTCGGCAGAAGGAAAAACGAATCTTTTCGGTCAACCGGTAAAAGTGGTAGAAATGCAATCGGAAGCAGGAGCTGCCGGTGTCGTGCACGGTTCATTAAAAACCGGCGCTTTGACCTCCACGTACACAGCTTCACAAGGTCTGCTATTAATGATTCCGAATATGTATAAGATCGCTGGTGAACTATTACCCGGAGTTTTTCATGTTGCGAGTCGTGCAGTAACGACGAATGCTCTGAATATTTTTGGCGACCATACTGATGTGATGGCAGCTCGGCAGACGGGCTTTGCAATGCTGACGGAAAGTAGTGTGCAAGAAGTTATGGATCTTTCGGCAGTTGCACATTTGGCAGCCATCGAATCCAGCTTGCCTTTCTTGAATTTCTTTGATGGCTTTCGGACCAGTCATGAAATTCAAAAAATCGAGGTGATTGATTATGAAAAACTGGCGGAATTAATTGATCAGGATAAATTGGCGGAATTTCGGCAACGGGGAATGAATCCCAATCACCCAACCGTCAGCGGAACCAATCAGAATCCGGATATCCATTTTCAACAGCGGGAGACCATCAATCAATATTATGATAAATTACCGGCAATCGTGCAAAAATATATGTTTAAAATTAATGAACTGCGAAATACAAACTATGATTTGACAACGTATTATGGGGCGGATGATGCGGAAGAATTGATAATTGCAATGGGTTCATCGGCTCAAACAATTGAACAAACCGTTGACTATTTGAATAAACAAGGACGAAAAGTTGGTTTTATCAATATTCATTTGTATCGACCATTTCCTATTGAGAATTTATTAGAAAAAATTCCAGCTACGGTTAAAGCCATTGCTGTGCTAGACCGCAGCAAAGAACCTGGTGCTGGTGGAGAACCATTACTGTTAGACGTTCAAAGTGCTTTGTATGAATCAGAAATCCGACCAATCGTGATTGGCGGTCGTTATGGTTTGGGTTCCAAAGATGTTACACCCAATCAAGTCGTTGCGGTTTTCGATGAATTAAAAAAGGGAAAAGCTGGAAAGAAACGGTTCACGATCGGTATCAATGATGACGTGACCCATCTTTCGCTAGATTGTGGAGAGAGCTTGGATTTGACAAACCCAAAAACCTTCCAAGCAAAATTTTGGGGGTTTGGTTCAGATGGTACAGTTGGCGCCAATAAATCAGCAATCAAAATTATCGGTGACAATACAGAAAAATTTGCTCAGGGGTTTTTCTACTACGATTCCAAAAAATCCGGTGGACTGACAGTTTCTCATCTACGCTTCGGGGATACACCAATTCGTTCCACTTATTTGATCGAACATGCGGATTTTGTCGCTTGCCATACACCTGCCTACCTTCATACCTATGATTTGGTAAAGGGATTGAAAAAAGGCGGGACCTTCTTGTTAAATACAACATGGACCGATGAGCAGTTGCACCGTCATTTACCCAAAAAAATGAAGCGTTACTTGGCAGAAAACGAGATTTCTTTTTACACCATCAATGCCATGAAACTTGCAATGGAAGTTGGTTTGGGGAGACGAATCAATACCGCAATGGAAACAGCTTTCTTTAAATTGGCTGACATCATGCCCTTTGAAAAAGTGTTGCCTATTTTGAAGGCAGAAGCACTAAAAAGCTATGGGCATAAATCTATGACAATCGTTGAAAAAAATATTCAAGCAATCGATCGGACGGTTGAGCTGTTGCATAAAGTAGATGTACCAGCAGAATGGCGAACATTAGAAATTGAACCAGAAAAATCTGAAAATACTTCCCGCTATGTTCGGGAAATCGTCAAGCCAGTGACTGCCCAAGAAGGAAACGACCTGTCCGTGGGTACTCTAATCAATAATCAAATGACGACGGGAGAAATGCCGTTAGGAACCGCTGCTGTTGAAAAACGCGGTGTGGCGTTGGAGGTTCCTGAATGGATTAGTGATCGTTGTACGATGTGTAATGAGTGTGCATTTGTTTGTCCTCATGCTGCGATTCGTCCATTTCTTGCGGATGAAGAAGAAATGGCAGAAGCACCAGAAGGATATATTGTTCGCAGTATGCGGGGAGCAGATGGATTGAATTATCGAATCCAAGTTTCTGTCGAAGACTGTACGGGTTGCGGACTATGCGTTGAAGCTTGCCCGGCAAAAGGAAAAGCTTTGGTGATGAAACCGTATGAAGAACAAAAAGAACAAGCCATCAACTGGGCATTTGCGATGACTTTGAAACAAAAAGAAAATCCGGCAAAACCGGGAACCGTCATGGGAACGCAATTCAATAAACCATTATTAGAATTTTCCGGAGCTTGTTCCGGTTGTGGTGAGACGCCATATGTCAAACTGCTAACACAAATGTATGGTGATCGGATGATGATTGCTAATGCGACAGGCTGTTCCTCCATCTGGGGTGGCGCAGCACCGGTATCTCCTTATACAACAAATGAGAACGGACAAGGTCCCGCTTGGTCCAATTCCTTGCTTGAAGACAATGCCGAATACGGTTATGGAATGTTTTTAGCCAATCAAACACGCCGCGAACAATTAGCAAAACAAATGGCAGCTGTTTTGGAAAAAGTTTCGCCAGAATTACGTCAATTAATGGAAGACTGGATGTCCCATCTAAATGAAGGGTCTGGATCACAACAACGGGCAGCAAAACTTCAAGCTGCGATCGAAGCAGAACTTTTTGATGTTCCAGAGTTGGCGGCTATCTATAAAGCCAAAGATTTATTCGTGAAACCAAGTCAGTGGATGATTGGCGGCGATGGTTGGGCATACGATATTGGTTATGGCGGATTGGATCATGTGCTTGCATCTGGGGCAGATGTTAATATTCTGGTGTTGGATAATGAAGTATATTCTAATACCGGTGGGCAAATGTCAAAAGCGACACCAACTTCTGCAATCGTAAAATTTGCGGCAAGTGGAAAATACGTGTCGAAAAAAGATTTGGGAATGATGGCGATGACTTACGGAAATGTTTATGTGGCACAAGTTGCCTCTGGAGCCAATCAAATGCAAACTATCAAAGCGTTCGAAGAAGCAGAACGTTTCCCTGGACCATCGCTTATAATCGCTTATACGCCTTGTATCACCCATGGTCTGTTCGGTGGTATGCGACAATCCATTAAGGAAGCGCAGGAAGCCGTAGCCAGTGGCTATTGGTCTTTGTACCGCTACAATCCTGAAGCAAGAGAAAAAGGCAAATTGCCAATGACATTGGACTATAAAAAACCGGATTTTGAACAAATGCCGGCCTTTATGAGAACCCAAGTCCGTTTTACTTCGCTGGAAACCAACGACAAAGAACTTTCTGACAAACTTTTCGCAAAAACCGTGGATGATGCAAAAATTCGTTTTTACAATTATGCTCGTTTAGCCGGTCAAGAAGAGAAAATCAGAGGGAAATTAGAAAAAAATGATTTGGTCACAGAGCCTGAAACTCGCCCTCGACGAGAAAAAGTCGCTGATCCTGAAGCGGAAGCGCGACGGGCAGCCCGAAGAGCAGCCCGTGCGGCACGAAAAGAATAAATTTGATTCCGTGAATCTCTCTTTGCTATTGGAAGACAGATTCGCGGATTTTTCTCGACTTTTTGCAAATGGTAAGGGACAAATGAAGAAGAGAAAATGAAGGATTTTTCGAAAATTTTATGAAAATAGCAGGAAAAGTCTTTTTTTCACTAATCTAAAACGAAACCTATGGTATACTTATTTTCGTAAAGTCTTAATGTAAAGGAAGGCTGTCTATGTCATTTGATATCGGGGAATTATTCAATATCGATTATTGGAAACAACTATTTTCAGTGGATATTTTCTCACTGAAATTTTTTGTCAACATATTAGACATCTTAGTTGTTTGGTATATCGTCTACAAATTAATCAAATTGGTTCAGGGAACCAAAGCAATCCAGCTCTTTAAAGGGGTTGCAGTTTTTATCGTTATCCGGATTCTAGCGGAGATGATTGGTCTGCATACACTGTCATGGTTGATGAACCAAGTCATCACTTATGGTGTGATCGCCGCAATCGTCATTTTTCAGCCGGAGATCAGGCGGGGGTTGGAGCATTTAGGGCGAAGTTCACTGTTCCGAACGACAAAACAAGAGCAGAAAAAAGATGAGAAGATGATCACGGCCTTGGATAAAGCGGTGCAATACATGTCGCGGCGAAAAATTGGTGCCCTGATCACGATTGAGCGCAATACCGGCTTGGAGGAATACATTGAAACAGGAATTGCTCTTGATGCGGATATTACTGGGGAATTACTGATAAATATTTTTATCCCCAATACACCGTTGCATGATGGAGCAGTGATTATTCGTAATGAAAAAATCGCGGTTTCTTGTGCCTATTTGCCTTTATCGGAAAGCATGCTGATTCCCAAAGAGTTTGGTACCCGCCATCGTGCAGCCGTTGGTGTCAGTGAAATCAGTGATGCAGTAACGCTAGTCGTTTCTGAGGAAACCGGGGATGTCAGTATTACATTGAACAATGAGCTATTAGCAGGATTGAAGCAAGAAGAATACTTGGCTATCTTAAGAAGAGAATTGGTTCCGGAAGATAAGACGAAAGATAAAAATCGTAAAAATCTCCTACAGTCCTTTATTGAAGGAGTCAGTAAAGGAGGACGTAAATGATTTCCAAAGAGTCAAAAAGCAGCGTATTTTATGCAATCGTCTCTTTGTTGTTCAGTGTCGTCTTATTCTTTAATGTAAATGGGAATAATAACCTTACCGCAAGTTTGACCAGTACACCTGAAGCATACGAAGAGACGGTAACTAACGTGCCCGTTCATCCGGTCTACGATTCGTCAGAATATTATATCCACGGGTACGAGCCAACAGTGAAAGTGAAATTACGCAGTGCCAACCGGATTCAACTCAATTCAGAAGTAAATGAAGATACTCGGGGATTTCGGGTCGTTGCAGATCTTTCAAATTTAGAAGAAGGCACTCATGAGGTGAAACTGCGAATCAACAAGTTAAGTAGCGCTGTGACTGCAACCGTTGATCCCGGAACAATCACAGTAACGATTGAGAAAAAGGTATCCAAGACCTTTAAAGTAGAACCAGTAGTTTCTACAGCTAATCTGGAAGATGGTTTTCAACTGGAAAGTGCTACAGTGTCACCGAAAGAAGTCACAATCACAACTGGCGATAAGACCGCGGAACTGATCAATCGAGTGGTTGCGACTGTCGATCCTGAAAAGGTAACGTCAAAAGATTTTGAAGAAACGGTGGCGGTACAGGCGCTGGATGAAAAAGGGAACAGCTTGAGCATTTTATCCGATCCTGTCGAAGTCAACGTGAAGGTTTCATTGACCGCACCTGAAAAAACTGTTGGACTTTATGTTACCCAACAAGGTAGAATACCTTCAGGCGTGTCTGGATACACCTTTACGCTTGCGCAGCAGACAGCAGTATTGCAAGGACCGCTATCACAAATCGACTTGATCGATAGTATTGCGATTCCAGTTGATATTTCAGGAATCAATCAGACGACAACAAGGACGATTGATATTCCTGTTGAGGATGGTTTGGGCTTGACTCCGGCGAAAGTTTCTGTTGAAATCACACCAACCTTGATCCAGTCTTCCAGCGAAAGCAGTGAAGCAAGCGAGACTGTGCCTTCCCAACAAGAAGAATCCGCACAGTCTACCACAGAAGAATCAAGTACAACGCAATCAACGACAACTGAAAATTCACAAACGAATGAATCAGGAAATGACGATAATTAGACAGAGAGGGTAATAAAAATGGGAAAATATTTTGGAACAGATGGTGTAAGAGGAGAAGCAAATGTGGAGCTTACGCCAGAATTGGCATTTAAATTAGGAAGATATGGCGGGTATGTCCTTAGCCAACATGAAAGCAGTGAACGTCGCCCTCGAGTTTTAGTTGGACGAGATACTCGTATTTCAGGTCAATTACTGGAAAATGCACTGATCGCCGGTTTATTGTCGGTGGGAATTGAAGTCTT
Source organism: Enterococcus massiliensis (assembly GCF_001050095.1). NCBI lineage: Bacteria > Bacillati > Bacillota > Bacilli > Lactobacillales > Enterococcaceae > Enterococcus > Enterococcus massiliensis. Next base: position 63,522 of record NZ_CVRN01000003.1, on the reverse strand, counting down.
TCAATTAGGCGTTATTTCGACACCTGGGGTTGCTTATCTTACTCGGGTACAAAAAGCCAGTGCCGGAGTAATGATTTCTGCATCTCATAATCCTGCCTTAGATAATGGCATCAAGTTTTTCGGGAGTGACGGATTCAAGTTAGTGGATGATCAAGAATTAGAAATTGAAGCATTATTGGATGCACCAGAAGATAATCTGCCTCGTCCTTCTGCAGAAGGTTTGGGAACCGTGGAAGAATTTCCAGAAGGTCTACTGAAATATTCACAATTTCTTGAACAAACCATCAATGAAGATCTTTCTGGATTAACAGTTTGTATCGATGCGGCAAATGGTGCCACAGCTACTTCCGTCAATCGATTATTCGCAGATTTGGAAACAGAATTCTATACCATCGGAACGACGCCGAATGGTTTAAATATTAATGACGGTGTTGGTTCGACCCATCCAGAAAAATTAGCAGAATTCGTTGTTGAAAAAGGTGCAGATGTCGGTTTGGCCTTTGATGGAGACGGAGATCGGGTGATCGCTGTCGATGAGTTAGGAAATATTGTCGATGGCGATAAGATCATGTACATCTGTGCAAAATTTTTGTCGGAAAAGAAACGTCTAAAACAAGACACCATCGTTACCACCGTGATGAGCAATCTTGGTTTCCATAAAGCGGTAGAAGCAATCGGCTTAAAAGACGTCATTACAAAAGTTGGAGATCGGTATGTTGTAGAAGAAATGCGAAAAAATGATTACAATTTTGGTGGAGAACAATCAGGACATATGATTTTCCTAGATTTCAATACAACAGGAGACGGCATGCTTTCTGGAATTCAATTATTGAATATCATGAAACAAACCGGTAAAAAATTATCTGAATTAGCGGCAGAAGTAACGATTTATCCACAAAAATTAGTGAATATCCGAGTGTCGAATAAAAACGGTGCAATGGAGGTTCCTTTGATTAAGGAAGTCATTGAAGAAGCTGAAGCGGAAATGAATGGCGAAGGCCGTATTTTAGTTCGTCCTTCCGGAACAGAACCTTTATTACGAGTGATGGCAGAAGCACCAACTCATGAAAAGGTTGAGTATTATGTTGAAAAAATCGCAGCAGTGGTTCGCCAAGAAATCGGTATCGATTAGGAATTGATTGCAAAGCATCTTCGAAAGAAGGTGCTTTTTTTTCGTGAAAAAAACTCCCTTACCAAAAACAGTAAAGGAGTTTCGAATCGTTCTACTCAACGGTAACGGATTTTGCTAAATTACGGGGTTTATCCACATCAAAGCCTCTTTCCAACGTAGCGTAGTAGGCCATGAGCTGTGTTGGAATTACGGAAATCAGACTTGTTAGTAGAGGATGAATCTGAGGCAAAAGAATCTGATCGGTTTCAGTTGCAAGGTTTTCACTGACAATCGTTAAGGTTTTTGCACCTCGGCTTTCAACTTCTTTTAGATTTCCCCGGGTATGAGAACCCGTCAGGGCATCTGTGATGATGCCTAAAACAGGTGTCCCTTCTTCGATCAAAGCAATCGTTCCATGCTTCAGCTCGCCAGCGGCAAAGCCTTCTGCTTGAATATAGGAAATTTCCTTTAATTTCAAGGCGGCTTCTAGAGAAACGTAAAAATCATTGCCACGACCAATATAAAACGCATTTCGAGTATCGGTTAAATAAGCGGCGGTCAGGTCTTGAATCAAAGCCTTTTCGGTAATCACCGACTCCATCGCAGCTGCAACCAATCCTAGTTCATGAAAAATATCGATGACAGAGGCTGATGGAATGCCCCGATTTTCACCAACTTGTTTTGCCAAGATTGCCAGAACCGCAATTTGAGCAGTATACGCTTTTGTAGATGCCACGGCAATTTCCGGTCCAGCATGCAGCAGCAAGGTATAGTTGGCTTCTCGAGAAAGAGTTGACCCGGCAACATTTGTGATTGTCAGGGAAGGATAACTGAGTTGATTGGTTTTTACCAATACTTGACGACTATCGGCCGTTTCTCCACTTTGGGTGAGGTAGATAAAGAAAGGTTTCTCTGATAGCAATGGCATATTGTAGCCGAACTCACTGGATAAGTGGACCTCTACTGGTAACTGAGTCAATGTTTCAATCAATTTTTTCGCAGCCCAACCTGCGTGATTGCTGGTTCCGCAAGCAACGATATAAATGCGATCACTGCCGCTGATTGCTTGGATCAAAGAAGAATCGATGGTGCCTTGACCGGCTTCATCTGCATAATATTGAACCAGTCGACGCATAACGGCAGGCTGTTCATCGATTTCTTTGAGCATATAATAAGGATATGGTCCTTTTTCGATATCCGTCAGATCGAAATCTGCTTCGTAGGAGGCACGTTGAACGGGGGTCCCGTTTTGATCTTCAATTGCAATGGAGGTCGCTTGAACTACTACCAACTCACCATCTTCCAACTCAACGAATTGATTAGTTTGATCCAACATAGCCAAGGCATCACTGCAAATAACATTGAAGCCGTCACCCAGACCTAGTAAAAGGGGACTCTTGTTTTTCGCTACATAAATTGTTTCTGGGTCTTGTTTGTCTATCAGAGCAAAGGCGTATGAGCCGTGAATCAAGGTCAGGGCTTTTTTGAAGGCTTCTTTTACTGTGATATCCGGTGTCAATAATTTTTCGATTAAGTGGACAACGATTTCAGTATCTGTCTGCCCGATGAAACTATCATTTTTTAGGTATGTTTGGTGCAAGTCTTCGAAATTTTCGATTACCCCGTTGTGCACCAATACTAGACGTTGACTGGTAGAGGTATGGGGATGGGCGTTGGCTTCACTTGGTTTGCCGTGAGTTGCCCAGCGGGTATGCCCGATGCCAATCGTTCCTGTAATATCAGGAGTGATTTTTTCTTCTAGTTTCTTGATTCTTCCCTGTGCTTTGATCAGGTGCTGCTGCTTTTGGTCCGCAACAAAAAGACCGGCAGAGTCATAACCCCGGTACTCCAAACGTTCCAATCCATTTAAAATTACTTTTTCTGCATGATTCTTTCCAACAATTCCAACAATTCCGCACATAATGAGTTTTCCTGCTTTCCTAGTCATTATATGTTTCTATCTGCGTGACAAAGGGTTTGTTAAAGCCTTGCGACCTCATTTTGTCTTTGTCTGTAGAGTGCAGTCCCTAGAGCCATCCGCCGAAATTTTCGATAAGCTCTTTCCTCGTCATCTGTGAAAAACAGACCAGGCGCTATCCGATTGGTATATATAAATCTCCTTGTTTTATTTTATAGAAACATAGGAATAGAGTAAAAGAAAAAGAAGGGTTTGTCAATTATTTTTTTATTTAATCGCTATTGGTATATATAGATATAGAAAACTTTTTAAGAGAATAAAAAAATCCACTATCATATTTTCTAATAATTCGATACAATAAATAAGTATAAGAAGAGGTGAGATGATGGAAAATCAAGTACGTTGTATGACATTTAAAGAATTAAAGGAAGTCCTCCAACAATTAGAGGCTGATCCTACCGTGAATGATGAAACAAAAATCTTTTTAGATACTGGTTGGGATAGTTTGCAGGAAATACTTCCCGGAGCTATCACCCGTCAAGAAGCCCAACAATTTCAAGTGGAAGATCCACTGTCAAAAGAGTTGTTCAATGGGTACGCGTCTCTCGCGAAAGCAGAAAAGATGAAGGCAAGCGGAGAAACAGAAACAGTGATCGTGATTGAAAATATATATTAAGAAAATAGGGGTGGAGAAATGAATAAGCGCAGATGGGTAGCGGTAGCAATCGCAGCCGGATTGTTTTTATTTGCAGCAGTGACTGCAATGACCGGACCGACTAAAGAAGAACAGGAACAAGTTTTAAGCGGAATCAATGGTTTACTTTATGGTACCAATGAAATGGGAGAAACAATCATTGAAAAAGGATCGTCTGATTCGCGGATTGTTGAAATTTCCGTTGATGGGACGATTGCGGATTCTGGTGAGAGTGGCTTATTCAGCACGGAAACCTATAATCATCAAGATTTTTTGCAACAGCTTAAAGCAATTCAAGAAGATTCAACAATTAAAGGGATTTTGTTAGAGGTCAATTCTCCAGGTGGCGGAGTTTATGAAAGTGCTGAAATTGCCAAAGAAATGAAAAAAATCAAAGAATTAGGAATTCCTTACTATGTCAGCATGAAAAACATGGCGGCCAGCGGGGGATATTATATTTCCGCTGGAGCAGAGAAGATTTTTGCTACGGATGAAACGGTGACCGGATCAATCGGGGTCATCATGTCAGGAATCAACTATGCGGGATTGTTTGAAAAATTAGGAATCGAAGACCAAACGTATAAAAGCGGTGCTTTAAAAGATATGGGTTCTGCTCAACGAAAACCTACTGAAGCGGACAACAAAGTGCTGCAAAGTTTTGTTGACAGTGCCTATGGTCGTTTTGTCAAAGTGGTTGCAGAAGGACGAGGGATGAGCGAAGAGTCTGTCCGAAAACTTGCTGATGGCCGAATCTATGATGGTGCGCAGGCAAAAGAAAATGGACTGATCGATGCTTTAGGTTTTCCTGAAGATGCTTTGGCACAACTTAAAAAAGACCATGATTTAGAAAATGCTGAAGTTTTTTCTTATGAGGCTGCGACCACCGGGTTTGCGTCTACTTGGTTGGGATCAAGTCTGGCTGAAGTTCAAGGATTAAAAATGTCTGAAACCAGCCGGGTACTTTCTTTATTAGATAGCATTGGAACCGCCGAAGCACCAAAGCCTTTGTATTATTACGGAGGTGAATAATATGACGGAAGAAAAGTATGATGAAGCAGTAAACAATCAAAAAGAAACCGAGGTACAGGAAAAAATACCTGAAGCGACAGTTACTGAGAAAAATGATAGCAAGCAGCATGCTAGTGGACCACAAGTAGGACCGGAAATTTATTATCAACCTTCGACGGATGAACCTTTTACGCAAGAAGAAATTACTGACCGTCAAAAAAATTGGCGACGATTTGAAGAAACCAAAGAAAACTATCGCTTCAATCATTTTCCAGCGTATTTTTATGCCGGTTTTTGGATTCGCTTCTTTGCTTTTTTATTAGACATCCTATGTATTCAGGCAATTACTTCGAGTACGATTGGCTTGTTCTATCGTTTGAGAGGACAAACACCTGATAGCGGCTTTCTAAGTGTCTATGCTTTGCTGAGCCTGGCTATTTATCTTGTCTATTTTATTTTACTAACCAAATTGAACAAAGGCCAAACAATTGGAAAAATGGTTTTTGGAATTCGTGTTGTTAGTTTGGATCAAGAGGAATTGAGCTGGGCGACAGTGCTTGTTCGCGAGGGAGCTTGCCGATTTATTCTCAAATCATTTCCCTTCATTTTGGGTTATCTACCGGCGGCATTTTCGAGGAAAAAACAACATTTGGGGGATTATTTTTCCGGTACGGCAGTGGTAACCTTAAACATGATTAAGGCTTTCAATAAAGAAATCCACGTATAATTTAGTGCTACTTATATCCATTCTTGGAACGGCTTGAGCAACAACAGCTGTTCCAAACTTATTTTAAAGGAGCTATCCATAATGGGAGATACGGTAAAATTTCCAGATGAATACCAAAGACTTTTGTGGCAAGGCCAGCAGCTAATGGAGAAGGCAGAGTATCTTGGAGCGGCAGCGGCTTTTGAAAAGGCGTACCAGCTTGCACCGAATTTTGATAATCATTTGCTTTGGACAAAAGCATTAGTTAAACTGGAAGACTTCGACAAAGTACTGCGAATCGCGGAAGATTGGTATGAAGAATATTTCTCTCACAGGACGGGCTTTCGTTTATATACCCAAACACTGCTTTTGAGTCGGCGATTTTTGAAGGCAAGAGAATATTTGTTAATAGGAAAAAAAGCGAAAAAAATAGACAACATGCTGATAGAGGAGCTTTTTCAGCAATTGCAGCAGTTAGAAAATATCCAACAACTGGTGGACCCTGAATCTGTTCCACAAAAACGCAGATTGCTACGGGAATTCGATCAAGCAATCGGTCCGATTTCAAAGAATGACTGGGATGTGTTTACTCAAAACGTGACCTATTTATCATTTCTTTCGCTGATAAAGGAATTTTTACCAATCGCAACGAATCCTTTTGTGCGGCCTCGCTTAGCTGAGGAGTTGGTGAAGCTGGAGTGTAATAAGATTTTTGTTGTCAAAAGCTTGGAAGGCACCTTGCAGGAATTTCAACCCAATTTGCTGACGCTGCCGGAAAAGGCAGAAAGCTTGCAACAAATGATTCGACATGTGGAAGAAACAACGGGACAAGATGATCCTGCCCTATCAGCAGCGATAGTAGCAGAGATTCAGGCGCATTTTGCGCTGGCTTTCCCTTTTCCTCCCCAGGAGCTTCAACCAGAAGCATGGGCGGAAAGTTATGTTTTGGAATACGCAGCCATGTTTGGAAATGAGGACGCCAATCGCGAATTAATGCGTTATCAGGAAATCCAGCAGGAAAAAACCCGATTTCGGGAATTTTTTCAACAATTAATCGAGAAAAATCGCTAGAAAACAAGAAAGTTTCAACCCTAAATATTTACATTTCAAAAGGGTTAGTGTACTATTGAAAAGTATGCATGAAGTTATTTCATATGTAAAATTATTAAAACATTCGGAGGGAAATACATGACTGCAAAATGGGAAAAAACAGGCACCAATGATGGTGTATTGACATTTTCGATTGCACAAGAAGAAATTCAAAAAGGGCTGACTCAAGCTTTCAATAAAGTGAAGGGTAACTTAAATGTCCCTGGATTCCGTAAAGGAAAAGTATCGCGCCAAGTATTTAATCGTATCTATGGCGAAGAAGCATTGTTTGAAGATGCATTGAACGCTGTTTTACCAGAAGCGTATGAAGCTGCTGTTGCAGAAGCTGGTATTGATCCTGTTTCACAACCAAAAATCGATGTTGAAAGCATGAACAAAGGGGAAGACTGGACAATCAAAGCAGAAGTTACAGTTAAACCTGAGGTAAAACTAGGCGAATACAAAAATCTGACGGTTGAAAAACAAGACCGTGAAGTTTCTGAAGACGATGTTGACGCACGCATCAAACGGGAACAAGAACAACAAGCAGATTTAGTAATTAAAGAAGACGAAGCAGCTGAAAACGGCGACACAGTTGTTATTGACTTTGAAGGTTTTGTGAATGATGAAGCCTTTGAAGGCGGAAAAGGTGAAAACCATTCCTTAGAACTTGGATCAGGTTCATTTATTCCTGGGTTTGAAGAACAATTAGTCGGACACAAAGCTGGCGATAATTTAGATGTAACTGTGACTTTCCCAGAAGATTACCAAGCAGAAGATTTAGCTGGTAAAGAAGCAGTCTTTAAAGTGACTGTTCATGAAGTCAAAGCAAAAGAACTTCCTGAATTAGACGATGACTTTGCCAAAGACATCGATGAAGAAGTTAACTCACTTGATGAATTGAAAGAAAAATACCGCAAAGAACTAGCTGAAACAAAAGAAAAAGCAGCAGAAGATGCAAAAGATGAAGCTGCAATTCGTCAAGCAGTTGAAAACGCAGAAATTCTTGACTTACCACATGTAATGGTTCATGACGAAGTTCACCGTTCAATGGACGAATTCCTAAACAACATGCAACGTCAAGGAATCTCAGCAGAAATGTATTACCAATTAACTGGTTCAACAGAAGAAGATTTGCACAAACAATTCGAAGGCGAAGCAGAAATGCGCGTTAAAACAAATCTAGTTATCGAAGCAATCGCTAAAGAAGAAAATCTAGAAGCGTCTGCCGAAGATGTAGCAAAAGAAATCAAAGAACTTTCTGAAGCATACAACATCCCAGAGGACCAAATCAAAAATGTTTTAACAGAAGATATGTTGAAACATGATATCACGATGAAACAAGCAGTTGAACTTGTAACGGGAACAGCTGTAGAAAAATAATCTTCCATCTTTCTTAGGAAGAGTTTGATTGAAAGAAAGTATCGATAGCCTCGATGCTTTCTTTTTCTTCCTTAAAAAAGAGTAAAAAGTTCTAAGAAAATGCAAAATCCCCCATCTATCGATGGATCCAATCGAAAGAACTTTTTCTTTTTTTTAAATTATGTTATGATTATAAAAGACTGAAAAAGTCTGTATCTTATTCCACTCGTTAACGAGCTTGGAAAATTCAAGAGGTGAAAACCATGTACGACAATTCTAACGGTAGTGAAACAGTACGCTGTTCTTTTTGCGGTAAAACACAAGAAGAAGTCAAAAAGATCGTAGCTGGTCCCGGCGTCTACATTTGTAACGAGTGTATTGATTTGTGCAAGGAGATCATTGATGAGGAATTATATGAAGAAGCGGTCCGTGAATTTACGGAAGTGCCGAAACCTCAAGAGATCTTAAGTATTTTAAATGATTATGTTATCGGACAAGACCGTGCGAAAAGAGCATTGGCGGTGGCGGTTTATAACCATTACAAACGCGTAAATGCAGAAGTAACGTCAGAAGACGAAGTAGAATTGCAAAAGAGCAATATTTGTCTAATTGGCCCAACTGGTTCTGGAAAGACCTTTTTAGCGCAAACCTTAGCAAAAACCTTGAACGTGCCTTTTGCGATCGCTGATGCGACAAGTTTGACTGAAGCAGGCTACGTTGGGGAAGACGTTGAAAATATCTTGCTAAAACTATTACAGGCAGCCGATTACAATGTTGATCGCGCAGAAAAAGGCATCATCTATATTGATGAAATTGATAAAATTGCCCGTAAAAGTGAAAATGTATCGATCACTCGGGATGTTTCCGGTGAAGGCGTACAGCAAGCGTTACTGAAAATTTTAGAAGGTACCGAAGCGAGTGTGCCTCCGCAAGGCGGACGCAAACATCCCCATCAAGAAATGATCCAAATCGATACGACAAATATTTTGTTTATCGTAGGTGGCGCCTTTGATGGCATCGAAACCATTGTAAAAAATCGAATGGGTGAAAAAACAATCGGTTTTGGTACCAACAATCGGAAAATCGGTGAAAATGAAAGTGTGATGCAACACATCATTCCGGAAGATTTACTGAAATTTGGGTTGATTCCTGAATTTATCGGACGTTTGCCGGTAATGGCAGCATTGGATAAATTAACCAATGAAGATTTGGTTCGTATTTTGACCGAACCTAAAAATGCTTTGGTTAAGCAATATAAAAAATTGCTGGCACTAGATGAAACGAAGTTAGAATTTGAACCGACAGCGCTAAAAGCGATTGCTGACAAAGCCATCGAACGAAATACAGGCGCTCGAGGCTTGCGTTCGATCATTGAAGATATCATGATGGATGTGATGTTTGATATTCCATCTGAAACAGGGATTGAAAAGGTGATTATCACTGAACTGGCAGCCAAAGGACAGGGCCAACCAGAAATCGTCTACACAGAGAAAAAAGCAGGATAACAAAAGAAAGCCGGTCGACGAAATTCTCGTCCCGGCTCTCTGTTTGTCATTCGTTTGAAAGGAGTAAAAACATGAAAGTTCACTCAGCCGAAATCGTGATCAGTGCAGTTGCACCGAAACAATATCCCGAAAGCCAACTGCCGGAAATTGCCTTGGCAGGTCGCTCCAATGTGGGGAAATCTTCTTTCATCAATACGTTGATTGATCGGCGGAATTTGGCACGAACCTCGTCCAAACCCGGAAAAACCCAGACGTTGAATTTTTATTTAATTGAAGAAAGTTTGTATTTTGTCGATGTCCCAGGATATGGTTATGCAAAAGTTTCAAAAACCGAAAGGGCAAAGTGGGGAAAAATGATTGAAACATATATCACGCAGCGGGAGCAACTAAAAGCGGTCGTCTCCTTAGTTGATATGCGTCATGCCCCCAGTCAAGAAGATATTCAGATGTATCAATTTTTGAGCTATTATCATATACCGATCATCGTTGTCGCCACCAAAGCAGACAAAATTCCCCGGGGAAAATGGAACAAACATGAATCAATGATCAAAAAGGCATTGAATTTTAATCCAAGAGATCAGTTTATTATTTTCTCTTCTGTGACAAAAGAAGGAAAAGAAACTGCTTGGCAGGCTATTGAAGAAGCAATCAAAAACGACCAACACGTTTAATCGGCTCTTTGTCAAATAGTGTTGTTTTGAATTAAATCTGGAAAAGAGAGCATTTCGGTGTTCTCTTTTTTTGTTATTTAAATGATTATACAGAGATTCTGCTGAATAAGAATTCTTATTCGCAGGTGGCGGAAAGTACGAAAACCAAAAGCAATCCGTTTGATCACTTTGATTAAATTATTTTTCCCTTCAAGCTTGCCATTGGAATAAGGGTATTTTAAGGCATTGCAAATCGCTATTCTGTGTTTGTTTAGGTAAAGAATTGCCTTTTTAAACTCCTGATTTAAATACACTGGAAGGGTATCTATTAAGTTGAAAAAGGTCGTGTGGTCCTTATTTTCGAAGGATTCTAAAAGATCTTGGTAAACGTCATAACTTTCTCTTAACTCTGGATTGATTGATAATAGATGGTCTAAAACTTCAGATTCTGTGACATATTTTCTTTGAAACAATGGAAACTGCTTTAAAGAGCTGTAATTGATTCTTTTACTTTTCTTCAAAACAGTCCGCCAGTATTTTTTTAGTTTGCGGTAATCTTTTTGTGCAGTAGAATTATTTTTCTTTAGATGATTCATGGTTTTAATCCGTTGCTTATTGAAGGCACGGGTAATCTGTTGCACGATATGAAAGCGGTCGATTGAAACCTTCGCATTAGGAAACAATTCCTTCGTAATAGTGTTGTATGAAGCGTTCATGTCCATGACGATGTGGGTTACTTTTCTACGTGCCTTTAAGGAGAATCGTTGAAAATAAACGCGTAACTTAAAGTTTCTGCGATCATTTAAAATTTCAAAGATTTTTCCAGTATCTGCATCACTAACAATAAAACACATGGCACCTTCGCAATCGATTGTCCCTTTGAATTCATCAATCAGAAGATGACGGGGTAAGTAATTTGAATTGAATATAGGCTCATCGTAGAAAGAATCTAAGACCCTTTCAACAGTCTTTGACGATACAAAGTATCGTTGAGCTATATCTTTCATCGAAATTTTTTCTTTAAATCAACGGCAACTGAAAATTTTAATGCTTGAGAGATATAACAATTTCCAGCTACATAGTAAGTTTTGGCTGAAAAAGTGTGGTGACATTGTTTACAATAAAAGCGTTGCTTAAATAAGTGTAAATAAGTTGGTACTTCCTGATAGGGAATTAATTGAATCCAACTATCTTTATAGGAATGGCGATTCACTGTTTCAAATCCGCAATATTCGCAGTGGTGTGGTTTGTATGTTAACAGTCCTGTAAATACATTGGCCATTCGGCCATTGACTTTTTTCTTCGTTAAACTATCTTTTGAAAAAGAGATGTTTGGATCTTTAATATTTAAAATTTGTTTGATTAACTTGTCTGTATTTTCATCCTTAAATTTGATATTCTTAGGTATGGGCATTTGGATTCTCCTTCTATAGTTGGTTCAGCGACTTAATTATAGAGGAACCAAATGCTTTTTGTTATAAAAAAATATTTAGTGTCCTTACTCGTTTTGAGTAACAACACTAAATATTATAGAACCGTTTAATCGTCTTGGTCGTTTTTTTTGTCTTTTGTCTTTTTTTCTGGTTTTAGAAAACGTTCAATTGCTTTATTTTCTTCCACTACTTTTTCTTTTTGATCGGGTAAAATGGCGAATTCTTCAAACATTTTATCCAATGAATCTTCACGTTGAAATTTTAAGCCCATGATTGCCACCTCCGCTAGGTCTAGTTTAGCACGAAATGCTTCTTTTTTCATTGCTTTTGCTAGAACCTATTTCTTTTTTTTCTTTTGCGTTTTCGTTATAATTAGATTAGCAAATGATTAAAAAACGAAAGGAGAGGGGAAAAATGCAAAAAACCGAACGTGTGATGACGACGATTCAATATCGTTCTTTATCCAAAAAAATGATTCAGCGGCACACGCAGGATTGGTTTGTTCTGATTCGTTTATTGTATGAACCAATCTATATGAAAATCGCAGAGGAATCCTATACCCAATTTTCCCTGATTCGTTGCCGAGAAACTATTCAGCAATTAGGCACTCATGAAGATTTTTCGATCATTGTTGGAAATGGGACGAATGAGTCCACCTTTTATTTGTTTGAAGGAGAGTTATTAGAAAAGCACATTATTCAAAGGAAGATTTTTGAAGAAAAACGAGAATTATTTCTCAATTACGTAGAAACGCAGGCTCACCAAAAGGGATTGTTTGCGTCGATTCGCTCCTATGATGAATATCTCTATCACAATACAGAAAAGATTGAACAGCGATTACTTTTTGAGACACAAGAAGAAGTAGATGAGTTGCCAAAAAGGAAAAACTTTCGTGGAGAAGTGATTGTAGACTGCAATCAGTTTTCTGGGTACGATGTGAATTATCGTGGATTCTGGCTGACTTCGTGTTGGCGGCTCTATTTTCATACTAGCTACCACCAAATCATTCCTCTGCCTTTATTTGCCGATATTCAGCAGGTGGAACGGGTACAGCAAATCGATGAGCTGGTAATTATTGAATTATACAAAGATCCTTTTCGTTGGGATGAGTCGGCAAATGCGGACTATCAACGGTTGTTTCGTGATCAAATTGGGATCGATCAATTGGCATGGGACAATGGCGTGGGAATTTTTCGGGAACCATTTGTAGAATACGCATTTAATGGCAACATGATTCAAACTGTGCAATACCAAAATGATCGCTTGCAGCCAATCGAAAAGAAAAAAGCTTCCCATTTTGTTACACGGACGTATGATATCGTTCGCCGTCATTATCAGGAAAAGCGAGTGAAGGGCGAACTAAATGCACGAGCTTATTTTCCATGGGTAGATGAACAAGGAATGAAGATGATGAATTACCTTGTGTTAAATCCTGAATATGCCATTGATGAAGGATTTTCGGCGTACATGTATTATATTCGCAACTATTTGGAAATCAATGTTTGTGATGAAAATTATCCTGAATTCAAGGCGATTTTGACGATTTATATTCCGGACGACTATTTAAAAAAAATCCCCTTCAAAAAATTGAAGGAAACCATGACGGATATTCGCTTTAGTCGTTTAAGACAGCGAAAAGGAAAATCCTTCTTTGATTTAAAGAAAGGGAAAAACCATTTACGTGTTGTTTTCATGAATTATTCGACCTTTGAACAACTGGAAACAAGAGGACTAGGAGGCTGATTGAATGGATGATAAATTATTTTTAAAAGTGATGCTGCCGATTGCAGTACTCGCATTTTTCTTATTTTTACTGCCTGACTTTGCTTTGAAAATTCCGATTGGCCTTGTTTCTTTTGTCGATGGTTTGGCACTTTGTTATTATCTTGAAAGAGAAGTGAAAAAAGAATGAGTAACGCCCCGTATCGCTGGAGGATACGGGGCGTTAAAGTTAATTAATTTTTTTCTTCAAAAGTCCAAAGATCACACCGGAAATAAGTGATCCAATCAGAATAAATAAAAGATAAAGCAGCGGATTGCTTAGTAAGAATACCACGAAAATTCCACCGTGAGGAGCTAATAATTTAATTCCTAAAGCACCTACTAATGCTCCTGTTACCGCTGAACCGGCAACAAAACTTGGAATTGCCCGCAATGGGTCAGATGCTGCAAAAGGAATTGAACCTTCTGTTACAAAGGAGAGGCCCATCACGATATTGGTTAAGCCAGCATCCAGTTGGTCTTGGGTAAACTTATTTTTAAAAAGACGAGTAGCCACAAAAATTGCTAATGGAGGTACCATTCCGCCAGCCATGACCGCTGCCATGACAACACTTCCGCCGTCGGCTACGGTACTGGCCAAGGTAGCTGTACCGAAAACATAAGCGGCTTTATTGATCGGTCCGCCAAGGTCGGTCGCCATCATTCCGGCCAGCAAAGCACCTAACAATGCTGCATTGGTTCCACTCATGCCCGTTAAGAAGCTGTTCAAGCCATCATTAATGATTTTCATAGGAATATTGATGACCAACATCATCAGACCAGTGATGATCAAGCCAAACACCGGATAGAAAAGGATTGTTTTGATTCCATCTAACGATTTTGGTAATCCTTTGAAAATCTTTCGTAAAAATAAGACAACGTAGCCGGCCAAAAAGCCGCCAACAAGTGCACCTAAAAATCCGGCACCTCCGGTATTTGCCAGCGCACCGGCTGCAAAACCAACGACTAATCCTGGTCGATCAGCAATACTGGAAGCGATAAATCCAGCAAGAACCGGTAACATGAAACCAAAAGCGGCACTGCCGATTTGATTGAACCAACTGGCAACTTCATTGTAATTTCCTAAATCAGCTAAATTGGCTTGTGGCACACCTAAGGATTGATCAATCAGGAAGGAGAGGGCGATTGCAATCCCACCACCGATTACGAAAGGTAACATATGCGAAACACCATTCATCAAATCTTTATAGATTCGTTGCCCAACAGTTCCATCTGCTTGGTGAGAATCGGCGGCTGCTTGCCCATCTCCATGAAATAAAGGTGCCTTTCCACTGAGGGCTTCATTGATTAATTCTTCTGGTTTACGGATGCCGTCACTTACAGGGCGATTGACTAAAGGTTTGCCATCAAACCGATTCATCTCCACTTTTTTATCGGCGGCAACAATGACTCCTTTGGCACGAGCAATATCTTCATCAGTTAGTCGATGCTTGATTCCTTCCGATCCGTTTGTTTCAACTTTGATAGCCACGCCCATTTCTTTGGCTTTTTTCTTTAAAGCATCCTCTGCCATATAGGTGTGGGCGATGCCGGTTGGACAAGCAGTGACTGCCACGATATAGGGTTGATCTTCTTTTTCAGTTGTTTCTGCTGTTTCGGCTTTTTCTTCGGCTTCTTTATCCGCCTCCGCCTCTTGAAAAAGTTTTTGGACATCATCAGGTGTTTCGGCTTTCTTTAAACGGTCGACAAATTCTGGATCCACCAACAGTCGTGCTAATTGTGCTAAGGCTTGCAGGTGAGTATCATTTGCGCCTTCTGGAGCAGCGATCATAAAGAAAAGATAGGTTGGTTGTCCGTCCAACGCTTCGTAATCCAATCCTTTGTTACTTTTTGCAAAAAGAACAGTTGCTTCTTTTACAGCCGCATTTTTTGCATGGGGCATAGCGATTCCGTCACCTAAACCTGTTGAAGTTTGGGCTTCACGTGCCAAAATGCCTTCTTTGTAGGTAGCAATATCTGAAATACGACCAGTATCAAACATTTTTTGAACCATTTCATCAATGGCACCTTGTTTGTCAGTTGCTTGCAAATCCATGATCATTGCATCTTTAATCAATAAATCCTTGATGTTCATTTTTCTCCTCCTCTTTTTAATACAAAACGGCATCGTTCGTCATTGGGTATTTCTCTTTGTTAAAAATAATCAATTGCTCTTACTCTTAGTCAATAGGTGTAATCTTGACTTCGGGTAATAAACTGTCAATGAATTCTTTTGTTGCCAAATCATCGGAAAAAGCAGTGGCACTGCCACAAGCAACTCCCCATTTGAAAGCGGAAAGGGCATCTTGTGTTTTGGCATATTCACCGATAAAACCAGCAATCATCGAATCACCGGCACCTACTGAATTTTTTACTGGACGTTTTAATACGTTGGACTGATAGATTCCATCTTGTGTAAACAGCAAGGCGCCGTCACCAGCCATTGAAATAATGGCATGTTGCGCTCCGTCATCTAAAAGTTTTTTTCCAAAAGGCAAGATGTCTGCGATTGTTGTGAAGCTGGTTTGGTAAAGTTCCGCTAGCTCGTGGTTATTTGGTTTCACTAATAGTGGGTGCTGCTCCAAAGACTGTAAAAGGTCTTTGCCAGTCGTATCAATGATAAAGTCAGCCCCGTTGCGTTTAACAAGGGTAACCAACTCGTTGTAGAAACCTTCAGGAAGATTTGCTGGTTTGCTGCCGGAAAGAATGACGATATCTCCTTTACCAGCTTTTTCTAAGTTTTTTTTCAACTGCTCGATTTCTTGTGAAGAAATGTCTGGTCCTAACCCGTTGATTTCCGTTTCAGTATCTGATTTGAGTTTGATATTGATTCGGGTATCGTTTTTGACTGAAGTAAATTGTTGAGTGATACCTTCTTCAGTCAGCCAGTCATGAATAAAGCGGCCGGTAAATCCCCCTAAAAAGCCGGTAGCGACTGAATCTTGGCCTAAGCGTTTTAAAATTCGGGAGACATTCAGTCCTTTTCCACCGGGAAGCTTGAGATCTTTTGTCATGCGATTCAGAGCGTCCGCTTGAAAATGGTCGACGTGAACGATAAAGTCGATGGATGGATTAAGAGTAACGGTGTAAATCATTGTTTGACCTCCATAATAGTAGTTTCGGGATAAAGGGAACGATAGCCATCAGGAACGTGATCGGTAATCAGCGTGATGCTGCTGTCTAAAGGTGCTACCTGTGTAAAAGTGATTTGCTGAAATTTTGAATGATCAATCAAAACAAACGTTTGTTCACTATTCTCAATTGCTAATCGTTTCAAAGCAGCTTCTTCTGGATCAGGGGTAGTAAGTCCACAGTGATCTTCCACACCGTTCATCCCTAAAAACGTTTTGTTAAAACGGTATTGTTTTAACTGCTGTGCGCTGGTAGACCCCATCGCAGCATTTGTTGAAAGTTTTATCGTTCCACCGATAATAATCGTTGCTATTTGTCGATCAATCAGTAGAGCAGCATGTTTGACAGAATTAGTCACAACTTTAAGATCAAAATGAGTCGGCAATAGTGGGATCATTTCGTAGGTGGTGGATCCGGCATCTAAATAGATGACTTCATTTTTATGAAGCTGATTCACTGCTTGTTGTGCGATTGCTTTTTTTTCTGTTGCGTTTTTCTGGGTTTTTTCCAGCATCGTTGGCTCAACACCGAGACGCTGAATCTTTTTAGCACCGCCGTGGATGCGGGTCAAGAGTTGTTGATCTTCTAATTCTTGAAGATCACGGCGAATCGTCGACTCGGAGGCCCCAAGAGCATTAGTCAGTTCATGAAGTTTGACGATGTTTTTTTCTTCTAATAGGGAGAGAATTTTTTGTTGGCGTTCCTCTGTAAGCATTTGCATTCACCTCTTCGTTTTTTATCCTAGCATATTCTTTTTACTTATTCAATCAAAAACAATCAAATTATTTCAAAAACAGTCACCTTGATCCCTACGAATCCGCCATAAACGAGCAGAGAAGCAATCATACGGATTTCTTTTGACTTTTTTTCTGCTTCTTGGCTTAATGGAAGAAGGAGCATTTACTAAAAAAGTGCAATAATAGTCACGGGATTAGGAGGATAGATGATGAACAATCAATTAATCTTACAAGCGTTTCAATGGGAATTGCCTGCTGACGGCACTCATTGGCAAACGATAAAAGAGAAAGCCGCAGCGTTGCAACAGTTAGGGATCACCGCCGTTTGGCTGCCGCCAGCTTCTAAAGGTGCTGCCGGATCAGAAGATGTGGGATACGGCACGTATGATCTGTATGATTTAGGGGAGTTTGATCAAAAAGGAAGAGTTGCTACGAAGTATGGAACGAAAGCAGAATATTTAGCAGCGATTCAAGCCTTGCAAAACCAAGGAATCGCGGTATATGGGGATATAGTGTTCAATCATTTTATGGGAGCAGACGAGATAGAGCGAGTCTCGGCGGTAGAATACAATTGGGATAATCGTAACCAAGCAATCAGCGGAGAAGAAGAAATTGAAGCTTGGACCAAATTCACTTTTCCCGGTCGCCAAGGAAAATACAATACGTATTCTTGGACTTGGAAAAACTTTTCTGGAGTAGACTATGATGCTCGACGATCTAATCATGCGATTTTTAATTTTGCTGATAAAGGTTGGGACGAAGAGGTCGATAGGGAAAAAGGGAATTTTGACTATTTGATGGGCTGTGATCTGGATATGGAGAATCCTGAAACGGCAGAGCAATTAAATAAATGGGGAAAATGGTATTTGGAAGAAACAAATGTCAATGGTTTCCGTTTAGATGCAGTCAAACATATCCAATTTGATTTTTTTGTGGATTGGTTGTTGCAGCGGCGAAAAGAAAAAAAAGATTCCTTGTTTGTTGTCGGGGAATATTGGGCGGATGAAGTAACTAAATTGGAGGAGTATATTGATTCTTCCGGTAATTTGATTGCACTTTTTGACGTTCCTTTGCATTTTAATTTTTATCGTGCCAGTTCGTCGATGGGAAGTTTTGACATGCGGGAAATTTTTGCGAATACCCTGATTGCTTCTCGTCCAGATTATGCGGTGACTTTTGTTGATAACCATGATACGCAAAAGGGGCAGAGTTTGGAGTCGTGGATTGATGGCTGGTTCAAGGTACATGCTTATGCCTTGATTTTATTGCGCAAGGCAGGAATTCCAACCGTTTTTTGGGGAGATCTTTATGGAATTCCAACACAAAAAATTAATCCTGTCGGTCAAGATCTTGAGACCTTGATGGCAATCCGACAACAATTAGCGTTTGGTAATCAAGTGGATTATTTTGATGACCCCGATCGGATTGGTTGGGTGATGACAGGAGATTTTGAGCATGAGCATTCAGGATTTGCCGTACTCATGACGAATGGGTCTGGTGGTGAAAAAGAAATGACCATCAGCGGTATCCATGCAGGAAAAACTTTCGTGGACGTGTTGAACAATCAGCAAGAAAAGGTTGTCCTTGATGAAAACGGTAAAGGGGTTTTTCCTGTGAAGGATGGCTCCATTTCTGTTTATTTAAACGAAGAAATTGCTGCTGATTTTGGCTATAATTAAAAAGAACCTTCCCGATTTAGTTGCCGGGAAGGTTCTTTTTTTAGATCAATGTCTTTGCTGAACGTTGTTGAATCGTTTGCCGAACTTCGGCAACATTGGTATCGTCAGTCAGAATCCGCAATGTATCTCCTAACTTCATAATGGTATCCCCGTGAGTCAGTAGTTCGTGATCTCCCCGTCGAATCGAAATCAGCAGCATATTTGCCGGCCAATTAAAGTCACGAATCATCAGTCCATCCAAAGAGCTTTCAACGGTAATCGGCCATTCAAGTACAAGTTTTTTTCCTTGAATATCAGAAGGTTTAGTTTGCACCAATCGTTCTAATAGTGATTCATAGATTGGATTGCCGCCTAATAAATCCACCACGACATACGCAACCAGCGCAACAACTCCCAACGGCATCAAGTGAACTAACGAGCCGACCATTTCTGTCACTAAGACGATTGCTGTTAGTGGTGCCTTGCCGATTGCTGCAAAGTAGCCGGCCATTGCCACGATGATAAAATTCTTAACAAAAATCGGATCAATGTGAAACCAAAGAACTGCTGCCGTGCCGAACAAACTACCTAAAACAGCACCTAATGTCAAAATAGGCAAAAAGATTCCTCCCGGTAAAGATGAGCCGTAGGAAATCATTGAGAAAACAAAACGTAGCAAGAAAAGTCCCAGCATAATTAGTAATGTCGGCGAAGTTTGTCCTAACTGAATCACGATTTGATTTCCACCGCCCAAACTATCAGGAAAGAACCAACCAATCGGGATCACCAGCAAAAAAGGAATCAAGCCATGAAGGTACTCTGGAAGTGGTAATTTATGAAACCATTTTGACAATGATAATAATACAAGCTGATAGAAGCGCCCTAAGAGTCCTAAAAAAATACCTAGAAGAATTAACAACCAATAATACCGCAAGGGCAAGGATTCGATTGCGCCTAAATGAAGAACCGGCTGCAAACCAAAAATTGTTAATGAAACAAAATTTGCAGTAATGGCTGAGGCGAAAGAAGTCAACCAAACAAGAGGCGAAAAATTATGATGTACTTCTTCTACGACAAAAAGCAATCCAGCAATCGGTGCGTTGAAGGCGGCGGCAAGTCCTGCGCTGGCACCACTGGAAATCAGAACTTTTGTCTCGGAATTTTCTGCCTGCCATTTTTTGGCAAAACCTTGTCCGACACTGGCACCAAGTTGGATTGATGGTCCTTCACGCCCTAAAAACAATCCCATGCCAACAGAAAGCACACCACCGATAAATTTTTTCCATAAAGCGGGGAACCAGGGAACGTGGATTTCATCCCGTAGCTGACCCTCGACTTGGGGAATCCCGCTACCTTTGATGTCCGGTTCACTTTTTACCAGTAGACCGACAAAAACAGCAATGATAGATGAAAGTAGTATCCAAGGAATCAGCCACAACGGTTTCTCATGAAAAAAAAGGTACGCATCAGTCACCCAAGTGCTCAAGGTTGCAATAAACAACCGAAAGAGACTAACAATGAAGCCGGCACAAGCACCCACTAAAACCCCTTTTCCAATATATTTTATTCGTGTTTCATCTAAATAGTTTATTTTACTCATTTTTTTCACTCATTTCCTTATTTAATGTAGCTTGTTTTTATTGTGCTGACAAGGGTAATTCGAAGAAAAAAAGAGATTCAGAAAAAATAAAAATGATTTTCATTGTTTCTTAGAAAAATAGTTGGGGTTTTATTGAAATTTAAAAAAGTTTTCCTATTAGCCGTTTTATGACAAGAGGGAAAATGCTATAATTGGGAGGATTGAAATGGAAAGGATGTTTCGTTATGTCATCCAGGAAAAACTTGCTACAAGGGATGAATCCCAAACAAAAAGAAGCCGTGCAGCAAACAGAAGGACCATTATTATTGATGGCCGGAGCCGGTAGCGGAAAAACCCGCGTATTGACCCATCGAATTGCTTATTTAATTGAAGAAAAGGAAGTTAATCCTTGGAATATTTTAGCAATCACCTTTACAAATAAAGCAGCAAAAGAAATGAAGGAACGCGTTGGAAATCTGCTGGGTGCAGAAGGAGCAGATGTCTGGGTTTCGACTTTCCACTCCATGTGTGTGCGTATTTTGCGCCGGGATGTCGATTTCATCGGTTACTCGCGAAATTTTACAATCATCGATTCATCAGAACAATTGACATTGATGAAACGAGTGCTAAAAGAATTGAATATTGATCCAAAGAAATACGATGCCCGATCAATTTTAGGCGCAATCTCCAATGCAAAAAATGCTTTGCAGACGCCTGACGATGTAGAAGCATTACAAGGCAGCTTTTTTGAACAAATCGTTGCTCGTTGTTATCACCTGTATCAAAAAGAATTGCGAACCAATCAGTGTATGGATTTTGATGATCTGATTATGAATACGATTCGTCTCTTCAATGAGCATCCAGATTCTTTGACCTATTACCAGTCTAAATTTCATTATATCCACGTCGATGAATACCAAGACACGAACCATGCGCAGTATACATTGGTCAATATGCTTGCGGCTCGTTTCCGCAATTTGTGTGTTGTTGGTGATGCAGATCAAAGTATCTATGGTTGGCGGGGAGCCGATATGCAGAATATTTTGGATTTTGAAAAAGATTATCCAGATGCATCTGTTATTTTATTAGAACAAAATTATCGTTCCACCAAAACGATTTTGGCTGCGGCAAACCAAGTGATTCAAAATAATCGCAACCGGAAAGAAAAGCAACTGTGGACGGAAAACAACGACGGAGAAAAAATCACCTATTATCGTGGAGACAATGAACGGGACGAGGGACAATTTATCGTTTCAGAGATTTTGCGTCAGATTAGTGACAATCAACGAAAATACGGCGATTTCGCAGTGCTTTATCGAACCAATGCGCAATCACGTGTCGTGGAAGAAACTTTCTTAAAAGCCAATATTCCTTATAAAATGGTCGGCGGGCACAAATTCTACGACCGCAAAGAAATTAGAGATATTTTGGCTTATTTGCAAGTGATTGCCAATCCCAAAGACTCAATCAGTTTTGAACGAATCGTCAATGTACCCAAACGTGGTGTCGGACCGGGCTCTATTGAAAAATTACGGGATTTTGCTGCACTTCATGAATTTTCATTACTAGAGGCTACTGAAAATGTCCAGTTAGCTAATATTTCTGGAAAAGCTGGTCGGGAATTAGGCGATTTCGGGGAAATGATCGCAGATTTTTCGAAGATGGTTCCTTTTCTGTCAGTGACAGAATTAACCGCCGAAGTTTTGACTAAATCCGGCTATGAAGATGAATTGAAACGACAAAATACGTTAGAGGCACAAACCCGTTTAGAAAACTTAGAAGAGTTTCTTTCAGTGACGCAGGAATTTGATAAACGTTTTGAACGAGAAGAAATGGAAGCTGAAGATAAATTAACAATCTTCCTTAATGATTTGGCGCTGTTATCGGATGTTGATAGCTACGAAGAAGAAGCAAGCCAAGTCACTTTGATGACCCTGCATGCAGCAAAAGGCTTGGAGTTTTCAGTTGTCTTTTTAGTAGGAATGGAAGAAGGTGTCTTTCCTCTTTCCCGTGCCTTGCTGGAAGAAGCAGAATTAGAAGAAGAACGACGATTGGCTTATGTCGGGATCACTCGAGCCGAAGAAGAATTATATTTGACAAATGCTTTTTCTCGAACTTTATATGGGCGAACGCAGTATAATCGTCCGTCTCGTTTTATCGAAGAGATTGAAGGAGAATTACTGGCTAATAAGGGAAGCCGAACGGGCAGTATTCATCAAAAACCTGTGGGAACTTTTGACCCTAAAGTCTTCAAACCCGCTTATGTACAGCCAACACAGCGGGTTGTATCCAGCCGTCAAGAAACTGGTGGGGATTCCGCTGATTGGAAAGCCGGCGATAAAGTGAAACATAAGAAATGGGGAATCGGCACGGTGGTTCGTACAAACGGTACAGCCAAAGATGTAGAGTTAGATGTTGCTTTTCCTGAACAAGGTGTTAAAAAATTATTGGCGGCTTTTGCCCCAATCGAGAAATTATAAGAAAGGACAGCTGATATGAGCCAACCAGAAATAAATAAGATTTCCGAAAAGGCAGAAAAAATCAGAGAGCAGTTGAATCGCTACGCCTATGAGTATTATGTTCAAGATCAACCGACAGTAGAAGATTATATCTATGATCGGCTGTACCATGAATTGGCGGCGATTGAAGCGCAATATCCACAGCTCGTTACTGCTGACTCGCCCACACAGCGAGTCGGTGGACAAGTGCTTCAAGGCTTTGAAAAAGCAGTCCATGATCGTCCTCTTTACAGTTTGAGTGATGTATTCAGCAAAGAAGAGATTATTGCTTTTGACGAACGGGTAAAGAAGACGCTGGGAGAACAAGTCTCTTACGTGTGTGAATTGAAAATCGATGGACTTTCTATTTCGTTGCGTTACGAAGAAGGAATCTTCGTTCGAGGAGCGACTCGCGGAGACGGCACCGTAGGAGAAAATATCACGGAGAACCTGAAAACCGTCAAATCGATTCCTTTGCGTTTACAAGAACCAATATCTGTTGAGGTTCGCGGCGAATGCTATATGCCGAAAAAATCTTTTGTTTCGCTAAATGAACAAAGGGAAGAAGCTGGGTTGGATGTTTTTGCGAATCCGAGAAATGCCGCTGCCGGAAGTTTACGGCAGCTAGATACTAAAATTACGGCAAAACGTAACCTTAACACTTTTTTGTATACGGTAGCTGATTTTGGTCCATTGGAAGCACAAACCCAATTTGATGCGCTAAATGAATTAGCGCGGATCGGTTTTCGTACCAATCCGGAAAAACGTCTATGCAAAAATGTAGAAGAAATCTGGGCATACATTGAAGAATACCATGAAAAACGATTAGACCTGCCTTATGAAATTGATGGCGTTGTTATCAAGGTCAACGATTTCAATCAGCAGGATCAACTTGGCTTTACTGTAAAAGCGCCTCGTTGGGCAACGGCTTATAAATTTCCTCCTGAAGAAGCTCAAACAACAATTGAAACGATCGAATGGACGGTCGGCCGTACCGGTGTTGTAACGCCAACTGCGGTAATGACCCCAGTTCGTGTGGCTGGAACAACAGTTAGTCGTGCCTCGTTGCACAATGTTGATTACATCAAGATGAAGGATATCCGTTTACAGGATAGAGTAGTGATTTATAAAGCTGGGGATATTATTCCTGAAGTGGCACAAGTTTTGATCGACGAGCGTCCAGCTGATAGCCAGCCCTATCAGATTCCGACCCATTGCCCAATTTGCAACAGTGAATTGGTTCATTTGGACGAAGAAGTTGCCCTGCGGTGTATTAATCCAAAATGTCCTGCGCAAATCAAAGAAGGCTTGAGTCATTTTGTTTCGCGAAATGCTATGAACATTGATGGGTTAGGTCCAAGGGTTTTAGCTCAAATGTACGATCGTGGACTGGTTAAAGATGTCGCTGATTTGTATTCGTTAACGGAGGAACAACTGCTCACCTTAGATAAGATAAAAGAAAAATCAGCCAATAATTTATTGACCGCTATCGCACAGAGTAAAGAAAATTCAGTGGAACGTTTACTGTTTGGTTTGGGAATCCGCCATGTCGGTAGCAAAGCTGCGAAAATTCTAGCTGAATATTTTGGTAATCTATGGCAGGTTGCTGAGGCGAAAAAAGAAGAAATCATTCAGCTCGATGCAATCGGAGAGATCATCGCAGATAGTTTGGTGACTTATTTTGCTAATGAGGAGGTCCATGAACTTCTTCGTGAATTGGCCGAAGCTGGTGTCAATTTTGCCTATAAGGGAAAAACTATTAGGGAGCTTGAAAAAATAGAGTCTCCTTTTAAGGATAAAACAGTTGTTTTAACCGGAAAATTAACGCATTTTACGCGAGAAGAAGCAAAAGAGCGAATCGAAAACCTAGGGGGGAAAGTCACTGGTAGTGTTTCGAAGAAAACCGATATTGTCGTTGCCGGTGAAGAGGCAGGAAGTAAATTAGTCAAGGCGCAAACTCTTGGCGTCACTGTTTGGAATGAAGCAGAAATGGTCGCAGCAATCGAAGGGAGTCATGAAGATGAAAACTAAAAAAATACTTCTGTTGGGTGCGACCATATTTTTCTTAAGTGCCTGTGGAAATTTAGAAAATGGGATTTCCAATGTAAATGAAGGCGAGAAGACCAGTGGGGGAAGTATCACTACTGGTCGGGTGGATAATTCCGCTTACCAGGCATTGATGAAAGACGGACAATACCAAACCAGTGCTGCCCGCAAGTTAAATGCAGAGAAAATGACGGGCGGCTACAACCAGCAGAATTTTGAAGATGGGTTGTTACGGCTTTCTCATGAAACCTTCCCGGTGGATACGTATTATTTCCAAGAAGGACAAAAAATTGATGAGGAGACTCTTCGTTCTTGGTTGGATCGGGCAAGTGATGATAATCCGGATGGGCTTAATCCCAAAGATGAAAAAAAGCCGATTATCTTTCAGCAGTTGATGGAACAAGATTTCATTAAGGAAGACGGCAAAACCTTGGGAGGAATCAGTTTAGGCTTTGCATTTAATTCGGTGGATTATTCGGGAGATGAAGCAGTTGAAATCTCTCGGGATGAAATCATGGCAAATGCTCGTAAAACTGTCAATGCTGTACTGACCCGTGTGCGGAAAATTTCAGGTCTGGAAAAAGTGCCGATTATGGTTGGACTGTTTGAACAAGCAGCTAGAGAAGACATTCGAGGCGGAAATTATATTTATTCTGCTGTGAGCAAGGATGGCGGGACGACCATTGATCAGTTTGATAGGGTCACTGAAGCGCACGTCACTTTACCAGTGGCTTCTGGAGAGAAAAACAATGCGACACAAGACGGTTTGAATACGAAATTTACCAGCTTTCGTGATGCCATACAAGGTTTCTTCCCAGAATTAGCGGGAGTAACCGGTAGTGCTTATTATGTCGAAGATCAGGTGCAAGCAGTAACAATGAGCATCTATTCAAAATATTATAGTAAAACTGAGATTACCAGTTTTACCCAATTTATTGGAAAACAAATCGAATCAATTTTTGAGGGGACTTCCGGGACAATCGAGGTTCAAATCAATTCCATCGACGGTCCGCAAGCCTTTATAGCAAAAAAAGCAGGGGAAAAAGAAGTAATTTCCTATGTTTTTAATTAGTTACTTGCAAAATTGCGTGAAGTATTTCATTATAAGTAAGGAAAATCAAAAAAAGAGTTGTACGAAGATTTTTAGAAAGAAGGGGTACAATGGCGATTAGTGAAGAACAAGTCAAACATGTAGCAAAATTAGCAAAGTTATCTTTTTCAGATGCTGAGCGACATGAATTCACAACGCAATTAGGAAAAATCATCGATATGGTGGAATTACTCGATGAGGTAGACACACAAGGAGTGCCGTTCACTTCAAATGTTGTTGAAACAGTGAATGTTATGCGACCAGATCGCGCGCAAGCCGGTTGGAATCGTGATGAATTATTAAAAAATGTTCCAGAATCAGAAGATGGCTTTATTAAAGTACCGGCAATCATCGAAAATGGGGAGGCTGGTGCATAATGGAAAAACTATATGACAAAACTTTAGAGGAATTACACGCATTGCTTGTTTCAAAAGAAATCACTTCAGTGGATTTGACTAAAGCAATTTTTGACCGGATCAAAGAAACAGAACCGGAAATCGATGCGTTCATCACCACAGTAGAAGAAAAAGCTTTGGCCCAAGCAAAAGCGATTGATGAAAAAGGAATTTCAGAAGACAACGTATTGGCAGGAATTCCTATTGGGATCAAAGATAATATTGTTACAAAAGATATTCTGACGACAGCAGCTTCAAAAATCCTGTCAAATTTTGAACCAATCTATGATGCAACTGTCATGGATAAATTGTATCAAGCAGATATGATTCCAGTTGGTAAATTGAATATGGATGAATTTGCGATGGGGGGCAGTACTGAGACCTCTTATTTCAAGAAAACAAAAAATGCATGGGATCATTCTAAAGTTCCTGGCGGTTCTTCAGGTGGTTCGGCTGCAGCTGTTGCGGCCGGTCAAATTCCAGTTTCATTAGGGAGTGACACAGGTGGTTCGATTCGTCAGCCAGCTTCATTCAATGGAATCGTGGGCATGAAGCCGACTTATGGCCGTGTGTCTCGTTTTGGCTTGATTGCTTTTGCTTCCTCATTGGATCAAATCGGACCAATGACCCGTACCGTCAAAGACAATGCCTTGGCACTAAATGCCATCAGTGGTTTTGATGAAAAGGACGGTACATCTTCCGGTATTTCTGTTCCTGATTTTACTGAAGGATTGACGGGAGAAATCAAAGGAATGAAAATTGCTTTGCCAAAAGAATATTTAGGCGAAGGGGTTCAACCCGGCGTGAAGGAAGCAATTTTGAAAGCTGCAGAAACCTTTAAAGAATTAGGGGCAACAGTGGAAGAGGTCAGCTTGCCTCATTCAAAATATGGCGTAGCTGTCTACTACATTATTGCTTCATCAGAAGCAAGTTCAAATCTGCAACGTTTTGATGGAATCCGTTATGGCTTCCGATCTGAAAATGTCAAAAATTTGGAAGATGTTTATGTAAATTCTCGTAGTGAAGGGTTTGGTACCGAAGTAAAACGTCGGATTATGTTGGGGACTTTCTCATTAAGTGCTGGCTATTATGATGCCTACTTCAAAAAAGCCGGTCAAGTTCGGACAATGATCAAACAGGACTTTGAAAAAGTTTTTGCAGATTACGACTTGATTATTGGTCCAGCATCACCGACTGTAGCTTTTGGAATCGGTGAAAACATCAACGATCCAATCACTATGTATATGAGTGATATTTTGACGATTCCTGTAAACTTAGCAGGACTTCCTGGAATGTCAGTTCCAGCAGGTTTCTCGGAGGGCTTACCTGTAGGATTACAAATCATCGGCAAGCACTTTGATGAAGCAACGATGTACAAAGCAGCCTATGCCTTTGAACAAGCAACAGAATTTCACAAGAAAAAACCAGCGATTTTAGGGGGAAATGCGGAATGAATTTTGAAACAGTCATTGGATTAGAAGTCCACGTAGAATTAAAAACCAACTCTAAAATCTTTTCACCGGCACCCGCTCATTTTGGAGCAGAACCAAACAGCAATACCAATGTAATCGACTGGGGATATCCAGGTGTGCTACCGGTTATGAACAAAGCCGCAGTAGAATTTGGAATGAAAGCTGCCCTTGCGTTAAACTGCGAAATTTCAAGAGACACGCATTTTGACCGGAAGAATTATTTTTACCCTGACAATCCCAAAGCATATCAAATTTCACAATTCGATCAACCTATTGGGCATGATGGATGGATTGAAATTGAGGTTGAAGGCAAGAAGAAAAAAATTCGAATTGAACGAGTCCATTTAGAAGAAGATGCCGGAAAAAATATGCATGGTATCGGCGGTTATTCTTATGTTGATTTGAACCGTCAGGGAACACCGTTGATCGAAATCGTTTCTGAAGCAGATATGCGTTCACCAGAAGAAGCTTATGCCTATTTGGAAGCCTTACGTTCCATCATCCAGTTTACGGAAGTTTCCGATGTGAAGATGGAAGAAGGCTCCATGCGCTGTGATGCGAATATTTCTTTACGTCCTTATGGGCAAGAAGAGTTTGGAACAAAAACTGAATTAAAAAATCTGAACTCCATGAGCTTTGTAAAAAAAGGATTAGCATTTGAAGAAGTACGGCAGGCAAAGGTTCTGTTATCTGGTGGAGAAATTCAGCAAGAAACCCGCCGTTTTGACGAAACTACCAATAAAACACTTTTGATGCGTGTGAAAGAAGGGTCAAGTGATTATCGTTACTTCCCAGAACCTGATATTCCGCGATTCGTTATTGATGATGAGTGGATTGCTCGAGTAAAGGCAACCCTGCCTGAATTACCAGCTGCTCGCAGAGTACGTTATGTCAATGAACTTGGCTTGCCAGAATACGATGCAAAAGTGCTGACTCTATCAAAAGAAATGTCGGATTTCTTTGAAGAAACATTGAAAGATGGCGCAGATGCCAAGCAAGCCTCCAACTGGTTGATGGGTGAAGTTTCTGCTTATCTAAATAGTGAAAAGCTTGAGTTGGCTGAAACGAAATTGACACCAAGCAATTTGGCGGGGATGATCCAGTTGATTGCAGACGGTACCATCAGTTCAAAAATTGCGAAAAAAGTTTTCCGTGAATTAATTACTAACGGTGGCAGTGCCAAAGAAGTGGTGGAAGCAAAAGGATTGATCCAATTGTCAGATCCTGCACAGCTTTTACCAATCATCAATGAAATTTTAGATAAAAACCAACAATCAATTGAAGACTTCAAAAACGGGAAAGATCGTGCCGTTGGTTTCTTAGTAGGGCAGCTTATGAAAGCCACGAAAGGAAAGGCAAATCCGGCAGTTGTAAATAAACTGTTGCAAGAAGAATTAGCAAAACGGTAAGAGGGGCAATCATGAAAAAAGCTAGAGTAATCTATAATCCAACTTCAGGAAAAGAAACCCTTAAAAGAAATCTTGCAGACATTTTAGATGTATTGGAACGTGCTGGCTATGAAGCCAGCGCGTTTGCCACTACACCGGAACCAAATTCCGCAATGTTTGAAGCAAAACGTTCGGGAGAGGCTGGCTTTGATCTTGTGGTGGCAGCTGGAGGAGACGGCACGATCAATGAGGTCGTAAATGGTATCGCACCTTTGGCGAATCGTCCAAAAATGGCAATTATCCCAGCTGGAACAACGAATGATTATGCTCGAGCATTGAAAATTCCAAGAGATAATATTCGTGATGCCGCCGAAGTGATTTTGAAAAATCAGACAATCAAAATGGACATCGGAAAAACGACAGATAATTATTTCATTAACATCGCTGCGGGGGGACATCTGACAGAATTGACCTATGATGTACCTTCTGAATTGAAGAGTACCTTTGGTTATTTGGCTTATCTTGTTAAGGGAGCAGAGTTGCTGCCGCGAGTTAAACCAATCAAGATGCATCTCAAATATGACGATGGAGAATATGATGGAAACGCCTCAATGTTTTTCTTAGGATTAACCAATTCAGTTGGCGGCTTCGAGCAAATCGTTCCTGATGCTACCTTAGATGACGGAAAATTCTCTTTGATTATTGTGAAAACTGCCAATATTTTTGAAATCGTTCATTTAGTGGCACTAATGTTAAATGGTGGCAAGCATGTCAATGACAAACGGTTGATCTATACGAAAACGTCGAAGCTGGTAGTTGAAGCACCAACTTCAGAAGGACGGTTAATGATCAATTTAGACGGGGAATACGGCGGTGATGCACCGATGACCTTCGAAAATCTCCATCAGCATATTGAAATGTTTGCCAATATTGATGAAATACCAGATGATGCGCTAGTTGGTACTGAGGAAGAGGATTACGAAGAAGTCAGCAAAGGATTTATCAAAGAGGTAGAACGGCTGACGGATGAGGATATTGATGGCGACGGCAAAGTTGCTGAAGAAAAAAAGTAAATTAAAGCACTTTACTTTGCACGAAAAGCGTAGTAAAGTGTTTTTCTATTGCATGGTCACAAAAGTCAAAAATTAGGAGTAAATAATGAAAGACTACCCAATCAAAAAAAATGAACAGCATACGGTGGAGATCATCGATTTGACCCATGAAGGTATGGGAATTGCTAAATTTGATCACTATCCTGTATTTATTGAAAATGCATTACCTGGCGAAAAAGTCCGCATCAAAATTTTAAAAGTTGGACCTAAATTTGGCTTTGGAAAAATCAGCGAATGGCTTGAAAAAAGTCCAGATCGTCAAGAAGTTGTCAATGAAGAATTACTTCGTACTGGAATTGCACCTTTAAGCCATCTAAGCTATGAACAACAGCTTTTATTCAAGCAAAAACAAGTGAAAAATCTTTTGCAACGGGTGGCAAAATTGCCGGATGTTCCTGTTTTGGATACGATTGGTATGGCGGTACCTTCCCATTATCGGAACAAAGCACAAATTCCTGTCAAAAAAATTGACGGCAAGCTACAAACAGGTTTTTACCGAAAAAATAGTCATGATCTTGTGCCAATTGAGGATTTCTATATTCAGGATCCAGCAATTGATGCTGCTATCATCACTGTTCGTGAGATTTTGCAACGCTTCAACGTAAAAGCCTATAATGAAGAAGCACATGAAGGTTTCTTACGGCACATCGTTATTCGTCGCGGACATTACTCCCATCAAATGATGGTGGTTTTGGTGACCAAAAAAGAGAAATTCTTTAAAGGAAAAGAAATTGCATCCGTAATCCATGATGAAATTCCTGATGTAGTTTCTGTGATCCAAAATATCAATGAAGAAAAAACCAATGTCATTATGGGAGAAAAGGAAGTTGTTTTGTATGGTCAAGCCTACATTGAAGATCAACTTTTAGGCAACACGTACCGAATTTCAGCGAAATCCTTCTACCAAGTCAATACCCAGCAAACAGAATTGCTGTATCAAACAGCTATTGATTTTGCTGATCTGCAAAAGGATGATATTGTAGTCGATGCTTATTCAGGTATCGGAACTATCGGATTGTCGGTAGCCAAACGAGTAGCCCATGTTTACGGAATGGAAACCATTGAAAGTGCTGTTGCCGATGCAAAATATAATGCTGAAAAAAATGGAATCGACAATGCAACCTATTTAGTCGGAAAAGCAGAAAAAGTTATGCAGCAGTGGGCACGAGAAGATGTGAATCCTACTGTGATTTTCGTTGATCCCCCCCGCAAAGGACTGGAACCAAAATTCATTGAAGCTGCCAGTGATGTAGCTCCGGAAAAAATTATTTATATTTCTTGCAACCCGGCAACTCTTGCTCGTGATTTGGCACTTTTTGCTGAAAAAGGCTATGAGACTAAAAAGATTCAGCCAATTGATTTGTTCCCACAAACATATCATGTGGAGTCAGTAAGTTTGCTTACTCGAGTGGAGAAGTAATTGAATTGATAGCTTTTCGAGAATTTGGATCTTAATCTGAATTCTCGATTTCTTTACTTAGGAGTGCTAACTTCAAGAAGATTTTGAGTTTACGCAACGAGGCTCTCTATCTAAAAGTCATTATTGCCAAGTGTTTTATATTCTGCTATCATGAGATTTTGTGATGTGGATAATGGAACTACTCCATTGATAGAAAATGAAAAGAGAAGCGTCGGTTGAGTAATAAGCCGTGAAGGTGGTGGAACAAATGAATTCAAAAGAAAAAATGTTAGAATTAATCAAGAAGAAACAGGGTGGCGGCAGATCCAAACAGATGGATACCCCGAAAAATGATCGCAAGCATATGCGAAAAGGTCCTAAAATTTTCAATAAATAAAGGTATAAAAACGGCGTACATTTTGTGCGCTATTTTTATACCCTCATCAAAAAATTACTTCTCAGAAAGCGAGATTTCCAAGTGATCATCTGGTAAATTTGTATCTTGTAGTATCGTATCAAGATAGTTTTTTAAAAAACTAGAATGTTCAGCAATCAACTGATAGCCTTCCTGTTGTTTTTCTTGCGCAACTTCGGTGTCGGAAAGAAAATCGTTTCCCGTAAAATAGA
Organism: Enterococcus massiliensis; assembly: GCF_001050095.1. NCBI lineage: Bacteria > Bacillati > Bacillota > Bacilli > Lactobacillales > Enterococcaceae > Enterococcus > Enterococcus massiliensis. The sequence goes on along the minus strand of NZ_CVRN01000003.1, from coordinate 31,152 downwards.
GATAATTCTTCTCTCCGACAAATGTGGCGCTAGGCTCTAGAACGGTTTTATCAAAAATATCCTGCCCTAGTAATTGCTCATAGGCCATCCGTTCCCCATCAAGAAGAAATAAATCTTTCAAATATTTCTGATGATGAAGCAGATTTTCTGCTGTTTCATGCTGTTCTTTTGCCCAAGTATCGACATCCAACGTTTTTCGATTATAGGTGATTTTTTGTGGTTGGATTGAAAGAATACCGTAGCCGTGGTCGGCAATGGCAAACGAACCGGTGACAATTTCTTTTGTGTCTAACTGTTGATCGGGATCGGCCATAATATCTTGAACATGAATGTGACCAGAAAAAACAACCGGAACCTTATAGTCTTTTAAAAGTTTCTTTAAGTCGTTGGTATTTTTTAAAACATAGCCTTGATGAACCAGCGCATTATGCTGATAAAGATTGTGGTGCATGAAAACCAAAGAAGTTTGTTTTGCTTTTTTTGCCTGCGTCAGTTGTTGTTTTAGCCACGACAAAGTTTCTTTTGATAGTTCTCCACCGGTTGGAGGGGCAGAGGAGCTGACATCCAACGTATAGATGTTTGAATCCAGAAAGATAAATTGGTAATGAGAATTGACCGAAATGCTATAACTCAAACTATCTGGATCAGTACTGTTTGCTAATTCATAGCCATCCGGAAAAATCTTTTTAAAATCTTCAGGACTGATTTGAGGAATTTTTTCTTGCTCTTCGCCGTGATAGGACCTTGCCCAACCATCGTGGATGTCGTGATTTCCGGGAATACATAAAAGTTTAATACCCTTTTTTTCAAGGGGACGAAACAAGTCTGCCATTTTTTCCGCACTTGCTTTTTCGCCGTTTAACGTGAGGTCACCGGTAATGATGATTCCCTCTGGTTTTTCTTGCCGGGCTTTTTCAATAAAGGCCTGCAAACTTTCTTCTTGGTAGTATAAATCTTTGCCAGCCGCTGTTTTTGTGATGTAAGTAAATTCAGGTCCGTCATCGTGCAACTCTGGCGCAATAAAGTGAACATCTGAAAGCACCCAAAAATCAGGAGCCTCTTTTTTCAACCATGAGGTTTTTTTTTCTCCGTGACTTGAAAGAAAGGTTCCAAATGCTACAAGAAGGAGTAGAAACCCGATTGTTGGTACTATCCATTTTTTCATTTTGTCATCTCTTCCCTATAAAATTTCCTATAAACCTAAAAAAAATGAAGTAAATTGAAAATAAATTGGTATGAACGTTATTTTTAGGTTACACTATAAGTATAACAAATATAGGAGGAGAGCGATGCGAAAAACATTTCAAGAAGTAATTGTTTCAATTTTGCCGATGACGGTCTTGATCACGATCTTGACATTTATTTTTGCACCTTTAGCAAAGGATGATTTAATTACTTTTCTAGTAGGTGCAGGAATCATGATGGTGGGAATGGCGTTCTTTTTATTTGGTGCAGAATATTCGATGTTGCGAGTGGGGGAATTAGTCGGCGAGTATATGATCAAACGACGTAATTTAGCAATTATGCTTAGTCTCGGCTTTGCAATCGGGATCGGAATCACTATTGCAGAACCATCTGTTCAGGTTCTTGCCCAGCAAGTGACGGATATTTCTGAAGGCGCAATCACAAAATTTTTATTAATCGGCGTTGTTAGTATCGGAACGGGGGTCTTTCTAGCTTTTGCCTTGTTGCGAGTAGTATTTAAAATTTCCTATTACAAGTTGATGCTGGTAGGATACATAGCGGTTTTGGCGGCTTCCTTTTTTACACCGCCAGAATTTATGCCGATTGCCTTCGATGCTGGAGGCGTAACGACAGGACCAGTTACTGTACCGTTTATTTTAGCTTTAGCTAGTGGATTGACTAGTATGATCCAACAAGGTAAGGGCGAGGATGACAGCTTTGGTATGGTTGGGATCTCATCACTGGGACCTATTTTAGCAGTAATGTTGTTGGGAGTGATTTTTCAGTGAGTTTACTTCAACAGATTTTTACCGGATTTGACGACATCATTAAGGATGTTTTGATGGCGATTTTTCCAATTATTTTGATTTTTGTATTGATGAATGCGTTTAGCTTCAAACTAAAAAAACAAAAATTTTGGAATATTATGAAAGGCTTTTTACTGACTACATTTGGCTTGATTCTATTTTTACATGGGGTTGAGATTGCTTATGTACCGGTGGGGCAACATTTAGGTTCTGCACTTGCATCTATGGAGAACAACTACATTCTGATTCCAATCGGATTAGTGATGGGCTTTCTAGTTGGTTTTGCCGAACCGGCGATCCATGTCATGGTTAAGCAAGTGGAAGAAGAAAGTGAGGGAACGATTCAAGGGAAAGTTTTACTAGCAGTCGTTTCTATCGGAATTGGTATTGCAGTTGCTCTTTCTATGTGGCGCTTGTTGGCAGGTTTTAGTCTGTACTATTTCCTGATTCCCGGCTATTTACTGGTTTTTATTTTAGGAAGAAAAGTGGATAAAATGTTTTTAGCAATGGCCTTTGATAACGGGGGCGTTGCCACCGGACCAATGTGTTCTACCTTTATTTTATCGATGGCAGTAGCTATTGCCGCGCAAATCGAAGGGCGCAGTCCGATGATTGATGGATTCGGCGTGGTTGCGATGATCGCCTTGACGCCAATCTTATCGACCTTAGCATTAGGCTATATTTATAAACGCAAACAAGAACGTGTTCTAAAACAGCGACAAGCATTACAAGAATCGGAGGAAAGAAGATGAATAGACCCGTTGCATTAAATTTGGAAATGATCGTGACCATCGTTGATAAGGGCGTTGGTTCTGAAGTGATCGGTTACTCAAAGGAGGCTGGCGCAAATGGCGGAACAGTCATCCATGCGAAAGGCTCCGGCGCTCATGACAGCGCCCGCTTTTTCGGAATTGAAATCGAACCGGAAAAGGATATCGTTTTGACACTTGTTCCTGATACATTAACGAATGAAGTGATGCAGGCGATTGGTAGTGGTATACAGATCAGCAAACCAGGAAACGGGATTTGTTTTAGTATCGACATTGATAAAGTGATTGGAATTACAGAAATCAATTCTTATCGTAAAGTTGTCGATATGGAACGATTATTGGACGAGGGAAAACAATAAAAAGAGGACAGAAACAGCTTGATTTCGCTGTTTCTGTCCTTTTTCATTTTGCTTCAACTAATTGCTGTTGCGCATCCAATCGTTTCAGCTCTTTGATCGCTTTGAAATAAGAATAGAGAAGTACAATGACGGAGCCAATCCAAGCAAGAGGAGAAGCTGCTGCAGCACCGGGATATTGGAAATAATGAGTCAGTACGATTGCTGCGAAGGAACGCATAATCAATTCCATCACACCGGCAATCGTTGGGATTTTTGTTTGTCCCAGACCTTGTAAGGTGTAGCGTAAAATAAACAAGATAGCTAAAATCCAGTACATACTGGAAGCAATATTAAAATAAATCTGAGCTAAGTGAAAAACCTCAACTTCGCTGGTATTTACAAATAAACGAACAAATTGCTTTCCGAAGAGGACCACAATGGCACCGGCAACAATACTGAAGCTGCAACTCATAATCAGACACTGTTTTACTCCTGTTAATATACGACCGTATTTTTTCGCCCCGAAGTTTTGTGCGGTGAAGGTTGCCATCGTTACGCCAAATGACATCATTGGCTGGGTAGCAAATTGGTCGATTCGTCCAGCCGCGGCTTGAGCGGCAACCACGTCTGTTCCTAGACTGTTTAAAGCGGATTGAAGGATAACAGCTCCAATAGCGATAATCGACGACTGGAAGGCCATTGGCAGCCCTGCATTCAAATGGACACGAATATTTTTCTTATCGAATTGAAAATCACTTTTTGTTAATTGGAGTAAGGGGATTTTTTTCTTGATATAAATAAAACACATGACACTGGCGGCAATTTGAGCAATAACGGTAGCATAGCCAGCACCAGCAACCCCCATTTTAAAATTAATAATAAAAACTAAATCCAAAACAACATTAATAATCACTGCGAAGATCAGAAAGAAAAGAGGGGTGCGACTGTCTCCCAATGCACGAACCATGTTTGAAAGCAAATTAAAGGCCATGGAAGCAAACATGCCTCCTAAAATAACGGAAATAAATTCCTGTGCTTGCTCCAAAATTTCTGGAGGAGTCTGCATCACCAAGAGTAATGGGCGCAGAAAAGCCAAACTTAAAATTGTTAGAAGTGTTGTAACGACTAGGCTGATTACGATGCTGACTGCAAAACTTCTTTTGACCCCGCGATAATCCTGCGCGCCAAAACGTTGAGCCGTAATAATTGACAGCCCGGCAGTTAAACCTTGAGCAAATCCGATAATCAAAAAAGTAATACTCCCAGTGGCCCCAACTGCTGCCAGGGCTTCTTTTCCGATGGTTTGTCCAACGATGATCATATCTACCATGTTATAGAATTGCTGAAAAATATTTCCGACGAGCAACGGAATAGTAAAAATAAAAATTAATTTTGCTGGGGTACCCGTGGTCAAGTCTCTCATACTTTATAACCCTCACTTTTTCATTTTCGCAAGTTACATACTATCACAGTTGAATGGAAACACAAGAGTAGAAATCAACAAAAATTCAATCAAAAATTAGGCATTTTGTTAGGGCTTGCAATCGTAAAATGTTCAGATAATAAATAGGGAATGACTTTTTTCAGTGAAACTGGGATAATCAATTCAAGAGAGGTGTAGCGAGATGGATGTCGTATTAATTCGTCATGGAGAAAGTGAAGCAAATTTTGAAAATTATTGGACGGGATGGTTAGACGTTCCGTTAACAGAAAAAGGGAAGGTGCAGGCGCAAGAAGCGGGAGAAAAGATTAAGGCTGCTCACATTGAATTTGATGCTGCTTACACTTCGGTTCTAAAGCGGGCACTGTTGACCTGTCACATCGTTTTGGAAGCAAGTAATCAACTCTGGGTTCCTACCTATAAGACTTGGCGGTTGAATGAACGCCATTATGGTGCATTAGTAGGTGAAAACAAGGATGAAATGGCTGAGCGTTTTGGAAAAGAACAGGTTCAGCGTTGGCGTCGGGATTTTTACGAAATGCCGCCCTTAGCTTCAGAAAATCATTTTGATCGACGGTATAATCATTTAGCCGCTAGAGATATTTCTCATGGGGAAAATCTGCAAATGACGGTTCAGCGGATCATTCCTTTATGGCAAGAAATAGCCCCCCTTCTTCGTTCTGGAAAAAATGTATTGATTGCCGGTCATGGGAATAGTTTGCGGGCACTGGTAAAATATTTGGAGAATATTCCAGAGAATCAAATGGATACGATCGACATTCCTAATGCCCAACCGATTTTGTATCGTTTAGATCCTCAGTTACGCATTATTGAGAAACAATTATTGTAAACTACGAACATTCATGAAAATTCAAAGACGCTTGTTCTGAAATTTTGTGAATAACTAGGCAAAGGTATGGTATACTATTGAAAAAAATTGGAGGATTCGCTGCATGAAAGCTATCTTAACAGTAATCGGCAAAGACAAGGTGGGAATTATCGCCGGTGTCAGCCAAAAATTAGCAGAACTTGAAATCAATATTTTAGATGTAACACAAACTATCATGGAGGAATATTTTACCATGATGATGATGCTGGAAATGGATGCGGCAGCCGATTTTGGGCAGATCAAACAGGAATTGGACCAAGTAGGGGCTGCTCTTGGTGTTAAAATTAGTATTCAAAACGAAGAAATTTTCAATGCAATGCACAAACTATAATTCGGAGGAAAACAATGGAAACAAAACAAGTTTTAGAAACGATCCGAATGGTAGAAGAAGAAAATCTGGACATTCGGACCATCACAATGGGAATTTCTTTACTGGATTGTATTGATGCAAGTACGGAAAAAACCTGTCAGAAAATTTATCAAAAAATTACTGAAAAAGCCAAAAACTTGGTGAAGGTTGGAGAAGATATTTCAACGGAATTCGGTATTCCAATTATTAACAAACGGATATCAGTAACACCAATTGCAATCATTGCTTCCGCAAGCGGCGGGCAGGATTGCGTTCAATTTGCAAAAACATTGGACAAAGCGGCAAAAGCAGTAGGCGTGAACTTTATCGGTGGCTACAGTGTGTTAGTCGAAAAAGGGTACCAAGGTGCAGATCTGCCGCTGATTCATTCCATTCCGGAAGCTTTGGCAGAAACAGAATTTGTTTGTTCTTCTGTCAATATCGGTTCTACACGTGCTGGTATCAACATGGATGCAGTGAAACTAATGGGTGAAACGATTAAAAAAACGGCGGCTGCTTCTGATATGGGCTGTGCAAAGCTGGTAGTTTTTGCCAATGCGGTTGAGGATAATCCTTTTATGGCAGGAGCTTTTCATGGAGTTGGGGAAGCAGATTGCGAGATCAATGTTGGTGTCAGCGGTCCGGGAGTAGTGAAGCGGGCGTTAGAAAAAGTCAAAGGAGAACCTTTTGATGTAGTGGCGGAAACCGTCAAAAAAACAGCTTTCAAAATTACTCGTATGGGACAATTGGTGGGCAGAGTTGCTTCCGAGCGTCTAAATGTTCCGTTTGGAATCGTTGATTTGTCATTGGCCCCAACACCAGCTGTTGGAGATAGCGTTGCGCTGATTTTGGAAGAAATGGGATTAGAGTCAGTTGGAACCCATGGAACGACAGCAGCATTGGCTTTACTGAATGATGCAGTGAAAAAAGGCGGCGTAATGGCTTGTAACCATGTTGGGGGATTATCCGGAGCTTTCATTCCGGTTTCCGAAGATGCGGGAATGATTAAAGCCGTGGAAAACGGGTATTTGAATCTTGAAAAATTAGAAGCGATGACGGCTATCTGTTCGGTTGGTCTGGATATGATTGCTATTCCGGGAGACACACCAGCAGAAACGATTGCTGCAATGATTGCTGATGAAGCAGCTATCGGTGTTATCAATCATAAAACTACCGCTGTTCGAATCATTCCGGCAAAGGATAAAAAAGTTGGTGACCTGGTTGAGTTCGGTGGTCTTTTAGGAACTGCACCGGTAATGAAGACCAATCAAGCAGCTTCTACCGATTTTATACAGCGCGGGGGCAGAATCCCAGCGCCAATTCATTCATTTAAGAATTAGGAGAAAAACATGTTTCATTCATATATTTGGGATTTTGACGGGACGTTATTTGACACGTACCCTATCATGTTAGACGGCTTTATTCAAGCGTTGGCTGATTATCAGATCAACGCAGAACCGAAAAAAATTTATCGTTTACTAAAAGAACACTCATCAAAAGCAGTAGCAGAGACCTACCAGTTGGATTTTGCGGAATTTACTGAACGGTTTCATCAAAAAGAAGCAATGGATCAACGGCAGCCGGTAGTATTTCCAGAAGTTTACGATACCTTGAAGGCGATAATTCAAGCGGGAGGAAAAAATTATATTTTGACCCATCGCACCGTTGCTTCAACAAAAGAACTTTTAGCAAATGCTGGAATGTTGGAATTTTTTGAAGAAATTGTTGGACCTGAATACCAATTTCCAAGAAAACCAGATCCAAGTGCCATCAACTATCTCGTTGAAAAATACCACTTGCCAAGAGAAAGTACGGTCATGGTAGGGGATCGTCCAATGGATATCGATGCAGGCAAAAGTGCCGGGATCAAAACGTGTTTTTACGATATTGACTATTTTTTGTCTGAGATTTCAGCCGACTTTACGATTCATCACATGAGTGAGATTCTCACTTTGAATAAGTAGAACGAAACAACTATCTTTTGGGTAGTTGTTTTTTTTCGCAGAAAACTATTTTTTTAGCGAACTTATTAATGAAGGAGGAAAAATAATGGAAAAACTAAAACTATGTTGGAAAAATTATCGACTTTTTGTATGTTTAGGAAGTATTACTTTGCTCATTCTTTGTGGTGTGGCATTTATCTACTTCCAACGGACCTTTACTGCCGAGACGAGTTGGGATCTAGCAGAAGAAAGTCAGGAAAGTTCAGTGTCGTCAGAAACGAGGACAACAGAAAAAACCGAGATTCTTATAGATATCAAAGGAGAGGTGAAAAAGCCAGGTGTCTACTCGTTAGAGCCAAATGCACGCATTCACGAGGCAGTTTTGTTAGCGGGAGGCTTGACAGAAGCAGCAGATGAAAAGGCATTAAATTTAGCCGCCATTTTGGTTGACCAACAAATGATCTATGTTCCAAATAAAGAAGAAACGGAAGTGATAATGCATCCACAAATTCAAGAAGTATCAGCTGCTGATTCGACACAAATCAATATCAATACAGCAACAATCAGTCAACTACAAGAATTATCTGGTATCGGTGAAAAGAAAGCCCAAGCGATCATTGACTATCGGGAAGAAAATGGTCCATTTGCTTCTGTCGAGGATTTGACAGAAGTTTCAGGTATTGGTGAAAAGACGGTTGAAAAATTGAAACCTTCCATTACAATATAAGTAATAACGATGATTAGGAGAGAACGTATGACTTTTGAACGAATCCCTTGGGACCAATATTTTATGGCGCAGGCAGCTTTGCTGTCCTTGCGTAGTACGTGCACACGACTGGAAGTAGGAGCTACTTTAGTGAAAGACCGTCGGATTATTGCAGGCGGATATAACGGGTCTGTTAGTGGAGATGTTCATTGCATTGATGATGGGTGTTCTGTCGTTGATGGTCATTGTATTCGAACGATCCACGCAGAAATGAATGCCATCCTTCAATGTGCAAAATTAGGCGTCTCGACAGAAGGTGCGGAGATTTATGTCACGCATTTTCCTTGTTTGCCTTGTACCAAAGCAATCCTACAAGCAGGCATTAAAACGATTCATTATATGAATGATTATCGAAACAATGAGTACGCTTTAGACTTGATTCAGCAGGTGGGGGCGTCTGTTCATCAAGTTGTTTTGGAACCTAAATATTTCACCAAACTTTCTTTCGGAGAGTTGAGTGAAAAAAACAACCCTTGATTGGACACTGCGCAATCAGCTTATTTTCCCGAGTTTGCTGGTTGCGACTTTTTGCAGTGGATGGCTATTTTCAGCCTATGGGTTCTGTCTTTTTGGCATCTATCTATTTATTTTTCTTTGCTGTAAAAGAAAAATTGCTTTATTACTTTTGGCACTGTTTTGCGGGTTGATCGTTTTAGTTTTGGGAATCAGCAGCTTACCAAAAATGATATCACCCGGAAAAACAGAAATGATCCTTCAAGTAGAACCAGACACTATCCAATTGAAAGAAAATCTTGTAACTTTTGATGGAGAGGATCAACAGAAACGTCGCTTTCGCTGTTCTTATCAACTAAAAAAGCAAACAGACCATGAAATGTGGCAACAGCGAAAAAATTGGCAGGTTCGAATCCGTATCAAAGGAGAAATACAACTGGGACAATCGCAAAGAAATCAATACGGGTTTGATTATCAGCGGTATCTGAAGATTAACGGGTATTCCGGAATTTTAAAAATCCATCGTATCGAGAAAAAGCAGGCAATTTCGAAAGTATTTTCAATCAGAGGTTTGCGTGCGGGTTTGATTGATCATATCGAAAAAAGTTTTTCGACAAAGAGCAGTGTCTATGTATCGGCACTGTTGACAGGTTACAAAGACCAGCGCTTTGAGGAATTGACGGAGATTTTTGCGCCAGCTGGAGTGTTGCATCTGTTTAGTATCTCAGGCATGCATGTCTATTTTTTTCTGGGAGGAATCGAAAAGTTAGTTAGAAGACTTCGCTGGACACCACAGGAAACTTTTCCACTTTTTTGTCTGATTACAATAGTGTTGATTGGCTTGATGGGTGGTGCTCCCGGCGTTTGGCGGGCTAGCTTGTTGTTTCTTTTGAGATTGTTCACACAAATGGTTCCGGTAAGACTTTCGGCAATGGATTGTTTTGCTCTCGTGTTACTTGTTTTACTTATTTTGGACCCGGCAGTAGTGGTCAAAACTTCCGGACTGCTTTCTTTGATGATGTCTTGGCTGATTTTGTGTCAACCTAAAGCAAGCGGTTGGTTGAGGCTGCTTATACGTTCCCAATGGCTCTCGCTTTTAGCTGCGCCATTGATTCTCTACCTCTTTTTTGAGTGGCCGTTGATGGGCGGAATTTTGACATTTCTCTTGGCACCGATTTTTCAGTTTATATTATTGCCGACTGCACTTCTTTTGCTTAGCTGGTCCTTTATTGGAAAAATTCCAGCGGTGTTTCTGTCAGGTTTTGACCAGCTGCTTACTTTGGTGGAGACCCTATCCGGTTTATTTCCGTGGCTTTGGCGAAGCGGGCAGCCACCATTTATAATTATGTTGTTGGGACTATTTGCAGGGGGCTTTTTTTATCAAAGGAAGAAGTATTGCAAAGCGATTATTTTTTGTTTGCTTCTGCCGACGCTACCTAATTTACTTTCAGTAGAAACAGCAGTGACCTTCGTTGATGTGGGACAAGGAGATGCCATTTTGCTGACTGCACCATTTCAGCGGGAAGTTGTATTGATTGATACCGGTGGGAAGTTGCAGTTTTTTTCTCAGAAAGGACAAAAAAGGAATGCTGACTACACCTTGCTGCCTTTATTAAAAGGAAAAGGAATCCGGAAAATCGATAAACTGCTGTTGACTCATGGAGATACGGATCATATGGGAGATGTACTTGCTTTAGCAAAGCATATTTTTATTGACACGGTTTATTTGACTAATGGGAGTCAACAACACCCAAACATCAAAAAAATGCTGGCTCAATTAGCGCCAAAAACGAAAATAAAATATGTAAAGGCCGGGGATCGAGTGGGTTCTTTTTTTCGATTGGAGGTTTTGCATCCTTTCAAAGAAGGAAAAGGGGAGAATGAAGATTCTATAGTTGTGGCAACAAAAGTCAAAGGGCAACGTTTCTTACTTACCGGAGATTTGGGGAAAGAAGGAGAGAAGCAGGTGCTTCGTCACTATCCTTCCTTGGCAGTGGATGTACTAAAATTAGGACATCACGGCAGTCGCACCTCAACAGATGCTGACTTTTTGAAAAAGGTTGCTCCGAAGCAGGCTATTATTTCATGCGGATTTGATAATCGCTTTGGTCATCCGCACGAAGAAGTTGTGACACTTTTAAAGGAACAAAATATTGAGATTTTGCGAACGGATCAGCAGGGAATGATCAGCTATCGTTGGAAAATTTGGCAAACAAAACCAACAATCTCAAAAATAAAAGAATAGAATTTGAGCTATTGAAATGGTAGGATGATTCTTGAAGGTGGGGAAATAATGAATACTCAAACAGCCTTGCAGGCGATTCGTTCACAGGAACTTCAGCCGCTTTATTTAGTACTGGGAACAGAGAAATATTTGCAGGATCAGATCCGTGATGCTTTTTTGAAACGTTTGGCAGTAGAGGATGACGATTTGAATTTTGCACAGTTTGATATGGAGAGAGATCCACTTGATAGTGTTCTCGCTGAAGCAGAGTCGGCGCCATTTTTCGGAGATCAACGACTGATTTTTGTGGAACGTCCGTATTTCTTTACAGCAGAAAAGAAAGCCAACGCTCCTGAACATGATATGGATGCTTTTTTGACCTATTTGAAACAGCCGAATGAAACTTCAGTTGTCGTGTTTTTTGCAGATTATGAAAAATTGGATGAGCGAAAAAAAATAACGAAGCAACTGAAAAAAGCCAGTGAACTAATCGATGTTCACCCCTTAAAAGAACCCGAAGTTCGGCGTTACGTGCAACAGACGATGGAAAATGATGGTCTGAAAATGGATCGTCAAACGATTGATCTTTTTTTACAGCTTACGGATCTAGATTTGAGCAAAACGATGCAAGAGTTGGAGAAACTGAAAATTTTTGCTGGGGAGACTCATTTTGTATCTAAGCAGGAACTGCTGCAATTGATTCCAAAAACGTTGGAACATAATATCTTTGATTTGACCGGAAATGTTTTAAGCGGCAATGTTGAGGCGGCGCTGAGGATTTATCAAGATTTGCATTTACAAGGGGAAGAAACCATCAAGATCAATGCGATCCTGATTGGGCAATTACGTTTATTACTACAAACACGAATTTTGATGAAAGCCGGGTACCAACAGGCAAAAATCGCTGAAACTCTTAAGATTCATCCATATCGGGTGAAACTAGCTATGCAGCAAGTTCGCAACTATCAAGAAGAAAATTTAGTGCGTTTACTTGACGAGTTGGTGGAAAATGACTATTTGATCAAAACCGGAAAAGTGGAAAAAGAGTTCGCTTTTCAATTGTTCGTGTTACAGGCAAGTCAAGATACGGTGAAATAGAGCATAACAAAAAAGCCTGAGAAATCAGGCTTTTTTGTTAAACAGTGGAAAACCAACCGTTTGATTATTTTGCGATTTTTTTGCTTAAACGAGATTTGTCGCGATTTGCTTTGTTTTTGTGGATTAATCCTTTTGACTCAGCCATATCGATTGCTTTAACAGCATCTTTGTATAACGCATCTACGTTATCCGCACCAGCTTCAACTGCTTGGTCAAATTTTTTGACAGCAGAACGCATAGCGCTTGATTGAGATGAATTTTTCGCGTTGGCAACTTCGCTTGTACGTACGCGTTTGATTGCAGATTCAATGTTTGGCATGTATTTCACCTCCGAAAAAAAAGTTCTTATACGAAATTTCGTATAAATCAACACTAGTCATTATACCTAAACCTTGAGTTCATTGCAATAAAAGTTGTAAAGAAAATTTACTTAACAGAAGAAATTTATTTTTTTCAGGAAATGAAAAGAATCTTATTATCGGCAAATTACCCATGTTATCAAGAGATTTTACTTTGAATTGGTGTTTTAAACCTGTTTTTTCAAAAAAAACTAAGCAACAATTCTGGATATGTGCTATGATAACAACGGAAAAATTTTTTGGTGGTGTATTATTTGAGTATTGCATTAGTAATAACAGTCACACTCGTTATGGGTGTAATTTTTGTAAACGGTTGGACAGATGCGCCCAACGCAATCGCAACTGCCGTTTCTACGCGTGTTTTAAAACCAAACGTTGCAATTTGGATCGCCGTAGCCATGAATTTTTTGGGTGCGCTCGTGATGACAGCGTTTAACGCGCAGGTTGCAGAAACAATCAGTAATATCGTTTCTTTTGATGCCCAAGGCAATATCGGTGCATCGCAGGTCGCTTTGGCGGCGGCGCTTTTTTCTATCGTTGTATGGTCGGTAGCGGCTTGGTACTTCGGTATTCCAACCAGTGAATCTCATGCGCTGATTGCCGGATTAACCGGCTCGGCAATGGCTTTAGGTGGTTTGGATGCGGTCAACGGACAAGAATGGATAAAAGTTCTTATCGGGCTTGTCGTTTCTACTGTGATGGGTTTTGGCGGTGGGTACTTAATTGCCAAACTGATTGCAGTGATTTTCCGAGATGTTCAGCGTCGGGCAGCAAATAAATTTTTCACCATTGGGCAGGCAATTGCAGCTGCCGCAAATGCTTTTTTGCATGGTGCACAAGATGGTCAGAAATTTATGGGGGTTTTTATGCTGGGTCTTTATTATAATAACCTGGTTGAAAAAACCGGCAATGGCTTTGTTATTCCTTTGTGGGTGATGGCGTTGTGTTCCTTGACGATGGGCTTTGGTACTTCGGTCGGTGGAATGAAGATCATAAAATCTGTTGGTATGGATATGGTGAAGATTGAAAAATATCAAGGCTTTTCAGCGGATGTTAGTGCAGCAATCTGTCTTTTTCTTGCGTCAGTTTTTGGGATTCCGGTTTCTACAACCCATACAAAAACCACTGCAATCATGGGTGTTGGCGCTTCTCGTCGATTATCCAGTGTTGATTGGCGGATCGTAAAGGAAATGATATTTGCCTGGGTAATGACCTTCCCGGGATGTGGATTGATTGCCTACGTCATGGCAAAATTATTTGTAGCAATTTTTTAAGGAGAGAATTCGATGGCACGGAAAAAACAATTTGACTTTTTTGAGGCAATGGAACATTTGGCAGCCAATGCGCATAGCGCCGCAGAGATTCTGCTGAATCTAGTTGGTAACTATTCACCTGACAATTTAGTGTCAGAGTCGGAAAAAATCCATGAGTTGGAACGCGAAGGAGATCGAATCGTTACTGAACTGACCAATGAGCTGTATGATGCATTTATTACACCAATCGATCGCGAAGATATTTTAGTTATTTCTGAACGAATTGATGATATTTTAGATGGAATCAATGGAATGACTTATCTCTTCGAAAACCTAGTAATTACTGAAATGCGAAAAGATACAGATACCTTTGCTGAAATGGTAGCAAAAGCAGCTCAAGGGGTGCATACCGCTACGAAAGAATTTCACAAATTTAAAAATTCAAAAATATTGCGCAAGATGATTGATGAAGTAAATCATACGGAATCTGATGCAGACCGACTTTATTCTGATTTGAAAAAAGAACTGTTTACTGCAGAAATCAATGTGGTGGAAATCATCAAATGGAAAGACATCTACGATCGTTTTGAAGAAATCATCAATGCCAGTGAAGATGCTGTTGATATCATCGACGGAATGGTTATTAAAAATACGTAAACAAAAAAACGAAAAACCCGCAAAGGTTTTTCGTTTTTTTGTTAGGCAGCAGAATCACTCTTCTGCAAATTGTAAATTTCACACTCCAGACAGGCGGAATCTACGGAGGGGACTTTCGGCATTCTTAGTAGGCGCAAGCCATTTAGAATCACAAGAATCGTACTGCCTTCATGACCGATAACACCCAGTGGTAAATTTAAAATTTGGAAGAAGTTAGACAAAATCAATAACCCGATGACGCCAACTGAAAAGACGATGTTTTGTTTGATTACCCGTTGCAATTTTAAGGCGTGAAGATGCACTTGCTGTAATTTGATAAGCTCATTTTTCATCAATACCATCTCTGCGACATCTACGGCAAGATCCGTTCCTTCTCCCATAGCGATTCCCACTGAGGCGCTAGCAAGAGCAGGTGCGTCATTGATACCATCTCCCACCATAGCAATTTCTCCTTGCTGTTTAAGTGCGGTGATGATTTTTGATTTATCATCTGGCAGGCAATCCGCATGAAAGTCATCCAGCGCAATTTTTTTGGCAATGACTTCAGCGGTTCCCTGATGGTCACCGGTAAGCATTACAGTTTGAATGTTTTTCTTTTTAAAATAATTGATAACTTGATGGGCATCAGCCTTGGCGACATCCTGCAACGCAAAGAAAGCTAATAGCTCGTGGTCCCGTGCGTAGTAAATGATTGTTTTTCCGCTACTGGTGAAATTCTTGAGCATTGTGGTGTGTTCTTCACTCAAAGTTTGTTTGGGGTCATAAGCATGTTTTCCGACTTTCCAAGTTGCCCCTTGAAACTGAGTTTGTAATCCAAAACCCGTGATTTCTTCAATTTCTAGCGCAGCAAATTGAGGATCAATCGTCAGATCGAAGTAATTGATAATCGCATCGGCTAATGGATGAGTAGTTTTTGCTTCCATAGCGACAATTAATTGTCGAATTGTGGGAGAGTCCTGCAAAAAGACTGCATCCGTTACGATTGGTTTTCCTTCTGTCAGGGTACCGGTTTTATCAAAGGCAATTGTTTTTAATTGGGCAAAGCGTTCCAATGCTGCGCCGCCCTTTAGCAAAATGCCGTTTTTAGCACTGCTGGAAATGGCAGCTAAAGTCGCTGGTGTAGCAGAGGCGACTAAGGCACAGGGAGAAGCGACCACTAATAGAACCATTCCGCGGTAAAAGCTTTCTTCCCAACTCCAACCAATCAAATAATGGGGCAGGAGAATCATGAGCGGTACCGTCAGTAACACGATTTTTACATAGGTATTTTCAATTTTTTCAATAAAGGTGGCCGTTTTTGTCGGTTTTTGTTGCGCTTCTTCCACCAGTTTTACGATTTTTGCCATCAAAGTTTCATTGCTTGCTTTGGTAACGGTGACGATTAAAACATTTCCTAAATTCAATGTACCACCGTAGACGTCATCACCGCTTTTTTTCTCAACGGGAATGGATTCACCATTAACGGAGGCTTCATTGATGGCAGAATGTCCTTGCAAGATTTGTCCGTCAATCGGGATTGTTGCTCCCTTTGGTACTAAAACCTGATCATTGATGCTCAAGCTGGAAACAGGAATTTCTTCAGTAGACCCATCTGGCAGGTATTTTTGAGCAGTAGCAGGTTGAAGATTCATTAGGGAAGTGATCTCTTTTCGGCTTTTATTTGTTGTATATTCTTCAAGAAAACCACTTAAACAGAAAATAAAGGTCAGCATGGCTCCTTCAAACCAGTTGCCGATAATACAAGCACCAATTGCTGCTAAAGCCATTAACAGATCCACATTTACCCGTCGGTCATGGAACAACTCTTTCAAGCCTTCGGAGGTTTGTTTCCACCCGCCAAAAAAGATAGCTGTCAGAAATAATAAAGGGGCAATAATTGGAAGAAATAATCCGCTGATTGATCCGGCAATCATAAAAATCAAACAGAACACAGTGGAAAGAAATGCTTGTTTTTCAGTTTTACTCATAGGTTTTCCTCCTCTCAAATTCAGAATAGCATAGAGAAGTTCGTGAAGGATACAAAAAACCATCAATTGAGAACGATAGTAGTTATCACTTATCTTGTACATAAAAAAAACGGACACAGGGTCCGTTTTTTTTTTTACATAGCAATCAACCAATAACCAATCAGAATCACACCTAAGATAATTCGATACCACCCAAATACAGTAAAATCATTTCTCTTGATGTAGCTCAGTAAGAATTTGATGGCAAGAACAGAAACAATAAAGGAAACGATTGTTCCTGTGAGAAGAATAACTACCCCTTGGAACTCAAACACATTGCCATCTTTGATAAATTTAAAAATCTTCAAGGCGCTTGCACCAAACATAACCGGAATTCCCAAAAAGAAGGAAAATTCCGTAGCAACAAAGCGGGAAGCACCAATCAAGATGGCGCCTAAAATCGTTGCTCCTGAGCGAGAGGTACCAGGAATCAAGGATAAAACTTGGAAAAAACCGACAACTGCGGCGGCTTTATAAGTGAACTGGTTCAAATCTGTACATTTTGGTGTTACATTCTTGTTCCGTCGTTCAACAACAATGAAGGCAATCCCATAAACAATCAACATAATAGCTACGGGTAAAAATTTATGAAAGTGAGCATCCAACCAATCATCTGCTGGGATTCCAATAATTGCTGCCGGTACGCAGGCAACCAGAACCTTTGACCATAAAATCCAAGTGTTTTTCTTTTCTAAACTATTTTTGGTCGGAGAAAAAGGGTTAAGCTTATGAAAATAAAGATAAACTACCGCTAAAATGGCACCTAATTGAATTACGACATTGAACATCGACATAAACTCGGCAGTTTCATTTAATTTAATAAATTGATCGGCTAAAATCAAATGACCGGTACTGCTGATCGGCAACCATTCGGTGATTCCTTCAATAATTCCTAAAAGGATAGCTTTTATAAAATTTGTAAAAAACATTTTTTCATTCCTTTCCATTATGAATTCAGTCTTTAGTATACCTTTTCTATACTGGAAAACCAATCGTTTTTTTAGCAAAAAAAGACAGCTGTCTCTGAGAGAAAGCTGCCATTTAGTATTAAGCTAAAAGATCATGAGAAAGTTGTTTTCCTTTTTCAATGTAATCAATGCTGCCAATTTCTGCAATCGTAAATTTTCCATTCTCATACACCAGACGACTGACGCTGCCGTTTAACAGGTTGGCACGGACTGGTTGGGAAGCATCAATTAGATTTAATAAGAAAGCAATCGTCAGCCCGTGGGAGACAACAGCTACTTTTCCGCCGCCTTGCTTTTCGACGCGATGGGCAATGTCTTCAAAGCCGGAATACACTCGCGCTTGCAACTGCTCGTAGGTTTCTGCCCAATTTGCCGTGTCTGCTTCATACACAGCATTGGCGATTTCTTTAAAAGTAGTATGAGTCATAAAGGTTTCGTTATCCCCTTTGAAATCCAATACGCGAGGAATCACTCCCCACATTTCTGCATCATAACCGCCTTCCAATGAACCAAAACACCATTCACGAATTCGATTGTCAATGGAATAAGGAATTTTTGGTCCATTGATGTGTTCCCCTAAGATGATGCGCATCGTTTCAATCGCTCGACCGCTGTCGCTGGAAACGGCATCCACAAATTCGGTTTCTCGTAAACCTAAAGCCAGATAATGAATTCCTTCTCGTCCACTTTTAGTTAGCGGTGTATCACACCAGCCTTGAACCCGCTGGACGCTGTTGAACATTGTTTTACCATGTCGGATAATATAAAGTTCCGTTTTTGCCATGTTTTTTCCTCCTTGTACCTTAAAATTTTTACAGATGCTAGTTTTTGCTGAAAAAGCGTAACTACCTTGTTCTAATTAAAAAAGGGATTTGTAGTGATTTCACGCTCAATCGTAGTAGCATCTCCATGCCCAGGATAAACTGGAAATTGTTTCGGCAAGGTAAATAGTTGTGTTTTGATACTTGTCAGCAATTGGTCTAAATTCCCCGTTGCAAGATCCGTTCGTCCGATACTGCCCCGGAAAAGAGCATCCCCTGAAACCACAAAGTCATCAAAAATAAAGCTGACACTGCCAATCGAATGGCCGGGAGTTGCCACAACAGAAAAGCGCATATCTCCAAGCGTATAGTCTTTTAATTCAAATAAATACTCTGCTGGTCTAACGAGGACATCGGCAATGTCATCGTGCCGTCCTAATCCTGACAAATTCATTTGCGGATCTTGCAACCAATCCTGTTCTAACGGACTCACATAAACAGGAATTTGATAATAATCTCTTAATGGATCAACGGCACCGATATGATCATAATGGGTATGGGTCAATAAAATTGCCACAGGTTTTCGTTGTAGTTTTTCGATTTGTAGAATTATTTTCTCCGGTTCTGCACCGGGGTCCACAATCAGTAGATTTTCTTTGTTGTAAATAAGATAGCAGTTTTCTTGAATGGGACCAGTCACTAGTCGTAAGATTTCCATAAGACGCCTCCTCTTTTCTATAAGTATAGCGCAAAGAAACGTATCCAACAAAGAAAGAAATTTTTCTGCCTCTAAAAAAGAAAGACTAAGGAGACTATGATGGAAAAATGGTAGATTCAAAAGAAACAACTAAAAAAACATTTATTTAACGAAGGTTTAAAAACCGCTCTGCTATACTTAGGGTAACGTATATTGGGGGAGTTTATATGAAAAAAGGAATCATAACAATCAACCTACTCATCATTGCGTCATTTCTTTTAGTTTCCTGTGCATCGAAAAAAGAATCCTTTTCGACAAAAGAGAGTGTTTTGGAAAATGAACCTGCGCTGGAACCGGAAATAAAATTACAAAGCAAAGAGCTGCTTATCCTACAAACAAACAACAATGATTTCCCCCAAAGCCAAGGGGTATATGATATTCATAACGACACATTGACAATCGTCAAACAATATATTCCTGATGATGATCCATCCATTACTTCGGAGAAGCTATCAGATTTGTATCACGAAAAATTGACGATTATAAAAGAAGATTTTGCGTCCACCTTTACTGAACAAGAGCTTTCAACTGATTTATTTCAAGTTTATGAACGGGTGGTACCGGAAATCACTGTTTCACTAGAAGGTCGAGAACTGATTTTACATGGAGAAGAATTTCAAAAGTCTTTCTATTTTGTCTCCGGCAGTACAAAGATCGTTGTTGACGGCAACAATGTTGAGTATGAAGTGAAGTACGACCGTTAGAATAATCGAAATTGTCAGATAAATGAAATCTTTTTTTGCTGAATTCTTACAAGTCAGTCGTGATTATTTCATGCCCTTTTAATAATTTCTCGTTATATTATAGACATCCCAAAAATCTAAATTCTTATCCTGTATCCCTGAAAATTTTTCAGGGATTTCTTTTTACATTTTTCCTCTTTTTTTCGTTATAGAAGTGAAGGGAGGAAAATAGAATGAACTGGGAAGAATTATTTTTGGAATTGCAGCAACAAAAGATTCTTTATGTCTTAGGTTTACTGGCGGTGGCAATGACGCTGGATTTTTTCAGCGGTGTGTATGTTGCAAAAAAGCAGCAGTGCCTTTCGTCTAAAGTTGGGATCAATGGAATTTTGCGTAAGCTTGCCAGCATGGTTTTACTGGTTTTCTTTTTGCCAGTGGCGTTGTTGCTGCCCATTAAGACTGGCATTGCGATGCTTTACGTCTTCTATGTGGGCTATCTTTTGCTGGAAATTCAATCTATTTTGGAAAATTATCAAAAAATTGGCATCAACAGTCTGCCTTTTTCGGCATTTTTAGAATTGCTGAAAAAATATCGGCAGAAATAATTTGTTACGCTCCTGAAAAATTTCAGGAGTTTTTTTGTCTTTGACCTTTGCTTATTTTCTTCTATAATAAAGGGACTGCTGGAAAGAGGAGGTGCAAAACAAATGCATCGAGGAAAAATATCGGTCCGCAAAATCGTTGAATTTATTTTGCGCAGAGGAGATATTGATAGCCGGCGAGTGAGCAACCACACTGCTTTAGAAGGCGCAAAAATCCACCGACGACTGCAAAGCGCAGCAGGCGAGGCGTATCAAAAAGAAGTTACGCTGAAAATCGAAAGCCAGCTGGGTGAGGACCTGTTGATTGTTGAAGGTCGGGCAGACGGTATTTTTATGGGAGATTTCTGGACGATTGATGAAATTAAAACTTCCGAGGTTGCCTTTGAAGATTTGACGGAAGACCAGATCGAATTGTTTTTCTATCAGGCGATGGTTTATGCTTATATTTATGCAAAAGAAAATACCTTACTGGAAATTGATGTTCAATTAACATATTTTCAGACAACAGAAGAGCTGATCACGCGAAAGAACCGGCATTTTTTATTTTCTGAATTAGAAACTTTTTACTTGGACTTGATCCATGAATACCATAAATGGCTGCTGTTTCAAGAAGACTGGCGGAGAGTCCGTAATACCTCTTTGATGGCGTTGAAATTTCCCCATGAAACCTATCGAAAAGGACAACGAGAACTGGCTGTGGCAGCTTATAAGACATTAAAAGCCAAGCAAAAATTGTTTGCAGAGGCACCGACAGGTACAGGAAAAACAATTTCCACCCTTTTTCCGGCGCTCAAGGCAATGGGAGAAGATGAAGCAGATCGGATTTTTTATTTAACTGCGAAAACAATCACTCGGCAAGTGGCAGAAGATGCTATGAAAGCTTTGACAGATGTCGGCGGACAGGCAAAAGTAATCACGATTACGGCGAAAGACAAAATTTGTTTTCTTGAGGACCGTAATTGCACACCGGAAAACTGTCCCTATGCCAAAGGCTATTACAACCGAATCAATGAAGGGTTGTGGGATCTTTTGCATCATGAAAATTTGATTACCAGAGAAGTGATCGAAACTTATGCCCGCAAGCACATGCTTTGTCCTTTTGAATTTTCTCTTGATGCCAGTCTGTGGTGTGATGTCATCATTGGAGATTACAATTATTTGTTTGATCCAACGGTTTATTTGCGCCGTTTCTTTGAAGAAAATGACGAAAACTATTTCTTTCTAGTAGATGAAGCACATAATCTGGTCAATCGTTCACGAGAAATGTACTCGGCAGAAATTTCCTACGCAAAGGCAAAAGTACTTTGGGAGCAGTTGGGAAAAACCCACCAAAAATTGCGTAGAAGTTTAAATAAGGTGAATAAGGAATTTGAAAAAATTGATGAAATCGGCAAAGAAGACGGCTGGGAGTACCATCACCAACAAGCGCCGGCGGATCAATTGATCAAACAGCTGTTTCGTTTGCAAGAGAAGATGAAAGAATGGCTGGCTGCAAATCCGGATGACCGGGCTCAAGAGCAAGTACTTAGCTTCTATTTTGATGTGCTGCATTTCTTAAAAATCAGTGAATTTTATGATGATCATTATGAAACCACCGTTGAACGTTCACGAGTTGATATACGAATCAAGCTTTTTTGTATGGCACCTGCGCCATTCTTAACTGAGATGCTGAATAAAGGAAAAGCCAGTCTCTTGTTTTCTGCCAGCTTCAGTCCGCTTTCTTATTACCAAGAAGTACTGGGAGGAGAAAAGGAAGCTCTGCGCTATAAGCTGCCAAGTCCCTTTAAAGAAAAACAACAAAAAATCATCATCACCAACTATATTCAAACCACGTATCAAAGACGACAAGAAAGTCTGCCAGAAATCGTCGCCGCACTAAATACAATGATTCAAGCAAAAAAAGGCAATTATATGGTTTTCTTTCCATCTTATCGTTATTTGGATGATACGGCTGCACTGTTCAAAGAATTGTATCCAGAAGTCACTACCTTAATTCAAGACTCTAAAATGAATGAAGGCGAACGGGAACAGTTTTTAGCAAAATTTGAAGAGAATCCGCAAAATCCGGTATTGGCATTTTGTGTATTGGGAGGAATTTTTTCGGAAGGAATCGATTTGAAGGGAACTCGTTTGATTGGCACTGCGATCGTTGGTGTAGGGCTGCCTCAAATCAATCATGAACAAGAGTTGATTCGTGATTATTTTGACGAACAAAATCATCGAGGATTTGAGTATGCCTATCAATTACCTGGGATGAACAAAGTATTACAGGCGGCCGGGCGGGTGATTCGAGATGAAACAGATTATGGTGTGGTCCTGCTTTTGGACCAGCGCTTTCATTCTCCGCGTTATCGTCAATTATTTCCATTGCATTGGCATCCTGCTGTTGCCTATCGTCCCCAACAACTGGCAGATGAACTGGCTAATTTCTGGAAAACCATAAAATAAGGCGTGTTGCTTTACTTAATTTAAACTATAGGATACCCTTGGATAAATTTAAGGCGAAGGGTGTTTTTTTATGGATGGCAGCGGACTAAAAAAAGATCAAATTTATCTTGCGAAAGTAGTTGGATGTGAAACTTTGCAAAAAATCCGGATTATGAATGTGATGACTAATTGTGCCACGGTGGAACTAATCGAAGGCGGAAAAAACGGTGTCGTCAAATTGACGGATATTTTCCCAATGGAACAGAAAAGTTGATGCCAAGTATCAAATAATCAGTGATGAAGAGTTGCTTGCCGAGTGCTTTTATTTTCTCATGGAAAAATCAGTTTAATTTTCAGATGGAAACTGCTATTCTAAAGAAGATGAAAATTGAAGCAAGGAGAACTGATTGTGGGAAAAATTGGCGTTAGACATGAACAAACAGAGATGTTTAAAAAAATAGGGGTTGTGCTGATTTCAGGAATCACCGCAGCTATTTCATTAAATTATTTTCTGATTCCGGCAAAGGTACTTTCTGCTGGAATGAACGGAGTGGCACAAATTATCGTGTTTCTTGGCTGGCGTTATTTCGAGATTCATTTGAGTACTGGTCTGTTTATTTTGATTTTAAATATTCCAATTTTTATTTTAGGTTTTATGAAGTTGGGGAAAGCATCGACATTTTGGAGTTTTGTTAATGTTGTTGGCGTTTCATTGATAACGATGATTATGCCTCAGGGTGAAGTCACCAATAACATCCTAATGAATTCATTGGTCGGCGGCGTCTTGTTGGGCGTGGGTGCCGGGTTTTCCTTAAAAATGGGATTTACTACCGGTGGCATGGATATTTTATCATTGATTTTATCGAAAACAACGGGTAAAACGGTTGGAAAGTATATGTTTATTCTCAATGGAATCATCGTGATGGTGGCGGGTTTTATTTTTAGCTGGGAAAGTGCATTGTATACAATTATCTCGATTTATTGTATGAGTCACGTGGTGGATATGATCCACACAAGCCATCAGAAAGTCACCGCAATGATTATTACTACCAAACCCGATGAAGTTGGGAAAAATATTGCTGCTCGTGTTTTTCGGGGGATGACGTTGATGCCTTCTGTTGGAGGTTATTCCGGTGTGGAAGGCAAGACGATCATGATGGTGATTACCCGCTATGAACTTTATGATTTAGAACAAGCAGTCATTGAAGCCGATGAAAATGCCTTTGTCAATATCTTGCCTACACAATCCATTATTGGACGATTTGCCAGCGAAGACGATCAACGAACTTTTAAAGCAACCGGAAAATTTCCGGAAATGAAGATTCAAAAGAAAGGGCGCTGACCTTTTTAGATAGAAACAGAGGATATTTACAAAAGGGGAAAAACAAGGTATTATTTGGAAAGAAATGGTTAAAGGAGGCTTGTGCAAATGAGTCAACAATACTCTGAACAAGAAGTAGAAGAAATCAAAGATCGCGTGCTGACTGCGTTAGAAACAGTTATCGACCCAGAACTTGGCATCGACATCGTGAATCTTGGCTTGATATATGAAATCGAATTTGATGGAGAAACTGGCAATGCTGTCGTGAAAATGACACTGACTACGATGGGCTGTCCTCTAGCGGACATCTTAACTGATCAAATCCATCAAGCATTGGCAGAAGTAACAGAAGTGAAAAATGTTGAAGTGAAATTGGTTTGGTATCCAGCATGGACGACCGATAAAATGAGTCGCTATGCACGGATTGCGTTAGGAATTCGCTAGGCATTGCTACAAGAAATGCTGCACGGACATAATTGAAAAGATTGAATCTCTTATTTTTTACTATTTGTATAGTGAAGGATAGGAGATTTTTTTGCTTAAAAATTATTCCAAAAAAAGAGACAAAAAGGCAACCACAGTGAACCAAACCACATAGAGTTTGACCGAAAATTAGGTTTGTGAATTCACTAATGAGCCTCTTTGCCTCTCAAAGTTACGGTTGGATGATTTGGAAAAAAATCATTTCCATAAGTGGAGAGGCTTGACCCGAAATAAGGTCTTTGTAATACATTCCCCTCATTGGACCGATTCCCAACAAAACGCCAAAAACCAGCAGAATTGCGAGCAGAATGAGTAAGAAATTAAGAAAATAAAGGAGTCTTCCACTGAATTGGAGATTACTCATAATACGATCAAATGGACGTTGACGATAAATGCGTTTGGCCTGAGGTATTTTGTGAAAAGCTTCAATCTCTTGCCAATTTTTTCGAAAAAATTCTGCGTCCGTCTCTGTAAAAATTTCACTAAAAATATGATTTCCTGCTTGAAAATCAACGTAATACCAGACAATTTCCTTTTTTTTCATTCCCTTAGGATCACGATAAGATAATGGATGGGGTTCAAGATAAATCGAATGGATCTCTTTGTAAGGATAGCTAAAATAATTTTTATCCTCTAAATAATCAAGAATTATCAAATAGATTATTCGCTGATTCGTAAAAATAAACAAGCGATTGCCTCGTGTGTCACTGAAATTTTTGACATATTGTTTGGCTTTTTTAGTTCGTGCATAGCCCATGCCGCCAATTCCTTGATTGGTTGCGGCGGTATTTTCTGCTACTGTCATGGGGAGAAAGCCGCAAATTTCCTCACTAGAAGCCAATTCAACTTGGATATCTGCCAGAAGCTCTTGAAGAAGGATATAATATTTACTCCGTTCAAATAATTGATTTTTATCCATCTCAAATGAAGAATGGTGGTAACGATTGTTTTCTTGATAAATGACGTCTTTAAAGCCCATGATGACTCATCCTTTCTTGCAATGTTTTCTTAAGCTGAGTTTTCCCGCGAGACAGATGATTGTAAATAGCGCTTTTTTCCAAGCCGACTGAGTCAGCGATTTCTTGCGGCGAAAGCTGGTAAAAATAATAGAGAAGAAAAATTCTCTGATCGATTTCCTTTAAAGTATCAATAAGCAGAAGAAAATGTTCACGAGCTAGAGGAGAGTCAATCAAGGATTCGGAACATGCCTCCCAATCAGTTTGCTGTTTTTCTTTTTGAAGCTGTCTTTTTTTATCGAGACTGCGGCTGCGGGCGATCAAAAGGATCCAAGTTGTAAAACTGCTCTTAGATTCATCAAACTGAGCTATTTTTCGCCAAATATCATAAAAAATCTCATTTTCCACATCTGACCAATAATTTGGTTCGATTCCATGACTTAAAATGCTGTGTACTGTCCGCAATATGCATACACCATAATTCTCAATCAACAATTCCAATCCTGTGAAATTTTGTGCCTTCAATAAAAGAATGATTGCTTCCTCATTCAAACCCCCTCGCCTCCTTTCGTCTATTATACGTAATCGCTTCCTATTTTCTATCAAAAAAGAAAATTCTTTTGGAAAAAAATATACCGTACCTAAAATAAAGAAGAAGTTTGGAAATGGTTAACAAAATAATGAGTATGTCCGCGTAATGTTCGGTATATTGTTGATTTTTCTCTTCAAAAAAAGTATTCTATAAAAAAACGAAGGAGTAGGTATATGCTGAAAACAACTTTTTTAGAACATACATTTGAAAATCCCTTTATGAACGCATCTGGTGTTCATTGTCTGACAGTCGCTGATTTGACCGAACTGGCTGAGTCAAAGGCGGGCGCTTTTATCACAAAAAGTGCTACTTTAGCACCACGACAAGGAAACCCAGAACCGCGTTATTTTGATGTGCCACTTGGAAGTATCAACTCAATGGGGCTACCAAACAAAGGAATTGCCTATTATCTGGATTTTGCGATGGAGTATCAGAAAAAATCCTCAACCCCACTTTTCTTTTCTGTAGCGGGTATGAGTGTTGAGGAGAATATCGACATGCTGAAAATGATTCAGGAAAGTGAATTTTCCGGGGTGACAGAACTTAATCTTTCTTGTCCAAACGTTCCGGGAAAACCACAAGTTGCCTACGATTTTCCGTTGACCAAACGAATTTTATCCGAAGTTTTTCAATTTTTCACAAAACCACTGGGCGTAAAACTGCCACCGTATTTCGATTTGGCTCACTTTGATGAAATGGCAGGTATTTTAAATCAATTTCCCCTTACCTATGTTAATTCAATCAACAGTATCGGCAATGGGTTATATATTGATACGGAGGAAGAAGCTGTTGTAATAAAACCAAAGGATGGTTTTGGCGGAATCGGTGGTGAATATGTCAAACCGACAGCTTTAGCGAATGTTCGTGCATTCTATACTCGACTGAATCCTGAAATAAAAATAATCGGGACTGGTGGAATCCGCACTGGGCAGGATGCATTCGAGCATTTGCTTTGCGGAGCAACGATGCTTCAGATTGGGACGGAGCTTCATAAAGAAGGCCCAGAAATTTTTGAACGATTAACGACCGAATTAGCTGAAATTATGACGAGAAAAGGGTATAATTCGATTGACGATTTCTGCGGAAAATTGAAATCGTTGAACAAGAAGGAAAAATAAATTATCTCTTTTTAAAAATGGAAGTGTGACAATGGAAATAAGAAAAGCTCAGCAAGCAGATTTATCGTCGATTCTGTCGATTGTTGCTGATGGTGTTCTTTCTTTGAAGAAGCAGGGACTTCCTCAATGGCAAAATGGATTTAGTCCCCAGAAAGAACAAATTGAAACAGATATTCAACGAGAAGAAAGTTATGTTTTGATTAATGACGAAGCTGTTGTTGGTACAGCAGCATTGGTTAGCGGCATTGATCCCGTGTATGCTGCCATTCAAAATGGAAGTTGGGAAGGGTCGGACAATTATTTATCGATTCATCGTTTTGCGATCGCTTCTCATACGGTTGGTAAAGGTTATGGAAAAGCATTTTTGGAATTATTGGTCAATCAAGCCATTGCTCTAGGTGTAAAGGATATTCGAATCGATACCCACAATGGAAATATTGGAATGCAAAGAACGATTGAGAAGGCAGGATTCTCCTATCGAGGCATCGTAAAATTTCCTATTCCTGACGGTGAACGAAAAGCCTATCAATGGATAAAATAATTTTAGCGCAAAGTCCGTATTTAATGATAGCGATGACCTAATTGCAGAAATAAAGGAGAGAAATTTTGCCCTTTTTTTAAAATTGGAAAGGATATCGCTTAGAGAATGATGAGAGCTTGTGTTAAAATGAAGTAACAAGTGATGGTAAGAGGGGGATTTTATGAAAAAAAGGAATACATTAAGGTTAAGAAAAGCGTTAGCGCTTTTTAGTGTTGTGGTTATCACCTTCACTCATGGTATGCCAGCGTATGCTGGTGTGGCCGAGAGCGTGGCAACAGAAGAAACAAGTGAGCAAATTGAAGAAGTTCAGGAACCTGAGGTACAGCCAGATGCAACAGAAGAATCTGTCGCAGAGCCCCCTGCTCCTGTAGCTCCGGTAGAGCCCAGTCAACCAGAAGTCGTGGATACAACGCAGGTGAGTCAATTATTGACACAGGTCAATCAAATCATCGCAAATGAAAGCAGTTATACACCGACATCTTTTGCTGCTGCTAAACCACAACTGTTAGCAGCGCAGGCTTCTGCACAAGCACTTTTAGCTAATCCGCAAGCAACAACAGCGGAAGTCACACAAGTTGTGGAACAGCTTCAAGCTTCTTTTGCCGGATTGATTTTGAAATCGGATAAAACGGCATTGAACCAATTAATTCAAGCAAGCGGGAGCTATCAAGCGGCAACTTATACTGCGGTAACTTTTGCAGTCTTTCAAACAGCGCTGACGCAGGCAAAAACTGTTGCAGAAAATGAAAATGCGACAGAAGCAGAGGTGGCTCAAGCATTGACGGCCTTGCAACAAGCGATTGCTCAGCTTAAAAAAGCAGAACAAGCTAAGCCGACTCCAAAACCAGAACCAGAGAAACCGCAAAAACCAGTTACCACGCAGCCGGCAAAACCTGCGGAAACGAAACCGAAAGAAACAACGCCAGAGAAACAACCAGAAACAACACCTAATCAAGGTCCAGTTCAAGAAAGTTCAACCGGTGAAACTGTTTCTTTAGAAGATCGCTTAGTAACAGACAGTTTAACGGATTCTGAATAAAACTCTTGTTTCTTCTATAAAGTCTTGATAAGATGGCTTTGTGAAGGACGGTGTATTATGAACAAACGTTTGAAGAAAAAACAAGCATATAAAAATTATATCCACGCTATTTTCAACGGTTATGAAAAAATGATATTGGAATCTGAATTAAAAGAACTTAAATTTCAGTATCTGAATGAAGAAACAATTATTTACCGAGATGAAGAAAATCTAATACGCTTTTTGACCCGTGACAAAAAGTAAAAGGCAACACGGAGCATAACTAATATTTTTAGTTGTGCTTTTTTTATTGACGCATATCTAAAAAGGTGCTATAGTAAAGCACGTTGTTCCGTTATATTCGAAAATGAATACTTTTCAGAAAAAAGTTGAAAAAGAGAGTTGACGAAACAAGAAACAGATGTTACTATAACAAAGTCGTCAAACGACGAAAGAAAACAAACCGTGATACAGCGTGAAATTTTCTTTTAAAAAGTTGTTGACAAATAACAACTCGTTTGATAAACTAATCAAGTCGCTGTTAAGCAGCTGAAGAAAATTCGTTTTAAACACTTTGTTCAAACGAAAAAAACTTCAAGCTTTTAGTTGACAATCACTTGTCAATCTGATATGATTTAAAATTTGCTGAAACAACGCAGTAGACCTTTGAAAACTGAACAAAGCAAGCAAACGAACCAAAATGTGTAAGGTGCTTCTTTTAGTAGAAGCAACAGAAACATGCAAGCAATAAGCTAGCAAAACAAATGAGCTTAACGATCGCAAGATCGTGTTTAAACTTTATTATGAGAGTTTGATCCTGGCTCAGGACGAACGCTGGCGGCGTGCCTAATACATGCAAGTCGAACGCTTTTTCTTTCACCGAGATTTATCTCACCGAAAGAAAAAGAGTGGCGAACGGGTGAGTAACACGTGGGTAACCTGCCCATCAGCGGAGGATAACACTTGGAAACAGGTGCTAATACTGCATAATACGAAGGATCACATGGTCTTTCGTTGAAAGGCGCTTTTGCGTCACTGATGGATGGACCCGCGGTGCATTAGCTAGTTGGTGAGGTAACGGCTCACCAAGGCCACGATGCATAGCCGACCTGAGAGGGTGATCGGCCACACTGGGACTGAGACACGGCCCAGACTCCTACGGGAGGCAGCAGTAGGGAATCTTCGGCAATGGACGAAAGTCTGACCGAGCAACGCCGCGTGAGTGAAGAAGGTTTTCGGATCGTAAAACTCTGTTGTTAGAGAAGAACAAGGATGAGAAGAGAATGTTCATCCCTTGACGGTATCTAACCAGAAAGCCACGGCTAACTACGTGCCAGCAGCCGCGGTAATACGTAGGTGGCAAGCGTTGTCCGGATTTATTGGGCGTAAAGCGAGCGCAGGCGGTTTCTTAAGTCTGATGTGAAAGCCCCCGGCTTAACCGGGGAGGGTCATTGGAAACTGGGAGACTTGAGTGCAGAAGAGGAGAGTGGAATTCCATGTGTAGCGGTGAAATGCGTAGATATATGGAGGAACACCAGTGGCGAAGGCGGCTCTCTGGTCTGTAACTGACGCTGAGGCTCGAAAGCGTGGGGAGCAAACAGGATTAGATACCCTGGTAGTCCACGCCGTAAACGATGAGTGCTAAGTGTTGGAGGGTTTCCGCCCTTCAGTGCTGCAGCTAACGCATTAAGCACTCCGCCTGGGGAGTACGACCGCAAGGTTGAAACTCAAAGGAATTGACGGGGGCCCGCACAAGCGGTGGAGCATGTGGTTTAATTCGAAGCAACGCGAAGAACCTTACCAGGTCTTGACATCCTTTGACCACTCTAGAGATAGAGCTTTCCCTTCGGGGACAAAGTGACAGGTGGTGCATGGTTGTCGTCAGCTCGTGTCGTGAGATGTTGGGTTAAGTCCCGCAACGAGCGCAACCCTTATTGTTAGTTGCCATCATTTAGTTGGGCACTCTAGCGAGACTGCCGGTGACAAACCGGAGGAAGGTGGGGATGACGTCAAATCATCATGCCCCTTATGACCTGGGCTACACACGTGCTACAATGGGAAGTACAACGAGTTGCGAAGTCGCGAGGCTAAGCTAATCTCTTAAAGCTTCTCTCAGTTCGGATTGTAGGCTGCAACTCGCCTACATGAAGCCGGAATCGCTAGTAATCGCGGATCAGCACGCCGCGGTGAATACGTTCCCGGGCCTTGTACACACCGCCCGTCACACCACGAGAGTTTGTAACACCCGAAGTCGGTGAGGTAACCTTTTTGGAGCCAGCCGCCTAAGGTGGGATAGATGATTGGGGTGAAGTCGTAACAAGGTAGCCGTATCGGAAGGTGCGGCTGGATCACCTCCTTTCTAAGGAAAATATTCGGAAGACTTACACA
>NZ_CVRN01000002.1:0-79290 GCF_001050095.1 Enterococcus massiliensis | reverse complement strand
AATCACAAATCACTTGTGATTTGTGATTGTTGATGATAAAATAAGAATAAGAAGAAATAGAAAGAAGTGAGTGATTGTGGGAAATTTAGGCGCACAAAAAGCAAAACGAAATGATACACCAATCAGTGCAAAAAAAGATATAATGGGAGCTAAGACGGTTCGTGTTCGTGCTGACTTGCACCATATCATAAAAATCGAAACAGCAAAGAATGGCGGAAACGTAAAAGAAGTTATGGATCAAGCCTTAGAAGAATATATACGGAAATATTTACCTGATAAACTTTAAAAGGAGTGAAAATGAAATGGCAGTTACGTATGAAAAAACATTTGAAATTGAAATCATTAATGAGTTATCAGCAAGCGTTTATAATCGAGTATTAAACTATGTTTTGAACCATGAATTAAATAAAAATGACTCTCAATTATTGGAAGTCAATTTATTAAACCAATTAAAGCTTGCAAAACGTGTAAATCTTTTTGATTATTCTTTAGAAGAATTACAAGCCGTTCATGAGTATTGGCGGTCAATGAATCGTTACTCAAAACAAGTTTTGAATAAAGAGAAAGTGGCTTAATATGGCAAATATAGTCAATTTTACTGACAAACAATTTGAGAATCGCTTAAATGATAATTTAGAAGAATTGATTCAAGTAAAAAAGCGGTTGAATCGCCAACCGCTTTTTTACTTGGTGGGCAACCAGGGTCAGGGAAAACCAGTTTGCGATCAGCAATTTTTGAAGAAACACAAGGGAATGTTGTTGTCATTGATAATGATACCTTTAAACAACAGCACCCTAATTTTGATGAATTAGTGAAACTTTATGAAAAAGACGTAGTAAAACATGCAACATCCTATTCTAATCAGCTGGTAAAGCTTAATTAGGTTATATAAGCTTGAAAATAAAGGGTTTGTCCAATATGGACAAGCCTTTTTCTTATGTTTTGCCACAGATTTGCCACACTTATTGTGTAAGAGTATCAAGGATAGGTATAATTTGATCCTTTGTTTTTTTAGTGATGTGCAAATAAATTTCTGTTACACGACTACCTCTAGAATGCCCTACACGGTCTTGAATTGCTTCTAGGGGTATTCCTTGCTCTGCTAAGAAACTAATATGCGTATGACGGAATATATGGGTCGTAATATGTTTATTAAAACTAAGTTTATTATCAATATCAATTCCTGCTCGTTTTGGATTACCTTTTCGATTTAATTTTCCATTTTCAGGTGAGTTAAGGAAATTGTTAAGGACACTATAATGAAGAGGTGTTTCATTATAGTCGGGTTTATGACGACTTTTGGAAGTAAAAATCCATCCATTATCTTTATAATCAGGATTGAATCTTATATGTTGGTGATTTAACTCAATTTCCTCTTTAAGAATTTCTATAGCCCTTTTAGATAATTGGACATTTCGGTAACTTTGTAAGTTTTTTACATTACCTTCATAGCTATTTTCTGCAGCTCCTCCGTGAGTGGACTGACTAATAATGATATTTTGCTTTTCAAAATATTGATAGGCACCAATATTTTGGAGTTTTCGACTCTGTAAGTCAACAGGGCCATTAGTTAGAATACCTATTGGGATGTGGTTTTTATGTAGAGCCAGCAGTAGTTGATGTATCTCAGGAATCATCGTAATCTGATCGAGTTCATATTCATAGTCAGCTTGGAAGTCTAGAGCTTCTGTCCTAGAAATACTATCGATGCCAAATTCTTCCATAGTCTTCTGACAGCGAAAAATTCTAAGCTGCTCAATACTGATGAGTTTTTTCGTGTATTTAGGAAAAGCAACATCAGACCAATATCTGAAACGTTTGTAAATGTTATTTATTTGTTGGATATCAATCGTCGGAAAACATTTCTCAACGTTACGTTTAAAGTGGAGTTGATGGTCATAAAGAGTGTCATCAAGGTCAAAAACAATATTTTTATAAGTCATAATTCTAGTCCGCTTTTAAAATAGTAGTGTACTGGCTAAATTCCTCTAAGTGTTGAGGGCTAATCTGGTTATCTGTAATGATGGTATCGAGTTGATCTAGATTATAGAAGTTAAAGAAATCGTATCGATCGAATTTAGTACTGTCTACTAATAAGAATTTTTCTATAGCATTGTTTAGGGCAAGTTGTTGAATCACACCTTCCTTGTCACTATATGTAGCAATAGAATTATGGGTAACAGCATTTGCACTAACAAAAGCTTTGGCAAATCTCATTGCTTTTAAATTTGTCGAAGCCATTGAACCTACAAAAGCTCCAGTTATTTCTCTATATTCACCGCCAAGAAGCAATAAATCAATGGTTTCGCTATCATTTAGAATCAAGAACACAGGAAGACTATTTGTAATGACACGAATTTTATAACCTTTACGACCTTTCAATTCTAATGCCAGTTGTTCAAGTGTAGTTCCGGGTCCAATAAAAACAGTATCGCCATCTTTGATTAAAGAGCAGGCTTTTTTAGCAATGTCAATTTTTTCTTTTGTATTTAGACTTTTCTTCTCGATATGTGTCTTTTCAAGTGGCTTTTTAGAGGAAAGCAATTGTGCACCACCATGAGTACGTGTTAAAAGTCCATCAGCTTCTAGAGTATCAAGGTCTCTACGGGCTGTCATATCGGAAATATCTAGTTCATCTATTATTTCTTTTATGGTTATGGTCCCATCAATCTTTAACATATCTAAAATTTTTTCTAATCGTCGTTTTTTGTTCATATGAAGACTCTTCTTTCATAAAGTAATTTTTTTCCAAAGATAATTCTCTTTTAATTGTATCATAAAAGACAATATTTTTAAGGTAAAACAAACAATTTCAAATAAAAACAAACGTTAGATGATGAAATAAGAATAGAGGATTGACGTATATTAGCTTAGGTCAGATTTTGTGTAAGACGAAAATAAAGTAGGACCTCTTAATCAGTAAGTTATAGAAAGTAAAAGACTTTTGTAATACTTGAATAGATATTTCACGTCCATTTTGTGATGGATTAAATGAACAAAAATGAACAATAATTCAACGATGTTATCTATTTTTTAAAAAAAAAAAAAAAAAAAAACAAAAAATAAACAAAAATCGTTGTTTTTTGTTTGAATGTTTGATATTATATAAACAAAGAAATGATGAAAACGTTTTTTCGAACATTTTGTAAAATGTTTTCTACTTCTACGTAGCATTTCTTTCTAAAATTTAGGAGGTGGTCAAAATGGCCATTGTTGTTGGTGCAGATCTCAAAGGTACGAGATTAAAAGATGTTGTGAAAAATTTTCTTGTAGAAGAAGGTTTTGAGGTAATTGATGTGACTAAGGACGGACAAGATTTTGTTGATGTTACCTTGGCAGTTTCCTCTGAAGTAAATAAAGATGAGCAAAACTTAGGTATTGTAATTGATGCTTATGGAGCTGGTCCATTCATGGTAGCAACTAAAATTAAAGGTATGGTTGCAGCAGAAGTTTCAGATGAACGCTCAGCTTATATGACACGTGGACATAACAATGCACGAATGATTACGGTTGGCGCTGAAATCGTCGGTGATGAGCTTGCTAAAAACATCGCTAAAGGTTTCGTCAATGGTAAATATGATGGCGGACGTCATCAAATCCGTGTAGATATGCTTAACAAGATGTGTTAAGAAAGGGAGTTAAGGAATGAGAATCGCAATTGGATGTGACCACATTGTCACAGATGAAAAAATGGCAGTATCAGAATTCTTGAAATCAAAAGGACATGAGGTCCTTGATTTCGGGACATATGACCACGCACGTACTCACTACCCTATCTATGGTAAAAAAGTCGGTGAAGCAGTAGTAAGTGGTCAAGCAGACTTGGGAGTATGTATCTGTGGTACAGGTGTCGGCATTAACAATGCAGTCAATAAAGTTCCAGGTGTTCGCTCAGCGTTGGTTCGTGATATGACATCAGCTATATATGCAAAAGAAGAGTTAAATGCGAATGTTATCGGTTTCGGTGGAATGATTACTGGTGGTCTTCTTATGAATGACATCATTGAAGCTTTCATTGAAGCTGAGTACAAACCAACAGAAGAAAATAAAAAATTGATTGCAAAAATCGAACACGTTGAAACACATAATGCACATCAAGCAGATGAAGATTTCTTTACAGAATTCCTTGAGAAATGGGACCGTGGTGACTACCACGATTAAGGTATAACAAATGATTCTGACAGTCACACTAAATCCTTCAGTAGACATCTCTTATCCTCTAGAAACATTGAAAATTGATACAGTGAATAGGGTGAAAGATGTTAGTAAGACAGCTGGTGGAAAAGGCTTAAATGTTACTAGAGTCTTGTATGAATCTGGTGATAAAGTTACTGCTACAGGTTTCTTAGGTGGTAAAATTGGTGAATTTATTGAAAGCGAATTAGAACAATCTCCTGTTAGTCCAGCTTTTTATAAAATCTCAGGAAACACTAGAAACTGTATTGCTATCTTACACGAGGGTAACCAAACAGAAATTTTGGAACAAGGACCAACAATTTCTCATGAAGAAGCAGAAGGCTTTCTTGACCACTATAGCAATCTTATTAAACAATCAGAAGTTGTGACAATTTCAGGAAGTTTACCTTCAGGACTTCCCAACGATTATTATGAAAAACTTATCCAACTTGCTTCGGATGAAGGAGTAGCAGTCGTTTTGGATTGTTCAGGTGCACCTCTTGAAACAGTTCTAAAATCGTCGGCTAAACCTACTGCCATCAAACCTAATAATGAGGAACTTTCACAGTTGCTTGGAAAAGAAGTAACAAAAGATATTGAAGAACTCAAAGGCGTTCTTAAAGAGTCACTTTTTAGTGGTATCGAATGGATAGTGGTCTCATTAGGTCGAAACGGTGCCTTTGCAAAACATGGTGATGTTTTCTATAAGGTAGATATTCCTGATATCCCAGTTGTTAATCCAGTCGGATCAGGGGACTCAACGGTAGCTGGTATTGCATCAGCTTTAAATAGTAAAAAAAGTGACGCTGACTTATTAAAACATGCGATGACATTGGGTATGTTAAATGCTCAAGAAACAATGACAGGGCATGTGAATATGACTAATTACGAAACACTAAACTCACAAATTGAAGTAAAAGAGGTATAAAAATGGTACTTACAGAACAGAAACGCAAATCTTTGGAAAAAATTTCAGATAAAAACGGTGTTATCTCAGCTTTGGCATTTGACCAACGTGGTGCTTTGAAACGTTTGATGGCACAGTATCAAGATACAGAACCAACTGTAGCTCAAATGGAAGAACTAAAGGTTTTGGTTGCTGATGAACTTACAAAATACGCTTCTTCAATGTTGCTTGACCCTGAATATGGACTTCCAGCAACAAAAGCATTGGATAAAGAAGCAGGTCTTCTTCTTGCCTATGAAAAAACAGGTTATGATACATCAAGTACAAAACGTTTGCCTGACTGCTTGGATGTTTGGTCTGCAAAACGTATCAAAGAGCAAGGCGCTGATGCCGTTAAGTTCTTGCTTTACTATGATGTAGACAGCTCAGATGAACTTAACCAACAAAAACAAGCTTATATTGAACGTGTTGGTTCTGAATGTGTCGCTGAAGATATTCCTTTCTTCTTGGAAATCCTTGCTTATGATGAAGAAATCTCAGATGCAGGTTCTGTTGAATATGCAAAAGTGAAACCTCGCAAAGTCATTGAAGCGATGAAAGTTTTCTCTGATCCACGCTTTAACATTGATGTTCTTAAAGTAGAAGTACCAGTTAACGTTAAATATGTCGAAGGTTTTGCTGATGGTGAAGTGGTTTACAGTAAAGCTGAAGCTGCTGACTTCTTTAAAGCACAAGAAGAAGCGACTAACCTTCCATACATCTACCTAAGTGCAGGTGTATCTGCTAAATTGTTCCAAGAAACATTGCAATTTGCTCACGACTCAGGTGCCAAGTTTAATGGTGTGCTTTGTGGACGTGCTACTTGGGCAGGATCTGTAGAACCTTACATCAAAGAAGGTGAAAAAGCAGCACGTGAATGGTTGCGTACTACTGGATTCGAAAATATTGATGAACTTAACAAAGTTCTTGTTAAAACAGCTAGTCCATGGACAGATAAAGTATAGTAAAAACATAAAACGGAGGATATTGTTATGAACAGAGAAGAGATGACTCTCTTAGGGTTTGAGATTGTTGCTTATGCTGGAGATGCTCGCTCTAAACTTTTAGAAGCGCTTAAAGCGGCTGAAAATGGTGATTTCGCTAAGGCAGATAGTCTTGTAGTAGAAGCAGGAAGCTGTATTGCAGAGGCTCACAATTCTCAGACAGCTATGTTGGCTCGAGAAGCTTCTGGGGAGGAACTTCCATACAGCGTTACCATGATGCATGGTCAGGACCACTTAATGACTACTGTCTTATTAAAAGATGTGATTCATCACCTCATCGAACTTTATAAAAGAGGAGCAAAATAATGCATAAACTCATTGAACTTATTGAGAAAGGGAAACCGTTCTTTGAGAAAATCTCTCGAAACATCTATCTTCGTGCTATTCGTGATGGATTTATCGCTGGTATGCCAGTCATCCTTTTCTCATCTATCTTTATCCTTATTGCCTATGTCCCAAATGCTTGGGGATTCCACTGGTCAAAAGACATTGAGACCTTCTTGATGACTCCTTATAGCTATTCGATGGGTATCCTAGCATTCTTTGTTGGTGGTACTACCGCTAAAGCTTTGACGGACTCAATGAACCGTGACCTACCTGCGACCAATCAGATTAACTTCTTATCTACGATGCTAGCGTCTATGGTAGGGTTCCTTTTGATGGCAGCTGAGCCTGCAAAAGAAGGAGGCTTCTTGACAGCCTTCACGGGAACAAAAGGTCTTTTGACAGCATTTATTGCAGCCTTTGTGACAGTTAATGTTTACAAGGTCTGTGTGAAAAATAATGTTACTATTCGTATGCCTGAAGAGGTTCCACCAAATATCTCTCAAGTATTTAAAGACTTGATTCCATTCACTGTATCGGTTGTTCTCCTTTATGGATTTGAACTCATTGTTAAGGGAACTCTTGGTGTAACCGTTGCAGAATCAATCGGTACCCTTCTTGCTCCTCTCTTCTCAGCTGCAGATGGTTACCTTGGAATTACACTTATCTTTGGTGCTTATGCCTTCTTCTGGTTTGTTGGTATCCACGGTCCTTCAATTGTCGAACCAGCAATCGCTGCTATCACTTATGCCAATATCGATGCCAACTTGCATCTTATCCAAGCTGGACAACATGCAGATAAAGTTATCACTTCTGGTACTCAAATGTTTATTGTTACCATGGGTGGAACAGGAGCTACATTGATTGTTCCATTCTTGTTCATGTGGATTTGTAAATCAGAACGTAACCGTGCCATCGGACGTGCCTCAGTTGTTCCAACATTCTTTGGGGTTAATGAGCCAATCTTATTTGGTGCACCAATCGTATTGAATCCGATTTTCTTTGTACCGTTCATTTTCGCTCCGATTGTCAACGTTTGGATCTTTAAATTCTTTGTTGACACATTGAACATGAACTCATTCTCTGCCAACCTTCCATGGGTTACTCCTGGTCCGTTGGGAATTGTACTCGGTACTAACTTCCAAGTTCTATCATTTATCTTAGCCGGACTCTTGGTAGTTGTTGATACTATCATTTATTACCCATTTGTTAAGGTATACGATGAACAAATTCTTGAAGAAGAAGAACGTTCTGGTAAAACAAACGATGCTCTTAAAGAAAAAGTAGCTGCAAACTTCAATACTGCTAAAGCAGATGCCGTTCTTGGAAAAGCAGGCGTTGCTAAAGAAGATGTAGCAGCAAACAATAATATCACAAAAGAAACTAATGTCCTTGTTCTTTGTGCAGGTGGAGGTACAAGTGGCTTGCTTGCCAATGCCTTGAACAAAGCAGCAGCAGAATACAATGTTCCAGTCAAAGCGGCAGCGGGTGGTTACGGTGCTCACCGTGAAATGTTGCCAGAGTTTGACTTGGTTATCTTGGCTCCACAGGTCGCTTCAAACTTCGATGATATGAAGGCTGAAACAGATAAATTGGGCATTAAACTTGCAAAAACTGAAGGAGCTCAATATATCAAATTGACACGTGATGGACAAGGTGCTCTTGCATTTGTTCAACAACAGTTTGATTAATAAATTTGTAAAAGTTATTTGAGACGAGATTATTCTTTCAGTTCCTTATAATATTGTTAACCATATCATTGCATTTCATTTCATTTCCTTGGTTTCCGGAACTCAGAATATCGTCTCAAATGCTTTTTTTGAAAGGAGTTATAGTTATGACTAAAACACTTCCTAAAGATTTTATTTTTGGTGGTGCTACAGCTGCTTATCAAGCAGAAGGTGCGACTCACACGGATGGTAAAGGCCCAGTTGCATGGGATAAGTATCTTGAAGACAATTATTGGTACACAGCAGAGCCTGCAAGTGATTTTTACCATAAATATCCTGTTGATTTAGAATTAGCTGAAAAATATGGCGTTAATGGTATTCGTATTTCAATTGCCTGGTCTCGTATTTTCCCAACTGGCTATGGCGAAGTAAATGAAAAAGGTGTTGAATTCTACCATAATCTTTTTGCCGAGTGCCACAAACGTCATGTTGAGCCATTCGTGACTTTGCACCACTTTGACACACCAGAAGTTCTTCACTCAGATGGAGATTTCTTAAACCGCGAAAATATAGAACACTTTGTAGATTATGCCGCTTTCTGTTTTGAAGAGTTCCCAGAAGTAAACTACTGGACAACTTTCAATGAAATTGGCCCAATTGGAGATGGTCAATACTTGGTTGGTAAATTCCCTCCAGGCATTCAATATGATCTTGCCAAAGTCTTCCAATCACACCACAATATGATGGTTTCTCATGCACGTGCTGTGAAATTGTATAAAGATAAAGGTTATAAAGGCGAAATTGGTGTAGTACATGCGTTGCCAACCAAATACCCTTATGATCCAGAAAATCCAGCAGATGTTCGTGCCGCTGAGTTAGAAGATATCATCCATAACAAATTTATCTTGGATGCAACCTACCTTGGACACTATTCAGATAAAACGATGGAAGGGGTCAACCACATCCTAGCTGAAAATGGTGGAGAACTTGATCTTCGTGATGAAGACTTCCAAGCACTTGAAGCAGCTAAAGATTTGAACGATTTCCTTGGTATCAACTACTACATGAGTGATTGGATGCAAGCCTTTGATGGTGAGACTGAAATCATTCACAATGGTAAGGGTGAAAAAGGAAGTTCTAAGTACCAGATTAAAGGTGTTGGTCGCCGAATCGCACCAGATTATGTGCCTAGAACGGATTGGGACTGGATTATTTATCCTGAAGGCTTGTATGACCAAATCATGCGAGTGAAAAATGATTATCCAAACTACAAGAAGATTTACATCACTGAAAACGGTCTTGGATACAAAGATGAGTTTGTAGATAATACCGTTTATGATGATGGTCGTATTGATTACGTGAAGAAACACTTGGAAGTTTTATCAGACGCAATTGCGGATGGTGCAAATGTTAAAGGTTACTTCATCTGGTCACTTATGGATGTCTTCTCATGGTCAAACGGATACGAAAAACGTTATGGACTATTCTATGTAGACTTTGACACGCAAGAACGCTATCCTAAGAAATCAGCTCATTGGTATAAGAAAGTAGCAGAAACTCAAGTGATAGAGTAATATTACTTGAAAATGTAAAAAATTGTTATCCGATACTTTAGAAAAAGTACAACACTTATTTAGACCAGGCTTTGAAAATGTATATATTGTTAGTTTCGAAGATTGTCCTATGATTCCTGAGCTTGAAGCTACCCCGTTGCTAAAATGTGGTAAATGGTATGTTTCAACTGGAAAAGAGTGGATTTGCCATTCTGATTTAGAGTTATCAGCATTTGAATGGGAATTTTTACAATCACTCGATGTAGAAATACGTGAGACTATTCACTTCGAGGTAAATTATTTGCCTTTCCAATAATAAAAAGAAAGGAATTAGTTGTGACTATCGAATTAAAAAACGAGTATCTTACTGTTCAGTTTAAAACACTGGGTGGTCAACTGACTTCGATTAAAGACAAGGATGGGATAGAGTATCTCTGGCAAGCTGATCCAAATTATTGGAATGGACAGGCGCCTATTCTATTTCCTATCTGTGGTAGTTTACGAAATGATTGGGCTATTTATAGACCTCAAGAAAGACCCTTTTTTACAGGTCTTATTCGTAGACATGGTTTTGTTCGAAAAGAAGAATTTATTCTGGAAGAAGTCAATGATAATAGCGTGACCTTTAGTATTAAACCAAATACTGAGATGCTTGATAATTACCTATATCAGTTTGAACTGAGAGTTGTTTATACCTTGAATGGTAAATCAATTAGAACCGAATTTCAGGTAACGAACTTGGAAATGGAAAAAACAATGCCTTACTTTATTGGAGCCCATCCAGCATTCAATTGTCCTTTAGTAGAAGGTGAAAACTATGAGGATTATTATATTGAATTTAGTGAGGTTGAGTCTTGCTCGATACCAAAGAGTTTTCCTGAGACAGGATTATTAGATTTGCAAGATCGCACACCTTTTTTGGAAAATCAAAAGATTCTCGATTTGGACTACTCACTTTTTTTCCATGATGCCATTACACTTGACCAGCTCAAGTCTCGTAGCGTAACGCTTCGGTCAAGGAAGTCTGGTAAAGGTCTTCGAGTAGATTTTGATAATTTTCCGAACTTGATTCTGTGGTCTACAACTAATAAAAGTCCATTCATTGCTTTGGAACCTTGGAGTGGTCTCTCCACTTCACTTGAAGAAGGTAATTTCTTAGAAGATAAAAGACAGGTAACGAAAATTTCACCTCAAGAAACTTCTAGAAAAATCTATGATATTACTATCCTTAATTAAAATTTGTTATTATTTGAGTCTTCAATAAGATTTGAATACTCTTACCTTGTGATGATAGATTGGTCTTCTCCGTGCCAGTCTTACATCGCAAGGTTTTTAAGTTTTTTGTGGGTCTATGTCAACTGTAGTGGGTGACGAAAAGCTAATATCTGGATAGGCTACAATTAACTAGACAGAAAAATTAAGGTGTGTAGACTAGAAGAAAATATACCAGGAGGAATTTTTATGTCTAAGAGAACACGAAGAACTTTTTCACAAGAATTCAAGCAACAAATCGTCAATCTTTACTTAGCTGGAAAGCCACGTGTAGAAATCATTCGAGAATATGAACTAACGGCTTCAGCATTTGACAAATGGGTAAAGCAATCTAAAACGAGTGGTTCATTCAAAGAAAAAGATAATCTTACGCCTGAACAAAAAGAATTGTTAGAACTACATAAAAGAAACCAGCAATTAGAAATGGAAAATGATATTTTAAAGCAAGCAGCGCTGATATTCGGACGAAGAGACAAGTAATCGATGCGAATAAGCATCTTTACCCTATATCAGCGATGTGCAGAATATTAGGTCTATCACGTCAGTCCTATTATTATCAATCAAAACCAAAGAAAGACGAATCAGAACTTGAAGAAGCAGTCGCTGAAGAATTTATCCGCAGCCGAAAGGCCTACGGCTCAAGAAAAATAAAAAAAGCCTTATCAAAACGAGGCATTCAGATCAGCCGACGAAAAATTAGTAGAATCATGAAAAATAGAGGATTAAAATCGAGCTATACTGTTGCTTATTTTAAAGTACATCATTCTACTTGCAATGAAGCCAAAACGACAAACGTATTGAATCGTAAATTCTTAAGAGACAACCTATTAGAAGCGATCGTAACAGACTTGACTTATGTACGAGTCGGGAAAAAATGGAATTATGTCTGTTTCATTTTGGATCTGTTCAATCGAGAAATTCTCGGCTATTCTTGTGGAGAACATAAAGATGCCGTTCTAGTAAAAAAAGCATTTAGCCGTATCAAACAACCTCTGACAGAGGTTGAGATTTTTCATACTGATCGTGGAAAAGAGTTTGATAACCAAGCTATTGATGAATTATTAACAACTTTTGACATCAATCGATCATTGAGTCATAAAGGCTGTCCTTTTGATAATGCCGTAGCTGAATCAACTTATAAGTCGCTGAAAGTAGAATTTGTCTATCAATACACATTTGAAACCTTACAACAATTGGATTTGGAGTTATTTGACTATGTCAATTGGTGGAACCACCTTCGGTTGCACGGTACACTTGGCTACGAGACACCGGTTGGTTACCGTAACCAGAGATTGGCGCAGCGAATCCTTGATAATGAGCTCGGATGTGCTAACGCTAGCGAGGCAGTCTAACTTTAACTGTTAGCTCCTGCCGAAGATCGTCACATCCGAGGAGGCTCATTGTCAAGGACAATCGGAATAGCATACGGAAAGAAGTTCTGCACCTTATAAAATTTGTCAAAAAAACTGTTGCCATTCCAATAGGAGGTGAATAGTGTAAAATGACTCCTATAGAGTGGACTCTGAAAAATAGATCTCTATAAGGTCCATTTTATTTTGTCCCAGCCTCTTTTGTGGTTAAATTTAAGTTAAATCATTTCAAGTAAATCATTCATGGATTCACTCATTGTAGGGTGAGTATAAATACCGTCTCGTAAACTCTTATATGAAATATTTTCATTAATTGCTAATGCAATTAAGTTGATCATTTCGTGAGCTTCGTAGCTGAAGAAGCTTGCGCCTAATATAAGGTCAGTCTCTGGATCAACTAATATTTTCAAAAAGCCGCTTGTTTCACGCAATACTTGAGCTTTAGGAACAGCAGCAACGGGCATCTTAGCAACTTTATAATTTTTACCAGCTTCAGTTGCTTCTTTTTCATTAAAGCCTACCCGTGCAAATGTTGGATCCACAAATGTTGCTGTAGGATAAACACGACGCGTTTCTAAATTATAGTTGGATTCTTCTCCTAGCAATTGAGGCAAAA
The DNA here is from genome assembly GCF_001050095.1 of Enterococcus massiliensis. NCBI lineage: Bacteria > Bacillati > Bacillota > Bacilli > Lactobacillales > Enterococcaceae > Enterococcus > Enterococcus massiliensis. The sequence goes on along the minus strand of NZ_CVRN01000002.1, from coordinate 66,358 downwards.
CAATACGGTAGTCATCCAAAGAAATATAAGTGAATTGTGGTCCACCTTTAACGTCGCCCACTGCCCAAATGTGTTCAACAGAAGATTGCAAGTGCTTGTTTACCTTGATTTCTCCACGAGCGCCGAGCGCCACGCCAGCCTTTTCAATATCTAATTTATTTGTGTTAGGAATACGGCCAGTAGCAACTAAAATTTCATTTAATTCAGCAGATTTTTCTTCGCCGTTTTGTTCAAATGTTAAACGTACACCATTATCCGTATCTTGAACACGTTTAGCTTGAGCGTTAAATTCAATAGTTACCCCTAATTCTTCTAATCTTTCCAAAATAGCTGCTGCGTCATCCTTATCTTCACGTGGCAATAATGAGTCATTGAATTGATAAACGGTTACTTCAGAACCAAATTCAGCAAAATAAGAAGCGAATTCTAATCCAATTGGACCAGCTCCGATAATACCTAGTTTTTTTGGCAGATTTGTTAGCTCTAAAATTTCTTCACTTGTGTGGATGTGTGGACTGTTTTGCTTGTTTTCAAAATCTGGAATAACAGCCGTAGATCCAGTTCCAATAATGATATTAGCAGCCGTAACTTGTAGCGTTTCTGTATCTGTATCCACTAACAAAGTATGGTCATCTTTGAAGTGAGCAAAACCGTCTAAGACTGTTACGTTATCTAAATCAGCAATTTTATGGTAGTTTTTTTTATTTAATTTGGTTACTAATTCAGTTTTATAGTCCATGGCTTGTTTGAAAAACTGGTTGTTAATCTCAGGATTTCGCTCAATGCCAAATTCTGATAATTGATCAATAATTTTTGCACTATGTGTCAACGATTTAGTCGGTAAGCATCCCACATTAATACAAGTTCCACCATACATTTTAGCTGATTTTTCAATCACAGTGACGGTTTTTCCTTTTTTAGCTAAAGCACCTGCTAATGTTTTTCCTGCTTTACCAAATCCAATAATGGCTACGTCTGTAGTGTACTCATTCATATTTTAGTGCCCCTCTCATTTTGTATTGCATATAATTTTACTTCCATATCTTTTAATGTAATAGTTGCTAGTTTTGCTACTGCATCTTTATTCAGCTCATCATAAAGATCATCCATAGCTTCTGACATACCAGACGAAATCATACATTGTTCATTGATATAACCTGAATGCCAAGTATTTTGGATAATTGGGATCTTTATCGCCTCATAAACATTTTTTAAAGTGATAGCTTCTAAATTATCGGTTAGAAAGTATCCGCCATGCACACCTTTTTTTGTTTGAACTAATCCTTTTTTTCGGCATTTTGCCAGAACTCTGCGAACACGAACTGGATTCGTACAAATGTTCTCAGCTAATGCTTCACTGGTAAAAATTGAATTGTTATGACCTAAATAGACCAACCCATGTACTGCAATCGTAAATTCACTCAAAATTATTCACCTTCTTTAAAAAGTAACTTTTAAAGTTACTTTATCTAAATTAAGTATACACCTAAAAGTTATCCAAATCTACAAAATCTGTTACTTTTAAGCAATTATTTTAATATCTCCTTAGACGAATTGATTAAAGGAGATGACGATAAGATGAAAAGAGAAGTAACTATTGCTAAGATGAATCAATTAATGTTGGTTATTATAGGATCATTTGTTTTAACCCTCATTACTGCATCCTTATTTAAATACTGGGGCGATTTTTCTTTGATTTTGCCAGTTACTTTTATAGTAATCATGGTCAATGCTGCTATTAAACTTCAAAAGATCCAAGATAAAGAAAATCTAAAAACCTATAAAAAAATCTTAGATTATATGGACAATAGAGAAGTAAGAAATGATCCGAAAACACAAAACAGGAAGAGAATGAACTTAGAAAAATCTAGCTTGGCGATAGTAGGAGCTCTTATTGAGTTTTTCTTAATGTATGGCGTACTGTCGGTTTTCTAAATCATCTTAATACATGAAATTGTATAAAATCATGTATCAAGAATCCTATCCCTATAGGGTTCTTTTTTTTTACTCCCCCTAAACACACGATTTCGTGTTATAATAACTATAATCATGTATTCGAACAGACTAAAAAGGAGGGATTGTCATGGGCTATAATGTTCAGCCACTACGGTCGCAACAGGAGATTAATGATTTTTTATTTTGCCTGCGACGGAATAAAAATGCGGAACGTGACGTTTTCTTGTTTCTAATTGGAATTAACAGCGGTCTGCGCATGTCCGACATCGTCAAACTCAAGAAAAAAGACGTGATTACCTCAAAAAACCCGCGCATCGTGGAGCAAAAGACAGGGAAAACACGCATTTTATACTTAAGCAGCTTACAGGACTTGATTCACGGCTATACCGCACCCTTAGATCCGGAGGCTTACTTGTTTCCCAGTACTAAGGGCGGCCATTTAGAAGTCAATACGGTCTACCAGATGTTTCAAAAGGTCGCGAAGCTGTTAGGAAGGGACGATATCGGCACCCACACCCTACGAAAAACCTTTGGTTACCACTATTACAAGAAAACCAAAGACGTGGCCACCTTAATGGAAATCTTTGGTCACAGCAGCGAGAAGATTACCAAACGCTACATCGGAATTAATGAAGATGAAATCAGTGAAACGTTATTAAATTTTCGGTTAGGTTTTTGATTGTATTATATAATAGATAAGCACAGTAAGACGGTTATAATCACCCACAGTATTGGACAAATCAACCTTTTTTTGGTATATTATATATACAAATGAGAGCAGGCTCATAGTCAACTTGATATAAATCCGGAACATAAGGGTCCGGCGGGTGGCGAGCACCAAAACTAAACTCGATACAAATCCGGAACGTAAGGGTCCGGCGGGTGGCAAGCACCAAAACTAAACCTGTATAAAAGACTGCTCTTTTGAGCAGCTTTTTTTATTGGGAAAAAGGAGCATTCTTCGCACGTGGCAAAAAAAGAATACAAACGCATGTCTATAAAAGAGACAACCCAAATTACCAGACAGTTAAACGCGATTTATAAGGCTGCCCATCTCTTACAAGAACATTTTGTAGATAAAAAAGTATCCTTTGTCGGAGAAGTCTCAACGGTAGCGATTATTTTTTCGACAACTAATTTTATCTGATGATGTTCTTAAAGAATTAGATAAATTAGAAAGAGCCGGTAGTTCAATTGTATTAACGGCAGTTGATCGTAAGTTAATTATTTTAATGGGAATCCGTGACCAAGTTCGAGCAGGTGTTAAACAAGACCTACAAAAATTAAAATCACTTGGTGTTAAAAATCTCACTGTATTATCAGGGGATAATCAAGGCACAGTTAATTTAGTTAAAAAGGAGCTAGGATTAACCGAGGCTCATGGCGATATGTTACCTGAGGACAAGTCAATTTGAGTACAATTGAAAGAGCTATTGAAAACCTAGGATATTCAGTTATTAGTTCAAAAGTAAAGGAAGGTGTATAAAATGACAACAGCAAATGAAAGACAAGAAAAATTAGCTGCTGAAAAAGCATATAAAGAACACATTCATCATACCAAGATTGGTAATCATTCAAACAAAGGTGTTTCTCATGCAGAAGAAATTCTTACTTTATTTGAGGGTATAGAGCGTACCTGATTAATTTACTTTAGGAGGAAACGAAATGCCTCAAACATCACTTTTTGACCAAGAGATGGACATGACTGCTCCTTTGGCTAGTCGTATGCGACCCACAAATTTAGATGACTTTGTGGGTCAAAAACACTTGGTAGGAAAAGGGAAATTTCTTAGAGAGATGATTGACAAGGATCAAGTCCCGTCTATGATTTTCTGGGGACCACCTGGTGTAGGAAAAACAACACTAGCAGAGATAATAGCAAGAAAAACACAGTCTAAATTTATTACACTCAGTGCGGTGATGAATGGTATAAAAGAAATTCGGAAAATCATGGACGAAGCTGAGGAAGTAAGACATTTAGGCGAACGAACAATTGTATTTATCGATGAAATCCATCGATTTAATAAAGCGCAACAAGATGCATTTCTACCTTATGTAGAAAAAGGAAGCATTATCTTGATTGGTGCAACTACAGAAAATCCTTCGTTCGAAGTAAATTCTGCCTTACTGTCACGTACGAGAGTATTCGTGTTGAATCAATTGACAGAAGAGGACATTTTAGAGCTGTTAGAACATGTTGTCCATTCTCCAAAAGCTTTTCCTGATCTATCTATTCAGATGGAAGAAAATCTGTTAAAAAAAATTGCTATTTATTCAAATGGGGATGCACGAACGGCACTGAATACGTTAGAAATGTTAGTCATAAACAGTGATATAAACGATAAGAAGACGAATATTTCCGAAGAGCTGCTCAATCAATTAATTGACAAAAAAACAGCTTACTACGATAAAGCTGGGGAAGAACATTATAATATTATTTCAGCTCTGCATAAATCAATGCGTAACAGCGACGTCGATTCAGCTATCTATTGGTTGACACGGATGTTAGATGGAGGAGAAGATCCTATTTATATTGCTCGACGATTGATTCGTTTTGCGAGTGAAGATATTGGATTAGCAGACAATAATGCACTTAATCTAGCCATTAATGTTTTTCAGGCTTGTCGTTATATTGGGCTTCCGGAGTGTGACGTGCATCTTACTCAGTGCGTGATTTATTTATCATTAGCACCAAAATCAAATGCAACGTACAAGGCAACGTTAGCAGTAAAAGAGGATATTAAAAAGACAATCAGTGAACCTGTTCCGTTGCATCTTCGCAACGCAACGACAAAATTAATGAAAGAAGTCGGTTATGGTAAAGGTTACAAGTTAGCGCATCACTATGATGACAAGCTGACGACTATGTCGACTCGTCCAGAAAGTATATCGGATCATGTTTATTACAGCCCCACAAAACAAGGAAACGAAGAAAAAATAACCCAAAGATTAAGCTATATTAATCAATGGAAAGAGAGCCATTCGGATGATTCGCAATGAACACAAATGACCTTCATTAAAACTTAATTACTATCTCGATATGTACAGAAAATATTATTTATTAAAAATGGTAAAGGTGTGATCAATATGGAACTCAGAAAATCTTTGATAGAGCAAGCTAGAAAAATGTCAAACGTTCGAGTAGATAAGCCGTTCGAACAGTTTCCAAATTATGAGGTTCTTCGACACAAGAAAAATGATAAATGGTTTGGATTGTTTATGACGGTAGAGAAAAATAAACTAGGCCTGTCAGGTGAAGAGTACGTAGATATACTCGATGTAAAGGCTGATCCTGAATTCGTCTCCATATTGAGAAATACTCCAGGATATTTTCCGGCGTACCATATGGATAAGAATCACTGGATTACAGTATTGCTTGATGGGACCATTGATGAGCGAAAAATACTAGATTTAATTAAAGATAGTTACAATTTAACCATCTAAAGCTAAAAGTGTTCTGTGAATTATCAATTCCGGAACACTTTTTTTCATACCATAAATGATATGCATTACTCTATTTTTGTGTTCATAAATCGTAAAAATTCAATTGTCAATTAAATTTAGATTATGTTTACTAGTAAAAAGATTTGATGAGATCCTGAAAGTTACTTTTTTGCGGACAACAGAGTATACTTGATTGTCCTTTTTAGTAAGTATTGATTTTTTGTGGTATACTGGGATTAGAAAATAGGACATTTAAGTTGGGCAAAATTAGAGTGGAGGTGTCAAAAATGAAATATATTATAGATGCAATCATAAGGGGAATTATTCCCTTTGTAATTATGAGCGGAATATCTTTAATAATGGTTTATCAGAAGTTGAACTCATTTCAAATAAAAAGTACTTTTCTAGTAGGAATAATTATTACATTAGTTTCAGCTGCTAGCGTGATTTATGAGATTGATAATTTAACTTTAACACAGCAATCTATTATTCACTTTTTTGTAATGCTGATAACAGTTTTTCCTTGTTTGATAATTAGTGGGTGGTTTCCATTGTCAAATATCTTTGATTTCTTAAAGTTATTGGCGATCTTCTTGGTAGTTGGCGTTGTTTTATGGATAATTTCATTTTTTATTTTTGGAAAGCTACTAAATAAGTAAGTTTAGCTTATATATTTGCTTGTGGAATTTAAAAAAACTTTTTTTAAAAAAGGAAAGATATTAATGACTAAAATAGGGTATGCACGAGTAAGTAGCAAAGAACAGAACTTAGATCGGCAATTACAAGCGTTACAGGGCGTTTCTAAGGTCTTTTCAGACAAATTAAGCGGTCAATCGGTCGAACGCCCACAATTACAAGCTATGCTTAACTATATTCGTGAAGGGGATATTGTTATTGTTACTGAATTAGATCGATTAGGACGAAATAATAAAGAATTAACAGAATTGATGAATCAAATTCAAATTAAGGGGGCAACCCTGGAAGTCTTAAATTTACCCTCAATGAATGGTATTGAAGATGAAAATTTAAGGCGTTTGATTAATAGCCTTGTCATTGAATTGTACAAGTATCAAGCAGAATCAGAACGAAAAAAAATTAAGGAACGTCAGGCACAAGGAATCGAAATTGCTAAGAAAAAAGGCAAATTCAAAGGTCGGCAACTGAAATTTAAAAAAAATGATCCACGTTTAAAGCATGCTTTCGATTTGTTTTTGAATGGTTTATCCGATAAAGAAGTTGAAGAACAAACTGGAATTAATCGCCGAACGTTTAGAAGGTATCGAGCAAGATATAACGTGACAGTAGATCAAAGAAAAAACAATGAAAAGAGGGATAGTTAATGAGTACGGTTATTTTAGCTGAAAAACCAAGCCAGGCATTAGCCTACGCAAGTGCTTTAAAACAAAGCACCAAAAAAGACGGTTATTTTGAGATCAAAGACCCACTATTTACAGATGAAACGTTTATCACCTTTGGTTTTGGGCATTTAGTGGAATTAGCAGAACCAGGTCATTATGACGAAAAGTGGCAAAATTGGAAACTTGAATCTTTGCCGATTTTTCCTGATCGATACGATTTTGAAGTTGCAAAAGATAAGGGAAAGCAGTTTAAAATTGTTGCAGAACTTCTCAAAAAGGCAAATACAATTATTGTTGCAACAGATAGCGACAGAGAAGGTGAAAATATCGCCTGGTCGATTATCCATAAAGCAAATGCCTTTTCAAAAGATAAAACATTTAAAAGACTATGGATCAATAGCTTAGAAAAAGATGTGATCCGAAGCGGTTTTCAAAATTTGCAACCAGGAATGAATTACTATCCCTTTTATCAAGAAGCGCAAACACGCCAAATTGCCGATTGGTTGATCGGCATGAACGCAAGCCCTTTGTATACGTTAAATTTACAACAGAAGGGCGTACAAGGTACATTTTCACTAGGACGTGTTCAAACGCCCACCTTATACCTTATTTTTCAGCGCCAGGAAGCCATAGAGAATTTTAAAAAAGAACCTTTTTTCGAGGTGGAAGCTAGTATAAAAGTAAACCAAGGTTCGTTTAAGGGCGTTCTAAGCCCCACACAGCGTTTTAAAACCCAAGAGGAGCTTTTAGCTTTTGTTTCTTCTAAACAAGCTAAAATAGGAAATCAAGAGGGCAGAATCGCTGACGTGCAAACCAAAGAGAAAAAAACGAATAGTCCGAGTCTGTTTTCTTTAAGTAGTTTGCAATCAAAAGTCAATCAGCTTTATAAAGCGACAGCGAGCCAAACTTTAAAAGCTATGCAAGGACTGTATGAAGCAAAATTATTGAGTTATCCAAGAACAGATACACCATTTATTACAGAGAACGAATTTGCTTATTTAAAAGCGAATTTTGGCAAATATAGCGGTTTTTTAGGACTTGATCTTGAAATGGTTCAAACAGAGCCTAGAAAGCGTTATGTGGACGGTAGTAAGGTACAGGAACACCACGCCATTATCCCAACAAAACAAGTACCTACCGAATCTGCATTAGCGAAAATGGACGATTTGCAACGAAAAATTTATGCTTTAGTCGTTAAAACGACCGTTGCCATGTTTCTACCTGATTATTTGTATGAAGAAACTAAGATACAAACCAAAGTAGCCGACTTACTTTTTCAATCAATAGGCAAGACACCAAAGCAAGAAGGGTGGAAAATTCTTTTCAAACAACAAACCAAAGAAGAAAAAGAGGACGTTCAAACGTTACCCTTGGTTATCATTGGAGAACATGCCGAGGTTGACGTTAAGAGTGCCGAAAAAGAAACACAACCACCGAAAGCTTTTACAGAGGGTACATTATTAATTGCTATGAAAACCGCTAATAAAACGGTTGATGATGAAGAAGCAATCAAGATTTTACAAGAAGTTGAGGGGATCGGAACAGAAGCGACAAGAGCAAGTATTATTGAAGCGTTAAAACAAAAAGAATATATCCAAGTGATTAAGAATAAGCTTGTTGTAACTGAAAAAGGAAAATTATTGTGCCAGGCAGTTGAAAGTCAGCACCTTTTAACGAGTGCTGAAATGACGGCTAAATGGGAAACGTATTTAAAGAAGATTGGTAAAAGAGAAGGTAATCAAGAAAACTTTATTAATAATATCAAGAAGTTTATCGTTCATTTACTGGAAGCTGTACCTAACGATATAGAGAAATTAAGTTTTGCTGATTACCAGGTACAGAAAGAAAAAGAAGCTGAAAAAAGTATTGTAGGAAAATGTCCTAAGTGTGGAAACAATATTGTATTAAAAAAATCGTTTTATGGTTGTTCAAATTATCCTGAATGTAAGTTTACTTTAGCTGAACATTTTAGAAAGAAAAAACTAACCAAAACGAATGTAAAAGAATTACTGGAGGGAAAAGAAACCCTGGTAAAAGGAATCAAAAACAAAGAGAAAAAGCCCTACAATGCCGTTGTAAAAATCGGAGAAAAGGGATATATTGATTTTATCTCTTTTTCAAAATAAGCATAAAAGCCCTTTAAATAGGGCTTTTATATATTAATCACAAATCACTTATCACAAATCACAAGTGATTCTTAATGATACAATATTACTATACAAAAAAAGAATGGGGCGTAGTTATGGAGAAGGAAGAACTAAAAATACTTGAAGAATTAAGACGTATTTTAAACAGTAAAAATGAAGCAATTGTTATCTTAAACAATTATTTTAAAGGTGGTGTTGGAAAGTCAAAATTATCGACTATGTTTGCTTATTTGACAGACAAATTGAATTTAAAAGTTTTAATGATCGATAAGGACTTACAGGCAACATTGACAAAAGACTTAGCAAAAACATTTAAGGTAGAATTGCCACGTGTCAATTTTTATGAAGGCTTGAAAAATGGAAACTTGGCTTCTTCTATTGTTCATTTGACTGATAATTTAGACTTGATTCCTGGCACGTTTGATTTGATGTTACTGCCAAAATTAACTCGCTCATGGACGTTTGAAAACGAAAGTAGATTGCTTGCTACTCTTTTAGCACCTTTAAAAAGTGACTATGATCTTATTATTATTGATACTGTACCAACGCCAAGCGTTTATACAAATAATGCAATCGTGGCGAGTGATTACGTTATGATCCCTTTACAAGCAGAAGAAGAAAGTACAAACAACATTCAAAACTATATTTCCTATTTGATTGATTTACAAGAACAATTTAACCCTGGACTAGATATGATCGGTTTTGTTCCTTATTTAGTTGATACGGACAGCGCAACGATAAAATCAAACCTGGAAGAGCTGTACAACGAACACAAAGAAGATAACTTGGTTTTCCGAAATATTATCAAGCGAAGTAATAAAGTAAGTACCTGGTCTAAAAACGGCATTACTGAACACAAAGGTTATGACAAAAAAGTTTTATCCATGTATGAGAACGTATTTTTTGAAATGGTTGAGCGAATCATTCAGTTAGAAAATGAAAAAGAATAGAATCACAAATCACAAATCACAAATCACTTGTGATTTGTGATTGTTGATGATAAAATAAGAATAAGAAGAAATAGAAAGAAGTGAGTGATTGTGGGAAATTTAGGCGCACAAAAAGCAAAACGAAATGATACACCAATCAGTGCAAAAAAAGATATAATGGGAGCTAAGACGGTTCGTGTTCGTGCTGACTTGCACCATATCATAAAAATCGAAACAGCAAAGAATGGCGGAAACGTAAAAGAAGTTATGGATCAAGCCTTAGAAGAATATATACGGAAATATTTACCTGATAAACTTTAAAAGGAGTGAAAATGAAATGGCAGTTACGTATGAAAAAACATTTGAAATTGAAATCATTAATGAGTTATCAGCAAGCGTTTATAATCGAGTATTAAACTATGTTTTGAACCATGAATTAAATAAAAATGACTCTCAATTATTGGAAGTCAATTTATTAAACCAATTAAAGCTTGCAAAACGTGTAAATCTTTTTGATTATTCTTTAGAAGAATTACAAGCCGTTCATGAGTATTGGCGGTCAATGAATCGTTACTCAAAACAAGTTTTGAATAAAGAGAAAGTGGCTTAATATGGCAAATATAGTCAATTTTACTGACAAACAATTTGAGAATCGCTTAAATGATAATTTAGAAGAATTGATTCAAGTAAAAAAGCGGTTGAATCGCCAACCGCTTTTTTACTTGGTGGGCAACCAGGGTCAGGGAAAACCAGTTTGCGATCAGCAATTTTTGAAGAAACACAAGGGAATGTTGTTGTCATTGATAATGATACCTTCAAACAACAGCACCCAAATTTTGACGAATTAGTGAAACTTTATGAAAAAGACGTGGTAAAACACGTTACCCCCTATTCTGATCGTATGACAGAAGCACTTATTAGCCGTTTAAGCGATCAAGGGTACAATTTAGTGATTGAAGGTACAGGACGAACAACAGACGTTCCTATTCAAACCGCAACAATGCTACAAGCCAAAGGTTATGAAACAAAAATGTACGTCATGGCAGTACCGAAAATTGAATCATACTTAGGAACGATTGAACGATATGAAACCATGTATGCAGATGATCCAATGACAGCCAGGGCAACACCAAAGCAAGCACATGATATTGTTGTCAAAAATTTACCTAACAATTTAGAAACCCTTCAAAAAACGGGATTATTTAGCGATATAAGGCTATATAATAGAGAAGGTGTAAAACTCTATTCAAGCTTAGAAACGCCTTCCATTAGTCCGAAAGAGACCTTAGAAAGAGAATTAAATCGTAAAGTATCAGGGAAAGAAATTCAACCGACTTTGGAGAGAATAGAGCAAAAAATGGTTCAAAATCAACACCAAGAAACCCCTGAATTTAAAGCAATTCAACAAAAAATGGAAAGCTTGCAGCCACCTACACCACCAATACCTAAAATACCTAAGCTTCCAGGACTTTAAACCTTAAAATATGATAATATATCTTTAATAAGGAGACGTGATAATACGACAATAGCAGATTTTATGGAAAATAAAGCAAACTTGGTAATAGTTACGAAAGGACAACTTTATGAAATATTATTACGAACATATACTTCCAAATGGAGTACATGTCATTATTAGAAGTGCGAATCCGAATGATGCAATTGAGTTGCATCACTTATTCAATAAAACTCACAGTGAAACAGATTTCTTAACAACCTATCCTGATGAATCTCATTTTGATTTAGAGAAAGAAATGGATAGTTACCAGAAATTAAACGATAGCGAAAATTCTTGTGAAATTTTAGCAGTAATTGATAATAAAATTATTGGAAGTGCTAGCCTAAACTCTGTTAGTCTAAAAGATAAGGAAAAACATAGAGGTGTAATCGGTCTTTCAATTTTAAAAGAATATTATGGTCTTGGAATTGGCAATATCTTATTTTCTACAATAATAGAGTTGGGTAAAAAAGCCCAATACAAACAATTAGAACTTCAAGTAGTGTCCGATAATACTAGTGCAATATCATTGTATAAAAAATACAATTTCATCAAATATGGTGAAAACCCTAAAGCCTTTTTAAATAGACAAAATAAATATCAATCAATTGATTATATGAGACTAGAGATAGAATAACAAAATGTGGTTCTAAATAAACACCAAGAAACCCTTGAATTTAAAGCAATTCAACAAAAATTGGAAAGCTTGCAGCCACCTACACCACCAATACCAAAAATACCTAAACTTCCAGGGCTTTAAAAATTAAAGAAGAAAGGGGCTTAGATCATGAAAAATATATCAACAGCAGCAGTCGTTGCATTCTTTTATATATTAATTAGTTTTTCGATAGATTTGTTTAGTGGAGATATAACTTTTTCTAGTGCTTCAATTTCTCATTTGTTAATTGGATATGTAATTGTATTTGTGTCTTACTTAATAGGTGTTTTTATAGTTCACATATTTGTAAAAACGATTAATAAAAAAAGAGTTAAATAAATAAAAAAAGGAAAAATAGGGCAGTTACCAAAAAGGTAACTGCCCTATTTTTTATAAAATTTTCCTCATTTTTTAAAAGCTGATCGAGAAATAAAGCACACAACAGCATTCTTTCTTTTTTCAGTTGCTACATTTTGCAGTCTGTAACGTGCCATTTACTGTTTGTTACCTTAACATATCCAGTCGAAAACACAAGGGTATATAAACGAGCAAGCTCGCCCTTGTGTTTTCTTTGTGTCTATGTTACGTACTCGTCACAGCAAACGACACGAACACACTGGCGAAAATGAACCAACAAAACGAAAAAAGAAAGGAGCATACACTGTAATTTATTTCTAGCTTTTAAAACATGAGGAAAACAGCTTCACTTCCTCAAACGCCTAACAAAAATGGTTGTCAAAAAGCCAAAAATCAAAAAGAAAAGGAATGATAAAAATGAAATACATTAAAAACGTTGAAACATTGGAAGAATTGAAAAAAGCCTACAAAAAATTAGCTTTGAAATTGCACCCCGATTGTGGTGGTAGCAATGAAGAAATGGCGCAACTAAACAATGAATATGATGAATTGTTTAGCAAACTTAAAAACACTCACAAGAACAAAGACGGCGAAACCTATACAAAAGAAACGACTGAAACGCCCGAACAATTTAAGGACATTATAAATCAACTTTTCAATCTGAAAATGGACGGTGTATCAATTGAAATCGTGGGAACTTTTATATGGTTAACAGGCAACACAAAACCTTATAAGGACGACATAAAATCCCTAGAATTTCGTTATTCACCAAAAAAATACGCATGGTATAAAGCACCAAGCGATTATAAAAAACGTAGTCGAAAAAATTATGATATGGACACAATAAGGGGAATGTATGGAAGTCAAAAGGTGAAGGAAGATAAAGAAGAAAAAAAATACTTACAAGCCAATTAAGGCTTGTAAGTTTATCAGAAAGGAAGTTTTAGAGTGGATATTAAAATAAAAAAAATAAATTTTGAAGGTAATATTTTAAAAGTGATAAAAGCGACAGTAACAGAAATGAGAGGAATAAATAATCATCAAAAATATGATTTTGATTTATATCAAATAGAAGCACGTTCGCCAATGTCAACAAGAGAAATAACTTTAACAGTTGATTTTATAGAAAAAAAAGTATCAGGTGATATTATCGCTTTTGGTGATTGGTACGATTTGGATATAGAATCAGTAAATGAAATATTAAAGCAATTAAAAAAGGAAGAACAAACATTAAGAACAATCAATTTTATTTAAAAAAGTATCAAAAAAAGGAAAATTATTTTTCCTTTTTTTGATACTTTTTAGGTTTATTTGCTTTAATATATTCAGAAAAAATTTTTAAAAAATCTTCTGTTTCTTCAACCGTCAAACAATCAATTTCAAAGTATTTTTCTAATAAAGCGCCTTTTTCAATTAATCGTTTTGTTCGTTGTTTTCTATTAATATTTTGCTCGCTATTCGCTCGCAAAATATTTTTTTGAATTTTTAGTTTTTCTATTCTTTTATTGATGTCATTTAAATCATTATTTGCCATAACTATTTAAGTAATTCAGAAAAATTTTGACTATTCGCATTTAATAAAGTTTCTAATTCGTCATAGAATAATTCTTTGTTTTCTTCAATTGATTCAATAGAAATATTATTTTTTGAAAGGGTAGAAAGGACAAAATCACCAATATCTGCTTTTGATTTTAGAATTAATTCTTCTTTTTTCTTTTGTAATTCTTTAATTTGAAGTTCAATATCAGAAACAGTTTTTTTCTTTCTCTTTTTTGGTCTTGTTTTTGGAATGATTTTCTCATTTTCTATCTTGATGTTTTGATCTTGATTTTCCATAAAATATCCCTCCTGATAATTTGTATATGTCTATCATATTATATTATATTTCTAAAATCAATAAATATAAACGATAATGTCAGATTAAACATAGTTACTTTTTAATTGATAAGTGGTAAAATTAATCTATAGAGAATTCCCTTAGATGTTTTACTAAGGGCGCACTTATACCCCTAAATTTTATTTAGTGGTAATTGTGCTATAAAACTTAATTTACATTTCGTTTTATCGTCAAGCGTGTTTGTTAAAATTCGCTACGCTCATGTTTGAAAAGAAAGAGAGGTTATACAATTGGCAATCTTCCATTTATCTATGACAATAGCAAAAAGAGAAGGCGGAAAAAGAAGTTTAATTGCAATGGCTTCTTATCGAAGCGGTGAAAAATTGTATAGTGAACTATACGAGAAAACAAATCTATATAACCATAGAACTATTAAACCAGAAGCTTTTATTTTAAAGCCTGATTATGTACCTAATGAATTTTTAGATAGACAGACTTTATGGAACAAAATGGAATTAGCAGAAAAACAGGTGAATTCTCAAATTTGCCGAGAAGTAAATGTAGCATTGCCAATTGAATTAAATAATACAGATCAACGATCACTGATAGAAGAATTTGTTAAAGATAATTTTGTCAGTGAAGGAATGATTGCAGATGTAGCTATTCATAGAGATGATGAAAACAATCCCCATGCTCATATTATGTTAACAATGAGAGAAGTAGATAGTGAAGGAAATATTCTTAACAAGCGAAAAAAGATACCTAAACTGGATGAAAATGGAAACCCGATTTTATTAGAAAATGGTAAAATTAAAATGGTTTCTATTAAAACAAATGACTGGGATAGAAAATCTCTTGTTTCTGAAATTCGTAAAGATTGGGCTGATAAAGTTAACCAATATTTAAAAGCTAGAAATATCGATCAACAAATTACAGAAAAATCTCATGCGGAACTTGGAAAAAAAGAACTACCAACAATTCATGAAGGTTTTTACTCAAAAAAATTAGAAGAAAAAGGAGTTATAAGTGAGTTAAAAAGAAAAAATTTAGAGATTCAAAGTTACAATGATATCCTAGCCGAACTTGATAAACTTGAAAATCAAGAGAAAATATTAAAACAAGACCAAAACTTCACTTTAAAATTTGAAAAAACTTTCTCACCTTTAGAAAAAGGAGAACTGAAAAATCTTTCAAAAGAATTGAAATTATTTATTAATGATGAAAACATTGATAAACGATTAGGTGAATTAAAACGATGGGAAAATTCACTTATCTTTAATAATAAAATGGAAATTCAAAAACAACGTTTGATGTTAAGTAAAATTAGTAGTGAACGAGATATGCTTACAAAGGCAAATGAAATTTTAGATAAACAAGCAGAAAGATTCTTCAAAAAATCTTATCCAAGTTTGAATATTGACAAATTTTCAAATCACGAAGTTAGAGCAATGGTTAATGAAACTATATTTAGAAAAGAGTTATTGAATAAAGACCAATTAGCAGAGGTCATTTACAATGAAAGAGTAATAGAAAAAGAAGAAAACAAAAAGATTTTCAAAGAAAAACCCTTTCAAACTAGTCGTTATCTTGATTCAAAAATTAAACAAGTTGAAGATAGTATAACCAAAGAAAATAACTCTGAAAGAAAAGAAATTTTATCAATCAAGAAAGAAAAACTAATAGGAATAAAACAAGGATTGATAGAATATGTTCAATCAGAAGTTGAAAGAAAATTTGATAAAAATGTTTCAATAGATTCAGTCATAGAAGGCGAAATGCTACTTGCAAAAGCTGACTATTATAACACGACTGATTTTTCAAAAGTCAAAGAAGGAACTAGATTTACCAGTGAAGAAATTAATTCCATGTTGGAACAATCAAAAGGCTTCTTAACTAACATTCAGACGGTGAAAATTCCTAATGATTGCCAAGGTGTATTTTTTGTTCAAGATAGCATGAAATGTATTGATGAACTAAGTCCATTAGCAAAACAAAATCTGAGAAAGGTTGTTAATCGTAATGCTTATTTACCTGATTCTGATAAGATAGAATTAAGTAAACAGATTGAGAATACTAATAAAGATCAATCCCAAGAATTGGATAAAAATGAACCTGAAAAAAATGAAGTGTCTGTAAAAATGTTCCAATTTGCAAAATCAATTAATCGATTGTTGAGTGGTAACCAATCACAGAAAAAACGAAACCTAGACAAATTGATTAAGCAAACAAAAGCAAAAGAAAATCAATCATTACAAAGGAATATTCCTTTGCGATAAAATAAAAACAAGAGGTGTATAAAATGAAAAAATTTATCAAAGATACAAAGTTTAAGCTTGAGAGTGCGGTTGTTGCGGTGGGTACATTGTTTATTACCAATCCAGTATTTGCAGCCACTGATCCACAAGCAAAATTAGTTCAAGCAGGTAACACTATAAAAGGTGTTTTAACAGCCTTAATTGTTGTAGTTGGTGGGATTGCTTGTGCAAAAATTGTTATTAAATACTTGCCGTCTATTGATGACCCACAAGAAAAAAATACCATGTATAAAGCCTTGGGAACAGCCTTGCTTGTTACGGCATTAGGTGGGGCATTGGTTTGGTTAGTACCTTGGGCATATGGATTATTAGCATAAGAAGTTGCTAATGAGAAGAACAATAGGAGAGAGGATATTTGTTCATGAAAAAAATATTTAGTAAAAATAGTTCCTATGGATATTTTATTGTAGCTATTCTAAGTCTAATTGCATTTTGGGTCAGACATAGCACGATTTGGTTAGTTTTATGTTTTGCCTGGTTAAGTATGGGATTTACTGCTTTAGCACGTAATAAAAAATAAAATTGTTAAAGGAGATTGAAAGGAGTTAGTTATGAACAGTGATCAAGTGAAACAAGCCTTATTAGATTTGCTAAATGCAGATACTGAAAAAGGGCGGACTTGGTTTTTCCCTTCCAATGTATCTGATCGGTACACAGTCATTTTAGGGCTAGATTTGAAACAATCAGCAAAAGCAATCGGTACGGCATTAATAAGCGTGCTATTGGCAATTCTTATTTTCCGTAGCACAGCCGTTTTTCCTTTAATTATCTATGTCATTGTTGGTTTGGTGTCATTTGGCGGTGTATGGGCGTTTTATACAATTAAACCAATTACAGACCGCCCTAACATTTCTATTTCTGATTTTATGAAGCAAAGAAAAGATTTTTCTAAAAGACCAAAAGTCTATTATAAGAAGCCGAAAGAACAAGTTTAAAAGAGAGGTGATTTAATTGTTTGATTTTCTAAAAACAAGTTCCAAAAGTAACGATAATAAAAAAAGCGATACGATGAAAGAAATGATTTATTGGGAAGATAATTCAAGATTTCAAGGCGTATTTAAAGATTTTTTTGTCGTTTATCAGCCAGAAAAAAAGCAATTTAGCCTTGTGAGCATGCTAAAAGTTGACGGCTTAAACGTTGATACCTTGCCAGTATCAGAGCAAGAAGGGTTAAACGAAGATTTTGGTGTCTTTCTATCTCAAAACGTTCTATATGAACCGCAGATCACTTCTAAGAATGTACCAGTAGAAATTGACGATTTTGTAGAAGCCTGGGGGGATACAGTAGAAAATTATCGCAAAATGCCAGGGCATAACGAAGCTTTATTACAACTAAAGGCTAGTTACTATTATCATTATAGAAATTTAGCAAGTAACATGGAAACTTCAAAGAAACAACATTTTGTAATTAATTCTGAACCAATTTCAAAGGAAACTTACGACAGTTTGGAATTGTCCTATCAAGTTTTACGCGATAAGACAAGAACAATCAGAACAGCTTTAATTGCATTTTTAAGTAAATATGATTGTCAGGTTGAAATGTGTACGATTGGCGAGATGAAAAAGGTTTTGAATAGTTAGGAGCGTTAAAATGGAGAAGATACCAAAAGAGAAAATTATTGTAATACCCGAAGTTGATACGGACGTTGTATCTGATTTAGCACCATTTAATTTTACAATAGAACGTGACAAATTATTAATCGATGATTCATACGCAGTTCCCTATGTCATTACAAAATACAATAATAAGCCACGTGGTAATTGGTTTAATCGTATTCGTAAAATGAGTGGAGATATAACCATATCTCATTACTACACTAAAGCAAACGGTAACTCATTGAATGATTATTACAACAGAACCATTAAAAATAAGCAAGCAGAGATCGATCGTTCGCATGATCCGTTGACGATTATCCGTTTAGAACGTGAAATGAAAATTGCACAAACGCAGTTAGAACAAGCCGTTGACGAAAACACTTCTTATCTTTATTTATATACCTATGTTTTGATCAAAAGTAAGTCCGAAGATAAGCTGAAAAAATTGTGTGAAGATTTTGAAACACGTTGTATCGCAAGTGGAGTAAAAGCGTTAATTCCATATACTATGATTGATAAGGCGTATTGGAGTTCATTACCGTTACAATCTAATGAAGTACCTGAATACACCTATACAATCGCTAATTCAATCAGTGCAAGCAGTATTTTTCCTTTTGATGATAACGAACTAAGCGTATTCAGTAAGAATATGATTATTGAAGGAATCAATAAAGATACTGAAAATATCGTTAGTATTGATTACACCAACAGAAAATTAGTAGTCAATCGTAACAAATTTGTTTTTGGTCTATCAGGTGGAGGAAAAACCACTTACCTAACGTCAGACTATTTGAAAAAATATGCTTTTGCTGATAATTCAACAGAACTAAAACACAGAATTGTTTTATTTGATCCCGAAGATGAACAAACAGAACGTGTACGTTCTCTAGGGGGCGAAATAATCAATCTTTCGTCTATGTCAGATGTTCGTATCAATCCGTTTCAAATCTACTCACGCAATACACCAGATGTGGATTTAAAAGAATCGTTATCCGATTTTGAAGAGGACGAACTTGTAGAAAATCTTGAAATAAAGCACAAAGATTTTGAAATGACTGACAATGATATTGATAAAGAAATCAGTAAACGAATGAATATTTTAACGCCATATTTCCTAATGGTGGATCACTCTTTGACTGACAGTCAATTATCTATTATTAAGTTAGAAGCTAAAAAATGCTATACGAATTTATACGAAAAGAAAAACTTGTCAAAAATGGAAAACACCGATTTTCCAACATTTGCAGACTTAGAAAGTCGATTGAAAGCATTAGAAGAAACTGATCCCAAACGATACAAACGAATTGAAGATTTTATTTATTCATTAGAAGATTTTACAATCGGAAGTCGTACCATTTTTAACGGTCATACAAATATAGACTTAAACAATCCGTTAATTTGCTTTTCTTTGCGAGATTTACAGACCGAAGAAGGGATCAGAGATTTAGCATACCTCAACAGCTTTAGTTATCTATTTGAAGAAATAACCAACAATCCGCAAATTGTAACGTCTGTTTATGCAGATGAATTTCACTTTTTACTGAAGAATAAAATTAGTGCTGACTTTTTCTTCCAAGCATATAAACGCTTTAGAAAATACAATGCTGATTGTACCGTATCAACCCAACAGATTGATGATGTATTAAAAGCACCTGATAATATCGGTAAAGCAATTATTGGGAATAGCTTTACAAAAGTGTTCTTTGGACTTGATGAAACAGAAGCGCAAGGTATCTCAAACGAGTTGAAACTTAAACTTACAAAAAAAGAATTATCTTTCATTACCTCAAAACGTCAAGGGGAAGCTTTGCTTTTTCATGGTACAAAGCGAGCAAAGATAAAAGTAGATTTAACACAGGAAGAAATGCGTTTGCTTAACCCAGGCGAATATGAAGATATTTACGGCGTTAGTCCGAAGAAAGAGATCAACTGGTTGTTAAGATCGAAAATTCAATAGAAGGGAGAAAAAAATGAAATACAAAATCTTGAAAAATTTACAATTCTACTATCAAGAGAATGTGATTGTCGTTCAAATAAACGAAAAATATTTGACGAATCGAGAACATATTTTTGATGTAGAAGAAAGTGAACAATATTTTGTTGATGTCGAGGAGATTTTGACCAAAGACGGAAAGCTAGAAATTGTTTATCACCGTCCTAATGGCTATACACCACTACTTGAATTGAAAGAATATGCTGATTTTTATAAATTGGATATAGTGAATCGATTACTTGAAATGAATGTACTAGAAAAAACAAACACCTATCTAGCAATGCAAAATATCCTACTCAAAGATACACGTGACTTGCTTTTTATTTATAAAGCAGATCACTTTGATAATTTGCCTTACTCAACTAAAGAAGAATTAGAGCAGTGGAAAAATTTTATTTGTAGTTTTTTTGGTAAATTCACACTTGAGAAGTATGAGAAGAATCGTATTGAGGTTCTAACAAAAGAAAAAAATTCATTTTTAAATGATGTAGAAGCAGTTGAAAGCTTGGAATCATTAAGAGATTTAATAAAAAATCGACTAACCGAAGAACAAAAGAATTTCTTTTCTGCTGAATTACAGGACAAGAAAGCAGACGTCCGAAAAATTCGCAGAAATAAAAGCTTAAAAATTGCGTTAGTTGTAGGTGTTATTGCGTTATATGGCGGTACGGTTTTTCTTATGAAAGTAAATGAGAAGAAACAAGTTACGGCTACACAGCAAAGCGCAGAAACAGAGATCACTATTTTAAATAAGATTATTGATAATGATAGTGAGAATATCGAAGAAGATATGCAAAAACTCAACTATCCTAAGAAAAAACAAGTTGATATTTACGTGAAACTTGGTGACTACACTAAAGCTTATGAACTTGATAAAAAAGCAGATCAAAAAATTATTCAAAGTTTGTACAAACAAGGGGAAACCGAAAAAATAGAAAGTCTTGATTTACCAGGAAGCGACTATTTAGCAGACTTCAAAAAGATTTTAGCATATGACAATTCAACAGATATTGAGTATCTGGTTCAAACTAGTACCGATACAACAATTGTTGAAGCTTTAATCGATAAATCAGTAAAAGAAAAAGACATTCCAACAGTGAAAAATATTCGTCAGGTATCAATTACACAAAAGAAATTAGCAATCGATCCTAAACGTCAAATCAGCATGATTGACTTATTGATTGAAAATAACAGTGAAGAATTAGAAAACATGTATAAGGATAATTCTTTAAATGACGACTTGAAGAAAAAACAAACCAATGACTTGTTAGAAGAAAACAACACATTGCTTAGTGAAAAGATTGAATTAACAAACGCTGAAAAAGATTAGGAAGGTTGGTGATTTCATATCATGGGAGCAACAGCTGCTAAACTGCTTATTCGTTATCGAAAACCGATAGCGAAAGCAATTTTAGGCTTTTTCGTCTTTATCATTGTAATCTTCCTTCTTATTTTTAATAACGATCAAACAGCCCCTAATGGTGGACTAGCGACAGAAAACAAAAATTTAAGTGAATCTGTTTTGAGATACAAAAGCACCGTTGAAAAATATGCTAAGCAATATGACGGTATGGAATATGTACCTTATATCTTAGCACTCATGCAAATTGAATCGGGCGGGAATGGTGGCGATCCTATGCAATCAAGCGAAAGTTTAGGATTGCCCCCTAACACCATTCAAGACCCCGAACGAAGCATACAACGAGGAGTTGAATTTTTTGTTCAAAATATGAAAGGTGCAATTAGCAGAGGTGCAGATATAAAAACAGCTCTTCAAGCGTACAATTATGGCGGTGGTTTTGTTGATTTTGTCGTGAAGAATGGCGGAACGTATTCTTTTGAGTTGGCTAAACAATTTTCTATTAATATGTCAGGTGGCGAAAAGGTACCTTATGTAAATGCTTTATCTACTACAATGGGCTACAATTACCGCTATAACTACGGAAATATGTTCTATGTGCCAAAATTACTTGAATACGTTAACGAAAGCCAGGCAAGCGCAGAGGGCGTTCAAAACAATTCTAATAATACTGGCGTTGTTCAAGTTGATGTACCTAGCGAATACAAAAATAAATTACGTTATCCAAGATATGATGGACACAACTATAATACCAGTGGCAGTTATCCTTTTGGGCAATGTACTTGGTACGCTTTTAATCGTATGGCTCAAATAGGAAAACCAGTTGATGATTTTATGGGCAATGGTGGCGAATGGGGCTATAAAGGGAAAGCTTTAGGCTATAAAGTAACAAATAAGCCCAAAGTAGGTACGGCAATTTCTTTCCCTCCAGGTTCTTTCGGTTCTGATCCAGTTTACGGACACGTTGCCTTTGTAGAAGTCGTAAATGCAGACGGTACGCTTCTTGTATCAGAGTGTAATGTAGTAAACCCAGGAAGTGGAACAATCAGTTATCGAGTAGTGCCAGCTTCTATTGCAAATATTGCAAGTTATGTTGAATAAGGAGAGGAAGAAATGGAGTTTGACAAAATAAAAGTTAGTTTGTTTATCTCAACGCTTGTTTTACTTGTGGTTACCATAGGTATGGTTGTTTTTGGGATTAAACAAGGCGAGCAGATCCGCCAGTTAAAGAGCGAATTAAAAAGCGTACAAACGGAATTAGCAAACAAACAATCGGAACAAGACACTAACCAAAGCGAATCGGAAAAAATTATCAAAGAATTTTACAAGACAGTTTATAACTACGAAAAAAGCCAAAAAGAAATATCTATGACAACGGTTAAAGAATTAGCGACAGACAACGTTTATCAAGAATTACAAAACGAGATCAACGTAAACAATTCATATAGCCCACAACAAAACACGATTCAAAAGTCTTCAGTAAACGAAAATGAAATAAAAATTCTGGCTTATGAAAGTAAGGATAATTCACAGCAATATCTAGTAACAGCACCGATTCACCAGGTTTTTAACGGTACAAAAAATGATTTTGAAATAAACCAAATTATCCAAATTAAAAACCAACAAATTACCCAAAGAACGACCATTCAATTAGGAGAGGAGTAGAAGCATGGCGAAGAAGAAGCAAGAGCAAGTGAAACTGATTATCCTAGTTATACTCTATCTACTATTATTACCAGTAACATTGATTGTATTTAAATTATTACCTTTTATCATTGCGAATGATACAAACATTGAATTGAGTACCTTTGTTACAACTATTTTAAAGCACCCAATCAATACTTTCTTAGAGATCATTCAATCTAATTACATGATTCCGTTCTTCATTGTACAAATCATTGTTTTAATCGTTTTATTTGTCTTTCTACACCCTACCAAACGCCAACCGTTTGAGGTTGTCGGAAAAACAAATCCTGTTCATGGCTCGGCTTATTGGGGGGAGGAATCAGAAATAAATGCACCGAAAAACGTTCATTTGATCCCTGAAAAATCAATGAAAAGCATATTAGAAAAATCAATGAGGAGGGGGAAAAATGACTAGTTTATTAGCAGAATCAGACGGTTTAATATTGGGGAAATTTCCAAGTGGAAAAGTTGTGATCCAACCCGAAGATAGCAAAATAAGCAATCGAAATATTTTTGTAGTAGGCGGCCCAGGTTCATTTAAAACACAAAGTTATGTTTTACCTAACGTTGTAAACAATCGCAATACGTCAATTGTTGTAACTGATCCAAAAGGGGAAATCTATGAATTAACCAATGAGATAAAAAAAGCCCAGGGCTTCAAAACAGTTGTGATAAATTTTAAAGATTTTTTACTAAGTTCTAGGTACAATCCATTACTCTATATTCGCAAATCAAATGATACAAACAAGATTGCAAACGTCATAGTATCAGCAAAGAATGATCCCAAACGGAAAGATTTTTGGTTCAATGCACAATTAAGCTTATTAAATACGTTGATTAAATATGTTTATTTTGAATATGAACCAAGTTCAAGAACGATTGAGGGAATTTTAGATTTCTTAGAAGAATTTGACCCACGCTATAATGAAGAAGGTGTATCAGAACTTGATGAACAATTTGAGCGTTTGCCAGACGGACACGAAGCAAAACGCAGTTACTATTTAGGCTTCCGACAAGCACAAAGTGAAGCAAGACCAAACATTGTTATTAGTCTATTGACGACTTTACAAGATTTTGTTGATAAAGAAGTATCAGAATTTACCAGTACAAACGATTTTTTCTTTGAGGAATTAGGAACGTCAAAAATTTGTTTATACGTGCTAATTTCACCCCTAGATCGAACTTGGGACGGCTTAGTGAATCTCTTTTTCCAACAAATGTTTACCGAGTTATATTTTTTAGGAGATAAACACAACGCAAAATTGCCAGTACCTTTAGTTATGTTATTAGATGAATTTGTCAATTTGGGCTATTTTCCAACCTATGAGAACTTTCTTGCAACGTGTCGAGGGTATCGTATTTCAGTTAGTACCATATTGCAATCTTTGCCCCAGGGCTTTGAACTTTACGGAGATAAGAAATTTAAAGCGATCATTGGGAATCATGCCATTAAAATATGTCTAGGTGGTGTAGAGCAAACGACTGCCGAATACTTTTCAAGACAAGTAAATGATACAACAATCAAAGTATACACCGGCGGAACAAGTGAAAGTAAAACGTCCGCAAAAACAACTAACCGAAGCGGAAGTAAGTCAGAAAGCTACGGTTACCAAAAAAGGCGATTGATTACCGAAGGGGAAGTTATCAATTTACAACAAGAAGAAAATGGCAGAAAAAGTATTGTTTTAATTGACGGTAAACCTTACATGTTAAGAAAAACGCCACAATTTGAATTGTTCGGAAATCTTCTTAAAAAGCATGAAATTTCACAGCAAGATTATATAAGCAGTCAAACGGAATTTGCCAAAGAAACCATTGAGGAGTTGGAAAAACAGCACAAACAACGAAAAGTACAACTAGCAAGCGCCCCAATTTTTCACGAGAAGAAACAAGAAGATGATTTGAATAAAAAAGAAATAAATCTACCTGAACAACCGATCGAATCAGAAGTAACAGAAGAAGAGGAAGAAAAAGAACTATTAATGAGTGATATTCTAAGTAGTTTTGATGAAGGTATAGAGGAAAACACAACCAACAATGACAACAGCGAATTACCATTTTAAAGATCGGAGGAAATCAAATGAATGGATTGAAAGAATTTTTTGGGAATATCCCAATGTTTCAAAAGCAAGTAGAACGAGAAATCGAAGAAAAAGGGATTGAACCTAGTGAGGGTATTAAAAAAATGGAATTTAGCCGTCAAGTGATCCGTAACTTAGTGATTGGCGTTTTAGTTGTCGGTATTCTTGCTTTTGTGGGCATTTCTTATTTTAACAATAAGAATCAACCACCAGTGACACCAACAGCCACCACCGCAAGCAAAGAAAGCAACCAGTCAGAAACAAGCGGAGAAGCCACAGAAAACAGCTCACAAGCCGTTCAAGGGTCAAGCGACCATTTACTCAAATTAAGTGCGAAAGAACGAGCAGACGAAGCGACAGAAGCTTTTGAGAGTTGGTACAAGTCTTTCTCTAATGGTGACGTGATTTTAGAAATCAACAAAGAATTATTGAAAGAAGGATCAGGCGGTACAAGCCCGATTGAATTACAAACCAAACTGATTGATAACTTAAAAGCCAAGTTTGGCGATAAGGTAGCAGATGATTTTTATACGAGTTTGCAAACAAGTTTCAATTTCAATCCAGTGATCGTTGACGGTAGCAAAGGGCTAACGATTTCTAAGCAAAATGACGATCAAAGCCAATGGTTAAATACTTGGTTCTTAGATACGGAAAAAACAGAACAAAACACGAAAATTGTGTTGCGTAATGATTTTCCGTTTGAATGGGTGGACTGGAGAAATGATGCTAGACATAGAGAAGCCTATAAAAATATATTCACGCAATTAGATTGGGATAATGATTTGAGTTACGAAGTTGTTGGAATAAATCTGACAGAATCTAAGAAAAACGTTGAAGGAGTAAGTATCGCATTTGTCATTATGAAGTACAATGAAAAACTTGATAAGTGGCAAGTAACAGGATCGATTGGAGGGATAATCTAATGCCTAATATTTTAGATGTTGGTGAAAATATAGTTGATTCTGGAAAAGATTTAGTTGATAAAGTTAGCGATACAATTTCAGGAGTTTTTGAAGGCGTAAAAGAGAGTGTCGATAGTGTGTTGCACCCAATCGATAGCTTGTTAGGCAGTTGGGGCAGTGACTTGTTAGAAGCCAGTATGAAAATTGCCAATAAGACGACTTTTGATATTCCCAATATCGAATTAATTAGTACCATTACCAATGTGTTTGTCTTTGCAACGACAACCTTTGCGATTTGTATTGTGTTGTATAAGGTCATTGAAGCGCAAATACAAGCTTCTAATGGTAGTGGTGACGCATTGACCGCTAATATTGTTCAAAAGCTGTTTTACTCGTCTATTGCCTTAGCAACGTTGCCCTGGGCAATGAACTTTTTTATCAAAAAGATTGTTGCACCGATCGGGGAATATGTGATTCAACAAGTCGCTAATGATTTGAACGTGGAAACGATCGGCGAACGATTGCGTAATTTCTTAGTTTCCAATTTCTTTAATGGTGGCGTTAGTGCCGTTGTTCTCTTTGTTTTTGTGATCTTCTTTGCCTTTTCCATTGCCAAGTATTTTGTAGCGATCTGTGTCTTTTATGCCGATTTCTTGGTACTGACTATGTTAACACCATTAGTTGCCTTATCGCTTTTAACAGACGAACAAAATTACTTTCAAATATGGATCAAAGAACTGTTATCCGAAGCACTCACAATGCTTATTAAGCTTATTTTGTACTTACTTATGATTACACTCATGATCGCTGAAAAATACACGTTACCAAACTTTATGTTAATGGTTGGTTGTGGCTTGTTGATTATCAAAACACCGTCTGCCCTACAAAATATGTGGTATTCAACCAAAGTGTCAAAAGGTGGCGGACTAGGAAACTTAGCTATGATGGCTATGTTTAGAAAATAAGAGAGGGGGAAAACGATTGTCTTATTATTTTGAAATACGTATTATTCTTCCTGAAGAAGAAAACCAGTTTCTAAACCGAAAGTTAAGCAAGAGTGAATTATCCGAAGTCACACACTATCTACAACAAAAAACAAGTCGAGGAATACCAGTTAAATTTCGTGTCGGTATTTTTAGAGTAGAAGATCAAACAAAAATTATGTCGGTCACTTTGAATACAAAAAATACCAAAGAAACGGACGTAATTAACTTGTTATTAAATCGAGTAACAGATCAACACGTTTTAGTTTACTTGAATGAACCAACAGAACCAACGCTTAATACGCAAGAATTAAATCGTCAGGAGTTAAAAACGAGTAATGAACGCCAAGAAATACCGCAGACAGAAATTCCAACTGAAACAGTAAATGAACCTAGTGTTATTAAGAAAATATCGAAAAAGAACCAAGCAAAACAAACGAATAGTAGAAAAGAATCACTATCAGAATCCATAACCAAGAAAAATGTTCCCAAAATTCATTTGTTCATATCTATTTTGACTCTTTTTATTGTATTATTGATAGGAATAAGTGTTATTCAACAAGTACAACTTCAATCAGTCAAAAAAGAGAGCGAATTATTGAAAGAACAAATTGAACGTGTCAAAGAAACGGATATTTCTCAATCGAAAATAGATACTTTTGGAAGATACTTTTTGACTTACTATTTTTCACAGGAAAAAAATCAAGAAAATTATCAGTCAAGTTTAAGAACATATGTATCCGAAAAGGTAGATATATCCGATTGGGGAGCGTTAGGGAAAACGCTTAAAAGTGTTAATTATTACGGTAGTGAACAAACAAAAAAAGGGTATAGCGTTGAATACCTTCTAAATGTTTCAGTAGACAATCGTAGTAAAATGCAAAAAATAACTTTTGAGGTTGAACCAACTAAAAACGGCTTTCTTGTGACAACTCAACCAAAACTTACAGACTTCTCTTTTAACTGAAATACGCTAAAAAGAGAGTGCTTAAACAATGGGAAAAATTAATTTAAATCAAATTTACACAGCAAAAGAAATGAGTGAAAGGATAGGTAAGAATAGAAATTACCTATCCCAAGCTTACCGTAACAACAAACATGAAATACTTAAAAATTTTAATTATCGAAAAATTGGTGGAACAATTATTTTCTCTGATAATCCCAATAATGATTTATCGCAATTGATTACAGCAAAAGAAGCAAGCCAGTTGTTAGGAAAGAATGATGAATACTTTGCCCACATTTATAAACGGTTTCCTCATAGACTAGAGGGAATCGATCACATTTATACAGGTAAAACATTATTCTTAACGAAAGAATCGCTAGAAATATTTCAAGCTAGAAAATGAACAAAGAAATGCACGGTAGGTATCCCACCATGCATTTCTTTGTTAGATTTAGCTGGGAGTTAACTTAAATAATAACCAGCTAATAATAATACCTACAATAATACCTAAGATAAAAAGGAGTATATATTTTTTATTCAAAAATATCACCACCCACAATATGAATTATTTATTTTCAAAGTATTTGAAAAACGAATTATACCTTTTTAACTATTATATGATACCGCTTTCTTTTTTGCAATAATTATAATATTGTAGAAAAAATTAGAAAGATTAATAAAACAATGTCAGGTAAAGCATATTTATGATATACTATTTATGTACACAAATAGTAGTTTTTAAGGAGAGAAGAAAATGAAAAAAATTGCCCTTTTAACACTTTTTAGTACAGCGCTATTGGTATCAGCTCCACTTGTTAGTTTTGCGGACGAAGCAACAGGTAGTTCAGGTGTCAGTGTTCTAGCTGATGATGTAGTTGATCCAGTAGAACCAACCGATCCAACCGATCCAACCGATCCAACTACTCCGGTTGATCCAGTTGATCCAGTTGATCCAGTTGATCCAGTTGATCCAGTTGATCCAGTTGATCCAGTTGATCCAGTTGATCCAGTTGATCCAGTTGATCCAGTTGATCCAGTTGATCCAGTTGATCCAGTTGATCCAGTTGATCCAGTCGATCCAGTTGATCCAGTCGATCCAGTCGATCCAGTTGATCCAGTTGATCCAAGCGAACCAACAGAGCCAAGCGAACCAACAGAACCAAGCGAACCAACAGAACCAAGCGAACCAACAGAGCCAAGCGAACCAACAGAGCCAAGCGAACCAGTAGACACAAACCCAATCGAAAACCCAGTTAATACAGATACAGGCGTTGTGATTGTTGCAGTTGAAGATAGTAAACCAATTATTCAATTAGCAGATGGTACTACGCAAAAGGTTGAAGCTAAAGAAATTGGCGCAAACGTTCGAAAAGACGGAACAGTAACGGTTAAAGGTTCAGACGGAAAAATGAAAGTTTTACCAAAAACAGGAGAAACAGAAAATATTACTTTATCTATCTTAGGTGGTTTGTTAGTCTTAGGTTCAGGAGTAATTTTGAAAAAAAAGTTTAATTGATTAGTTGTAATGTATCTAGCCAATTTAAAATGAATTTAATAGATAACTACCTACAAAATAGTTTGAAAAGTGCTTAGAATGCTTGTATGAGCACGGAGAAATCTAAAATTCAGCTACTTGGCTTCATTTTAAATTCGTGCTATAATGAGTGTGCGAAATGTGAAGATTTCGAGCATGTATAGCACAAAAGCCCAAACCTATGTCCGTAGGTTGGGCTTTTTTTGCACTAGTTGCGACGGCTAGCGTTGTGGGTTAGTTAGCAACTTGCTTTTAATCGTCGTCTTTCTCGTCTAACCAATGAGAAACTAGTTCAATGACTAAGCCCACGAAAAGTGGTGCGACAATCAATGTGAAGATTTGTTGAAACATGTATAGCACCCCCTTTCGGGGCAAGCTGCCATGAATGAGTATATCATAATAAACCGTTTAAAAGGTTTATAATTTGACCTAAAATTTAATAGAATCACTTATCACAAATCACAAGTGATTTGTGATAAGTGATAAGTGATAAGTGATTTTATTATTTGAATGGTTTTTCCCTAGCATTTCTTTTATTGATAATTTAAAATATAAATCAAACTACTATTATGACAATAAAGGGAGAGTCCTATGAAAGAAGATAAAATACATGTTTTAAGTTTATTCATATCCAGTATAGTTTTATTCTTAATAACAATTATTTTTCACGAAATTGCTATCGGTCTGGTTATCGCATTAATTTGTTTTCCCATTAGTAATTCTATTGCAAAAAAAATATATCAAAAGAAAAAACAATAAAATATAAGCAGCCCGAATTTACTAAAAAAATGTTCGGGTTGCTTATTTTTTATGATAATTGATCTATAACACTCTTACTCATATTTTTTAAATGTTTAAGCTCTAAAAATTCCATAACTTGAAGACATTGTAAAGGGCGGTAGTAAAATGTAGGAAAAAGGCGATTTAAAATTGTCGGTTTTCCTACATTTTTTTGTTGTACACTTTTCTCATCATACAAAGGAGGCAAATGATGAGAAGAGATATTTATGAAGGAGTGCAATTATACGTGAATCAAAAAATCAAACCAAATTATGCAGAGCTAAGAGTAAGTTCTATTTATTGCATATCGTGATGAGAATTTATCAAGGAGTACGATTACATAAAAGAAACGTGACTTATAGTCCGTTGATTTAAAGTCAACAAAAATCTAAAGTTATTAAATAGATCAATATACTATTTAAGAGGATGTTGAGAATGGATATACAAATAAAAGTTGGACTAAGAATAAAAGAGTTAAGGCATAGCAACAATCTTACTCAAGAAAGTTTAGCTAATAAAGTAGGAGTAGATAGAACATATATAAATAGTGTTGAAAATGGCAGAAGAAATATTTCTATTAAAGTACTAGAAAAAATAGTCATAGGATTTAATATGACTATTTACGATTTTTTTAATAACGAATTATTTTGGAGGGATTAAATTGTTTGATTTTAAAATTTATGAAGAACAATTATGTAAAAGTATTGAAGAAGTAGTGGATGGAATAGTGCAATCACACTTAAACTTAAACATAAGCGCTAAGTCTAGAGCGGGAGCAGAGCTAAGCGATTATTTAGAGGATAAATTTGTTGAAGTTTTAAAAGAAAATGATAACGAATACATAACTAATCCTGTTGGATCACCTAAGGGTTCTACAAAAAATCCTTGGGACGCAAAATGTGAATTCGAGTTTATGGGAAGAAAAGAGATAATCTGGATAGATTTCAAAGCATTTAAAGTATCTTCTGTTGATAGTAATCCTGATATAGGAACACCGAAAAAAGTAATTAAGTTTATCCAAGAAGGCAATTTTTACTTAGTATTTGTGATGGTTTATTACGATGCTACTTCTGATGGTTTAGAGTTTGCAAAATATAAGGGTGAATATACAAAGGTGTATCTACTAAAGGACGTAAATCATACATTTCGTTTAAACCCTA
The DNA here is from genome assembly GCF_001050095.1 of Enterococcus massiliensis. NCBI lineage: Bacteria > Bacillati > Bacillota > Bacilli > Lactobacillales > Enterococcaceae > Enterococcus > Enterococcus massiliensis. The sequence continues at coordinate 34,841 of NZ_CVRN01000002.1, read as the reverse complement.
AACCACAGTTACAAGTGAACATAGCAGCCGAACCTGAATATCGAACTAGAGAAGAATTTATTGATTTATTAATGGAAAAGCATAGACAATCATACGAAAGACAGGAAAAAGCACTGATAAAGAAACTCAAAACTATAGATGAAATTCAGGCTGATCTTATTGATTCGAATAGAAAGGCAGAAACAGATTTTTAGTGAGAGTTTACATATTCTAATATAAACTCTTTTTCATTATTGGTTATATCATAGTAATCGAATAATATATTATCTATAATTTCTATTCCAATAGGAGCCTCAATTGTTTCTAGTAATATCTGATCTGTAACATCTAATAGTTGTTTAACTATTTCATCGTTAAATGTTAACCTGATTTTTTTTAAATCCGAAACTTTAATTTGAGGTTGTTTTCCATTTGATGTTCTAATTATCCTTTTACTTAAAGCGTAAAATGTCAAAATGGTAGAGTTTAGCTGTGCGCAAGTTATTTTTAATTTTTTTATAGATGATTGGTCATTTTTTGATTCTGACAAACAATATAAACTGTTATTTGCAGCTGCCATATCAAAAGATAAGGTAGCAATCAATGAGGTTGCAGACTGCCTAATAAAAATCTTGGGAGACTTATACACTTCGAGATCTCCTAAACCAATTCTTTTTTTGTTTTTAATTCCCTGTTTAGTAAGTTCTTTGTTTAAATCGTCATTAATTTTATTTTGTAAATCTCTGTTGTATTCAAAATACTTTTTAAAAGAAAGCTTTCCAAATTTTGATTTTAAACTTTTTGATCCAACGTAATAAGGCATTAGTTCATTAGAAGTATCTATTTTATTTATATGAGTAAATCGATCTTCCATACTTAACATCATCGTGCAGGTACGTAACGATTTTTTTGGAAAAACTGATAATAATTCCACAGATTTCTGATCAATTTTAGTTAATATTTCAATGGCAAGACTATCAATAACTAAAAATTTATATTCTTCTGCTTCATACCATTTATTTTGAAGAATCATATGTTTTTCATCGGTCTTATATTTGATAACACTTACTTCATTTTTAAGATTATCATTAAAATTAGAACTTTTTTGCAAAGTTATTATCACTTGTCCACTTCCAATATTTTTAAATACAGATAAATCAGTTATTAAGTATTTAATTTTAGAGTTTTCTAAAATATATTTTCTTAAGTCTTTGTATGCTGATTCAAATAAACTTGTATCTACAATAAAAGAAATATAACCATGTTCTTTCACCCAGGTTAATGCTTGTTCAAAAAAGAACATCGTTAAATTGAATTTACCATTTTTAACAGTTAAAGGAACAAAATCATAATTATCTATATAATAATTTCTTAGTTCTTCAGTTTTTTTCATATCCCTTCTACCATACAAAGTTACATATGGAGGATTACCAACGATATAGTCAAATTTGTGACTTTCTTTAAGCGTCGAGTTAATTTTGATGTCGCGAGCCTCTTTCGATTCGGTAAAATTAAGTTTAGAGTCAAATAGTTCTAATTGTTCAGTATTAAGTTTAGGTTTATGTGTTGTATCTGAAACAAATATTTTTAAATCTAATTCAAAAATTATATTGTAACTATCAAAAAGATAAGACATTAAACAAAGTATATTTAATTTAGTGAAATAAACCATTTCAGGAGAAATATCAAAACCCACAAGATTGTTATTCACAAAATTTATTAGTGATTCTTTAGAATATCCTTTATCATAAAGTCTTTTGATAATCGTTAATACAAACAGTCCCGTACCACAAGAAGGTTCTAGTATTTTTTTATTTATAACTGAATCAGTATCGAAATCCATCGTATTGTCTAATATCAAATTTATTATACTGAAGTTTTCTGTATGATATTGCCCATTTTTTTTAAGCTCATGACTAGTATATACAGAATTAATTTTAGAAGACATATTTAAGATAAAAGATAGCGGATCAATTGGATAAGTATTAGGTGTGCTATTTAAGTCTATATTTTTTGGTAATAATTCTAAAATATTGACACTGTCTATACTTTTAAAAAAAGAGTAGTATTCTGCAAAAATTTCTTTAAATTTATTTGTGTCAATATTTGTATCAATTAGTTTAGTTGGTCTTAACATTTTCTTATCGTGTCTCCCTTAAATAGATTATAATTTTTTAGTTAACTGCTCATATAGTTGTATAGCAAATAAAAAATTATAGTAAATTAGTGCAACAAGATTCGCACTTAAATATGATTTTTTTTATAGCAGTTTTCTAATATACGATTAGTTTTTAATGATAATGAAATTCGTATATAAATTTAGTTTACATAATCGCGGTTAAGCCAAGTAGCCTGCTCATCCTTGTTGTGACGGGCTTTTTACTTTGCTCACTTGTGAAGAATATGCGGATTTTTATCCAATGGCGTTAAATCAAGCTTTTAACCTTTTCAAAAAGATTTATTTATAAAAAAACTCCGCTATTATACAAAAAAGTATTCATTTTTGTACAACGAACTAAATTGTTTTCCTAGAGTCGTTTTTTTTCAGAAATTTTATCTACTACTACTTTTTCTTCTTCTTTTTTTCCTATTGCAAGCTGTTCTTGAGTATCGATCAAATTTTGTATTTGATCCGTTAAAATCCTATTGCTTTCAAATAAACTAGCAGCTAAAACTTCATAACGAGCAATCGTTTCTTTCTGTTCTTTTATTAAGATTCCCAAATACTCATTAGTACCGTTTTGGTCGTTTGAAACGGCATCTGTTACAGACGTTTCATTTATTTCTTCCAAAGTTTTATAAGTAGCTTTTTCTAGCGTTATACCTACGTTTTTTTAGTTCAATAACACGTTTCAAAAGCGTTATATCTTTTTTTGAATACATCCGAGAATTATTATTATCTCTTGTAAAGAAATTTTCTCCACTTATTTTCTCCACTAAATTAGCATACTTCCTAAGGGTTTCTGGAGCTATTTTTAATTGTTTAGCAACATCTTTAGGCGTTATGTATTCTGTAACGTTCTCTAACATTTTCATAATCAAGATCACTCCAAAACGTATGATATAACGATAGTTTACGTTCTTTTTATACTTAGTTCAATGCCGTTATAGATATATATATAATTTTACTGATATTTTTTTTCCATTGAGCTAGATCTTTTTCCTACATTTTACTACCGCCCTTTACAGCAAACATAAATCAAAGTGGATCCTATAGAATAGACACTAAAAAAAGTGCCTTTATAGGGTCCTTTTCAATCCATTTTAGTTTCATAAGGTTTCTTTTTTTAAAATGTCCTTGACATAGAATCCATTTCAATTCTTCGATTAGCTAAATTTTTCTAAAGTCTGTGTATATAGTTCAATAATTTCTTCACGACTAATTTGATTTCTTTTCTCCTTATACCAAAAGACGGATTGAATCGTGATCCCCATAATGATCTGTCCTTTATAACTAAGCTCTATGGGTAATTCTTCGTCACTAGCTCCTTTTTTTATGCGGTTACCTAGCATGCTCTTCCCGTACTCGCGCACACTTTCAAGTTCAAAAATGATATTAGCATTCATTTGAATACTGAAAATGAGATATAAGAGATTATCAAATTGATCCAATAGTTGTTCAAAAACAATAATAAAAAAGTTGTCTTTTTCTTCATTTGAGTTTTTGATAGCAAAATCAAATATTTCATTCATTTTATGTTTAATAAAAAAGGTTATAAAATCATATTTATCCAAGAAATGTTTGTAGAAAGTTGGTCGTCGAACCATAGCAGCATCACATATTTCTGTTACTGAAATATTTTCAAATTCTTTTTCATGTAATAAGTTTTCAAATGCTTCTATAAGTGCCTTATGAGTTTTTTGAACCCTTAAATCTAATTGTTGCATATAGGGCCTCCTTTTTAGAGAAAGTATCAATTATCGAAAAAATGTAAATTATTTATCAGATCCTGAAAATATGTCTCTTGTCCCCCTTTGTGAGACTAGTATAATAAATAGTATAACATTTGTAAATAAAGAGACGATTGTTAATTATCTTATAATCGATATTTAAAAGAAAGGTAGGAATATGATGTCAGTTATTGAAGTGAAACATGTGACCAAGGACTATGGACATGGACGTGGAATATTTGATGTTTCTTTTGAGATAAATGAGGGAGAAGCTTTTGGATTCTTGGGACCGAATGGTGCTGGAAAGTCGACAACTATTCGCCACTTAATGGGCTTTTCTAAAGCTGATGAGGGAGAACTTTCTATTAATGGAAAAGATAGTTGGAAATCAGCAGCCAATATTAAACAAGATGTTGGTTATTTACCTGGAGAGTTGGCTTTTCCAAAAGGAATGACAGGAGACCAATTTATTGAGTTCATGGCAAATGAAAGAAAAATTACTGATATGACAAGGACAGAGCAGCTTAAAGAGCTCTTTAAAGTAGATACTTCTAAAGAGATTAAAGAAATGAGTCTTGGGACCAAAAGAAAGCTAGCGGTCGTTACTGCTTTTATGCATAATCCAAAAATATTGATATTAGATGAACCTACTTCAGGATTAGATCCTGTTATGCAAGAACGCTTCATTCAATTTATCTTAAAAGAAAAATCAGAAGGGAAAACAATCCTCCTATCTAGTCACATCTTTACTGAAGTGGATGCAACATGTGATCGCATTGCCATCATTAAGGATGGGGTAGTGGTTTCAACAGTTGAATCCAATGAATTGAAGCAGAGTACGAATAAATCATTCAAAATTGAGTTTGCTAGTTTTGAGGATTATCAGAAGTTTATAGAAAATACCGAATTTACTATTCCAACTAAAAGACCTGAACAAAATCAAGTTAAACTAAGTTTAACGGATCAGAAGATGCAAGAATTTTTTACAGAATTAAGTGAGGTAAAGGTAAATTTTATTTCAGAAATTAAATTTACTTTGGAAGATTACTTTATGGACTTTTATGATCGTAAGAAAACAGTGGCTGCTGGAGAGGAGAATTTGCGATATGGCTTACATTGATATCAAACATTTGACTAAGGATTATGGAAATGGACACGGAATATTTGATGTATCTTTAGAAATTGAAAAAGGAGAAAACTATGGCTTCGTAGGTATCAATGGTGCAGGGAAAACGACTACTATCCGGCACTTGATGGGTTTCCTGAAACCTGATGAAGGAAGCGTCACTATTAATGGACTTGATGCCACCAAAAGTAGTGCAGAAGTCAAACGTTATGTATCTTATATTCCTGGTGAGATCAATTTTCCAGGAAACAAAACCGGTGAAGAGTTTTTAAAAGATCAAATCTATTTATCTGGACGCGGAAGTTGGGAACGTGCTAAAGAGTTAAGTAATCTTCTTCAATTAGATGTGACGGCCAATGTGCGTTCCATGAGTAAAGGGATGAAACAAAAAACAGCTATTGTTTCAGCATTTGCATCTAATGCAGATATCTTAATTATGGATGAACCAAGTACAGGTTTAGATCCTCTAATGCGTGACATCTTCCTTGATCTTTTAAAACAAGAAAAGAAACAAGGAAAAACGATTCTTATGTCTAGCAATATCTTCCAAGAAGTGGAAGAAGTCAGTGACCGAGTCGCAATCATCCGAGAGGGCAAAATTATTGATATCACAGATATGGCAGACATTCGTTATAACGAGAATAAAAGTTATCGAATGGAATTTAAATCACTCGCCGATTTCGAACGTTTCTTAAATTTAGGCTACCAATTGACTATGGTAAAAGCGGAAGATTTACAAGTTTTCGTTCAAATTCATGATAAAAATATTAATTATCTCATTCAAGATTTAAAAGATTTTGACTTGGTCTATTTTAAAGAAATTAAATTCTCATTTGAAGATTATATTACTGAGATATTTAAGGAGGAAGTATAAATGTTTTCAAAACCAATATTTAAGCAAAGTATCAAAACCAATTGGAAACTATGGGCAATTATCACAATCGTCGCTTCAGTCATTTTATCTGGTTTCATCATAGGTTATGATGCGGCAGGATATGCATCGATTGCCGCTGCAGCGGAAGGAACCGCTTTTTCCAGTCTTCTCTCATCAATGGACAGTCTCTTAGGAAACTTAGAAAATTTCTATAAACTGATTGGTCTTATTCTTGGAATTGTTTATGTTGTATTTACAGCAAATACTCTTGTAGTGAGCGAGGTAGACTCTGGATCTATGGCTTATACTTTATCAACACCCATAAAACGTTCAAGTGTCATTTTTACCAAATCGCTTTACCTCATCTTATCGGTTATTTTAATGTATGTCATTGTTTCATTAGCCGGTTTAGGTGCCTCTCAATTAAAGTACAACAACGTGACGGGCTATCCGATCACAGAGGATATAGAAAAAGCATCAGAAACATTAGATAAAAGTGAAGGTTATCTATCTGAACATTTATATTTAATTAAAGATAATGAACAAGCTATGCGAGATGCTGCTGAAGCTCGCGATATGGATCTGGACGCCTATTCAATATACTTAGGAGAGGTCATCAAGGATCACTCCTATGAAGAGGCTGCAGAAATTATCACCGATGAACGTCGGGATATCTATGAAGATGATGATGACATGGAAGATGATGATATTGAAATCACAACTGAGGAATTGATCGAAAACCCGGCGATGATATTAGCAAGTAATGACGCATTGACGGCTGGTGCAAGTGTACAAGGAATTTCTGTTAATGAGTACCGTCAATTTCTGGCAGATGAAATAACTGCACTTAAAGCTGAAAAGAATGAAGAAAATAAAGGAAAATCTCAGCCAACTGTCATGATTACGGAAGCCAATCGCGAACTCTTATTACAGGCTGTTATTGACTCTTCTGCAAAGGCCTTAAATATGAATAGTGCCCAAGTGAAAGATAATTTGACTTTAATTAAAGATTCTACCGCTTTAGAGGCGTCTATGGAAGCAACTGATTTAAATGAAGAACAAATCATTACGATGGCAAACCATGCCATGGTATCATCTGCAAGATCTGTCGATGCTGCTCTGGAATTTGATACAGAAACTTATTTTTGGTTAAGTCTTGGTCTACTCATCTTAATCCTAGCCATAAGCTCTGTTTCATTCTTCGCATCAACTCTATTTAACCGCTCAGGATTAGCTTTAGCTATCGGTGGGGGGATACCTTTTGCTTTCTTCCTACTTACTATGGTTCAGCAACTGATGGACGATGCTCCAGTTATACTCGAGTATCTAACGATAACAACTCTATTTGATACAGATGCGATATTAGCTAGTGGCGAGTTTGGTTGGGGATTAGTTGCTTTAGGAACCATTGCTTTCGTTCTATATGCAGCGTCAAATGTTATCTTTACAAAGAAAGATTTACCACTTTAATATTGAAATAACTATCAGTAAATTCCTTAGCAGCTACCGATAAATGAAGAGAATATAATGTGAGAAAGAGAATGAGACGGGCAAGATGATCTGATAACAGTTGACCTGGCAACTAATAAGTATTGGAGATGGTGCGAAGTAAGATTGATAAGAAATGGATAAAGGATTAGATTTAATACAATGTCTTATCACGATTCTAATGATTTGATGAGAGTGTAAAATATTTTGTGTAAATAGAAAAAAGGAAGTCCCTTCTGTAGAATAGAGTTACCACAATACATTCACAGAAAAGAGGACTTCCATATGAACGATTTTACTACAGAAATTCTAAAGACTCTAGCGAACAAAGGCGATTTGAATGAATTATTCCGTGTCCATTTGGAAAAAGCTGTCAATACGCTTCTCAAAACGGAGTTAACGGCTTTCCTCTATTACGAAAAGTACGATCGCATTGGTTTTAACACGGGTAATTCTCGTAACGGCTCCTATGACCGTACGGTCAAGACCGAGTACGGGGAACTTCATCTCCAGATTCCGCGCGACCGCAACGGCGAGTTCAAGCAACAGACTGTTCCTGCTTATAGACGGACGAATGATACCTTAGAGGAGACCGTCATTCACCTCTTCCGAAAAGGTATTACCATGTCGGAAATCGCAGACTTGATTGAGAAAATGTATGAGCATCACTACACGCCCCAAACCATGTCCAACATGACTAAAGTGCTGACTGAAGAAGTAAATGCATTTAAAGTTAGAACTATAAATGATAAGTATGTCGCTATTTTCATGGATGCTACTTATATTCCTTTAAAACGGCAAACCGTCTCCAAAGAAGCAATCTATATTGCCATTGGTATACGAGAAGACGGCACTAAAGAAGTACTAAGTTATGCGATTGCTCCGACTGAATCGACCTACGTTTGGAATGAGTTGTTACAGGACATTTACTCCAGAGGGGTTCATGATGTCTTACTGTTTATTACCGATGGCTTAAAAGGCATGAAAGATACGATTCACCAGATTTATCCTAAAGCTAAATACCAACATTGCTGTGTTCACGTTTCCCGTAATATTGCTCATAAAGTACGTGTCAAAGATCGAAAAGAAATCTGTGATGATTTTAAGGCTGTTTATCAAGCTAGCTCAAAGGAAGAGGCAAATACCTTTTTAGGGAGTATGATTGAGAAGTGGCAGAAAACTTATCCTAAAGTGACGCAGTCACTGATAAAAAATCAAGATTTATTGACTTTTTATGAGTTTCCGCCTGGTATCCGCCGAAGCATTTACTCAACTAATTTAATCGAATCTTTCAATAAACAAATCAAGAAATACAGCCGCAGAAAAGAGCAGTTTCAAAATGAAGAATCACTAGAGCGTTTCCTAGTATCCATCTTTGATACATACAATCAAAAATTCTTAAATAGAAGCCATAAAGGCTTCCAACAAGTGACGGATACATTAGCTTCAATGTTTACTGAGTAACCCATTATTTTGCAGAAGGACGAGTTATTTACACAAAATTATTGACGCTCCCGGTTGGTACAACAAGAATTGCAGTAGCATAGTCACCATTGATGAAACTACTTAATGATTAAATTGAGCAATTTCTCAAATAGCACAAACTGCTCTTCATAAAACGAAAAGCAGTTCATAATGTATTTAGATATTTCATTGTGCTATTGACCAGAAACACACTATTTAAGGTACCTTTCTCTTTTCGCTGAGATTCACCAACTTCAATTGCACAAAAAAGCGTGAGCACAAGGCTCACACTTTTTCTAGTTGACTATCCTAAAAATTCGAAAACATCTTTACGATCATACAATTTCAAGATTTTTTCAAATAAGATTTGACCTACGAAAGCAGCTACGATTGGTACAACAAACCAGCTGATTAATAGTAGAATAATACTCAAACCGGCGTCCAATGAAGCCAACGGACCTACCAACCCTACCAAACCGAAACCAGCAGAAGCAGGAGTCCCTGAGACTGAGAATAACGCTACTGGAATTGCTGAGATGATAGCGGTGAATAGACATGGCACCAAGATAATTGGTTTCCTAAACAAGTTTGGCATCATCATTTTCATAGCACCCAATGCGATGGCCAAAGTAACCCCTGGTTTGTTGACTTTCCAAGAGTTAACTACCAAGACAACTGTTGTTGCGGCAACACCCATAGCGGCTGCACCAGCAGAAACACCGTTCAATTGAATTGCCATACCAATGGCAACTGTAGAGATCGGCGAGATAATCAAGAAAGCAAAGGAACATGCAATCAAGATTGACATCAAAATTGGTTGCAAAGTAGTAAAGGTATTAATTAAGTCACCGATAGCGGCAGTAATCTTGGTTACGTAAGGATATAAATAATAGCCGATTAGACCAGCGCCGATACCAACAACGATTGGTGTTGCAACAATTGCCACGGACCCAAATTTTTCGCCGATCAACAAGATCATGCCGACAGCGATTGATGCAGTAATCATGGTATTGATGATGTCTCCGGTACCAGCACCGATATAAGTAGCTGTGTCAGGATTGAATTTCACAACACCGGAGCCAACGAAAGCTGCACCGGCAACTACTAACATTTGCATTGGTTTGAAGCCAAACTGCACCGCAATCAAAGCGCCAATCAATAGTGGAGTAGCTAGTTGGAAAATAACTGCCATTTGTGTGATCGTTACTGCTAAGGTATTTTCACCAAATAATTTCAAAATTGCTGCCAATACCGCGTTAGGAATCAACCCTACGATGATCCCCGTTGCGGTACCCGCTAATACTTTATTTAAAAATATTTTTGGAGTTAATTTTTCTTCCATTTTCTCGTCCTCTTTCTAATGATTACTATTTCGCTCCTAGAATTTCTTCTTTACTATGAACCAGTTGCGTTAAGAAATCACAGTAAGGAGTTACTACGCCATATTTTTTACCTTTACGAGAAATGGCTCCGTTGATGTAGTCAATCTCGGTCAAACGGTTATTTTTTATCAAGTCTTGGTGCATCGATGGGAAATGCATACCAATCGTAGTCGGGTCAAAACAAGTTTCTACATGTTCGATTACTTCGGGAATGTCTAAGTTGACGTTTTCTTTGGCAGCAACAGCTGCAAATTCGTTAACAATAGTCACTACCATGTCATGAGCAGGTTTGGTTGCACCAAGCCCCGCCATATTGACGTCTAAAATCGTGCATAAGCCATTCATCGTACCATTGACACAAGCTTTACGATAAATTGAATAATGAATGTTGTCGGAATATTTGGCATTTAAACCAGACGCGGACAAAGTTTCCGCCAATTTTTTCGCTGATTCTTCTTGGCCAATACCTAGATTTTGCAATTCAACAGACCCGCTGCCAAATAATTTAGCCTTGCCGGGACCTTCTAGACCAGCAGTCCACATGGTGTTGCCGATAAAGATTTTTTCCATCGGTACGAATTTTTCGATTACGTCTTCATGACCGATACCGTTTAAAAGACACAAAACTTCTGTGTGATCAGCAATTAATGGTTTAACATCCTGCAGCATTTTTTCCAACTGCATTGCCTTCGTGAATAAGATAATCAAATCAAATTGCTCACCAGTGGGCACCTCATTCTGATTAACAATTGGGACTTTAACAGTAATTTCTTCGCCATTATAATTAGCCTTCAATCCGTTTTCTTTGATGGCATTGATATGCTCCTGCCAGCCGTCGATTAGCAAAACATCGTTACCACCTTGTTTCAACATCAGTCCGAACCGGGAACCCATCGCGCCGGCCCCTGCAATTGCAATTTTCATAAATAAAAGCCTCCAAACTTAATTTACAATAAGTGAACATTTTCACATTTCTCATTATAGAGTTTTCATTCGGAAACTTCAAGTAGGAGAGTGTAAAATATTTTGTGTAAATAGAAAAAAGGAAGTCCCTTCTGTAGAATAGAGTTACCACAACACATTCACAGAAAAGAGGACTTCCATATGAACGATTTTACTACAGAAATTCTAAAGACTCTAGCGAACAAAGGCGATTTGAATGAATTATTCCGTGTCCATTTGGAAAAAGCTGTCAATACGCTTCTCAAAACGGAGTTAACGGCTTTCCTCGATTACGAAAAGTACGATCGCATTGGTTTTAACACGGGTAATTCTCGTAACGGCTCCTATGACCGTACGGTCAAGACCGAGTACGGGGAACTTCATCTCCAGATCCCGCGCGACCGCAACGGCGAGTTCAAGCAACAGACTGTTCCTGCTTATAGACGGACGAATGATACGTTAGAGGAGACCGTCATTCACCTCTTCCGAAAAGGTATTACCATGTCGGAAATCGCAGACTTGATTGAGAAAATGTATGGGCATCACTACACGCCCCAAACCATGTCCAATATGACTAAATCATTTACGGAAGAAGTCACTTCATTTAAGGAACGTGAGCTTCATGACCGTTATGCCGCTATTTATATGGACGCAACCTATATCCCTTTAAAGCGGAAAACCGTCGCCAAGGAAGCCATTCATATCGCAGTTGGCATTCGCCCGGACGGTTCAAAGGAAGTGTTGAGCTATGCGATTGCACCAATTGAATCTATCACGATTTGGGAAGAGATTTTAATAGACCTCCAGGAACGTGGCGTGAAAAACGTCCTCCTTTTCATCGCGGATGGCTTAAAGGGGATGGCAGGGGCCGTGCAGCGGTTCTACCCCAAAGCCCGTTTTCAACATTGCTGTGTGCACGTTTCCCGTAATATCAGTCACAAAGTGCGTGTCGATGATCGTAAGGAAGTCTGTGATGATTTTAAAATGGTGTATCAAGCGTCATCTAAAAAGGCGGCATTGGAAGCACGTGGTGCTTTTGCGGAAAAATGGAAAACCAGCTATCCAAAAATGGTGGAATCGATCCTTTCGAACGATTACCTGCTCACTTTCTATGATTTCCCATTAGCCATACGCAAGACTATTTACTCTACGAACTTGATTGAATCCTTTAATAAGCAAATCAAGAAATACAGCCACTGCAAGGAACAGTTCCAAAATGAAGAGTCGATGGAACGTTTCTTAGTCTCGTCTTTTGATACTCACAACCAAAAATTCCTAGGTCGCAGTCATAAAGGTTTCCAACAGGCCGAAGGCGAGCTCGAACAAATGCTGAGTCAACCAATGGAGAATTAGAAACAATCTACAGTAGGGAAGAACCATTTATACAAAATTATTGACGCTCCCAACTAAAAGTGTCAAAACAATGATGAAATCATTTAGTTCTTATAAATTAGACAAGAGAAAATAAATATTCCATATCTACTTTATTGGATCCATAACATGACTAAATTCTGAATACTTTTTAAAGCTTATCATTTGGTAAAACTGAATATAAGTTAATTATATAGACTGAAAATTTTGAATTTTCAGAATAGAACAACAAAATTTTTTAAAGGGGCAATATTAATGTTCTGAGATAATAAAATCTTACCGAAAATATCAAAAGTCCAATGTGACACAATCGGATTCTGTCACATTCGTAAAAATCGCTCCATCCTTAGAGGCTCTAAGAGGAAATCACTTTTCTTTTAGCGCCTTTTTTCTATAGCTTGTTTAAATGTGACTTATTGTCTGTTATAATCATATTAAGTAACATTTGAGAGGGGACTAAAAATGAAGAGCGTGGAACCGATTCGCGACAAAAAAAAGATTGATGCCATGAAGGCAATTTTGGCTTCCGGAAAATATGGGCAACGAAATTTAGTGATCTTTTCGATCGGGATCAATACAGCGTATCGAATCTCTGATTTAAGACAGTTGAAATTAAGTGATGTGTTAGAAATTTCTCGTGGCCGGGTGATTGTCAAAGAGCGACTGGCCATGAAGGAACAAAAAACGGCCAAACACAATTCGGTCTTCATTTCGAACAAATTGCGAAAAGTGATTCTGGAGTATGTTCAATCCGAATTTCCTGAGCAGTTACAAGCACAAGACTTCAGCAAGTATTTGTTTCCAAGTCGAAAAGGAGCAGATACGCCTTTGACCCGACAAAGTCTTTGGCGAATCATTCATGAAGCAGGAACGGCGGTTGGGTTGAAAGAAATTGGCCCCCATTCGATGCGCAAGACCTTCGGCTATTTTTTGTACAAGCAAGGGACCAAAACAGAGATCATTCAGTCGCTGCTCAATCATTCTTCACAACGGGAGACCTTACGCTATATTGGGATCACTCAGGAAGACAAAGATACTGCCGTAAAGAGTTTGGATCTATGACAAAATAATACCCTATATAATAGAAGGAAAAATTCAAGAGGTGAGAAAATGAACGAAGAAAAGCAGCCTAACTTTCCTGATAAATATCACTTATCTCGCAAAGAGTCTGTGTATTTATTGAAGAAAAACATTGTAGAACTGGTGTATAATGCGGGGAAATTTGAAGGGTTAAATACAACGTTGTTACAAACAGAAGAGATTATTAAGTATAATCGGGCCAACAACATGGCTGTAGATGATGTCCTGACCGTCGTTAACTTAAAAAGAGGCTTTGAAATGCTTTTAAATGACGTACAGGAGCCCCTGTTAGAGACAAGTAAGCGGATTAATCGGATCGTTGCAGCAGAGGATGCGCTTTTTCCCGGTGAAATACGAACCGGTGGGGTAGAATTATCGACGATTCAAGGAAGATATGTGCCACCAATGTTAACTGAAGACGAGGTAAACAATAAATATGGTGAGATAATGAATCAAGAGATATCAGATACGGAAAAAGCCCTGCGACTGTTTCTATTCATTTCGAAAAATCAAATATTCTGGAATGGTAATGTGGGTACAGCCTTGTTGATTGCGAATAAGATTATGTTTAGCAACGGTTTAGGACTATTATCAATACCCGAAAATGTATTTATGAAATTTAACGAACTTTTATCAAAGTATTGCAACAGTAATCTATTAGTCAATGAGTCAAATATTATATCATTTTTATATGAACAGTGTATCTTTGGTATTAATTATTTGAAAATAATCCAACATACAATTTAAGAGGTATAAGTAAATGATGACTATAGACGAAGCAAAACAATTAGCAACTTATTTTTCAGTTGGTTCAGCGGGATATATTTTAGACTTTACTAATGTAACGTGGAACATATTTACAAAGAAAATCGTAGGGATTGAAATACAAAATCATTATGGGGGCTCAAAGGGAGTATCCTTTCAAAAGTTTCTGCTTGACGATCAATTTGATGATTCGTTAAAGAATCGGTTAATCCAATCTTTAAAAGGTATTATGGATCGAGATAAAAAATATGAATCTACTGAAATGAATCCCATAGTTCAGTTGCTTTTTGAGGAAGTATTTAAAGAAGATACTTCAACTGCATTAAGAAAAATGAAATTTTCAAGCGAGATTGATTTACTTTATATTCGGCAGCTACCCATTAGGATTCAAACAGATATTAAAAACAAGGATTTTGACTCTGTTTTGACAAAAGCAAATACTTTAATAGATGAAGTTCTAAAATTTATTATTGAAAATACCGAAGGACCGAGTGTTAATATTAATTTATTTAAGTCAAAAGAATTAAGAAAAGAAGCATTTGGCCGCCTCAATATTAAAACTGAAAAAGATATGGATAATAGAATCAAAGCCCTTGTTGGAGCACTCAATACATTATCAGATAAAATACTCGAAATGAGAAATAGTCAAGGAGATGCTCATGCACATGGCTCAAATAGAATAGTAATTAAGGAAGAAGAAGCAATTCTTGTTGCAAATTCTTCTATGGTTTTGTGCGAGTATTTGTTTACTAAGTATAAAGGATTAAATAGATAATAAAATGCATATTTTATAGTATACAATTCGAATTTTTATGTTATATACTATAATATAAAATCAATATATGATATAATTGGGTATGGAAAAAATATCTTTTGAAACATTTAAAAGACCTAATGGTCATGATGAATTTTTAGAATGGTTGGAAACATTACCAAAAAAAGATAGTGCGAAGCTTTTACGTACAATAGAAGAAACAGAAAAGAATGGGATGCTAGTAGCTCAACGGTTGAAATGGGTGAAAAAATTAGACACTAATTTGTACGAATTAAGAAGTAAGGTAGGATCAAATATCCAAAGAGCCATCTATTTCCATGTGGACAATGGAAGGTATGTCATTACTCACGGATTTACTAAAAAAACGGAGAAAACACCAATAACTGAACTCAAGCATGCAAAAGAACTTAGAGAGGAGTGGTTCACAAATGATGATTAAAAAATTGATTGAAGAAAAGAAAAAAGATAAAGATTTTGCAGAAGCATATGACCGTGAAGGAAGAAAACTCGAAACTGCGGTTGCTCTTTATCATGCTCGGGAGGAAGCAGGGCTAACTCAAGCGGAGCTTGCACAAAAAGCACATACAACTCAATCTACTATTGCTCGAATTGAGAGAGGGGATAACGTATCTTTCGATAAACTTGATGATATCGCCAGAGCATTAGGTAAAAAGCTGGTAGTAGAATTTGCTTAAAAGCGAGTTGAAAATATATCTATAATAGGCTCCTAACTAATCAATTAGTTTAGTGGGCCTTTTTTTACTAGATAGATAAAGGTTGTACTATAGTGTAAAAGACAATAAATTTTATACCAAAATTACTTTAAAGAGTAAGCGCCCCATAGCACAGTACCTATGAAACTTTGATTTTGTGTAGTAGGATAAAATCGCGGAAATAGACAGTTTTTACTTTTAATGATAAGCGCTAGATAGCGGAGTACCTAGACGACAAATAGCCTCGATTGCTATACTAACAATCGAGGGAGGTCGTTTTTTTATTGACACTTTTCCTGAACAGTAGGTGACCATGGCAAATAATCCTCCAAGGTTTTCGGACAAAGAACTGGGAGATTTGGAAGCTCTTCAAACAAGTAAGTGAGGTAACGGATGCCATCTAACCCATTGAGTTCCGCCGTTTTCAACACGCTCAAAATATGGCCCGAAGTACGTGCTCCTTCCAAACTGTTAGAAAACAAGTAGTTTTTTCTCCCCATCACAAGCTCTTTCACCAAACGTTCACTGTGATTATTGGTAACCTCTAAACGCCCGTCCTCAAAGATTCGTGCCAGATCGTCTCTAAACGTAAAACTGTATTGAATGGCTTTAGCCAATTTGGATTTTGGTACCGCAGGAATTGTTTCAAGATAGGCATACAGTTGATCTACCACAGGACGCAACTCCGTTGCACGTTTCTCAAAACGTTCCTCAGGCATCTTTTCCTTCCAGTTTTGTTCTTTTTGGAAGAGTATCTTGAATAATTCGAGAACTTGCTCAGTGGGGTGTTTTTGCCCATTTTTATTTTTAGGAATCGCTTCAAAAAACTTCCTCCTAGCATGCGCCCAACAACGAACAGGTCTCACATCTGGAAGTTGATTATAGCCTTGGTAGCCATCACAGTGTAGATAGCCTTTGAAGCCTTTGAGAAAGCCCGTTGGCACTTCTTGGCATCGAGATTCACTGTGATGATAAATCGCAATGGGAGAATCAGAAGTCGCTGCGGTGCTAAACACCCAGTAGTAGTTGGTTTTGTTTTGACTTTCCAACACACGATAGGTGGTCTCATCGGCGTATGCGATATCTTGCTCGACTAAAAGCTGATGCAATCGCTCGATCAAGGGAGCTAGGAAATCCTGTGCCACGCGAATATGCCAGTTAGTGATGTTCTCTCTGGAAATGTCCAGACCTAGTTGTTGCCAGTGCTCAATTTGACGATAAGCGGGAACTTTCTGCTTGAATTTCAGGCGAATCGTTTCTGCGACAACGCTAGGTGAGCACAAGCTATTGGAAAGAATCGGTTTTGGAACACTCGCTTTTTTTATAGACGTCTCACCGAGACGCTCACAACTTTTACAGCTGTAACTGTGCTGGATATGTTGCAGCGTTTCAAGTCGTGCCTGATGAAACGCGATCTCGTCTCGAACCTTGGTCGTGCCCATATCCACCATTGTTGTTCCACACTTGGTGCAGGTTCGTTCCTCTTCAACGAGTTCGTGGTGTACTTCTTTGGTGGGAAAGGCTGCGAGCTTTTTTGCTTTCACACCTTTTTTACGTCTATGTGTACGAACCTGTACTTCTTCCTGTGTAACAGGAGGAAGAGCCAAAGGCTCCTCAAATAAGTCTAAACTTAGCTGACCAGAGGACTCCTCTGGGAGCGTTTCTTTTGAACGCCCGTATAACTTTCGCGTGAGGTAATCAATCTGTTCACGGAGAAGTTGGATTTCCCCCATAAGGGCTTCATTTACTTTTGCTTGTTCCTGATTGGTTTTCATTTGTTCGTGAAGCATTTGGATCAGCTGGGTCATTTCTTCGTTATCTTTTATATTCTTTTTGACTTGTTTTGACAAAGAAACACCCCACCTTTTCCGTTTATTTGATGTTATTATTATACCATAAAAACGTATCAAAAAGAAGAGGGAGAGCGCTTGAAATCAACATTTCTAGCACTTTTCCTCTTCTTAAAAAATCCCTTTTTTCCCGCCTTGAATCGCTCGTGGCTGATCAATACTTAAGCCTTCTAATAACCACCGAATTTGTTGGTGAGTTAATAGTCGGATTTCTTCTTTTTTTCGAGGCCAACGTAGTTTGCCTTGATCTAAGCGCTTGTAAAGTAATAAAAAACCGTCTTGATCATAATACAACATTTTAAATCGGTCGGATCGATTGCCACAAAATAGAAATAATGCGTTTTGATAAAGGTCCAGTTCATATTCTTGTTGGATGACACCAGCTAAGCCGTCAATGCCTCTTCGTAGATCTGTTTTTCCACAGACAATGAAGATGTTTTTTACTTGGGTGTAATCAAGAAACATACGTCATCAACTCTTTTAGCACTGCCTGCACTAAGTATTGGCTGGCACCATTGTAGACAAAAATATCTTGTTTGCCAGACTTGATTCGTACCGCAACTTTGGCTGGAAGTGCGGGCTTAACTTGTCGTTGTTCTTCCAACTTGATCTGAATCACTTCTTGCTTTTCTTTCATGAGAAACCACCTCCGTATTGATTGAATACATTCAGTATAAAGAATCATGGAGATGGGAACTAGGTACTATGTTATCCTGCGCTTACTTTAAAGAGAACTAGAGAGAAAGGTACAATAAATGAAAACCATAAATCTTATAAAAGTATTTATAGCATCACCAGGTGATATAGCAGCAAAAAGGAATGAAGTAGAAGAAACCATATATAGATGGAATATAGAAAATACAGATAATACAAAAGTGATTTTGATGCCTATACGATGGGAAACTAATGCGATTCCTACTTATATAAATAATAGCTCTGGGCAAAGTGTTATTAATAAACAAATTGTAGAAAATAGCGATATTTTATTAGCGATTTTTGGCCATAAGTTGGGCTCTCCAGTTGATAATTATAGATCGGGAACTATAGCAGAAATTGATTACTTCTATAAGAATAGCAAAGGCGAAGTAGGAATTTTTTTCTTAGACGAACCAGTTCCACAAATTTTGGCTGAAGAGTATATAGAAGTTAAGAAGTACAGGGATTCTCTTGAAGATAAAGGTTTTTATGGAACATATAGCAAAGACAATATCAGAAGGTTTCTCACAAAAAAAGTTAATCATTTAATTGAAAAAGCACAAAATAATTTAGAATCAAAACGTTTTGATTTAGATTCTATTTCTTATAAGACATCTTCAGCAATTAACAAAAAAGTTATAGGAACTGATGAAGATTTTGAAGATAATTTAGACATTTTTGATCCAATAGAATTTGACAATGATGAAAGATTGCTGCTAATATATGCGTTTATGGATGAAAATTCTATCTTTTCAACTGATAATTCAACTTATAGAAAAGTAGTTCAATGGGAAAGTGATAACAATTTAAGGAGTTACTTGAGTGATAGAGTATTTGATGTACTAGAAAAATTAAGTAAATCGGGAATTTTAAAGGAAGAATACGATTCTTCTTTTGATGAGTATCCATCACGCTATATTTTGATTTCAGAGGACTATAAGAAATTTAAAAGGTATTTTTTAAAAAATGAAAAAAAGATATCTGTTATTATGGAGAAATACAAAGCTCCAATACAGGCTGATCCATTTTCTAATTTGGATGAATCAGATTTACCGTTTTAAATTTTAAATAGATAATTTCATTTTTTAGTAGCAGAGGTATAAACTTTTTTAATGTTTGAATTGAAAAGAAATGCTAATAGGTCGACTTTATGTTTCTCTTGTGCAATCGTAAATGCGGGGGACCATAAAATTGATCTATTATCGAGTGTGTATAAAATAAAATTCAAATCTTATTAGTTTACATAAGATATATTATGCAAAGTCATCCAGGAGTCATCCAGGAGTCATCCAGGAGTCATCGGTGAGTCATCGGTGATAAATAGCTTTAAATCAGCATGATTATTGTGTTGATTATATTTATGTCAACTAATTTCTCGTTATCATAAATATAATCAACTTAGCTAGATGAATTTTACTTGATTGGCTATCTTGATAACAAAGCTATTCATAATTACGTGATTTAAAAAAGAAATCATACAATTAGTTGATCCATTTCTTTTTTTATTCGGTAAACTGTTTGCCTAGTCACATTATAGTCTTTTGCAATCTTTGAGATAGCAACTCCATTCTCCAGATCCTGAACGATGCTTTTATAAACAAGGCGTCGCTGAGGATCTTTTGTTTCTGCACTGTATAACTTAGGACGACCTTTATAGACGCCGTTTGCTTTAGCAATCTTAATTCCTTGTGCCTGGCGTCGTTTAGATTCAGTACGCTCTTGTTCGGCAATCATGGCTAAGATTTGAATGATTAAGTCTTTGATGAATTTATCCAGGAGAGGATTTCCGATTGCTTCAGCCATGATTGGTAAACTGGTGATAATAAGTCGCACATTCTTCTTCTTTAGATAATTAACTGAATCGATAATTTCGTCATAATTTCGTCCAAGTCGATCAATGGCTTCTACAATAAAAATATCTTGCTCTCTGACAAAATCTAAAGCTTCCTGAAAAATTGGCCGATGACTGATAGTTGCTCCAGATTGCTTTTCTATAAAAATTTTTTCAGCGCCAAACTTTTCCATTTCTTCAATTTGGCGTTGTTCATTTTGATCGATGGATGAAACTCGAATATAAGCAATTTTCAAATTTATTTCCTACTTTTCTTAAGTATTTAAAATACACCCTAATCATACGTCAGAACGCTAGATTTTTCAACATAATATCAATGTGTATTTAGGGTACACTTTAAACGTGCAAATATATTTTATCTTTTAGTAGTTTTATAGGTTATAATTAAAGAAATGGATGAAGAACAATCCTATTGGGATTCAGAAGAAAAATCTTATTTTAAAATTCATTATGGGAAAGCATTTGAAAAACATGACGTACCTTTTATCTGTAAAATTTCAGTGGAATATGATGGGAAAGCCTTAATTTTTGAATCAGTAGATTACACTTTAGATTTGAATTACTACACACTAAACGACGTAGAGTATAGTTAGTAGTATCATTTAGTAACCGAGGGCCGCTAATCATGGAAGAAGAAAAAATATTTGAAAGGCGTTGGCAACTAGCTTCAAATGAGCAAAAAGCTAGATACAAAAATCTGATCTCCTCCTACCCCGCTGTTGACTGGAGTTACAAAGAAAAGAAGTATCTGCTTTGGTTGTGTCAGTTAGATATAGATACCTTTGAAACATTTGAAGTGATACTAGATAAAATTAAACATAGCAATGAAAAAAGAGCGAATCTATAAAAGATCCGCTCTTTTTTATTTTGCTACTTCAGTACGAGTTAATTCTGGCATATCAGCTGTAAGATAGTTACGTGCGAAATCCAGATCTGTGATCCAATCTTTTATATGATCTCTTTGAATAATAAGCGGCATACGATCATGTATTGGGGATACAGAATCATTAGGTTTTGTCGTCATAATAATCGATTCCGTTTCAAATCCTGCACCTGTTTTATGCACACGATAAAATCCTCCCAAATAAAAAACATCATTATCCCCTGCAGTAAACAATAGTTTTCGTTTTTCGGAATCCCACTCATAGAATCCGGAGACTGGTATGACGCAGCGAGTTTATTAGATGCTGCACTCATGGCTTTGGCGCACATGTGCGTTTCAATCACAAAGCTTTTTCTTTTGCGTACCAGTTTCATTGTGAATCCGAGAAAATCAGATTTCTGTTTCTTTAGATTCACTACCTTTGATTTTTCAGCACTTATATCAAGTTTCAGTCGGTCTTTTAACCATAATTTAGTGGCTAGAAAGATTTTGTCTGCGTCACTTCGTTTTCTACAGAAGATTTTGAAGTCATCTGCGTATCTAACAATATAAATCTCTTTTAGTTTCGAAGCACGCAGTGCTCGATATTTGTTGCTCTTAATCCATTGCTTTCTTGTTTGATGATAACAATCGTAGTTTTTCCTAGTCGGGTGTGTTTCCCATTGAGAAGATATCCACCAGTCCAGTTCATTCAAAACAACATTGGCAAGAAGTGGAGAGAGAACACCGCCTTGCGGGGTTCCTTTCTTTGGATGTTCAATGCGTCCATCCCTATGAATAATAGGTGCTTTAAGCATTGCTCGGATAACACCTAGAAGCCATTTATCACGTACCCCTAATGTCCAAAACTGTTTAATAAGTTTTGAATGGTTTACGTTATCAAAGAATCCTTCTATGTCTATGTCTACTACAAAAGTTAGTTTTGAAAGTTGCGACATTCGTACTGCTTGAGCGAATGCATGATGTGCCGACCGGTTAGGTCGGAAACCATAGTTCTTATCATGAAACTTTGCTTCCATGATCGGTTCTAAAACTTGTAGTAGACACTGTTGTATGATTCTATCCCATATTGTTGGTATACCTAGTGGTCTAGTTTTCCCATTTGGCTTAGGAATATCTACTCGTTTAACTGGTTGCGGTTTATATTCTGAAAATTTTGTTTGAACAGTTTTTATAAACTCGATATTCGGTATTGCTTTTAAATCATCAATATTCTTTTTGTCGACGCCTGGGGAAGTACTACCAGAATTTCCTTTACCATTCCGAAATGCCAATAGAATGTTATTAGGAGAAGTGACAATTTCCATAAGGTTACTGAAAATTTTGTTCTCGCTACTCTCTTTGTAAAGAGAATCAAAGCTATCAATAAGACCATAATATTCCATATGGCGAATTGAATGTGATGCTGATACGTTTTCCATAGCACCGCCTCCTTTCGGACGTCGGCGTTTATTTTGTCATACTCGATTCTATGGATTGTATCACAACTGTTAGTAAAGCAAATTGACTTGTGGCTATCCCTCCACAGCTTATTATCACTGCTTCATAGGTACTGTGCCACTACTCTCACTAGTGTAAATGAGCTTATTATTCTTCGTCTCAACCGTTTCAAAGGAAGTTAGTCCTCCACGACACTAGCTTTCAACGTTCCAATGATTTTATCCCTACATTTACTTTTAGGCGCTCACTCTGAACCTGTAACTTTCCAATGCCTACCACATTGCACGGTTGTTCATATCTACGATTCTTACTTAACCGCAAGCTACACCCTTTGTCACAGTAATATTTGTGCGGGTAAGATACATTTCTGTACCCCAAGCTTATAGATTCGTACATTCGCGAGTTCGTCAGTGCAGCTGCACATTCTCACCATGAGTAATTTCTGGACTCCCGGCCTATAGGTTACACCATTCACCGCTGAACAGCTTTCGATTGCATAATGCAACTGCGGTAACTCTCAGCCGACTTTACCGAGCTTTTGACAATTCCTATTCTAACTTAAGGTATTGCCAATCGGAGTATCAGAGGGAGCGCTTCAGGGCGTTACACCGTCATTTCACTCCTCAAATCATTAGTTCTACACAAGAAAATCTTGTGTGCCTAACCTTTTCAGTTAGGAACGTTTCGCACCGTAGAAGGACTTACAGTCGATACAAAGAATATCTCGAGAAGGTTCTTTGGAGTAATCGAACCTTGGATTTATACCAAATTGCATAACTATAGTAACCCCCTGTTCTATAAAAAAGATACATTTTATATATACACATTAGAACATGTGTTCCCTTTTTAGGTCAAGAGAACGAATTATAAAGTTTTGCGAATTTGAAAAAAAATATTAAACTCCCTCTTCCTGTAAGTTATCACACTGCCAATACTCAAGTTGATGATATTTTAAAACTTGATTATAGTAGAAAAGTATACTGGTATACTTTTCTACTATCGAGTACGATGGTTTGGTGTTATAAGTTTCTTCTTACTATGTAATTCTGGATATGGATCCCTTTTTAAGTGACTGTAAATAAACTTAAAAATGATGTAAACAAGAATCCAATCATTGGAATCGTAGGTAGTTATATGTATGAATTTTCGCTAGATACTATGAAAATTATTTTAAAGTACACGAATAGTCTATACGAATGGAGATTTTTAAGCTTACCTGAGAACTTTACTTTATTTAAAATAAGTAAATAGATTGTGTTGATAAAAAGAAAACAGACCAAATTAAAATGGTACCTTTAGGTAGGACACTCTTTTTTACAAGTGTCCTATCTACAGGTACCATTTTATACCTTTATTTTTTTTTATCTTTATCTTACTTCAGAAAGCTATTTAAAACACTAGCAACTAGGTACTATATAAAAAGTAGGAAAGTATACCAGTATACTTTTCTACTTTTTAAGCATTTTTAATTGTGTATCGTACATTGCTTTAAAGGCTTCTTGTTGTCTAGTGGACAATCTTGTATTTACATAACTATCTATGACTAAGTCGACTATTTCATTAATTGTTGCTTTTGGCATATTTTCTAATTCCCCTAAAAATGGTTTAAGGGTGTTCATTTTCAAATTAACTGAAGGTGAGACTTTTTGAGTTAATGTTGCTAAAAACCGTTTATCTTTTTCAATTGGCTTCGCAGTAATTTCTTTTTTTATAAGCAGAGGCTCGAGATTATTTTTAGGAGCGTTAGAGGAGGTCCTTCCAAAATCTGTTTTCCCTTGTATCTCAACTTTTTTTGACTGTAAAGAAGATTTCTTTTTTTTATTACTTATTATTGGCTTAAAATTTTCAGACATATTTAATCCTCCAAAGATTCTAGTATTTCCTCATGTCGATCCAACTCATTCAAAACATCGATGAATACTTGATGCGCTTTAATATCCCAACCATCGGGTTTACCAATATATGAGTACGAAACGTGTATCCCTTCGACGTCGTAAACTTTCAATCTTTCTTGATACTTAACTATGGTATCTAAAACATTTCCTCCGTATAATTCTTTTGCTTGATCCAGTACTTTAGTATCTACCCGTCCACCAGGTCTAAGCATGCATGGTATAATGCCTAATACTTGTAAATCATTGTCATATGTATCAGCTAGATATTGCATATAAGCAATATAGGTTTGAGCACCGTCTAAAGATAGCTCCTGTGTTTGCAATACAATAATACAATAATCAGCTGCAAGCATAGCATTATCACTATAGTCAGATATTGTAGGTGGGACGTCAATATAAATGGCATCATAGACTTCTTTTAATGGATTCAGCAATTCTTTTAAATAAGTAATTTGCTTGATTTCATCATTAGGAAACCTATTCATTAGAATTTTCGTTAAGTTTCTAAAGGTGGTATTAGATGCAATTAAATCTAAATTATTTATAATTGGCGTGATTTGAGTGCTTAAATCGCCTTCCTCAAATCCAACGGTTATATTTTTAGAAATTTCATTAAGTTCGCCTGTCTTAGCTAAAATACTTGTAGCGTTACCTTGGGGATCTAAATCCACAACTAATGTCTTTTTATCTTTAATAACGGCACTCTCATAAGCGAGCATAGTTACAGATTTCGTTTTGCCTACGCCACCTTTAAAATTTCCAACCACATATACTTTTCCCATGAATGAACCTCCGTTTTATTTATAATATATCTTTAGTATACCAACGTTAAGTTTATTTGTAAAGAAAATAATTGCGAAAGTAGAATTGTGTAAAAGTATACTGGTATACTAATTCCAATAGAAAGTATACCAGTATACCCAATAAAATTAAATTTACGCTTAACTAAAATCCAAATTTAATATAAAGTGCGCTGAGTTACAAAGATTTTCCTTACTTAAATCAAAAAGTATACTGATATACTTATACACTTTTGTTGGTGTATAAGTATACCAGTATACCAAAATAAAAGTTCTCTAGTATACGGTTGCAATCTTTAGTTAGAAATAGTGCTTTACAAGTTAATGAATGTTTTGTAATCTAAAAGAAAGGTAAAATAAAAAGAGACGGATAAAAATGTGAATTGGACCTCACTTTTTTATCTGAATCACATACAAAACTATGTGTTCTCGCTCGTCTCAGGGATTATGTAAGCGGCTGGAAACCACTTATGTAATTGGATAATCTGTTCAGACTGCAATCTGAACTTGTAGACTTATCTTACCATTTTTAGACGAGCAACTCAATATATATACGCTTATTTTGTTATGTAGTTTAATGAATTTTTGACTTTTTAGGCCATTGAGAGAGCACAAATCGAAAGATTATTTGTGTTCTCTTTTTGTTTAGAAAGGATAAGCAGCAATGGCAGCTACTTTAGACGTAGTTTATTCAGCAATCTTACAAAATGGTATCCGTAAGTTTAAATATAAAAACAGCCACCTAAAACCGGTCTCTTTTAGTGATCAGTCGGGGAAGGGGGCTATTTTTGCGTACCGTTCAAAGGAACACATGATCGAAGGGATTGGGCTAGTGATCACTTCAGAAGAAGGGGTGATCGAAAACGATAATCGATTCACTCATTGGACACCAAATGTATTTCGCTATGGAACATATGCTGATGAAGCCAGAATGTTTACAAAAGGTCATTCTGAGGACAATTTGCGTCAAATCAATACTTTCTTTGTTGATTTTGACACATTGGATCCACACTTTGACTATGGAGAAATTATCTTGGCCAGTCACGAGATCGGCTTTATGCCGACAATGATTCTACGTACACCGCATGGATTTCAAGCTTTCTATGTACTAGACAAGCCTGCATACGTGACGAAGAAATCAAATTTTAAAGTGATCAATGTGGCCAAAATGATCTCAAAAAATCTTAGAAACAAATTTTCAAATGATTATCGGTTTCCAGTTGATGTAAATGCCAATCATTTTGGGATCACACGTATGCCTTCTGAAGAGAATGTTTTATTCTTTGAACCACAGTATCGTTATAGTTTCGAAGAATGGATCGACTGGTCAATGAGAGAAGATGCGGACAAAAAAGCGGAGATCAAGAACGTTTTTGTATTACCATCTACTCAAGAATTTCGTCAAGTCGATGAACCCTGGTTCCAGCTGTTGCTAAAAAGTCAAAAAATACAAGGTGAAAAGGGCGTATATGGTCGAAATAATGTCATATTCACCTTGTCTTTGGCATACTTTTCGTCAGGATACGAAGTAGAAGCATGTGAATTGACGATGTTAGAATTCAATGACCGCTTGGCTAACCCTTTATCTGATCGAGAATTAACCAGAATCATTCGTTCCGCTTACTCCGGAAAATATCAAGCAGCGCACAGAGAAAAAATTGTCCTATTATGCCAAGAGTGGGTCGATGCCAATCTTTCTGAAGAGCAACTATTTAACAAAAAACGGGGTTGGTGGAAATTCAAGAAAGAAAGAGCTGTTCGCAAGTATTCACATAGTCATGAATGGGCAGAAGATCTACTGTCCTATTTGAATGAGCAATCCTATGAAGAACAACCATACATTAATTCTACAAAAAAAGATTTAACTGAACGTTTAAAGATCCCAAAACGTTCCCTGGACAAAGTACTGAAGCAGTTAAGAGAAGAGAACAAAATTCATTTTCGTGTTCGTGCTGGTCGTAATGGGGGTATTATGCTAGCTTCGATACATGGATTGATGCGCTCCGTTATCCGGCTAAAAAAAGAAAGCCAGGGGGCTTATTTCGCTGCGATCTCAGGAGCTTTTGGAAGAGAATACATGTTTATTCAGACAGCACTGAAACGCTTGATAGAACCCAATAAGATCGGCGTGCAAACAGATCTGTTCATGATCGATACAGGTTGAAATTAAAAGGTGCAAATTGCCTATTACATTATATCTATGATACGTTCCTTCTTTTTTCTCCGTCTTGCTTGCTGGTCTTAAGAAAGAGTAGTATTATTATCGCAAACGTAATAATATCGTGGGAGGTCTTTCTGACTATGAGTATCAATACCTTTGTATATCCCTACCCGATCAATGTATTTATTATTTCGCGGTTAGGTATGACAGTAGAGCAATTTTGTGAGTTGCATGGATATAAGCAGAGTACAGTAGCAAGTTGGGTAACAAGAAACCGTACCGTAAAGACGTTGCCTTGTGATTTTTTATATTGTCTTAGTCTTTCTTCAGGCTGGTCGATGGATGATGTTTATCGTCATTTATTGGTATTGGAGGAGAAGTTCTTGAAGAGTATCAATCCAAAAAAGAAGAAAGAACAGGTGGATTGATTGATGACGGAGGAGGAGTTATCTGTTCTTAATAGAATCAAAGAATGGTCTGTTCTTTTGAAAATTTATTATGGTATTCTGTTCTTTTCATTTGTTACAGTAGGCTTAGTTTCTCTTTTGTTGACTCTTTTATCGTTATGGACGAATATGATGTTATTTTTATATTTACTTTTACTGTTTTTCTTAGGATTAGGGGGAGTAGGTACTGCCATTCTTGATGATTATAAGTGGTCATTGTTTAGTGGAATTTGTAGGAGAATGAAAAAAAGTGCAACTGTTGAGTCTTATGAATGTTGGAAGAAGGAATTGAAAGTATAGATATATGCATTTATAAAAGCTGTGTAAAGAATACTGGGCTTTTTCCTACGTCTATAAAATGTATATATGGATTTGAGTCAATATCTTGGACACATTTTAGTAGAGACGGTTACGCCATTTTTCTTTTGCCAACTCTTCAAATTCCTGTGGGGTTAGATAGTGAATCGAGCTATGAATTCGATTTCGATTATAAAATCCTTCAATGTAGCTAAATAGCGCCCGATTTGCTTCTTCAAAATCTGAGTAACTAGTCGTGTAGACTTCTTCCTTTTTCAATGAGGCATGGAAAGATTCGATTCCAGCATTATCATAAGGCGTTCCTTTTCTACTATAGGAATGCCTTGTTTTGTTGCTTTTAAGCCATTGTTCAACTTCGCTGGCTGTGTACTGGCTGCCCAAATCAGTATGTAGAATTATTCCTTTCGGAATGTGGTACTGTAGTTTTGCTTTATTCAATGTTTGGATGACACAATCCACAGTCATTCGTTTTGAAAATGTATAGCTAATAATTTTTTTCGTGTGTAAATCCATGATTGAAGACAAGTAACACCAACCATTTTTATTAGTAGGAATGTACGTAATATCAGCTACCCATTTCTCACAGATCGTTTGAGTAGAAAAGTTCTGACTTAAAAGGTTCTCTTTTGAAATAATTGGTTTATTAGATCTTTGAGGTCTATATTTTTTAACGACAATCGACCTTAAATTTAATTGTTTCATTAGCTTTTGGACATGCTTAAGAGATACTGAACTAGCTTCTTTTAATAAAACTTGATGGATTTTTGTGGCACCATAGCGTTGTTTATTTGCAAAAAAAATGGCTGAAATCTTCTTTTTCAACTGATTATTTCTGATTTCTGTAGCTGTCAACGATTTGTTTTTATAAAAATAATAGACACTTCTAGGGATTTCTAATAACCGACACAACAAAGAAACCGTGTAATCCTTACACCATTTTTCAATGAATTGAGTAAGCGAATTTAGGTTTTTCGAGAGAATATGGCTGCGGCTTTTTTAAGATTTCAAGTTCCTCTTTCAAACGGGCATTTTCTTTTTTCAGTTCAGCTACTTCTTTTCCAGTCAGTCCTGTGGGCTGATTAGGTAAATATAAATTCTTCCATTTGTAAATCGTCGCTTCAGATAAGCCATATTCTTTCGAAAAACCTCGAACAGAACGTCCAGTTTGATTCAGATCAACAATCATCTGTTTGAAATTTTCTTCATATCGGGTCATAAAAAATCATCCTTTCGTAGATAAGTTTAATTTATTTTTGTCTCTACGAAAAGCTGTCTAAGATTTGATACTAACACCAAAGCATTAAGTGAGAAGTTTTATAGACATGTTTAATAATAGATAAGACTCACTTTTCACATAGAACCGTAAAGAACTTCTTTTGAATGTAGTTTTGAATATTCATTTTTATTTATAAAAAAGCTAGTTTTCTTTTTGAATAAAATTTTGGTAAGAAAATTTACTCGTTAAAATTTTTCTTTCAGAAATAATAATTAATTCGTTATTTGTATTGTAAAGAGACTTAGTTACAACTAAAGCTGCCTCATCTTTGCTTTGCAAAAGATCAATTTCATCAGGATTTAATCTACGAGCTTTGTATTTTTCTTCAACAATTTTTAAAGGGATATCAATCGTATTAATTAACTTATCTAACCCTTCTTCTTTTAACTTAGCTTCATTAATGAAATTAAAATACTGGTTTTTCAAAATAATGGTCTCTAATGCTACAGGTATATCTAACAACTTACGCAATACTTGAATTTTAATAATATTGTGTTCTTGTTGTAAACCCATTTTCTGTCTTAGGCTTAATTGTGCAGCCTCTTTCTTGAAAAAAATTAGTTCACTAGTTAATTCTTCTGAATTCATACCTTCATAATGCGCTCTGAAATCAAGGTCAAAAAAAGAATTAATTGTATTTTTTTTAATGGAAGAAACAAAAGACCCTTTTCCCTGAATACGATAAATATACCCTCTATTTTCCAACTCATTCATGGTTAAACGAACAGTAGTCCGACTAACTGAGTATTCTTCGCAGATTTCTTTTTCTGTAGGAAGTTTATCATTTGGGGACATATCATTTTGAATTTGTTCTAATAGTGTATTAACCAACTGAACGTAAAGTGGTAATTTATTTGTATTATCTAGCATAATATTCTCCTCAATTTGTTATAACATAATTATTATCTAGAAGAGTGTTATAGTCAAGGACTATTTAACAGGACTGTTAACGCTTTAAAAATAGTATTGACAATGTTAAGAAAACGGTTAAAATATAAATTAGATGTAGTGTTGTTATAACAAATTCGAAAGGTGAGGTTAAAAATATGAATCAGAAGAGACTATTAGATTTTTCAGCATCAGACTTTTTATCAGTAAGGCCCATGGAATTAAAACAAGCTATTTTGGCATCAGAAGGAAGAACAGTTATGGCGGAGAATGTTGCGAGCTCATCTAATTTCCTAGCTGGAGTAACCAATGCTGAACTAGAGCGAGCAGCAGGTGCAGATTTGATTTTATTTAACGCATTGGATTTATTTGATCCTCAAATAGTTGGTATTCCTGATAATATCGAAGAAAGTCCTGTTGAGTGGATAAAAAAAGCAATTGGTAGACCAATTGGTGTAAATTTGGAGCCAGTTGATATTAAAGCCAGTATGAATGAAGCGAGATCAGAAATCTCAATTGGTAGAATTGTATCTCCTAAAACATTAAAACAAGCAAATAAGTTAGGTTTTAACTTCATCTGTTTAACAGGTAATCCTGGAACGGGTGTAACGAATGATGCAATTAAACATGCGATTGAACTTTCAAGAGAACATTTTGATGGATTGATTATTGCTGGTAAAATGCACGGTGCAGGGGTAGATGAGCCAGTAATGAACTTAGAAATTGCGAAACAATTTGTAGAAACGGGTATTGATATGCTTTTAGTTCCAGCACCTTATACGGTTCCTTATTTTATGGAGCAAGATTTAAAAGAGATAGCCGATTACGTTAGATCGCATAATAAAGGGAAATCAATTGAGGATAAAGTTTTGCTGCTAACAGCAAATGGAACGAGTCAAGATTCTTCAGATAGTGATACGATTAAAAAAATTGCTCTAGCTTCTAAAGCTTGTGGAGCAGATATTCAACACATCGGAGATTCACTTAACGGTATTTGTTTACCTGAAAACATTTTTGCTCTTGGTCAAGCTATACGTGGATACCGTCATCAAATGGTCATGCTAGGCAAATCTAATTTAAGATAAAAGGAGATTTAAGATTATGATGGATAAAGTTCAAGTCTTTGCTGCGAAGATAAGTAATCAACGTCACTTAATTGCATTGCGTGACGGTATGGCAAGTGTCATGCCATTAATCATTATTGGTTCGATATTCATGTTAATTGGTAACTTTCCGGTACCAGCTTTTACAGACTGGTTAGATAATATTGGTTTATTACAATTTTTTAATAAAGCATCAGATTCTACATTTGGTATGATCGGATTAGGAGTAACTTTTTCAATTGCTTATAACTTGGCAAAACGTTATAAGGTAGACGCGTTGTCTGCGGGATTAATAGCAATTTCTGCTTTTGTCATACTAACGCCTATTCTTCAATCAGAAGCAGGTAATGGCTTCCCAACAAAATATTTAGGAAGTTCTGGTTTATTTGTAGGGATCATTGTTTCTATTGTTTCGACAGAAATGTTCCAATGGTTTGTCAAACGAAATATAACAATTAAGATGCCAGATACTGTACCGCCAAACGTTAGTCGTGCTTTTACAGCAATTGTTCCAGGTTTCTTTATAATTTTGGCATGGTTCTTTATCTTAATTTTTCTTCATTACACTGGGATAGATGACATACACGCATTAATAGCTAATACAATTGCAAAACCACTTGGATTACTAACAAAAACTTTACCAGGTATTATATTTGTTATTTTTGTACAATGCTTCTTCTGGATGTTTGGGATTCATGGTGCTCAAGTTACCGGACCAATCATTGAGCCACTTTTATTACAAAATTCAGATGCAAATCGGATTGCATATCAAGCTGGCCAAGAACTTCCAAATATTATCACATATGAATTCTTATATAATTTTGTATTTACAGGGGGAGCAGGTTGTGTGATAGCTCTTGCCATACTGATTTTCTTATTCTCGAAAAGTAAGGAAAACAAAACTCTCGGTAAATTATCGATTGCTCCTGTTAGTTTCCAAGTTGCGGAGCCACTTCTATTTGGTTTTCCAACCATATTAAACTTTAAAATGGTTATTCCTTTTGTCACTGCACCAGTTGTTACAACTCTTATAACCTACTATGCTATGAAATTTGGAATTGTTTCCAAACCTATTGGCGCAGTTGTTCCTTGGACTACGCCGCCAATTATTTCAGGATTCTTAGCGACAGGTGGTAAACTAAGTGGAGCGCTCATTCAAATTGTTACAATTGCAGTTAACATGCTGATCTATTATCCATTCTTCAAACTAGATGATAATGAGAAATTGAAAGTTGAAAGAAGTTTGGCAGAACGTAATACTGCATCTTCTGATTTAAATTAATCCAATTTTATCAAAGAGGCTGGGACAAAAAAACCAGTAACTAAAAAAAGAAACCTTTATTCCCACTTTTTATGTGAATAAAGGTTTCTTTTTTTATAGTTGGAAATTCTTCTTGTAATAACGAATAGTTCATTATCATTCGTCCCGTTCGCCCGTTTCTACCTGAGAATAGGTGTATTCTTTCAAACTAAGAATTACTGGAGGGAAAAGAAACTCTGGTAAAAGGAATCAAAAACAAAGAGAAAAAGCCCTACAATGCCGTTGTAAAAATCGGAGAAAAGGGATATATTGATTTTATCTCTTTTTCAAAATAAGCATAAAAGCCCTTTAAATAGGGCTTTTATATATTAATCACAAATCACTTATCACAAATCACAAGTGATTTGTGATAAGTGATTTGTGATACAATAGACATATCAAAACAAAAGAGACTGGGGCGTTGTTATGACGAAAGAAGAATTCAAAATATTAGAAGATTTAAGACATATTCGAAACAGTAAAAATGAAGCAGTTGTTATCTTAAACAATTATTTTAAAGGCGGTGTTGGAAAGTCTAAATTATCTACTATGTTTGCTTATTTGACAGACAAATTGAATTTAAAAGTTTTAATGATCGATAAGGACTTACAAGCAACATTGACAAAAGACTTAGCAAAAACATTTAAGGTAGAATTGCCACGTGTCAATTTTTATGAAGGCTTGAAAAATGGAAACTTGACTTCTTCTATTATTCATTTGACTGATAATTTAGACTTGATTCCTGGCACGTTTGATTTGATGTTATTACCAAAATTAACTCGCTCATGGACGTTTGAAAACGAAAGTAGATTGCTTGCTACTCTGTTAGAACCTTTAAAAAGTGATTATGATCTCATTATTATTGATACTGTACCAACGCCAAGCGTTTATACAAATAATGCAATCGTGGCAAGTGATTACGTCATGATCCCTTTACAAGCAGAAGAAGAAAGTACAAACAATATTCAAAACTATATTTCCTATTTGATTGATTTACAAGAACAGTTTAATCCTGGACTAGATATGATCGGTTTTGTTCCTTATTTAGTTGATACGGACAGCGCAACGATAAAATCGAACCTGGAAGAACTGTACAAAGAACATGAAGAAGATAATTTGGTTTTCCAAAATATTATCAAGCGAAGTAATAAAGTAAGTACTTGGTCTAAGAACGGCATTACAGAACATAAAGGCTATGACAAAAAAGTTTTATCTATGTATGAGAATGTATTTTTTGAAATGGTTGAGCGAATCATTCAGTTAGAAAATGAAAAAGAATAGAATCACAAATCACAAGTGATTAATCACAAATCACTTGTGATTTGTGATTGTTGATGATAAAATAAGAATAAGAAGAAATAGAAAGAAGTGAGTGATTGTGGGAAATTTAGGCGCACAAAAAGCAAAACGAAATGATACACCAATCAGTGCAAAAAAAGATATAATGGGAGCTAAGACGGTTCGTGTTCGTGCTGACTTGCACCATATCATAAAAATCGAAACAGCAAAGAATGGCGGAAACGTAAAAGAAGTTATGGATCAAGCCTTAGAAGAATATATACGGAAATATTTACCTGATAAACTTTAAAAGGAGTGAAAATGAAATGGCAGTTACGTATGAAAAAACATTTGAAATTGAAATCATTAATGAGTTATCAGCAAGCGTTTATAATCGAGTATTAAACTATGTTTTGAACCATGAATTAAATAAAAATGACTCTCAATTATTGGAAGTCAATTTATTAAACCAATTAAAGCTTGCAAAACGTGTAAATCTTTTTGATTATTCTTTAGAAGAATTACAAGCCGTTCATGAGTATTGGCGGTCAATGAATCGTTACTCAAAACAAGTTTTGAATAAAGAGAAAGTGGCTTAATATGGCAAATATAGTCAATTTTACTGACAAACAATTTGAGAATCGCTTAAATGATAATTTAGAAGAATTGATTCAAGTAAAAAAGCGGTTGAATCGCCAACCGCTTTTTTACTTGGTGGGCAACCAGGGTCAGGGAAAACCAGTTTGCGATCAGCAATTTTTGAAGAAACACAAGGGAATGTTGTTGTCATTGATAATGATACCTT
>NZ_CVRN01000001.1:0-1347 GCF_001050095.1 Enterococcus massiliensis | reverse complement strand
GAATCTTTTTGATCAATCAATTAATCAATGTAAGATAACAAAAAAATCTGAGCCAGAATGAGGTTCATTCTGACCCAGATTTGATTTTGCACAACTCATCAGTCCTTATTGACAAAGAGCCAAAAAAAGATGTATCAATCTTCTAAGAAGACTGATACATCAACGATACCGGCGGCCGGGGTCGAACCGGCACGCCCTCAACGGGCACTGGATTTTGAGTCCAGCGCGTCTGCCAATTCCGCCACGCCGGCATAACAATATAATAGTAATAATTAGTACTAAGGCGGTAACCGGATTTGAACCGGTGATGAAGGTTTTGCAGACCTCTGCCTTACCACTTGGCTATACCGCCATTATACTATTTTTTTCTACATCTGTAAATGTAGAACTGGGGTAGCTGGATTCGAACCAACGCATGAGGGAGTCAAAGTCCCTTGCCTTACCGCTTGGCTATACCCCAATAAAGGGCGAATGATGGGAATCGAACCCACGAATGCCGGAGCCACAATCCGGTGCGTTAACCACTTCGCCACAATCGCCATGACACTAACTAACAGTAACAAAAAATAATGGCAGGGGCAGCAGGAATTGAACCCACACTAACGGTTTTGGAGACCGCTGTTCTACCTTTAAACTATGCCCCTAATGGAGGAGAGTGGATTCGAACCACTGAACCCGAAGGAACGGATTTACAGTCCGTCGCGTTTAGCCACTTCGCTACTCCTCCATGGTGGCGCGGGACAGAATCGAACTGCCGACACATGGAGCTTCAATCCATTGCTCTACCAACTGAGCTACCGAGCCACAAAAAAATGAAGATAATTAAAATTATAAATGGCGGTTCCGACGGGAATCGAACCCGCGATCTCCTGCGTGACAGGCAGGCATGTTAACCCCTACACCACGGAACCACTCATATTATGGAGGTTAACGGGATCGAACCGCTGACCCTCTGCTTGTAAGGCAGATGCTCTCCCAGCTGAGCTAAACCTCCATATTTTAATTAATGATCCGTACGGGACTCGAACCCGTGTTACCGCCGTGAAAGGGCGGTGTCTTAACCACTTGACCAACGGACCAACAAAACGGAGAGTAAGGGATTCGAACCCTTGAGACAGTGTTTACCATCTACATGATTTCCAATCATGCTCCTTCGGCCTCTCGGACAACTCTCCCGAGTGAAAGAAGCTCATTACTCTACAATTTTAAAAAAATTGAGAACTCCGGCAGTAGGACTCGAACCTACGACATCATGATTAACAGTCATGCGCTACTACCAACTGAGCTATGCCGGAATAAACCAGCGTGGCGACGTCCTACTCTCACAAGGGGCAACCCCTCACTACA